>CAVPUH010000007.1:0-330386 GCA_963708795.1 uncultured Actinomycetota bacterium
GACTCCTCCGAAGGACTCCACGTGCCCATCTACGACGACGTCACCGCCCTCATCGGCCGCACCCCGCTCGTCCGCCTCAACCAGCTGAGCGAAGGGCCCGGGCGCGACCGTGCTCGCCAAGCTCGAGTACTGCAACCCGGCCGGCAGCGTGAAGGACCGGATCGGCGCGGCGATGATCGGGACGCCGAGAAGCGCGGCGTGCTCAAGCCGGGACGGCACGATCGTCGAGCCGACCAGCGGCAACACCGGCATCGCGCTGGCCTTCGTGGCCGCGGCCAAGGGCTACAAGCTCGTCCTGACCATGCCCGAGACGATGGCGCTCGAGCGCCGCAAGCTGTTGCTCAGGCCTTCGGCGCCAAGCTGGTGCTCACGCCCGGCGCCAGAAGGCATGAAGGGCGCGATCGCGAAGGCCGAGGAGATCGCGCCGGCGACCACGAAGCGTTCCTGGCTCTCGCAGCAGTTCGACAACCCCGCCAATCCCGCCAGATCCACGAGACGACGACCGGCCGCAGGAGATCTGGGACGACACCGACGGCAAGGTCGACATCTTCGTCTCCGGCGTCGGCACCGGCGGCACGATCACCGGCGTCGGGCAGGTCATCAAGGACGCGCAAGCCGGGGTACACTGATCGTCGCCGTCGAGCCGGCCGAGTCGCCGCATCCTCAACGGCGGCACGCCCGGGCCGCACAAGATCCAGGGCATCGGCGGCGGGCTTCGATTCCCGAGATCCTCGACCGCGAGCGTCGTCGACCGAGATCGTCGACGTGAGCTGCGAGACGCCCGGTCGAGTGGGCGCGCCGAGCCGCGCGGAGGAAGGCCTCCTCGTCGGCATCTCCTCCGGCGCGACACTGTACGCAGCGGACCGCTCGCCCGCCGTCCCGAGAACGCCGGCAAGACGATCGTCACCGTCGTGGCGAGCTTCGGCGAGCGCTACCTGTCGACGATCCTCTACGCCGACCTCGTCGACTGAGCGGGACCGACCGCGCCGGAGTCGCCGCCCAGGGATGGGTGGCGGCCTGGCGCGAAGACATCGACACGGCTCGACGGCGGGACCCGGCCGCCGGGTCGACCGTCGAGCTGACGCTGACGTCGCCCGGACTGCACGCCGTCTGGGCGCACCGGGTGGCAGCGCGCTGGTGGGCCGGCAATCGCCGGTTCGCCGCCCGGCTGCTGCCCACTGGTCGCGGATGCTGACCGGCGTGGAGATCCATCCAGGCGCACAGATCGGCCGGCGGTTCTTCATCGACCACGGGATGGGCGTGGTGATCGGCGAGACGTCGACGGTCGGTGACGACGTGATGATCTACCACGGCGTCACGCTCGGGGGCCGATCGTCACGAACAGGCAAGCGCCACCCCACCGTGGAGGACGGGGTGACGATCGGCACCGGTGCACGGATTCTCGGCCCGATCGTCATCGGCGCGCGATCCCAGATCGGGGCCAACGCGGTCGTCGTGAAGGACGTGCCCGCCGACTCGGTGGCGGTGGGCGTTCCTGCACGCGTGCGGGCCAGCCGGGGAGTCGGCGACTGGTCCGACGACGTCGACGACCCGGCGATCTACATCTAGCCGGCCGGCTAGCCCCGGGCGGCGTCGAGGATCAGGTGCGCGATCAGCGCGGTCCAGCCCGTCTGATGCGTGGCACCGAGCCCCGCGCCGGTGTCGCCGTGGAAGTACTCGTGGAACGGGATGTTGTCGCGCCACCGGGGATCGGTGGCGAGGTCGTTGGCACCGTGGACCGGCCGCCGTCCGTCAGGTCCTGGCACGGAAGAGTCGAGACCAGCCGCCGGACGAGGTCGTCGGCGGCCACGTCCAGCGTCATCCGGTTGCCCGGACCCGGTCGGGTACTCGACCGTGAACCGTCCTCAGCGCGAACTGCCCGTAGTCGCCGCAACGCCGGACGAGCAGGTGCAGTTGAGCGGGAACCAGATCGGGCCTCGCCAGTTGCGAGTTGCCGCCGAACAGCGCCGTGGTCGACTCGCCCGGCTCGTAGTCGACCGAGGCGCATGGACGCCGCCCGTCTCGATGACGACGGGTGCTCGCGTGCCAGTCCGAGAGGGACCGGATCCCGTAGGCGGACAGGAGACTCGCCCTCGTCGAGCATCGAGACCGAGCACCGCACCAGCCGGTCCGGCGTCACGACCGACAGCAGCGACGGGTGCCGTCGCTCGTCGGTGCGCTGGAGCACCGCCGCCGCGAGCTTGGGCGATGGTGCTCGCAGGAACCAGCTCCGCCGCGTTCGGGGAAGTCGGGCAGCTCGGCGAGCGCGGTTGATGCTGGAGCTCGCTCGACCGGCGGTCGACGCGGGATGAGCCCGACCATCGACTGCACCCGCATCGGAACGTCGCGCCCGTCGGCCAGGTGCAGCACGTCGTAGAAGAAGCCGTCCTCCTCGTCCCAGAGCCCCGAGCCGTCCGATCGCGTGGCGATGCAGGCGAAGTGCTCGAAGAACTTGGTGGCGACGTCCTCGTACGCCCGGTCCGGACAGCGCGAGTCGCAGCCGCGATCTGCAGCAGGTCGAGCGCGTACATCGCCATCCAGGCGGTGCCGTCCGCCTGCTCGAGGTGACCGGTCTCCGGCGGGAGCTTGGAGCGGTCGAACGGGCCGATGTTGTCCAGGCCGAGGAAGCCGCCCTGGAACAGGTTGTTGCCCTCGGCGTCCTTGCGGTTGACCCACCAGGTGAAGTTGATCAGCAGCTTGTGGAAGACCCGGTCGAGGAAGGCGAAGTCGGTGCGCGGCCGTCGAGTGATCGAACACCCGCAAGCGCGGCCCAGGCGTGCACCGGCGGATTGACGTCGGAGAAGTTCCACTCGTACGCGGGCAGCTGGCCGTTCGGGTGCATGTACCACTCGCGCAGCAGCAGGATCAGCTGGCTCCTTGGCGAAGTCGGGATCGACGTGGGCCAGCGCGACGCAGTGGAACGCGAGGTCCCACGCGGCGTACCAGGGGTACTCCCACGGTGTCCGGCATCGAGCATGACGTCGTGGTTGTCGAGGTGCCGCCACTCGCCGTTGCGGATCGCTGCCCGCGCCCGGGCGGCGGCGCCGGCTGCCCGGGTCGCCGTCCAGCCAGCGGGCGACGTCGTAGTGGTAGAACTGCTTCGACCACAGCAGGCCGGCGAAGGCCTGCCGCAGCGACCATGCGCCTCGTCGGCAGCGATCGAGGCCGGCGTGCAGCGTCGGCGTAGAACTCGTCGGCCTCCGCCTTGCGCTCGGCGACCACCGCGTCGAACCCGGTCGCGACGTCGATCGGCTGCGGCGGCCGCGTGTCGCGCAGCGATCAGCCGGACGCGGATCGTGCGGCTCTGCCCGGCCGGCACCGTCAGCACGTAGTCCAGCGCCGCCTTCGTGCCCGCGCTGGTCCGGGTTGACCGTCGTCGGCGCCGTCGACGACGTGGTCGTTGATGCCGTCCTTCGGGTACGGCGACGCGTCGTTGTCGCCACCGAACAGGCGCTGCGTGTTGGTCTCGTTGTCGCAGAACAGCAGCGTCGGATCGCCGTCCGCCGGACAGCACGAGCGCGCCAGCCCGGCTGTGGGCGCCGATCACGCGACGACCCTCGGCGTGCAGCATCGCGCCGGCTCGTGGCCGTCGTAGCCCCACGACCAGGTGTTGCGGTACCAGAGCGTGCGGCAGCACGTGCAGGGTCGCCTCCTCGCGGCCCGGCGTTCGTCGACCGTGACGCGCATGAGCAGGTCGTCCGGGCCGGCCTTCGCGTAGTCGACCGTCGACGATCCCAGTAGCGCTCGTCGTCGAAGATGCCGGTGTCGACGAGCTCGTACTCCGGCTCGGTCGCGGCTCCGCCGTGCGTTCTCGGCGACCAGGTCCTCGTACGGGAACTCGGCCTGCGGATAGTGGTAGCGCCACGTCATGCCACGAGTGCGTCGGCGTGCCGTCGAGGTACCACCAGTAGTCCTTGACGTCCTCGCCGTGGTTGCCCTCGCGGCCGGTCAGCCCGAACATCCGCTCCTTGAGGATCGGGTCGACGCCGTTCCACAGGCCCAGCGCGAAGCAGCCAGTTCTGCGACTCGTCGCAGAAGCCGGCCATGCCGTCCTCGTTCCAGCGGTAGACGCGCGACCGGGCGTGGTCGTGCGGGAAGAAGTTCCAGGCGTCGCCGTCGCGCTGTAGTCCTCGCGGACGGTGCCCCAGGCGCGTTCGGCGACGTACGGCCCCCAGTCCCGCCACGGGATCTCACCGCTGTCAGCGTCGGCGAGGCGGTGCCTTCTCGGCGTTCCTGCGCTTGCTGACGCGCCGGTACTCGTCGTCATCGTGGTCATGCCCCTCCAGCCCGAGCCGGGCCTCGACCTTGTCGCGGACCTCGGGTCCGCGGTCAACCGAATCAGACCGACGGTGACGACGCACCGGGTGAACAGTCCACGTCCTGCCGGTGAATCCGGCCATCGTGCGAGTCCGGCGCACGTCGCCGTAGCCCGGTGCGCCGCCCGACTCGCTACGTTGCAGCCGATGGCGACGATGCTGCGACCCGGCTCCCGGTACCCGCTCGGAGCGACCCTGGTCGACGGCGGGGCCAACGTCGCCGTGCACTCGTCGGTGGCCGAACGCGTCGAGCTCTGCCTCTTCGACGAGACCGGCGCCGAGACCCGGTTCGACCTGCACGGCGACGCCGACGTCTGGCACGGGTTCGTCCCCGGCCTGGCCGCGGGTCAGGCCTACGGCTTCAGGGTTCACGGACCCTACGACCCGGCCTCGGGTGCTCGCTGCAACCCGGCCAAGCTGCTTCTCGACCCGTACGCCAAGGCGATCGACCGGAGCCGTCACCTTCGGTCCGGAGGTCCTCGACCACGACCCGGCCGATCACTCGCGGCCCAGCGATCTCGACTCCGCCGGGTCCGTCCCGCGGTCCCTCGTCGTGGACCCGTCCTTCGACTGGGGCTCGGCGATCCGCCCGCGCCGACCGCTCGAGCAGACCGTCTTCTACGAGGTGCACGTCAAGGGGTTCACCGAGCTCGATCCCGCGGTCCCCGCTGCGCTCCGAGGCACCTACGCCGGCCTCGCCCACCCGGCGACGATCGCGCGACTCGTCGACCTCGGTGTCACGACCGTCGAGCTGCTGCCGGTCCATCAGAGCGTCCCGGAGGCGTTCCTGCGTCGCCCGCGGGCTGACCAACTACTGGGGCTACAACACGATCGGCTTCTTCGCTCCCCACGAGGGCTACTCCGCGGCGGTGCGCGCCGGCAGGCCGGGTGGCCAGGTCGCGGAGTTCCAGGCGATGGTCCGGTCGTTGCACGAGGCGGGCCTCGAAGTCGTCCTCGACGTCGTCTACAACCACACGGCCGAAGCCGGTCCCGACGGGCCTACCCTGTGCTTCCGGGGCCTGGACAACGCCGCCTACTACCGCCTCGACCCCCAGGACCGGGCCCGGTACGTCGACACGACCGGCTGCGGCAACGCCCTCGACGCCGGCAGTTCGGTCTTCCTCCGGCTGATGATGGACTCGTTGCGCTACTGGGTCGGGGTGATGGGCGTCGACGGCTTCCGGTTCGACCTGGCGGCGACGTTGGCCCGCCAGGACGGGAGCTTCGACGACGCGTCCGCCTTCTTCGACCTGGTCGACCAGGATCCGCTGCTGTCACAGGCCTATCTCGTGGCCGAGCCGTGGGACGTCGGGCAGGGCGACAGCTATGACGTCGGCCGGTTCCCGGCCCGCTGGAGCGAGTGGAACGGCCGGTTCCGGGACACGGTCCGCGACTTCTGGCGCAGCCACGACGGCATGCTGGGCGACCTGGCGGCGCGCCTCACCGGGTCCGCCGATCTCTACTCTCACAGCCATCGAGGGCCGACGGCCTCGGTCAACCTGGTCACGGTCCACGACGGTTTCACGCTGCGCGACCTGGTCTCCTACGACCGCAAGCACAACGAGGACAACGGCGAGGACAACCGGGACGGCACCGACGACAACCGCTCGTGGAACTGCGGGGTCGAAGGACCGACCACCGATCCCGAGATCCTCGAGCTGCGCGCCCGCCAGATCCGGGCCATGCTGGCCACGCTGCTGCTGTCGGCCGGGGTGCCGCTGCTGCTCGGCGGTGACGAACTGGGCCGATCTCAGCAGGGCAACAACAACGCGTACTGCCAGGACAACGAGATCGCCTGGCTCGACCGATCGAACGCGGACGCCGATCTGAACGCGTTCGTCACCGATCTCATCGCGTTCCGGCGGCGGCACCCCGTGCTCCAGCGCCGCGACGTTCGCCCGGCACCCCGATGCCCGCGCCTGGTACACACCGGCCGGCGCCGCGATGACCGACGCGGCGTGGGCCGACCCGTCCGCCAAGGCGATCGCCCTGCGCCTCGACGGAACGGTCGAGCCGGAGGAGGCGGACGACGGCTCGATGCTCACCGACGACGACGTCGCCCTGCTGATCAACGGCTGGTGGGAACCGGTGACCTTCACGCTGCCCTGGGCCGTCGGCTCCTGGCAGGTCGCCCTCGACACCTACGACCCGGGATCGGCCCCTCGCCCGGTGGCCGGGACGGTCGTGGTCGGACCCCGCTCGATGGCGGTCCTCACATCGACATCTCCGCCAGCCGATCAGCCAGGATGAGCCGGCTGGCCGCCTCGATGAGGGCCAGATGCGAGAACGCCTGCGGGAAGTTGCCGAGATGCCGGGCGGTGTCGACTTCGAACTCCTCGGCGTAGAGGCCGAGCGGGGACGCGATCCGGAGCAATCGTCTCCATCAGCTCGCGGGACCGCTGCAGCTCGCCGACGACGGACAGCGCCGACACCAGCCAGAACGAACAGATCAGGAACGTCCCCTCCTTGCCGGACAGGCCGTCGTCGGTCTCGTCGGTGCGGTACCGGAGCACGAAGCCGTTCTCCGACAGTTCGTCGGCGATCGCGATCACGCTGGCGTGCAGCCGTTCGTCGGTTCCCGGGCAGCAAGCCGAAGTGCGCGGCCAACAGGGTCGAGGCGTCCAGCGCGTCGGTGTCGTAGTGCTGCCGCAGCACGCCGTCGTCGCGCATCCCGTGTGCCAGGATGTCGGCCCGGATCTCCTCGGCGCTCGCCGCCCAGCTCGTCTGCAGGTCCGGTTCGCCGCGGATACCCGCGAGCTTCGCGGCCCGGTCCATCGCGACCCAGCACATGATCTTCGAGGAGACGTAGTGCTGCGGCTTTCCGCGCGCCTCCCAGATGCCCTGGTCCGGGTTCTTCCACACCCGTAGCGCGCCCTCGGCCTGGGCTCTGACGATCGGCCAGAGTCGTCCCGGGAGCCGCTCGCTGCGCTGGGTGTGGAGCAGGATCGAGTCGAGCACCGCGCCGAAGACGTCGTTCTGCCGTTGGTCGAAGGCTCCGTTGCCCAGCCGCACCGGCTTGGACGCCCTGGTATCCGGACAGCTCGTCGCGGGTGGTCTCGGTGAGGTCGCGCTCGCCGCCGATGCCGTACATGATCTGCAGGCTGCCGTCGTCGTTCGGTTCGAGATCGGCGACGAACTGCATGAACTCGTCCGCCTCGGTGTCGAGCAGCAGGTAGTGCAGGGCCTGGAGCGTGAACGTCGAGTCCCGCATCCAGGTGTAGCGGTAGTCCCAGTTGCGCTCGCCGCCCGGGGTCTCCGGCAGCGAGGTCGTCAGCGCGGCCACGGTGGCGCCGGTCGGCATGAACGTGAGGCCCTTGATGGTCAGTGCCGACCGCTCGACGTACTGGCGCAGCCGATGGTCGGGGATGCGCGCGCGGGCGAGCCAGCGACGCCAGAACTCCGTCGTCGCCGTCAGCCGCCGCTGCGCGTCGGCGGCGTCGACCGGGCCGTCCAGCGCTGCCCGAGAACGAGAGGGCACAGAACGCCACGTCGCCCTGGGCGAGCGTGTGCCGGCCGCGTACGGCACTGCCCTCGGTGCCCATCGGCACGTCGGTGATCAGCCGGATCGTCTGACCGCCGCCGTTCGCATCGGCAGTGCGTCCGTCGGCATCGACGGTCCAGGTGGCCGGCGCACGCCCGTAGTCGAACCCCGGTTCGCACACCATCTCGATCTCGACCGTGCCGGACAGGCAGACCGCCGTGCGGACGAGCAGGTGCTCGGCATCGTCGTCGGCGGGCGGTCGCGTGTGCGGCGTCGTGTCGTCGGGTCCCCTCCGCGGGCCCATCGTCAGTGCCTCCCGGACCTCGAGCCATCCACTCGGTGTGTGCCAGGTGGTCACGAGCACGTTCGTCCCCGGCTCGTAGGTGCGAGCCGTCGGCACGTTGATGCCGTACGGCGCGAACCGGAAGTAGCCGGCGCCACGGTCGAGGAGGCTGCCGAACACGCTCGGGCTGTCGAACCTCGGCGCGCACAGCCAGTCGATGGACCCGTCGGGTGCCACGAGGGCACCGGTGTGGCAGTCGGAGAGGAACGCGTACTCCGCGATGGGCGGGAACGGCGACCCGGTGGTGGAACTCATCAGCTGAGCCTTTCGAGGATGTGATCGCCGACGCGCAGCGCGTTCGCGATCGCCGTGAGCGCAGGGTTCACGGCACCGATGCTCGGGAAGAAGCTTGTGTCGACGACGTAGAGGTTGTCGACGTCGTGCGCCTTGCAGTCGCGGTCGAGCACCGAGGTCGCCGGGTCGTGGCCGAACCGGACGGTGCCGGCCTGGTGTGCGCACCCGGCCACGGGGATGTCGTTCTTCATGTAGACGTCACGCGGGATCAGGTGATGCGGATGCATGCCCAGGTGGCTCAGGTGGCCCTTGACGCGGTGGTAGAGCTGCTCGAGCGGCTCGCGGTTGTTCGGCGTGTAGCTCAGGACCACGTTGCCGTCGTGGTCGAGGGTGACGCGGTTGTCCGGCAACGGGAGGTCCTCTGCGGACAACCAGAAGTCGATCGCCCGCTCGGCGACGTCGCCCAGGGCGAACATCGGTGCCAGGCCGGCCTCGATCGGCTTCTCGCCCCGGTACATCGGGGCCGAGGATTTGCCGACCATCTGGACGTTGCCCATCGGGAACGCGAAGTCGTCGTCGCCGAAGTAGTAGTCGTTGAGACCGAGGGTCTTCTGGAAGCGGGTGTCGTTCTTCTCCATCGAGACGGCCAGGAACGCCCGACTGTTGTGGAACACGTAGTTGCGCCCGACCTGGTCGGAGCTGTTCGCGAGCCCGTTCGGATGCTTGTCATTCGTGCTGGCCAGGAGCAGCTTCGCCGAGTTGGCGGCACCCGCGGACACGACGACGATCGAGCCGGTGAACCGCTGCTCCGCCCCGTCGACCTCGGCGACCACGTCGGTGACGCTCGTTCCGGCGGTATCGGTCTCCAGCCTGGTCACGTGAGCGTTGCGGACGAGCGTCACGTTCGGGTGCTCGAGGGCCGGGCGGACTGCGATCACGTCGGCATCCGACTTGGCGTGCACCAGGCACGGGAAGCCGTCGCACGTGGCACAGCGGATGCAGGCGCTGAAGGCCGGATTCGCCTCGTCCAGCATCACCCCCGACGGTGAATGGAACGGGTGCAGGCCGACGTTGGTCATGTCGTCGAAGAGCCGTTGGATTCGCGGCTCGTGCGACACAGGCGGAAACGGGTACGGCGCGCTGGACGGTGGCTCGGTCGGGTCCTCACCACGCGCCCCATGGACCTGGTAGAGGTTCTCGGCCTCGGTGTAGTACGGCTCGAACTCCTCGTATCCGACCGGCCAGGCGGGCGAGACCCCTCCGTGGTGGGTGAGTTCGCCGAAGTCCTTCTCCCGCAGTCGGTACAGGGCCGCGCCGTAGAACTTCGTGGCACCGCCGACGAAGTAGTGCACCTGCGGCTGGAAGGACTTCCCCTCGTGGTCGTGCCAGGTGTCGGTCGAGACGTACTTGTTGTCGACGAAGACCGCGGACGCGTCCCAGTTGTCGATCTCGCGCGGCAGCCAATCGCCGCGTTCGAGCAGGAGAATGCGCTTGCCGGATGGGGCCAGCCGGTGCGCGAGTGTCCCGCCGCCGGCCCCGCTGCCGATGATGATGACGTCGTACTGCTCGGACATGGACCGTCTCCTCAGGTGGTGGCAGCCGGGACGTCCGGCCGATCGAGCACGATGTGCGGAACGTCCGCGGCGTCGTCGCCCCAGGCGATGCGCTCGGGCTCGGCGTTGCCGACCACCACCGCCGCGCGGTCGCGGTCGAAGTAGTCCCACGCCCAGGACAGGAAGGCGTCCGTTCGGGCGTGCACCCCGCTGAGCAGCAGGGCGTGCACCCCGAGCCAGGCTGCGAACGCCAGCGGGCCGTCGACCTGGTGCCGGTGCTTTCCCACCTCGGCCACGGCGGCGTTTCGGCCGATCATCGCCATGATGCCCTTGTCCTTGTAGTGAAAGGGTTGCGGACCCGAGCCGTCGACCTCGCGGAGGATGTTCGCGGCGGCCCAGCTGCCCGATTGCTGGGCCACCGACCCGAGCTGCGGGTACGGACGTTCACCACCGGACGGGATGTTCGCGACGTCGCCCACGGCATAGACGCCGGTGAACTCCGGCACGCGCAGATCGGGTCCGACATCGATGCGGTCGCCGTGACCGACGGTGACGCCTGCGCTCTGGACGACATCGGCACCCGCCTCACCGCCTGCCCAGACGACGGTCCGGCTCGCGATCGCGGTGCCGTCATCGAGGTCCACTCCGTCTGGGCGAACCGCCGCGACCCCGACTCCCAGCCGCAGTTCCACCCCGGCCTCGGTCAGCTTCTGGCGGGCATAGGCGTGCGCCTTCTCCGAGAACTGGGGCAGGAGTTCGTCGCCGCGGTCGACCAGAACGACCTTTCCAGCCTGGGACAACGAGCCCTCCCGGGCGAACGCGCGTCAGCAGCTCCGCGCTTGCCCCGGCGAACTCCACCCCGGTGGGGCCGGCACCGACCACGACCAGCTCGACGGCCTGTGCTGCGGTCGTCGAGAAGGCGGCGCAGGTGCCGGCGCAGCCGCTCCGCATCGGCCACCGAGTACAGCGGGAATGCGTGCTCGGCCGCGCCTGGGACGCCGAAGAAGGCGGGCTTCGCGCCGGCGGCCACGACCAGATAGTCACCCACGTACACCGTGCCGTCGACGAGCGTGACGCGGCGGTCGGCGAAGGACACGGATCCGGCCGGTGCGGTCACGACGGCGACGTTGGAACCACCGGGGAAGATCGTGCGCAACGGGTGCGCGATGTCCTCCGCCGGCAGCTGGGAGGTGGCGACCTGATAGAGCAGCGGCTGGAACTGGTGGTAGTCGTTGCGATCGAGGATCACCACGGACAGGTCGTCGCGCTTCAGGCCTTTGGCGGCGGCCACCCCGGCCAGCCCGCCACCAAGGACGATCACGCGAGTCATCGTCACAACCCTGGGCTGCTGTGCATGATGCCGCCGTCGGCGAAGATCGTCGTGGCGGTGAGGTAGGCCGCACCCTCGCCGGCCAGGAAGGCGACGACGCTGGCGATCTCCTCGGGTTCGGCCATCCGCCCGAGCGGGATCGCCGCGTCGAGCATCTTCATCTTGCCCGGGTCGTTCATCGTCGCGGTGTTGATCGGGGTGGCCACCGCGCCAGGTCCCACCCCGACCACGCTGATGCCGTGCGGCCCGAGCTCGACACCTGCGGTGCGTGTCAGCATGCGCATGCCGCCCTTGGACAGGCAGTACGCCGTGTTACCCGGCATCGGCCAGTCCTCGTGCACGGACGTCATGTTGATGATCCGACCGCCCTGGCCCTGAGCGATCATCTGCTTCGCCGCGAGCTGCGTGCCGAAGAAGGCGCTCTTGAGGTTGATCTCCAGCACACGCTCGTACTGGGCCTCGGTCGTGTCCAGGACCGAGGTCCGGGTCTCGATGCCGGCGTTGTTCACCATGATGTCGACCCGGCCGAACGCCTCCACCGCCTTGGCGATGAGCATCTCCAGGTCGGCGACCTTGCTGACGTCCGCATCGACGCCGATCGCTCGATCGCCCAGCGCGACGACCTGCTTCTCGAGCTCCTCGGTCGCCTCCTCGTTCGCGACGTAGTCGATGACGATGTTCGCTCCTGCCGCGGCCAGGGCGAGGACGACGGCCTTGCCGATACCGCTGTTGCCTCCGGTGACGACGGCGACTTTTCCCTGCAGGGTCATGCGGTTGCTCCTTCGTTGGCGGGACTGGGCGGATCCTCGATCGGACCCTGGGTGGAGGCTGTGGGGAGCGGCGCGCCGCTGACGCGATGGCGGAACACGAGGTAGGTCCAGACCTGGTAGGCGAGCACCACCGGGAGGAGGACGAGTGCGACGACCGTCATCACCTTCAGCGCATAGGGTCCCGAGGCCGTGCTGTCGACAGTGAGGCTGTCGGCGGCGCTCGTGCTCGACACCAGGACGCTCGGATAGAGGTTGCTGAAGACGGAAGCCACGGTCAGTCCGACGGCGACCGCGGTCGAGGAGAACGAGCGACCGTCCTGGCGTGACCGCAGGGACAAGGCGGCCGCGACGGCGGCGGCGACGGCCAGCACCGGCGGCACCACACCGGCGATCACACTCGCGCCGGAGAGCACCGGCGTCCAGATCGCGAAGGCCACGAGCAACAACGCCGCCGGCCACACCAGCCTCGACGCCAGAGCATGGGCGCGATCGCTCACCGGCCCCTCGGTTCGGAGTGCCAGGAAGGTCGCACCGTGCAGCAGGCAGAGCATGACGAGCACGAGACCGACGAACACCCCGTACGGGGTCAGCAGGTCCCAGAACGAACCCGTGAACTCGTGCTGTGCGTCGACGGGGAGACCGGCCAGCAGATCACCGAGTGCCACCCCGATCAGCAACGGCGCGAGAGTGCTCCCGATCGTCAGACTCCACGACCAGGTGGCTCGCCAGCGGTCGCTGTCGCGCCTGCCACGGAGTTCGAACGACACCCCGCGGGCGATCAGCGCGACCAGGAGGAGCGTCATCGCGAGGTAGCCGGCCGAGAACCAGGTTGCGTACCAGCCCGGGAAGGCGGCGAAGATCGCCGCACCGCCCACGATCAACCACACCTCGTTGCCGTCCCAGACCGGCCCGATCGCATTGATCGACACCCGGCGTTCCAGGTCGTCGCGACCGAGGAACCGGTGCAGCATGCCGACCCCGAAGTCGAAGCCCTCCAACACGAAGAACCCGGCCCACACGATCGTGATCAGGACGAACCACAGCACCGGCAGGCTCACGACATCACCTCAGTACGTCAGTTCCGGGACGCGTGGACCGGCCGAGCCGTGCTCGTCCGGATCGCCGGAGCCGCCTGGGTCTTCCGGCTCGAGGTCGAGTCCCTGCCGCGCGTAGCGGAGCATGAGGAATCCGGCGACCGCAGCCAGCGCGATGTAGACGCCGTAGAACAGAACCAGGCTGATCACGATCTCCGTCGCACTGACCGACGGTGAGTCGCCGTTCTTCGTCAACATGAGGCCCTGCACGATCCACGGCTGGCGCCCGTTCTCGGTCAGCATCCAGCCGGCCGTGTTCATCACGAACGGCGTGAGTACTGCCCAGGTCGCGACGACCAGGAACACGCGCGATGTCGCCAGCCTTCCTCGTCGCCACAGCCACACGGCCCACAACGCCAGCAGCGCCACCAACGACCCGAGGTAGGCCATCACCCGCATCGACCAGTACTGCAGGAAGACGTTGGGAACGTAGTTCCCCGGCCCGTACTCCTGCTGATACTGGGTATTGACCTCGTTGAGCCCTTCCACGGCACCGTTCCACGTACCCGTGGCCAGGATCGACAGCAGGTGCGGGATGGCGATGACCTTCGTCGGCGTCTCGTCGTCGACGCCGCCGCGGATCTGGAACGCCGAGAACGAGCACGGCTGACAATCCGTCCACTGTGCCTCGGCCGCGGCGATCTTCATCGGCTGGTAGGTCGCCTCGATGACGCCGAGATGGCTGCCGACGCCGAGGCTCAGCAGGATCGCGGGCAACAGCACGACGATCGAGAGCTTGGCGGACGGTTCGAACAGGTCGGCATTCACCCTCCGGCGGAGCTGCCAGGCCGACACAGCCAGCATGACCAGCGCGCCGGTCACCAACGAGGCCAGCAACACGTGCGCGTAGCCCCACAGGAACACCGGGTTCGTCATCACCGCCCCGATGGACGAGAGCTGCGGCGACCCGGTGCTCGGGTCGATCGTGTAGCCGACCGGGTGCTGCATCCACGAGTTCGCCGCCATGATGAACGCTGCCGACAGCGCCGATCCGCCGGCGACCAACCAGATCGTCACCAGATGAACCCGGCGTGGGAGCACGTTCCAGCCGAACACCCACAGCCCGATGAACGTCGACTCCAGGAAGAACGCGGCGAGGCCTTCCATGGCCAACGGAGCGCCGAACACGTCGCCCACGAAACGCGAATAGTCCGACCAGTTCATGCCGAACTCGAACTCCTGGATCAACCCGGTGACGACACCGATCGCCACGTTGATCAGGAAGAGCGTTCCGAAGAACCGTGTGAGTCGCAGGTACCGGCGATCACGCGAGGTGAACCATTTCGTGTGGAGGATGGCCACCAGGAACGAGAGGCCGATCGTCACCGGGACGAAGAAGAAGTGGTAGATGCTGGTGGACGCGAACTGCAGACGGGCGAGTTCGAGTGCCGTCACCAGAGCCTCCATTCCCCGTCACATCAGCCTCAACCTAGACCCGACTTTTCGACCCGGCTAGGGAACGGCCGGTGAACAGACGTCCCGGCCGAGGGCGCCGCCCGGCTCAGTCGCGGTCCTGCCAGGTACAGACACAGGCCTCGTTGCCCTCGGGATCGGCGAGCACCCAGAACGCCTTCGCCTCGCTGTCGTCGAGCAGTCGACCGCCCGCGGCGATGGTGTCGGCGACCCGCTGCTCGGCCACGTCGTGCGGCACGTTGACGTCGAAGTGGATCCGGTTGCGCTGAGGCCGAGGCGCATCCATCTGCTGGAACCACACGGACGGCCCGACGCCGGCCGGGTCGACCAGGTCGCCCACCTGCCACTCCTCGGCGTTGCCGTCCTGGTAACCGAGGACGGCCTGCCAGAACGGGCGGATCGAGGGGATGTCCAGTCGCGTCGATGCCGATCTCGACGACGTGCGCCGACGTCGGCTCGTTCGTGTAGCCGGCGCCTCGGGCCAGCTCCGAGATCGACGTCGCGAGGGCGACGTCGAGGTCGGTGACACCGCCGTCGGAGTGCGTGGTGCACACGACGTGCACCACGTCGGGATAGCGCAGGTCGATGTCGGGGTGGTGATCGGCGGCCTGAGCGGCCTCGGCGATCTGCGCGGCGAACCGGCCGGCGGTGTCGAACGAGCCGGCGTGGAAGGTGGCCTCCAGCCGGTGCCGGATGACCCGCCAGTCGGCGAGCTCGGGGCGTGCGGACAGGTCCTGGGAGGTGAGCGTGTCAGCCATTCACCGACCCTAGGCGCCGGCACCGACGTCGATCTACCCGATCGGAGCGGCGTCGATCTGGTGGCCGAACACGATGAACCGCTCGGTCGAGCGCAGGGGCGGGTGGCAGGTCGTGAGGGTGATGAGCTTCCTGGTGGGCTTCGCACCGGGCTGGTCCGGCACCGGCAACACCACACCGACCGCGCCAGGCAGCACGACCCGGGTCGAGTCGACGACGTAGGTGTAACGGCTGCCCTGGTAGTCGACCAGGATGGTGTCGCCGGGCCGCATGTGGGAGAGCTCCGCGAACGGCGACCCGTGGGTGACCTGGTGACCCGCCACGGCGAAGTTGCCGACCTGACCTGGTAGCGCAGTGTCCGGATAGTGGCCCGGACCGTCGGCGAGGTAGACGCGCTCCACCCCCTCGACGATCGCCCACTCCCAGTCGGCGCCGAGCCGCGGGATGCGCATCACGGCCAATCCGTGGCCGGGTACCGGTGGAGTCGGCTCGGCGGCCGGTTTCGACGGCGATGGCTTGCCGCCGGCAGGGGACGCGGGCACGGACTCCGTGAGCCCGGCGATGAGCTTCTGCTGACCGGTTTCGGTGACCGCACCGGTCCACCAGACGGCGTAGACGACGTAGAGCAACGCCACCAGCCCAGCGGTGATCATCAGCTCGCCGACGGTGCGGACGATGGGCCTGATCACGACGCCACGCTACCGACGCCGCAGCGATGCGGCCCGGCATACTGCACGTCGTGCCCGATCACTCCGGTGTCCCCGCCGCCTCTCCCGATATCGCCGACCTGCTCCCCGCGCTCGACCCGTTGGTCGAGCAGGTCCGAGCTGCCCGGCCGGACGAACCCGAGCTGCTCGAGGTCTTCACCGACGCACTGGCCAACACGCTGTCGACGACGGTGCGGCGCAAGCCCGACGGGACCACCTTCGTCGCCACCGGCGACATCGCGGCGATGTGGCTGCGCGACTCGTCGGCGCAGGTCGAGACGTACCTGCGGGTGGCGAGCACACACGCCGGACTGCGCGACGCTCTGGTCGGCGTCGTCCGTGCACAGGCCGCGTACTTCGCTCTCGATCGCTACGCCAACGCCTACAACGAGTACCCGACCGACGGTCACGACGAGCACGGGTACGACCACCCGACCCCACGGCCGGAGGTGTGGGAGCAGAAGTACGAGCTCGATTCGCTCTGCTACCCGATCCGGTTCGCCTACCAGCTGTGGCAGCGGGCCGACACGACCGACCACTTCGACGAGCACACGTTGGTGATGCTGCGGTCCATCGTCGACCTCATGGAGCTCGAGCAGCACCACGACGAGCGGTCCTCGTACACGTTCCAGCGGGTCGGTGACGGGGTGCCGCCGACCGACACGCTCAGCCACGAGGGGACGGGCTCACCCACCGGGTACACCGGCATGGTCTGGTCCGGCTTCCGGCCGAGCGACGACGCGTGCACCTACCACTATCTGGTCCCCGCGAACATGTTCGCGGCCGTGAGCCTGGATCAGCTGGGCCAGATCGCGACCGAGGTCTACGACGACGACGAACTCGCCGAGAAGGCCAAGCGGATCGGCGCCGAGGTCCGGGCCGGCATCGCGGCGCATGCGGTCGTCGAGCACGCCGAGCACGGTCGGATGTGGGCCTACGAGGTGGACGGGTTGGGCCACCAGCTGCTCACCGACGACGCGAACACCCCGAGCCTGCTCTCCGCGCCGTACCTGGGCTTCTGCGCGCCCGACGATCCGACCTATCTGGCCACGCGGGCCTTCGTGCTGAGCGACGAGAACCCGACCTACTACGTGGGCACGACGGCCTCCGGGGTCGGCAGCCCGCACACCCCGCCGCGTTACGTGTGGCACATGGCGCTGACGATGCAGGCGATGACGAGCACCGACCGTGCCGAGCAGGAAGCCCTCGTGCAGACCCTGCTCGCCACGACGGGCGGGACAGGACTCATGCACGAGGGCTTCGATGTCGACGATCCGACTCGGTTCACCCGGCCGTGGTTCGGCTGGGCGAACAGCCTGTTCGCCGAACTGGTGCTGCGGATGTGCGACCAGCCGGGGAGCTGATCAGCTCGTCGGCTCGTCCTCCGACGGCTCGTCCGCGCTGCCGCTCGCCGCGTCGGCCATCAGCCGGTAGAGCGAGCCGACGGTCTCGGACAGGATCTTCTGCGCCTGCGCGACCGCCTTCTCGTCTCCGAGCATCGACAGCTGCTGCAGGGCCAGGTGGATCTGAGCCATGGACTTGCGGGTGTCGATGACGCCCTTCCAGGGGTTCGCCACCGCATCCCACGGGTTGTCGAGGTCGTCGGCGTGGTTGTCGACATAGGCACGGCCGGCGTCCGTCAGCTCGAACAGCTTCTTGCCGTCGACCTGAACCGGACCGACCAGACCCTCGTCCTCCAGCGCGGCCAAGGCGGGGTACACCGAGCCTGCGCTCGGCTTCCACATCTCGTGGCTGCGCGTCGTGATCTCGCTGATCAGCTGGTATCCGTTGCGGGGCTCTTCGGAGAGCAACGCGAGGATGGCGGCGCGGACGTCGCCACGGCGGCCCCGGCCGGGTCGGCCGAACCCTCCGCGACGGCCGCCGCCGAACGGTCCACCGGGGCCGAAAGGCCCACCCGGACCGCCGAAACCACCAGGGCCGCCCAGCCCGCCAGGCCCACCGGGACCGAAACCAGTCGGGCGACCACGGCGTCCGCCGCGCTCACCGCGCTCACCGCGTCCGCCGCCATGGCGTTCACCACGGCCGGACCTGTCGTTCTCGCCGGTCTCGCCGGCTGCCAGCCACCAGGGCCGGTGTTCGAATGCATGCGCACTCATGACTACTCCTTCTGCTGTGGGCGTCGAGCCCCAGCTGTTCGTCGGGCGGGGAACCGACGGTGTCGAGTGGGCGGTTCAGCGTGCTGCCGCGGCGTCGGGCCGCGTGCGTGCCGCAGACCGTCTGACCACTCGTCGCCCTCGTGAGATTCATGGGGCCACCGTTGTTCCTTCTCGCCGTACTTCTATCGACCTGTTGTCGATATATCGAAAGAGTAGCGGCGAGTTTTGGGATGTGCAACCCCACGGCGCCGGCCTCGACTGGTCGCGTCGGTGCGCCGGATCGGCGTGTTGCGCGCGGACGCGCCCACTCCGCTGCTCGGCGCGGGAGAATCCAGCGTGACTCAGTTGTTCATGACGCATCCCGGCCCTCTCGAGGTCGACGGGGATCCCGTGCCGGCCCTCCCACCGGGCTTCGAGCTGCGGGCCGCCAGCGCCAGCGAATCGCCGGCGCTCTCCGATCTCCTGGAGGCGGCGTTCGACGAGCCGTGGGGCGTGACCCGGACGGACGACGTGCTGCTGGCCGCTCCCGACGTCGTCCGGACCTGGGTCGTGACATCCGGCGGGCGGTTGGCCGGGACGGCGTCGGAACGGCTGCTCCCCGAGGAGTACCCGGGGCAGGGCTACGTGCACTACGTCGGCGTCCACCCGGACTTCCGCGGCCATCGGATCGGCCAGGTCGTGACCCGGGCATGCCTGCACGGGTTCCTGGAACGTGGGCTCGACCGGGCCGTGCTCAAGACCGACGACTGGCGCGTGCCCGCGGTCCGTACCTACCTGCGGCTGGGCTTCGTCCCCGAGTACCGCTCGGACGCCGAACGGGCCGCCTGGTCGGCGATGTTCCGAGGCGTGGCTGACGGTGGCGCGCTGACCCGACTCGTCGACGGCTAACGTCACGTCCGTGTTCGACTGCGACGTCGTTGTCATCGGATCCGGCCCGAACGGGCTGGCTGCCGCCGTGACGGCAGCGCGCGCCGGACTGAGCGTGGTCGTCGTCGAGGCGCAGGCCACCGTCGGAGGCGGGGCCCGCACTCTCGACCTCGGGTTGGCGGACGGGGTGGTCCACGACATCTGCTCGGCGGTCCACCCGATGGCACTGGCGTCGCCGTTCATGCGGGCGTTCGACCTGACCCACCGCGGGGTCGAGTTGCTGGTCCCGGAAGTCAGCTACGCGCAGCCGCTCGACCGGGGTGCCGCCGGCATCGCGTTCCACGACCTGGACCGCACCTGCGACGGGCTGGGCACCGACGGACCGGCGTGGCGCTCGCTCTTCGCACCGCTGGTGGGCCGGGCGGACGCGGTGGTCGAGGTGGCTCTCGGCGACCACCGGCACATCCCTTCGGGCCCACTGACCGCCACGCGGATGGCGCTGCGCATGCTCGAACAGGGAGGCCCGCTCTGGCACACCCGTTTCGGGGGCGAAGCGGCACCTGCGCTCCTGACGGGCGTGGCCGCCCACACGATCAGCCGGCTGCCCGCGCTCTCGGCCGCCGGGACGGCGCTGTTGCTCGGGACGCTCGCTCACGGGTGCGGGTGGCCGATCCCGCGTGGCGGTTCCCAGGCGATCACCGATGCGATGGTCCGTGATCTCGAGGTGCACGGCGGCCGCATCGACCTCGGCACCGAGGCGACCTCGCTCGACATGCTCCCCTCCGCGCGAGCGTTCATGTTCGACACCACCCCGCGCACTCTGGCCAGGGTGGCGGGCACACGGCTGCCGGATCGCTACCGGCGGTCACTGACCAAGGCGAGCTATGGGAACGCGGCGGCCAAGGTCGACTTCGTGCTGTCGGGTCCGGTGCCCTGGGCGAACCCGGACGTCGCCGCCGCCGGGACCGTGCACGTCGGGGGCACCCGAGCCGAGATGGCGGCAGCGGAGGGGGAGGTCGCAGCGGGGCGGCACGCGGACCGGCCGGTCGTCCTCACCAGCGACCCCGCGGTGATCGACGGGAGTCGGGTCAACGCCGCCGGACTGCGTCCCTTCTGGACCTACACGCACGTCCCGGCCGGGTCGACGCTGGACCCGACGGAGGTCGTGACCGCGCAGATCGAGCGGTACGCGCCGGGCTTTCGCGACCTGGTCGTCACCTCCGCCGGGATCCCGGCAGCCCGGCTCGCGGAGCACAACGCGAACTACCCCGGCGGTGACATCGCCGGTGGGCGGATCACCCTTCCGCGGGTGCTCGTCGGCCCGGTCCCGCGATGGGATCCCTACGCCACCCCGGCGCCCGACGTCTTCATCGCGTCCTCCTCGACACCGCCGGGCCCGGGGGTCCACGGGATGGCCGGATGGCATGCGGCGCGACGTGTCCTCCGCAGCGTGTTCGGCGTCCGGGACCTACCCGATCTCGGCTCCTGACGGCACCGCCGGACGGGTCTGGACCTGATCGGCCATCCACGCGAGCAGCTCGTCGGGCTCGCGGGGCACGCCGTCGGACAGGATCTCGTACCCGTTCGCGGTGACCAGCACGTCGTCCTCGATCCTGATGCCGATCCCGCGGAGTTCGGCCGGGACGGTGAGGTCGTCGGCCTTGAAGTAGAGGCCGGGTTCGACGGTGAGGACCATGCCTGGCCGCAGCTCGCCCTCCATGTACGCCTCGCGTCTGGCCAGGGCACAGTCGTGGACGTCGAGACCGAGATGGTGGCTCGTACCGTGCACCATCCAGCGGCGATGCTGACCGCCCGACGGGCTCAGCGACTCCTCGACGCCGACCGGCAGGACGCCGAGGTCGGCCAGCTTCTCGGCGATGACCGCCGTGGCCGCGGCATGGATGTCGGCGAAGGTGCCGCCGGGTCGGACGGCCTCGAAGCCGGCGGCCTGAGCGGCGAGGACGGCGTCGTAGACCCTGCGTTGGATCGGGGTGAAGCGGCCGTCGACCGGCACGGTCCGCGTGACATCGGCGGTGTAGAGCGAGTCGGCCTCCACGCCGGCGTCGAGCAGCAGAAGCTCGCCCGGCCGGAGGTCGCCGTCGTTGCGGATCCAGTGCAGCGTGCAGGCATGGCTGCCGGCCGCCGCGATGGTGTCGTAGCCGACGCCGTTGCCGCGGTGCCGAGCCACGAGCTCGAAGACGCCCTCGACCCAGCGTTCCCCGCGCCCGCGCTCCACGGCCGCGGGAAGAGCGCGCACCACCTCGGCGAAGCCCTCGGCGGTGGCGCGGCACGACTGGCGGAGCTGCTCGATCTCGTAGTCGTCCTTGATCAGGCGGAGCTCGGAGAGGAACTCGCCGAGGACGCGATCGGCCTCGGCGCCGTCGTCGACGGCCTCCGGCGAGCCGGCCTGGGTGGCGCGGGCGCCGCGGACCAGCGCACTGACGTCGACATCGACGTCGGGCACCACCCGGGTCGGCACCAGGCCGGCGTCCTTGGCGAGCGCGTCGGGAAGGTCGTCGATGTGCCGGCACGCGAGGCCGAGCTCGACCTCGACCTCCTCGAGCGACGGTCGCAGGCCCACCCAGAACTCGCCGTACCGTGCGTTGCGCCAGAACTCCTCGGCGCTGCGCTCGGCCCGGGGCCGGAAGTAGAGGGCTGCCTCGTGGCCCGCGCGGTCGAGCGCAGGTTCGAGGACGAGGACGGCGTCCGGCTCCCGGTCGCCGCCGAGCCCGGTGAGATGGACGAACGCCGAGTGCGGACGGAAGCGGAAGTCGCAGTCGTTGCTCCGGACCTTGAAGCCGCCGGCGGGCACGACGAGCCGTTCGCCGGGGAACGCGGCACTGACCAGGGCCCGCCGGGCGGCTGCGAACGACGCGGCCGGCAGCGCTCGCTCCGGTGGTGCCGGCCGGTCCGCCCAGCCGCCGGCGATCGAGTCGGCGAATCCCTTCGACGGGGCGGGGGCTCGGTTCGGGGACGCCGCCTGCTTCTCGCTCATCGCGTCATCGTCTCACCGCGGCGGACGGCTGGATCGGAGCCGGTGGCGCGGAGAAGTGGATAGACCCGCTATCCTGGTCCTACACCGGACACCTCAGCGTGTCCAAGGTCGTCTGCCCGAGCGCCGCCTATCGGCGCCGTATCGCCTCCTCGAATACGAGAGAGTCTGCAATCGCGGCCACCTCGACGTTCAGGATCCTTCTTGTCTGCTCAGCACAACTCTGCCCACCACACGTCTGCCCCGGGCGCGACTTCCCGCTCCACTGCTGCACGCTCCACGTCAGCCCGCTCGACATCGGCCCAGAACGGCCGCACTCGTGGCACCGCGCGCCGCCCGGCCGGCGCGCCGAAGCCGGCCCCTACGTCGGCGGCCACACCGGTTCCCGTTCAGGTCTCCACCACCCCGCTCGACCCCGACGCGACGTTCGCGTCGCTCGGCGTCCCGGCGCCGCTCGTCGCGGCCCTGACCAAGCGCGGCATCGAGAAGCCGTTCCCCATCCAGACCGCCACGCTCCCCGACGCCCTCGCCGGCCGTGACGTCCTCGGCCGCGGCCGCACGGGATCCGGGAAGACCATCGCCTTCGGCCTCCCGATGATCGCCACCCTGGCCGCGTCGAAGAAGAGCCGGCGCCCCGGGACCCCGCGCGCGCTCGTCCTCGTCCCGACCCGGGAGCTCGCCGCTCAGGTCCACGAGACCATCCAGGCCCTGGCGCCGTCGCTCGGCCTCACGTCCATGACGATCTTCGGCGGCGTCGGCCAGGGACCGCAGGTCGACGCGCTGCGTCGCGGCATCGACATCTGCATCGCCACCCCGGGCCGCCTCGAGGACCTGATCGGCCAGGGTCACGTGAACCTCGGCTCGATCGAGGTCACCGTGCTCGACGAGGCCGACCACATGGCCGACCTCGGGTTCCTGCCCGCGGTCAAGCGCCTCCTCGACCGCACCCCGCGGGGCACCCAGCGGCTCCTGTTCTCGGCCACCCTCGACCGCGGCGTCGACACGCTCGTGCAGCGGTACCTGAACCAGCCGGTCACGCACTCGGTGGACGACGAGTCGTCCCACGTCCCGGCCATGGAGCACCACGTGTTCCTGGTGAGCACCGAGGGCAAGCCGGCCGTGGTCCGGGAGCTGGTGTCCGGCCAGGGACGCACCCTCGCTTTCACCCGCACCAAGCACTCCGCGAAGAAGCTGGCCAAGCAGTTGACCGCTGCCGGTGTCCCGGCCGTCGACCTGCACGGCAACCTCAGCCAGAACGCCCGTCAGCGCAACCTGGCGGCATTCGGTGACGGCGAGGTGCGCGTGCTCGTCGCCACCGACATCGCCGCTCGCGGGATCCACGTCGACGACGTGTCGCTCGTGGTGCACGTCGACCCGCCGACCGAGCACAAGGCGTACCTGCACCGCTCCGGTCGCACGGCCCGCGCGGGCGCCGAGGGCACCGTCGTGACCATCGGGACCCGCGACCAGCGCAACGACGTGCAGATCCTCATGCGGCAGGCGTCGATCCAGCCGACCACGCGTTCCGTCGAGCCGGGCGACCCGGCGATCCTGGCCCTCTCCGGGCCGGTCGCGGCGTTCGTCACGCCGGCTCCCGTCGCGGCGGAACCGGCCCGGCAGCCGCGCTCGTCGGGCGGATCCCGTGGCCGTCGCCCCTCGGGCAGCGGTTCCACCGGATCCGGTGGCGCGCGATCTGGTGGCCGCGCCCGCAGCGGCGGCTCGTCGTCGGTCGGTGCCTCCACGAACCGGGGCGCCGCGGCGTTCTCCTCGCAGGCCGGCCGCCGCAGCCGCTGACCTCGGACTGAGCGGTGCCGATCCGTCGGGCCGGGGCAACCCTCAGCTGTACTCGGGCCGGATCGTGCGGAACAGCCACGCGAGGCGTTTCGGCGTTGTCGACGCACGAACCGTGGACAGGGTCCGATCGAAGTCGTACGGCCAGGGGTGGAACGTCTTCGGCAGCAGCTCGAGACCTAAGCGCTCCCCGTCTGCGGACGTGGGGTTGCTCAGCACCGACGCGGCGGCATCCGCGTACCCGTCGGGCTTTCGCGGGGCGCGAGCGACCAGCTTCCTCCAGGTACTTCGGACCCTGGAAGAGCACGGGTTCAGGGCCCGTAGTCGCCCGCCCTCCGGAGGCCATCGAGGGAACCACTACGGCCGCGGTCAGGAACCGGTTCCCGAGCGCGTGGCCCTGACTCAGGAAGTAGCGACCGTGCAGGCGGGCCTGGGCGATGTGCGATCCGATCCGGGCCTCCCACTGCTCGGCGGGCACGTCGGGGATGCGGTCGAGCAACTCCGCCACGCCGTCGACGCGCGCCCACACCACTCGCGCGTGGAGGAAGGCCGCCCGGACGGGGTCGTCACCACGTTCGGCGGCCGCCTCGAGGTAGGCCGACGTGACGACCTTGATGTCGTAGTACCCGTGCTCGTACCCCGCGCCCTGTTCGACCCAGCTGAGCCGACCGGCGGCGAGCGCGACCTCGAAGGCCTCGTCGGTGACCAGCAGGCAGAGATCGACGTCGGAGTCGGGCCGTTCCCGCCCGGCTGCCACCGACCCGTCGAGGATGATCGCGAGAACGGTCGGATCCGCCCGGGTGCGGTCGACGAACGCCTCGATCGCGCGTTCGTGGTGCTGCATACGGTGGTGCCTCCTGGCGCGACGGGGCGAGCGTGCAGGACATCATGGCCCGTATGAGTTCCGACGCGAGTCCTCGACTCCAGCAGCTCCGCGACCGGACCGATCTGCTCGTCGACCAGCTCGATCGGTTGGTGTCGGTCGAGACTCCGTCCGAGGACCTCGACGCCTGTGCCCACGGGGCCGAGGTGACGGCGGGTCTGGCGGCGGAGATCCTCGGCGATCGCGGCCAGGTCATCGAGGTGGACGGTCGCTCGCACCTGCACTGGCGATGGGAGCCGGCCCATGGGCGACCGTCGGTCGCTCTCATCGGCCACTACGACACGGTGTGGCCGCTCGGAACCCTGGCCCGCTGGCCCTTCTCGGTGGACACGGCGGCCGGCACCGCAACCGGCCCCGGCTGCTACGACATGAAGGCCGGGATCATCCAGCTGTTCCACGCCGTCGCCGCCCTCGACGACCGCGCCGGCCTGGAGATCCTGCTCACCTGCGACGAGGAGATCGGGTCCGGCACGAGCCGGGCCGGCATCGAGGAGATCGCCCGGCGTTCCAGCGCGGCGCTCATCCTCGAGCCCGCGTCCGGCCCAGCACTCAAGGTCGGTCGCAAGGGGACGAGCTGGTACCGATTCGACGTCGCGGGTCGAGCTGCGCACGCGGGGGTCGAGCCGGAGAAGGGTGCGAACGCGTTGGTCGAGCTCGCGCACCTGGTGCTCGCCCTGCCCGCACTCGCGAGGCCCGAACTCGGGCACGTCCGTCACTCCCACCGTGGGCGCGGCCGGAACCGCCGGCAACGTCGTCCCGGCCACCGCACACCTGCTCGTCGACGTGCGGGTGGCCGAACCCGACGAGGCCGACCGGATCGACCACGACCTGCACGCTCTCGCGGCCACCGTTCCGGGCACCTCGATCGCCCTGTCGGGTGGTCCGAACCGCCCGCCGTTGCCGCCGTCGTCGGGTCGCGCGCTCCACGCGCAGGCCGCGGCCATCGGGGAGAGGCTGGGGCTCGGCCGTCTCGACGCGATCTCGGTCGGCGGCGGCTCCGACGGCAACTTCACCGCCGCCGTCGGCTGTCCGACCCTCGACGGGCTGGGTGCCGTCGGCGCGGGTGCGCATGCGGAGGGTGAGTGGGTGTCGATCCCCGCCATGGCCGAACGTGCCGCGCTGCTGGCCGACTTGTTGGACGCGCTCAGAGACGAGGCATGAGCACTGGGTGATCGCCGCGCGAATCCGGCGACAGGCGCGCGTTTCGGGGTTACGCTCCGCCGCATCATCGGTGCTGGTGCAGGAGGCCCGTCATGGCAGTCAGGACACGGGCGCTCGCCGCTCTGAGCGGGCTGATGATCGCGCTCCTGTGGTGGATCGTCCCCATGCCGCCGGCCACGGCGTCTGGCGTCACCGTGGTGCCCAGGCCGGACCACGTCGTGATCCTCGTCCTCGAGAACCACTCGATCTCGAACATCCTCGCCAACCCGGACGCGCCGTACATCAACTCCCTGGCGACGACCGGCGCGAACATGACGCAGTCGTTCGCCGAGACGCACCCGAGCCAGCCGAACTACATCGCGTTGTTCTCCGGGTCGACGCAGGGCGTGACCGACGACAGCTGCCCGCACACCTTCGCCGGCGCGAACCTCGGATCCCAGGCGCTTGCCGCGGGGCTCGGCTTCACCGGGTACTCCGAGGGGCTGCCGAGCGTCGGGTACACCGGCTGCACGAGCGGGCGGTACGCGCGCAAGCACAACCCCTGGGTCAACTTCTCGAACGTCCCGGCCGCGTCCAACCAGCCGTTCACGAGCTTCCCGACCGACTACTCGACCCTGCCGACGGTCTCGTTCGTCATCCCGAACCTCGACCACGACATGCACGACGGCACCATCGCGCAAGGCGACACGTGGCTCCACGACAACCTCGACGGGTACGTCCAGTGGGCGAAGACGCACAACAGCCTGCTGGTGCTGACGTTCGACGAGGACGACAACACCCCGGCCAACCAGATCCCGACCGTCATCGTCGGCGAGCGGGTCCAGCCCGGCCAGTACTCCGAGCACATCGACCACTACGACGTCCTGCGCACGATCGAGGACGGGTACGGGCTTCCGGCGCTCGGCAACGCGGCCACCGCCTCGCCGATCCTCGACATCTGGACGCCTGACGCGGACGCCCCCCACGCCACGTTCACGGTCGGCTGCGTCGATCTGACGTGTTCGGTCGACGGATCCGCCTCGACCGCGACGACCGGCTCCCTCACCGCGTGGGACTGGGCCTGGGGCGACGGCGCCACGACGTCCGGCCCGACGAGCAGCCACACCTACGCCTCCCCCGGCGACGTCACCGTCACGCTCCGGGTGACCGACGACGAGGGTCGCGCCGCACAGACCACCCGCCCGGCGTCGCCTCGATCACCTGGCGGTGCCACCGACTTCGCCGCCGACGGCTTCACCCGGACGTCGACAAGTGGATTCGGGGTCGCCGACATCGGAGGCCCGTGGGCAGTCGCCGGGGCAGCCACGAACTACACGGTCGCGGGCGGAGCGGGACGGATCCGCATCAACCCGGGGTCGGGCCCGAACGCGCACCTGGGATCGGTGTCGTCCACCGACACCGACCTGACCGCCGACGTCGCCCTCGACAAGATCGGCACCACCGGCACGACGCAGGTCGCCGTCGTCGGCCGCGGCAACGCGAGCAACGCCTACCGGGGCAAGGTCGGCATCTCACCCGCGGGCGCGGTGACCGCGTACCTGACGAAGGTCGTGGGCGGCGCGGAGTCGACGATCGTGCAGGCGGCCGTGACCGGGTTGACGTACACCGCGGGCACGACCCTGCGGCTGCGCCTACAGGTCGTCGGGACCAGTCCGACGGCGCTCAAGTTCAAGGTGTGGAAGGCGTCCGACGCCGAGCCGACGGCGTGGCGACTGACCACGACCGACGCCACGGCGGCACCGCAGGCTGCCGGCGGCATCGGCGTGTGGAGTTACGCATCCGGAGCGATCACGAACGGCCCGCTGACGCTCACCATCGACAATCTCAGCGCGCGGCCGACGACGGCTCCGCCGGCCAACGTCGCTCCGGTCGCCCGGTTCACCTCCACCACGACCGACCTCACCGCCTCCCTCGACGGATCCACCTCGACCGACTCCGACGGCAGCATCACCACCTACAGCTGGAACTACGGCGACAACACCACCCCCGCCAGCGGCACCCAACCCACCCGCACCCACGCCTACGCCACCGCCGGCACCTACCAGGTCACCCTCACCGTCACCGACGACAAGGGCGCCACCGACACCGCCACCCACCCCGTCACCGTCACCGCACCGGCGGGCGGATCGACCTTCGCTGCCGATGCCTTCGGCCGCACGTCGGCCAGCGGGTTCGGCACGGCCGACAGCGGCGGTGCGTGGACGGTCGCCGGCGCGGCGTCGAACTACACCGTGTCCTCGGGAGCCGGGAGGATTCGCATCGCCGGTGCGGGTTCGGGTCCCAACGCCTACCTCAACGCCGTGTCCTCCGCCGACACCGACCTCACCGCCGACATCAGCCTTGACAAGATCGGCAACAGCGGGAGCACCCAGGTCGCCGTGGTCGGCCGCGGCAACGCCTCCAACGCCTATCGCGGCAAGGTGGCCGTCTCTCCCACGGGCGCGGTCACCGCCTACCTGACGAAGGTGGTCGCGGGCGCCGAGACGACGATCGTCCAGGCCGCGGTGACCGGCCTCACCTACGCCGCCGGCGACGTGCTCCACCTGCGCATGCAGGCCGTCGGAAGCGGCACCACGGCACTGAAGTTCAAGGTGTGGAAGGGATCGGACACCGAACCGGCGACCTGGCGGCTCTCGAGCGACCGACACCACCGCCGCCCTGCAGTCCGCGGGCGGGATCGGGATCTGGACCTACCTCTCCAGCGCAGCCACGAACGCCCCGGTCACCATCACCGTCGACAACCTCACAGCCAGGCACACCAACTGAGCACGGAGCGATCGTGCTTCAGCTGAGGAAGTGCTTCGGGAGCTTCGCGACCAGCGAGTAGTAGGTGTCGACCATGTTGCCGACGTAGAGCTCGCCGGCCTGGGTGACGAGTTGGTAGGCGTCCCAACGGTCCCAGCCGTACTCACGCTCGAGCCAGTACACCAACTGCACGTAGGCGATGCGTGCGGCGTCCTCCATCGGGCGCGCGCTGCCCACGGTCATGATCCGGTCGGCCGACTCGATCCGCGGCCAGGCGATCCGGTGGTCCTTGACCAGGTCGAAGGTGAGCGTCACCTTGCCGCTGATCTCCAGGGCGACACCGCAGGCCTCACCCTCGCCCTGTGCCGCATGGCAGTCGCCGGTGAAGAAGTACGCGCCGTCGACGGTCACCGGCAGGTAGACGGTGTGGCCGGCCTTGACGTCGGGCACGTCCATGTTCCCGCCGTGGGTGAACGGGGTGAGCGCGGACAACGCCTCCAGACCGGGAGCCGTGCCCATCGTGCCCATGAAGGGGGCAGGCGGGATCGAGAACTTCGACGGGTCGTAGGAGAACGACCCGTCGGGCTGGCGTCGGTAGATCCACACCTTCTCCGGCAGCGGGTCCTGCAGGGTGGGTGTCAGCACCGTCGACGTGAGCCCGCCGAAGTCGGCCTTGAGGCAGCTGACCGCGTAGTCGCGGGTGAGTTCGATGTCCTCGATGCGGACCGCGAGCATGTCGCCGGGCTCGGCGCCCTCGACGATGATCGGCCCGGTCTGCGGGTTGAGGTAGGCACCGAGGACATCGCTCGGCACCTGGTCCGCGCTGGTGAGCCGGCCTTCGAACGCATCCTCGGTGTAGAGGACGACCGTCTCGCCGGGCGACACCGTGGCGAGTGGTTCGTCGTACTTGCCCATGACGTACGGATAAGGCCGCCGGGGGTGGATCTCACGCATGACGACCTCCGAAGCACGTCGGGAACGGCTTCTGTCGATCGTAGCCGCGACCGGCGGGGCAGACCCCGCGCACGACGAAGGCCCCCGACCGGCATCGCTGCTGGTCAGGGGCCTGTCGGGGGTGCGCGAGGGGGGAGTTGAACCCCCACGCCCTTTCGGGCACACGGACCTGAACCGTGCGCGTCTGCCTATTCCGCCACTCGCGCCAAACGCCGGAGAAGGCTAACACGCCGAGCCGCGGACGGACGCAGCCCCGACGTCGGGACAGAGGTCACGACGGGGTCGCTGCGGGGGTCGCGAAACGATCCTCGGCCCTCGTCCGTTGGGCTCGTCGGAGCGGGTCCCGCACGCTCCTCCCGCTACCATGCCAGCGGGAGCCCGTGGGCCCTGCGTATGACCGCCGCCGACACCAGAGCCAGCAGCCGAGGAGGTTCCGTGAGCTTCGTCGCGCGCTTCGAGCGCACCCTCGAAGGCTTCGTGAACGCGACCTTCGCGCGGCTGTTCCGCTCCGAGGTGAAGCCGGTCGAACTCCGCTCGGCACTGGAACGCGAGCTCGACAACTCCGCCCAGGTGCTCTCCCGGGACTCGGCACTGGCCCCGAACTCCTTCGTCGTCGAACTCAGCACCGGTGACCACGGCCGCCTCGCGGGCTACGGCGAGACACTCTCCGGAGACCTGGCGAAGGCCGTCGAGGCGCACGCCCAGGTCGAGAACTACACCTTGCCCGGCCGGGTGACCATCGATCTGCGTCCAGCCGACGACCTGTCCACCGGCCGATTCCGGGTCAGCAGCCAACCCGTGAGCACCGGCCGGCCGGCGCCCGCACCGGCGCCACCGCAGCGCCAGGCGCCCGTACCGACACCGCAGCCTCGCCAGGCCCCGGCCCCGTCCGCGAGCTGGGGAGTCGCCGAGGCGAACGCACCGACCTCCGCCGCACCGGTCAGCGCCCGCCCGTTGACGCCGTGGCTCGAGGTCAACGGAGCCAAGCACGAGCTCAACCCACCAGGTGTCCTCATCGGACGCGGCAGCGAGGCCGACCTGCAGATCGTCGATCCCGGCGTCTCCCGCCGGCACGCCGAGATCCGGGTCGCCTTCATCGGTCGGCGCTACACCGTCACGTTGCACGACCTCGGTTCGACGAACGGCACGCTGGTCGATGGAACGCGCGCGAGCTTCAGCACCCTCGCCGAAGGCTCGGCGGTCACCGTGGGCAACACCGTCCTGACGGTCCACATCCCGGCCCCGGCGCGGGTGTGAGCGCGTGTCCGAGCTGACCGTCACGATCATCAAGGTCGGGTTCCTCGCGCTGATCTGGCTCTTCATCATCTCGGCCATCGCCGTCATGCGTGCGGACCTGTTCGGCACCCGGGTCGGCCGGGCCCGTGACGCCGTCCAGCCCGCCGGGGGTGCTCCCGCGCTCGCCGCCAATCAGGCCGTCGCACCGGCGCCGCCCAAGCCTGCGAAGACGAAACCGGCGAAGCCGTCGAAGTCCCGGCGCGGACAGCCGACTCAAGCGGTGTTGGTCGCCGGCAACGGAGCCGGCACCGCGGTACGGCTGACCGGCGAGACCGTCATGCTCGGCCGCGGCCCGGAGTGCGAGTTCACCATCGACGACGAGTACATCTCCACCCGGCACGCGGTGTTCCGGCAACACGAGGGCATCTGGTACGCCGAGGATCTCGGCTCGACCAACGGGACGTTCGTCGACGGCGCGCGTATCCACGGCCCGACCGAGGTCCGCATCGGCTCGGTCGTCCGACTCGGCAAGACCACGCTGGAGCTGCGCACGTGAGTCTGCGGTTGTGGTTCTCGACGCTCTCCGACGTCGGCCTGGTGCGGACCAAGAACGACGACTCCGCCTACGCCGGCCCACGGCTGCTCGCCGTGGCCGACGGCATGGGCGGGCCTCCCGGCGGCGACATCGCCAGCGCGCTCACGATCGACGCCCTGCGCGAACTGGACATCACCTCACCGGCCGACCAGCCCGAACGTGAGGCGGAGCGACTCACCGAGGCGACGCTGCTGGCGAACAACCGCATCTCGGCGCGGGTCGACTCCGAGTCCCGCCTGCACGGCATGGGCACCACCCTGACCGCGGCGCTGTTCACCGGCGACGCGCTCGTGTTCGGGCACATCGGCGACTCGCGTGCCTATCTCTACCGGCCGGCCGACCGCGTCGTCGCCGACGACGGAACTCCGGCCGATGCGACCGCGCCACCGCTGGTCCAGCTCACCAAGGACCACAGCTTCGTCCAGTCGCTCGTCGACGAGGGGCAGATCACCCCCGAGCAGGCCGAGACGCACTCACACCGCTCGTGGCTGATCCGCGCCGTCGACGGTCGGCCGGACAACGAACCGGACACCTTCTTCGTCGATCTCGTCCCGGGCGACCGCGTCCTGCTGTGCAGTGACGGGCTGACGGGCTTCGTGGCGATCGACGCGATCCGGGAGGCGCTGGCCGAGGCCGAGGGACCGGAGCAGGCGTGCGAGCGCCTGGTCGCGCTCGCGCTGGACGCCGGTGCCCCGGACAACGTCACCTGCGTGGTGGCCGTCGTGCTCGAGGTCGACGGTGACGAGGCGGGTCAGGTCGTCGCCGTCGACACGCTGGACGCCCAGCACCCGATGCTGGTCGGCGCGGTGGCGAACCTGATGGGCGACGACTCCGGCGAGATCACCATGACGGCGCCCTCGGAGGCGGTCGGCATGGGACACGACGGCGACGGCACGTCCCACGCGCGCCACTCGACCGAGGACGACGAGGCCGATCGCTACGCACCGCAGCCGCGGTCCCGCTGGCGCTGGCTGCGTCGCGTCGGGATCGTGGTCGCCGCTGTCGCGTTGCTCGTTGTGGCCGGCGCGCTCGGCTACCGGTGGACCCAGCAGCAGTACTACGTGGGTGCTGCCTCGGCCACGGAGCCGACCGTGGCGGTCTACAAGGGCATCTCGCAGCCCATGAGCGGCGTGCATCTGTCGACGGTGTTCGAGACCACCGATCTCGCTCTCGCCGACCTGCCGACCTATCAACGCGACATGGTGTCGCAGACGATCTCGGCACGCAGTCTCGAGGATGCGCGGGACATCGTCGTGAACCTCCAGACCATCGCGGAACGGTGCGCCGTGCAGGCGTCACCCACACCCACGCCGACTCCCGCCGCCACTCCGAAGGCGACGCCCGGCTCGACGCCGAAGCCGACTCCGAAGGCCACCCCGTCGATCACCGCGACCGCCACGGTCACACCGTCGCCCACCCCGACGAGCGGTCCGGACGACATCCCGTTCGAGTGCGCCGGCGTCCAATCGACCCGCGCGGTGACTCCGTGAGCGCGGCGGCCGCCGTCGACGCCGGGCCCGGCGAGATCAGCCAGTTCCGCCGGCGACGTGGCGCCGAACTCGGCCTCGTGCTCTTCGCCCTCCTCACGACGGCCGCGGCGTTCGCGATCATCGACTACTCGATCCTCGCCACCGTCGAGCGGCAGAGCATCGTCATGGTCGGCGTCTTCGCCGCCCTGGCCCTGATCGCGCACATCACCGTCCGGCTCCGGGCCGCCTACGCCGACCCGGTGCTGCTGCCGTGCGTCGTGTTCCTGAACGGTCTCGGGCTCGCGATGATCCACCGGCTGGACCTGGCGTCGGCCGCGGCGGCCGCGGCGAACGGCTCGCCCGCGCCGCGTCCCGACGCGCTGCTCCAGCTCACCTGGACCGGACTCGCCGTCGTCGCGTTCGTCCTCGTTCTCGTCCTCCTGCCCGACCATCGGCTGCTGCAGCGGGTCACCTACACGGCCGGTCTGCTCGGCGTGGTGCTGTTGCTGCTCCCGTTGGTGCCCGGGCTCGGGGTGGAGATCCTCGGCGCCCGCATCTGGATCCGGCTCGGGCCGTTGAGCTTCCAGCCGGCCGAGGTGGCCAAGGTCGCGATGATCATCTTCTTCGCCGGCTACCTGGTGACGAAGCGGGACGCCCTGGCGCTGGCCGGCCGTCGCATCTTCGGCCTCGACCTCCCCCGGGCCCGGGACCTGGGCCCGTTGCTGCTCGGCTGGCTCGTGAGTCTCGGCGTGCTCGTCTTCGAACGGGACCTCGGCACCTCCCTGCTGTTCTTCGGCGCGTTCGTCGTACTGCTCTACGTCTCGACGCAGCGGCCGGGCTGGCTCGTTCTCGGGGCGCTGTTGTTCGTGGCCGGCACCGTCTTCGGGTACCTGGCGTTCGGCCACGTGCGGATCCGCTTCAACGCCTGGCTGCATCCGTTCGCCGACAGCGACGGGAGCTACCAGATCATCCAGTCGCTCTACGGGCTGGCGTACGGGGGCATCCTCGGCACCGGCCTTGGCCAGGGCCGCCCGAGCCTCGTGCCCCTGGCCAAGTCCGACTTCATCGCCGCCGGCATCGGTGAGGAGCTCGGCGTGACCGGGCTGATGGCCGTGATCGTCGTCTACGCCCTCATCGTCGAGCGGGCCATGCGGACCTCGCTGCTGTGTCGCGACCCCTACGGCAAGCTGCTGGCGACCGGCTTCGGCACGGTGTTCGCGCTGCAGGTGTTCGTGGTGCTCGGCGGCGTCACGAAGCTGATCCCGCTCACCGGCCTGACGACGCCGTTCATGTCCCAGGGCGGGTCGTCACTGTTGGCGAACTGGGCGCTGGTCGCGCTGTTGCTCCGGGTGTCGCACTACGCCCGGCAACCGCGCCCTGCGCCCAGCCCGCTGCCACCGTCGTCGGACACCACCGGATTCACGCCGATCGCCGAGCCCATCGCCTCGGACCAGGACGACCAGCACACGCAGGCGGTGCGCCTGTGAACGTGCCCATCCGCCGGGTGATCATCGTGTTCGGCCTGTTGTTCCTGGCCCTGCTGTGGAACGTCGAGTACGTCCAGGTGATCCAGGCCGGCTCGTTGTCCAAGCGGCCCGACAACCGTCGCGTGCTGCTCGACGAGTACTCGCGCGAACGGGGGCCGATCCTCGTGGGCGGTGACCCGATCGCCCAGTCGGTGGAGACGAAGGACTCGCTCGTCTACCAGCGGGAGTACTCCGACGGCCCGCTCTACGGCCACGTGACCGGCTTCTACTCCTCCATCTACGGGCGCACCTACCTGGAGGAGTCGGAGAACTCGATCCTGGCCGGCACCGACGACCGGTTGTTCGTGCGCCGGGTCATCGATCTGGCCACCGGGCGGGAGCCGAGCGGCGGGTCGGTGTTGCTGACGATCGACGCCCGGGCGCAGAAGGCAGCCGACAAGGCGCTCGGCAACAAGGTCGGCGCCGCGGTCGCGCTGGACCCGAAGACCGGCCGGATCCTCGCGATGGTCTCGCATCCGACCTATGACCCGAACAAGCTGGCCAGCCACAGCAGTTCGATTCAGCAGAAGGCGTACCAGACGTACGTGAACGACCCGAAGAATCCGATGCTGAACCGGGCCACCCGCCAGCGGTACCCGCCGGGGTCGACGTTCAAGCTCGTCACCGCGGCGGCCGCGCTCTCGTCGGGCAACTACTCGCCGACGTCGGTGCTCGCGAGCCCGAAGGTGTACGACGTGCCGCAGACGACGCACGACATCAAGAACTGGAACAACTCCGACTGCGGTGCGACGAAGGGCCAGTTGACGATGACCGAGGCGCTCGCGGTGTCGTGCAACACGACCTTCGCCGGGCTCGGACGTCGCACTGGGCGATGACGCCCTCCGCGACCAGGCCGAGAAGTTCGGCTTCAACACGGTGCCGATGGAGGACTTCCCGAACGTGCAGAGCATCTTCCCGCAGAACCTCGACGTGCCCCAGACGGCACTCGCGGCCATCGGGCAGTACGACGTGGCCGCCACCCCGCTGCAGATGGCCATGGTGTCGGCCGGGATCGCGAACGGCGGTGAGGTCATGCGGCCCTACCTCTCGGCCGTCGTTCGTGGCCCCGACCTGCGGCCGCTCTCGATCACCCGGCCGGAGGTCGCGTCCCGCGCGGTCACGCCGGAGGTCGCCGCCCAGCTGACGCAGATGATGGAGGCGGTGGTGGACACCGGCACCGCGGGGAACGGCAAGATCCCGGGCGTGCGGGTGGCCGGCAAGACCGGAACCGCGCAGAGCGCGCCGGACCGCGCGCCGTACGCCTGGTTCACCGCGTTCGCACCGGCCGACAACCCGCAGGTCGCGGTGGCCGTCGTGATCGAGGACAGTGACACCGTGCGCGACGACGTCTCCGGGGGCAAGCTGGCTGCACCGGTGGCCAAGGCGATCATGCAGGCGGTGATCCAGTGAGCGGCGACGGCACGCCAGGTCCCCCCGGTCCGCCGGCCGGCGCGGGCGGCGCCCGACTGCTCGGTGGCCGTTACGAGCTGGGCGAGCTGTTGGGCCGGGGCGGGATGGCCGACGTGCGACGCGGCTACGACACCCGGCTCGGGCGGACCGTGGCGATCAAGACCCTGCGTTCCGATCTCGCCAGCGACCCGTCCCTGCACGCGCGCTTCCGCCGCGAGGCGCAGAACGCGGCCGGCCTGAACCACCCCGCCATCGTGTCGGTCTACGACACCGGTGAGGACGAGCTCGACGGCGAGCCGATCCCCTACATCGTCATGGAGTTCGTACCCGGCCGCACGTTGCGCGACGTGCTGCGCGAGGGCCGGGCGATCCTGCCCGAACGGGCACTGGAGATCACCTCGGACGTCCTGCGGGCTCTTGCCTACAGCCACCGTGCGGGCATCATCCACCGCGACATCAAGCCCGGGAACGTCATGCTGACGCCCGCCGGCGATGTGAAGGTGATGGACTTCGGCATCGCTCGCGCGATCTCCGACAGCTCGTCGACGATGACCCAGACCGCCGCGGTGATGGGCACGGCCCAGTACCTCTCCCCCGAGCAGGCCCGGGGCGAGAAGGTCGACGCCCGCAGCGATCTGTACTCCACCGGCTGCCTCCTCTACGAGCTGCTCACCGGCCGGCCCCCTTTCGTCGGCGACTCGCCGGTCTCGGTCGCCTACCAGCACGTGCGCGAGGCGCCCGAGCCGCCGTCGCAACGCAATCCCGAACTGAGTTCGGAGATCGACGCCCTCGTCATGCGATCGCTGGCGAAGAACCGTGACCTCCGCTATCCCGACGCGGACACGATGCGCACGGACGTCGAACGGGTCATGGCGGGCCAGCAACTGACCGCCCCGATGAGCATCCTCCCGCCGGCCGCACCGCGCCGCCGCAGACGCCGCGGCGCTGGCCGCGGCCACCGGCGTCATCCCTGGTTTCGCCGACACGAACGGCACGGCCGAAGCCGAGAATCCTCACCGGACCCGCCGGGCGGTCGGCTGGACCGTCCTGGTGATCGCGGTGCTCGCCGTGTTCGTCGGCGCGGCCTACGGCCTGAACCGCTACTTCGACAACCAGGCGAACGTGGCGTCGGCGACGGTTCCGGCCGTCGTGGGCAAGACGCAGGCCGAGGCGGAGAACGCCATCCGGCAGGCCGGGTTGGAACCGAAGGTCTCCTCCGCGGCGGACGACGATGTCGACAAGGGCGACGTCATCAGCCAGGATCCGGTGGCCGATCAGAAGGTCGAGACGAACGCCGAGGTCGGCATCGTCGTCTCGACCGGGAAGCCGGAGGTCGCGGTGCCGCCGCTGAAGGGGCTGTCGGTCGACGACGCGACCACCTCGCTGACGAAGTTGGGGCTGGTGGCCAACCCGGTCGAGGACCCTGACGCCGACGGCCGCGCGAACGAGGTCATCTCGAGCGACCCAGCGGCCGGCACGAGCGTGACGAAGGGCAGCAAGGTCACCTTGACCTACGCCAACGGCGACGTCGAGGTCCCGCCGCTCATCGACATGACGCAGGCGAACGCCGAGGCGACTCTGGTGGCACTCGGATTCGGGAAGCCGACCGTCGTGACGCAGGAAGACGCGGACCACCCGCCTGGCACGGTGATCGACCAGCAGCCGAAGGCCGGGACCCGGCGCCCCGCGGACGCCGACATCGCGATCATCGTGGCCATCGAACCGAAGCAGACGCCGACGCCTACCCCGACACCCACACCCACACCCACACCTACTCCGACGCCCACTCCCACGCCGACCCGACTCCGACGCAGACGGCGAAGAACACGGCGAAGCCGGGCAACGACGGTTGATCGGGCAGGCGTGCGCTGGTCGGATTCGAGCGGCGCGATCGGCGCTACACCCGCGCGGCGGGCCACGACCGGCGCCAGGCCGACCGAGCGGTCCAGCGCGTCCGGGTCGCCACATTCGGTGAGCCAGTTCGCCAGCATGCGGTGACCACCCTGGGTCAGGACCGACTCGGGATGGAACTGCACCGACTCGACCGCCAATTCCCGGTGCCGGATCCCCATGATCACGCCCGAGTCGGTCCACGCGTGCACCCGGAACTCGGCCGGGACCGTCTCGGGCTCGATGGCCAGCGAGTGGTAGCGGGTCGCGGTCAGCGGGCTCGGCAATCCGGCGAACACGCCGGTCCCGTCGTGGATGACCGCACTCGTCTTGCCGTGCAGCAGTTCGGGAGCTCGGGAGACCGTCGCGCCGTTCGCGACACCCATCGCCTGGAGTCCGAGGCAGACACCGAAGATCGGGACGACGCCCGACAGCTTCTGGACCAGCTCGACGCAGATGCCGGCTCGCTCGGGGGTGCCGGGGCCTGGCGAGAGCAGGATGCCGTCGTACCCGCGTGCCTCGTCGAGATCGACCACGTCGTTGCGTCGCACGTCCACCTCGGCACCGAGTTGCCCGAGGTACTGCACCAGGTTGTAGACGAACGAGTCGATGTTGTCGACGACGAGAATGCGGCTCACGGCTTCAGTATGACGACGACCGCCACCGCGGCGGACGGGCCCGCTGGAATCGCGGCCGGCTCAGAGCGCCAGGTCGACGACCACCGGCGCGTGGTCGGATGTCCCCTTGCCCTTGCGGGCCTCACGGTCGACGTAGGCGTCGGTCACGGCCTCGGCGAACGCGGGGGTGCCGAACACGAGGTCGATACGCATCCCGTTGTTCTTCGGGAACGCGAGCTGCCGGTAGTCCCAGTAGGTGTAGGCGACGTCGTACTTGAGCGCCCGCGGCAGGACCTCGCGCAGCCCCGACGCCGTCAGCTCGGCCAGCGCGGCCCGCTCCGGCGCGGTGACGTGGGTGGCCCCGTGAAGTGCGGTGATGTCCCAGACGTCGACGTCGGTCGGGGCGATGTTGAAGTCGCCCAGGACGACCAGTGGCCGGCCGGGGCGGCTGCGACGTCCGCGGCGAGCGTGGCCGTCAGCGCGGCCAGCCACTCGAGCTTGTAGTAGTAGTGCGGGTGTCCGACCTCGCGCCCGTTCGGCACGTACACCGACCACACCCGGACACCGCCGCAGGTGGCCCCCACGGCCCGTTTCTCCGGCGCGGCCAGCAGGGCGTCCTCGGCCTGGTACCCGGGCTGCTCGACCAGGTCGCGGGCGACATCCTCGACACCCACCTTCGAGATGATCGCGACGCCGTTCCAGCGGCCGTTCGCGTTCACGGCGGCTTCGTAGCCGAGCTCACGGAGTTCGTCGTACGGGAAGGAGTTCTCGTCGCACTTGAGCTCCTGCAGGCAGGCGATGTCGGGCTCGGCGGTGCCCAGCCACTCGAGCACCTTGGGCAAGCGTGCCCCGATCGAGTTCAGGTTCCAGGTGGCGATCCGCACTCCCGAAGCCTTGCACAGTCAGCTCGGTCGTCCCGGCCTCGGCGGATCGCAGCTCGAGCGAGCCGGTGTAGGCGGGGAGCGTCTGGGACGGGAGCTGCTCGAGGTCGTAGCCGAGGTGGTAGCGAGCGACGTACTGCAGGTAGATCGTGATCGCCGGGGCCCGGGCGATCGAGTCGAGAATGGACCCCACGTCCCCGACGGCGGTGATCCGGTACGGCGGTGGGTACGGCACCCCCTGGATCACGACCGAGTTGCCCACGCACCGGATCGCCGAGGTGGAGATGAGCCGCTGGCCCTGCACGGCGACGCCTTCGGCGCCACCGGCCCACATGGCGTTGACCACGGCCTGGATGTCCTGCTGGTGGACGACGAGAGCGTCCGCGTCGACGTCGCCGGAGTTGCTGGACCGGGGAGCGTCGTCGAGGGTCACGGCCACACCCGGGCCCTGCAGCTCGGTGAGCCCGACACCGGCGGCGAGCTGGGTGGAGGCCTTCTGCTGTTGACGCGTCGAGGAGTCACCGACCTGGCCGGTCAGCGCGGTGACCTGCCGGTCCAGCTCCTGTTGCCGCTGCTGGAGGTCGGCGTTGCGGCGCGCCTGGCCTTCGACGAGGTCGGCGAGATCGGCCGGACGCTCGGGCCGGAGGTCGGTGTCACCGCCGGAGGAGACCGCGCTCGTGATGGCGAGGAAGCCGATCGAGGCCGCCACCAGACCGGCCACGACGTGGGTCAGGAGCCGGCGCCTGTCGAGGGACCGGCCACGTCCGCGAACAGCGTGCCGGGCAACCATCGCGGCTAGGGTAGCCCGCATGCCCGAGTCCCGTTCGCGCAAGAAAGCCGCGTACACGCCACCCGTCGGTTCGGGTGCCAAGGCGGCCACCGTGCCCAACCGCTGGGCGGCGCCGGCGATGGTCACCTGCTTCGTGCTCGGACTCGCCTGGATCGTCCTCTTCTACCTCGTCGGGACGTCGATCCCCGGCATGAGCGAGCTCGGCAACTGGAACATCCTCATCGGAATGGGCCTGATCGTCGTGGGTTTCGGCTTCGCCACCCAGTGGAAGTAGGCCGGTCGCGGGCCTCGTGGCCTGGAAGTCTGAAACTCACTCTTGAAACCGGACAATTGCGGCGATATGTTCGTGACTGATGTCACATCCGAGGTGACACTGAGTCAACGGAGCGTGGAGCCATGGCAAGTGTGCCGTTCACGAACAGCACCTGCGGCAAGACAACGGGAGAATCGACCCCGTTGGGAGGCGCCCTGAACCCGGGCGATCAGGTCCAGATCAACGGCAGCGACGATCTCAGCACCTGCGTCGTCGGCGTCGATTCGGCGAAGGTCTACAGCATCAGGCTCGACCGGCAGGCGCTGCCGCCGTATGAGTACCGGGTGTCGGTCGACTGCGAGGGCCCGCACGATGCGTTCGGGTGGCTTCACCTGTACTTCACCGACGAGACCGGCGATCGGTACGCACTCGGGATCTTCCGGCGGGCCCGGATGGTGCACGAGGTGTCCTACAACAGCTCCGATCCGGGCATCGTCAAGATCGAGTGGAACAGCTGACCCGCTTACTTCCCAGTACGGGCGTCGACCGGCCCACCCCGGTTCGGCGCCCGTCCTGTCTGTCCACACCTGGGGAGAACCCTGTGGGTAATTACACCGTTGTCATCCCCACCTGTTGATCGCCCTGGGGACGAGGCCATGACGCTGGGACTGGGCGGACTTGTCCCGGCTCGCACCTACTACCGCAGTTGGACCGTGTGGACCACGACCGCAGCCAGCAGCGCCACCGTCACGGCGGCCAGCGCGATCCACTGGTTCCGCCGTCGCACCGCACCCTGGCCGGGCATGTATCCGATCGCGATGGCGAGGACGACGCCGGTGACGATGCCGCCGACGTGCCCCTGCCAGGACAGGAAGCTGCGGCCGAAGATGTTGATGACCACGTTGATCGCGAGCACGACGAACGCCGGCCGGATGTCCTGGCCGAGCTTGTGCCACAAGACGATCGCGGCACCGAAGATGCCGAAGACCGCCCCGGACGCGCCGACCACGAGCTGGTTCTGCGGTGCGAACAGGTAGACCGCTACCGATCCGCCGAGCGCTGAGATCAGGTAGACGGCGATGAACCGCGCCCGCCCCAGCTGCCGCTCCAGGATCGGGCCGATCTGGTACAGCCCGAACATGTTCACGGCGACGTGAAGCAGGCCTCCGTGCAGGAACGCACTGGTCAGCAGGCGCCAGTACTCACCGTCGGCAACCCCGCCGATGCTGCCGTCGGGCATCACCACCGGGCCGGTGAGCATCGCGTACGCGTACTGGATGCGGTCGCCGAGCAGGTACTGGAGCCCGTACACGACGAGGTTGACGGCGATGAGGATCTTCGTGACGAGGCCGTTGGTGACGAGTGACCGGCCACCGAACTCGGTGCGGGCGGCCGTGGTCTTCGCGCCCTCGTGCACGCACTCCGGGCACTGGAAGCCGACGGCCGCCGGGATCATGCAGTCCGGGCAGATCGGGCGCCCGCACCGTTGACAGGAGATGTGCGCCTCGCGGTCGGGATGCCGGTAGCACACCGACGGTCCGGGCGCCGCGGAGCCGCCCGCCGGGGACGGGGGTGGGTACCAGTGCGTCGGCTGGCCCTGGGGCAGCTGGCCCTCGGGGCGCGACGCCTCGGCGTCGGGCGGTTCCCACCCCGGCGTCCCGGACGGTTGGCTCATCGTCGCGATCCTCCTGAAGCCGGTCGGGCCGGCGTCAGCGCTCCTCGATGTCGACCGACAGGATCGTCACCGGCTCGAGCGGACGGTCGCCCCGGTCGGTCGGGGTCTTGATGATCGCGTCGACGACGTCGCGGCCCGCCTGGTCGGCCACCTCACCGAAGATCGTGTGTCGACCCTGCAGGTGCGGGGTGGGAACGGCGGTGATGAAGAACTGGGAGCCGTTCGTGCCGTGGCCGCCCTGCTGCCCGGCGTTGGCCATGGCCAGCAGGTAGGGCTTGTTGAACGCGAGCGTCGGGTTGATCTCGTCGTCGAACACGTAGCCGGGGCCGCCCGTGCCGGTGCCGAGAGGGCATCCGCCCTGGATCATGAAGCCTTCGATGACCCGGTGGAAGCCGAGCCCGTCGTAGAACTTCTTGCCCTCCTGCTTCTCGCCGGTCTCCTCGTCCGTCCACTCCTTGCTTCCATCGGCCAGGCCGACGAAGTTGCGCACCGTCTTGGGGGCCTGGTCGGGGAACAGCTGGAGGGTGATGTCCCCCGAGGTCGTGTGGAACGTGGCGTAGGTCTCGGTCACGCCGAAATCCTTTCGATCGAGTTCGTCGGTGAGCGCATCGCAGACGCATGCGTGTCGGGTTCGCGCCGCGTGGGTACGCCGCGGTGGAGACGATCCTGTCATGGACCAGCACATCGTCCGACCTCGCGGACGACCTCGACCTCCCGCCGCCACGCGGAGGCCGTAAGGTCGGACCGACGGTCGTGACCAGTGTCGAGGAGGACCCGGTGTTCGGTAAGAAGAAGAAGAAGAAGGCCGCTCTGGATCTGTCCGCGCTGTCTGCCCAGGTCGCCGCCCTGCGGTCACAGGTGGCCGAGCTCGCGAAGCCGGCCGCCGACAAGCCGAAGCCCTCGGCGCGCGAACTCGCGCACCGGGCCAGCGACGCGGCCCCATCGCTCGACCAGGTGGTCGCGGCTGCCGTCGCGGCAGCGGGTCCCGCGATCCAGGCGGCCAAGAAGAAGGCCGGCCCCGCCGTCGAGTCCGCGCGGCAGCGGGCCGTCGATGCTGCACACGACCTCGAGCCTTACGTCGACAGCGCGCGCGACCACGTCAAGAGCGACGTCCTCCCCCGGGTGCGGGACGCCTACGCAGCGGGTTACGCGGCCAGCCAGCCGTACCGGGACGAGGCCAGCCGTCGCGGTGTCGCGACCGTCGCCGCCTTGAAGGGCGAGATCGACGTCAAGCCACAGCGGCACGTCGGCCGGAACCTGGTCATCCTGAGTGGCTTCGCGGGCCTGGTCTTCGTCGCGTACAAGTACCTGACCGGCGAGAGCAGCACCAGCGGCTGGCAGACCCCGGTGAGCGCGCCGGCGCCCGTCGCCGGCCAACACCACCACGGGCGCACACGCTGCCGGTGGCACGGGCGACGAGGCGAAGCCGGCGGACGAGAAGCCACTCGGCGACGCCGAGGTGGCCGAGGACGCGAACGACGCGACGCTGCCCACCGACGGCTCGAAGGCCTGACCAGCCGTCACCGCTTCTCGACCTAGCCGACGGGCGTCACGCTCGTCGGCTCGGTCGTGACGCAGCGACGCCCCTCGGCCGGTGTCGCCGAACTGACCGTCGACCCGTTGATGACGGTCACGCTGTCGTACTTCGGCGAGCCCTCGATGAGGTCGCTGAACACCAGTCGCTGGAGGGCGTTCACCGAACAGTCGGCGTTGTACCTGAGGATGTCGAAGGCCTGCGGCTGGCCGGCCAGCTCGGCATCGGGTTCGTCGGTCGCCATCACGTCCGGGTCGTTGCGGTAGTAGCTCATCAGCGCGGCACCGGTGAACGTCCCGACGCCGATGGTGTTGCCGTCCAGCGACGCCTTGTGGATGTGACCGCGGATCTTGACCGAGCCGACGTCGATCGCCGCCGCCGCGGTCGGTTCGTGCGCGAGAGCGATGTCGAGATCCGGCACCTTCTCGAACGCGTCGTCGAACACCTGGGCGGCCGGTTTCTCGACGGCGTCGACGTCGGCGTTCGAGTCGCCGAAGTAGCGCGGGTCGTTCATGCCGGCGATCCGCACCCCGGCCACGCTCACCAGCTGGAAGTCCCCGGCGCGCGGCTCCGGGAGGATCACGTTCTTGATCTGCCCGAGCCGTGTCAACAGGGCCTCGTCGGTGCGTGAGGTCGCGTCGTGGTTGCCGTCGACGAAGATGTAGGGCACCCCCAGGCTCGCGATTCCCTTGTAGAGACCGCTGATCTCACCTTCGGACACTTCCCCGAAGTTGAGCAGATCACCGGTGTCGATCACCGCCGTGATGTCCTCGCTCTGGATGATCTTCTTCATCACCGCGTACTCGTTGGTGCCGTGGATGTCGGAGACCAGCAGGAACCGTACGGTGTCCGCCTTCGCGACCTGCGGCGAGATGAACTGCTCCTGCAGGGCGTTCTGCAGCTCCAGCCAGTTGGTGAGGTAGGGCTCGACCTGACCGGCCCGCGACTCGATCGAAGCCAGCACCTGTGGACTCGACTGCAGCGTGGCCAGGAGCTCGGTGCTCGAGTAGCTGCTCACCTGGTCAGGCCGGTAGGTGATGACGGCACTGGCCGCCGTGTAGACCATCGCGAGCACGCCGGCGAGGAGGGCCGCGAGCAAACCCTTCCGGCGATGGTGGGCCCAGCGCAGGTGCGTGGCGACGAGGACGAGCGCGATGACGATCAGGACGCCGACGAGGTAGCGCACGGCCAGGTTCAGCACCAACTCCTTGCCGGCGTCGGTGATCTCGGCCCGGGTCGGGACGAGCGAGCCGGTCGCGGTCGTGCCGGACGTGCTCACGGCGCCGATGATCGAGCGCTTGATCTGCGGCCGGGCCTCGACTCCCGGGGCCGGCAGCGGGGTGCTGAAGCTGATCGTCAGGTCGCCCACCGTGGTGAACGATCGGATCCGCGACCATCGCCATGGCGCCAGATCGAGGCTGGCGTCGACCTGATAGTGGTCGGTGTCGGCCCGCGCCGGGAACGCGTCGGTGACGACCACGCCGCCGACGTGGCACGCCACGATCATCAGCAGCGCGAGCAGCCCGCGCACCCCCCACTGGCGGGCACGTCGTGAGCGCGCGGGCGTGAGCCAGTCCGGCCGCCACGGGCTGGCTGGCGGAGTCCCGGGGCTCGACGGCATGACGACCATTGTGGCAACACCCGCCTGCCTGCTCCGTTCGCCGGATGCCTGCCACTGCCCTGGCGGCGCGTCCTAAGGTGACCTCGTGCATCAGGCTCTCACCACCGTCACCCGCTCGACCGTCACGTGCTCGAGAGTCACCCCGGTCGCCACCTCATGACCGAACCCGTGACCCGTACGGCCGCCCGTGCCGCGCTCGTGACCGTCGACGACGATGCCGGCGTCTCGCGCGCCGTCGCCCGCGACCTGCGCCGCCGGTACGGTGAGCGCTACCGCATCGTGCGGGCGGACTCCGGCGCCGCGGCTCTCGACGCGCTGCGGGAGATGAAGCTGCGCGGCGACGAGGTGGCCGTGCTGCTGGCGGACTACCGGATGCCGGAGATGAACGGCCTCGAGTTTCTCGAGCAGGCGATGGACCTCTACCCGGCCGCCCGGCGTGTCCTCCTCACCGCTTACGCGGACACCGGTGCCGCCATCGAGGCGATCAACGTGGTCGACCTCGATCACTACCTGCTCAAGCCGTGGGACCCGCCGGAGGAGAAGTTCTACCCGGTGATCGACGCGCAGCTCGACGCCTGGCTCGCCGCGGACCGTCGTCCGGTCAGCGAGATCAAGGTCATCGGCCACCGCTACTCGGCCCGATCGTCGGAGGTGCGGGAGTTCCTCGCCCGCAACCAGGTCCCCTACCGCTGGTACGGCGGCGACGAGCCCGACGGTGCCCGACTCCTCGCCGCTGCCGACGTGGACGAGCTGAGCCTGCCGGTGGTGATCGGGACGGATGGCACGGTGGCCGTGCAGCCGTCGGACGCCGAGCTCGCGGAGCTGGTCGGGCTGACCACGACGCCGACCGGCGACTTCTACGACCTCGTCGTGATCGGCGGCGGCCCCGCGGGTCTCGGCGCGGCGGTCTATGGGGCATCGGAGGGCCTGCGCACCGTGCTGATCGAACGCACGGCGACCGGCGGCCAGGCCGGTCAGAGTTCGCGCATCGAGAACTACCTGGGGTTCCCCGACGGCGTGTCCGGTGCCCAGTTGACCGACCGGGCCCGCCGCCAGGCCACGAAGTTCGGCGCCGAACTCATCACCACCCGCGACGTGGTGGGGCTCGATGTCAACGGCTCGGCCCGCACGGTGCGGTTCACCGACGGCGCCTCCATCGGCGCGCACGCCGTCATCCTGGCCACCGGCGTCGCCTACCGGCAGCTGACCGCGCCCGGGCTGGCGGAGTTCACCGGCCTGGGCGTGTTCTACGGGTCGGCGCTGACCGAAGCCGTGCGGTGCGCCGAGCAGGACGTCTTCATCGTGGGCGGGGCGAACTCGGCCGGCCAGGCCGCCGTCTACCTGGCCAAGACCGCCCGCTCGGTGACGCTCCTGGTGCGTGGGTCCTCGCTCGAGGCGTCGATGTCCTACTACCTGATCCAGCAGCTGGCGGAGATCGAGAACGTCACCGTGCGCACCCGGACCCAGGTCGTCGAGGCCGGTGGCTCCGATCACCTCGAGCAGCTCACGCTGGCCGACGCGGACAGCGGCGAGACCACCACCATCGACGCCCAGTGGCTGTTCGTCTTCGCCGGCGCGACCCCCCACACGGACTGGCTCGACGGCGTCGTCCATCGCGACAAGCACGGATTCGTCCTCGCCGGGCCCGATCTCTCGGCCGAGGGCCACCCCGCCGGGTGGACACTGGACCGACCGCCTTATCACCTCGAGACGAGCGTGCCCGGGGTGTTCGTCGCCGGCGACGCGCGGGCCGAGTCCGCCAAGCGGGTCGCGTCCGCCGTCGGCGAGGGCGCGATGGCCGTCATGTTCGTGCACCGCTACCTGGCCGGGGATTGACCGGCCGCCCTTCGGTGTTGAGACGGGTGAGCACCACGACGGCACCACACGAGGAAGAAGCTGGCTGATGACCCTGAGGCCCGACGACCATCCCTGCGACATCGACGAACTGCGCACGCTGTTCCTGTTCGAGAAGCTGACCGACGAGCAGCTCGACTGGCTGTGCCGCAAGGGCGACACGGTGGCGTCCGATGTCGACCGGGTGTTCGTCGAGGGGGCCCCGGCGACGTGCTTCTACGTCCTGCTCGAGGGCACGATCGTGCTGTCGCGACTGATCGGCGGCGACGACGTCGAGGTCAGCCGCACGTCGCAGCGTGGCGCCTACTCGGGTGCCTGGCAGGCGTACATGGGTGACCGGGTGCCACAGGTGTACTCGAACACCGTCCGCGCAACGGCGCCGTCCCGCTTCTTCGTGCTGGACGCGCAGGACCTGTCGCTGATGATGAGTGAGTGGTTCCCGATGGCCCTGCACCTGCTCGAGGGTCTGTTCTGGGGTCAGAAGAACACGAAGCAGGTGACCGATCAGCGCGAGCGGCTGCTCGCACTCGGGTCGCTGTCGGCCGGACTGACGCACGAGCTGAACAACCCGGCCGCGGCCGCGGTGCGGGCCACGTCGTCCTTGCGCGACCGCGTCGCGGCGATGCGGCACAAGCTCGGCTCGATCGCCGGCGGGCCCTGGGACCGGACGACCCTCGAGCACCTCATGCGGATCCAGGAGTCCGCGGTGGACAAGGTGGCCAAGGCGCCGTCGCTGAGCCCGCTGGACACCGCCGATCAGGAGGAGGCGCTGGGCGAGTGGTTCGACGAGCGGTCGATCAGCGGTGGATGGGAGCTCGCCCCGACGTTCGTCCAGGCCGGGCTGGCGGCCGACTGGCTCGACTCGGTCTCCGCCGAGGTCGACACCGACGTGCTCGAGGGTGCGGTGCGCTGGTTGAACTACACGGTCGAGACCGAGCTGCTGATGAACGAGATCGAGGACTCCGTGACGCGGATCTCGACGCTCGTCCAGGCGGCCAAGCAGTACTCGCAGATGGACCGGGCCCCGTATCAGGTCATCGACGTGCACGAACTGCTCGACGCCACGCTGCTGATGATGAGCGCGAAGATCGGCAAGTCCATCACCGTGGAGAAGGAGTACGACCGGTCGATCCCGCAGATCCCGGCCTACGCCGCGGAGCTCAACCAGGTCTGGACGAACCTGATCGACAACGCCATCGGGGCGATGCCGGCCGGCGGCACGCTGCGCATCCGGACGGTGCGGGAGGACGACCGGGTGCTCGTGGAAGTCGGTGACACCGGACCGGGCGTTCCGGAGAACATCCGCGGCCGCATCTTCGAGCCGTTCTTCACCACCAAGCCGGTCGGGCAGGGCACCGGACTCGGGCTGGACATCTCGTGGCGGATCATCGTGAACAAGCATCATGGCGACCTGCGGCTCGACTCGAGGCCCGGCGACACCCGGTTCCAGGTTCGGCTGCCGGTGACGCCTCCCGTCGACGCCCCCGAGGCGCAGGCCGCGGAGGTCACCGAGGCGGGTTCGGTGGCGCCTGCGTGAGCCCGAGGCTCGCTGGCGGCGAGGCCAGGCGCCGGTTCGGTGACGCTCAGGTGGCCCGGTTGTCGACGGTGCGCCCGGACGGTGGACCGCACGTCGTGCCCGTGACGTTCGCGTTGCTCGCCCCCTCGGAACAGCGCGCACTCGGAGCGATCGTCGTGGTGGTCGACCACAAGCCGAAGTCGACCCTGCATCTCCAGCGGCTGGCGAACATCGCGGCCGAACCCCGGGCCAGCTTCCTGGTGGATGCCTACGACGACGACTGGGACGCCCTCTGGTGGGTCCGTGCCGATGCTCGAGCCCGCGTCCTGACGGCCGAAGATGCAGCCGACCCGGCCGGTGCCGCCGAGCGGACGGAGGCGCTGGCCGCACTCTCGGCGCGTTATCTCCAGTACCGCGAGCGGCCTCCGACCGGTCCGGTGATCTGGAGCGACGTCGAACGTTGGTCGAGCTGGTCGGCATGCTGATCTGGCTCAACGGGACGTTCGGGGCCGGCAAGACCACGACGGCCGCCGAGCTGGTGGCGAGGTTGCCCGGGACCCGGCTGCTCGATCCGGAGTGGACCGGGTATCTGGTGCGCGAATACCTGAAGGACCACGAGGTCTCGGACTTCCAGCACCTGCCGCCGTGGCGTGCTCTGGTCCCGGCCGCGATCGCCGCGGTGGCCCGCTTCACCGGTCAACACGTGGTCGCGCCGCAGACGGTGCTCCACGAGGCCTACTGGGCCGAACTCCGCGCCGGGTTCGCCGAGCACGACCTCGACGTGTTCCAGCGTGCTGCTCGACGCAGACCCGGCCGCGCTGTCCGCACGCATCGCGGCCGACCTGGCGGAGCCGAACGCGCGGGGCTGGCGACTGGACCACCTCGGCGAGTACGCCACCGCCCGCACCTGGATGCTCGAGGCGGCCGACCTCGTGGTCGACACGACGTCGATGGCTCGTCCCGCAGCGGCCGGTGCGATCGCCGACGCGGTCCGAGCGTCGCCACGCTGGACCGAGCCGGCTCGTCGAAGCGTCCCGTAGGGAGCCGGCGACAGAATCAGCTCGAGATCGGTCGGTCGACCGGTGTCGAAATCCCGGGACCGCCTCCGACATCCTGGTTGAGCGGCGCCGACCGGGTGCCGACGGACCGAAAGGTGTGGCGAGATGAAGTACATGCTGCTGACGTACTACGGCCAGGACTTCGACCAGGCGAGCTTCATCGAGGAGAAGGGTGCCGACTGGGTCGGCGAGATGGTGGCGTTCATGAACCAGCTCAACACCGACCTGACCGACTCCGGTGAGCTGCTCTACGCCGAGGGACTCGACGACCCGTCCCAGTCGTGGACCGTGCGTCCCGACGGCGACAGCACGGTCACGACGGACGGGCCGTTCGCCGAGAGCAAGGAGCTGCTCGCCGGCTTCTGGATCGTGGATGTAGCCGATCGCGCCCGGGCCGAGGCCATCGCTGCCCGAGTCGTGACGTTCGTGAAGGCGCCGATCGAGATCCGGCACGTCGGCGAAGCGCCGAGCGTCTAGGCGCCGGATGACGACGCCTGCCACCGAGGACCTGCTGCGCACACTCGCGCCGCAGGTTCTCGGTGTGCTGGTCCGCCGGTTCGGGCACTTCGATGCGGCCGAGGACGCCGTCCAGGAGGCCCTGCTCGCCGCGGTCACGCAGTGGCCCGCGGAGGGTCGGCCGGACAACCCGAAGGCCTGGTTGATCCAGGTGGCCGCCCGTCGCCTGACCGATGAGTTCCGCCGCGACGAGGCGCGCACCCGGCGGGAGAACACCCTGGCCGGACAGGCGCTTCCGGAGCGGTACGTGGCGCCCGCTGCGGACGCGCCGTCGACGTCGGACCGCGACGACTCGCTCCTGCTGCTGTTCCTCTGTTGTCACCCGGCCCTCACGGCGGGATCCCAGATCGCGCTGACCCTGCGGGCGGTCGGCGGCCTGACCACGTCCGAGATCGCCCACGCCTTCCTCGTTCCCGACGCGACGATGGGTCAACGGATCAGTCGGGCGAAGCAGACGATCCGCAGCTCAGGAGCCCGCTTCACCATGCCGGCGCCGGCGGACCGCCAGGTCCGGTTGGGCGCCGTTCTCCACGTCCTGTACCTGATCTTCAACGAGGGTTACACGGCCACCGCCGGACCCGAGCTCGTCCGGGCCGACCTGGCCGCCGAGGCCATCCGGCTCACCCGTCTCGTTCATCGACTGCTGCCGTCCGACGGCGAGGTCGCGGGGTTGCTCGCGCTCATGCTGCTCACCGATGCGCGCCGGAATGCCCGCACTACCCCGGCGGGAGACCTCGTGTCGCTGACCGACCAGGATCGCAGCCGCTGGGACCAGGCGGCAATCGCCGAAGGCACCGCGCTCGTGACGACCGCGATGACCGAGACGACACTGGGTCCCTACCAGGTGCAGGCCGCCATCGCCGCGGTGCACGACGAGGCCGCCGACGCGGCCGACACCGACTGGCCGCAGATCCTCGCGCTGTACGGAGTTCTCCGCCGGCTCGCGGACAGCCCGGTCGTGGCGCTCAACGAGGCGATCGCCGCCGCGATGGTGCACGGCCCGCAGGTCGGCCTCGCTCGCCTGACCACGCCTGGCCGGCGACCCGCGGCTCGCGACCGGCCACCGGCTCGAGGCCGCCCGTGCGCACCTGCTCGACCTCGGCGGCGATCGGGACGGCGCGATCGAGCACTATCTGCGGGCCGCAGCCAAGACGACGAGCGGCCCCGAGCGCCGCTACCTCCAGGCCCGCGCGGACGCCGCTCGGGCTGTCGACGGGCACTAGCTGGCCGACGGCCGGCGCATCCGTCGCCGACGCGCAGAGACCTAGGGTGGACCGGTGCCCTACGTCGACGCGACGCCGCTCCCGCCGGACCTCGCTTTCGAGCCGTGGGACGACGCGGCGGCTCGCTGGCGCCTCGACCGGTTGCGGGATGCGCTGCCGGTCCGGATCCCGGCGGACGCCGTGTTCTCGACGGGGGCGTCGAACGACGTGTGGATCTTCGACGAGACGGTGCTGCGCGTCTGCTGGCGCGGGGATCGGGACCGGTTGCTGCGGGAGGCCGCGCTGACGGCGGTGCTCCCGCCAGGCGTGCCGCACGCGACGGTGCTCGGCTCCGGCCGGACCGACGACGTCGGCTGGACGCTGTCGGAGTTCATCCCCGGCACTCCGATGGACCAGGTCGTCGAGCGGTCCTCCGTCGGCGACGCCCGCGAGCTGTTCGGCCGGTACGCCGAGATACTCGCCACCCTCAACGACTGGGCCCCGCCCGCCGAGATCAGCGCGCTGATGAACGACCGGCCGTCGATCAGGGCCGACGATCTGCTGTCCACCTGGGCGTCGGATCTCATGCCGTTCCCCCTCGAGCGTGCCTTGACGATGGTCGACCTCGCCCGCGACGTCCCGCACCTCGACCCGTCGCTGCTCGATGCCACGCGCGACCGCCTCGTCGAGCTCGCACCGTTCGACCCGTTCGCCGCCGGCGACACGACGCCACGCTCGATCGTCCACGCCGACGCGACGCTCGGCAACCTGCTCGTCCGCGACGGCCGCATCGTCGCCCTGCTCGACTTCGAATGGGCACGTTGGGCGCCGCGCGACCACGAACTCCCGTCGATCGTCCGGATGGTCCAGCCGGAACCGGCGCACACACCTCGAAACCCACTCCGGGACCTCCCCGTGCTGACCTGGCTCGCCGAGGACTACCCGCGCCTGTTCGACCATCCACACCTCGACGAGCGGCTCTGGCTCAGTGAACTGGTCTACATCCTCCACGGGGTCATCTGGTGGCCGCCGGACCAGCCCGAGGTCAGCCTCATGCCCGAGCACCACGTCCACACGCTTCGCCGCCTCGTCGACGCACCCTGGCCGCGTTGAGTCCCGCCGGGCCATCGTGAGCACCTCCGACGGCGACCTGCCTGCCATCGCTCTGCCCCGGTCGTTCACGGACAACGCGACGTTCCGGGGCACCGACCTCTCGGCCTGGGCGCGTGACCTGCCACGGCTCGTCGACATGCTGTGCGCACGATGGCGGCTCACGCGCGTCGACGGCCGCGAGCTCTACGGCAACTGGAACGTCGTCATCCCGGTGACGCGCGACTCCGTGCCGTACATGCTGAAGATCATCGGCCCCGGCGAGGACGCCGCCGGTGAGATCGCGTCGTTGCGGGCGTGGGCGGGCCGGGGCGCCGTGCGGCTGATCGCGGCCGAGCCCGCCCGCGGCGCGATGCTGCTCGAGCGGCTGGATGCCGACCACTCGCTCGCCGAGCTCCCGCTCGTCTCCGCTGCCGAGATCGCGGGCGGGCTCGCGCGCCGGCTGGCGATCCCGGCGCCCAGCGGGTTCCCGCTGCTCGTCGACGTGGCCTCCGGGCTAGCTCTCGTGTTGCCGGATCAGCAACACAGGTTGGCGAATCCGGTGCCGCGTGGTCAACTCGAGCATGCCGTCGACCTGGCCCGCGACCTCGCTGGCGACCCCGGCTCGATGCTGGTGCACGGCGACCTGCACTACGGCAACGTCCTCCGCGCCGATCGTCAACCCTGGTTGGCGATCGACCCGAAACCGTTCGTCGGTCACCCTGAGCGATCGGTGCCCGAGCTGATGTGGACCCGGCTGGACGAGGCCGTCGACGAAGCGGCGGTGCGCTCGCTCTTCGACACCCTCGTGCGGGCCGGCCGGTTCGATCGAGATCGCGCGCTGGCCTGGACCGTGGTTCGGGCCGTCTCCTACTGGCTGTGGGGTCTGGACGCCGGCCTCACCGAAGATCCCGTCCGCTGCCAACGACTTCTCGAGGTGCTCACATGACCCATCACCACGCTCACACCGATACCGGAGCGCACCCCCATCCAGAGCATGCCAGCGACGTCGCGTTCGACGCGCCGTTCTGGGATGCCCGCTACAGCTCGCAGGACGCGCTCTGGAGCGGCCACCCCAATGCCCGGCTGGTGGAGGAGGCGGCGGCGCTGCGGCCAGGAACCGCCATCGACGTCGGCTGCGGCGAGGGTGCCGACGCGATCTGGCTGGCCGGACGTGGATGGCAGGTGACCGCCGTCGACGTCTCCGTCGTGGCGATCGAGCGGGCCCGCGCCCACGCTGACGCGGCCGGCGTCGGCGACCGGATCACCTTCCAGCAGGTCGACCTCATCACCGACGACGTTCCCGGCGCGCCCTACGACCTCGTGACCTCCCAGTACTTCCATCTCCCCACGGCGACCCGCGACCCCCTGTTCGCCCGGCTGGCGGCAGCTGTCGCACCGGGCGGCACCCTTCTCATCGTCGGCCACCATCCGGGCGACCTCGGAGTCGTCCCGCGGCCTCTGCAGCCCGACCTGTTCTTCACGGCCGAGGAGCTGGCCGCCGCGCTCGACGCGTCGCAGTGGACTCTCGACACGGTGGCGGCAGCGGCCCGGACCACCCCCGGTCCCGATGGCGTCGACGTCACCATTCACGATGCCGTGCTGCGCGCGACCCGGCGCAGCTGACGGCGACCGGGCCAAACCCGTTGGGCCCGGGCCGGTCCGGTCGTTAGTGTCGGTGGGTGCTGGAGCAGCCGCCCGACCTCTCTCCCGGCCAGGTGATGTCCGCGGTGCGCAGCGGGTGGGGCCACGACCTGGCGCGTGGTGAGTACCTGGCCGAGGGGATGGGCGCGCACCACTGGATCGGGTACGGGGCCGACGACCGCCCGCTGGTGTTCGTCAGCGCCGACCGCACCGACGCCGTGCGCTCGCCCTATCGGGCCGCCCGCGAGCTCCGCGACGCCGGGCTGGCGTTCGTCCTGGCGCCGGCGGCCACGTCGGCCGGCGATGACGTGATCGCGCCCGTGGGCGACGGCTGGTGGTTGTCGACCACGCCGTACGTCGCGGGCACGAGCGGGAACGGCGCGTATGCCGACGACATCGGGCGTACGGAGGTGGCTGTCCTGCTCGGCGCCCTGCACCGGGCCGAACCGCCCGACCCCTGCCCGCGATGGCGGCCGAAGTCCGCACTGCCGACGCTGCGAGCTGCACTCGCCGACCTCCGCCGGCCCTGGTCCAGCGGCCCGCTGGCCGAGGAGGCGCGTGCGATCCTGGCGGCTCACGAGACGACGATCCGACGCCTGATCACGGAGTTCGAGGACCTCGCGGCCGATCTCCTTCCAGGGGACGAGCCCTGGGTCACCACCCACGGGGAGCCCCACACCGCCAACCTGCGGTGGGCCGACGACGGGCGGCTGCTCCTGATCGACTGGGACACCGTCGCCATCGCGCCCCGGGAGCGCGATCTCGGTGACGTGCTCGCACGGGCGCGGTCGGCAGCTCCACAGGAGGCCTACGTCCGAGGCGGCGGGAGCGCGCGCCCGCCACGGCCCGAGATCCTCGACCTGTTCGCTCGCGAGTGGGTTCTGGACGAGCTCGAGGCCTACGGCGGACAGCTGTTCAGGCCCCATCGCGGTGATGCCAACGACCGGCTGGCCGTCGCCGAACTCCGTGCCTACACCGAAGCCGAGGAGTTGACGTGACCGAGTTCGAGCTACCCACGACCCTCGTGCAGGCCGTGGCCGGTGACCTCGCGCGAGGTGACGACGACCGTCGTCCGTGGCTCGCCGGGCTGCCCTCCATGGTGGCGGCGTTGGCCGATCGGTGGTCGTTGACGGTCGGGCCGCCGTTCCAGCCCGGCGGCAACGTCGCCTGGGTCGCACCGGCCTCTCGTGAGTCGGGCGAGCAGGTGGTGCTCAAGGTCGGCTGGCGACATGACGAAGGCGCGTTCGAGGCGGCCGGGCTCCAGGCCTGGGGCGGACGTGGAGCCGTCCGGCTGCTGGAGGTCCACGAGACGAACGACACCACCGCCCTGTTGCTGGAGGCGTGCGAACCAGGCGACACCCTCAGCACGCTCGAACCGCTCGAGCAGGATCTGGTCGCCGGGCGCACCTTGCAGCGGCTGTGGATCGAGCCGGCGGTCGACCACCCGTTCCCCACGCTGACCTCGATGTGCCAGGGGTGGGCCGACGGATTCGACCGCAAGTACGCCGCCCTCGATCCAGGTCAGCGGCTCGATCCCGGGCTCGCCCGGGCCGGCATCGAGGCGTTCCGAGAGCTGCCCACGACCGCCGACAGGACGGTCCTCCTCTGCACCGACCTGCATCCGGGCAACATCCTGGCTGCGCAACGTGAACCCTGGTTGATGATCGACCCCAAACCGCACGTCGGCGACCCGACCTACGACGGCCTCCAGTACATGCTGAACTTCCCCGAGCGACTGCAGGCCGACGCGCCGGGGTTCGTGGCCCGGATGGCCGACGTCCTCGGACTCGACCGCGCGCGACTGCAGCTGTGGTTGTTCGCCCGCTGCGTCCAGGAGTCCCCCGACTGGCCGGACCTGGCGGCGACGGCGATCGCGCTGGCACCCTAGATGTCGCCCGGTCAAGACAGGATGTCGCGCCAGCTGTACGTCGGCTTCCACCCGAACACCGCGGCCATCTTGGCGCAGTCGAAGGCCGAGGCCGGGTCTTCGTAGTCGGCGGCGATCGCGTCGTAACCGTCGTAGAACTCCGCCATCAGCTCGCGGAGACCGCGCTTCGCCCGGGTGTCGGCAGCCGCGATGAGGAAGACCTCGTTCCCGCTGCTCTGCCCCTCGAGCGCGGCCAGGTAGGCGGTCCCGACGTCGCGGGCGTCGATGTAGCTCCAGAAGTTGCCGCTGCTGCGGGCCGGATCGTCCCACTCGTCCCGGAAGCGCTCGTAGCCATCGGGCGGGATGACGTTGTTGATCCGCAGACCCACCCATGCCGTGGTCGGGTAGCGCAGCGCCATGGAGTCCGCGATCACCTCGCTGAGGTACTTGCTCAGCGCATAGGCGTTGGGCGACGGCAGGCGGTCGGACTCGTCGAACGGGATGCGGCTCGGCACGGCGCCGTCGGTCAGCAACCCGGTCGCCATCTCGCTGGAGGCGTAGACGAAACGCTCGACCCCGCAGTCACCCGCGGCCTGCATCAGGTTGTGCGCGGAGAGCACGTTGTTGTCGAAGACGTCGATCTGCGCCTGCCCGCTGGGTGCCGGGTTCGCCGCGAGGTGGCAGACGGCTTGCGGGACGGAACTGGAACAGGGCGTCGTACACCTTGCCGGCGTCGGTCAGGTCCACCCGGCAGAACTGACCCGGCAGGTCGAGATCGTCCCGTCGCGCGACGTCGACGTTCACGACGTCATGCCCGGCACCCGCCAGCGAACGGACCACCCACTGCCCGGCCTTGCCGGACCCACCTGTGACGACGACCCGCATGCTGCACTCCCTCGACGGCGGCCGGACGCTCCGGCACCGCCTGTCATCGTGTCACGGCCCGGACAACCCACAGGTGCGAGGATCGACCGCATGCCCTGGATCTCACCTCTCCCCGACCTCGTCGACGGACCGCTGACGGGACCCGATCGCCCCATGCTCGAAGGGGTCCTCGCGGAACACCGAGCGACGCTGCTGTCGATCTGCGCGGGACTGACCGGCGAGCAACTCGCCACGCACCCCGTTCCGTCCACCAATCTCTCGCTACTGGGTCTCATCCGGCACATGGCCAAGGTCGAGCGGGTGTGGTTCCGGATCCGCGCCGCCCACCAAGACGTGCCGGCGCTCTTCGACCCGGCGCTCGGCATCGACCACGACTTCGACCACCTCGACGCGGCAGAGGCCGGCGATGCGGTCGAGCAACTGACCGGCGAGTGGCGGGCGTGCGATCTGGCGGTGGCCGGGCTCGACTTCGACGCACCGGTGGTCGACCGGCACGAGAACGTGCTGTCCCTGCGGCGCGTCTACGTTCACATGATCAGCGAGTACGCCCGGCATCTCGGCCACGCGGACCTGCTCCGCGAGGCGATCGACGGCGTCACCGACCGCTAGACCTGCCCCGGATAGAAGCCCAGCCGGGCCAGGGGTTCGACGATCTGGTTCTCCTCGTACGACAGGTGCGAGAGCAGCACGTCGGTCAGGACGTCCACCACCTGTTGGAGCCCGCTGACGTCGCCCGGTTGGCCGATGAAGCGCACCAGCACGGCATCGACGTCCTCGAGGACCTCGTGGATGACACGGTGCTCGGCCTCCAGCCGGTCGATCACCGGCACGAGCCCGGCATCGGCGCGGCGGAGGTGCGGGAAGATCTGCGCGTCCTCCATGCCGTGGTGGCCGGCGACGGTGCGACAGTAGGCCGCGCAGTAGGCACCGAGCGTCCACTCGTTCTGGCGCATCGTCATGCCGTTGATCTCCGACCGCGCCGCGCCGGCGCTGAGGATGCCCTCGGCGACCTGGCTGGCGATGTCGCGCACCTGGTCGAGTTCGCGACGAAGGTAGTCGTGGACGTCGACGAGATGCTGCCCGATCTGCTCCGCGTGCGGCGCGTAGGGAAAACCCTCCGGGGGTGCCGGCGCCACCGGGCGAGTCGATTCGTCCCACAGGTCGTGTCCCGTCAGCCGGGCGCCGTCGTCCGCCGTCGCCCGGATGCTCAGCGTGCTGACATCGCGGGTCGGCTGGGTGTCCTTTTCCGCTGTCACTCGGGTGCTCGCACCGACCTGGGCGGTCCGCTCGGCTGCGACGAGCTCACGCACCGCCGGCGCCACCTCGGCGGCGAACCGCTCGATCGCGTCCGGGTCGTCGGTACCGAGGATGAAGCCCGAGGTCCCGTAGTCGAGGGCCAGGGTGGCGAGCTCCTCGGCCCACTGGTCGGCCGGGCCGTCGAGGAATCCGTTGCTGGTGTCGGAGAATCGGCCGGTGAGGTTGAGCAGGCGGCGGATCGCGCGGGGCTCCCGGCGTGCCGAGGCCGCGCCCTCGTCGATCTCGGCGTTCATGGCAACGAGATCACCGGGACCGCCGGGAAGGTAGCCGAGGGACGGTAGCCAGCCGTCGCCGGAACGTCCGGTGAGATGGAGCATGCGCGGCTTGTACGCGCCGATCCAGATGCCGATGTCGTGGGCCGGTGCGGGTCCGCGTTTCGCCCCGACCACGCGGTAGTGCTCGCCGTCGACGCGCACGCCGCCGCGCTCGTCGGCCGCCCACACGGCCCGGATGATCGAGATGGCCTCCTCGAGGGCGGCCACCGCCTGACCCGGCGAGAGCCGACGGCCGCCGACTGCCTCGATCGCGTCCCAGAAGGCGCCGCTGCCGAGGCCGAGCTCGATGCGGCCGCCGGTCAGCAGGTCGAGGCTGGCCGCGCTGCGAGCCGTCACGACCGGCTGTCGGAGTGGGAGGTTCAGCACGTTCGGAGCGAGGGTGATCCGCTCGGTCCGGGCGGCGAGGTACGACATCAGCGTCCAGGTGTCGTGGAAGGCCGGTTGGTACGGGTGGTCCTGGAAGGTGGCGAGATCGAGGCCGACCCGATCGGCCAGCTGGGTCAGCTGCACGCTCTGCCGTGGCGGGTCGTTCACCGGCGTCAGGAACACCCCGAAGAGCAGGTCGTGTCCGTAGTCCGGCATCGCGATCCCCCGTTGGTTGAGTGGTCAACCATGGTACGTCTGCCGGTTGCGCCGCCGGTCGAGAGTGCAGAACCCCGCGGTCGTCGGTGCGCAGAACCGCCGGGATGTGCAGTTCGAACCTCTCCGCTGGTTGAGACTGCAGAACGACCGCGTGCCGGAGCCGTCGGACGCGGTCGTTCTGCAGTCTCAGCGCTTACCACGACGAGATGCCAGAAGAGGTCGTCCGGCGGTCTCGAGCTGCACGCCCGGCGAGAGTGCAGAACCCCGCGGTCGTCGGCGCTCAGAACCGCGGGGTTGTGCAGAACGACCGGGCGTCGCCGGCCCCGCCCCGGCTGCACCCCAGAACGCGAGCATCGCGCGGAACGACGCCGGGGGAAACGTCGTTCCGCGCGATGTCTCGCGGGGACCCGGGCTCAGACCAGCCGCTGGGTCCAGATCAGGGCACCGGCCGCAGCGCCAGCAGGGCCATCAGCAGCGCGACTCCGGCGAACGCGGCGGTGAGCTCCCGCGTCTGCGGTCGACGAAGCCGACGTCGCGGCCGATCTGGTCGTAGATCGAGCCGAGCTGCGAGGCCGTCTCGGCGGTGAACGTCTGGCCGCCGCTCTCCGACGCGATCTGCGCCATGGCGTCGGGGTCGTACGGGCACCGGGATCTGCTGGCCCTGCAGGTCGACGGTGCCGCTCGCCGTGCCGAACGCGATCGTGTCGATCGGGACCGACGGCTTCTTCGCCTCCGCGGCCGCGCTGTCCGCCGCGGCGACCGGGTCGGTGTCGCCGTCGGCGATCGTCGGCGTGCCGTCGCTCATCAGGACGATGACCGCCGGCGCCGGCTTGTCGGATGGATCCCTTCGGCACGCTCGGCGATCGCCGACAGCGCCGTCGTGATGCCGGCCGCGGTGGCGGTACCGCCGCCGACGGTCGAGCGAGCTTGAGCGCCGTCGAGCACCGGCGCGGTGTCGGTGCTCGGCGGGACGAGCAGGCACGCGCTGCCGTTGAAGGTGACGAGCCCGATCTGGATGCCCTTCGGCAGCTTCTTCACGAACTCGGTCGCCTGGTCCTCCATCGCCTGCGAGCCGGGACGGGGAGACGTCGGTCGCGCTCATCGACGCCGAGGTGTCGAGCGTCAGCATGATCGTGGCCCGGTCCTTCGCCGTCCGCATCGCCATCGCCGGCTGGGCGAACGCGAGCGTCAGCACGACCAGCGAGAGCAGCGAGAGCGCCGGCGGGGACGTGGCGCTGCCAGCCGGACCGCTTCGGTGCGACGGAGTCGAGCAGGTCGACGCTGGTGAAGCGCAGGACCTGGGCGTGCCGGCGCCGCTGGACCAGCACGTAGGCGACGAGCGAGCGCCGCGGGGGCCAGGAGCAGGACGAGGCGCCAGCCGGAGAGGAAGGTCATCGTGGGATCCCGCGGGTGCAGACAGTGCGGTGGATGCTGCGGACATGGTGGAGCGCGCGGCTCTGGTTCCCGGTCGCGCACGGCCGCGGCCCTTGCGGCCGGTGGCGAACGGCCAGCGTGTCGGTGAGCCAGTCCCGGTCGTGGACAGGTGGAGGTACTCGGCGCCGGCCGCCGCGATCGCTGCGTGCGATGTCGGTGTCGTCCGCTTGGCGGCGGCCGCGGCGTAGCGCGGCACGCAGCGACGCGGACTGCGTCTGGACGTAGCGCTGCCGTCCGGTCTCGGTGTCGACGACCGCGAGCATCCCGACCGCCGGGCAGCTCGAGCTCGCGCGGGTCGGTGACGTGCACGGCGACGACCTGGTGCCGCAACGCGAGGGCGCGCAGCGGCTGCGACCCAGTCGTCCGCGCCGAGGAAGTCCGACACGACGACGACCTGGCTGCGTCGCTGCTGCGCCACGAGCAGCCGGTGCAGCGCCGCGGCGAGGTCGTCGTCCCGGGGCCGGCGCACCGTCCTGACGCGGCGTGTCGTGGATCGCGGCGAGCGCGGCCATCAGCCAGCCCCGGCCGGTGCGCGGCGGGAAGTGCTGGGCGCGGTCACTGCCGGCGACGAGCGACGCCGAGCCGGTTGTGACCGCGCACGGTGAGCATGCCGAAGGCGGCCGCGGCGCCGAGCACGACGTCACGCTTCTCCGCGCGGGCGGTGCCGAAGTCGAGGCTGGCCGAGCGGTCGGCGACGATCCAGGTGTCGACCTCGCGCTCGGCCTCGGTCGTGCGCACGTGCGTCTACGGCCGACCGGGCCGTCAGGTTCCAGTCGATGAGCCGCGCGTCGTCGCCCGGCTCGTACGTCGCGGGCACCGGCCCGCTCGCTGCCCGGCCCGATGCCGATGGTCAGGTGGTCGCCGGACGCGCTGCCGTCCAGCCGCCGCAGCACCTCGAGCTCGAGCCGGCGCAGCACCGCCGCCCGGGCGGCGACCTCGGCGACCGAGGCCGCGCCCGGCCGCTGGGCCTCGGTCATCCGGCGGCCTGGGCCTGGCAACGGGGCGAACGCCGACGGTCTGCTCGGCGTGCGTGACCTCGTCCTGCTGCGGCGAGATCCGCGGGGCCGGGCACGTGGCCGAGCACCGTGCGGACGACGTCGTCGGGCTGCATGCCCTCGGCGAGGGCGTCGTAGGTGAGGCGTGACGCGGTGCCGCAGCACCTCGGGCGCGACGTCGAAGACGTCCTGCGGGCACGACGAACCGGCGACCGCGCAGCACCGCGAGGGCGCGGGCCGACGAGATCAGGCCGAGGGTTCCGCGCGGGCTGGCGCCGAGCGCGATGTAGCCGGTCGAGGTCCGTCGAGGCCCCAGCGGGCCGGCTCGCGGGTGGCCATGACGAGGCGCACCGCGTAGTCCTGAACGGCGTGGTGGACGAAGACGTGCCGGACGACGTCCTGCAGCTCGACGAGCTGGTCGAGCGTGAGCACCTGGTCGGCCTGCGGGGTGCCGCTGCTCATGCGCAGGGCGATGGCCGATCTCCTCCTCGTACGTCGGCTGCGGGACGACGACGTGCATGAGGAACCGGTCGCGCTGGGCCTCGGGGAGGGCGTAGACGCCCTCGGACTCGATGGGGTTCTGCGTGGCGAGCACCAGGAACGGCGCCGGCAGCTGCACGGGTGTGGCCGCCGACGGTGACCTGGCGCTCGGCCATCGCCTCGAGCAGCGCGGACTGCACCTTCGCGGGTGCCCGGTTGATCTCGTCGGCGAGCACGATGTTGGCGAAGACGGGGCCCCACTCGATGTCGAAGCTCCTCGGTGGACGGCCGCCAGATGCGGGTGCCCACGAGGTCGGCCGGGCACGAGGTCCGGGGTGAACTGGACGCGGGAGAACTGACCGCCGACGACGTGCGAGAGCGTCGACACCGTCAGCGTCTTGGCCAGGCCGGGGACGCCCTCGATCAGGCAGTGGCCGTTGGCGAGCAGGCAGAGCAGCACCCGCTCGACGAGCCGGTCCTGGCCGACGACGACGCGCTTGATCTGGAAGAGCGCGTCCTCGAGGAGCGCCGCCTGCGTCGCGCGCCGGCGCACGGCTGCCCGTGGAAGTCGTCGGTTCGGGCGTGCGGCGGCAGTGAGTGGGTCTGGTCGGTCGCGGACACGGGGCTCTCCTGAGTGTGGGTGGAACGGTGTCGGGCTGGCTGGGGCGGGCGGCTGCTGGTCGTCGGTCATCCGACCGGTCCGTCGGTGAGGGTGACCGTGGCGGTGTGCGACGTGCCCGACTGCGTCGGTCCAGCGGACGCTCACGCGGTCGCCGGGGTGGTGGCGCGGCGAGCGCGGCGCTGCAGTGCGTCGCCGCGTGCGCGACCGTGCGTGCCGTCGACCGCGGTGACGACGTCGCCGGCGGCGATGCCCGGCCTTGGCGGCGGCGGAGCCGTCGACGGTCCCGGCGACGACGACGCCGCTCGGTGGCGCCGGTGGCGGCGCCGCGCCGTCGACCTGCACACCGAGGAACGCGGTGCCGCCGATGTGGACGGTGTCGAGGACTTGCCGGCGATGATCTGCGTCGGCGATCGGCTTGGCGGTCGCGATCGGGACGGCGTAGCCCTGCGTCGCGGTCTGGTCGTCTGGCGGCGCGCCGACGACCGGAGCCGGCGGTGATGATGCCGACGACCTTGCCGTCGGCGTTGATCGAGCGCGCCGCCGGAGTCGCCGGGCTGGATGGTCGCGTCGATCTCGATGAGGCCGGTCAGCTGCTCGGACGTGCCGTCGGACGCGTCCTGCGCGGTGATCGACTGGTCGAGCGCGGTGACCTTGCCGGCCGACGGCGCTTGGGCGCGCCGCCCTTGCCGAGCGCGTTGCCGAGGCCGACGACCGCGTCGCCGACGGAGACCGTCGACGGAGTCGCCGAGCGGTGCGGTCGTGCAGGCCGGAGGCGTCGGCCAGCTTGATGACGGCGATGTCGTGCGAGCGCGTCGTAGCCGAGCACCTTCGCCTTGTAGGTCTTGCCGTTGCCGATGACCGTGACCTTGATCGAGGTGGAGCCGGCGACGACGTGGTGGTTGGTGAGGACGAGGCCGTCGGACGGTGAGCACCATCGCCGGTGCCGGCGCCCTGCGCCGCCGTCGTAGCCGATGGTGGAGACGATGTCGACGAGGCCGGGGCTGACCGCGGCGACGATCGCCTTCTGCTTCTCGGTGAGGGCGGGGGTGTCGGTTCCGGCTGCCTGGTCAGGCGACTGGGCATTCGGGTCCTGCTGGCTGGGGTCCTGCTGGCTGGGGTCCTGCTGGCTGGGGTCCTGCGGCGTGAGCGCACGGATCCTGCGCCGGCGTGCTCGGCGTCGGCAGCGTCGGGGTGGGCGTCGGCAACGTCGGCGCGCTGATGCTGGGCGTGGGGGACGGCGACGGGAGGGCCGTGGTCGAGTCGCGTGCGAACGCGCCGTTCACCAGGAGAGCGCCGACCAGCGCGAGGACCGCGAGAGCAGCCGACGCGCTGACGAGCAGACCGCGGCGCCGTCGACGTGGCGGCGGGGGCGGGGCGGGCGCGAAGGTGGCGGGCGCCGGGGTCGGCGCACTCGGCCAGCTCGCGGCGACCGTGTGCGGCTCACCCCAGAGGGGTGAGTTCCAGTCCGCACCGGGACCAAACGGGTCGGGCACGGGCTGGCCGGAAGGAGTTCCCGGTCCTGCTGGGGGCTGACTGGCCATGCAAGGCACCTCCGGTAAGTGAACGATCCGGGGATGTCCGCCGGCGCACGACCGACTGTGTCGACTCCGTCTGAACCGAAGCTGAGGCCAAGCTGGGAGTCGCCACAGGATCTCGGCTGCTGCCTTACCGAGACCGCAGCTCCCTCACGACGCGCATGAGCTCGTCGTTGGTCTGATCGACATCGCGTCCCAGCCGGTGGCGTTCGAGCCTGATCGCTCCGAGGTCGCGCGCCCGATAGATCAGTGCCCTGACATCAGCGGCCGGCGATGCGGCTGCGCGCGGGTACGCGTCCCAGAACGCGTCCCGCTCGGTGCCGGGACGGCTGCGGGCCAACGCGATGCCCCAGTCCGAGAGCGGATCCCCCCACGATGCATGGTCCCAGTCGCACACTCCGGTGATGGTGGGTTCGGCCGCCTCCGGAGATATCAGCACGTTGACGGTCCACAGGTCGCCGTGCAGCAGTCGCGGCTCGGCGATCTCGTCCAGCGTGTCCCGGTGACGGTCGGCCAGCACCATCGCCTCCCGCAACTCCTCCGAGTCGAGGCCGGCGTCTTCGTGATCGTGGACGGCGTCCTCATACGCGGCCAGGACGCAGCCGGCCCAGGTGTCGCAGCGGGGGTCGGCAACCGGCCCGAAGCGGTCCCCCACCACGGTGTGGACCTGGGCCGTGATGCCGCCCAGTTGACGGAAGAACGACCCCCACGCCGGACGTGGATAGCGATCGAGACCACCGGCCGCCGGCACTCCGGGCAACAGCGTCTGGACGACGTAGTCGCGGGGCACGATCACCCGGCTGAAGTCGGTGGCGACCGTCTGACACACCAGCGAGCCGAGGCCGGACAGGAGCGGTGCCACTGCGACCTCGTTCCGCAGTAGATCGCGCTCGACGCGAAACTGGCGGGAAGGCTGCGGCGCCACCCGGAGGATCAGCCGTCGACTGCTGTCGAACTCGAGGCGGTACGTGCTGTTGTAGAGCCCCAGGCCGAGCTCCTCGGCAGCGATGATCCGAACCCCGTCGCCGAGCACCGACCGGCACATCGACTCGATCTGCGCCGCCGACACCGGCTGCTGATACGCGTCCGCGTCGCGCTCGATCGGCCGGTACTCCATCGGCCCGACCCTAGCTGCGGGCCGCGTTCGTCCTCACCAGCAGACGATCGTCTCGCCGGTCAGCCGAGCCGATTCGGGCCCGACCAGGAAGAGCACGATCGAGGCCATGTCAGCAGGCTGAGCCACCTGCTGGAGCCTGGACTTGTCGTGCTGGTCGCGGACCTCGCGGGTGGCCAGGAAGCGCCCCGTGTAGGTCGCAGTGGGCGCCAGGCAGTTGACGTTGACGTCGTACGGTCGGAGCTCCTCGGCCAGACAGCGCGTGTAGTGCGAGTTGGCCGCCTTGGCGGCCGCGTAGACGATGCCCTGCTGGGCTGGGACATGGCCCGCCACCGACCCGATGTTGACGATGCGCCCGGTCCGGCGTTCGCGCATGTGCGCAGCTGCGTACTTGCACGCGAACATCGTCGTCAGCACGTTGCGTTCGAGTACGGACCTGATGTCGGCGGCGTCGATGTCGATGGCGTCGTTCGGGTCCGGCCTCGGGGTGATCGCGCCGATGTCGCCGCCCGCGTTGTTCACCAGCAGGTCGAGCTGACCGAACGACCCGACCACGTCGCTGACCAGACGCTCGGTCTGAGCAGCGTCGGTCAGGTCGGCGCCGAAGAACGCCGAACGACGCCCCAGCGCACGGATCTCGGCCGCCACCGCGTCGCCGGAGGCCGCCTCGCCGAACCGGGCCGCGGCCTGCGCGTCGACATCGTGGATGGCCACGTCCGCGCCGTGGCGCGCGAGTTCCAGCGCATAGAAGCGGCCCAAGCCGCGGCTCGAACCGGTCACGAGGGCGACCTTGCCGGCCAGAACCTGGACAGGCTCGTCAGCGTCAGCGCCGGGCACGGTCACTGGTCGGTGCCCACCTGTCCGTGCGCACGCTTGAGGGCGTCGACGTACGCCACGCTCGCGAGCAGCTCCCGTTGTTCGTACGCGACGATGGCGTCCGGTGTCTCCTCGCGCTCGAACGGTGTGCGCCAGTCGCCGCCCGGCCGGGCCTCGGTCTGGACGAACCGGACGGTCGCGGCCAGCTGTGCCGCGCTGCGAACCGGGTAGTCCGGCCAGAAGTCGTCCGCGAGGATCCGGACGTGGCGCGCTTCATGTGCGCCGAGCTCGATCGCCATGCTGACGCCGGGCACCGCCGCGCCCAGGATCTCCAGCAGGGCAGGGAAATCGATCGAGCCCTGTCCGAGAGCGCACCGCACGAGCCGGTAGCCCACGTCGGACTGCCAGATCCGATAGTCCTTCAGGTGCACGTTCTTCACATGCGGCGCGACGCGGCGGAAGTAGTCGATCGGCTCCTCACCCGTGCCCAGCGGGTTGCCGGTGTCGAGCGTGATCCCGAAGTTCGGGGAGTCGATCGTCTCGCACAGCATGAGCAGTTCCTCGGAGGCGAGGTCCTGATGGTTCTCCACGGCCAGGGTCACACCGGCCTGCTCGGCGGCCTTCGTAGCGGCCGTCAGGTTCGCCGTCACGTCCTCGAGGAACCCGGGCCAGCGGCCCCTCATCGCGCGACGATCGCCGCCGATCTTCGCCCCGCCGACGACCGTTCGCACGGTCGGCGAGCCCGCCCGGCTCGCGCGCTCGAACGCCTCGGTCAGCGCATCGGGATCGGTGCCGCCCGTGTCCACGGTGACGAACAGCCCGTGCCCGCGGGCGTAGGCGCCGACGCCCTCGGGATCGTCGGCAAGCAGGGCGACCGGGACCTCGATGCCACTCAGCCCGAACGTCACGGCCTGGTCGACCAGGTCGCGCACAGTGAAGGCAGGTCGCCCCGAGGCGGGACTCAGCCCCATGCTGTACGGCGTCCCGTACATCGACAGACCGACTCGCCAGGTGTGCGCCGCGACGTCCGACGTGCTGTTGCCCATGCCCACAGCTTCCTGGACAACCACAGGCCGTGGCGGCCAGGAGCCGCGGCGGGACCGGATCAGGGCCTCCCGGATCAGGCCTCCCGGATCGTGCCGTCCTCGTGGATGACCGGCAGCCGGTAGTGGTCGATGATGCGCTCGACCGTCTCGGCGACCTCGAGCCGCGACGTGTCGAGGACCAGGCTGTCGCGGCCGGGGATCGAGGCGAAGACGTCGTGCTCGTCGACCGAGCTCCGGAGTTGGGCCACCGACGCGATCTTGTTCATCTCGACCCGATGTCGTGCGACCACACGCTGCTCGAGGACCTCCCGCGAGCAGGTGAGCTTCACGAGACACACCCTCCCGCCGTTGCGTTCGACGGCCGCGAATCGGCGCAGCGTCTGTGGCTCCGACTCGTCGCGGGCGAACACGGTGGTGAAGACGAGGTCGCGGCCGGCACGAGCCGCCTCGGCCATGATCCCTTCGCGAATGGCATGGACCTGTCGCCAGAAGGGCTCGGTGCCGAACTCGAAGATGGGCCGACGCAGTCGATGCTCAGGTGGTTGTGGAACACCCGGTAACCGGTCCGCGCGGCGAGCTCGCCGGCGATCGTCCACTTGCCGACCGCCGGCGGGCCGTACAGATACACGACATCCATCCACGAGACGATACGAGGCCCCTACGGCCGCCGGATGTCTATGCTCGGCGGCGACTCGACGGAGGCCCCATGACCGTATGGATCTGCTCCACCTGTGCTGTCGAACACCCCGACTCGGCGACGCCCGCCAACGACGTGCGCGATCTGCAGCGACGACCGCCAGTACGTCCGTCCCAGCGGCCAGCGCTGGACGACGCTCGACGAACTGGCGTCGGCCGGTCACGTCGGCACGCTCGTCGAGGTGGAGCCCGGACTTCTCGGCGTCGACATCACCCCGTCGGTCGGCATCGGCCAGCGTGCGCTGGTGGTGCAGACGCCCGCCGGCAACCTCCTCTGGGACCCGACCGGCTACGTGGACGACGGGCTGGTCACCGCGATCGAGGGCGTGGGCGGACTGGCGGCCATCGCGTCGAGCCACCCGCACATGTTCGGTGTCCAGGTCGAGTGGTCACGCCGGTTCGGTGGCGTCCCGGTCTACGTGTGCGCCTCCGATCGTGAGTGGGTGCAGCGCGAGGACCCGGTCGTGACCGGGTGGCTCGAGGAGCTGGAGGTGCTCCCCGGCCTGATCCTGGAGCGCATCGGCGGGCACTTCCCCGGCAGTGCCGTGGCGCGGTGGCAGGGCGCCGACGGTCGCGGCGTGCTCCTCAGTGGCGACACCGTCGCCGGAACTCCGGACGAGCGGTGGGTGTCGTTCATGCGCAGCTACCCGAACAAGATCCCCCTGTCGGCGGCCACGGTCGCGACGGTGGCCGCGCGGGTGCTGGCTCATCCTTTCGATCGGCTCTACGACAACTTCGGCGGCCGGGTGGCCGCAGCCGCCGACGCCCGGGTGGCGGAGTCGGCCGAGCGCTACATCGGCTGGGTGCGGGGTGACTTCGACCACCTGACGGGGACGTGAGGCACCGAGGTAGCTCTCCGCAGGGTCGCCTACGCTGCCACCGTGGCGAGGGAAGCGGCAGAACAGGGTTTCGACGAGGCCGCCGGCGCCTACCGTCGCGCACGGCCGACCTACCCGGATGCCGCCGTCGATGCGCTGTTCGTCCGCCTCGAACTGGCCCCTGGACGCCACGTCGTCGACCTCGGAGCCGGCACCGGGATCTTCGCCCGTCAACTGGCAACCCGCGGTCTGCTGGTGACGGCCGTCGAGCCCGTCGCGTCGATGCGTGCGTCGCTCGACGGGGTCGACGGGATCACCGTTCAGGACGCGGTGGCCGAGGAGACCGGACTTCCGGACGGGTGCGCCGACGCGGTGGTAGCCGCGACCGCCTGGCACTGGTTCGACGCGCCGGCCGCCATCCGTGAGGTGCACCGGTTGCTGGCTCCCGGCGCCGGGTCTGGGCCTGGTGTGGAACGGCTACGACGAGACCGTCCCCTGGGTGGCGGAGTACGCGGCCGTCGCCGACCGTCGCCGACCGGCGACCTCCCCCAGCGCGCGATCCGGGCACTGGCGCCGGTTCTTCACCGACCTGCCCGGCTGGGAGCCGCTCGCCGAGACCCGCTTCGCCAATCCGTGGCCGACGACGCCCGATGGTCTGGTGGAGCGCCTGCTGTCGTCGAGCGCGATCGCGGGTCTCCCAGCCGACGAACGGCAGGTCGCACGCACCGAGGTCGAGGACGTCCTCCGCCGGCATCGCCTCGACCAGGTTCCGACGCTCACCCTTCCGTACGAGACCAGCATCTACTGGACGCAGCCGCAGCGAGACTGACCTTGTCCAAACCCGTGGTCAGTCAAGGTCGGGGCGCGGGTATCCCACTCGCGCGATCTGCAGGCACTTCTCGAAGAACGACGCTCCAGAGGACTCCCAGTAGTCCGAGCCGAGCGTGTTCGTGCCCAACCAGAACTCCAGCCCGACGCTCAGGTAGCGGAACCCGAGATATCTGCTCAGTGAGGTGAACGAGTCCGCGAACTCGTCTCGGGGAACGCTGATGCCGCAGCCGAGCAACGCGGCGTAGTAGTGCCGCACGGTCGTGTGGTCGAACATGTTCGGCAGGTCCAGGTAGAGCGGACCGAAGCGAGCCTGTTCCCAGTCGATGAACACGGGCCGTCCACTGAGCTGTCGCCAGTGGCTCGGCGTCATGTCGGTACTGATCAGGGTGAGGTGACGACCCTGCCTCAACTCCTGGTGCACGGCAGCCTGGAAACCCTGCCACGACGCCTCGAGCTCGCCGGCCAGTGCCCCGTAGGTCGCGCGGAACGTCGCATTCGAGGCCATCAGTTCGGCGAACAGGTCGATCCACTCTTCGGCGAACACCGCCTTGAGCGGCCGCGACGAAGGAAGGGCGGGCAACCAGTCCGGGCGGCGGCCGAGATTGACGGCGTGAACCTCTGCCAAGGCCGCGCCCAACCGCACCGGCCATGGTCCGGTCTCGCTGTCACCGTAGGGGATCTCGTCGGTGTGCTCCATGACGAGCCAGTCCCGACCGGCCACGTTCGGCGAGCACGCCGAGTGCGGCACCGCCTGACCCTGACCATCGAGCAGCCGGATGGCCTGCCGCTCCAGCCGGGTGGCGAACTTGGCCACGAAGCGCACCGCTTCGCCACCGGAGGCGCCGTGGAAGTAGCGCAGCCGCGCACCCGAGGCACCCTGCTCACCGGCCGTCTCCACCAGGTCGGTGACGTGTGCTCCGGCGCACTCGTCGATCAGGCCTCGGAGACGACGATCGGGCCACGGCCCGTCCGCGTCGGTCATCGGGTAGGCCGACCTACGGCGTCGAGGAGACGATGAGGCCGTTGCCGTCGGAGTCGGAAATGGACGCTTCCCGCGTCCCCCAGGGTGTGTCGGCGGGTTCCGCGTCGACCCGGTGCCCGGCCGCGCGGTACCTCTCGATGAAGGCGTCCACATCGGCCACCCGGAAGGTCCCGAGATCGACCGGGTCCGGCGTCGTGGCCGCGTGGAGGTAGAGCGTGATGGAGGCCCGTTGATCCCCGGCGACGGGAACGGTCAGGCCGACATCGCCGCCGGACTCGAACGCCCGACGGAACCCGAGAGCGGCCTCGTAGTAGGAGGCGGAGGCAGCCACGTCGCGGCAGAAGACAGTACGGCTCTCGAAACTCAGCTCACTCACGATCTCCCCTTCGCTCGGGCGTCACGGTACCCGCGAGGCGAGGTTCGCTGCGATCCTCGGTCGACGTGTTCTCGGGGGTGGACCCGATGACGACCGGGCATGATCGACCACGGAGGTAGGCAGATGCCCGCTGTACCGGACTCCGCGGATCCGACTTCGGCCGCCACGATTCGCGCCCGTGTCGAGCGCGCCCTCGGCCAGGCCGCCACCGAGTGGGAAGTACCCGAGACCGGTCTGTCCGCGGCGGCCCGGTACTCGGTGACGCTGGCGGATCGGAGCCGCGTCTTCGTCAAGGCGGCGACCGACGACGACACCGAGCGCTGGCTCCGCACCGAGCATCTCGCCCTTCAGCGGGTTCCCGGGCGCTTCGTCCCGGCCGTCGTCGCGTGGCTGGACGGGCCCGATGGCCGCCCGATCCTCGTGGTCGAGGATCTGAGTCGAGCGCACTGGCCGGCCAGTCACCGCGGTGTGTGCTGGCGGGGCGGCGACCTCGACCGGGTGATCGCCGCAGTGGCGGACCTCTCCCTCGTCCGCGGCGCCGACCGCGTTCGAGGCCAGGGCTCACGGTCCCGCGCACTGGCCGGCACTGGCGAGCGACGGCTCCGACCGCGCCGCATTCCTCGACCTCGGGCTCTGCTCCCCAGCATGGCTCTCGGTCGCCGTTCCCACGTTGCACCTCGAGGGCACGGGGCCGACTGGCGCGCGATCTGAGCGCGCCGAGTACCGCGTCCTAGGGTGGGTCGGGCCGGACGACACCCACTCCTGGAGTTCACATGCCGCGCGTCGAAACGATCCTCCAAGGCAGCCTTCTCGGGTCCAACCAGGGCGGCATCGCGTTCTGCGCCGTGACGCTGATCGAGGGAACAGACTCCGCCGGCGCGACCCGCCGGATGCTCGTCGACACCGGGAGTTCGGGCCGGGTCGGCGCCCTTCTCGAGGCTCTGGAGAGTCGGGGAATCGCACCGACCGACATCGACGCCGTGGTCCTGACCCATGCCCACTGGGATCACATCCAGATCCTGGATCCCTTCTCCGAGGCCGTGTTCCACATGCACCCGGCCGAACTCGACTACATCAAGAACCCGCACGCCGGCGATCACGCGACGCCACGCTGGACGAAGGCAGTGCTGGACCGCTACGACGTCCGCTCGGTCACCGGCGACACGGAACTGATGCCTGGCGTCTCGGTCGTCGAGGTGCCCGGACATTCGGCGGGCACCATCGCCGTCGCCGCCCAGACCGCCGATGGGATGACCGTGGTGACGGGAGACTCGATCCAGAGCGCGGAAGTCGCCCGGCAGGGACGGAACGCCCTCGTGTTCTGGAACGAGGAGCAGGCCAACCGCTCGGTCGCTCGCATCGTCGAGCTGGCCGACGTGATCCATCCAGGGCACGACCTGAGCTTCCGGATCTCGGCATCCGGCGCCGTCGAGTACACGGACACGGTCGATCTCACGATCACCGGGATGACGGCGGACACGCCGGGGCTGACCCTGTTGCCTCCGGCACCCTTCAGTCCGACGATCAGTGTTCCGCCACCGGCGGCGCAGACGTCGTAGAGCCCATGCCGAGGGGACAAGAGTTCGAAGGTTGACAGTTAGAATTCTAACAGTTAGAGTTCTGATCATGAGCGACCCGGAAATCACCCTCGCGAGCAGCCTCGAACTCGTCCGCTGGATCGGATGGGCGCAACGCAAGGCCGGCGAGGACTGGATCCGGGCTCGCGAACTCAGCCACGAGCAGGCGTTCGTGCTGGGCTACCTGGTCCAGAAGCCCGGGGCGATCCAGCGCGACATCGCCGAGATCAGCCGGACCAGTCCGGCCAGCGTGTCGAGCCTCCTGCAGGGCCTCGAACGACGCGAGCTCATCGAACGCCGGACCGAGAGCGGCAACGAGCGCAGCAAGCGTGTCTACGCCACGCCGGCCGGTGCGGAACTCATCGCCGGGTTCGACGCCGCGATGGCCGCGGCGGACGAGATCATCCTGGCCCCGTTGGACAAGACCGAGCGGGCCGCCCTGCACTCCCTGCTCACGAAGATCACCGCGGACCTGCCTCGTCCCACGCGGACATGACCGCGCGCCGGTGAAGCCGGCGCCACCACACACTCACTCGCCGTGCCGGCGTCCGCCGGCGCGTGCTCGACCCTGCCCGGAGAAGGAGCAGCCATGAGTACATCCACCAGTCTCGAATCGCCGGTCGAAGCCGACGCAGTCGGCAGCAACCGTTGGTACCTCTCGGCTGCACCGATCGTCCGCGCACTCATCCACCTCTGCGTCCCGATGGCGGCCGCGATGATCGTCGGGGCCGTCTACAACCTCATCGACGCCGGGTTCATCGGCTCGCTCCACGACGCCACGCTGCTCGCCGCGATCACGTTCGCGGCCCCGTTGCTCGGCCTCGTCATGGGTGTCGGCGGCGTGTTCGGGGTGGGCGGCGGTGCGCTCGTCTCACGCCTGCTCGGCGCCGCCGAGCACGAACCCGTGAGGGCCGGCGAGATCAAGCACGTCTCGTCCTTCGCCGTCTGGGGTGCGGCAACCGCTGGGGCCGTGCTCGGTGCGATCGGACTCCTCCTGCTGCACCCGCTCGTGTCGGTCCTCGGTGCCGATGCCGCCGCCGTCCCGGCCACCAACGCCTACGTCGGCGTCATGCTCGCGTTCGTCCCCGTGCTCGCAGTGGCGTTCTGTCTCGAGCAGTTGGTCCGGGCCGAGGGCGCCGCGCGCCAGGTGATGATCGGGCTGATCGCCTCCACGGTCGCGAACATCGTGTTCGACGTGCTGTTCATCCTCGTGCTGCGCTGGGGTGTCGCCGGCGCGGCGCTGTCGATGGGCCTCGCGAATCTCGGTGTCGTCGCCTACTTCGTCGTCTGGCTCCAGCGGAACAGCGAGCACATGAGCCTTGCGCCTCGCTGGTTCACCCTCTCGCCGGACGTGCTCAAGCCGGTGTTCGGCGTGGGCGTCGGTGAACTGCTGCAGTCCGGTTTCCTGATCGTCACCTCGCTGGTGCTCAACAACCTCGCGGTGGCCTACGGCGACAGCGCGCTCGCGGCCATGGGCGTCGCGGTGCGGATCGCGCAGGTTCCGGAGTTCCTGGTCATGGGTGTCACCCTCGGTGTGCTGCCGCTGCTTGCCTACTCCTACGGCAAGGGCGACCGGGCCCGGCTCATGTCGGCGCTGCGGGTCTCCGCGCTCACGGTCGGCGGGATCGTCCTCATCTCCGCGGCATCCGTGTTCCTCTTCCGCGACCAGGTGTTCGCCGCGTTCGTGGCGGACCCGTCCGTGCTCTCGATCGGCGTCACCATCCTCACCGCGCAGCTCGTCGCGATGATCGTCAACGGATTCACAGGCCTCATGACCTCGCTCTTCCAGGCCACCGGGCGTTCGGTACCGGCGATCGTCATGTCGGTGGCCCAGGGTGTGCTGTTCATCCCGATCGTGCTCTTGGGCAACCTCTGGTTCGGGCTGGCCGGGATCATCTGGGCGTTGACCGTCACGGAGGTCGTGGTCTTCGGCATCGGTGTGACCATGTGGGCCGCGTCCCGTCATGCGATCGACCGCGGCCTCGCCGAGGGAAGTCCGGAACGCGCCGACGAGGTGCTCGAGCAGACCGCTGCCTGACGCACCGCTCGAGACCGGGTGTCGGATCAGGCCGGACCTGTTCGTCGTGAGATAGAACGGCCGCCCACCAGGGCGGCCCACCAGTGCCACAGGAGATGAACGAGATGCAGTACCTGGTTTCCGTGATCACCGACCGGCCCGGCACCGCCAGCCCGAGCGAGATGGCAGTCATCGACACGTTCAACGACCGGCTCCAGGCCGGGGGTCACTGGGTATTCGCCGGCGGCCTGGCCTCACCCGATGCGGCCACCGTCGTCGACCACCGGAGCACGGAGACGATCATCACCGACGGCCCGTTCGTGGAGACGAAGGAGTTCGTCATCGGCCTCTGGATCATCGAGGCCCCCGATCTCGACGTCGCCCTCGAACTCGCCGCCGACGGATCGAAGGCCTGCCAGGCGAAGGTCGAGGTGCGGCCGTTCTTGTAGACGGCCTCAACGGTCAGCTCAGATAGCCATCCGGCGCGTGCTCGCGCACGTACTCGACCGCGGTGCCGATCCGTTCCGGCGCGAGTTCCTTCAGTTGGTGCAGCACGATCGCGCCGTCGAACCCGCAAACCTGGAGTTCGGCGAGGTACAGCGAGTAGTCCAGCCTGCCCTGACCTGCCGCGCGGCCGCCGGCGTCACCGTCATGATCGAGGTCCTTGGCATGCGCGAGGACGATGTCGGGACCGACGAGCTGGAACGCCTCGCGGAGATGGTCGCTCATGCGCTCGAGATCGCCACGGTGGAAGAGATTCGCTGCGTCCATGAGCACCTTCAGGGCGGGGCTGCCCACCTCGTCGATCAGCCGGCGGGCTTGCCGCGCGGAGTCGACGACGTTGTTGTACTCCGGTTCGAAGGCCAACTGGATCCCGGCGGCCTCGGCAGCCACCGTGGCCACCCGCATCTGGTCCACGAGATCCACCCAGGCCTCATCGGACCGGTTCTCCGGGTGTGGGCGCCACATGATCTCGGCCCGGGTACCCGTGCACAGCGTCACGATGCCGGTCCCGAAGCTGTGCGCGAGATCGATCAACCTGACCAGGTGACCGAGATTGCGCGCTCGACGTTCGGGGTCCGGGTGGACCATGTTGTAGGTCCCGTCGACTGCGGCGACAGCGATCCCTCGAGCGTGGAGCGCGTCGCGGGAGCGGACCGCGAGCTCCTCGGTGAGCCGGTCGCCGAGCACGTCCAGCCCGCGAAGCAACGCGTCATCGGTGGGGACGTCCCGGAGGACCGAACCCAACTGCAGCTGGACGCACGAGATCTGCTGCGCCGCGATCATGTCGACCACCTCGTCGAACGTGGGTGCGTCGAACTCGGTGGTCATGACGCCGATAGCCGCCATCGCCTCGCCTCTCCGGTTTCTGTTCGAGCGCCGACCGCTACCACCCGACGCGTCAGTGGCCGAACGCCCACGCCACCATCAGCGGGAATTCGGCCGCCCAGAACGGATCCCCGTGATCGCCGACCCGTTCCGTCATCACCACGTCCGCTCCAGCATCGCGGAGCGCGTCCGCCCATCGGGTCGCGTTCTCGAGGAACCACGGCTCGAGGGTGCCGCCCACGAGGTACGTGCGAGGTAGGGAACTCGGCAGTGCCGCCGCCGGGCGGTAGCCGCCCCCCGGCGAGGCGCAGAACACCGTTCCGTAGACGTCCGGATGCCGGAGCCCCATGGCGAGTGCGAGCTCTCCGCTCGCCGACACCCCGCACACCGCGGTGCGCTCAGCGGGCAGGGCCAGGCCGAACCGCGAGCGCACCCAACCGCCGACGTCGTCGACGAAGAAGCTCTCGTGCGCGGCGAAGATGTCCGGGTCGAACTCCGGCGAGTACTCGCGGATGCGGGCCATCTCGTCTTCGGCGTCCGTCCGGTAGACCCCGACGATCATCGTCGGCGGCACGTCGGCCGCCTCGAGGTAACCGCCCCACTGGGAGATCAGCTGACCGTCACCGGCGAACACCACGGCTTGCGGCGGGTCCGGCGGCACGTAGACCGTGACCTGCCGGCCGCCGTCGTACCCGAAGGTCTCCGTGACGAGCTCGCCGGCGATCGGGTCAGCCCGTGCTGGTTCGGATACCCGCGCGTCGTCGTGTCCCTCGGCTGCCTGGTCGTCCACGTTCCGCATTCTGCCCTGCTCGTGAGCTCCCGGCGCGGTCGACGGCACTGACCTACCGCTTCGTGCGCGTCCGGGCGGCGACGGTCAGCGCTGCCCCGGCGACGACGACAACGAAGCCGAGGGTCAGGATCAGGATCGGGATCCCGCCGGTTCCGGCCAGCCCTCCGGTGGCCTGTTCGGTGGCCGTTGCGGCCGCGGAGGAACCGTTCGTGGGTTCGGCGGGTGATGTCGGCGACGCGGTCGGGCTCACGGTCGGGCTGGGGGTCGGGCTGGGTCGTGGGCGTGGGCGTCGGTGTGGGGGTCGGGGTCGGCGGCGCGAGTGCGTAGGTGTTCACCACGTCGATCTGGTAGCCGCCGGCCACCGACCTGTCTACGGAGAAGGTGTGCGGAAGGCTGACGGGGGTCTCGCCGGGCGGGGCGACCACAGCCGCGGTCTTCACCGAGGCGCCCTGCGGCGGCACCGTCGGCGGTCTCGGTCACCCGGCATCGGACGTCGTCGTCGAAGATGAGCACCGGATCGTCGCGAGTGGACGCGCTGGACTCGTCGGCGGGCAGGTCGAGCCGGCGCCAACTGTCGTCCGAGCACCAGAGTTCGACCCGGGCCGCTCCGTCGCGCGCGGCGGCTGGGCCGACGGCGTGCTTGACCAGGACGATCGGGGTGCCCGGGTCGAGGCGGTAGACGGCGGTGCACTCCACCGCCGGGATGGCGTGGGTCAGCGACACGATCTTGGCGTCGCCCACGACACCTTGGCGTTCAGTCGGTGTGCACTTGAAGCTGACGAACTCCCACCGACCGCCGGACTCAGGGTTGTCCGGCGCCAACGTGATCGCGCCCCACGCCTGGAGGTCGAGACCGGTCGGGTTGCCGGTCGCGTTGGCGACCTGCCCATCGGCGGTGGTGGTTGCGGTGCTCACGACCGGGGCATTCGGGCCGGCTTCCTCACCGACCGTGACGAAGTGGCCCGTGCCAGTGCCGCCGAGCGTTCGCAGGCGATACACGATGCGGCCGTTGGGCACGAAGCGGTTCTGGAAGACGCAGTCGGCCGCGCTTGGCTGTGGGGTGAGCCGGAGGTTCACCGAGATCTCACCGTAAGCGTCCCCGAGGGCCTCACCTCGGAGGACTCGCCCCGCGTTCTCGGCGCACGATGCCGTGACGAACTCCCAGTGACCGGAAACTGTCGGCTCCGGCAGAGTCTCGCGAATCGTGTAGACGCCGGCGTCGAGGCCGGGCGCGTTCGGCTCACGTTCGAAGAACAGTTCGGCATCCCCGGCCGAGGTGGTCGTCACCGTCGGTGTCTCGTGGAATCCGTTGGGCCCGTCGATCGTGAAGTCGAAAGGCCCGCCCTTGTCGTTCTGCGTGATCTTGGAGACCCGTAGACCGGGTCTGGCGAGGAGCTTGTTCGTGTACGTACACGTGACGTTGTCTCCCGCCGCCAGGCCGATACTGACGCGTCCGGTATCGAGGTCTGCCGTGATGGTCGACGCGTTGTCGCCCGTGCCGGTCTGGGTACACGACAGCCCGGTGAGTTGCCAACCCTCGGGTATGTCCTCGGTGGTGACGTACGGCTTGCCGAACGAGTCGCTGTCGGCCCGGTCGAAGCTCTGCTCGCCGGACGTGGTGCCGTCGGCCGAGAGGACGAACTTGCCGTCACTGTTGTAGGTGAGGTCGGACGCGAAACTGAAGTCGGTGCCGGCACTTTCGGCGGGAGTGACCGTCTTGCGGATCGTCACCGTGCCGAAGTCGGGACGAGGGTTGATGTAGTACGCCCAGCAGAACACGTGGTGCGCGCGGGTGCCGTCGTCGGCGTTCGGATATCCGACCCACTCGACGTTGTCGCCGTTGAGGTTGTCGATAGCGCAGCGGAGCGCGGCGAACGCGTACTTCCCCGGGTACAGGTTGTCGAGCTGCGGATAGTTCGGCGTGCCGCCCTGTAGCCAGAGGCTGCTGTCCGAGGTGGCGCGGTCGGCCTGGTGTTCGTTCAACGTCACGGTGACCGCGCCGGCGAGCGACTTGCCAGTCGACTGACCCTGATCGTCGAGCAAGGGCACCGTGTGCGTGACTCCGGTCTGGTCCTCGCTGCCGGTCACGATGCTGAAGGACTGGTTGCTGCCGACGGGCGCGGGCTTGGTGTAGTTGTCACCCAGCGTGAACTTCCATCCGTTCAGTGGCTCACAGTCGGGGTTGTTGGCGTCGTTGTCTTCCAGATCAGGGTCGATCGGCTGGCCGGCGCCGTAGACGGTGTCGCGGCCCAGGTCCTTCAGGCTCTCCTGGATGTCGTTACGGGCGCGGTTGGCCATGACGTCGGTGTACTCCGAGCACACCCGGGCCGCGATGGTCACCTTGTAGGGCTGGTCGTCCGCAGGAGCGGCGCTTGCGACCGTCGCCGTGGGACCGGCCGACGGCACCCACCACCACACCGTCATGAGGAGAGCGAGGAGCGCAACGAGGAGCGGCCGACGTGAGAGGACGGGCATGGCGCACCTCGATTGTGTGACTCAGGACACGGCGACGACCGCATGATGCTAAGGCCTTCGCGTTCACCTGAGCGTCGCGACCCGCCAACGCCGGGTGATGACGGCTGGCGCTCGGTCAGGCTGTCAGGTCCTTCTCGCCGAGCAGCTTGACCGGTCGAACCGTGACCAGCAGCTCGCCGTCAACCGCGTTGCGCGTACCGAACTCGACCGCCCGATCAGGGCCCATGTACCTCTCGCCGAGCCGCGTGGCCACCTCGAGGAGTCGGCCGAGGTCGTCGTCGAGCTCGGCGGTCCCCTCGACGATCACGAAGGCGAACGGCGGATGCGGGTCGTCGACGGTGATCGCGACGCGGCCGTCGTGTCGCAGGGTGCGGCCCTTCACGCTGGACGCGCTGGTGGTGAAGTGGATGACGAACGAGTCCGGCGTTCCGTCGGCGAGGAACCAGACCGGTGCGACGTGCGGGCTGCCGTCCGCTCTGGTCGAGGCGACGTGCGCGGTCCTCGTGCCGGTGGACAGAAGCTCGAAGATCTCCGCTGGCGTCATCCTGGTCATACGGCACGCTAGCGCCCGCTGATCGACCCGGTCGCGCATGATTCGCGCGCCCTAGCATGACGCTGTGCGTCTCGTGGAGCGCGAGGACATCCTCGAGCGGCTCGCCCTCGTGCTCGGGAACGCCCGGGACGGTCAGGGCAGCCTCGTGGTCGTGTCCGGCGAAGCGGGCGCGGGCAAGACCCGGGTCGTCCAGACCGCACTGGCCGGCGTCGAGGCCAGCTGGGGATGGTGCGAGCCGCTGAGCGTGCCCCGCCCGCTCGGCCCGTTCCGCGACATCACCACCCTCGGGACGACAGCGCCGGATGTCGGTGACGTCCTCGTGGCCCGGATGCGGAGCGAGCCGACAATCGTCGTGATCGAGGACGCGCACTGGATCGACGATGCCGGCGCCGATGTCATCCGCTTCATCAGCCGTCGCATCCGGCCGACGTACGGACTGCTGATCGTGACGGCCCGTACGGAGATCGGGCCCGACCACGCGCTCCGCGCTGCCCTCGGCGATGCGCCGGCGGACACCGTGCGCATCGAGGTGCCGGCGCTCAGCCGTGCCGCCGTCGCTGACCTCGTGGCCGGCTCCGAGCGGGATCCCGACGAGGCGTGGCGGGTCACCGGAGGCAATGCGTTCCTCGTCGACCAGCTCCTCACATCGGTCACGCCGACGTCGGCTGTGCGCGACGCCGTCGCCGCACGTGTCTCGCGGCTGCCGGCGCGAACGCGGAGCGCCGTGCGCGCGCTGTCGGTGGTGCCCGGTCGAGCGCTGCTCCCGGCCGACGACGCCGGGGACCTCGACGAGGCCGTGCGAGCCGGGATCGTCGAGATCGACGACACCTCCGTCCACTTCCGCCACGAACTGGTCCGGCGGGCCGTCGAAGCCGACCTCGATCCGTACGAGCGGCGCGCTGCCCATCTCGCCGCGTTCACGGCGACAGCCGATCCCGGGACCGCGGTGCTCGCCTACCACGCCCGAGGTGCGGGACTCATCGATCGAGCCGATCTCCTGGAGGTCGCGGCCGCACGGGAGGCCGCGCTCGCGGGTTCGAGCCGGCAGGCGGCGGCGCACTACCGCCGGGCGTTGACGTCGGGGTCTTCCGGTGACGCCCGGGCACGACTGCTGCTCGACCTCGCCGACGCCGAATGGGCGTCCGGCGAGGACACGGCCGCTGCCGCGGCGGTCGCGGAAGCCGTGGCGCTCACCTCGGGTTCACCGGACCGGTTGCTGCGTGGGACGGCGGTGCGATGGTCGAGCAAGGTCCAGCGAGACGACGCCAAGGCCGAGAAGCTCGCCCGAGCCGCGATCGAGGTTCTCGAGCCGCTCGGCCCGACCCCCGAACTCGCGACCGCCGTGGCCACCCTGGCGACTGTGCAGATGGTCGCCCGCGACCTCACCCGAGCGATCGTGACCGGACGCGACGCCGTCCGACTGGCTCGCGAGCTCGGCGATCCGGCCGCTCTCGCCGTCGCGCTCCAGGCGTTCGGCGCCGCACGCACGCTCACCGGTGCCGACGACCGCTGCCGGGACCTCCGGGAGGCGATCGAGGTCGCCGCCTCGGCCGGGCTCGTCCTCGAGCAGGCGCGAGCGTGGGCCAACACCGTGTCGGCCGCCGGCGAGGCGAAGCTGTACGCCACGGTCGCGGACGTGTTGCCCTCGGCGTTGACGTTCTTCACCTCACGCGACCTCGACTTCTGGGCCGGCTACACGCGGGCCTGGCAGGCGCGGTGCCTGTTCGAGCAGGGTCGCTGGAGCGACGCCACGCGGTGGGTGGACGAGGTGGTGGCCGCGCCGCACCTGGGCGCGATCACCGTGGTCACCGCCCGCTGTGTCCAGGGCCGGATCCGGGCTCGACGCGGGGATCCCGGCGTCTGGGAGTCGCTCGACGAGGCGAAGCGGTCGGCCGACGCATTCGACTCCCTGCAACGCATCGCCCCGGTGGCAGCGGCCCGAGCGGAAGCACGCTGGTTGGCGGGCGAGCGGGACGACGGACGAGACGGACTGCTGCACGCCTACGAACTCGCGTGCCGGCGCGAGAATCCGTGGACCGTCGGCGAACTCGGGCTCTGGTTGACACGGCACGACATCCCGCACGGACCAGGCAGTGCCGCAGAGCCCTATCGACTGCACCTGGCCGGCGATGCGAGCGCCGCCGGCCGGCGGTGGTGGGATCTCGGATGCCCTTACGAGGCGGGCGATGCCTGGTGCGACTCGACGTCGGAGCAGGATCTGCGACGGGCACTGCAGATCGCCCACGACCTCGGCGCCGGCCCCCTGCGCCGCGCGCCACGCGAGCGCTGCGGAGCCTCGGCATCCGGTCGATCCCCCGGGGCCCGCGCAGCACGGCGGCGACTCACCCCGACGGGCTGACCGGCCGCGAGCAGGAAGTGCAGGGCTGGTTGCGCCACGGGGCGACCGACGCCGAGATCGCCGCTCGGCTGCATCTGTCGGTGAAGACTGTCGGCCACCACGTCTCGGCGATCCTGCGCAAGACCGGTACCACGAGCCGCCGGGACCTCCTGGATCGTCAGCCCCCGCACTGAAGCATGCAGGTCGGACGGCCAAGATGGGGATTCGTTCCCCATCTCCACGCCGGCGTCCACACCTACCGTCGAGGCATGTCGGTCACCAGCGACCGGCCCTTCCACGAGGAGACGTCATGCCCCGCTACATGGTCGAACGCACCTTTCCCGATGGCCTCCACATCGCGAGCACTGAAGCCGGTGCCGCCGTGTGCGCCGCGGTCGTCGGAGCCAATCTCACCCAGGACGTCACCTGGGTCCACTCGTTCGTCACCACCGACAAGGAGAAGACCTTCTGCGTGTACGACGGACCGTCTCCGGAGGCGATCCGAGCGGCCGCGGAACTCAATGGCCTTCCGGTCGACACGATCAGCGAGGTTCGCGTGCTCGACCCGTACTTCTACGTCGAGCCGGCCGCCGTCTAGTGCCCTCGGATCGTGGGCCCGACTGCCGACGCACCGGCCTCGGTCGATGGCGGGCTCAGTCGTCGATCGCCTGGTAGGCCGTGGTCCAGAAGTCGTTCCACATCGGCAGCGTCTGGTCGCCCATGTGCGCGCGCTGCATGATGACGATCGCCGTCATGTCCTCAGCGGGATCGTTGTACCAGGAGGTGCCGTAGAAGCCGGACCAGCCGTAGCTACCGACCGAAGGGCCCAGGCGGGTTCGCCGGGTGACGACCGACATCCCGAATCCCCAACCCTGGTTGTCGAAATACCCCGGCCAGAATCCTGACACCGCCTTCTGCGCCGGAGTGAGGTGGTCGGTGGTCATGAGGGTCGTGGAGAGCCGCGAGAGGACTCGCTGCCCTCGGTGGGTGCCGCCGCCGAGGAGAGCCGAAGCGAAGGCAAGGTAGTCCTCCGCCGTCGAGACGAGACCACCCCCACCGCCTTCGAACGTCGGCGGCTTGCTGAACATCCCGTCGGGCAGGTCCGAGACGACCGCCTCTCCGCTCGGGGCGCTGTCACGGTCGTAGGCCGTCGCGAACCGGCCGAGGCGCTCGGCGTCCACGCTGAACGCGGTGTCGCGCATTCCGAGGGGTTCGAAGATCCGCTCGCGCAGTGCCTCCCCGAAGGACGTGCCGGTGGCACGGGCGATGAGTGCGCCGGTCACGTCGGCGGCCGTCTCGTACATCCACCGCGTGCCCGGCTGATGGACCAGCGGCAGCGCGCCCAGGCGACGCACCCACTCGTCCAGATGCGGTTCGCCGATCGTGTCCAGGGCATCGGCGATCGGGACTGTGCCGGGCTCGGCGATCACCATGCCCGTGCCGAGCGTGAAGGTCAGCAGGTCCCGCAGCGTGATCGAGCGAATCGCCGGGACGGTGTCCTCCAGTGGACCGTCAGGATCGGCGAGCACCCGCATGTCGGCCAACTCCGGGAGCAGTTCGTCCACCGGGTCATCGAGGCGCAGCGTGCAGTCCTCGACCAGCGTCATGGCGCAGGCGGCGACGATCGGCTTCGTCATCGAGGCCATCCGGACGATCGTGTCCCTGGCCATCGGGACGTCCGCCCCCGGGCCTTCGAACGCGAGCGTTCCCGCGGCTTCCACGTGCACGTCGCCGTGCCGGGCGAGAACCACCATCAAGCCGGGAACGAAGCCGGAGCCGACCATGTCGCTCGACCAGGTCCCGCACTCGCACCAGCCGCGTCGCCGAGAACCCACCAGCCGACATCCGCCGCCTCCTGATCTCGTTCACTCGAGGACTCCCCGTGCCTGCAGAGCGAACCAGGAGCCAGCACGGACGATAGCCCGGGTGTGGATCTCTTCGCGTGGGGCCGGGGTTTGCAGTCGGGCTCGGCGACGGAACGTCGTCTGCTAGCGGGTGCGTGCGTCCACGATCAGCTGGATCTGTCGGGCGACCTCGTCCGCGGTGAGTACGCCGGAGTCGATCACATGCTCGGGCGGGTGCAGCGCGGCGCACTCAGCGAAGCCGTCGTAGTTGGCGCGCACAAACGCGTCGACCATGACGGGCTCGCGACCCCGGGCCGCGTTGCGGGCCAGGCAGACCTCGACGCTGGGAAGCAGGGTCACCACGGTCCCGCCGAGTTCGTCCATGAGGGTGGCCCAGCGATCGCCCGGCCACGGCGGGGCGTAGACATCGATGATCGCGCTGACACCGTGCGCCCGGTAGACGCGGGCCATCGCAGCGCACAACTCGGTGCCGATCGTCCACTGGCGTTCCGTCTCGTCGGTCCAGCCGTGCTCGGGATGCGCGAAACCGGCCTTGATGAGCGCCCGCAGTTGATCCACGTCGAGCAGGGCGCGAGTGGCGGTGCCCTGTCTCGCCCAGGCGGCTGCCGAGGTCGACTTCCCCGAACCCGATGGCCCGGTGAGCAGCACGAAAGTCGGTGCGGGCGGTGTGGGATCCACCGGCCCAGCGTGGCAGCTCACGGCCCACCCGGCAGCTCGTTTTCGCCGGCCCCGGCTTCACCCACGTTCCGCGGCCGGAGTGTTGCTGTACTTCTGTGCGGTCCATCGGGTTGGCTGCGCCTGGGTCGACGCAGCGGCGTCCTGGCCTTTCGCTCGTCGTCGAACCGAAGGGAGTGCGTCGCATGAAGGTCCTGATCGCGGTGTACCCCGGATCGGCATCGGGTTGAGTCGCTGGGCTGCTGGACCGGAATCGGGTGCGCGCCATGACCGTCGATGCCAACGACGGGATCATCGCCACGGCCGGCATCGTCGAGGGCTTCTCCGGAGCCGGCGCCAACGTCGTCACCCTCATCATCGCGGCCATCTCGGCCATGATCGCCGGCACCATCGCGTTGGCGGGCGCGAAATACGCGGAGGCGGCCGGTGACCGCGATGCCGACCTGGCCGTGATGGACGAGGAACGACGACAGCTCGCGTTGTCCCCGGAGGAGGAGCTCGCCGAGCTGGTCGAGCACTACCGGGCCCGGGGTCTGTCCGATGAGCTGGCCGACCGGGTGGCGAGTGAGCTGACCGCCAAGGATGCGCTCGGAGCGCATCTGCGGGCCGAGCACGGGCTGTCGGAGGCCGAGATCACTCGGCCCGCACCGGTGGCGCTTCTTGCGGGGCTGTGCTTCGCGGTCGGGTCCGCGGTGCCGTTGGCGGCGATCCTGCTCTCGCCGACGGGTGCCAATGCGCTGTGGACGCTGGTGGTGGTCTCGGTGGCGCTGGTGATCACGTCGGTGATCGCGGCGCGCAGCGGTCGGGTCGGCGTGGTCCGGACGGTCGCCCGTGCGCTGGCGATCGGCGTCGGGACGATGCTGCTCACGCTGAGCGTCGGCCATCTGATCGCATTCTGATCGAGCTCGACGGCTCGAGAGTGCAGAACGGCCGCTGAATCGGGTGGTCGAACGCGGTCGTTCTGCACAACGAGAGTGAGACTGCAGATCCCCGCGGTTCTGCTCCGGTCGAACGGCGGGGTTCTGCAGATCGAGATTAGATCCTGCGCTTCTGCACGTCAGGTGTGGTGGAGACGAAGGGACTCGAACCCTCAACCCCCTGCTTGCAAAGCAGGTGCGCTACCAATTGCGCCACGTCCCCGAAGGGATGCTCAGCTCTTCCGGGGCTCCACCGGGTCGGTGGCCTCGGCCCAGAGGTCCTGCTCAGCCGAGTCGGCCTGCGTCTTGCGCCACGCCCATACCGCGCCGGCGACGGCAATCGCGACGACGATGAACTTCTTCGGCATCGTGAACCTCCGGACATCGTGGGCAGCGGGCCGGACGGCCCCACCGGTCGTCGATCGACAGCACCCAGGTGGGCCTTGGCCGCCCGACGACGAGCGCCAAGGTTACGCCATCGGGCGGTGCTCTGCGCCGCCCACGGCAAGGGGCGCCGGCGTGGCCATGCCGGAAGCCGCGGAAGACGGCTGTGGCCGGCGACGGGACGGTCACCGGCGGTCTGATCGACCGCGGCCCTCGCTCCATGCCCTCCGACCTACTGCACCAGGAGGCAGAAGGGATGTCCGGCCGGGTCGGCCAGCACGTAAAGCGGCTCGCCCTCCTCCTGTGAGCGGTCGTACAGCAGTCGGGCGCCCAAGGCTTCGGCCCGTAGGCGATGTCGTTCCAGCTCGTCGACGGTGGGCACCTTGAAGTCCATGTGCATCTGCATCGGCACGGCTTCGGACGGCCACGTTGGCGTCGTCGTGTCGCTCTTCTGCTGAACGGTGACCACACGGCCGCCGCTGTCGTCGAGGAGGACCAGCCAGTCCGCGTCGTCGGCGCTGCCGTCGGTCGGTGGTTCCTCGCCCGCTCGGTAGTGCAGCCCGAGCAACTGACGGTAGAACTCCGCCAGACCTCGACAGTCTCGCGCGTCGATTGCGGTGTGGAGCAGGACGGGGTAATCGGCCATCTGGGCCCCCTACTCGATTCCGGCCGTTGTCGGGGATTGATCTGGTGAGCTTTCCGGGTTGCGCGTGCTGACCTTCCCGCGGATGAAGATCAACAGCACGAGCCCCACGACGATGATGACGCTCGTGGCCGTGCCGGCCAAGGTCAGCAGAGCATTGGGCCCGCTGCCGGTCACGACCTTGTCGATGCCGCCGGAGGACAGGAACGTGGTCGGGTCGGTCAGACCATGCAGGACCATCGCGCCGATCAGGAACCCGGTGGTGCGGAGTGTGAGGTACATCAGGACGCCGAATGCGAACGTGTACAACACCGTCACGGCCACCGTGCTGACGGCCTGCCCACTGAGCAGGTTCGCGCTGTGCGAGAGACCGAAGACGAGCGACGACAGGGCGGCGACCACCCACTCGCCATGACCGCCGTCACGGATCATCTTCACCGCGAACCCGCGATAGGTCAGTTCCTCGACGAACCCGATGAGAAGGCCGGTGGCGAGCATGAAGCAGACCACGTCGACGCCGTGCCGGCCCCAGTCGATACCGAACAGGCGCAGGACGATCGGGATGGCGGCGAGTATCGGCGCGATCCACATCCACCACGACCGATAGATGGGCTGACGTCCGAAGAGCTCGCGTGTCCAACCCAGATAGACCATGGCGGCGACCAGCACGACCGCCCCGACCAGGAGCGAGGCCGTGACCTGGAAGAACACGCTCCCGACGCTGCTCAGGAGGTCGTCGTCGGCGAAGTGCCCGGCCACCTTGCCGAGAATCCGCCCGGACCCCAGATAGACGATGAGGTAGACGACCAGCGCGAGGACGTATCGCCAGAAGCCGCCACGGTTCATGAACCCGCGCAGGCCCTTGTCGTCTCGGGCGTCCAACGTCGTCACCGCCACGAGCTCCCCTTGGTTCGTCCGTCTGCGCCGCCGGCGTGGCGATCAACCCGCACGGACCTTATCGTGGCAAAACGTGCTGTGACCATGGCTGTCGGTAGTAGCAGGGATCGCCCGCGCTCGTGGTGTCGACGGCGACCGAGGCGGGCCGACGGCGGCGATGCGAGAGTGCAGAACGGCCGGTCCATCAGGCGGTCGAAGGCGGTCGTTCTGCAGTCTGATCGCGAGACGGCAGAACCCCGCGGTTCTCGTCTGGCCGAACCACGGGGTTGTGCAGATCGAGGTGGCGATCGACGGCTTCTGCCATCTGATCGGCCGCCACGAAGGGTCAGGTTCGGGGTGGCGCCGGCTCGGCAGGCTCCGGAGTCATCGGCACATGCCGCACGTACTGCTCTCGAAACGTCCTGATGGCGAACTCGTCGTCCTGGGTTCGACGGCTCGGACCATACTGGGCGTTCTGCATGATGAGGTCGAGCTGTTTGCGTTGAAGCCGGTGGTAGACGCGCCCCGCTTTCCGGCCGTGCTTGCGGGCGTCGTGGCGCAGTTGGCGGCGGCCCCGCAGGGTGGCGAGCGCGTCGCGTTCGTCGGGCGTGATGAGGTCGGTACTGACGTAGGCGTCGGCCAGGCTGGTGACGTAGGTGGACTGTTCCCGCCCGGCGAGCACCCAGATGAGCACGCCGACCACGAAGATCGGCAGTCCACGCAGGGGGATGGTGAAGATGTTGCTGGCGGCGAGTAGCGGCGAGTTCCAGAAGAAGTGGCATCCCCACGCGAGCAGGTAACACCCGACGCCGACGCCGAGCCGCTGGACGAGTGGCTTGCCTCGGCGGGTGACGAAATACCCCACGCCGAACGCCGCGATGGACGTGAACATCGCATGGCTCCAGATGCCCGAGATCACGCCGCGGAAGAGCAGCATCTCCCCTACCGGCAGCACTTGACTCGGGCTGTTGGCGGCCAGTGCGACGTTCAGGGTGTAGTCCAGGTCCTCGAGGACCTGGAAGCCGAGCCCGACCAGCGCACCGATGCTCACGAACGCGAGCAGCGTGCGGAACTGGGTGCGCGCGATCATGACCAGGAGGATGACGCCGAGGATCTTCAGGAGCTCCTCGGTGGTCGGTCCGGCGATCGCGGCCCCCCAGTCGGCGGTGAACTGAACTCCCTGGGTCTTGGTGAGGACTCGAGAGGAGCGCGGTGTTCGCCGAGCGGGCGAGATAGATCGCGCCGAATCCGCGCCAGGCGAATGCCATCACGAAGCCCAGTGCGGGATGCTGCGCGAAGAGGTCGAGGGTGTGGTGGAAGAACCACAACGGGATGGCGGCGTAGAGGATCCACACGATGATGGCGAGCCAGACGGTGATCGGGATGACCTGCTGAGCCTGGTAGATCTCTGTTCCGGTCGCGAAGACGCCGTTCACGAGGAACATCACGTACACCCAGAACGCGGCACGGCGAGGCTGCAGGAAACCGTCGATCCCGATCGGCGCTGACGCGGATTCCTCGGTCGCCGAGTCGATCGTCGCGGCCGGCTGCGCCGCACTCACGAGGACACCTTCAGACTGTCCAGCATCTGCTGGACGTCCGGCTGAGCCTGGGTGAACGCCGTCTGCGAGGCGCGCGAGATGACGACGACGGCCCGCTTGGTCGTCTGGTCCACCGAGATCCACACCTGGCCCTGAGTTTGCTGCGCGTAGTAGGAGAACGTCAGCCCGCTCACTCCGGATGCCGTGGTGAATGCGGCTGGGTCGCCGACCAGATGGACCTTCCCGAACACACTGATCTCGGACCGCTGCAACGTCACGAACTCCACCAGGGTCCCGTCCCAACTCTGAGTACGGACCGAGAACGTGCTCCCGTGGCCGGTCAGGAAGATGGACGCGCTGTCCCCGGTCGGAGAGGAATCGGTCACGTCCACCAGCCATCCTTTGGCCGGCACGAACCCGACAGCAGGCCCCACCTGCAACACGGCGCCGGATTCGACGTTCTGGAAGTCGTTGGGCGTGTGGGCGTCCCACAACACCAACCCGCCGACGTAGACGAAGATGATCGCCACCACGATCAACGCGCCTGGCCACGTCCGGTACGGCACTCTCCGCGGCGGCGACTCCAATCCAGCACCGACACTCACAACAGACATCGACAGTCGCGTCCTTCCGGACCAGCGATCGGATCGTGCTGACAGTTCGTCCAGCTTGAGGCATCTGCGTTGCGCACGCACAGTAACGGAGTGCCACCACTGCGGCATGACTTCGGTGGTGATGTGCCCAGCCGGACGGCTTTACACACGTTCGCCGTCGTCGCGCAGCGACCGGATCATGCTGCGCAGGGTTCTGAGCGCGTCCGACTGCTCGTCCTCCGTCATGCCGGCCAGCATTCTGAGCTCGACCGACCGGACCGCCGCGCTCGCCTTCGCCAGGCTCCGTCGGCCGCGTGGCGTGAGCCGCGTGGGGAGGACTTTCCCCACGGGGGCCTCCGCCGGCCTGGTCACGTAGCCGTCTCGTTCCAGGGCTTGCAGCAGCACGTTCATCGACTGGCGCGTCACGAACGCTCCCCGCGCAAGCGCAGAGTTCGACAGGCCCGGTCGCTGTGACAGCAACTCGAGGCAGGAGTAGTGCGTCACGGTCATCCCGAGCGGTCGGAGCACCTCCTCCATGGCTGTACGCAGGGCGCTCGACGCCTCTTTCAGCAGGTACCCCAGTGACGTCTCCAGGTCGACGCCTACACCGTCTTGACTCATGTCAGAATCCTGACATAGATTGTCGTGTCAGAAAACTGACACACATACGAAGGAGTATCACCTTGCCCGTCACCGGACCCGACTTCATCTCGCTCCAAGCCCGCGATCTCGACGAGTCACAGGCGTTCTACGAGCAGTACCTCGGCCTGGTCCGCTCTCCGGCCGGGCCCTCCCCACGCTGTCGTCTTCGAGACGACGCCGATCGCGTTCGCACTGCGAGACGTCGTTCCCGGCACCGATCTCGCGTCCGTCGCTCAGCCGGGCATCGGTGCCGCGATCTGGCTCCATGCCACCGACGTCCAGGCCATTCACGACGCGCTCGTCGCCGACGGCCACACGATCGTCTCGGCGCCGATCGACGGACCTTTCGGTCGCACGTTCACCTTCGCCGACCCCGACGGCTACCACGTCACGCTGCACGATCGCGGCTAGGTGCAGGCGAGGCGTTCCCTCACGTGGTCAACCGGTCATGGCTGAGAACGGCGCGGATCTGCATGTCGATTCCGAGGACTGCGCCGCCGGTGACTGTGCTGCGGTCGGTCGCGCAGACAGCCACGCCTACCCCGCGCGCCGAGAGCCCGGGGCCGGGAGAGCGAGTGACGCGTTTCGAACCGCGCCGCCCCCGGTCGTGATGACGTCCTCGACCAACGTGATGGTCCTGCCGGTCACGTCGGCGTCTTCGGCCAGACGGCACGGTCCGTGGTCTTGGCTAGCTTCCGGACAATCAGCGCCGGAAGGCCAGTCAGCGAACTGACTACGCCGACCTTCGTCAGGCCGGGACGATCGTGGGATTGGTCCAGCTCGAGAAGTCGCCGAGTCGGATGGTGGTCGAGCGTGTCGCGGTTCTGACGGATCACCGGCTGCTGGTCGAGGCGCGCGAGGGCGTGGTGGAACGCCCCCGGGGCTGCCGATGATCGTCATCCAGGTTACCCCGCCGTGAACTGGCCGCTGTCGTGGCGAGGGCATCCTGCCACCAGTCCGCACAGTGGCCGGGACGGCGCGGGCGGACGGAGTCGTGCCTGAAACCCACGAGCCGGAGTCAGCAAGACCAGTGCCTCAATCAGACCGTGTCGGCCGAGGCGCTCGTGATCCTGCTCGCGGAACCGGACTGGCGAGGTGATCACTCTCGATCGGCTGGCCGGCTGATCCGGTGCGATACGCTCCGCGCGACATCGGCGACGGCTGACGCGTCGTTCGCGCCCCGACCGAGACGTGGAGCCGCCTGAAATGAGCGACGCCAGTACAGAGCAGCGCGACGACAGCAGGTTCAGGGCCTTCATCAACCACGGCGGCTTCTGGCGGTTCCTCCTCGTTCTCGTCGTCTACCTGACCGTGTACATCGGTTCGGGCAAGATCATCGGCGCGGTCGGCGGGCACTTCGCGCACGACGATGTCCTCAGCGGCCCGGGTGCCGTGTTCGTCCAGATCACCGCCTCACTCATCGTCGGCGCCGTGGTGCTCCTGGGTTTCGGTGCGTACATGGGCTGGCTGAGGGAGGTCTTCGCACGACAGCCGGTCTACCGCTCGTGGTGGATGTGGCTGGCGCCGGTCATCGTCGTCGTGCCGATCCTGTTGCGGTTGTTGGGCATCAGCTGGGGCGACATCCCGGTGGGTGTCATCGTGCTGGTGCTCGCTACCGGCCTGCTGATCGGCTTCGTCGAGGAACTCGTCTACCGCGGGTTCGGGATCAAGATGCTCCGCGACGGCGGACACGGGGAGTTGGCCGTCGCCGCGTTGTCATCACTGCTATTCGCCCTTTCCCACACCGCCAACCTGCTCAGCGGGCAGTCCATCACCACCGTTGCTCCCACGGTCCTGTACACGTTCGCCTTCGGTGTGCTCATGTACCTGTCGCTGCGATCGATCGGATTCCTTGCCGGGGTCGTGATCCTGCACGGCCTCACCGACCCCACCGGCATCCTGGCCAGCGGCGGCGTCGACAAGGTCGCCACCGGGAACGGCCCCAATGCGTTCCTCAGCGGCGCAGGCTTCGCGACGTTTGTCGTGATCGCAGCCGGCGTGGTGCTGCTGATCTTCGTGCGCGGGAACGCCCGTCAGCCGGCCGAGAGCTGATCGCGGCGCGCTCGAGCGAAGGGCGGCCATCCATACGATCTCGGAGGAACTCCATGCCCGCACCGACTGCTTCCGAACCACGGATAGCACCCTCCGTCCCGGTGGCGGCGATCGTCTTCGCGGGCTACGTGGTCGTGGTCGTCGGGCTGATGCGGCTGTCCGGGATCGACTACGACGACTTCGCGCTGTCGGCAGCCAACACCATGAAAGCGGTCGTCGCGCCGCTGCTGGCTGGTGCCATCTGGCTGATCGCCTTCCTCCACTGGGCCCGCTGGCGCTACGTCTTCCGCGACGGCAGTCGCCTTCCGATGACCAGACTCTGGTGGGCGCTGCCGATCCTGATGGCGGTCGTGGCCGTGCTAGCGCTGGCGGGCGCGGGCTGGCGCAGGTTCAGCGTCGCCGACGTGGTGGCCCTCGTCCTGGCCTGCATCCTGGTGGGATTCACCGAGGAGACCCTGTTCCGCGGTGTCATCCTGCGGTCGTTGCGGCAAGGGACACGGTCCGAGGCGGCCGCGCTGGGTTGGACCACGCTGTGGTTCGGTGCATTCCACTTGACCAACCTGCTCCTCGGCGAACCCGGCGCGGTCGTCCAGGTCGGGTTGGCCGGGCTGAGCGGTGTGGCGTTCTACGTTCTACGCCGCGGGACCGGTGTGCTCCTCGCCGCGATGGTGCTGCACGGGTTGTGGGACTTCTCCACCTTCATCGCCGGTGCCCACCCAGGCGAAGGCGTAATCGTCGACATCGCCAGCGTGCTGCTCGTCGCCATCTCCCGCTGGCCGCGCTCGTCCTGATCCTGTTGCTTGATCCGGTCATCGCCACATTCCCGCTACCCGAGCGGTGACCGATAGCGGTTGAGGCCGTCTCCCGGGTGTGGGTGACGGCCTCTGGGCTGCGCGTTTGTGGGTGGGCCTAACTGGATTTGAACCAGTGACCTCTTCCTTATCAGGGAAGCGCTCTAACCAAGCTGAGCTATAGGCCCGTGGGCGACGACGTACGTTACCCCAGCGTCGCGGCGAGCCTCAAACCGGACCGACGCTCGGAACGAACGCCCTCACTCCTCTTCGGCGAGCGTGACCTCGATGCCGCCCAGCAGTGACGCGGACAGGTTGTAGAGGAACGCACCCAGCGTCGCCAGAGCGGTCATCAGGACGACGTCGACGACGCAGATGAGCGTGGTGAAGCCGGCGACCTTCTGGAAGCCCACGTACTGGTTGATGTCGAACTTCGTCGTCGACGCGGCGCCCAGGACGTCGCTGACCGTCGAGTTGATCGAGTCGAAGACACCGCTGGCATTGAGGACGTTCCAGACGACCAGCACCGCGACGATCGTCATGATTCCCCAGGCGATCGAGAGCATGAACGCCATCTTCATGACCGACCACGGGTCCACCCGGGACGCCGTGAGCCGTGCCCGGCGGGGACGCGGCGCCTTCGGCGGGGCAGTCGGCTTCGAGTGCTTGCTCACCGGTGGTGTCGTCGCGACGTCTCTCGCCGGCGTCGTCTCGAGGTCCGTGCCTGGTTCCGCGGCAGCCGGAGCCGCGTCCGTCCGCCCATGTGTCGGCGCCGTCTCGGCACCCCCGTCGGCCACCCGGCTCAGGTGCTCGCCGATCGACTTGCGTCCACGTTCGATCGGACCGGGAGTCGTCGAGCCGGCCGAGTCGCCACCGTCGCCGTTCGCCACGGGAGCACTTCCCCGGGGGATCACCTGCGTCGATTGCTCGTCGTCTCTGATCGTCACGGGCTGTCCTCCTGCTGATCGGTGGTGCCCCCGGTCTCCACCGGGGTTTCGGTGCCGGTCGAGTCGGCCCCGACGTCGACGACGGCACCGGCTTCTGCTCCAGCGCCGCCTTCTGCTCCGTCATCGGTGACGGGCTCGCTACCGATGGCAACGTCCGCCGCTACTTCTGCGTTCCGCGCGACCGCCACCACTGTGTCACTGCCGCGCACACCGGCAAAGATCACGCCCATGGTGTCACGACCCTTGGCCGGAACATCGGCAACAGGGCTGCGGGTGACCTGACCGCTCGCCTTGATGCAGAGCACCTCGTCGCTCTCGGAGACGACCAGTGCACCGACGAGTGCGCCTCTGTCGTCTGCGACCTTCATCGCCTTGATGCCGAGGCCACCGCGTCCCTGGAGGCGGTATTCGTGCACGTTGGTCCGCTTGGCGTAGCCACCGTCTGTGATGGTGAACACGTACAGCTCTGCCGCCTCGCCGGCTTCGACTGACTCGCCGGCGCTGGGGGCAGCGTCGACGACCTCTGCCAGTTCGTCATCGGCGGGGACGACTGCCATCGAGAGCAGCTCGTCGTCGCGGCGGAACTTCATCCCGGTCACACCGGACGTCGCCCGGCCCATCGGCCGGAGCTGCTCGTTGTCGGCCCGGAAGCGGATCGCCTGGGCTCGCTTGGACACGAGCAGGAGGTCGTCGCGATCCGACACCAGCGCGGCGCCGATCAGCTCGTCACCCTCCTCACGGAAGTTGACGGCGATCAGACCGCTGCTACGGGCCGAGTCGTAGTCGGCCAGCAGGGTCTTCTTGACGAGTCCCTTCTTGGTGGCCAGCACGAGGTACGGCGACTGCTGGTAGTCCCGCAGCGTCAGCACCTGCGCGATCTTCTCGTCCGGCGCGAAGCTCAGGAGCCCTGCGACGTGTTGACCCCGGGCGTCGCGGGCCGCCTCCGGGAGCTCCCACACCTTCGTGCGGTAGACCCGTCCGGCGTTCGTGAACACCAGGATCCAGTGGTGGTTGGTGGTGACGAACATCTGATCGATGACGTCGTCCTCGCGCAACGTCGCACCACGCACGCCCTTCCCGCCGCGGCGCTGGCTGCGGAACAGGTCGGCGGACGTGCGTTTGGCGTAGCCGCCGCGCGAGATCGTCACCACGACGTCGACGTCGGGGATCAGGTCCTCCATGGACATGTCGCCGTCGGCATGGATGATCGTCGTCCGGCGGTCGTCGCCGTACCGGTCGGTGATCTCCTGCAGTTCGTCCGAGACGATCTGCCGCTGCCGCTCGGGGCTCTCGAGGATCGCCGTGTAGTCCGCGATCGCGATCTCGAGCTCGGCCAGACGGTCCAGGATGCGCTGCCGCTCCATGGCCGCGAGCCGGCGCAGCTGCATGACCAGGATGTACTCGGCCTGCTCGGTGTCGATCTCGAGGAGTCCCATCAGGCCGATCCGGGCGTCGTCCGGGGTCTGGCTCGCTCGGATGAGCGCGATGACCTCGTCGATCATGTCGAGCGCCTTCACCAGGCCGCGGTACAGGTGCGCCTCGCGCTCGGCCTCGCGCAACATGAACCGGGTGCGCCGCTGGATGACGTCGATCTGGTGCCGGATCCAGTGGCTGACGAACGCGTCGAGGGACAGCGTGCGCGGTACGTCGTCGACGAGCGCGAGCATGTTGCAGCCGAAGCTCTGCTGCAGGGCCGTGTGCTTGTAGAGGTTGTTGAGCACCACTCGCGGCTGGGCGTCCCGGCGGAGGGTGACCACCAGTCGCTGCCCGGTCGAACCCGAGCTGTCGTCGCGGAGGTCGGTGATGCCCTGGAGCTTGCCGGCGTTGACCAGTTCGGCGATGTTCTGGGCGAGCCGGTCGGGGTTGACCATGTACGGGAGCTGCGTGGCCACCAGGGTGGTCCGCCCCTGCTTGTCCTCCTCGATGTCGATCACCGCGCGCATGATGACCGAGCCCCGACCGGTCCGGTACGCCTCCTCGATGCCCTGGGTACCGACGATCAGGGCGCCCTGGGGGAAGTCCGGGCCCTTGATGCGCTCGAGCAGCGCCTCCAACAGCTCGCTACGGGAGGCCTCCGGGTGGGCGAGGGACCACTGGACGCCGTCGGCGACCTCGCGCAGGTTGTGCGGCGGGATGTTCGTCGCCATCCCCACGGCGATCCCGGATGAGCCGTTGACGAGCAGGTTCGGGAACCGTGCCGGCAGGATGACCGGCTGGGTCGTCTGACCGTCGTAGTTCGGCTCGAAGTCGACGGTGTCGCGGTTGATGTCGCGGACCATCTCCATCGCCAGCGGCGCCATCCGGCACTCGGTGTACCGCATCGCGGCCGCCGGGTCGTTGCCCGGCGAACCGAAGTTGCCCTGGCTGTCGACGAGCGGGTATCGCATCACCCACGGCTGCGCGAGCCGGACGAGGGTGTCGTAGATGGCGCCGTCGCCGTGGGGGTGGTACTGACCCATGACCTCACCGACCACGCGGGCGCACTTGTTGAAGCGCCGATCCGGGCGGTAGCCGCCGTCGTACATCGCGTAGAGCATCCGGCGGTGCACGGGCTTCAGGCCGTCGCGGACCTCAGGCAGCGCCCGGCCCACGATGACGCTCATGGCGTACTCGAGGTAGCTCGCCTCGATCTCACCGCGCAGGTCTATCGGACGGATCCGGAGGGTGTTCCCGTCCTCGTCGAAGCCGTCGCCGGTGGTGCCACCGCGACCTGGAGGCAGAGGGGTTTCAGTCATGGAAAGCGTCCTTGTCTTCTTGCCGAGCCGATCCGTGGAAGGTTCTCGTCGAGCGACCGATCAGGTCAGATGTCGAGGAACCGGACGTCCTTGGCGTTGTGCTGGATGAACGAACGGCGCTGCTCCACGTCTTCTCCCATGAGGATGGAGAACATCTCGTCGGCGCGCGCGGCGTCTTCGAGGGTGACCTGCAGGAGAACCCGGCCGTCGGGATCCATCGTCGTTTCCTTGAGCTCCTGGTAGTTCATCTCACCGAGGCCCTTGTAGCGCTGGATGGGACCGTCCTTCGGCAGTCGCTTGCCCTGCTCCTCACCGATCTGGAGCAGCCCGTCGCGCTCACGGTCGGAATAGGCGAGTTCGTGCTTGTGCGGATTGAGCCAGCGGATCTTGTACAGGGGCGGCTGGGCCAGGTAGACGTGCCCGGCCTCGATGAGGGGGCGCATGAAACGGAACAGGAACGTCAGCAGAAGCGTGCGGATGTGGGCACCGTCGACGTCGGCGTCGGCCATCAGGACGATCTTGTGATAGCGCAGCTTCGCGATGTCGAAGTCCTCGTGGATCCCGGTGCCGAACGCGGAGATCAGCGCCTGGATCTCCTGGTTCTGCAGCACCTTGTCGATCCGCGCCTTCTCGACGTTGAGGATCTTGCCGCGGATCGGGAGGATGGCCTGAGTCCGCGGATCCCTGCCCTGCTTGGCCGAACCACCGGCCGAGTCCCCCTCGACGATGAAGATCTCGCACTCGTCCGGGTTGTTCGACTGGCAGTCGGCGAGCTTGCCGGGAAGACCGCCACCACCGAGCAGACCCTTGCGGTCACGGGCCAGGTCGCGTGCCTTGCGCGCCGCCATGCGGGCCGACGCGGCGTCGATGGCACGTTTGACGATGAGCGTCCCGGTGGCCGGGTTCGCCTCGAGCCACGCGCCCAGCTTGTCGTTGACGGCGCGCTGGACGAATCCCTTGACCTCGGTGTTTCCGAGCTTCGTCTTCGTCTGACCCTCGAATTGGGGCTCTTCGAGTTTCACCGAGATGATCGCGGTGAGGCCTTCCCGCACGTCGTCGCCGGTGAGCCGGTCTTCCTTCTTCTTGATCAGGTTCTTCGTCTCGGCGAAGTTGTTCAGCGTCGTCGTCAGAGCGGCGCGAAAGCCCTCTTCGTGGGTGCCACCCTCGTGGGTGTTGATGGTGTTCGCGAACGTGTGGACGGACTCGGAATACGCCCGGCTCCACTGCATCGCGATCTCGAGGGCCAGCGACTGGTCGGGCTTGTGGGTCTCGAGCGAGATGGCCGGTTCGTGGATCGGCTCCTTCGACTTCGACAGATAGGCGACGAAATCGACCAGGCCGTCGTCGAACTTGAACGTCTGTTCGCGCGCGCCCCGCTCACTGACCTGCTGCTCGGCGGCCGGGGTGTCGTCGTCGGCCGCATCGACCTTGGCCGGGCGCTCGTCGCGGAACACGACCTCGAGGCCCTTGTTCAGGAAGGCCATCTCACGAAGCCGCGTCGAGATCGTCTCGTCGCTGTAGTCCGTGGTCTCGAAGATCGTCTCGCTGGCCCAGAACGTGATGGTCGTGCCGCGCCGGTTCTCCGGGTCCGGGCTCTCCATCAGGTCGGTGATGGGGACGCCGAGTTGGAAGACCTGCTCGTAGCGGGTGCCCTCCTTGTAGACCTGCACGATCAACTTCTCCGACAGCGCGTTGACCACCGAGACACCGACACCGTGCAGGCCGCCGGACACCTTGTAGCCGCCACCGCCGAACTTGCCGCCGGCATGCAGCACGGTCAGGACGAGGGTGACCGCGGGGATCTTCTCGATCGGGTGCAGGCCGACCGGGATGCCGCGGCCGTTGTCCTCCACCCGGACACCACCGTCGGCCTGGAGGACGACCACGACGCGATCGGCGTATCCCGCCATCGCCTCGTCCACCGCGTTGTCGACGATCTCGGTCACGAGTTGGTGAAGGCCGCGCTCGCCGGTCGACCCGATGTACATGCCGGGGCGCTTACGAACGGCTTCGAGGCCCTCCAGCACCTGGATCGCCGAGGCGTCGTAGTCCGGCATCTCGGCGGGGACGAACGGTTCGTCGTCGAGGACGACGGGGTCGAGCGCGGGGGTTGCGCCGGGGCTGACATCGGACGAAACCAGCGGGTCGACAGTCGTCACGAACTCTCCTCTGCAGACGGACGACCCGTCGGCGAGCGAGAGATCCACCGGGTGCACCGGCGGCTCCGCGCGCGACAGGTCGCAATCAGACTCCGTCATTCTAGCGGCTTCTGGCACGCGATGGCGCCATTCCGGCCTTCGTGACGAGGGTCGATGTGGCCCTGAAACGGTCACGTACGGCCACTGAACGCGTCCACGACCGCCGATCACGTCCTCGACGACCACCCCCACAGGCTCCGGTCGTCTCAGCGCCCCCGGTGGGGCGTTCCGTCCGGCCTTCTACCCGTAGGTGTCACGTGGTCCCCGACCGCGAACGGTGCGACCCCCGTGCCGCCAACTCGGCGCGTCCGGGCCCTTGACGTCGAGCCTCGTCACCCGGTTGTCACCCAGCTCGCGGGCGAGTGCGGCGAGGATGTTCGGGGCCAGCGTCCGCACCTCGGACGCCCAGCTCGTCGAATCCGCGCGCACCGTCAGGACGCCGTCGTCGAAGGCTTCCGCACTCGCGTGCTGGGCCACCCGTTCACCGACGACCTGAGGCCAGCGCGCGACCGCGCCGGCGACCGCCAGGTCGGTCCCCCAGCCACGTTCGGCCACCAGCCGGTCCACGGTCGACTGCATGTCCTGCGGGTCGCGGTCGTCGGGGGTGGCACCGGAGTACCCGCCTGATCTCTCGCCGTCGTCGCCGCGTCCGGCCGGACGGCTGAAGCGGGTCGACCGTCGCCATCGGCCTGTGGTCCGCGCGGCGATCTCGCCCGTGACGGCGCGTGCGAGGTCGAGGCCCGGACGGGTTCCAGACGGGCTCGTGTTCGTCGTCGACCGAGGGTCCAGCACCGGGCTCGGCACCGGTCGGCAACGCCGACGTCGACCGGGTCGGGGTCGCGTCACGATCAGGACGCTCAGGCACGGCTGCCACCTCCTGAGGTCCCCGATGCCGCGTGGCCGCGGTCTCCCCTCGAGCCTAGTCAGATCCCGGCGGCTGGCGGGGTGAGCCGGCACCTGGCCCCCGCACTGGCGCCGTGGCAGCTCGTACAAACATTCGTTCAACTGAATCGACGTTCGATTACTTATTGTGACGGTTTGGAGGAGAGTCTGCAGGATTCGGTTCGTCTATTGCCAGAGTTGTCACTCAGGGTGCACGATTCGCGCGTATGGACCATGGCCCGTCCATATCAATCACTATGAGTGACGCATCGTGGTGACTCACCTTGATCTCCCTACACGCCGGGCCGGATCGGATGTCTCATGTTCTTCACCCGCACAGCCCCGACGACACCCCGTCGGGCACTCGCGATGACGGCTGCCGTCGTCATGGCCACGGCGACGACCGCCGCCATCCCCCCGCTCACCGCCGAAGCCGCCGTCGTCAACTGCGCTCCTGGAAAGCCAGTCGTCACGTCGGTGGCGATCAACAAGTCGAGGGTCGACGTGACGAAGGCGGCCGGGACGATCACCTTTACGGTGAAGGCCACCGACAGTACACAGCCGCTCACCTTCATGAGTGTGGACACGACCTCGCCGGCGAAGTCCAAGGTCACTCGGTCCCGCACCGTCTACATGTCGCTGGCGTCCGGAACCGCGAAGAAGGGCACCTGGCGCGGGGTGCTCACCGTTCCCAGGTACGACATCGGCGGCACCTGGAAGATCACGCAGGTCACGCTCGGCGATGGGGGACGGGGATATGCGAGCTATCACGCTTACGACTCCGACGGGTTTCCGACGTACGCCAAGTGGGGGAGGTCGTGGACGAAGTCTTTCAAGGTGACATCACCAACGGCGGACGTCACAGCGCCGACGTTGTCCAAGCTCAGCTTCTCGAAGACCTCGATCAACACGACCAGCAAGGCTGTCAAGGTCACGATCAAGGCGACCCTTCACGACAACCTGTCCGGTGTCGTCTCGGCCTACGCTTACGCGACCCCTCCCGGCGCCGGGTCGTCCGAGTACTTCGGACTCGTCGTGAAGGGAACCGGGGCGACCAGAACTGCTTCCGGCTCGGCGACCGTTCCGCGTTGGTTGGGTCCGAAGGGGACCTGGAGTCTGCAGTTCGGCGTGTCCGACCGCGTCGACAACCGCAGGACCTACTCCACGGCCGCTCTCAAGGCGAAGCATCTGCCGAGCAAACTGACCATCACCAGCGGAACTGACGCCACGAAACCCAAGCTCTCGTCGTTCTCCGCGTCGCCGACGAAGATCGACATCCGCACGTCCGCCAAGAAGGTCTCGTTCTCCGCAGTCCTCACCGACACGAAATCTGGTGTCAACTACGCCTACGTGGACATCACCGGCGCGGACGGGTTCACCTCGACCAGCGCATACCTCGGCCGCGTGTCCGCAACGTCGAGCACGTTCAAGGGGAGCATCACGGTCCAGCCGTGCGCACTGCCGAGCGGCACGGCGACGCTGTCGGTCATCATCTACGACCGAGCCGGCAACGGCACCGAGGTCACCAACGACCAGCTCCACGCACGCAAGTTCCGCAGCACGCTCGGCGTCACCGCGAGCTGACCGGCCTTCAGAGTGCGCGGTGCGAGCGGTCCAGGCAGTCCGCTCGCACCGCGCGTCAGCCGGCGTGCACGACTCCGGGTTCGACGTCGAATCGGTGGCCCCTCAGCACCGCTGGGACGTCGGCCTCCACCGCGGCGGTCACGAGCACCTGTTCGGCGCCGACGACCCGGCCGGCCAGGGCCGCCCGCCGGGAGACGTCGAGCTCAGCGAAGACGTCGTCGAGCACGAGGATCGGTTCGTCGCCGTCGCCGCTGAGCAGGTCGTGCGCAGACAACCGAGCCGACAGCGCCAGCGACCACGACTCGCCGTGGCTCGCGAAGCCCCGGGCCGGCATGCCGGCCAGGCTCACCATGAGGTCGTCGCGGTGCGGACCGACCAGCGTGACACCCCGCTCGAGTTCGTCGCGACGCCGCTCCTCGAGTTGGATCTGCATCCGCTTACCGAGCTCCGCCATCGCGTCCGGGCCGGCGACGACGCTCTCGAGGTCGGCACTGCTGTCACCGACGGCCGCCACGTCGTCGGAGGCGCCGCGCTCACGCGGGACCAGACTCGACCGATACGCGACTCCCGGTTCCCCACGACCCGGTGCGATCTCCTCGTAGGCGGCGGTGAGTGCCGGACGCAGCTCGGCCACCAGCCGGATTCGCGCGGCGGTCAGCTCGATCCCGAATCGGATCAGTTGGTCGTCCCAGACCGTCAGCGTGGCCAGGAGATTCTCGCGGCCGGCGGCACCACGCGCAGCGCCGGAGGTGCGAAGCAACGAGTTCCGCTGCTTGACCACGCGTTCGTAGTCGGCGCGGACTCCGGCCAGCCTCGGGGTCCGCAGCACGAGCAGGTCGTCGAGGAACCGGCGCCGGCCGTCCGGATCGCCCTTGATCAGCGCCAGGTCCTCCGGAGCGAACAGCACCGTGCGTGTCATCCCGACGATGTCGCGAGCGCGCGGCACGGCTCCCCGGTTGACCCGCGCACGATTCGCCCGGCCCGGGTTGACCTCCAGTTCGATCAGCGCATGCCGGCCGTCGCGCACCAGATCGGCCCGCACGATGCTGCGCTCGGCGCCCTGGCGGACGAGCGGGGCATCCGTGGCGGCCCGGTGGGACGACAGCGTGCCCAGATAGCAGATCGCCTCGACCACGTTGGTCTTGCCGTGACCGTTGGCGCCGAGAAACGTGGTCACGCCGGGTTCGAGCGCCACCTCAGCCGACGGGTAGCTCCGCCAGTCGGTCAGCGAGAGGTGGGCGACGTGCATCCGTGGTCAGCGCGTGAGGTGCGTGTCCGACGGACCTGCGGAGTCCGGCGACGGGATGTCCACCTTGACCGCGTGACCGCCGAACTCGTGTCGCATCGCGGCGACCGCCTTCATGGTGGGCGAGTCCTTCTGTCGGGACACGAACCGCGCGAACAGCGAGGCGGCGATGGCCGGCACCGGGACGGCCTGTTCGATGGCGGCATCGACGGTCCACCGGCCCTCGCCCGAGTCCTCTGCGTAGCCCGCGATGCTGGTGAGCGCCGGGTCGCGTTCCAGTGCGTCACACAGCAGGTCGAGCAGCCATGATCGGATGACGGTGCCCTCACGCCAGGAGTTCAGCGTCTCGGGGACGTTCTCGACGATGTCGGTGGCCTGCAGCAGTTCCCACCCTTCGCCGTAGGCCTGCATGATCGCGTACTCGATGCCGTTGTGGACCATCTTGGCGAAGTGGCCTGCGCCCGCCTTGCCGGCGTGCACGAAGCCGAATTCGCTGTCCGGCTTGAGCGCGTCGAAGATCGGCATCACCCGATCGACGGCAGCGGTGTCGCCGCCGCACATCAGTGCGTACCCGTTCTTGAGGCCCCAGACCCCGCCGGAGACCCCGCAGTCCACGAAGTCGATGCCCTTCTCACCCAGCATCGCGGCGTGGTTGATGTCGTCGGTCCAGCGGGAGTTGCCGCCGTCGACGATGAGGTCGCCGGCCTCGAGATGGTCGGCCAGTTCGGCGATCACGGAGTGGGTGATCTTGCCGGCCGGCACCATCACCCAGACGACTCGCGGGGCGGCCAGCGTCGACACCAGTCCGGCCAGGTCGGGGACGTCGGAGATGTCGGGATTCGTGTCGTAGCCGACGACGGTGTGACCAGCGTTGCGGACACGCTCGCGCATGTTGCCGCCCATCTTGCCCAGGCCGACCAGACCGAGTTCCATCCGCTCGTTCCCCTTCTGAAGAGTTGACCGCCACTTGGGCGACGGCCTCGGTTCCGAGCGTAGCCAGCCGGATCGATCAGCTGTCAGCGCGCCAGCCGTTGCGGCATGAGGAGGTACTGGTAGAGGTCGCCGTCGCCGGTCGAGCCGGCCGGACGGACGTCATCGGTGTCCTCGTGCGCATCGGGAGCGTCGTCCGAGGCGACCGGCTTCTCGTCCGCCGCCGGGGTGATGACGGCTGGCCTCGTCGGTAACGTGAAGGACAGCCGGGTGACCGCGGAATCGACGTGTTGGAGCCCGTCGAGCAGGTACGTCGGGTTGAACGCCGTCGAGAGTCCTTCTCCGTCGATGCGTGCCGGCAGGCCCTCCGTCGCCTGGGCGTCCTCGCCGCTACCGGCCTCCAGGGTGAGCTGGCCGTCGCCGAAGGTGAGGTACACGGGAGAGTGCCGCTCGGCGACCAGCGACACGCGTCGCAGGGTCTCGATGATCGAGGCGGTGTCGACGTAGGCGTGGGTGTGGTGCTCGGGCGGGAACAGCTTGCGATACGCCGGGAACTCGCCGTCGAGCAGGCGGGTGGTCGTGTGCCGGGTGCCGCCGGACGCCGAGCCGGTGAGCCCGAGCAGTCCTTCCCCCGTCGCCTCGCCCACACCCGCGAGAGCGATCGTCACCTCGGCCGAACTGCCGGCGAACGCCTTGGTCGCGTCGGCGAGGACGCGAGCCGGCACGAGCGCGACGGCCTGTAGCCCGGGAACGCTCGGACGCCACTCGAGTTCACGCACGGCCAGCCGGAACCGGTCGGTGGCCGCGAGGGTCAGACGTTCACCGTCGAGCTCGAGGCGGATGCCGGTGAACACCGGGAGCATGTCGTCGCGCCCGGCCGCGACCGCGACCTGCGCGACGGCTTCGGCGAGCACGTCGCCCCGGACGCTGCCGGTGGCGCTGGGAAGGTCGGGCAGCCGCGGGTACTCGTCGAGCGGGAGGGTCTGGAGCGTGAAGCGCGCGCTCCGGCAGGTCAGGACGACCCGGCCGCCGTCGTCGCTCACGTCGACCGGATGGGACGGCAGGCTCCGGCTGATGTCGGCCAGCAGCCGGCCGCTCACGAGGACGACGCCCTCATCCGCGACCTGGGCCGGCACGCTCACCCGGGCCGACGTCTCGTAGTCGAACCCCGAGAGGGTCAGCTCACCGTCGCGTGCCTCGATGCGCAGGCCGGTCAGGACCGGGACACTCGGCCGCGTGGGCAGGCTGCGGGCCGTCCAGGTCACGGCTTCGGCGAGAACGTCGCGTTCGACCCGGAACTTCACCGCGGATCGCCTCCAGGTTCGGGTCTCGGGATCACGCGGCGACGACGCCGTCGGATCGGTGAAGGACAGTCATGACGAGAGCATCAGCGAACCGGCCGGAGCCGCTCGCAGCGCGACGCTACACCGGGCGACCGACGCCCGGCGACGCCAGTGCGAGAGCTGGGCGAGATGGCTTCGGCCGTGGTGAGGCCGTTCGGTTGATCGTCGAGAAGCCGTTGTCCACAGCATCGCCGCGCACAGTCTCGAGACTCCGATTCGAGATGTCTGGATGTCAGTAGGAGTCGTAGGGGCGGTGGACAGTGTGGACAACCTCGAGACACGGCAGGTCGGGGCGGGCCGTTCGTGCAGGTGTTCGGGGGACAGGGTTGCGCGTCCGACCGCTACCTCGGCGCGCTCCGGTGGACGAAGGCCGGGTGAATCCACCGCATTCCACAGGCAGCGACGACCGTGTCCACTCGTCGTCCACAGCTTCATCCACAGATGTGGGCAAACTCTGGGTTCGATCCAGACAGGTCGAGCCGAGCGGCGTCCGGTGCTCACCCGCGTGCTGCCTGCTTGATCCGGCTGGTGAGTTCGGTGACCTGGTTGTAGACCGTCCGTCGCTCGGCCATCAGCAGGCGGATCTTGCGCTCGGCGTGCATCACGGTCGTGTGGTCGCGGCCGCCGAACTCGTCGCCGATCTTCGGCAGCGAGAGGCTCGTCAACTCCCGGCACAGGTACATGGCGATCTGCCGTGCGTTCACGAGGGTGCGGTTCCGGTTGCTGCCGCACAGGTCGTCCATCGAGACCCCGAGGAAGTTCGATGTCTGGGCCATGATCAGGCTCGCGGTGATCTCCGGCTCACCGCCGGTGGGGATGAGGTCACGCAGGACCGTCTCCGCGAGCGACCGGTCGACCTCCTGCTTGTTCAGGCTCGCGAATGCGGTCACCCGGATGAGGGCGCCCTCGAGTTCGCGGATGTTCGTCTGGATGCGGCTGGCGATGAACTCGAGGACCTCCGGTGGTGCCGTCAACCGCTCCTGGGCGGCCTTCTTCCGCAGGATCGCGATGCGGGTCTCGAGGTCGGGCGGCTCGATGTCGGCCATGAGGCCCCACTCGAACCGGTTCCGCAGGCGGTCCTCGAGGGTTTCCAGCCGTTTCGGCGGGCGGTCCGAGCTCAGCACGATCTGCTTGTTGGCGTTGTGAAGGGTGTTGAAGGTGTGGAAGAACTCTTCCTGTGTCCCTTCCTTGTTCTCCAGGAACTGGATGTCGTCGACGAGCAGGACGTCGACATCGCGATAGCGCCGCCGGAACGGCTCGCCGCGACCGTCGCGAATGGAGTTGATGAAGTCGTTCGTGAACTCCTCGGAGGACACGTAACGCACCCGCGCATTGCGGTACAGGCTGTGCACGTAGTGCCCGATCGCGTGCAGGAGGTGGGTCTTGCCGAGGCCCGACTCGCCGTACAGCATGAGCGGGTTGTAGGCCTTCCCCGGCGACTCCGCGACCGCGACGGCGGTCGCGTGCGCGAATCGGTTCGAGCTGCCGATCACGAACGTGTCGAACGTGTATTTCGGGTTCAGCCGCGCATCGTCGCGGCCCCACGACCCGTTCACGCCGTTGTCGCCGACCGAATGGAGCGATCGCGCGCCGCGCTGGTCGAGGTCGGAGCCGAACGGTGACTCGTCTGTGTGACGCAGTCCCTCCGACGCTCGCAGGTTCGTCACGTTGTCCGGGGTGTCCGCGTCGTAGGGCGAGCGCCGCTCACCGGACCGATCGACCTCCGGCTCGGCGAACTCCTGATCGTCGACCACCAGGTCGGGATCGACTGTCACGGCGAGACGGATGCTGGTGGCCATCTCGCCGGAGAGTGCCTGCTCGATCGCCGGCCGCAGCTTCGTCTCGAGTTGGGAGCGGGTGAACTCGTCCCGTACGGCCACGATCGCGGTGTTGCCGTGCAGCGCGACCGGTGAACTCCGGACCAGCCAGATGCGCTGCGTCGGGGGGAGTGTCGCCCCCAGGGTCGCGTGTACGCGTCGCCAGATCGCTTCCATCTCGCTTGCGGGGCTGTCCTCAGTCACGCTGCCTCGTCACCGGTTCCACGCTCCCCACGTCGACCACCACGTCCCGCCCGGCCGATCTCGAGCCCGGACACTGGAGTGTGTACCCGAGGATGTCCACAGAGCAATCCACAACCTGTGGGTGAGGTCGTCCCCAGGTCCGGGATTTTCACTCACCAGTCGAGGATCGGGCAATTCGTGACCGACATGGTGCGGCACAGGTCACATTGCCGTCGTTCTGGGGCCGAAGTGGGGCGACAGATATCCCCAGGTGGGAACAACTCTGTGGACAGGCGCGCCGGTCGGACAGCCTCGCCGCAGGGTGAATGATGACGGCGCGCTCGCGATTGTCACAGGGGGTGTCCAGAATCTGACTTTGCGTGGACGTCGAGACCATCGACGAGCCAGGCGCGGTTTGACCCTCCATGGAGCCCCCGCGTACCGTGAACCGGTCGTCCGCCAATGGGCGACCGACTGGTGTGTCCGCCCGCGGACGACAGTCGGACCTGAAACACCAAGATGTGACCTGCATTACATATGGGCGACACCGGATGTCCGTCGAACGCCGACCACATCCTCCCGGTCGCGCCGTCTGTGACACATCGACAGTGATGACACATCGAACGTCACGAGAACACGGAGTCCTCCGGTGAAGCGCACCTACCAGCCGAACAACCGCCGGCGTCACAAGAAGCACGGCTTCCGCCTGCGGATGCGTACCCGCGCCGGTCGCTCGATCCTGTCCTCTCGCCGCCGCAAGGGCCGCGACCGCCTGGCAGTCTGATCCGACCGTCGTGCTGCCGGCTTCGGTGCGCATGACGCGCTCACTCGACTTCGAGACGACCGTTCGCCGCGGTCGCCGCTCGTCGTCGGGACGGGTGGTCGTGCACGCCCTCGAGTCCTCGCTTCCCCAGGAGAGCGGCGCCGGCGCGTCCGGCGACGACCCTGTGCGGGTCGGATTCATCGTCAGCAAGGCAGTCGGCAACGCGGTGGTCCGCCATCGCGTCGCCCGGCGGCTCCGCCATGTCGTCGGGGGGCATCTCGAGCTGCTCGCGCCGGGGTCGATGGTGGTCGTCCGGGCGCTGCCGAATGCGGCGGGCGCAACGTCGGCGTCACTGGATCGCGACGTCGTGCGAGCCCTCGGTCGTGCGCGCGCAGACCTCCGCGACGTGTCCCGGGCCGGCGCAGGCCGCCCGTGAGCGTCCAGAGCACGCTCGAATCCGAGCAACCTGCCAGTCCTCGTCGCGTACAACCCGATCCGGTTGGGCCTGATCGGGTTCCTCCGTTCCTACCGGTTGCTCATCAGTCCGCTCTACGGCCAGGTCTGCCGGTTCCATCCGACGTGTTCGGCGTATGCGCTCGGCGCCGTCGAGCGTCATGGCGCCGCCAAGGGCAGCTACCTCGCCGCCCGTAGGCTGATGAGGTGCCACCCGTGGAACGCCGGTGGCTACGATCCGGTACCCGCGTCCACGCGACGACACGACGTCGGCGCCGAGCGCCACCATCCGTTCCGTTGAGCTGGCGCCCGCCGGTGAGTCCGATCTGCCGAGGAGCCTGACCACCTGATGATGGACATGATCAACACCCTGCTGACGCCGCTGTACTACGCGGTGTCGGCCATCCTGCTGTCCTGGCACTGGTTGTTCTCGCATCTGTTCGGGCCGGACTCGGGCACCACGTGGACCCTGTCGATCGTCGGGCTCGTCCTCGTGATCCGGGTGTGTCTCATCCCGCTGTTCGTCAAGCAGATCCGGTCCTCGCGCAACATGGCGGTGATCCAGCCGAAGGTCAAGGAGCTGCAGAAGAAGTACGGCGACGACAAGGAGAAGTTCTCCCAGGAGCTCATGAAGCTCTACAAGGAGACCGGCACCAACCCGCTCTCCTCGTGTCTGCCGATCCTGATCCAATCGCCGATCCTGTACGCCCTGTTCCGGGTGCTGGACGGCGCGTCGACGGGCAAGGCGAGCGGGTTGCACGGGCTCATGACGCAGGAGTTGGCGGACTCGCTGCGGCACGCGACGATCTTCGGCGCCGAGATCTCCGCCAGGTTCATCGGCGGCGACCTGAACGTCAAGATCCTCGCGGTGTTCCTCATCCTCGCCATGACCGGCGCGATGTTCTTCACGCAGCTCCAGTTGATGCGGAAGAACATGCCGAAGGAATCCCAGACCGGTCAGTTCGCGCAGCAGCAGAAGATCATCCTGTACCTCTTCCCCGTCGCGTTCGCCGTCGGCGGCGTCTCGTTCCCGATCGGCGTGCTCATCTACTGGCTGACCACGAACATCTGGACCGCCGGCCAGCAGTACTTCGTCATCAAGAACAACCCGACGCCGGGCACGGACGCGTTCGACGCCTATGTGGCGAGTCACGGCCATCCACCTGACAAGAACCGCAAGGCCCGTCGGGAACGCGAGCTCGCCGAGGCGGAGACGCGCGCCAGCCGCGCCGAGCTCGCCGCCTCGACCCCGTCTGCGGTGACCGACGGATCGACCGCTGCGGACGGCGACGGCAGCTCCGCGTCGCCTGGAACGCAGGTCCCTCCCAACGGTCGCGTCCAGCCGAAGCGTCAGACCCGTTCCAAGCGCCGTACCTGACAAGGAACGCCTCGCGGCTGTGCCGCGCGGCCGCGCCGATGCGACCCAGCCGGCGCTCATTGCCCTCCCTCCGTCACCCTGTTCGAGGAGTAATCCATGACCGAGACCACCTCCACCGAGTCGTCTCCCGACGTGCTGGTCGACGCGAACCCCGACGCGGTCGCGGAGTCGAGCGCGCCTGAATCGAGCGCGCCTGAGTCGACGCCGGCGGACCGGACCAAAGCGCTGCTGGCGAAGCTGGAACGCGAGGGCGACATCGCCGCCGACTTCCTCGAGGAACTGCTGGACATCGCCGACCTCGACGGGGACATCGACCTCGACGTCGAAGGCGACCGGGCGATGGTGGCCATCGTCGGCGACGATCTCGAGAGTCTCGCGGGACGCGACGGCAAGGTCCTGGACGCGCTGCAGGAACTCACGCGGCTCGCGGTGTACCAGGAGACCGGCGAGCGCAGCCGCCTCGTCCTCGACGTCGCGGAGTATCGGGCGAAGCGTCGCACCGAACTCTCCGCACTGGCGGTCAAGGCAGTCGACGAGGTGAAGGCGACCGGCAAGCCGGTCGCCATGGCCCCCATGACCGCGTTCGAACGCAAGATCGTGCACGACGCCGTCGCCGCGGCAGGGCTCACCTCGGAGTCCGACGGGGCCGACCCGCACCGTCACGTCGTCGTCTCGGCCTGACTCCCGCGGCCATGCCCGTCCCCGACGACGTGGTAGGCCCGACCCCGCCATCGGCCGGCGAACGATGTTTCACGTGAAACATCGGCTCGAATGGCCGCGGCCCGCTTCTTCGGGCCTGCCTTCGACTGCGTGGCGGAGTACGTGGACATCCTGCGCAGCACAGGCATCGAGCACGGATTGATCGGCCCGCGTGAAGGTGACCGCCTCTGGAGCCGGCACATCCTCAACTGCGCGGTCCTGCGGGAGATCTCGAGTGAGCCCGGGCAGGTCGCGGATGTCGGCTCCGGAGCCGGGTTGCCCGGGATTCCGCTCGCACTCGCGATGCCGACCTCGCGGGTGACGTTGATCGAACCGCTCCAGCGGCGCGCCGACTTCCTGATGGCCACGGTCGAGACCTTGGGACTGGCGGACCGGGTGTTCGTCCGGCGAGACCGGGCCGAGGACTGCCGGGACATCCTCGGATCCTTCGACGTCGTCACCGCCCGAGCTGTCGCACCGGTGAAGAAGCTCGCGGGCTGGACCCTTCCGTTGGCACGAGTCGGAGGTCGGGTCGTGGCCATGAAGGGGGCGAAAGTCGACGACGAACTCGCCGCGGCGGGAGCCGAACTGCGACGTCTCGGCGTGAAAGAGTGGCGCGTGCGTCAGGTGGGAGCCAGCGTCGTCGACCCACCCACCACCGTGCTCGAGTTGGTCGTCGGTGCGCGGCCAGAGCCCGGTCGCGCGCGAACGAAAAGGAAAGGTGGCCGTCCGTCGTGAGTTCACCCATCGGCTGGCCGGCGGTCGCGGCACCGGCTCCAGCAGGCGAGCCCGTGGGGTGGCCCGATGTTTCACGTGAAACATCGACGTCGGACGCGTCCGAGCCGGCGGCCGAGGTCGACGAGTCCCCGGACCGGAGGACTCAGGCCCACGCGAGGTCGCCGAGGCCCCGGAACCGATCGAGCCGGAGCCGATCGAGCCGGAGCCGACCGAGCCGGAGGTGACCCCGACGACCGAGTCGATCACCGAACCGCGACTGGTCGTGCTGGCCCCACCGGTCCGACGGTCAGCAGCGTTCGCCCGGCCGACAGAGCCGCGTGTCATCGTGGTCGCCAATCAGAAGGGTGGCGTGGGCAAGACGACGACCGCCGTCAACCTGGCTGCGGCACTCGCCCAGGGGGGTCTGGAGATCCTCGTCGTGGATCTCGACCCGCAGGGCAACGCGTCGACGGCGCTCAGCGTGGACCACGGCCAGGACGCCGCGGGCTCCTACGACGTGTTGATCGAGGGTCGCTCCGTCGACGACCTCGTAGTCGCCGCCCCGAACCTTCCCGGCGTCGACGTCCTTCCCGCGTCGATCGATCTGGCGGGTGCCGAGATCGAGTTGGTCACGCTGGTCGCTCGCGAGTCTCGACTGGACCGCGCGTTGAAGACCTCGCGCTCCGCGGCCTCGGGGTCGGGCCGGGACTGGTACGACATCGTTCTCATCGACTGCCCTCCGTCCCTCGGGCTCCTCACCCTGAACGCCATGGTCGCGGCCTCCGAACTGCTCGTCCCGATCCAGGCCGAGTACTACGCACTGGAGGGACTCGGACAACTGGCCGGCACGGTCGACCTCGTCCGCACGCACCTCAACCCGGAACTCGACCTGTCGACGATCCTCATCACCATGTACGACGCCAGGACGCGCCTGGCCGCACAGGTGGCGGACGAGGTTCGGAACCACTTCGGTGACCGCGTCCTCAGGACGACGATCCCTCGCTCCGTACGCGTCTCCGAGGCACCGAGCTACGGGCAGACCGTGGTGGGCTACGACGCCGCCTCCGCCGGTGCCCTGGCCTACGTCGAGGCCGCGCGCGAGCTCGCCAGTTCATCGGCTCTGGGGACGGGCGACACCACCTCGGACACCGAGCGGTTCATGAAGAACGGAGAGCGCCATGGGTAGTCATCGCCGCGGACTCGGGAGAGGTCTCGGGGCACTGATCCCGACGTCGGCGCCACCGAGCGACCGGGACAGTCCGATGTCGACGTTCCTGCTGAGGGGGAGCGACGACGCGGCGACTTCCGCCGACGGCGGCGGCTCGAACAGGCCCACCCTGACGGCGGTCGGCACCCGTCCGGCGACCGAGAACGACACCGTCGGCTCCATCGACACCATCGACACGAGCGGCGTCGTCGACACGACCGGCATCGGGTACTACGCCGAACTGCCGATCGACCAGGTGGTGCCGAACGAACACCAGCCGAGGCAGGTGTTCGACCAGGACGCCCTCGATGAGTTGGTCGCCTCGATCCAGCAGGTCGGCCTGCTCCAACCAGTGGTGGTCCGTCCGTCCGGTCGTGACCGCTACGAACTCGTCATGGGTGAACGTCGGTGGCGAGCGAGCCGACAGGCCGGCTTGAGCGTGATCCCGGCGATCGTTCGTGACACCGCCGAGGCGGACATGCTCCGCGACGCGCTCTTGGAGAACCTGCACCGGGCCGACCTCAATCCGCTCGAGGAGGCCGCGGCGTACGGCCAGCTACTCGACGACTTCGGCTGCACGCACGAGGAGTTGGCGCAGCGGATCGGTCGCTCGCGACCCCAGATCTCGAACACGATCAGGCTCCTCAAGTTGCCGGCCGCCGTCCAACGACGCGTCGCCGCCGGGGTCCTCTCAGCGGGTCATGCCCGGGCACTGCTCGCCGTCGACGACGCGGATCGGGCCGATCGGCTCGCGCTTCGGGTCGTCGCCGAGGGACTGTCCGTGCGCGCGCTCGAGGAACTCGTGCTGCTCGGCGAGGAACCGGCGCCGGCAGCCACGATCAGGCGTGGGCCCAAGGCGGTTGCTCCAGGTCTGTCGGAGCTCTCGGCGCGGTTGTCCGACCGGTTCGAGACCAGGGTCAAGGTGGACATGGGCAAGCACAAGGGCAAGGTCACGATCGAGTTCGGGTCGGTAGACGACCTCGAACGCATCGTCGCCATGCTGGAGCCCGCGGCCGCACAGCACGACGATCACCAGACCGCGTGAGCGTCAGCCCAGGAGACCGTTGAGCTCGAGTCGGCCGGTGGGTGAGTCGAGCTCAGGCGGCAGGTAGAGCCGCTGAACGGAGACGACCAACGCATCCGCGACGCGATCGAGCGCGCCATCGTCGGCCAGGAGCTCCGCGTCGCCCGTGTTCGACAGATAGCCGAGCTCGGCGTGGACGGCCGGCATCGCGGTGAACCGCAGGATGTCCCAGGTCTTCTGGTGCGAGCCGCCGTTGCGGAGACCGGTCCGGGCGCACACCTCGCGGTTGATGAGGTCGGCGAAGCGTTCACCGATCGACGAGCCGACCGGGTGGGTGCCGGATCCGTAGTAATAGCTCGACACGCCGTTCCCACGCGAGCTGGGGATCTTGTCGAAGTGCAGCGAGAGCAAGAGGTCCGCGCCCAGGTCGTTGGCGATGTCGGCGCGCGCCCGATCGGACGGGCAGGTGCCCCGGCTACGGGTCAGGACGGCGACGGCCGCGTGCTCGTCGAGGCGGGACGCCACCCGCCCGGCCAGGTCGAACGCCAGATCCGCCTCGGACAGGCCGTGTTCGGAGTTGCCCCGCTCGCTACCGCCGTGCGCAGGGTCGATGACCACGACCTTGCCGGTGAGCCGGGGGCCGGCCGCGAGGATCCGCTCGTTGTCGCGAAGCACGTCCGCGCGGCCGCTGGACACCACCGGGCTGAGTCGGCTGAGCGCCTTGAAGGTCGCCGGCCCGGCACAACCGTCGGCGGGAAGGCCGATGTCGCGCTGAAACTCCGCGAGTGCCGTGCGGGTCACCGGACCGAACGACCCGTCCACCCGGCCGACCGCGAAGCCGAGTTGGAGGAGGCGGTGCTGCAGCGCCGCGACATCGTCGCCGCGCATCGGCCGCGCGCGGATGAACTCGAGTACCCGTTCGCCCAGCCGCCAGCCGGCCTCGTGGAGCGCCGAGAGCGTGGCCGGGCCGGCTACGCCGTCCACGCTGAGACCGCGGACCTGCTGGAACAGGCGCACCGCGGTCTCGGTCTCGCCGTCGAACCCGTCGTCGGCCAGGGCACCCGGATCCAGGTGCCCCAGCTCGACCAGGCGGAGCTTCAACGCGGTGATCTCGTCGCCGCCACCCCCACGGCGGAGCAACGACTGCCGCCCTCCGTCAGACGAACTCAAGCGACGAACTCCTCCAGATCACGCTTGATGGCCGTCTTCGGCTTCGCGCCGACGATCGACTTGACGACCTCGCCGCCCACATAGACGTTCATCGTCGGGATGCCACTGACGCGGTACTGCATCGGCGTCTGCGGGTTCTCGTCGACGTTCAACTTCAGGATCGTCAGCTTGTCGCCGTACTCGACGGCGAGCTCCTCGAGCACCGGCCCGACCTGGCGGCACGGTCCGCACCACTCGGCCCAGAAGTCGACCAGCACGGGGCCGTCAGCCTTCAGGACGGCGGTGTCGAAGTCGTCGTCGGTCACTGCGGAAATGGAACCCATCGTGGTACCTCTCTCTGTGTCCTGCTCGGTACCAGCAGTATCAGCTAGCTGATGACTCTGGCGCATGCACTTCGGCTCTTCAAGCGGCAGCGTGAGGGAGAATCCCCTGCTCTGCCTTGCGTTCAGGCGATGACGGACTCGGCCAGTCCCGCCAGTTGGTCGGTGGTGTCCTCGCCGAGAGCGGCGAGGTAGTGCTCGGCATCGAGGGCCGCGGCGCATCCGGAGCCTGCTGCGGTGATGGCCTGACGGTAGGTGCGGTCGACGAGGTCTCCGGCCGCGAACACGCCGGGCAGGTTGGTCCGCGAACTCCGACCCTGGGTCACGACATAGCCGTCCGGATCGAGATCCACCTGGCCGCGGACGAGTTCGCTACGTGGATCGTGGCCGATGGCCTCGAACACGCCCTGGACGTTCAGCGTGCGTCGCGCGCCTGCCGCGTCCCGGATCGTCATGCCCTCGACCGCGTCGTCGCCGTCGATCGACTCGACGACCGTGTCGAACGCGAACTCGATCTTGTCGTTGGCCAGTGCCCGGTCGGCCATGATCTTGCTGGCCCGCAGCTCCGACCGTCGGTGCACGACCGTTACCGAGTCGGCGAACTTCGTCAGGAAGGTCGCCTCCTCCATCGCGGAGTCGCCCCCGCCGATGACTGCGATGTCCTTGCCGCGGAAGAAGAACCCGTCACAGGTCGCACACCAGGACACGCCTCGCCCGGACAGCCGTTCCTCGCCCGGGATGTCGAGCCGGCGGTAGCCCGACCCCATCGCCAGGATGACCGCCTTGGCCGCGTACGTGGAGCCGTCGGCCAGTTGCACGCGCTTGATGTCGCCGGTCAGATCGGCCGCGACCACGTCGTCGGCCACCAGTTCGGCGCCGAAACGCTCGGCCTGTGCCCGCAGGCCCTCCATCAACTCCGGCCCCTGGACGCCGTCGGGGAAGCCGGGGTAGTTCTCGACGTCACTCGTGTTCATCAAAGCGCCGCCCGCCGTGACCGAGCCGATGAACACCAGCGGGGCGAGTTGCGCCCGGCCGGCGTAGATGGCCGCGGTGTAGCCGGCCGGGCCGGACCCGACGACGATGACCTCGCGGACGTCACCGGTCGTGGCGTCGGTTGCTGCACTCACGTGCGATCGCTCTCCCTTCCGGATACGAACGTCCGGATAGACCGTGTGCGATAACGCATCATGTCAGGCCCGCATTCCCCTGGCCTCGCGTCACGCCGGTGGGTGTGAAACAGGCCACGTCGGGTGCCGGAGCGGCAGCCCGCGTGCCTCACAGGAGGGTGGCCGCGAGCACCGCCGGCGTGGCGACCCGGCAGTCGTCGACCGCGACGGCCGCTTGCCGACCGGCGACGTCCACCACCATCAGGTCGGCGGGGCGGCCGTCCACGGTGACCGCGGTGATCGGGTGGACCGACACCGGGCCTGCGGTCGAGGCGCCGGGCACGAGGCGCCGGGCGGCGCTGGTGGCCACGCGCCGGCACGCCGATTCCACGACGGCGCCCGCCGCCTGCTGCTTGCCGGGCGCAGATGCCGACGACCGGCGTGCCAGCAATGCACGGACGTCGACGCCGAACGCGGCGCTCGAGAGCTCCGTGGGCGACTGCGGGGCGGCGGTCCCGGCGGAGACGGACCCCCCGGCGGCGGAGTCCGCCGCCGAGGCGGCCGTGCTCTCGGCCGAGCCCGACGGTCGGGAGTTGAGGTGCACGGCGACCGGCACGGCTGCGCCGCCGATCACCAGGACCGTCGCCGCGACCGCGAGTCTCGTGCTCCATCGACGGCGCCGTGACGCCACGGCCGGACCCGCAGTCTGCGCGCCCTCGCCGACACCTGCCGCGGCGAGTGCGGCGGTGATCCGCTCGTTCACGTCCGCCGGCATGGCCGGCGGCGTCGAACCGGCGCCTTCGGCCAACCGGGTCGCGACGACGGCGCTTCGATCGCGGAGCGCGTCGAGCCGCGCGCGGCAGGTGTCGCACTCGGCCAGATGGGACTCGTGCGGCCCGACCGCCCGCACCCCACCGTCGCGGGCCGCGAGGTCGGCCAGCGCGTCGAGGTCGAGGTGGCCGGTCATCGGTGGGCCGGCTCATCGGTGGGCTCGGCTCATCGGTGGGCTCCGGGCGGAGGCGGATCGGGCGTCTGGGGCATCGGTGTTTCGACGTCCGCCGGCTCGGTCCGGTTCCCCAGGAGCGGCACCAGCCGCGCCCGCCCCCGCGCGCACCGGCTCTTCACAGTGCCCGCGGGGCAGTCCAGCAGTTCGGCGGCCTCGGCGACGGAGTAGCCGGCCATGTCCACGAGGAGGAGGGCCGCGCGCTGGTCGGCGGGGAGCGTGCTCAACGCCGCCCGGACATCGAGGACCGTCTGCCGGCGGTCTCCCTCGTGCGGGGACGGCTCGGAGAGGGACTCGAGGATGCGGTCGTCCGCGACCAGGTCGACCGGACGGCTGCGGCGACGGCGGAGGCGATCGAGGCAGGCGTTCACCACGATCCGGTGGAGCCAGGTGCCGACGGCGGCGTCGCCGCGGAACGTGCCGGCACGTCGGAACGCCGACAGCGCCGCATCCTGGACGGCGTCGGCGGCCTCGTCGGGGTCGCGGAGGGTCCGCAGCGCCAACGCCCACATCCGGTCCCGGTGACGTGCGTAGAGAACGCCGAAAGCGTCGGTGTCGCCGCCCACATGGGCACGGAGGAGTACGGCGTCGGTTCTGGGGTCGGTCCCGTCGTCAGGTGACGGCGGCCCGGGGCCGGTCATCCACGCGCGACGATCTCTTGGATGCCGCCGCGGTAGTTGCCGGTGCCGTCGGGCGGGAGCTTGGTGAGCCACACGAGGACGAAGCGGGCCTGCGTGGCCGGATCGATCGTCACGTCGACGCTGGCGCCCGCGTCCTCGGCCTTCCCGACGGTCCGCCAGCCACCGATCGCTCCCGGCGGCGCCGCGGCATCGACGTTGTCGGGCACCCGGACCTCGAGGTTCGTACCGGTGCCCTCGAGGTCGAGGTGCACCGAGGACACTGCCTTGGCCTCGCCGAGGTCGATCCACATGCCGACGCCGCTCTTCAGGTTGCCCAGGTTCGGGCTGCCGAAGTACTGCATCGTCGTCCAGGACGTCGAGCGGTCGCGGTCAGTGGCGTAACGGACCTGGTTCGGGTGCTCACCGCCGTCGCCCAGCGGGTCGAAGTCGCCGGAGTCGGAGATCCGGAGAACGGCCGTGGTCGGTGTCGAGCTGGCCTCGCCGGTCGGCGTGGGTTCCGGCGAGTCCGTCGCCGTGGCCGATGCGGTCGGCGTCGCCCCGCCCGTGGGCTGGTCGCCGTGCGAGCTGAGCGCGGCGGTCGTCAGTTGCCACCCGAGGAGCACGAACCCGGCGAGCACGATGATCCCGACGACGCCGACCACGAACCGCCGCCGCTGATAGCTCGCCGGGGCCGCCGGCCGGGGGTTGCCACGGCCACCCGGCGCGCGACCGCCGTTGTCGGCCGAGCCGCCCCCGGAGCCGCCGTCGGTCGGTTGCGGCCCGGACGTGACGACCGTGCCCGCCGCCACCGACGCCAGCGGCACCGGGGTCTTCGCATCGTCGGCCTGGGCGGCCAGGGAGTACTCGGTGTCGTAGTCGGCGGCGACCCTGCTCTGCAGGGGGATGTCGGGATCCGTCGGCTGACCGAAGTTGGGCTGCCGGGCGAGGACGCCGGCCACCGGCGGAAGCGTGAACGCGGGCACGGCCTCGTCCGGCCCGACGCCGGCGTCGGCCAACGCGGCGGCGACCTCGGCCGGTGACCGTAGCGGTTCACCGTGTCGCGGGTGGTCGTCGACCGACCGCTCGGTGATCAGGTCGAGGCCGCGGGGCACCCCGGGCCGGCATTGCCGCGGCGAGAGGATGCGGCCGGCCGCGGTTCGCGGAGCAGCGGAGAGAGTGGAAGGGGTGGTGCCGGCCCACCGTCCGGTCAGGGCCGCGTGCAGGACGAGACCGAGCCCGCGGGCGTCGTCGCGTGCGCCGGGATCGGCCCACAGTTCGGGGCGGGCAGCGTCGTCCGGCAAGCCGCGCAGCGCAAGGTCGATGCCCAAGCCGAGGATCTTCACGGCGTCGTCGTCACCGAGCAGGACGCAGTGCGGGTCCAACCAGCGGTGCGCCATCCCGGCGCCATGGGCGAACGCCAGCGCCTCGGCCGCGTTGCGCGCCAGTTGGCCCGCACGATCGGGGTCGAGCGGTCCGCTGCCGAGCACGGTCGACGCGAGGCTGTCCGCGTCGAACCATTCACGGATCACATACGCGACGCCCTCGGTGTGGGCGTCGAAGACCCGGATCAGCCGGGGATCGTTGACCGCGGCGGCAGCCCGGGCGGCGGTCACCATGTCCTGCGCTCGTGGATGGTCCCGGTCGACGACGTGGGCGACCACGGGTCGTGACAGGACCTCGTCGACGGCACGCCACGTCCGTACCGGGCCGGCGGCGGGGTCGTTCGCCGAGGACGTCTCGGCGAGCAACTCCTCGAGCCGGTAGCGCCCGGTCAGCAGCGTCGACGGACCGATCTCGTCGCTGCTCACCCGACCATGCTAGGCATGCTGGGCGACCGCCGCCGGGAGGCTGGGGTCAGCGCCCGATCCGGCGCCGGACTACCGCAAGCATCCCGTCCAGCTCGCGGACGCGGAGGAGCTTCGCCACGGCGAGATACACCGCCGACAGGACGGCGGCGGCGATGACCGCGGCGGCCAGCAGTCCCATCCGGGCGTCGGGCAGGGCGGCGGCCAGCGGGCGCAGGACGAGCCAGCCGACGGTACCGGCGACGGCGGCCGCCAGGCCGACCCGCAGGTACGCGGAGAACAGTCGCGCACCGTCCACCCCGTCGAGTCGCCGGCGCAGGACGAGCAGGTTGACGACGAAGCCGACCCAGTAGCCGATGCCGTACGCCAGCGCGACCCCGATGGTCTTCCGCTCGATCGGCAGCACCGCGTCCGCCACGACGGCACAGGCGATCGACACCCCGACGACGACGAACTGGACGAACAGCGGTGTGTGGGTGTCCTCCCTGGCGTAGTGCGCCCGGAGGCTGACGTAGTGGCTCGAGAACCCGATCAGGCCGGGCGCGAAGGCCGCGAGCACGAGCCCGATGAACCGGGCCGACGTCGGGCTGACCGATGGGCCGGTGAAGATCGCCTCCGTGAAGGTCGGCCCGAGCGCGATGAAGACCGCCGCGGCCGGCGCGAGCACAGCGGTGGCGGTTCGTAGCGTGTGCGAGAGGTCGGTGCGGACGCCGGCCAGGTCGGCATCGGCCGCGAGCCGGCTCAGTTGGGGGAGCAGGGCGGTCACGAGCGACACGGTGACGATCGAATGGGGGAGCTGGAAGATCGTGTAGGCCGTCAGGTAGGGACTCAGGCCGAAGCCACCCGGGATCCCGAGTCGCGCGGCGGCACTGCTGACGCCGGTGGTGATCCGGCTCGCCACGACGAACCAGACCTGGTTGACGACGACGAAGCCGATCGTCCAGACCGCGAGCCGGCTCGACGTCGAGAGGCCGTGCCCGCGCAGGTCGGTGCGGAACCGGAACCGGAATCCGACCTTGCGCAGCAGCGGGAGCAGACACAGGGCCTGGGCGACGATCCCCAGAGTCGACCCGATCCCGAGGACGAGCAGGTCGGTGTGGGTGATCGAGGCGGCGGTGGTGTGGTGGCCGATCGCGATGTAGAGCAGCAGCACGGCGATCGACACGACGTTGTTCAGCAGCGGCGCCCACATCATCGGGCCGAACCGGCCACGGGAGTTGAGGATCTGCCCGAGGATCACGTAGAGCCCGTAGAAGAAGATCTGCGGGAGGCAGTACCGGGCGAGCATGACCGCGATGTCGAAGTAGGGCCGCGCACCGGGATCGAGCATGCTCGGGCTCGCCCACAGCCGGATCAGCAGGGGCGCCACCGCCACCGCTACGACCGTCATCGCCGCCAGGACGATCGCGACGAGTGTGATGAGCCGTTGGGCGAACGCCTCGCCGCCGTCGTCGTCGCGCTTCATCGCCCGGACGAGCTGCGGCATGAACACCGAGTTCAGCGCACCGCCCGCGACCAGGATGTACACCGACGTCGGGATGGTGTTGGCGAGGTTGAACGCGTCCGCGAAGATCGCCGTGCCCAGCGCCCAGACCAGGACGAGCGCGCGGACGAAACCGGACAGCCGGGAGACGGTCGTCGCGACCGCCATCACCGCCGAGTTGCGGAGCACGCCGGTGGCACGCGCGGCCGCCGCGTCCTCGTCGGCCGCGTTCTGGGCGTCCCCGGCTCCCGCCGCGTCCGCGATTGCCTCGTCCTCCGCCGCGCGGGCGTCGGCGGTTTCCGGGCCGTCGGGTGGGCGTCCTCGTGGTCGGTCGGCCCGCTCATGTGGGCTCACCGCCTTCCGACGATCGGCTGCGGCGGTACGCGCGGACCTGGCGGTACACCGCGGCGACGAGCAGCGCGGCGACGCCGGCGCCGAGGATGAGCCAGCCGACCACGCCGTACTGGGTGGCGCGGACGGTGAAAGCGTCGCCGGACCCGAGCGGCTGCCCTTCCGACGTCGTCACCTCCGCCGTCAGCCGGACGACGCCGCTGGCGTGCGAGTCGGCCGTGAACCGGAGGGTCACCCGTCGTTTCGCGTCCACCTCGAGGCGTTGCGGGTCGCTCGGGGCCGCGATGGTCGCGTCCGGTGAGGTCACCCGCACGTAGACGCCGGACCGGATCGTGGAGTTCGTTGTTGACCGTCACCGGGAACGAGCCCGACGAGCCCGACAACGTGACCAGACTCGGCGCCGACACCTTCACCTGTCCGAGCTGATCGTCGGCGATGCCGGTGTTCGCGCCCACGAGAGCCTGGCCGCCGGCCGCGTCGTCACGCCAGGCCACGGACGTCCCCCGCAGCGCGGCCTGCCGCCACAGCAGCCCGATCGCGTCCTTGTCGGTCGAGATGTCGACGAGCGCGTCCGATCGTTGCGACTGCAACCGCACCGCACCCACCAGTCCCGGTGCCAATTCGTCGTCGCGGACGGCCGCCGGGTATCGGAGGGTGCCGACGTACCGGGGCGACGGGCCGACGGCGACTTTGTCCAGGGGCTGCGCGCGCACCCACGTGGCAGCTGCCGGGGGGCGGACGATCTGGCTGGTGGTCGCGGTGACCCGTTGATCGCGGGGCATCGCCGCGACCACCCGGTAGGTCGAGCCCTTCGGGGTGGCCAGTGCCATCAGCGCCGTCTCGGCCAGGAATCGCTGGCGCTGGCGCAACGCCCCGTCCGGCCCGCCGGTGTCGCCCGCAAGCAGCTCGGGATCGGCGACGATCGCGGTGACCGAGCCGTCGTCGGTGGGGATCGTGACCCTCGGCGTCTCGCCCGCGCGGTCGGGGAGGCTGTCGGCCGAGAGCACCACCTGCCGGATTCCGGTCGCCGCCATCGTGTCCAGGGCGGCGGCGTCGGCGTACCCGTCGACCGGCATGGCCGTGACCGTGCCGGTGAGTCCGACGGTGCCCGCATCCTGGGTCGTGAGCGCCGCGAGGCCGGTCAGCGGCTCGGTGAAGTTGCGGTGATCGAGGGACACGATGTCGGTGTCGGCGAAGGGGAGGACCAGCGTGCGCCGTCCACCCACCAGCGCCTTCATCCCGGCCACGAAGGCGACCGCGCCGGGGTCGCTGCCGGGCTCGGCCGGCGCCGGACCCGTCACCTGATGGCCGGCGGAGGCCAGGTCACCCGCCTCCGCGAGGAGATCCGGATCGACGGCCGGCGTGACGGCCGAGCTGGTGGCGAGGTCGAGCAGCCGTCCGAGCCGTCCGGTCGGTGCGACCACCGCGCCGAGCGAGTCGTCGAGGAGACTCCCGTCGGCCAGGGTGGCCGGGCTGTCGGCGAACGGTGCGACGAAGGCGACGTCGACGGTGCCGCTCGCGGCCGGCTTGGGGAGATAGGGCGCGAACGTCCGCACCCGTCCGACCGTGTCCCGGCTCTCGTCGGTGGGATTGGCGCGGATGTCGACGCCGACGGGGTAGACCCCTGCACTCGTGAGCCCGAGGCGCTCGATCGGGACGCTGACCCGAAACGCCACCGACGCGCCCGGGGCGAGGGAGTCGGTCAGTTCGTCGACCAGGTCGGCGGGCTCGGTGATGCGGTCGCCCAGCCGGTCGCCCGGCGCTTCGGCGGCCGCCGCAGCCAGCGCGGTGCGCGACTCCAACGGCACCAGGCTGACCCACACGGCCGCGGTCATGGTGGTGAGGTCGACATCCCCGGTGTTGGTCACCGTCCCGGTCGCCTGCAGGGTGCCGCCCTTCGTCAGGACCGGGCTGATCGAGCCGAGCACGACCTCGACGTCGGCCCGCTGAGCATGGGCCGGCTGCGGCCGAGCCGTGGCGGCGAGGGCGGCCACGACGACGAGCACCAGGACGAGGGCGGCGCGGGTGCGGTGGCCGGAAGATCTGGTGGACCGCACGGACCGTCCTCTCCGGGTCGCGTCGGCGATGTCCTCGGGCCCTCGTCACGCGCCGGGCGCGCGTCCGGTGCATGGTAGTGGGCTTCCTCTCGCCCGGCCGGTGGACCGGCTGTGGACGGACCGCGCCCGAGCTGGCGGCATGACCACCATGCATCGTCGCGGGCGCCCGAGACCGTAGCCTTGCCCGTCGTGTCGGATCCTCGTGAGTTCCAGGTACGGATGGCCCGGGCGCTGGTCGCCCTCGGCCCCTCGGTGCCGACCCTGGGCCGCTTCTTCGCCGACGCCGGCCACGAGCTCGCTCTCGTCGGCGGCAGCGTGCGCGACATGGCGCTCGATCGGCAGTGGCTGGACCTCGACCTCACCACCGACGCCCATCCCGACGTCACCGAACGGCTGCTGGGCAGTGGGCGGACTCGACCTGGGACGTCGGGAAGGCGTTCGGCACCGTCGGCGCCCGCAAGGGCGACCAGACGTTCGAGGTGACCACCTACCGCGCCGAGGCGTACGAGCGGACGAGCCGCAAGCCGGTCGTGTCCTACGGCACCGACCTCGTCGACGATCTGCGACGCCGCGACTTCACCGTGAACGCCATGGCCATCCGGTTCGGCCGCGACCAGCCCGAGTTCGTGGATCCGTTCGACGGGCTCGGTGACCTGGCTGCCGGTGTGCTGCGGACGCCGGCGGACCCGGTCGAGTCGTTCGGCGACGATCCGCTCCGGATGATGCGTGCCGCCCGGTTCGCCGCCCAACTCGGCTTCGATGTCGACCCGGCGGCGCGCGACGGCCATGGCGGAGCTGGCGCCGCGGCTGTCGATCGTGTCGGTCGAACGGATTCAGGCCGAGTTGTCCAAGCTGCTCCTCACCCCGTCGCCGCGCCCCGGCCTCGAGGTGTTGGTCGATACCGGACTGGCTGCGCAGATGCTGCCCGAGTTGCCGATGCTGCGGCTCGAGGCCGATGAGCACCACCGGCACAAGGACGTCTACGAGCACTCGCTGACTGTTCTCGACCAGGCCATCGAACTCGAACCGAGGCTCGGGGCCGACGCGGCCCCGGACCTGGTGAGCAGGCTCGCGGCGCTTCTGCACGACATCGGCAAACCCCGCACCCGCCGGTTCGAGGACGGCGGCCGGGTCAGCTTCCACCACCACGAGGTGGTGGGCGCGAAGATGACCCGCAAGCGGCTCACCGCGCTCCGCTATCCCAACGACGTGATCGACGACGTCAGCACGCTCGTCGAGCTGCACCTGCGGTTCCACGGATTCGGGACCGGGGAGTGGACGGACGCGGCCGTCCGGCGCTACGTCCGCGACGCCGGGCCGCTGCTCTCGCGCCTGCACGTCCTCACCCGCGCCGACTGCACCACGCGGAACAAGCGCAAGGCCGCTGCGCTGAGCCGCAGTTACGACCAGCTCGAGGAGCGGATCGCCCGGCTGCGTGCGCAGGAGCAGGTGGACGCGCTCCGACCGGACCTGACCGGCGACGAGATCATGGCTGCACTCGACATCCCGCCGGGCCCCGCCGTCGGGCGGGCCTACCGGTTCCTGCTCGAACAGCGGATCGAGGACGGACCGCTCGGTCGGGAGCGGGCTCTCGAGGTCCTCGCCGCCTGGTGGGCCGAACAAGCCTGACGGCCCGGTCTCGAGGGCCGGCCGACGCATGGGCCCGCCTGGCCGATGCTCCGACCGACCCGCGACACCGGGCCGAACAGGGTCAGGCCGCGCGGGTCAGGTGGCGCATCGCCGTCGCTGCGCTGCCCGCGGCGAAGAAGGCGAGCGCGCCCATCCCGACCAATCCGATGTGCCGGGCGTCCTCGCCCGGGCCGGCCGCGGCGGCGGGCATGTGCATGCCCGGCATGGCGTCCATGCCGGGGCTGCCCGCGTGCATCGCGTCCATCGGCGTCAGCGTTCCCGCCTGAGCGCCGTCGGCGTGAGCCGCCGTTCCGAGGACAGCGAGCGGGGTGACGGCCAGCACAGCCACGACGAGTCCACGGCGGAGCTGCGCGTGTGCCATGGGTCGGATCCTCCTGCGCGCTGACGGGTGCGGGTCCCCCGTCGTTCGTCGCCGGTCGGGAAGCGGATTGGTGGCTTCGACGATGACCGGAAGGGGTCAGCCACCGGGTCGGTACCGGCTCCTTCGTCGTCTGCCGCCGTGCCGCTGACATCCTGCATGGACCAGCGACGCGCAGGTGGGTGATCCAGCTGCCCGACGACAGGAGCCGGCAGGACATGACATCCACCAGGTGGTCGGTCGACGCCGACTCGTCGACGCTGCGGCGGGACGGCGAGCCCTGGTTCCTCCTCGGGGACACGGCGTGGGAGCTGCTGCGCCGGCTTTCGCTCGACCAGGCCGAGCACTACCTGCAGACGCGCTCCGAGCAGGGTTTCAACACTGTTCTGGCCGTGGCGTTCTCGGAGTTCGACGCCCGCTCCGTCCCGAACGTCGCCGGTGACCTGCCCTTCGAGGACGACGACGTCGCCAGGCCGAACGAGCCGTACTGGCGCCACGTCGACACCGTCGTCGCCCGGGCGGCCGAGCATCACCTGACGGTCGCCCTGCTGCCGACCTGGGGCAACCACTGGCACGACCGGGGAACGGCTGCCACCACGTTCTTCCAGGCCGGCAACGCGTTCGAGTACGGCCGCTGGATCGCGACGCGGTATCAGCACCACGACATCATCTGGGTGCTCGGCGGCGACCGCCCGATCGACGACGACGACCAGCGCGCGACCGTCGACGCCATGGCGACCGGCATCCGGTCGGTCGTCGGCGATCGGCAGCTGCTCACCTTCCACCCGCCCGGCCGTGCGTCGTCGTCGGACTTCCTCGCGGACACGGACTGGATCGACTTCGACATGATCCAGTCGGGCCACGCCGGGCTGACGGTGCCGAATTATCAACTGGTCGAGCAGGACCGCAGCCGAGCCGGGTCGCGTCCCACGCTCGACGCCGAACCCAACTACGAGGACCACCCGGTGATGTCCCCGAACTGGGGCCCGGTGCTGGACTGGCGGTTCCACGACGGCGACGTCCGCCGTGCGGCCTATCACGCGGTGTTCGCCGGCGCGTGCGGCCACGTGTACGGCGCGCATCCGGTCTGGCAGATGTACCAGCCGGGCGTGTACGAGCCGATCAACCACCCGGCCCGCCCGTGGGACGAGGCGTTGCGGTTGCCAGGCGCCGTCCAGATGAAGCACCTGCGGACGTTCGTCGAGTCGGTGGACATCGCCACCTGGGAGCCCGATCAGCGCGTCGTGCATCACGGCACCGGTTTCCTCGACCGCCATCAGCGAGCCATGGTGCGTCGCGGCGAGCCGGCGGTGATGGCCTATCTCCCCGCTGGGCGCGCGATCGAGCTCGACCTGCGACGTTGGCCGGCCGGGTCGTGGTCGTCGCGGTGGTTCGACCCTCGCAGCGCGGAGTGGAGCGCCGGCGACAGCCACCATCCTGGCGGCCGTTCACGGATGGAGCATCCGCGGCCCGGGTCCGACGCCGTGCTGTACCTCGAACCGTCCACCACAGGAAGCTGACCTTCAGATGAGCACCGGGACACGCACCGAGGCGAGCGCCGTCACGCAGGCCGCCGATCTCGACGCCGGCACGATCGAGGGGTACCGGCGGAATGGCTTCGTGCACGTGCGATCGGTCCTCTCACCGGCCGAGGTCGCGACGTACCGTGACGCCGCCGCGGCCGCCTACGCGAGCATGGAGTCCCTGACGAGTTCGGACGTGTTCAAGCAGATCGTGCAGGTGTGGCGGCGCGACGACACGCTCCGCCGGCTGACGATGAACCCGCGGATCGCTGCGATCGCCACCCGCCTGGCCGGTGTCGACCTGCGCCTGTGGCACGACCACCTCCTGATCAAGAAGCCCCACAACGGCGCGCCGACCGAATTCCACCAGGACGCGCCGTACTGGCCGCTGTCGAACGTCCGGCATTGCCTCTCGGCCTGGATCGCGCTCGTCGACGTCCCCGTCGAGCGCGGGTGCATGACGTTCCTCCCGGGGACACACGAACGGCACGACATACGCCCGGTCGACCTCGAAGACGCCACTGACATGTTCACGGCGGCTCCGGACCTGGCGTACGAGCCGCGCGTCACGGTGCCGCTACGTGCCGGCGACTGCACGTTCCACAACGGCTATCTGGCGCACTCGGCCAATCCGAACGCCACCGACGAGTTCAGGTACGCCCATGTCGTGATCTACACCGACGCGCTGAGCACGTACGACGGGAAGCCGCACGTCGTCACCGACCCGCTCGGCCTGTCCGTCGGTCAGCAGCTGCCGGACGACGTGTTCCCGCCGCTCCCGGGTCAAGTCTGGGCGGAACTCAACTAGTCGGCTTGACCGCCCGAAGGCAAAACTCGTTGTAGATGAATGCACGTCCGGCAATGCGGGGGAGTGGAAAGCTGAACGGCCTCTCAGGCATGAGACCGACACTGCGGGCCAGCCTGACGAGGTCGGCGCCATCAGTGAATCGCACGTGGGTCGGGTCGCTCGCGTAGCCTCGCTCCTGTGGGCAGATGAAGAACACTCGCCCTCCCGGCACCAGGTAGGGTAAATAGTCCTGGAGCAGCGAGCGTCCACGGTCGGCATCCATGTGTTCGATCACGTGAGCGACCAACAGTCCATCGAACAATCCTAATGTTGCCGCACGTTCAAGAAATTCATCGACGGTAAAGGCGCTGTGGCCAAGCTCTCGGGCCACCCTTATCGACATCGCGTTGTGATCGACTCCGACCGACCCAGAACCGAGGGTCTCGAGGTTTCGGCCGATCCCGCAGCCGATGTCCAACGTTCGGCCGAGCTTCTGTCTCCGAAGGTTCCATTGGTACGGCGCCTGGACATGAAGCAGCTTCTTCCATCGTACTTCCTGCTTCTCGATGAGCCGTGCGGCATAGTCGTCTCCGGCCGTCGCCTCGTCGTTTGGTTGGATCATATCGCCCCTTTCGAGATCACGTGACAACCTTGGCGCGCCGTCGTCAAGCTAATCTAGCCTGGTCTGCGCCGGGTTGGTCGGCCGGCAATCAGCCATGTCAGCGATCGTGTCGCTCATCTCAATGTCGGCCGGTGTGAGTTTGCGCCGGCGCGCTGACCGCGGCAACGGTGGTACCTGCTTTCGATTTCGCTCACACGGTTGAACATGACCTGATTGGACCGAGCCGGACCGCCCAAGTTCGTCACGCCTGTTGGACCCACGACGACCACCACACTACCGTCCTCGAACCGGCCCAGGGTCGCGCACTGGTGCGGTGCTGCCCGCAGTGGGCGACGGGATGAGCAAGACCAGCAAGGTCGACCCGAGTGCGTAGTCAATACGGTGAGCGGCCGGTTGCGCTCGAATAGCTAGAGCTTCAACACCATCGGCGAAAACTCACAATGGTGTTATGCAACGGCAGTCGGTGCGTAGACAATGGACCGCCCCGGTTGCCAACTGCGTAAACTGAACTCCACATCCTCGTGATACGCGGAATTGCCCGGGATCGAACGCGCCCAGCGCTCACCAAGACGTCGACATCACGAAACAGGTGCCGCTTACGCTGGCTAAGGGCACGCTTGATGCGTAGAGGTCGGCGTTTTGGCCGTGTCCACCCGCTCAGGCGACGCCCAGCGGATGAACGGGGTTGCCCGCACTGTTCACGGTGGCGGGGTCGGTGGCCGGGCGGACACTCGCCGGGTGGCACCCACGCCCTGCTGGTCGAGCGCGGAGCCAGTTCAGCCAACGCGGTCCCGCCAACCAAAGCGGAGACACGCTCTAGTGCGGAGGGTCCGGACCGAGAGCCGCTCGCAGCGTCCAGTTCGCGCCCGACGACGTCGGCTGCCGGTCGAGTCGCCGGTACACCAGCGCGGTCATCAGGTAGCCGGCCGCGCAGGTGAACAGCACCGCGTAGGACTTGCCGGTGTCGGGGAGCACCAGGGCAGCCGTGGCGGCCGCAGCGACGAACACGACGTTGAACAACACGTCGTAGAGCGAGAACACCCGGCCGCGGAACGCGTCGCCGACCTGGGTCTGCACGATCGTGTCGGTGCAGATCTTGACGCCCTGAGAGGCGATCCCGAGGCCGACCGCTGCGACCACCAGCGCAGGCTCGGTGTACAGGCCCGCCGGTGCGACCTCCACCACGCCGGCGCCGGCGAGGAGCAGCACCTGCCAGGTCTGGGGCCGCATCCGGCGCGTCGCGATGGGCGTGACGAGTGCCGCGATGCCGTAGCCGACGCCCGAGGCGCCGACGACCAATCCGAGGCCGGCCAGGCTGCCGCCGTGGTCGCCGTCACCGAAGTAGTTCCGGTAGAGGAGAACGGTCGCGACGGTGGTGATGCCGTAGAAGAAGCGGCTCGCCCCGATCACTCCCAGGGCGAGGCCCGCCGGCCGCGGGATGTGCCGTAGCCCGGCGACCAGGCCACGGGTGACCACGCGGACGCCGGCGATGATCGTGTGCGCGGCGCGTTCGTGGTCGTCCGGACCGAGGAACGGCAGCCGGGTGGCGGCCAGTGCGGCCAGCAGGTAGCAGATCGCACCGGCGCCCACGACGACGACGTCGCCCGTGAGCGCGAGGATGCCCCCACCCAACCCGGCGCCCGCGATGTAGGCCAGCGTGCCGCAGGTCGGTGACACCGCATTCGCCATCACCAGTTCGTCGTCGGGTACGACCCGTGGCAGCGATGCCGAGAGACCGGCCAGGAGGAAGCGATTGACCGACAGGCAGGCCAGCACCAGCAGGAAGAACGCGACTCCGGCGGCGCCGTCGACGGCATCGGCCGCGACGAACACGGCGACGACGACGAGGAGGCCCACGCGCACCAGGTTGCTGACGATCAGGGTCGAACGGCGGGCCCACCGGTCGAGGAAGACGCCGACGAACGGGCCGAGCACGGAGAACGGCAACAGGAGCGCGGCGAAGCCGAGCGCGATGGCGGTGGCATCCGGCGCCCGCTCGGGCGAGAAGAGGACGAACGAGGCGAGGGCGACCTGGAACACGCCGTCCGCACCCTGGGACACGAGCCGGACTGCGAACAGTCTGCGGAAGCCGCGCAGGCGCAGCAGCGTCCGCAGGTCGGCGACGAACGTCACGCGGATCTCCTCGGTCTGGTCGCCGGAAGCTTACGGCGGTGTGCGCGGTCGGTCAGGCGTCGTGGTCGGGCCAGACGAACGGTTCGATCGGTCGGACGGTCACGGTGGTCTCGGCCAGCCCGGGACCGGAGATCCGCAACCGGCGTGGCCGGTCCACCGTCACCGCAACGGCGGTGACGCGGCCGTCGGCCCACTGCAGGTCGACGACGTCGCCGCCGCGGGTGACGACCCCGCGGACGTGACCGGAGGCCCAGGCCGGTGGCAGCGCGGGCAACAGGTCGATGGTGCCGTCGCCGTCCCGGCCGGCCCAGTCCGCATGCGACTGGACGAGCATCTCGACGGCCGCGGCGGTGGCGCCGAAGTTGGCGTCGATCTGGAACGGCGGATGGTTGCCCCACAGGTTCGGGAGCAGGTTGTCGCCCACGAGCCGGGCGAACGAGTCGTAGGCGGCCGCGCCGTCACCGAGCCGCGCCCGCAGAGCAGCACGCCACGCCTGACACCAGCCCGGGCCGTCGTTGCCGCGGGCATCCAGCGTGCGGGCGGCCGCCCGGCGGAGGTCCTCCCGGCCGGGATCGGCGTCGACTGCATCACCGGGGAACAGCGCGAACAGCTGGGACACGTGCCGGTGGTGGCTGTGCGGATCGTCCAGATCGTCCTTCCACTCCTGGAGTTGGCCCCACGATCCGATCCGCAGGCCCGGGTCCAGCGCCTCGATCGCGTCGGCGACCCCGGCCCGCACCGGATCGTCCGCCTCGAGCAGCTCGAGCGCGTCCACGAACAGTGCGTGGACCAGCTGGCTCGCCATCGCCGCACCGATCGTGAAGTCGCCGTGCTCGGGCGAGTAGCTCGGGCTGAGGACCAGGCGCCCGTCGCGGGGGTCGGGCACGAGCAGGTCGAGCCAGAAGGCCGCGGCGCCCGCGACGACCGGGCGAGCCACCTCGGTCAGGAGCGAGCGAGAGCCGGTGGCCCGGACACCCTCGGCGACGTCGTGGGCGAGCCACGCGTTCGCTTCCGGGAACCAGAACGACGTGGCCCACTCGATCACCCCCGCGTAGCCGAACGGCGTCGTAGCCAGGAGGACCGACCAGCCGCGCGTGCCCAGCTGGCCGGCCAGGTGCCGGCCCGTCTGTGCAGCGAGGAAGGCGACGAACGCGTAGTACGGCTCGGCGGTCTCGGCCAGGCCAGTTCGCAGGGCAGGCCAGTAGTTCATCTGCTCGTTGATGTTGACGTGGAAGTCACACGACCACGGCGGCGCGGTGCTGGCGTTCCAGAGACCCTGGAGATGCGCGGGGAGAGCACCCGGGCGCGACGAGGCGATGAGCAGGTAGCGACCGTAGGCGACGACGAGCTGATCGAGGTGCCGACGGGCGGGGTCGTCCGGCTCCAGTCGCGGGTAGGCGTCCACCAGGGCGCCCGTTGAGCGTTCGGCGGGGGGCTCGGCGGTGTCCAGGTCGAACGCGAACCGGTCGAACAGCCCGGCGTGATCTGCGACGTGCCGCCGGCGGAGCTCGGCCCAGCCGACCGCCAGCGCGCTGTCGGCTCGTGCGGCGACGTCGGGCAAGGGTCCCCGGAACGTCGGGAAGGTGAGGGCGAAGTCGGTGTCGAGCGCGATCACGACGACGACGTCGCCGGCGCCTCGCACCCGCAGGTGTTCGCCCTCGACGGAGATCTCGCCGTCGGTGCGCAGCCGCAGCGCCAGTCGGTAGCGCATGCCGTTGTCGTGAAGTGATCCGTCGATCGTGAGACCGGCGTCGCTCGTCTGCACGGCACGGGTCCGATTGGCCGGAGTGGTGACCCCGACAACCAGGTCGATGCCGTCGGCCCCGTCGGCGGTGAACCGCACGGCGATCACCCGATCCGGGTTCGAGGCGAAGCACTCCCGCCCGTAGCCGGTGCGTCGCCGGCGGTAGGTCACGGCTGCGACGGCTGTGTCGAGGTCGAGCCAGCGCCGGTAGTCCGTCGTCTCCGGCCGGTCGTGGTCGACGTCGATCGCCACGTCCGCGAAGACCTGCGCGGCGCCGTAACCCGTGGGCGGCGCACCCAGGGCGGCCGCGACGTCCGTCGGCGGCAGGGCGCCACCTGCCGCGAGCCGGGTGCGGATGTCGGCCAGCGCGGGCAGTGGCGAGGACTCCCACAGGCCGTGGCGATAGGGCTCCGCACCCCCAGGGCCGCCGGTCCACAACGTCTTCTCCGACAGCACGAGCCGCTCGGTGTCGAGGCCGCCGAAGACGCCTGCTCCCTCGAAGCCGTTGCCGATCGGGAGCGACTCGCGTTCCCAGTCCTGAGCGGGTGCGTCGTAGTGCAGCGCGAGGGTCACCAGCGCACGATCCCATAGGGTTTGCGCTCGTGGCTCTCGACCTGCGCACACTCGCCGACACGGCGGCCTTCGCCCGTCCGGAGCCGGCCGACGTGCCGGCGAACGGGCCGGTCGACCTGCGGGTCGCCCGGGCCTGGGACGGCGAGCGGCTGCGCAGCTCACTGACGAATCACGGCCCATCACCCGTGCGGGTACGCGAGGTCGTGATCGCGGCCGGCGGGCACGACCTCCCGGCCGACGCGCCGCTGTACGGCGAGGGCTTCACGATGCTCTCGCAGTACGAGGGCACGATCGCCGAACTCCGGCTGCTGGGTGGGTACGGCGACGCCGCCCACTACCGCTTCGCGCAGCGGGACGGCTTCCGCACGGTGTACGACCTGGCCCTGGTCGGACCTGCCGACGGCGTCTGCACCCTGATCGCGTTCGCGTCGAGCCGCCGGTTCGCCGGGGAGCTGCGGTTCTCCGCCACGTCCTTCGAACTCGCCCTCGACAGCGGCGGTCTCGAGCTCGCTCCCGGTGCGAGCTGGGACCTCGAGGATCTGGTCGTCCTCACCGGCGCCGACCCGGACGCGCTCTTCGAACGGCTCGGGGCCGAGCTGGCCGTCGTCCACCCGCCGCGCGTCCCCGCGCAGCGGCTGACCGGCTGGTGTTCGTGGTACTGCTTCGGGCCGGACGTCACGGAGGCCGACATCGTGGCCAACCTCGAGGCCGCGGACACGCACGGACTCGACCTCACCTACGTCCAGATCGACGACGGCTACCAGGCCCGGATGGGCGACTGGCTCGAACCCGGCCGCCACGTCCCCGATCCGGCCGGGCTCTGCCGGCGGATCCGGGCGCTCGGCCACGAGCCCGCCATCTGGGTCGCGCCGTTCATCGCCGAGGCCGGATCGGCGGTGCTGGCCGAGCACCCGGAGTGGTTCGTGGCCGACGACAGCGGCGACCCGCTCGCCTCCGACCGGGTCAGCTTCGGCGGCTGGCGCAACGGTCCGTGGTACTGCCTCGACGGCACCCACCCCGGGGTCCAGGACCATCTCCGCGAGGTGTTCTCGACGATGCGACACGAGTGGGGTGTGCGCTACTTCAAGCTCGACGCCAACTTCTGGGGTGCCATGCCGGGTGGCCGGCGGCACGACCCGAACGCCACCCGGATCGAGGCGTACCGCGCGGCGATGGGAGCCATCCGGCAGGCGGTCGGCGACGAGTCGATCGTCCTCGGCTGCAACGCGCCGAACTGGGCGTCACTCGGCCTCGTCGACGCCATGCGGATCAGCGACGACATCGCCCGCACCCCCGTGGCGGTCGAGCTCGTCGCTGCCGCCGGTCGCCGACGGGCCTGGCAGAACGGGCGGCTGTGGGCGGCCGATCCGGACTGCCTCGTCGTCACCGGCGACCGGCTCAGCTCCGAACAGCTCGCGTTCCACGCCGACTACATCCGCGAGCTCGGCGGCAGCGTGCTGTCCGGCGACGACCTGACGGCCCTCACCGAAGCCGAGCTGGCCGCCGTTCGGGCCTGCCTGCCGGGAGCGACGGCTCGATCCCGTGACGGCTAGATCTCCCCGCGGATGAAGCGCTCCACCTCCTCGCGGGCCGTCGAGTCGTCGTACTGCACCGGCGGGGACTTCATGAAGTAACTCGCCGCGGACAGCAGCGGGCCGCCCTGACCGCGGTCGAGGGCGATCTTCGCCGCCCGCACCGCGTCGATGATGATGCCGGCCGAGTTCGGCGAATCCCAGACCTCGAGCTTGTACTCCAGGCTGAGCGGCACGTTGCCGAACGCCTTGCCCTCCAGCCGCACGTAGGCCCACTTACGGTCGTCGAGCCACGGCACGTAGTCGCTCGGGCCGATGTGGACGTTGTCGGCGCCGAGGTCGCGGTCCACCTGCGAGGTGACCGACTGGGTCTTGCTGATCTTCTTCGACTCGAGCCGGTCGCGTTCGAGCATGTTCTTGAAGTCCATGTTGCCGCCGACGTTGAGCTGCATCGTGCGCTGGAGTTCGACCCCGCGGTCCTCGAACAGTTTGGCCAGGACGCGGTGGGTGATCGTCGCGCCGACCTGGGACTTGATGTCGTCGCCGACGATCGGCAGTCCGGCCACCCGGAACTTCTCCGCCCACAGGGGGTCGGAGGCGATGAACACGGGCAGTGCGTTGACGAACGCGACGCCGGCGTCGATCGCGCACTGGGCGTAGAACCGGTCCGCCGCCTCGGATCCGACCGGCAGGTAGGCGACCAGCACCTCCGCGCCGGTCTCGCGCAGGACGCGGACCACGTCCACCGGCGCGACCGGCGACTCGTCGATCGTCTCGCGGTAGTACTTCCCGAGTCCGTCGTAGGTGTGCCCGCGCGAGACGGTCACACCGGTGCTGGGCACATCACAGATCTTGATCGTGTTGTTCTGGCTCTCACCGATCGCGTCGGCGAGGTCGAGCCCGACCTTCTTGGCGTCCACGTCGAACGCGGCGACGAACTCGATGTCGCTCACGTGGTAGTCGCCGAACTGCACGTGCATGAGGCCAGGGACCTTCGTGCCGGGCTCGGCGTCGCGGTAGAACCGCACCCCCTGGATCAGGGACGCGGCGCAGTTGCCGACGCCGACGACGGCGACCTTCAGGCTCATGGGTTCTCCAGTGCGGTGGCAGGTGAGGTGGGGCTCGGAGCGGCTTGCGCTGGACGCTAGCGACCGGGCAGTGCGGCTGTCATGACCGGACAAGAGGTGTGTCGGCCGTACCCTGGACGGGCGTTGCCGTCCAGATCACACCAGTCCCGGGCACTTTCCAGGCCCCCTCAGGAGTTCACGTCACGTGCCCGAAGCCCAGCCGTCCCCGTCGCCCGCGCGCCGGCGGAAGAAGAAGCGCAGCGGCCTGCGCAAGGTCGTTCTCGCGACGGTCTTCAGCATCCTGCTGATCGTGGTCGCCGGCGCCGCTGCGCTCGTGATCGGCTACGCGGTCACGCCGGTGCCCGACCCGAACCACCTGGTCACGGCCAACGCGACGATCGTCTACTACGACGACGGCAAGACCCAGCTGGGCACGTTCGCCGCCCGTAACCGCACCTCGGTGACGTTCGAGCAGATCTCCCCGAACGTGCAGAACGCGGTGATCGCGGCGGAGAACCGCGACTTCTGGACCGACCGCGGCGTCTCCCCGACCGGCATCGTCCGGGCGCTGTGGAGCGACGTCCGCGGCAAGCCCACGCAGGGTGCCTCGACGATCACCCAGCAGTACGTCAAGAACTACTACCTCACCGACGACCAGACGTTGTCGCGCAAGGTCCGCGAGCTGTTCATCACGTTGAAGGTCCAGCGCCAGCTGAGCAAGCAGGAGATCCTCACCAACTACCTCAACACCGTGTACTTCGGTCGGGGCGCGTACGGGATCGAGGCCGCAGCGCAGACGTACTTCGACGTCTCGGCCAAGGACCTGACCAAGCAGCAGGGGGCCGTGCTCGCGAGCATGCTCAAAGGCCCGTCGCTCTACGACCCGGCCGGCGGGAAGACCAACGTCGCCCGGCTGACCAACCGGTACCACTACGTCCTGCAGGGGATGGCGGACGCGGGCCAGTTCGATCCGAAGAAGGCCCAGACGGCAAAGCTGCCGGCGATCGCCCGGCAGAGTCAGGACGAGCAGTACCAGGGCACCCGCGGCTACCTCCTGGCCGCGGCGCGCGCGGAACTCGTCAAGCGCGGCATCAGCGAGCAGGAGCTCAATTCCGGCGGTCTGCGGATCACGACCACGTTCGACCCGACGATGCAGACGGCCGCGGAGAAGGCGGTCAAGGACAACATGCCGACCGACGACGCGAAGGGCCTCCACGTCGGCCTCGCTGCGGTCGAGCCCGGAACCGGCGCAGTCCGGGCCATCTACGGCGGCAAGGACTACCTGAAGCAGCCGTTCAACGACGCGACCCAGGCGGCGTTCCAGCCGGGCTCGTCGTTCAAGGCGTTCTCACTCGCCGCGATGCTCAAGGACGACATCGGCCTGCGCGCGACCTTCACCGGCAACACCATCTACTACCCGGACGGCTCGAAGGTGCGGAACGAGTTCAACCGGAACTACGGCCCGGCGGTCAACATGCTCTACGCGACCGAGCAGTCCATCAACACCGCCTTCGTCGACATGACGCAGACGATCGGCCCGGAGAAGGTCGTCGACGCCGCCGTGGCCGCCGGGGTACCGCGGGACCCGAAGAACCTCGAAGCGGTGCCGGTGGTCACTCTCGGCGTGGCGGCCGAGACGCCGCTGACGATGGCGAACGCCTACGCGACGTTCGCCGCGCAGGGGAAGCGGGCGGAGTCCCACACGATCGCGATCGTGAAGACGCGGGCGGGCAAGACCCGGCTCGCGGTCGATCCGGAGACCAAGCAGACCATCGACGTCGACGTCACCCGCGATGTCACCTACGCGCTCGAGCAGGTCGTGAACCGAGGCACCGGGACGGCCGCGCTGGCGCTCAACCGCCCGGCGGCCGGCAAGACCGGCACCCACGAGGACCTGACGGCCTGGTTCGTCGGCTACACCCCCCAGTTGTCCACGTCGGTCGGCTTCTACCGGGTGGACGCGAAGGGCAAGCGCGAGTCGCTCGACAACGTCGCCGGCATGTCCACCTTCTTCGGCGGCGCGGTGCCGACCCGCATGTGGACGGACTTCATGAAGCTCGCCCTCGTCGGGAAGCCGGTCAAGGACTTCGACGATCCGGTGTGGACGGGTGGACGGCCGACCTCGACGGCCACTGCGCGGCCGAGTGCGACGTCGACACCGAGCACGACCCCCAGCCCGAGCGTCACGCCGACACCGACGGCCACGCCGACGACAGACGCCCGAACCGACCAAGACGCCCGAACCGAGCAAGACGGCGGAGCCGACGCAGACCCCCGAACCGTCGGTGACGACCCGTCCCACCCAGACCACCTCGCCGCGCGCGACCGCGACGCCACGCCGGACGGCGGCCGAGGCGGCCGCAGGTACCGGCTGAGGGCTGGCACCATAGCGGCGTGATGCCCTCCGAGCACCCGGTCGCGACGGCGGCGCCGTCACGCTACGACCGGCTCGTCGGGTCGCTCACGGGCTGGCTCGGGGGCCCGCTCGGATGGTTCGCGCGGACGGGCACGAACCCCCGCGCGCCGATGATCGCCATGGTCGTGGTGACCACGATCGGCACCCTGATCGGGCTCTGGCAGAAGTCGGGCTGTTACGACATGGGGTGGAGCCGCGACAACAGCGAGTACCTGTTCAACCACACCTGTTACTCCGACATCGCGATCCTCTACCGCGAGCGCGGCCTCGCCCAGGGCAACATCCCCTACTTCGACACCGGCAACTACGACGTCCTCGAGTACCCGGTGCTCACCGGCGGCGTCATGTACGTCACCGCGTTCCTGGCCCGTCATCTCGGCGGCGGCGGCCTCGTCCAGCACTCGCTCATGTACTTCGACGTCAACGTGGTCCTGCTGTTCCTGATGGCGCTCGTCGTCGGCTGGTCGGTACTCGCGCTGTCCGGACGCCGACGGTGGGACGCCCTCCTCTTCGCCGGAGCGCCCGCGTTGGTGCTGACGGCCACGATCAACTGGGACCTCGTCGCCGTCGCGCTCACCGGCGCGTCGATGGTCATGTGGGCGCGGCGGCGGCCGTGGCTGGCCGGCGTGCTGCTCGGGCTCGGGGCCGCCACGAAGTTCTACCCGATCGTGCTGGCCGGGCCGATGCTCGTCCTCGCCGTGCGCACGGGCCGGTTCGCCGGCTGGCTGAAGCTGGTGGTGGCCGGCGGGCTGGCCTGGCTGGCCGTGAACCTGCCGGTCATGATCGGCGCCTACGACGGCTGGCGGCACTTCTTCGACTACAACAACGAGGGCCGTGGCGCAGACTTCGGGTCGCCCTGGTTCGTGTTCCTGCTGGCGGGCCGCGAGATCAAGGACGTCAACCAACTGTCGCTGGCGCTGTTCGCGCTGGCGTGCGTGCTGATCGCCGTGCTGGCCCTGCTCGCGCCGCGCCGCCCCCGGGTGCCACAACTGGCGTTCCTGACGGTGGCGGCGTTTCTGTCTGGTCAACAAGGTCTACTCACCGCAGTACGTGCTCTGGCTGCTGCCGCTCGCGATCCTCGCCCACCCGAAGGTCCGCGACGTCCTGATCTGGCAGGCCTTCGAGGTCTTCTACTGGTTGATGGTGTGGATGTACCTGGCCGGGCTGTACGCGAACCAGGAGATCGGACGCCTGTACTGGTGGGCGATTCTCCTGCGGGTGGCCGCGACGCTCTGGTTCGCCGCGATGATCGTCCGGGACATGTTCGCGCCCGATCGCGACCCGGTCCGCAGCGGCGACGACGGCACCGGCAGCACCGGTCTCGCCGTCGACGATCCGGCAGGTGGCGAGTTCGACGGCGCGCCGGACGCCCGCTGGCGACGCTGGCGCCGGGCCGCGACGGTGCCCGGTGGCTGAAGCCGAGGCCCCGCCGGGCGCGCCCCACGCGCCGGCCCATCCGTGGTGGTACCTGCGCGCGCTCGATCGGGAGGTCCTGGGGTTCTGGCTGCTGAGCAAGCTCTCCCTGCTGGTGATCGCGTTCTCCGGCCCGCATCTGTTCGCCGGCGACACCGGGACGAACGGTCGGCTGGAGCGGTGGCAGACCTGGGACTTCGCCCACTTCGACCAGATCGCCGTCCACGGCTACTTCGCACCGTGGCGCGCGCCGGTGGAGGCGTTCTTCCCGGGGCTCCCACTGCTGATGCGCGGCGGTCTCGATGTCGGCATCCCCACTGTGGTGACCGGACTGATCGTCTCGGCGATCGCGACGGCGGTCGCCGTCGTGGCCCTGGCTCGGCTGGCCGAGCTCGAGTACGGGCGCGCGGCGGCCCGACTGAGCGCGGTGGTCTGGCTCGCGGCGCCGGTGGCGTTCTTCCTCACGGCCCCCTACACCGAGGCGCCGTTCCTCGCGTTCGCGATCCCGGCCTGGCTCGCCGCTCGCAAGGACCGGTGGCTGGTGGCCTGCCTGCTCGCCGCCGGCGCGTGCCTGTTCCGGGTGTCGGCGCTGTTCCTCGTGGCTGCGCTCGGGGTCCAGTTCCTCACCACGCGGGACTGGCGCCGTCCCCGCGAGATCGCGATCCGGCTCCCGCTGTTCCTCATCCCGCTGGTCCCGCTCGGTGCCTACATGGCCTACCTGCATGCGCACACGGGCGACTGGCTCAGCTGGTACCACGCCCAGGAGGTGGGGTGGTACCGGCAGTTCACCCCGCCGTGGACCGCGCTGGAGCACACCTGGCAAGCGGTCGGCGGCGCGATGGGGTTCGGGGCCGAGACCACGCAGGGCACGATCGACGAGTACGCCTGGATGTTCGCGGCGGAGATCGTCGCCGTCGTCATCGGGCTGATCGCCACCGTCGCGCTGCTCGTACACCGGCGCTGGGGCGAGGCGACCTGGGTCGGGCTGCAGGTCGTGAGCCTGTCGACGTCGTACTGGTTCTTCTCGGTGCCGCGGACGGCGCTGCTCTGGTGGCCGATGTGGATGATGCTCGGAGCGTGGGCCGCGCGTCGTCGCTGGGTCCTGTACGGCTACCTCGCGGTGTCTCTTCCCCTGCTCGGCATCTGGGCGTCGGCGTTCCTCACCTATCGCTGGGCCGGTTGAGCCGGACCTGTCCCGGTGGCCCGCCGGTGGCCGCCTTCACATGGCGGGAGAGGTGGCTGGCCGAGTCGAACCCGCACCGCGCCGCGATGGACGCGAGCGGCAGATCACTCCCGCGCAGCAGCCCGATCGCGTGTCGCACCCGTACCCGGCGCACGAAGGTCAACGGCGCGACGCCGACCACCTCGGCGAAGTGCGCGCGCAGGGTCGAGGGGGACACGCCGACCGCGGACGCCAAAGCGACCACGGTCAGCGGGTCGGAGTAGGTCTCCTCGACCACGCGTTCGGCGGCCCGGACCGTCCGCTCGGCGGTGCTCGGGGCCACCCGCGGGTCGTGCCGGCGGAGGATGACGTCGAGCTCGGTGGTCAGGGCGGCGGTCATCGCACTGCTGTTCGGGTCGGGTGAGGAGCCCTCACGCAGGAGCGCCGCGCAGATCCGGCCGACCTCGTGCGCGTCGTCGCCGTCGCAGCGTGCCGGCCACGGTTGGTCGGGTGGAGCCTCCAGGAGCGTGTAGTAGTTCGAGTAGGCGGTGTGGGCGATCTCCTCGTGGGCCTGGTCGGGCCGCAGCACCAGAACGGTCCCGGCCCGGACCTCGTGACGGACGCCGTCCACCGTCGAGGCGATCCGCCCGCTCCGGTAATAGGTGACCTTCCACGCCGCATGCCGGTGCGGCGGTGCGTGCCGGCCCTGCTGGGCCGTCCAGGCCCCGGTGGCCAGGTGCGTCGGGCTCGGCGTTCCGTGCAATCCCATGCACCGACGCTACGGCTGCAGAGTCGGGCTCGGCTCGGTCGGGCTGGCCGCACCCGGTCAGCCGTACCGCGGGCCGGGCTGAAGCCGCCGGGTGCTGGCGAGCGAAGGCTCAACGAGGTCGGCGCGCAAGGGTTCTGCCCGGCCCGCGGTACGGGACTCGGCGTTCTGTGCATCCATCGGGGTGACTGCTGCATTGCCGGTCGTGCGGACTCAGCGCTGGACTGGGCGTCATGGCCTCCCTTCCCACCACCACGGCCGCCGCTGGTGCTCCCGGCAGCGGTGAGATCACCAGCACGGTCGAGGCGATTGCCGCGCTCGGCGTCACCGACGAGACGCTGGCACCCGACCAGCAGGAGTTCCTCCGGGCCTTCGGGTATCTGATCCTGCCCGGACACATGGGCGACGAGCTGCTCGAGGCCTTTCGAGCCCGGACCGACGAGCTGCTCGAGGCCGAGGGGGCGACCGCGGGCCACGAGACGCCGCAGGGTGGCGGGGTCGCCGCCCTCGCCGACCTGCTGAACAAGGGCGAGATCTTCACCCGCTGCTACACCGACCCGACCGTGCTCGCCTGCGCGCGGCTCGTGCTCGGGGAGGAATTCCGGGTCAACTCGCTGAACTACCGCGCCTCCCTGCCCGGGCAGGGACATCAGGGCCTGCATCCCGACTGGGCCGGCCCGGTCGAGCCCGGCGACTTCCACATCCTGAACTCGATGTGGTGTCTCGACGACTTCACCGCGGAGAACGGGGCGACCCGCGCGGTGCCGGGCCGGCACCTCTCCGGCCGCGTGCCCGCCGATGAGATGGCCGACGTGCTCGACGACCACCCCGAGCAGATCCACCTCACCGCGCCGGCCGGGTCCGTCGTCGTCTTCAACTCCCACCTCTGGCACGGCGGGACGCTCAATCGCACCGGGCAACGGCGTCGGGGGATGACGATGTCGTTCTGCCGCCGGGACGAGCCCCAGCAACTCGACCAACGCGCGTACGTCCGCAAGGTGGTCTACGACGCGCTGTCCCCGGCCGCGCGCTACCTGCTGGACGTGTAGCCGCACCCAAGCGCTGGGACCGTCCACCCACCGACCGAGCCGGTCGTCATCGGGTCCGGCGCGGGAGAGTGGGCCGGTGACCACCGCGTCGGCGACACCGCGTGGCCTTGATGACATCGGGCCCCTCGCGCAGCTGCGGGCCGGAAAGCTGGGGCGGCGCGTGCCGCAACTCGCGATCGGGTTGTTCCTCTACGGCTGGTCGCTGGCGATGCTCATACGGGCCCGGCTCGGGCTGGACCCGTGGGACGTCCTGCACCAGGGACTCAACCGCTACCTGCCGATCAGTTTCGGGGCGGTGACCGTCGTGGTCGGCGTCGTGGTGCTGCTGCTGTGGATCCCGCTCCGGCAGCGGCCGGGTGCGGGCACGATCGCCAACGCCTTGCTGGTGGGGCCGGCCGCCGACTTCGGCCTTGCCGTCATGCACACCCCGCACGGGCTGGCAGGCCGGTCCGCGATGCTCGTCGGCGCTGTCCTGCTCAACGGCCTCGCCGGCGGCTTGTACATCGGGAGCCAGTTCGGACCGGGGCCGCGCGACGGGCTGATGACCGGCATCGTCTCGCGGACGGGCTGGAGCATCCGGCTGGTGCGCACGTCGATCGAGGTGGCCGTGCTCGGGATCGGCTGGACCCTGGGCGGCAGCGTCGGTGTCGGCACGCTGGTCTACGCACTCGCCATCGGGCACATCGTCCAGTTCTTCCTGCGCCGGCTGACAGTCCGCCTCGCCTGACCGCCACACCCTGGCCGGATGATGTCGCCTGCGATGCCTCCGCTGCCGCGCCCCGACCGCGGCTGCGAGCATGAATCGACGGCAGCCACGACACCGACGAGCATCGAGAGGCAGCACCGTGCCGCGGATCACCGAGGACGACTACGAGCACTGGCGACGACACGGGTACGTCGTCGTCGCACTCCTGACCGACGACGAGGCGAGCGCCGCCCTCGAGGACATCAACCGGTACTTCCCGACCTGGGCGGAGTACGTGGCGCGGCCGCGCTGGTTCCAGCACACGGCCGGCAGCCCGGTGCACGCTCCGGGCCAGGGCGCGGAGTTCCCCTACGACGGGAGTGCGCTCAACGCCTCCACCATCCACCCGGACTACATCGCCTTCGCCGAACGCGTGATGGGAACCGACCGGCTCATGCTGAGCCACGGACAGTTGGGCGGGAAGTACGCCGGCACCCGAGACTTCGAGCAGGACCTCCACCGCGACTACGGCAACAACACGCTGGTCGTGCCCCGGCCGGACAGCGACATCGTGGATCTGCCCATGATCGTCTACTACACGGACGTCACGGTCGATCTCAGCCCGACCTACGTCGTCTCCCAGGACGTCACCCGGGACTTCCCACTCACCCCGCGCACGCTGAGCCGCCGGGCGTACCCCGAGGTATACGAGCAGGAGGTGCCGGTCGTGGTACCTGCGGGCTCGGCGGTGATCTACTCGATGAACACGTTCCATCGCGGGTCGGCGCTCCGGGCCATGCAGGGACTGCGATTCGCCCAGAACATCGGCTTGAAGCGCATCGACGCCCCGTGGTCGGGTCAGGTCACCTTCCAGCACGAGGGCGGCCGGCCGGAGATGGACCGGTTCCTCGAAGGGGCCACTCCCCGGGAGCGCGAACTCGTCGGGTTCCCGCGAGTCGGCGACCCGTACTGGGACGACCTCACCCTCGACGGCGTCGCAGGTCGCTATCCCGGCATGGACATGACGCCGTATCGGGACGCGATCTGAGCCTGGGACGACCGAGCCCGGGTCACTCCCAGACGGTGCGATCGAACCTCGTCAGCGTCATCCCGACGTTGACGGCCACCTCGTCGCCGACGTCCGGGACGGCGGCCTTCGCCGGCAGCATCAGCATGCTGACCTGCATGTGCGGCGGTTCGGCGAACCATCGCCGGGAGCCGGTGATGGTGAACGGAGACGGGGCGAACCCGGCCGCCTCCAGGCCGCCGGACGCGAGGGAGGTCAGCCGTCGGCGCAATGTCCCGGTGTGGCCCGGCGGCTCGGTCGCGATCCCGTGGGCGGTGCCACCGGACACGACGACGAGGTGACCGGCCGACAGGGCTCGGCGTCCCCGGTAGCCGTACCGGTCACCACGTCCGATCGCGCGCACGTCGAGCACGGTCGCTGTGGCCCGGCGCACCGATCGGTCGCCCAGCCAGAGTGACGTCCCGATGCGCGGCCGGAGGGTGACGCCGGGATGACGTCCGGCCAGGTCCGTGAGCGCGGCCGGGCTCAGGTGCGAGCCGAACAGGGTGCCGACCTCGATCCCCGCGGCGCCCAAGGCGTCGAGCGCGGTGTCGACCTCGGTGGGCCCGCCCCCGAAGCCGGGAAGTGGGAGGTGAAGGCCGAAACCACGCACGTCGGGTCCGGTCCCGCCGGCGAGTGCGGCCGCCAGCCTCGAGATCTCCGCCGGGCCGATGCCGTGACGGCGCATCGACGTCATCAGCTCGACCACCACGGGCTGACCGGCGAGACCGGCCAGGTCCTCGACATGCCCGACCGTCTGGACCACACGCCCGGACCAGGCGGCCGGCACCGGCGGCTGGTCGGCGCACCACGGCACCAGCACGAGCACCTCGCCCGGGTAGGCGCGCGGGTCCAGCGCGGCCAGGTCCGCGGGCGTTCCGACGGCGACGGTCCCGGCACCGAGCAGAGCGGCCTCGTCGAGGAGCACCTGGTTCCCGAAGCCGTAGCCGTTGCCCTTGATCACCGGCACGAGCCCCGGTGTCGAGGCGACCGTCGATGCGAGCCCACGTCGCCAGGCCGCCCGGTCGACGTGGAGGTCGAGGCTCATGAGCCGGACCGCCGGCGCATGTACCGCGTGAAGGCGCCCGCGAGCAGGCGATTCAGCGGGAGGTCCCATTCCCCCGCGTACTCGACGGCCTCCCCGCCAGTGCCGACCTTGAACCGGATCAGCCCGGCGTGCGGGTCGTCCTCGTCGAGGGTCGGCGTGATGCCGCGCAGGTCGTAGACGTCACAGCCTGCTGACATGGCGTCCCGGATCATCCGCCACTGCACGGCATTGCTGCCGCGGATGTCGCGCTTCGCCGTGGTCGACGCGCCGTAGGAGTACCAGCTGTGCGCGTTGACCCGCACCGCGAGCGTCGCCGCCACGAGGTCGCCGTCGTGCCTCGCGAGGTACAGCCGGATGCGGTCGGGGTCGTCGGCGGACAGTTCCCGGAGCATCGTCTGGAAGTAGCTCAGCGCGCGCGGACTGAAGCCGTCGCGTGCCGTGGTCTCGAGATAGATCCGGTGGAACTCGGGCAGGTCCGCCGGGGTGCCGACGGTGACCTCGACGCCGGCCTTCTCCGCCTTGCGGATGTTCCGGCGCCACAACTGGTTCATCCCGGCCAGGACGTCGGCCTCGGTGCGGCCGGCCAGCGGGAGCCGGAAGACGTACCGGGGCTGGCCGCCGGCGAAACCGGTATCGGTCGGGGGCGGCGCCCAGCCGGCGGCCACGAGCTGGACGACGACCGAGGACCCGATGGTCGAGCGGGAGTCCTCGGGGAGCTGCTCGAGCGTCGTCACCGCAGGGTCGGCCAGGGCCGACTTGAGCGTCGGGGCCGTCCAGCTGCGGGTGACCACGGGCGGACCCATCCGGATGAGGAACGCCTGCCGCTCGCGCAGGTACTCGATCATCGGGTCGAGCCAGGCGCTGAGGCCGCGCGCCTCGGAGCCGTCGGCCGCGGCCGTCCAGTCGATGGCCGGGCCTTCCGGCAGGTACGCGAAGACCCGGTTGGTGCGGGGGATCGCGCGGTAGAGCACCAGCGCCGCCCCGAGCAGGCGGCCGCCGATGTCGCCGGTGTCGGAGTGCGCGAACCAGCCGATCGATTCGTGTTGCCAGCCGGTCTTGACGCGTCCCCAGCCCGGCGTCTGGAGGAACGATGCGGCGTGCCCCTCGGCGATGTAGTCCGCGTGGGCGGCGGCCGTGATGGGCCGGACGATCCGGATCGGGGGGGTCGCGGTCACGGACGCGAGGGTACCGGCCGGGCCGGGCGGTCAACCGCGGAGCGACTTCTTGAGGAACGCGATGTCGGCGGCGATGCCCTCGGCGGGCGTCTCGACGAGCGCGGGTGCGCCGGCCGCCTCGACCACGGCCACGAGGTCGTCCGGCGAGATGTGACCGTCGCCGATGTTCGCGTGCCGATCGGCCCCGGAGTCGAACGTGTCGCGGGAGTCGTTGCAGTGCACGAGGTCGATCCGGCCCGTGACGGCGAGGATGCGGTCGACGACGGTCGAGAGTTCCTCGCCGGCGGCGTGGGCATGGCAGGTGTCGAGGCAGAAACCGACCACGACATCGGGGTTGGCTCCGGCGGCGGCGTCCCAGAGCCGGGCGATGCGATCGAGATGACGGGCCATCGCGTGCGTGCCCCCGGCGGTGTTCTCGATGAGCACGGGCACGTCGGACTCGAGCCGCTCGATCGCCTTGCGCCAGTTGTCGAAACCGATCGCGACGTCGTCGGTCGCGTTGACGTGACCGCCGTGCACGATGAGGCCGAGCGCGCCGATCTCCGCGGCCGCGGTGGCCTGCTGCTGCAGGATCTTCCGGCTGGGGATGCGGATGCGGTTGTTCGACGTCGCCACGTTGATCACGTAGGGCGAGTGCACGTACAGACCCACGCCGGCGGCGGCCGCGTCGTCCACCAGGGCCTGCGCCCCCGCGGCGTAGGCGAGCTTCGGTGTCTTCCAGCCCTGGGGATCGCCGATGAAGAACTGGGCGATCTCCGCGCCCACCTCGGCGGCGGCCGCGATCGGATCGGTCGAGTCGACGTGTGCGCCGATCGGCGTCGGGCTGGCAGAGTTCGGTGCAGACATGCCGACGACCCTAGGCTCTCGCACCGACAGCGTCATCGCCCCGTAAGCGCCCCGCCCGATCCGCCGGCGTTGCCGTCGCGAATCATCCCCGAAGTGGCGATTTCACCGATTGACGGGATACTGACGAACGTGGCATTCGACATCAAGGCCTATGCCGAGAGCTCGCAACGCGTGAAGGTCGACGACGTCGACTACGACGCCTTCGTCGACGCGACCGCTTGAGCTCGGACGCGTTACGCACCCTCCGTTACATGTCCGACGTCGAGAGTCACACGATCTGCTACCTGCGAGACCTGCTCGTCACTCCTTCGCACAAGGACCCCGAGGTCACCGCGTTCCTGACGCACTGGGCCTACGAGGAGTTCTGGCACGGCGAGGCGCTCGACCAGGTCCTGCGGGTGCACGGCATCCCGGCCGACTACGGGCACATCCGCAACGTCCGGCTCGCCCAGGGCCTGCGCGACCGGCTCTCCCCGATCAACCAGGCCGTCCTGGCCAACGTGATCGGCGACGACTTCGTGGCCGTGCACATGTCGTGGGGCGCGATCAACGAGTGGTCGGCGCACTCCGCCTACGCTCGGATGGTCGACCGCGAGGACCACCCGAACTGACGAAGCTGTTGCGCCGCGTGCAGAAGCAGGAGTCGCGGCACCTGGCGTTCTACGCCTCGCAGGCCCGCGACCGGCTGGCGCGTTCGTCGGCGCGCGCAGCAAGCTGACCCGGTGGGCGATGAAGAACTTCTGGGGTCCGGTCGGGTCGACCATCGAGCCCAAGCGGCGAGACCGCGTTCGTACTCGAGTACCTCATGGGCGGCGAGGCGGGTGCGGTCCACATCGAGCGGATCGACGCGAAGATGGACCTCATGCCCGGCATGGAGGGCCTCCACCTGCTGCGACGGTCGGTCGCGAAGTACGGCGTCGGGCCGGGCGTGGCCGACATCCAGTCGCCCGCCGAGCGGATCCAGGCGATCGGCCGGCGGATCGGCGAGTCCGGCCGGGCGAAGGCCTCGAAGCTGGCCGGTAGTGCCGCCGCCCTGCCTACGGGCAACGGCGACCAGCGTGAGCTCGCGTCCTCCACGTCCTGACTGCGGCGATTTCGCACGCTGTCGGCCCGGCCGGTAAGGTGAGCCCTCGCGCCTGATGTCGTGCGCGCCCGGTCCATACCCGGCGCCCTGACCCAGGCCGACGCACAGCCCTCCTGCCGTGGAGAGTCCACGGCCGCCTGAGTCCAGAGGAGGTGGCTCCCACATGCGTCATTACGAGCTCATGCTCATTCTCGATCCCGACCTCGAAGAGCGCACCGTCGCCCCGTCGCTCGACCAGTACCTGAACCTCGTCCGCCAGGACGGCGGCCAGGTCAGCAAGGTCGACATCTGGGGCCGGCGCAAGCTCGCCTACGAGATCAAGAAGCGGTCCGACGGGATCTACGCGGTGATCGACATCACCTGCACCCCCGACTCGGTCGCCGAGTTGGACCGTCAGCTCAACCTCAACGAGTCGGTGCTGCGGACCAAGGTCCTGCGCCCCGAGCTCCACTGAGGGACGGCGGCCATGGCAGGCGAGACCGTCATCACCCTGGTCGGCAACCTGGTCGACGACCCGGAGCTCCGCTTCACCCCGTCGGGTGCTGCGGTCGCGAACTTCCGGCTCGCGTCCACGCCACGCACCTTCGACCGTCAGGCGAACGAGTGGAAGGACGGCGACACGCTGTTCCTCACCGCGAACGTCTGGCGGCAGGCTGCTGAGAACGTCGCCGAGTCGCTCCAGCGCGGCATGCGGGTCATCGTGACCGGCCGGCTGAAGTCGCGCTCGTACGAGACCCGCGAGGGCGAGCGCCGCACGGTGTTCGAGATCGACGTCGACGAGGTCGGTCCGAGCCTTCGCAGCGCGACCGCCAAGGTCACCAAGGCCTCGCGTGGTGGCGGCGGATTCGGCGACGGCGGCGGCGGCAACAGCGGCGGCGGCGGTGGCAACGACCCGTGGTCGTCTCCCGCCGGCGGCGGTGCCCGTCCAGCCTCGGGCAGCGCGCCTGCCGCGGCCTCCGGAAGCCGGCCCGCCGGCGACGACGCCTGGAGCACCGGCGCGTCCAACGACGAGCCTCCGTTCTAGGCCCGCCCCTCAGCCAGCGCCACCAGCGCTTTCCCCGGCCCCCGGCGGGCCCGCGTCACGACCGCGGCCGCCGAACGGGTCGTTCCAGCACCTGACTCATTGGAGTTCACGCAATGCCCAAGCCCCCCGTGCGCAAGCCGAAGAAGAAGGTTTGCCAGTTCTGCCGCGAGAAGACCGCGCACATCGACTACAAGGACACCGCGCTGCTGCGCAAGTTCATCTCCGACCGCGGCAAGATCCGCGCTCGTCGTGTGACGGGCAACTGCACCCAGCACCAGCGCGACATCGCCACCGCCGTCAAGAACGCTCGTGAGGTGGCCATGCTGCCGTACACGAGCACGGCTCGTTGAGCCCGGCAGGCATAGGAGACGACGATGAAGCTCATCCTCACGCATGAAGTGTCCGGCCTCGGCGCCCCCGGCGACGTGGTCGAGGTCAAGGACGGCTACGGCCGCAACTACCTCGTCCCCCGCGGCCTCGGCCTCAAGTGGACGAAGGGTGGCGAGAAGCAGATCGCGACCATTCGCAAGGCGCGCGAACTGCACGCCATCCACGACCAGGACGACGCCATCCAGCTCAAGCACCGGGTCGAGAACCTCCACGTGACCGTCGCCGCGCGCGCCGGTACCGGTGGACGCCTGTTCGGTGCGGTGTCGGTCAGCGAGATCGCCGACGCCGTCAAGGCCGCCGGTGGGCCGGTGGTCGACAAGCGCCGTATCGAGGTCGGTCAGCCGGTCAAGAGCCTCGGCACGCACACGGTGACGATCCGCGTGCACCCCGAGGTCAGCGCCACGGTGACCCTCGAGGTCGTCGAGGCCTGACGGCTCGCACCACAGACAGAGCTCGACCCAGCACGCAGAGTCCCGCCTTTGAGCGGGACTCTGCGTGCTGTCGTGCGTCAGGGCGGCGACAGCATGTGCAGCGTCGCGATCTGCCGATAGCCGAGCTGCGGGTAGAGCTTCGAGCCGTCGTGCGACGCGGTGAGCACGCTGGCGGGGATTCCGAGACGCGCGTCGTCGGCCAGCACCGCCGACATCAGCGCCCCACCCAGACCGCGACGGCGTGACCCCCGGTCGACCCACAGGTTGGCGACGTACGAGCCGAGGTCGCGGACCTCGATCGCACTGACGAAGCCGACCACGTCCCGGCCGTCGAGGGCCACGTACAGCCGGGTTCTCGCCGCTTCCACATCGTCGAGGTCGGCGGGCAGGAGTTGCCGGCGGCCGCGGTTGGCGAGGCGGGCTCGTTCGGCCAGTTCCGCAGTGTCGACGCGGACGACCGGGCCGTCCCGTCGCGGCGCGGTTCGCGGGTCGGCGACGAAGAACGGCTCGATCGCCCGCCGCCGGTACCCGGCCGCTCTGAATGCCGCCGGTGCCGGCGGCCCTTCCCGAGGCCGGACCGGATCCTCGGGGTCGAGGAAGCACAGCGACCACCGTCGGGCCGGCGGCCACACGGCGTGCATGCGCGCCGCGACCTCGTCGGGCGTCGGGCAGATCGCGACCGCCTCGGCGCCCCGCGCCTTGATCCGGTCGGGATCGTCACGGACCAGCCAGATGTCGTCCACCCGGCTCGCGACGTACGGATACGTCATCGACCGCACGTGGGCGAAGCCCCGGACGAACACCTCGGCGGCGTCGGACAGCCCGATCGGCTCCACTGCCCCACCGCCGTTCGGCTCAGCCTCGGCCACGTCCGTCAGTGTGCCCGTTCCCGGGCTCCCTCGGCGATGGCACGCTCGGTTCGGAGCCGGCGGACTCGGCTCCGGCGGACTCGTCGACCGTGCTGATCGCGGCTCGCATCGCGCCGACGAACCATCGTTGCCAGCCGGCCGACGTCCAGCCCTTCTCCTCGACCAGCTTGAGCCAGACGTCTCGTGAGGCCAGGGTCCACACGACGTCGACGACCTCCGCCGGGGCCTCCCGGCCGAGGACGAGATCGACGGCGAACCGCACCTCCTGCCAGCGCAACTGCTCACGCTCGCGGAGTCGGGCCGCGGCGGCCAGATCGGTGACGGCGGCCTGGTCGAGCACGCGCTGGATCGTCGCCGAGCGTTCGTGCGCGCCGGCGAGCCATGCGGCTCCGGCCGCGACACGCTGCTCCGGTGGTCCCGACCCCATCGCGAGGTACTCGGCACGCTCGCGCACCGGGACCGGTCGGTCGTCACCGGCGATGCGCTGGTCGATGCACGTGTCGAGGAGGGCGTGCTTGCTCTCGAACATCAGGTAGACGGTCTGCCGTGCCACCCCGGCGCGCTCGGCCACCCCCGCCATCGTCGTGCCGACCCAACCCTGGGTGACGAAAAGCTCGTGCGCGGCGCCCACGACGTCGGCCCGCGTGCGACGCGCCTGCGCGGCCCGCACGGGCGACGTATAGGGCCTGGGCACGGGCTCATCCTAAGGACTTTTCGGGCATTCGACCCGAACAGTTCTTTCACTGTACTTAAAGACTTGTCAATTGCCTCTTCGGTTCGCCAGCATCGACAGCTCGACGAGCCGCGCGACCGAGGAGACCCACCGTGACCACCGGCCTGACCGAAGGAACCAGAACCGTCGACACGCGCCTGGGCGTGCTGAACGTCGAGATCCGCGGATCGGGGGCGCCGGCTCTGCTCTGGCACAGCATGTTCGTGGACTCACGGACCTGGGAGCGCGTCGTGCCCGCCCTCGCGGAACGCCGGACGCTCGTGCTCGTCGACGGGCCGTCGTCGGGACGGAGCGATCCCCTTCGCCGGCGCAGCACCATCGCCGAGTGCGCCGACGTCGCGCTCGAGATCCTCGATGCCCTCGGGCTCGACGCCGTCGACTGGCTCGGCAATGCGTGGGGTGGTCATGTCGGTATCGCGCTGGCAGCTCGAGCTCCCGGGCGGGTCCGGAGCCTGATCGCCATCGGTTCGCCGACTCATCACCTCACCGGCGCGGTGCGGGCGAAGGTGCTGGCCCTGAAGCCGGTCTACCGGCTCCTCGGACCCATCCCGCCGGTGACGGGCGCACTGCTCGAGTCCCTGCTGTCGGACTCGACCCGAGCCAGCGACCCGGCCGCGGTCGAGACCGTCGCGTCGGCGTTCCGTGCGGCCGATCGGGCCGGCCTGGCGCATGCGATGCGGTCGTTCGTCCTCGACCGGCCCGACCTGCACGACGAAGCGCGCTCGATCACGGCTCCGACGCTGTTCATCGCCACTGACGATCGAGGCGAGTGGACGCCGGACGAAGCCGCCGACGAGGTCGGGCACATGCGCAACGCCACGCTCGTCACCCTCCACGGCGGCCGGGCGCTCCCCGCGCTCGAGGCGCCGGACGCGGTGGTCGGAGCCGTGACGAGCTTCTGGGACCGGCCGGTCTGAGAGCGCCGCGCTCAGAGGCCGGTGACGTAGGCCTCGAAACGGTCGAGCGACGTCATGAAGCCGGCCTGGTTCTCCGGCGTACGGAACATCGCCGGCACCTTCGTCTGGTGGATCCGGATCTCGGTCCGGCCGTCCCCGAGGTCGGTGAACGTCGACGTCGAGGTCATGCCGCTGTCGGGTTCGACCCAGGCGATCGTCTCCGGTTCGTCGACGGCCGTGAACACCCCGTACGTGGGGTAGCGGGCACCGTCGGCGTCGTTGACCATCACGGTCTTGAAGACCCCGCCGGGGTGCGGCTCGACGACGATGTCCTCGATCGGGCTGCTCATGCCGGTCGGACCCCAGAAGTGGGTGAGGTGCTCGGGGGTGATCATGCAGCGGAAGACGAGCTCGCGAGGCGCGGCGACGGTACGGGTGAAGACGAGTTCGCCGAGGTCGGTGTCAGGCATGGTGAGTCTCCTGGTCGGTGTTGGTGGTGGGCTGCTGGATCCGGCGAAGGTGTTCGTCGAGCTTGTCGAACCGCTCGGTCCAGATCTGGCGGTGGCGCTCGATCCAGTCGGTCGCGGCGTCGAGCCTCGCCGGTTCGAGGTGGCACGGGCGGGTCTGGCGGTGCCGGCCGCGCGAGATGAGACCGCACCGCTCGAGGACCTTCACGTGCTTCGACACGGCCTGGAGCGAGAGCGCGAACGGCTCGGCGAGTTGGTTGACGGTCGCGTCCGAGGTCGCCAGCCGGGCCAGCATCGCGCGGCGGGTCGGATCGGCGAGGGCGGCGAAGGTCAGGTCGAGCTGCTCGTCGGTCAGGTCGTCGACGGCCGCGGTCATCGGGCCACCCCCACCAGGTCGACCAGGCGCGCGACACCCGGGCCGGCGAGCCGCTCGACACCGGCCGGCCGCGTCGCGAGCGCGAGGACGAGGTCCACGCCGTCGCCGCCGACCTCAGCGCCGTCGCCGTGGTGCCAGCCGACGTCCGGAGCGCGGAGGTCGAGGCCGTCGAGGTCGAGGTGGAAGTACTTCAGGCTGGCCGGCGATGCGAGGTGGGTGAGGACGGCGCCGGTGGCTTCGGCCGACGGGCGCCAGTCGATGCCGAGCGGACGGCACACGTCGAGGCCGTGGACGACGTCGTGGGTGAGCGGTGCCTCGAAGCCCGCCCGCGGTGGTCGCCAGCGTGACCCGATCAGCGCGCGGTACTCGGCGGCGAGCTGCCCGATCGGCCGGGCTCCGTCACGGTGCGCGACCCGCCCGGCCATCCGGTCGAAGCTGCCGCCGGCCCGGAGGAGCTCGACGATGTAGCGGCCCGGCGAGAAGCGCAGCGGCATGGTCATGTGGGCGACCATCTCGCGCACCGTCCAGCCGTCCGCGAGGGTCGGCTCGTCCCACTGCGGTGCGTCGAGGCCGTCGAGCACGTCCGCGAAGGCGGAACGCGTGTCCACGACGAGCGGGTAGGGATCCATGCGGAGTAATCTACCGTGCGGTTGATCAACTGACAAGCTGATAAAGGTCAGGTCGTGCAACCGAGAAGGGTCTGTTCCGGCTGGCGAGTCTCGAAGTGCAGAAGACCGCAGTTCCCGGCGCCCAGAACCGCGGCCTTCTGCACTCTCGGCCAACGCGCCTCCGAGCCCCGGCTTGTCAGACGGAGGGTGCGCTGGGCCGCACGGTTCGTCTGACCGGCGCCCGGCGAGGCTTGTCAGGCGGAGGGTGCGCCGGGCCGCACGGTTCGTCTGACCGGCGCCCGGGCCGAGGCGGCTTGTCAGGCGGAGGGTGCGCTGGGCCGCACGGTTCGTCTGACCGCCGTCGGGCGAGCGGCGTGTCAGGCGGAGGGTGCGCTGGGCCGCACGTCGCCTGACGCCTCCGGGCCGAGCGGCCGCCCGGCGAAGGGTGCGAGAATCCGCGCCGTGGCCCTCCGGTACGTCGCGCTCGGCAGCTCGTTCGCGGCCGGTCCGGGCATCGACCCGATCCTCGACGAGCGGGCCGGCCGCTCCGGGTCCAACTACGCCCACCTCGTCGCTCGTGAGCTCGACCTGGACCTCGTCGACGTGACCTGCTCGGGGGCCACCACCGACGACCTGCTCCGCACTGCGCAGCGCGTCGGCTGGCGCCGGCACGTCCCTCCGCAGCTCGACGCCGTCGGACCCGACACCGACCTGGTGACCATCACCGTCGGCGGCAACGACGTCGGCTACCTCGGGTCACTCGCCGGCACGACCAACCGGCAGCGCTTGCTGGACCACCTGACGTGGCTACCCGAGCCGCTGCTGCGGCGACTGTCGCCCTCGGCGGACGAGCTGCCGTCCGGCGACGACGCACGGGCCGTGTCGACCGCGCTGGTCCAGGTCGTCGAGGCCGTGCGGACGCGCGCCCCGGACGCCCGCGTCCTCCTCGTGCCCTACCTGACCATCCTCGGCTCTGCGCCGACCGGGCTCCCGTTGACCGGGCCGCAGGATCTGCGGCTCCGCGGCATCGCCGACGGGCTGGCCGACGCGTTCGGCTCGGCGGCCGCAGCCGGCGACGCGGAACTCGTGCCGGTCCCCGCGGCCAGCCTCGATCACGGCCTCGGCTCCGCCGAACCCTGGGTCACCGGATTCGGCCGCGGCGTCAGCGCCCCGTTCCACCCGAATCGCGCGGGCATGGTCGCCGTCGCCGCCCTGGTCTGCGCCCACCTGCGCGCCTGACCCGGCTCCAGCCCCAGCCTCTCGGAACAATCGCCCCCGCCATCGGAGTTGCGCACACCCATGACGTCAACCGCAACCACCGACACCTTCGACATCACCGGCCTGGGCACGGTTCACCGCCTCGGCTTCGGCGCGATGCGGATCACCGGCCCCGGGATCTGGGGCGAGCCGGCCGACCGCGAGGTCGCCCGCAGCGTGGTCCGACGTGCGCGTCGAGCTGGGCGTCGACTTCATCGACACCGCCGACTCCTACGGCCCCACGTCTCCGAGGAGATCATCGCCGAGGCCGCGTACCCCTATCCGGACGGCGCTGACAATCGCGACCAAGGCCGGGCTGACCCGCTCCGGGCCGAACGTGTGGGCCCCGGTCGGGCGCCCGGAGTACCTCCGTCAGCAGGCCGAACTCAGTCTCCGGCGGCTCAAGGTCGACGCCATCGACCTGTTCCAGCTCCACCGCATCGACCCCAAGGTCGACCGCGACGAGCAGTTCGGTGTGCTGAAGGAGCTGCAGGACGAGGGAAAGGTCCGGGCACTCGGCCTGTCCGAGGTCTCGGTCGACGAGATCGATCGCCGCCCAGGAGTACTTCACCGTCGCGACCGTGCAGAACCGCTACAACCTGATCGACCGCACGTGCGCCGACGTCCTCGACTACTGCGACCGAGCACGGCATCGGCTTCATCCCGTGGGCGCCGGTGTCGGCCGGCGAGCTGGCCCGCCCCGGCGGTGTCGTCGACGCGGCCGCACACCGTCTCGGCGTGACGCACTCGCAGGTCGCGCTGGCCTGGCTGCTCCAGCGCTCGCCGGTGATGCTCCCGATCCCGGGCACCGGGTCGGTCGAGCACCTCGAGGAGAACCAGGCGGCGGCCGGGGTGTCCCTCGACGCCGAGACGATCGCGGAGCTCGACGCGGCGGCCTGAGTCAGGGCCGGATGTCGATGACCCGTACATGGACGCGCGGCGAGCGTTCGATACCGGCATGGGTGTCGACATCGAACGCGGCGAGTGTGACGACCCGTTCGGTGGGCGCGTAGCTGCGGTCGGCGTCCCCCGCGATCGCGATCGCACCCGCTGCGGCCTGCCGTCGCAGCCACGCGGTGGACCGTTCGGCCAACGCCCGCTCGTAGAACAGGTCACCCGCCACGACGACGCTGCCGTCGGCCTGCTCGGCCGACGGCAGCTCGTCGAGCACGTCGGCGCACCGCGTCTGCACGACGACACCGTTGATCGCCGCGTTGGCGGTGACGGCGGCGATGGCCACCGGATCGACGTCGATGCAGACGATCGAGCGGGCACCGGCCAACGCCGCCGCGATGCCGACGAGTCCCGACGCACAACCGATGTCGATGACGTCCCGGCCGGCCACGACGCCCGGATGGTCGAGCAGCCACCGCGCGAGCACCTGACCGCCCGGCCACGCGAACGCCCAGAACGGCAGCTCGTCGCCCGCCTCCCACACCGACCAGGGGTCGTCGGCGAGCAACAGGGTGATCTCCGGAACACTCGGGACGATCGTCGGCCGCGCGCGCCCGTCGAGTCGGGCGGTGACGGGATCGGCGTCCCGGTTCATGCGGCCAACCTAGGCGCATAACGCTTCACGTCCGCCTACCGGATCGACGACACTGGCGAACATGCCACTCCTCGAGCGCCGGCACAGCCTCGACGCGCTCACCGAATACGCGGCGGACGCCCGCGACCGCGCCGGTCGCCTGGTCCTCGTGTCCGGCGAGGCCGGAGTCGGGAAGTCGAGCCTCGTCGACCGCTTCCTGACCGACACTCCGGATGCGCGACGGGCCGTCGGAGCCTGCGACGGCCTGTTCATCCCGCGTCCACTCGGACCGCTGTTCGACATCGCCGAGCAGTTGGGCGGCGAACTCCTCGAGGCCGCCGGGACCGGGGCCACCCGCGACGAACTGTTCGGCGTCCTGCTGCGTCAACTCGACCGGTCGGCGTCACTCACCGTGCTGGTCATCGAGGACGTGCACTGGGCGGACGAGTCGACCCTCGACCTGCTGCGGCATCTCGGCCGCCGGATCCGCGACCTCCCCGTGCTGGTGATCGCCACCTATCGCAACGACGTCCTGGCGACCACGCACCCCCTCCGGGTCGTCCTCGGGGAGCTGGCCTCCCAGCGCTCGACCCGCCGCGTCGATGTCGGGCCGCTGTCGGCGGACGCGGTGGCGACGCTGGCGAACATCGCGGCGAGCCGGCTGACCGCGGCCGACCTGTACCGGCTCACCGGCGGCAACCCGTTCTTCGTCACCGAGGTCCTGCGCTCCGATGACGGCGAACTCCCGCTCTCCGCGCGGGACGCCGTGGCCGCACGCGTCGCCCACCTCTCCGCTGACGCACGCCGCACGGTCGAGACGGCAGCGCTGGACGGCGTGCGTGTCGACGCCGCGCTGCTCGCGGTGGTTCCGGGCGCTTCGCTGGACGTGCTGGACGAACTGGTGGCCGCCGGGGTGTTCGCGAGTGACGGTGCGGCCTTGCGATTCCGGCACGAGATCATCCGGCTGGCGGTCGAACAGCAGGTGACCGCGCACCGGCGCGGGCCGATCCACCGCGACGTCCTGGCCGAGTTGCGCCGCCAGGGCTGCGACGACGATGCGCGGCTCGCCTACCACGCCGAGGGTGCAGGCGACCGCGACGCCGTCCTGGCCTTCGCTCCTCGCGCCGCCGCACGCGCCGCTGCGCTGGCGGCCCATCGCGAGTCGGCGGAGCAGTACGAACGGGCCGTGCGTTTCAGCCCGGAGCCCTCCGACGCAGGCGTCGACGACGGCACCCTCGCCGTGCTGGCCGACTTGAACGACCGGCTCGCTCGGGAGACGTCGCTGGTCGATCGTTGGCAGGACGCGGCGGACGCCCGCAGCCGTGCGATCGGGCTGTGGCGCCGGTTGGGCGACGCCCGCCGCGAGGGCGACGCCCACCGATACCTGTCCCGCGCGATGTGGCGACTGTGCCGTGGCGACGAGGCGCTGGCCGAAGCCGAGGCCGCCGCGGCGATCCTCGAACCGCTCGGTCCGACTCCCGAACTCGGATGGGCCTGGGCGAACCTCGCCAACGAACGGACGCTCGAAGGGGACGCCAGCGGTGCCCTGGTCGTCGTGCGGCGGGCCCGCGAGCTGGCCGGCGAGCTCGGACTCGAGCCGCTGGAGAGCGACGCGCTGAACACCGAAGCCTGCCTGCTCCACCTGGCGGGCGACGACGGGACACCGTTGCTGCGTCGTGCGCTGCGGCTCGCGCTCGACGCGGGCGCCGACGAGCAGGCCGGCCGCGCGTACGCCAACCTCTACGAGTTCCTCGTCACGGAGTTCCGGCTGGTGGAAGCGAACGAGTGCTTCGTCGAAGGCGTGGCCTTCTGCGAGGACCACGAGCTGGCCACGTTCGTCTCCTGCCTGCACGGGCGGCACGCGGTCGCCGTGGAGGTCGCCGGCCGCTGGGACGAGGCCCTGCGACCGGCCGCCCGGTTGCTCGACGTCGAGGACCTGTCGCCGGTCAACCGGTTGACGCCGCAGCTGACGTCGGGGCGGATCCATGCGCGGCGCGGTGACATCTCGCCGTGGCCGTGGCTCGACGAGGCGACCGCCCATGCGCAGTCGACCAACGAACCGCTGTGGATCGCGGTCGCCCGAACGGCGCGGGCCGAGGCCCACTGGCTCGAGGGCCGGTCCGCCGAGGCGGTCGGCGAGATCGTGCGGGCAGCGGCCGAAGCCGGGCGGTGCGACGAATGGACCCGCGGCGCGGTGGCCGGGTGGGGGGCCAGACTCGGGCTCGATCTCGACCTACCCGGCGGTATCGCGGCGCCCTATCGGCTGGCGCGCGACGGGAGGTTCGCCGAAGCCGCCGCTTGGTGGCGACGACTCGGCTGCCCGTATCAGGAGGCGCTCGCTCTGCTGGATTCGGGCGAGGACGAGCCGATGCGCGAGGCCGTGCGCCGGTTCGAGGCCCTCGGCGCCGGTGCCGCGGTCACCGCCACCCGTCGGGCCATGCGGGAGCGCGGGATGCGCTCGATCCCTGTCGGGTTCGCGCTCGGCGACGCGCGCTCATCCGCTCGGCCTGACCGCGCGTGAACGCGAGGTGCTCGACCGGCTGGGTGCCGGTGTCACCAATGCCGAGATCGCCGACCAGCTCGTGATCTCGGTGAAGACGGTCGATCACCACGTGTCGGCCGTCCTGGCCAAGCTCGGCGTCCACTCGCGACGCGCGGCCGTCGCAGAGGCAACCCGGCTGGGCCTCGGCGGTCCGCACGGCCCCGCGCACCAGCGCGCGAGATAGGGAACCCGGCGGGCAATCTGGGTGGTCGTTCCCGATTCCGCCCGGCGGCCGCCGACCTACGTTCGTCGTGTCCCACCCGATGAACCAAGGAGCTCGACATGCCTCTCTACATGGACATCCACTCGATCGACGGTGTGACGGTCGACGCCGTCGCCAAGGCTCACGCGTTCGACCTCCAGACCCAAGGCGGCTACGACGTCCGCTACATGCGGTACTGGGTGGACGAGCAGAAGGGCGCGGTCTTCTGCCTCGTGGAAGCACCCTCGCCGGAGGCCGCGACCGCAGTGCACCGCGAAGCGCACGGACTCATGGCCGACTCGATCCACGAAGTGCAGGAAGGCACGTGACGCTTCGCCCCGGTCGTCGGGTCCGGTCGCCGTGACGGTCGCTCCGGAGCCCGCTCGGCGCCGCGCGCCGTCGCTGCGGCTGCTGCTCCCGTTCGTCCTCGTGTCGTTCGCGGCGAATTCGCTCATCACCCGCCACGTCGTGGCCGCCCGGCTGATGGACCCGGGCCTGCTCAGTGCTGCGCGCTTCATCGCCGGCGCGGTGGCGCTCGTCGCCATCGCGTTCGCGCGCCGCGACCGGCCGAGGCTCCGCGTGGGCCGCGCCAACGTCATGCCGGCGGCGTGGCTCGGGGTCTACGCGCTGTGCATCTCCTACGGCTACCACTACATCGGGGCGGCCGCCGGGACGTTCGTGTTCTACACCGCTGTCCTGCTGACCCTCGTCGCGCACGACGTCGCCACCGGGACCGGGGTGCAGGCGTCGCGGGTGGTGGGAGTCGTCGTGGCGCTGTCGGGAATCGCGGTCCTGGCCCTCGGATCGGACGGCCGGGTGACCGCTCTCGGCGTCCTCCTGCTCGCGGGGACGGGGGTGTCGTGGGGCCTGTACACGGTCGCCGGCCGGTCAGGGGGTGATCCGCGGGTGGCGACCACCGGGAACTTCGTCGTGGTCGCCGCCGTGGTCGTCGCGCCGGCCGCGGTCGGTGCCGCGGTCGGACTGCGGCTCACGGTCGCGGGCGTGGTCTGGGCCGTCGTCATGGGCGCGCTGACGACGGCTCTCGCGTACGTGGCCTGGTACGCCTGCCAACGCTCGATGACCGGGACCGCGGCCGGTACGGCTCAGCTCGCGGTCCCCGTGCTGACCGCGATCGGCGCCGTCGCGTTGCTCGGCGAGCAGGTGTCGGTGACGTTACTCGTCGCCGCCGTGCTCGTGGCGACGGGCCTCTGGCTGGGCAGACCGGGCACTCGGCCCGTGCGAGACTCGCACCCGTGAGTCACACGGTCGAAGCGGAGCTCGTCGCGAATGTGCTCGAGGTGTGCGTCGAGGTGGGCAGCGTCGTCGCCGCCGAGGATCCCGTCGTCCTGCTCGAGTCCATGAAGATGGAGATCCCCGTGCTCGCCGAAGTGGCCGGGGTCGTCATCGACATCCGGGTGGCACAAGGCGACGTCGTCAACGACGGCGACCCGCTGGCGATCATCGCGCCCGCCTGAGGGTGGGTCATGCCGACCCCGAGTGCGCCGGTCGAGCCGTACCGTGTCGGTACAGCCCCTGCCGAGTGGGAGTCGTCATGGATCTTCACCAGGTCGCCATACCGGTCACCGATCTCGATCGAGCGATCGGCTTCTACCGCGCACTCATCGGCGTGGAGCCCATCGCGGTGTTCGACCCACCGGGTCTCGCGTTCTTCCCGCTGACCGGCACGAGATTGATGCTCGACCGGAGCGGGCCGGTCGGAGCCCTCGTCTATCTCCGGGTCGATGACGTGGGGGCGACGTTGGCCATCCTGCGTGACACCGGCGCGGAGATCGTCCAGGAGCCGCACGTCATCTTCGCCGACACGGATGGTCTGTTCGGGCCGGCCGGGCAGGACGAGTGGCTCGCGTTCGCTCGTGACAGCGAGGGAAACCTGCTCGGTCTGGTCACGAGGACCGATCAGCCGGCCCGCTGACCGTCGACGCGCTGCCGCCTCACGGCAACGACGCGCCGACGCGGAGCCACGCGTCCGAGCGTTCCCGCACCACCAGCGTCACCATCCGCGCCAGCATGAAGACCCCGTAGGACCACCACAGCCAGGTCAGGCCGGCGTCGGCCCGCCACACCACGATCAGCAACGGGACGTACGCGACGAGCGTCGCCGCACCGGCCAACGCCAGGTACCGGGCGTCGCCGGCCCCGATGAGGACGCCGTCCAGGACGAACACCAGCCCGTTCACCGGCTGCCACACGGCCTCGATCAGCAGCACGGAAGCGAGCATCGAGCGGACCGCCGGGTCGCGGGTGAAGGCGTCCGGCAGCACCGTGTGCAAGGCCACCAGGGCGAGTCCGAGCAGCACGCCGGCCCCGACTCCCCACCCCATCATCGTGCGCGTGAGGGCTCTCGTGCGGTCCGCCAGGCCGGCGCCGAGCGTCTGGCCGGTGAGGGTCTGCGCGGCGATCGCCACCGCATCGAGGGCCAGGGCCAGCAGATTCCACACGTTCATCGCGACCTGGTGTGCGGCCAGTGACGCCGGACCGAACGTGCTGGCCACCAACGCCGTCAGCAGAAGTGCGACGCGCAGCGTGAGGGTGCGGATGATCAACGGGACCGAGGCGGAGCCCGCCGCCCGGACGCCTCGCCGGTCGGCCCGGAGACTGACCCGATGCCGCCGGGCCAGCCGCACCACCACGCCCGCGAAGGCCAGCCCTCCGACCGTCTGGGCGAGCACCGTGCCCAGCGCGGAGCCCGTCAGGCCGAGGCCCGCCCAGGACCCGATGCCGTACACGAGGACGAGGTTCGCCACGACGTTCAGCGCCTGCGCAGCCACGGTGATCACCAGCGGGGTCCGGGTGTCGGCGAACCCACGCAGGATTCCGGTGGAGGCCAGGACGACCAGGAGCGCGGGCACGCCGAGGGCCGCGATCCGCACGTAGGCGAGCGCGTCGTCGGCCACCTCGGCACCGGAGCCGAACGGCAGGACCAGCCACGGGGCCGTCGACTCCAGCACGATGACCGAGCCGAGCCCGACGCCGATGGCGAGCCACATCCCGTCGACGCCGAGATGCAGGGCCTGCCGTTCGCGGCCGGCTCCGACCGCGCGGGCCACCGCTGCCGTGGTCCCGTAGGCCAGGAACACGCACAGGCCGACGACCGTGGCCAGGATGGTGCCGGCCACCCCCAGCGCGGCCAGTTCGGTGGTGCCGAGGTGACCGACGATGGCCGAGTCCGCCAACAGGAACAGCGGTTCCGCCACGAGGGTGAGGAACGCCGGGACAGCCAACCCGAGGATCTGCCGGTGTGTGCTCTGGGTCGACGTCGGCAGCTCGGGCATGCGTCGATTCTCGCGGATCGTGCCGGTCCCGCCGGTAGGTTGGCGACGGTCTCCGGCGCATCCCTGGTGACCTGGCCGCCTCCGACGGAAGGAAGCTGACATGCCCGAGTTCGTCGGCGCACTCGACCAGGGCACCACGAGTACGCGGTTCATGATCTTCGACCACGACGGCGTGGAGGTGGCACGCCATCAGCTCGAGCACGCGCAGATCATGCCGCGGCCCGGCTGGGTCGAGCACAACCCGATCGAGATCGTCGAGCGCGCCGGAACGGTCGTCGCGTCGGCGCTCGGAAAGGCCGACCTCTCGGGTAGCGACCTGGCCGCCATCGGTATCACCAACCAGCGCGAGACGACCTTCGTCTGGGACGCGCGCACCGGACGCCCGTTCGCGAACGCCATCGTCTGGCAGGACACCCGGACCGACCGCCTCGCGGCCGGCCTGGAGCGAGACGGTCACGCCGACCTCATCCGGGCCCGGAACGGACTGCCGCCGGCGACCTACTTCGCCGGTGGCAAGCTCGCCTGGCTGCTCGAGAACGTCGACGGACTCCGGGCCGCGGCCGATCGGGGCGACGCGTTGTTCGGCACCGCGGACAGCTGGCTCCTCTGGAATCTCACCGGCGGCACTCGCGGCGGCCGGCATGTCACCGACGTCACCAACGCGAGCCGGACCATGCTGTTCAACCTGGACACCCTCGACTGGGATGCCGATCTCCTGGCCCTGTTCGACGTGCCGCGGACCATGCTGCCGACCGTGGTGCCGAGCTCGTCGGCCACCGCCTTCGGCGTGACCGACGCCGCCGGCCCGTTCGGTTCCGAGGTGCCCATCACCGGGGCACTCGGAGATCAGCACGCCGCCACGGTCGGGCAGGTGTGCTTCGCCCCCGGTGACGCCAAGAACACCTACGGCACCGGCAATTTCCTCCTGATGAACACGGGGACGTCACGGGTCACCTCCGAGCATGGCCTGCTGACGACCGTCGCGTATCAGTGGGCTGACGAGCCGGCGGTCTACGCGCTGGAGGGCAGCATCGCGGTGACCGGCTCGGCGATCCAATGGCTACGGGACCAGTTGGGCATCATCGCGGGCGCGGCCGACAGCGAGCAACTGGCACGTCAGGTACCTGACAACGGTGGCGTGTCCTTCGTCCCGGCGTTCTCCGGCCTGTTCGCCCCCTATTGGCGTTCGGATGCGCGGGGCGCCATCGTCGGGTTGTCGCGGTTCAACACCAACGCGCATCTCGCCCGGGCCACCCTCGAGGCGATCTGCTTCCAGAGCAAGGACGTCGTGGACGCGATGACGGCCGATTCGGGCGTCGCGCTCGACGTCGTGAAGGTCGACGGCGGCGTCACCCAGAACGACCTGTGCATGCAGATCCAGGCCGACGTCCTGGGAGTGCCGGTGAGCCGTCCCGAGGTCGCCGAGACGACGGCACTCGGCGCCGCCTACGCCGCCGGTCTGGCGGTCGGCTTCTGGGCTTCGGAGGACGAGCTGACCGCCAACTGGCGCGAGGGCCGGCGGTGGGAACCGCAGTGGTCGGATGACCAGCGGCTGTCCGCGCACGCGCAGTGGCGCAAGGCGATCGTGCGCACCTACGGCTGGGTCGACGTCGACTGACGAGGCGGTGAAACGGGTCGAGGTGCTGCCGTAGGCTGGCGTATGCGCCCACGCAGACGGTTCTTCGTGACCATCTCCGCCCGCCTCCTCCTCGTCGCCGTCGTCCTCGGCCTGCTGGCCTCGGTGGTGGTCGGACCGGCGCGGCAGGCCCGGGCGGCGGGTCCGGAGCAGATCACCGCCTACGACGTCGCCCTCACCGCCCATCGGAACGGCGAGCTGGGGGTGCGGGAGACGATCGCCTACGACTTCGGCAGCAACCGAAAGCACGGGATCTACCGCAGCATCCCGCTCACGAAGGACCTGACCGGCGACTATCACCGGGTCTGGACCCTCGACGACCTGGAGGTCACCCAGGACGGCAAGAAGGCGAAGGTCGACACCGAACGCAAGAACGGCGTCGAGGTGATCCAGATCGGCGACGAGGACAAGACGCTCACCGGCGTCCACACCTACGTCCTGACCTACACGATCGGTGGGGCGTTCGTCGCCGGGGTCGACCGGATCGACCTCGTGTGGGACGCGATCGGCACCTTCTGGGAGGTCCCCATCGAGCGCGCGTCCGTGGCGGTCACCTCTGAGCTGCCTGTCACTCCGGTGAACTGCGTGCGGGGGTCGGCAGGAGCCTTCCAGCCGTGCACGGAGAACGGCTCGACGTACACGGCCGAGGGTCTGGCCGCGCGCCAGGGCATGACGGTCGCGTACGCGTTCCCGGCCGGCAGCATCGCCGACCTCGGACCGATGCTTCGCCACGACGTGACCGTGGGCTACGCCGTCACGGGCAGTCGCGTCTCTGTCGGTGCGGGTGCACTCGCCCTGCTCGCGGGGGTCGGCGGAGTGCTGGTGCTCTGGCGGCGCCGCGGCCGGGACGCCGCCTACGTCGGCCAGATCCCGGGTCTGACGCCGGCCACCGGCCAGGAGTCGGCCGTGCGCACGGGCGGCCGGACACCCGAGACGGCGGTGGCATTCACCCCACCGGCGGGGGTTCGCCCGGCCGAGTTGGCCATGCTCCTCAACCAGTCGAGTGATCAGCGCGGGGTGACGGCGACGCTGATCGATCTCGCCGTGCGCGGATACCTGCGGATCGAGGAGATCGACGACGCCGGCGGCTCCGGCGAACGGGCCAAGCGGCGGCCGAAGGTCGACCACCTGCTGACGCGCCTGGACCCGGCGCCGGGCACCGACCCGGCCGGCCAGGCCGTGCTCGAGTACGAGCAGGCCCTGCTCGACGGGGTGTTCGCGGACGGCACGTCGGTGCTGCTGAGCGAGCAGAAGCACTCGTTCGCCGGGATCAGCGCGGCCACCCGCCGGGCGGTCGAGAACCGCGCGGTCGACCGCGGCTGGTTCCGCAGGCGTCCCAGCTCGACGATGGCCGGGTGGTACGTCCTGGGCGCGGTCGTCCTGGTCGCCGGTGTCGTCGCCGCCATCGTGGGGGCCGGCGTGGGGTGGTCGTCGTTCGGCCTCGCGCTCGCGGTCGTCGGCATCGTGTGTCTCGTCGCTGCACACGCCATGCCCGCACGGACGGCCGACGGCACGGCGGTCCGCGCCGAAGGCCTCGGCTTCCGCCACTACCTCGAGACCGCCGAGGCCGACCAGATCCGCGTCGAGGAGAGGCAGGCGGTGTTCTCCCGCTATCTCCCGTTCGCCATCGCCTTCGACCTCGCCGACCACTGGGTGTCGACCTTCCAGGCGGCGATGGCCGCGACCGGAGACCACGGCGGGACGGCCGGTCTCGCCACCGGCTGGTACGTCGGGAGCGGCGGTTTCGGCGACTTCGGCTCGAGCATCGACTCCTTCAGTTCCGGCATGTCGAGCGCGATGACGTCGGCCTCGGGGAGCGGCGGCGGCGCCGGCGGGGTGGGCGGCGGTGGCGGCGGTGGCGGTGGCGGCTCGTGGTGAGGCCCGGATGACGCGCCCGCAGATCGCCGCCCGCCTCTAGGATTCCGGCATGTCGAGCGGTGACGTCGAACGCAGTCGCCGAGCGGATCTGCGAGCGAGTGACGCCGATCGCGAGAAGGTGGCCGACGTCGTGCGCGACGCAGCCGCGGACGGCCGGCTGGGTGTCGACGAGATCGACGACCGGCTCGGTGCCACGTACGCCGCGAAGACGCTCGGTGACCTCGAGCGGGTGACCTGGGACCTCGTGGTGCCGGACCAGCCCACAGCGCCGGCCCCGGCGCACGGGTCCACGGACGCGGTGCTACGCCTCACGGCGGTGGTGGACGACGTCAAGCGCCTGGGCCGCTGGCATGTGCCGGAGCGGATCATCGCCACCGCGCAGATGGGCAGCGTGAAGCTGGACTTCAGCGACGCCGTGCTCGCCGGGCCGGACGTGCTGGTGGTGGCATGGGCGAACGTGGGCTCCGTGACGCTGCTCGTGCCCGAGGGTTGGCGGATCGACCTCGACGGCGTGACCAAGGGCCTCGGTTCGGTGAAGAACAAGACGGTCCCGCCGCTGGCGGGGAAGCCGACGTTGACGGTGACGGGCCGAGCCACGGTCGGCGACGTGGTCGTCCGGCATCCGCGCTCGACCCGCTGGTTGCCGAGATGACGATCACGTCCCCGCCGACGAGGTCGCCGGTGGTGCGCCGAGGCTGGCGACGCAGCCGATGGCTCACCTTCGCCGAAGTCCTGCTCGGCCTGACGTTCGCCGTCGGACTGCTCGGCTCGTTGCTCGCCGGGGCCGTCGCCACCGTCACGTTCCTGGGCGAACCGGTGACGTCGTCGATGCTCGCCGATCAGACGTCGTGGGAGCACCGCGCGATGTGGTTCGGCGTCGCCCCGTCGGCCGCCGGTGTGCTGCTGGCCGCGCTCGGGCGACGCCGGTCCGCGGGGGTGGTGTTCGGGCTGATGCTGGGTCTCGGGCTGCTCGTCGTCGTCGGGTTCACCCAGCCGGAGCCGGTCGTCGACTTCTTCCGGCAGGTGCGATCCGACCTGTTCCGCTGAGGCGTGGACGGTCGCCGTGTCACCTGTCGAGATGCCCTCGGACTTTCTTCGTCCACAGCGGTTCGGGCATCGGTAAGAGCAGGTCAGGACGCGTCGGGGCACCGCCGCCCGGAGCGTTGTCCCCAGCTTCGTCCCCAACCTGTGCACAACCGTCCCGAACGCCGTCCACAGGATCGCGGTCATATCCACAGGGCCTGTGGAAACGGCCTCTTCGGGCGCGGCTCGGTCACCACTACGGTCGGATTCTGCCGGGTTGGCCACGGCGTGATTCGAACAGATTGTCGATGGTTGCCGCTACACCTGGCACATGTCGGAATCGGATCCGTCCCCCGCCACGCACGGCGATGACCGTCCGGTGGGTTCGCGCCCGCCGGTCGTGCGTCCTCGTACGGGTAGTCGAACGCAAGGGGGAGGTCCTCGACCTGTGAGTGTTGCCGAGTTCACCGCGCCGCCACGCGACGAGGAGGACGACCGTCGCGGATCCGGGATCGACCGGCTCCCTCCCCAGGACGTCGCCGCCGAGCAGTGCGTGCTCGGCAGCATGCTGCTCAGCAAGGACGCGATCGCCGACGTCGTCGAGATGCTGCGCGGCAACGACTTCTACCGGCCGGTCCACGAGACCGTCCACGACGCGGTCATCGACCTCTACGGGCGTGGTGAGCCCGCCGACGCGGTGACGGTCGCGGCCGAGCTCGGGCGCCGCGGAGAGTTGACGCGGATCGGCGGCGCGTCGTACCTGCACACGCTGATCGCGAGCGTCCCGTCGGCCGCCAACGCCGGTTACTACGCGGAGATCGTGCACGAGAAGGCGGTCCTGCGACGGCTCGTGGGCGCCGGTACCAAGATCGTCCAGCTGGGATACGGCGGCGAGGGCGACGTCGACTCGATCGTCGATGCCGCGCAGGCCGAGATCTACCAGGTCAGCGAGAAACGGGCCTCCGAGGACTACATGCCGCTCTCCGACATCATGGAGGCGACTCTCGACGAGATCGAGGCGGCCAGCAGCCGCGGTGGTCAGCTGATCGGCGTGCCCACCGGTTTCGCCGACCTCGACCGTGTCACGACCGGCCTTCACCCGGGCCAGCTGGTGGTGCTGGCCGCTCGACCGGGGATCGGGAAGTCGACGCTGGGATTGGATTTCTCCAGGTCCTGCTCGATCAAGCACGGCATGACGTCGGTCATCTTCTCGCTCGAGATGGGTCGCACCGAGATCACCATGCGGCTCCTGTCGGCCGAGGCCAAGGTGTCCCTGCAGCACATGCGGCAGGGCACCATGGGCAACGACGACTGGACGAAGCTCGCGGCGAAGATGGCCGAGGTGAGCGAGGCGCCGCTGTTCATCGACGACTCGCCCAACATGACGATGATGGAGATCCGGGCCAAGTGCCGCCGGCTCAAGCAGCGGAACAACCTCAAGCTCGTGATCGTCGACTACCTGCAGCTGATGACCTCCGGCAAGAAGGTCGAGAGCCGGCAGCAGGAGGTCGCGGAGTTCTCCCGGTCGCTCAAGTTGCTGGCGAAGGAACTCGAGGTGCCGGTGGTGGCGATCAGCCAGCTCAACCGGGGCGCCGAGCAACGGACCGACAAGAAGCCGATGCTCTCCGACCTGCGTGAGTCGGGCGCGATCGAGCAGGACGCCGACATGGTGATCCTGCTCCACCGTGACGACCAGTACGAGCGCGAGAGCACTCGCCCCGGGGAGGCCGACTTCATCCTGGCCAAGCACCGCAACGGCCCACTGGCCACCATCACCACGGCGTTCCAGGGCCACTACTCACGCTTCGTCGACATGGCCAGCGGCTGACCCGGGCCGCGCCCGCGGGTGAGACTGCAGAACGGCCGCACCCCACGCGTGTGAGGTGCGGCCGTTCTGCATTCTCGGATCAGATGGTGAGCTATCCGGCTTCCAGCGGCAGGTCGATCGTGACGACATGCTCTGGCTTGGGGGTCGTCGACCACTTGAGCGAGTCCCCGTCGATGCACAGCACCTGGGTGGGCGAGGCCTTGAGGGAGATGCTGTAGTTCGGGTTGAGAATCACCGGGTTGCGCTTACCGGTGCTGGTGCCCAGTCCCCAGTCGGCGTTGTTGCTGTTGTAGATGCCGAGGAAGCGATCCTGGCCGGCCGTGCCACTCGTCTCCTTGCGCAGATAGATGTCGTCCGCCTCGAAGGACCAGACGCAGCCATGGGCTTCGGACTCGCTCTGCACCACCTTCGCGTAGTTTCCGGCGGTGCATCCCAACCACCCGAGCTTCTTCCCCGTGGCCAGGTCGGACACCGTCACATGCTTGTAGTCGTGCGTCGCGTAGATCAGCGCATAGGTGCTCCAGCCCCACCAATCCTTCGTCCAGCTGTAGTCCTGTCGGTTGGCGACGTCATTGCGGCGCGCCGCGACTCCGTCCACCACCTTGAACAGCGGCGAGAAGTTCTCCTTCGTCGTCACGTCCGCCACCCGCTTCAGGTCCGGCGTGAAGTTGAGCGCCGTGTACGCAGACGGCTTGCCTTCGTAGGCGTTCCACACATCGTCGGCGGACGCCTGGCTCGCCTTGAACACCATCGCCTGGTTGGCCTTACTGATGTCGTCGAACAGTCGCTTGTCGCCGAAGGCGGTCCACGACTCCCCGGCCTTGTTCCAAACCTTCAGTCCGTTCCTCGAGTCCTCGTCGTGCATCGATCGGCAGAGCAGGCTCCCGAGGCTTCCACTGAAGCCCGGGATCGGCGTCATCACCTGCTGGTAGAGCTCCCGGCGCGGAGCCCGCATGTGTCCCGCCGAGAAGAGGTCGGTGAGGAAGTGGTCGGCGAACGCATTGATCGCGTAGGCCTCCTCGAGCCGAGACTCGGCTTCTTCGGCGCTGACACCGGCGCCCTTGATCTGGGCCGCCTTGTCCATCGCGATCTCGTGTCCGGCGCGGTAGGCGATGATCGCGAAACCGGTGAAGTGGTCCCAGTTCTCCGCCGCCAGGTTGAGATAACGGCCCATCGGCAGCCAGTCGGTCACCTCCGAGCCGCCGCCGGTAGCGACGTTCCACTTCTTCGACAGCGAATCCCCCATCCCCGCGTACACAGTCGAGGGCTGACGCTTGTCCGCGATCGCCTTCTCGACGGCGTCGATCTCGATCTGCATGATGTCGAGGATCGTGGCGATCTGGTTCCAGTTGGTGGCCAGGGAGCCGTAGGCCGCGAGGAAGGCGGCCTTGTGGTCGTCGGTCGTGCTGATCGGCCCACCGACGACGCCGAAGAAGTCGCCGCCGAGCGCGATGCCCTGGCCGTAGGTGAGAGAGGTGGGATGTGCACGCAGCGGCAGACCTGCCGCCGACTTCGTTCCCGAGGCGAACTTGAGCTGGAGCGCGTCGCCGATCGACGCGTGTTCTGCGCTTTCCACCAGGTGTTCCTTTCACGACATCCCCGACTCGCAGCCCGGTCGGGAAGCGTGTTCCAACCGTGGCGTTTCGGCCCGATTTGTGCAAGACCTACCGGTACGAGAATGTGGCCGGAATCGCCCTCGGTGATCTCGACGGCACGGAGCGCGCTCAGCGGGGTTGGCGTGGTGGGGAGCGACGGGGTCGTTCGAGCGCGGCGGCCGGCGCTCTGGCGAGTGCAGATCACCCTCGTGGACCGCTGGCCACCGGTGACCCCACGCTGCGGACGTGGTTGGCTCGGGGGCACCGGGCCACCGGGCGGACGTGATCGCCGACGGTTCGGCCCTCAGACCGTCGCCGAAGGGATTCTCGTGTCAGACACCGAAGGAATCGACCCCAGCGTTCCGCCTTCGGGCACTGGGTGCGCGGAGTGCCTCGCGAGCGACGGGTGGTGGTTCCACCTCCGGCGCTGTGCCCAGTGCGGGCACATCGGCTGCTGTGACACGTCGCCGTCCCAGCACGGCACGGCTCACTTCCGCGAGACCGGGCACCCGGTGATCCGTTCGTTCGAGCCCGGTGAGGACTGGTTCTGGGACTTCCGGACCGAACGCGGGTTCAACGGGCCGCATCTCGCCGACCCGCAGCATCATCCGGCCGACCAGCCGGCTCCCGGCCCGGCTGGAGGCGTTCCCAGCGACTGGGAGCAACGGCTGAACTGACGGCGACGCGGGGAGCAACGTTCGCCGCCGGCTGCGGCCTGGGAGCGTGAATGTGCGGCCAGGCTGTCAGGCAGATGGTGCGCTATGGCGCACGGTTCGACTGACAACCGGCTCCATCAGCCGCCGGTCTGCTGCGGCGAGCGGCTTGCGCCCACGACATTGTTCGATTAAAATAACTGCATGATCACGTCCGACGTCAGTGCAGCCTGTGCAGACGCCGCGTTCGATGCCGGGTCGCGGATCGAGCTACCCGCGCTGCAGATCGCCGCCGGCCCGGCTTTGGCCGTCGCGATCGGAGCGCTCGATCCCACCGAGCTCAGTGTCGGCGGGGCGGTAGAGCTGGTGGCTGCCTGCCAGCGGATGATGCGCTGGTCCGAGGGCATGCAGATGGTGGCCCTCGGGGAATACGCCCGCTACCAGACCTGGATGGGCGACGACGACGATCGCGACGATCCGGCCGGCGTCCGGGCCAAGCACTTCGGCGCGGGCGATCTGGAGGCGCTGAGCGAGTTCGCCGATCGGGAGATCGCCTGTGCGCTCGGCATCGCTCCGGTCTCCGCAGGCGCGAAGCTGGGGGTGGCCCAGGATCTGGCCGAACGACTGGCCGACACCAGAGCGGCGATGCTCGGCGGGACCCTCGACGGCTACCGGGCCAAGCTGATCGCCGTCGCGACCCGGCCGCTCCCGACCGTTGCTGTGGCCGTGGTCGAGGCGCAGATCCTTCCGCGCGCGGCGCGACTGCCCTACGGCCGGCTGCGTTCCGAACTCGAGCGGCTGGTGATCGCGGCCGACCCTACCGCCGCCACCGAGCGGCATGAGCGCGAGCGGAAGCGTCGCCGGTGCTGGGTCGACCCGGCACCGGACGGCATGGCCTACCTGACCGCCCACCTGACTGCTGACGCCGCCGACACCGTGTGGAAAGCGCTCGACGCACGGGCCTGGGCCGGTCGTGAGCTCGCCGGCGCGACGAGCGAGGTCCGGACCATCGACCAACGTCGCGTCGATGCGCTCGTCGACCTGTGCGCGGCCTCGCTGGACCGTTCCCTGGCCGGGCACTTCACCGTGCCGGGAGTCGAACACGCGCCCGCGGCGGCGATCGCGCGCGTCCGGTCGATCGTCCAACGCCGCTGCCTGATCAACGTCCATGTCGGTGCCGACGTCCTTCTCGGCGTCGGTGACGGCCCCGTGTACCTCTCGGGATTCGGCTGGGTTCCGGCGCCCGTCGGGCGGCGGCTCCTCGGCGCGAACGCGGTTCTCCGGAGGATCGTCGACGACCCCGTCGACGGGCGGCCGCTCGAGGTGTCGAGACGGACCTACCGGCCGACCGCCGAGATGGCCGAGGCAGCCCGACAACGAGATCAGCTCTGTACCTTCCCGACCTGTAGCCGTCCCGCGAGCGAGTGCCAACTCGACCACACGCGACCACATCCCCAGGGACGTCACGGACCGGCCAGGCCAGGCGACCTGCACGGTACGAGCACCGGCGGGCTCGGGTCGCTGTGCGATGCCGAACACCGGCTGAAGACCCACGGCGGGTGGACCGTCGCGAGGCTCGTCGACCGCTGGGAATGGATCTCGCCGGCCGGCAAGTGCTATGTCACGCCCGGGACGAGCTATGCACCGCGGTCGCTGGCGGAGCTGGCGATCGCGGACCGCGTGACGGGCGAACTGGCTGTGCTCGCCGCGGCGGCGGCAGACGAGAGAGCTCTGCTCGCGGCCAGGTCTGTGGACGCCACCGACAGACCGCCGTTCTGAAACCGACGGCGAATCCCGTGTGCGGGCCATGGACCGGACTGTCGGATCCTCGGTGCATAGTCCGACGCATGTACGAGACAGACGACGAGCTGAACGAGCTGCAGGCGCTGCTCGATGCGTCCCACGGCGGCGCCACCCATCATCTGCGCGACATCATCAACGACGACCGGACCCTGAGCGCACGGGAGGTGGCCGGCCTGATGACGGGCATGCGGCTGTTGTCCGTCGCCAGCGTGACTCGCACCGGCGAGCCGCGGATCAGCGGTCTCGACGGTCACTTCCTCCACGGCCGCTGGACGATCGGTACGAGCCGGAGCTCCGCGAAGGCCCGACAGTTCGCCTCCCGCCCGGCGACGAGCGCCGCCTGCCTGGAGGGCGAGGACATCGCGGTGTTCACTCACGGGCAGGTGGAGTTCCTCGAGGAGGACCACGCCGCCTTCGCCGAGACCGTCGATCACTGGACGGCCCACTACGGCTCGTCCCCGCTGACCTGGGGCGACACCGTCATGATGCGCATCCGGCCGACCTGGATGGTCGGCTACGCCTTCAAGCGCTCGGACACACTCGCCCGGCGCGGAGTGCCGGAGGAGCCCCGGCCCCTGCGCTGACCGGCGCCGCCGACCACGCAGCTGGCCGCGTCTCGGGTCGAGGTGACACCTCGACCTGCGCTGACTACGGTCCCGCTCATGGATCAGGTCGAGGTCGACGCCCGCATCCGTGCCTACTACACGTCGGCCTTCGATGAGAGCGCCCGCCTGACCGCTCGATCGCCGCAGGGCAGGTTGGAGTTCGAGCGGGCCCAGGAACTCGTCACCACCCGGCTGGACGCCGGCTCGCACGTGATCGACGTCGGCGGCGCCACCGGCATCCACGCAGCCGCGCTCGCCGCCGCCGGGCACGACGTCACGATGGTCGACCCCGTTCCGGCCCAGGTGGCGGCCGCTCAGGCCATCGGGACGTTCGAGGCCATCTGCGGCGACGCCCGGGTCCTGGACTTCCCGGCCAACTCCTTCGACGCCGCCCTTCTCTTCGGGCCGCTCTACCATCTCGCCGACCGCCGCGACCGGGCGCGAGCGCTTCACGAGGCGGCGCGCGTCGTGCGTCCCGGCGGCTGGGTGTTCGCCGCCGTCATCCCGCGCTACGTCGCCCACGCGTCGCTCGTGCTCGGACACGAGGTCCCGCATCCCTACCCGGACGCGTGGATCGGACTGCTCGAGCACGGCTCGTTCCCGCTGCAGGCCGAGGGATTCCCCGGCGTGCACTTCCACACGAGCGAGGAACTCGAGGAGGAACTCACCGATGCCGGACTGACCGACGTCGAGGTGCTCGGAATCGAGGGCCCGACCGGGCTCGCGTTCGAGATGCTCGTGGAAGCCGACGACCGGCTGCACGACGCCGCGATGACGATCGCTCGCGCGACCGCCGCCGTTCCCGGCGTTCGGGACACGAGCAGCCACGTGATGGGCATCGCCCGCGTCCCCGCCGCCGGCGTCAGGTCCAGATAGCGCACGGATAGCTACCCAGCGCCCGCTCGGGATGTCGGCGCCTTGGGTCAGGATGACTCGATGAGCCGACGCCCATCCCTGACCCGGCTGAGGCTGGCCGCCCAGCGCATCGAAGGGAGCATGTTCACCACACCGGCCGAGGTCGTGGAGTGGATGCTCGCCATGCAGGGGCAGGACCTGCCCGGCGCCAAGTGGTCGGTCGGATTGCGTGCCCCCGGCAGCACACTCGCCGACGTCGACGCAGCACTGGCCCGGGGCGAGATCGTCAGGTCCTGGCCCATGCGGGGCACGCTCCACCTCGTCCCCGCCCGCGACATCGGCTGGATGGTGGGGCTCACCGCCGATCGCACGCTCCGGTCCCTCGCGCGCCGCTACCGGGAACTCGACCTCGACCATCACACGTTCGCCAAGGCCGGCGACATCGCGGTCGACCTGCTGCAGGGCGGGAAGGCCATGCCGCGCGCCAAGGTCTTCGAAGCCTTCGAAGCGGCGGGCATTGCGACCGACGGTCAGCGCGGCCCGCATCTGCTCGGGCACCTGCACCAGCGCGCGCTTCTCGTGCTCGGCCCCATGCAGGGCGCCGGCCAGGCCGTGGCGCTGCACGACGAGTGGATCCCGGAGCCGCGACGACCACAGCGCGACGAAGCTCTCGGCGAGTTCGTCCACCGCTACTTCCGCAGTCACGGCCCCGCCACGATCAAGGACTTCCTGTGGTGGACCAAGCTCCTCGTCCGCGACGCCGCCACCGGCCTCGCGATCGCCCGCGACCGGCTCGAGGAGCTCGAGATCGACGGCACCAGCTACTGGATGGAACCCGGGCTCCCCGACCGGGCCGCCGGCCTGGTGCACGCGTTGCCCGGATTCGACGAGTATCTGCTCGGCTACCAGAACCGCGACGCCGCCCTGGACCCGGATGACGCCGCCGTCGTCGTACCCGGCAACAACGGCGTCTTCCAGCCGACGATCGTGTCCCGCGGCCGGGTCGTCGGGATCTGGCGCCGCAAGGTCACCCCGTCCGGCACGACTGTCACAGCGGTGCCGTTCCACTCACTGCCGGCCAGGACCCGGTCCGCGTTCGAGGTCTCGGTCCGCGCCTACGGACGATTCCTCGGCACCGGCGCGGTCGTCGGATCCGTACAAGACACGACCGCGACATCCGGGTGAACATGGACGCATGACCACGACCACAGACCACGCCGACCGCTACCGCCGTCTCGCCGCGGAGTTCACCCGGCGGGTCGACGCCGTACGTCCCGATCAGTGGGACCTCCCGTCGACCTGCGAGGAGTGGACCGTTCGCGGGGTGCTCGAGCACGTCATCACCAGCGAGCACGCCATGCTCGGCCCGGTCGACCTGACCACGCCGTTGACGATCGACATCGCAGTCGACCCCGCCGGTGCCTGGGCCGAACTGCGCGACCTGATCCAGGGAGTGCTCGACGACCCGGCCAAGGCGGGTCGCGAATACGACGGCATGTTCGGTCGCACCACACTCAGCCAGACCATGAACGACTTCGGCGGCTTCGACCTGCTCGTCCACGGCTGGGACATCGCCCGCTCGACCGGGCAGGACGACGCGCTTCCGGCCGATGAGGTGGAGGTCGTGCTGGCCATGACCGACCAGCTCGGCGACATGCTGCGATCGCCCGGCGTGTGCGGTCCGGAGGTTCCGGTCGGCGACGATGCCGAAGCCCAGGAGCGACTCCTCGGTCGGCTCGGTCGTCAGTACGCGCCGTCCCGGTCCGGGTAGGGCGCCGGCGGCACGTACGTCGTCGTCGTGCGGGCGGCGACACCCGTCAGCAGCGTGCCGATCGCGATCCCGATCAGCAGGTTGATCACCGAGCTCGCGACCCGTGACGCCGCCGATGCGTCGGCGGCGAACGGGAGGGCCACGGCGGCGGCGGTGAGCAGCACGATGATCCACGCGAAGAACGTCCGCGGCCGCGGCGTCGAGACCACGAGCAGATGCAGGATCCCGGTCGCTCCGAAGCCGCACACCGCGGCCGTGATCGCCCACGACACCGCCAGCGACGACGACGGACCGAGCAGGAGTTTCGGCGCCACGAGCTCGATGTCGAACACGTCGCGCACGAGGATCACGCCGACGAACGCGATCAGGGCGGCCACGAACGACGTCGCGGCCCCGCCTGCCCACAGGCGGCCGGCGTCGACGACGACGTGTTCGTCGGTGGGGCCGCGACGGGGGGAGACGTTGCTCATGGGGCCGAACCGTATCCGCTCGGCTCCGCCACCGCCGTGATGCTCATGCCAGCGCGTTCTCCAGCGTCGACCGGTTCCGGAGCATCCACCGGCCCGCCCGTGCGCGCCACGCCATGGCCCACAGCCCGATCGGGTGCGACGTCACGTCGGGGGTGATCCCGGCGTCGTCGGCCTCCCACGCGACCTCCGACAGTACGAAGTCGAGCATCGCCTGGACCAGCAGATGCCGCTGTCGAGCCGGCATGGCGTAGGCGTCGACCAGCAGGCGGAGCTGACGGGCCCGATCGGCGAGCGGGGGAAGGCCCTCCAGGCCGGCGACGAGGTCGTCGTGCAGCTTGACGTTGAGCCAGCACACCTGGGCCATCGCGACCAACTCGTCCGCAGGGCCGCTGAACTCCCAGTCGATGAACCCGACGGGCAGACCGTCGCGGACGACGATGTTCCAGGGCGCCAGATCACAGTGGCTGATGACCCGCCCGGTCCCCGCGCCGGCCGGAGCGGCCAAGTCGCGGCCGTGCCAGTCGAACCAGACGGCCTCGGGCGGCGGCGTGAACGTCGCCGTCGCATCGTGCAGCCGGCGCACCATCGCTCCCAACTCGACCAGTGCGTCGTCACTGAACGGTCCCGGCTGGACGAACGAGCCGGGGATGAACCACATCTGCTCGCGACCGTCCGCGGAGATCCCGGACCCGACGAGCCGTGGCGACGCATCGAACCCGACGTCGGTGAGGTGTCGCAGCAGCGCCTGCACGGACGGCGTCCACGCTTCGACCGGCCGGTAGACGACGTCCCCGACCCGGCCGACCATCGTGCGCCCGCCGCCGCTCAACGTGATCTCGTCGTCCATGCGGGTCAGCGTGACAGGTCGGTCAGACCGGGTCGAACACGCGGGCCCGCGCGATCGTGACACTGGCGATGCCGAGCAGCGCCGGCACCACGCCCAGCGCGAGGGCGAGGGAGGTCGCTCCGGCCAGATGCCCGATCATCGGCGGGCCGGCCATGAAACCGAACCAGCCCATCGCGGACACGATCGTCACGGCACGTCCGGTGGCGAGGCCGGGGACACGGCCGGCCACGCCGAAGCACGTCGGCACGATCAGCGCGACGCCGAGCCCGAGGGTGCCGAAGCCGATGATGGCGAGCGGCGTGGAGCCGGTGACCAGCGCGACGGTCATGCCGACGGTCGCGACCGCTCCCAGCACCGGGAGCAGGCGCCGGACCGGTGTCCGCCGCAGGAGCGCGGGGCTGCCCAACCGCAGGCACACCATCGTCCCGGAGTAGACGGCGTACGCCAGCGCAGCGACCGCCGACGAGGTCCCGAGGGCGTCGCGCAGGTACACGGCCGACCAATCCGTGGCCGCCCCCTCGCACAACATGCCGATGAAGGCGACGGCGCCGAGCAGCAGGAGCGTCGGCACGACCCGCGTGCTCCGTACGGAAGCCGAGCCGGGCACCGTCGCCTCGGCCGCCCCGCCGTCGGCCCGTCCGGCAGCATCGCGCGGCTGAGCCAGCCCGCCACGACGAGCAGGATCGGCCCGAGCACCAGGACCTGGGCCGTCAACCCGACACCCGCCGCGACCGCCACGGCGCCGATGGCCGCACCGGTGAACGCCCCGACGCTCCACGTCCCGTGCAGCCGCGCCATCACCGGCCGTCCCGCCGCCCGTTCGACCGCCACCGCCTGGGTGTTCATCGCCACGCCGAGTGCGCCCTGGCACGCTCCCCAGACGCCCAGGCTGAGCGCCAGACCGGGCAACCCGCCCGCGAGGCCGACCGCGGCACCGAACACGCAGTACCCGACGAGCGCGAGCTGGACCGTGCGTCGGCTCCCCAGTCGCGGCAGCAGCAGCCCGGCGAGCGTGAGGCCGACGACGGAGCCCGCCGGCGCGCCGAGCAGCGCCGTGCCGAGGCTCGCGTCGGTCAGCGACAGTCGCGCCTTGATGATCGGGATGTGCGCGGCCCACGACGCGAAGAGCAACCCCTGCACGGCGAACGCGGCCGTGACGCCGACGATCGCCCGTCGCGCGATGTCGGGCGACGTCCGGGTGTCGACCGAGCTCAGCCGGTCACCCGCGCGATCGCCCGCATCTTGTTCACCGCGTCCAGCGCGGCGACCTTGTACGACTCCGCCAGCGTCGGGTAGTTGAACACGGCGTCCACGAGGTAGTCGACGGTGCCGCCGCACCCCATCACCGTCTGGCCGATGTGGACCAGCTCGGTCGCGTTCGACCCGAAGACATGGACGCCCAGGAGCTTGCGGGTCTCGGCGTGCACGAGGAGCTTGAGGATGCCGTAGGAGTCGCCGAGGATGGCGCCGCGGGCGAGCTCGCGATACCGGGAGATCCCGACTTCGAACGGGATGTTCTCGCTGGTCAGCTCGTCCTCGGTCTGACCCACGTAGGACAGCTCGGGGATCGAGTAGATGCCGATGGGCTGCAGATCGCCGAGCTTGTTGCCGACGGGCTCGCCGAACGCGTGGTAGCTCGCGCGCCGTCCCTGCTCCATCGCCGTCGCCGCGAGCGCCGGGAAGCCGATGACGTCGCCGACGGCGTAGATGTGATCGACGCTCGTCCGGAAGTTCTCGTCCACCTCCAGCCGGCCCCGCTCCGCCGCGTGCAGCCCGGCGGCCTCGACGTTCAGCTCGTCCGTCACCCCCTGCCGCCCGGCGGAGTAGAGGACGGTCTCGGCGGGGATCTTCTTGCCCGACTCGAGCATCGTCAGCGTGCCGCCGTTGTGCTTCTCGACGGTCCGCACGGACTCGGAGAAACGGAACGTCACGGCCAGGTCCCGCAGCTGGTACTTCAGTGCTTCGACGATCTCCAGGTCGCAGAACTCGAGCATCCGTGGCCGCTTCTCCACCACCGTGACCTTCGTCCCGAGGGCGGCGAACATCGACGCGTACTCGATCCCGATCACTCCGGCGCCGACGACGACCATCGACGACGGGACCTTTTCCATGCCGAGGATCTGGTCGGAGTCGACGATCGTCTCGCCGTCGAATTCGACCGAGCTCGGCCGGGCCGGGCGGGTGCCGACCGCGATGATGATCTTGTCCGCGCTGACCTTCAGCAGGTTGTCCCGGCCGTTGTCGACCTCCAGCACATGCGGGTCGACGAACCGGCCGGTACCGGGGATCAGCGCCACCCGGTTGCGGGACAGTTGGCTGCGGATGACGTCGATCTCGTGTGCGATCACGTGCTGGGTGCGGGTCGTCAGGTCCGCGACCGTGATCTCGTCCTTCAGCCGGTAGGACTGGCCGTAGAGCTCACGCTGGCTCAGCCCGGTGAGGTAGAGCACCGCCTCGCGCATGGTCTTCGACGGGATCGTGCCGGTGTTGATACACACTCCGCCGACCATGTCCGTCCGCTCGATGACGGCGGCCCGATGACCGAGCTTCGCGGCGGCGATGGCGGCCTTCTGGCCCGCCGGCCCCGAGCCGATGACGAGCAGGTCGTAGTGATCCATGTCGCTCCCTCACACCGCTGCTTGCTGCTGCCCGCCGCACGCTCCGGCCGTCCTGACGATCTCACCATGCGACGTCGATGTTGCGACAGGATTTCGGCTCAGCGTGGCAGCCGGACGGCGATCCGGAGCAGTCGCGTCGTCTGCCCCGCCCCGAAGTTGTCGTCGGACAGGAGCAGCACCCGCGCTGCCAGGTTCGAGTGGATCCGATGGCCACGATGAGCCCGCGACGAGGTGAGCGCCATCGCCTCGTAGTTGTCCATCAGCGGGTTGGCCTGAGTCTCCTTCGACGTCGCGCCGAGGTCCGGGCAGGTGGTCACGTCGGCGACCAGACGTGAGGTGGCGGCCTTCCACGGCTGGGCACCGAGGTTCGCGACGCGGCTGACGTCGACGGCGTGACGTGCGTCCGGGATGGCGACCAGGCGGATGCTGTTGCCGATCGCCGGGTCGTACGCGGCCTCGAGGACCAGCAGACCGTTGCGCCCGTAGGTCGCGACCTCGGAGATCCGCATGCCGGTGCCCACCTGGTAGCCGATCTGCTTGCTCAATCGGTAGCCACCGGTCGCATGCGGGTCGCGGTCGTAGACGAGGATCCGGCGTGCGGTGGCCGTCCCGTCCGCTGCGACGTCACCCGAGAGCGTGCCCTCCATGGCGGCGTACACGCGAGAACCGTCGCGCGAGACCGACAGGCCTTCGAGCGTGGCGTTCGCCGTCGCCTCGCCCGCCGGTGCGACCTCGAAGCGCTTCGGAACCGGCAACTGCGTCACCTCCCGACCCTTGCGCGTGAAGACGTGGATGCTCGGTTCGTCCTCGGAGGTCACGAGGTAGGTGCCGTTCGGCAGGACCGCCAGTCCCTCAGCATCGAAGCCGTCACCGGTGTACGGGTGCCGTCCTTCTCCGTCAGCAGCAGCGTGCCGGTCGGTGTCGGGTCCTTCGGGTGCCGGAAGAACCACATCCGGGTGGGGTCGTTGCCGGAGTGGTCCTCGATGGCGGCGTAGGCCGAGCGTCGCTTGTCCCGGGTGAGGGCGGACAACCCGCCGACCGTGGCTCCGAACGCCGTCTTCTTGTCCAGCGCGTCGCTGAAACCGACGGCTCGGCCGCTCGGCGTGCAGTCGGCGGTGAACGACGCGGTCGAGGGTGGCGCCGCGATCGTGCCTCGCCCCACCGTTCCGGCGGTGGCGGCCGGCACGGTGCCCGCGGCGAGCGCAGCGGTCAGGCCGATCGCGGCAGCGATCCGGACGGGGCGGGCGAGACGGAGGAGGCGCAGGTGTGTCGTCGGCATCGGATCGACCGTAACCCCGCATTCCGCCGCCGTGAAGAGTGCGGTACGTGAACGTCTGATGACGGTCGGTCATTGTCCGGCCGCGGCGGATTGCCTGCTGGCCGGTGGCTGCGATCGGTGTGACCATGGTCGAGGAGCGTGACGATGACCGAGTCCGAATACCTGTTGAGCAACACCGCGGCGGAGACCGCTGACCGGTTCAGCGGTCTCGAGCAGTCGTTCGACCACGTCACGATCAGCCACCTCGGGCCGTTGGTGACAGGTGGCGGCCGGTGTCTCGAGCTGGGCGCGGGCAGCGGTTCGATCGCCCGCTGGATGGCCGATGCCGTGGGCCCGGGCGGCCGGGTGCTCGCGACCGACCTCGACGTGCAGTGGCTGGAGTCCGGCGACGTCGGTCCGATCGAGGTCCGCCGACACGACCTCGTGTCCGAGCCGATCCCCGAAGGTCCCTGGGACCTCATCCACGAGCGCCTCGTCCTCGTCCATCTGCCGACCCGGCTGGAGATCCTCGACCGATTGACGGCCGCCCTGGCCCCGGGAGGCTGGCTCGTCCTGGAGGGTTTCGACACCGCAGAGGTGCGGACGACCGACCGTCGAGCACCGCAGCACGCGCTCGTCGCGCGCATCGCCGTCGCGTTCAACGACCTCCTGCGCAGCCGTGGAGCGGCCACCGGCTTCGCGGCCGACGCGCGGCGCCAGCTCGCCGATCGTGGCCTGATCGACCTCTCCTCGAGCGGGTACGTCGCCTTCGACGCAGGCGGCGCGGGGTTCGCGCGGGTGCTCGCCGCCAACGCGCGCCAAGTCCAGGCGGCGCTGATCGACTCAGGCGTGCCGAGGGACGACCTCGAGCGGTACCTCACCCTGCTGGACGACCCGACCTCGGTGTTCGGGAGCCCGGTCCTCATCAGCACCTGCGGCCGCCGGCCGGCCTGACGAGGGGCCGAGGAGTAGAACGGACCCGTGCTCGTCCACCTCGCCTACGGCCGCTCCGGTATCGACGTCGACCTCGATCCCGACACCACCGACGTCGTCCGGCCGGCCCACCGTGCGGCGGCCGCCGACCCTGCGGGCGCCCTGCGGGAGGCGCTTCGCCACCCGGTGGCCGGACCGCCGCTACGCGAGCGCGTGCCCGCCGGTTCGACGGTGGCGATCTCGGTCTGCGACGTCACCCGGGCCCAGCCGCGCGAGCCGATGGTGTCGGCGGTCCTGGCGGAGCTCCAAGGCCTGATCCGGCTCGAGGACGTCACGATCATCGTCGCCACCGGCACCCACCGGGCGAACACGGAGGCGGAGCTCCGGGCGATGCTCGGCGATCGTCTGGTCGACACCGTCCGGATCGTCAACCATGACGCGCGCGACCCCGGGTCGCTCGTGTGGCGTGGTATCCACGGCGGCGTGCCGGTCTGGCTCGACCGGGTGTGGTGCGACGCCGACGTGCGGATCACGACCGGCTTCGTCGAGCCGCACTTCTTCGCCGGGTTCTCCGGCGGTCCGAAGATGGTCGTGCCAGGCCTCGCCGGCCTCGACACCGTCCTCGTCCTTCACGACGCCGCCCGTATCGGGAGCGACCGGGCCACGTGGGGTATCACCCGCGGCAATCCCGTGCACGACGACATCCGGGCTGTCGTCGCCGCGGTCGGTGAGGTCACGTTCGCCCTCGACGTCACGCTCGACGACGACCAACGCATCGTCTCGGCCTACGGCGGCGACCTGTTCGCCATGCACGCCGCCGCCTGCGACGAGGTGCGGGCGGGGGCGATGGTCGAGGTGCCGGAGCGCTATCCGGTGGTGGTGACCACGGGTTCGGGTTATCCGCTCGACCAGAACCTCTATCAGTCGGTGAAGGGCATGTCGGCAGCCGCGGCCGTGGTGCGACCGGGCGGGTCGATCCTCTGCGCCGCGGAGTGTGCCGACGGGTTCCCCGATCACGGCTCGTATCGCGAGGTGTTGTCGTCCGCGGCCTCGCCGGCACGTCTGCTCGCCCAGATCGCCGAGCGAGCCGTCACGGTCCCCGACCAGTGGCAGGTGCAGGTGCAGGCGAAGATCCAGACCCTGGCCGAGGTCTGCGTCGCGACACGCGGCCTCACGGCGGCGGACCTGGCCTCGGCGCACCTGCGCCACGTCGAGCCGAGCGGGGTGGCCATCGCCCGCTGGGTGGCCACGGCCCTGGCTGCTGCGGGGCCGGGCGCCCGGGTGTGTGTGTTGCCGGAGGGCCCGCAGACCGTCCCGTACGTCCCGGATCCGGCACTCGCGGTCGGGCGCTGACCGACGTCGGAACCAAGTCGGACGGAAGTGGGACACCCGCGGGAAACCGGCGGGAGACGTGACGGCAACCGGCGCTGTCCGGGTTGCCACCATTCGCGGCTACCGGCCGTCGATACCTGAGAAAGTTTCGGTCAGGGTGGTGACGTGCGGGAAATCTTGTGGCAGGTTGCTCACCATTCGCGTCGAGGCGACCACACACCGTTGCCTTCTCGCAGTCACCCCACATCCCGAAAGGGCAACTTCCTTGCGCAAGTTCACTCTGGGCGCGGCCGCGGTGGCGGGTGCGGCAGCACTCGCCGTCGCCGCATCCACGCCGTCCGCACTCGCGGCGCCGCCGGCCAATAAATTCTCGTCCCCGGCGCAGGCTCACCGGAGTCGACAACCTGCCCGACGCCAAGGCCGACAAGCAGACGGCCCTGCGGTCGGAGGCCGTCGAAAAGCTCGTCTCCGGCAAATCGACGGCGGTGGTGAAGGGCAAATCGAAGGTCGTCGCAGTCGGCAAGCGCGCCGACGGGAAGACGCAGTACGCACAGGTCGCGCCCACGGCGGCCACGAAGACCGATCCGATCTTCACGATCCTCACCGACTTCGGCACGCAGATCGACCCGCGCACCGGCGGTGCCCCGGGCCCGCTGAACAACGAGATCGCCGAGCCGAACCGGCGCAACGACAACAGCACGAACTGGTCGGCGGACTTCTCCCGCGAGCACTACCTCGACATGTTCTACGGCCAAGGACAAGGAGTCGTTCGCCGACTTCTACCTGCACCAGTCCAGCGGCAGGTACACGGTCGGCGGTGACGTCTCCGACTGGGTGACGCTGCCGTACAACGAGGCCAGGTACGGCAGCAACAAGATCGCCGACAGCGACGGCTACTGGAACTACATCGCGTGACACGGCCACCGCCTGGTTCGACGCACAGAAGGCAGCCGGCAAGACCGACGCCGAGCTCAAGACCTACCTGGCGCAGTTCGACAAGTGGGATCGCTACGACTACGACGGCGACGGCAACTTCGACGAGCCCGACGGGTACATCGACCACTTCCAGGCGGTCCACGCCGGTGAGGGTGAAGAGGCCGGCGGCGGCGCCCAGGGCGCCGACGCGATCTGGTCGCACCGGTGGGCCGCGTTCCAGAATGCGAACACCGGGCCGTCGTTCAACAAGGGCGGCGGTGTCGCCCTCGGTGACACCGGGTTCTTCATCCGCGACTACACGACCGAGCCCGAGAACGGCGGCCTGGGCGTCTTCGCCCACGAGTACGGCCACGACCTCGGTCTCCCTGACCTCTACGACACCGCCGGTGGTGAGAACGGCACCGGCTTCTGGACGCTCATGTCGTCCGGCTCGTGGATGAACCACGGCAAGGACACCATCGGGACCACGCCGGGCTACATGGGTGCCTGGGAGAAGCTGCAGCTCGGCTGGCTCGACTACGACGTGACGTCCTACGATCAGCCGGGTACGTTCAAGCTCGGTCCGGCCGAGCGACAGACGAAGAACCCACAGGCTCTCGTCGTCGCCCTCGAGCCGGTGACCACCACGACCGCGTATACGACGCCGTTCGCCGGCAACTACTCCTGGTGGGGTGGTTCCGCCGACGACCTGAACTCCCGTATGAGCCGCCCGGTCGATTTGACGGCCAAGACGACGGCCTCGGTGACGGCGAAGGTCTGGTACGACACCGAGGAGGACTACGACTACCTGTACGGGCAGGTCTCGGACGACGGGGGCGCCAGCTGGCAGAACGCCGGCGATCCGCTCAGTGGCAGCTCGAATGGCGAATGGGTCGATGCGGACTACGACCTGACGCCGTGGGCAGGTCAAAAGGTGTTGTTCCGCTTCGCCTATGTCAGCGACGGCGGCATTCATGGGGACGGTCCGTTCATCGACCAGATCGTCGGCACTGCCGACGGAGCGACGATCTTCACCGACGGCGCCGAATCGGCCACGTCGGCGTGGACGGTCACCGGATTCACTCGCTCGACGGGCACGAACACCGTGATCAACGGGCGGTACTACATCGCCGAGAACCGTCAGTACCTCGACTACGACAAGACACTGAAGCAGGGGCCGTACAACTTCAACCGCGGCGTCAGCAAGCCCGACTGGGTGCAGCACATCCCCTATCAGAACGGTGTGCTCATCACGTACTGGAATGCGGCCGTCGACGACAACAACACGAGCTCGCACCCCGGCACCGGCCTGATCCTCCCGGTCGATGCCCGCCCGACCGCGACTCCGGTACTCGAACGGCTCGCTCGTGAGCAACCGGCTCCAGCCGTTCGACGCGACCTTCGGTCTCGACCAGACCGACGGCATCGTCTTGAGCCGTGAGGTCAAGGTCGCCAACGGCGTCAACGTGATCACGTCGTCGGTGAAGCCGTCGGCAGGAGTCACCACGTTCGACGACACCGCGACCGACACGTACTACGACCCGGCGAACCCGTGGGGCAGCGTGAAGACTGCGGGAACCGGCCTGAAGCTGACCGTGGTCAAGCAGGCCAACAGCGGCAAGGTCCAGACGGTGAAGCTGACGCCGGCGCCTTCGCAGTAGGAGCCATCGAAGTCCGGCACCACGGAGCGGGGCGGCTCGTCGACACCGACGAACCGCCCCGCTCTTCGTGTGCCTGCGCCCACCGCTAGCCCACCGACCGCCGGCCCGCGGGGTAGCGCAGGACGCAGAAGCCCAGGGCGGCGATCCACAGGCCCCAGCTCGTGCTGCCGACGAACCCGGCCGCTCCCCACACCGGAAAGCCGGGCACTGCGGTGGCCATGATGTCGCCCTGGTTGAGGAGATAGAGGACGCTCACGATCAACCCGGCGACGCCCAGCCAACGCGGCAGCACCCGGGTACGGACGATGATCAGCGACAGGGTGACCGACCAGGCGATCACCAGCAGTTCGCCGAGGTGCTCACCCAGCAGCGCGCCGCCGAACTGGTGCTGAGCGGTCCACGCCGCGGCCACGGCGGCCCGGGTGGTGTCGTCACCCGCGACGAACGACCGGGCCAGTGCGGGCACGACGAACACCCACCGCAGGAAGCCGATCAGCGAGAACAGCACCGACGCCGCGCCCAGGTACGTGGCGGCGCGCAAGGCCGGGTCGTCGCGTCGGCCCAGCACGGCCGGCAGCAACAACATCGGGACGACGAGGATCGCGTACGTCCACGCGGTGGCGAACCACGTCCAGACGAGGCTCGCGCCGCCGGCGACGAACGCGGGGAGCACCACGTCGGCCGGCTCGCGCAGGATGTCGGGCCAGTCGAAGCTCGAGGACAACGCGGTCGCGGCGGCGGCGAATGCCAGTGCACCGACGACGAACAGCACGCCGGTCGTCCGGCGGAGTGTGGTCGCGTTGACGGTGCCGTTGGTCGCGGCGGTGGTCTGGGCGGTCGCGATGTCGGTGGTCATGCGAGCTCCTGAGTTGTACGGCGTACAGAATTTGTACGATGTGCAGATCCTGTACGGTGTGAAGAGATGTGTCAAGGGTCATCGCGTGGAGAGGACGTCACCGGTGCCGGTGCCAGCGAAGCGAGGACGACCGGGACCGCGCCGTGTCCTCACCGAGGAGCAGATCCTCGACGCCGCCATCGACCTCCTCGACGGCGGCGGCGCCGACGCTGCGTCGATCCGGGGGATCGCCGCCCGGGTCGGGGTCGCGCCGAATGCCGTGTACACCTACTTCCCGGACAAGGCCGCTCTGGTCAAGGCCGTCGTCGAGCGTCTGCTGGGTGAGGTGGCGCACGCCGTCGAGGCCGACGGTGACCAGCCGTGGCGCGTCCGACTCGTGGCCATGGCCATGGCGGTTCGCGAACGCCTCACGGCGCATCCCGGGGCGGTGCCCCTGATGGTCGGCGGGCCGATGGACGGGCCGCACGCGCTGGCGCTGGGCGAGCGGCTGCTCGAGATCCTCGAGAGCGCCGGGCTCGATCCGGTCGCCGCCGCGCGCGCGTCCTACCTGCTGATCGTCTACGCCTTCGGGTCCATGGCCCTCGAGGTCGCCGACCTGGGTCGGGTGGGGCCGCTTCCGCCCGAGTCCGAGCGGGTGGCGGACCGGCTGGCCGTATTCGGCGCCACGCCGGCCGAGTACTTCCCCCGTTCGGCCGCGGTGGTCCCGACCATGGCGGCCTACATCTCGACCGAGCAGTACCTGTGGGGGCTCGATCGCCTGCTCGACGGGCTGGTCAGCCCAGCACGGCAGCGATGACCAGCACGGCGGGCACGGACAGCAGCGTCGTGACCGCCACGGCATCGCGGGCGAGGGCCACCGCGCGGTTGTAGCGGACGGCGTAGACGAAGACGTTCTGCGCCGTCGGGAGGGCAGCCGTCATGACGGCGGCCAGCAGCAGCCGCCCCTCCATGCCGAAGACGAACCGCGCCACCGCCCACGCGACGAGCGGCTGCCCGACGTTCTTCAGCAGCGCGACGACGGCGACTTCGTAGTGCGACCCACCGGCCCCGACCCGCGGCGCTCCCCGCAGGGACACCCCGTACGCCAGCAACGCCGCCGGGACGGCCATCCCCGCGATCAGGTCGATCGGCGCCAGGATCACCCGCGGCATCTGCCAGCCGGTGAGGGCCGCCGCCAGGCCGAGCAGTGAGGCCAGGGTCACCGGGTTGCGCAGGGGGACGGCGATCAGCCGGCCGAACGACGCACGATGCCCGAGCGCCGTGGAGTCGAGGATGGCGAAGGAGACCGGCGCCAGCACCACGAGCTGGAGGAGCATCACCGGCGCGATCGGGGCGGCGCTCCCGAGGACGAACGCCGCCAGCGGAATCCCCAGGTTGCCGGCGTTGACGTAGGACGTGCTCAACGCGCCGATCGTCAGGTGGTCGACCGGCCGCCGCCAGGCGAGCCGCGCGATGAGGACGTAAGCCGCCGCGGCCACCGCGACGCTCGCCGCGCTCACGAGCAGGGAGCCGGAGAGCACGCGGTGCGGATCCGAGTGCTGGAGCGTCGTGAACAGGAGGCACGGCGTCGCCACGAAGAAGACGGTCCGGGACAGCAGATCGCGCGAGTCGGGCCCGAGCACACCGGTTCGGGCCAGGACGTAGCCGAGCGCGATGACGATGCCGATCGTGCCGAATCCCTCGACGACCGCGCCCACGCCCGGACTCTAGTGAGAGACGTCGCCCGCACCACGCGCGTCCGGGCCGTGGCTGGCGGCCGGACGGTGCCTTGGGGCGGGAGCCAGCCAGACGATTCGGGTGTTTTGCACCCTCACGGGCGGTTGGAAAAAGACGTAAGGATGACTTGCGCTGAGTAGTCGGAGCGTGGCGGTGGGACACGGTGACGGCGCACGGGGGATTCCAGTTGCTCTCACCGGAAGGTGCCGCACGTTCGTGGATGACGACACGCAGATCCCTCTCTCGACCTTGCGTCGGCTGTACGACGTCAGCGTCCAGATCGGGGCCGGGCGCTCGCTCCGCGACACCATGCAGGCCGTGGTCGACGGTGTCGTCAACGGCCTCGGCTTCGGTGTCGCCGTCACCAACCTGCGCCACGAGAACGGCACGTACGAGGCGATCGCGGTCGCCGGCTCCGACGCCGCCCGCGAGGCGCTCCAGGGCAAGATCACGGGCCCCGAGCACTTCCAGATCGAGTTCGACCGGGCCGATGCCTGGGGATCGCTGCTGTTCGTCCCGCACGAGCGGGTCACCGAGGACGACGACTACATCGGCTGGGTCCCCGACATCGACGTGCCGACCGACCCGAACGCGTGGCACCCGCTCGATGCCCTGTTCGCGCCGCTGACGTCGGCGACCGGCGACCTCGTCGGCGTGCTGTCGGTCGACCTCCCCGAGGACGGGCAGCGCCCGGACCCGCTCCTGCGTGAATTGCTCGAACTACTGGCGGTCCAGGCGGGGATCGCGATCGACACGGCCCGGCTGGCGGAACGCGTGCGCGAGGACCAGGCCAAGCTGTTCGCGAGCGACAAGGCGTTCCGACTGGCCTTCGAGGGCTCGAGCACCGCGATGGCCACCGTCAGCGCCAGCCCGGACACGCTCGGGGCGTACCTCCGGGTCAACGAAGCCTTCACGGCCATCGACGCGAGTGTCGAGGAGCCCGTCCTCGGGCGGTCGATCGTGGAGTACCTCGATCGGGTGGAGCCCTCGCTGGCGGCGATGTTCCGGCGCGACCCGTCCAACCTGTTCGGCGAACCGGTGCACATCGAGAGCCTGCTGATCCGTCAGGGCGAGCCGCTGTGGCTGCAGTCGGTCATCACGTTGATCGACCCAGGTCCGGAGCAGGAGCCGTTCCTGCTGCTCCAGGTCGACGACATCACGCAGGTGAAGACCGAGCACCAGCGACTCGCGTTCGAGGCTCGGCACGACTTCCTCACGGGCCTTCCGAACCGCCGCCTGTTGATCGAACAGCTCGTCAAGGTCCATCAGCGTGCGCGCGAGTTGCCACACCGCACGGCGACGCTGCTGTACTGCGACCTGAACGGATTCAAGCCCGTCAACGACCGGTACGGGCACGCGGTGGGCGACCGCGCGCTGCAGACGATCGCGCATCGGCTCCTCGCCGAGGTGCGGCCCACCGACGTGGTCGCGCGGATCGGCGGTGACGAGTTCGTCGTCCTCGTCGAGGACCTCGGCCCGGCTGACATCAGCAACCTCATCGCACGGCTCGTGACGGCGGTCTCGGCGCCGTTGCCCGATATCGACGTGCCGGTCACGATCAGCGTCGGCATCTCCCACGTCGACGGGCGGTCGGACCCGAGCGCCATCCTGAACGACGCCGACCGGGCCATGTACGACCACAAGAAGAAGCGTCAGCGCGAACGCGCCGAGGCGGCGGGCCTGCAGCCGGTGTCCGGTATCACCGGCGGCAGCGTCGTCCGCACGCCGGTGACGCCGCGACGTGGACCGGGGATCCCCGGGCTGCGGTCCAGGCCCCACTCGGTGCTCTCCGGGGTCGCGGTCCTGGGCAGCGCGAACGTCGACCTGGTCGCGGTCACGGCCCGCCGACCGGCGTGGGGCGAGAGTGCCACGGGTGCGGAGTTCTACACGGCCGTCGGCGGCAAGGGATTGAACCAGGCGGTCGCCGCGGCCAGGGCCGGCGGCGACGTCGGTCTCGTCGTCGCGGTGGGCACCGACGCCTACGCGGATCTGATCGTGGAGGAACTCGAGGGAAGCGGTGTCGAACGTGCGGCGTTGCGCCGGGTCGAAGGCCCCACCGGAGTCGCCCACATCACCGTCGGAACCGACGGCCGGAACGCGATCATCGTCGTGCCCGGCGCGAACGGGGCCCTGACCGCGCTCACCGACGACGAGCGCGCGGTACTCGGCCGGGCCCAGTTCGTGCTGTCCCAGTTGGAGATCCCCGTCGCCACGGTGATCGACGGGTTCAGCGTGGTCAAAGGCGCCGGCGGGGTCACGATGCTCACGTTCGCCCCGGTCCGCCAGCTGCCCGACGTCGAGCTGGACGGCCTCCTGGCGGTCACCGACATGCTTCTCGTCAACGAGTCCGAGGCCGCGGCCATCGGGCCGGAGGTGCTGGCCCGGGTTCCGATCGTCGTCACGACGAAGGGTGCGGACGGCGCCACCTGGACCGGTCCCGGCGACGAGACCTACGAGGTCGCGGCCATGACGGTGGACGCCGTCGACACCACGGGCGCCGGAGACTGCTTCGCGGGTGCGCTCGCCGTCGGCCTCGAGGAGACCGGCGATCCCGAGTGGGCGATGCGGTTCGCCACTGCGGCCGCCGGCCTTTCCGTCCAGCTCGCGGGTGCGGCCGTGTCCATGCCCACCCGCGCCGCCATCGACGACGTCCTCGAGCGGGCGTGGGGCACTGCCGGTTCGGCGGCGGGAGCCTGAACGCGCCTCAGCCCAGGCAACGCTTCAGGGCCTGCACCAACCGGTTCGCCCGCTCGTCCGGGGCCTGCCCCATCCAGTTGTTGAGGTAGGCGAACCCGACGTCGTGGGCGTCGTCGCCGAAGGCCTGCTTGCCCCCGGCGCCGCCGTGGCCGAAGCTGCGGGATCCGAGCCGGTCCGCGCCCCCCGGCGTGTCGACCTCGAACCCGGTGCCGAAGCTGCCGCCGGCCGGCGCACCGAAGAGCGGAGCGCCGGCCGACCGGACGACCAGCGCATCCGTCAGCGAGTCCGCCGAGAGGAACCGCTCAGGCCCGTGCACGGCCGCCGAGTACAGCGCAGCCAGGCTGCGGGCGGTCGAGATCCCGTTGCCGCCCGGAAGCTGGGCCAGGGCGATCTCGGGCCGGTTGAACGCGTCCGACCAATTGCTGCCGGCGGGGATCACCGCGCCGCCGAGCGACACCGACTCGTCGCCGACGGTGGCGGCCTCGGTGGCTGCGTACACCGCTTCCTCGGCCAAGGCCGCCGGATCCGTCGTCGGGGTCGGGTCGATGATCGGGACCAGCCGGGCGAGTTGGTCCGCCGGCAGCCCGATCCACGTCTCCAAGCCCAGCGGGCCCGTGAGGCGGCTGGTGAGGAACTCGCCCGGCATCAGGCCGCTCACCCGCCGGATGAGTTCGCCACCCAGCCAGCCGAAGGTCAACGCGTGGTAGAAGAAGCCGGTGCCGGGCTCCCATCGGGGGCGCTGGGCGGCCAGGGCGTCGACGACCGGTGTCCAGGCCAGGACGTCCTCGAACGTCAGCGGCGCGTCGACGGTCGGCAGCCCCGCGCGGTGGCTCAGAACGGTGCGGACGCTCACGTCGGACTTGCCGTTCTGCGCGAACTCGGGCCAGTACGTGGCCATCGGCGCGTCCAGGTCGACGAGGCCGTCCTGCACCAGTAGGTACACGCAGAGGGTCACGATCCCCTTGCTGCACGAGAAGATCACCGACAGGCTGTCGGGCTGCCAGGTGGCCCCGGAGACGGGATCCGCCGTGCCACCCCAGAGGTCGACGACGAGGTCGCCGCCGGCGTACACGGCGACCGCGGCGCCCACCTCTTCCGCGTCGGCGAAGTTCGCGGCGAAGGCGTCCGCGACCGGGCCGAAGCCGTCCGCCACATTCCCGCGCACTGCGCGGCCCGACTCGTCAGCGCTCACGGCCGACCACCCGCCAGGCGGCCGGGAGAAGCGCGCCGGCCAAGGCCCCCTTGATGATCCCGCCGATGATGAACGGCGTGAAGCCGATGGCGATCGCCGTCGGCAGCTCCACGCCGGCGACGACGGCGAGCCAGGGCACGCCGATCCCGAAGATCACCAACTGACCCAGCAGGAAGACGGGGAACGCCTTGAGCGGGGTGCGTTCCCAGCCCCGGCTCGCCGCCCAGGCCATCAGCGGTGCGGCGACCACGAAGCCGACGAGGTAGCCGCCGGTCGCGCCCAGCACGACGTGGGCACCGTTCGACGCGTCCGAGAACACGGGGACACCGGCGGCGCCGATGACCACGTACAGCAGCATGCTGATGAAGCTGCGCCCGACTCCGAGGGACCCGCCGACCAGCATCACCGCGAAGGTCTGGCCGGTGATCGGCACGGGGGAGCCGGGGACGGGGATCGAGATCTGGGCCGAGACCGCCGTCAGGGCGACCGCGGCCACGACGAGCACGACGTCGCGGACCCACGTGCCCGCCCAGGGCTGCAGCAGGTATCGCCGCCCCGCTCGGACCTCGACGGCACTGGCGGCGGACAGGCTCATGTGTGATCTCCCACGCTGGACGGACGAACAGATGCACGAACAGGCGAACGAACAGACGAACGAACAGGTCGGCCTCGGCGCACGGCAACCGGACGCCGTCGGACCGGACAGGCCGATGCTTCCGGTTCGCGGGGCCGCTCGCACGCCATCTGACCACAGGGTCGGGCCCCGTGGATTGTCGGGACCGCACAATTCACGAGGCCACGCGATGGTCGGGGGCGCCCGTTACCGTGCCGCCATGACCGAGATCGATGCGGCCGACCCGGTCGTGCGGCTCTGCGCCGCCGGCATGGAGGCCGAGGGTGCCGGCGACGTCGACGGCGCCCGTGCGCTGTTCCTCGAGGCGTGGGAGACGGCGACGACGGACTACCAGGGTTGTATCGCCGCCCACTACCGCGCCCGCACGTGCGTCGAGCCGGCCGAGGCCCTGATGTGGAACGAGCGCTGCCTCGCGCTGGCGAATGCCGTGGGCGACGAGTCGGTGGCCGGGTTCTATCCGTCGGCCTATCTCAACATCGGCCGGTCGCTCGAACTCCTCGGCCGCTTCGACGCGGCCGAGGCGGCCTACCAGGAGGCCGAAGCCGTCTTCGACGCGCTCGGCGACGACCGGTACGGCGACATGGTGCGGAACGCGGTCGCCCGAGCGCGCGCCCGAGTCGCGGACCAGCGCCCCTGATCGCTTCGGGGCCCGCCCCGGGTGGGGGGTCTATCTTGTCGCCGTGACGCTGTCTTGCACGCCGACGATCCGCCGGGATGGGGAAGGCATCTCGATGGGCCGCCCCGACACCGATCTGGGGGTACCACGATGACCGAGCAGGCACCTGGACTCGTCGTCCGTATTCGTTCGCTGATACCCGCGCTCGCGCCGGCCCAACGAAAGGTCGCCGAGGTCGTCCTCGCCGATCCCGCCGGGACCTCGGGACGCACGATCAGCGACCTCGCGGTGCTGGCGGGTACCTCCGAGCCCACGGTGGTCCGGTTCTGCCAGGCCGTCGGGCTCGCGGGCTACCCCGAACTCCGGCTCCGACTGGCCACCGAGACCGGCCGGGCCTCCGCATCGGGCGTGCGCGACGTGGGCAGCGACATCCTGCCCGGCGACGACCTCGCCCAGGTTGTCGAGAAGGTGGCCTTCGCCGACGCCCGCGCGGTCGAGGACACGGCCACGCAGCTCGATCTGGTCCACCTCGGCGAGGTCGTCGCCGCCGTGGACGACGCCCGCCGCGTCGACGTCTACGGGGTCGGCGCGAGCTACTTCGTCGCGCAGGACCTGCAGCAGAAGCTCCACCGGATCGGCCGGGACTGCTACGCCTGGTCCGACACCCACATCATGTTGACGAGCGCCGCTCTGCTCGACGACACCTGCGTGGCGATCGCGATCTCGCACACCGGCACGACGGTGGACACCGTGGACGCGCTCATGCAGGCCAAGGCCGGCGGTGCCGTCACCGTCGCCCTCACCAACTTCCCGCGGTCCCCACTCGCCCAGGCCGCCGACCACGTGCTCACGACGGCCGCGCGCGAGACCACCTACCGCTCCGGGGCGACCGCTAGCCGCATCGCCCAGTTGACGGTCGTCGACTGCCTGTTCATCGGGGTCGCCCAGCGCAGCTACGACCGCACGAAGACCGCGCTCGCGGCGACGTACGCCGCGGTTGCGAACCGCCACCGCGGCCGCCGCTGACCGCTGGGGGTGATCGGACGTTCCGCTCCGCGGGTCACGCCACCAGAGCTCGACCATCGGGCCCTCGTCACTGCACTCGGGTCGGACGCGACCGTCTTGCTTCGCGGGCACAGCAGCCATGCGGCGCGGTGACGACGTGGTCGGCGACGGCGTGATCGATGTGACGACGTATCCCGAGATCACCGACCTGTACCTCGTGGCAGACGTGTGCATCACCGACTACTCGTCCGTCATGTTCGACTTCACGATCACCGGTAAGCCGATCCTGTTCTTCGTGCCGGATCTTGCGGAGTACCGGGACACGATGCGGGGGACGTACTTCGATCTCGGCGATGTCAGTCCGGGCCCGATGCTGGAGACGACCGGGGAGGTTCTCGAGGCGTTGCGGTCCGTCGATGCGGTCTCGGCGCGATTCGCTGATAGGTATGCGGCCTGGGCGGCAAGGTTCGATCCGTGGGATGACGGGCGTGCCGCCGAACGCGTCGTCGATGCGCTCGTCGCCGAGGCCGACAGCATCAACCGAGACCGGAGCGCCGCGGCGGAGCCCGGCATGACGGGTGGCCGATGTTCGGCGACTGACCGGACTCCGTCCACCGCGTGCAGTACGGTCCTCGACGTGTTGACCGGGTCGCTTCGCGCGCGCCTGCGTTCGTTGATGTCGCGGGCGAATGTACGGAACAATGAGCCGAGACCGGTGATCTCGACCGCCCGCCGGACGTCTCGATGAGGCCGCCCGTCGGACCGCGACCGACGGACGCGGCGGATTCGTGGGTCGCCGAGGTGCGCGAAGCGTACTGGGGCGACAGATCTCGATTCGAGTTCGGCGGCTGGGCCTATGTGCTCGGCGATCCACGATCCTGTTCGGCCCGTACACGGGTACAGGTGGTGTTCGAAAGCGTTGGTGTCCCGCCGGTGCTGGCGACGACGGACCGACGTGTCGATCCCGAGGTCAACGTGGGCAGTAACGACCCGAACGTGGACTGGGCCCCCGCCGGCTTCACGGCGCGGCTGGACTTGTCGGAGCTGATCGAGCGTCTTCCCGCGGGCGACGCCACGATGAAGTGGACCGCCAGGGTCGAGCTGGCAGACGCCGAGTGGTCAGCCGGCGGGAGGATGACGAAGCGGTACCGATGGGGATCGGCCGGCGAGATGTCGACGGAAGGGTTCCCCGACGACATCCATATTCAGCCGGGGTGGTCCGACGAAGACGGCTTGGCCCTGACGGTGGCGAGGAGAGCATTGGTCGCCGATACCGTCGAACTGCACGGCCGAACCTTGACGGGCACGATCCGAGCCAACGGCCGGTTTGTTCCCGACAGCGTGCTGCTCGCCTACCGTGGTAGTGATCGCCAGGTGGTGGTGGCTGTCGACGCGGAGGGTCCGCGAACAAGGTTCAGGGTCGACGTCCCAGAGGCGGGGGTCGCGGACGCGTTGCCGACGCTCGCATACCTCTACGGGGTAGACAGCGCAGGACGTCGACGACACGTCCACTGGACGCGAGGACGTGGGGTCGAGTACGACTCGGCGGGCGATCGAGCCGGCTTGTTCATCCGGCGCGGAGCCTCGGGCGTCATCCGTGTCGAGGAACACCGGAGCGCGGCGCTGGTCGACTCGATCGAATGCACCGACGATGAGATGCCTGTGCTCGAGGTCAGCGGGCGTGGCGCGGGAGGTGCCCGACCGGTTGGCTGCGACGCTGCAAGGCCCTCGCCAGATCGTTCGGGCGTCGGCGGTAGCGGTGGCGGACGGGCAATTCTCGGTGACATTTCCCTGGTCGTCGACGACGGCTGGGGGAACGATGGATTGGCTCCCCGACCGGGGGATACCGCCTCAGCTTCACTGGACACGCTGGGACGACGACCGCGGCACGATTGTCACAGTCCTTCATCGAGACACTTCCGCGCACGTTCGTCACCGCTGGCGTCGGGCTGCGGGTCGAACGCACTGGTGAGAACCTGCTGAGCGTGAATGTGCGTGGCCCGTTTCGCGCGGACCAATGGTGTGGTGCTGGAGTCCGGGTATCCGCGCAATGACGTGTTGTCTGGGACGGGTTCGTCGAAGAGGGCCGAGCGGACCCGGGGCTTGTTGGGATTGGTTCCGGGGGAGCGGGTCGTGCTGTATGCGCCGACGTTTCGCGACGAGGGGTCGATGGTGCGGTTGCTCGATCTGGAGCGAATCGTCGAAGCGTTTCCCGACACGCGAGTGTTGGTGCGCGGTCATGCCAACACGATTCGTCACGGTCGGGACATCGATGCGGACGGCGTTCTCGACGTCACGACGTTTCCGGATATCACCGACCTGTACCTCGTGGCAGACGTCTGCATCACCGACTACTCGTCGGTGATGTTCGACTTCACGATCACCGGAAAGCCGATCCTCTTCTTCGTCCCGGACCTGGCCGAGTACCGCGACACCATGCGCGGAACGTACTTCGACCTCGGTGAGGTGAGTCCCGGCCCGATGCTGACGGACACCGCGGATGTCATCGCCGCGCTCCAGGATCTGCCCGGAGTGCGCACGGCGTTCGCCGAGCGGTACGCCACCTGGGTGGCTCGGTTCAACTAGGCGACGGTCATGCCGCCGAGCGCGTGTGGATGTCCTGTTGGACGACAGGCCGGACGGACCGCGTGACCGACTGGCTGGGCGCGGCTGCCGGTCGTGCTCGCCGCCGGCTCGGACGTTTGCGCCGCCGGTGGCGTTCGCCGACACCGCCGCCGGCCCCGGCCGCGCCACCGGAATGGACCGCCGAGCTGCGCCGCGCGTACTGGGTGACCGAGTCGGTCCTGCGGCTCGAAGGCTGGGCGTTCGTGCGGGGCCGGCCGGAACCGGTCGAAGCGGACGCGGGCTGGCGCCTCTGGCTCGACGGCCGCCTGCCCCGTGACGATGCCCGACGCATCCCTGCGGCCATCCGCGGTGTGGCGTCCGAGGACGTGAACGCCGTGGTCCGTGACGTCCGCCACGACCGCAGCTCGAGTGGGTTTGTCGCCGATGTCGACCTCCGTTCGATCACCGACGCGGCGCCCGCATCGGTGTTCACGTCGTCGTGGACCGTGGGCCTGAGCCGGTCGATGAACGGAAGCGTGGCCGCCGGCCGCGTCACCAGCCGCGATCGCGCCGCGTCGGTTCCGGTGATCGAGACTCGCGTGATCGATGGTTGCCTGTGTCGCGCGGACTGGTCCGACGAGGCGGGTCTGTCGCTGACCGTCGCCCGGCGTGCCGCCACGCTGGTCAGTGCCTCGACCACGTCGAAGGAGGCCTCGGCGTGCGTGCGGGTCGTCGACGTCGTCCCCACCGGAGTCGTGTTCTCGCCGGTCGGCCGCCTGGCGAGGACGCCCCGGCAGTGGCCGGTGAGCTGGTGCCGGTCGATACCGCCGGGGTGGTGGCGATCCGCGTGCCGATCGGTGACGACGGGATCGCGCCCGTGCCGGGATCCTGCTGGCGGGGGGACCTTCTCCTGGCCGGTGATGGTCGGCGTCTGCTGCATGGGGCTCGGGGGCGCGCGCGACGCCCGAAGACGTCGGCCCCCACGCGCAGGCACGGCTGGCCGCATCGGTCGCCGACCTGCCGGTCGTGCCGGGAACGGTCTACGCAGAGAGCTTCCTCGGGCTCGACGTCGCCTGCAATCCGCTCGCCATCCAGCTCGCGCTCCAGGAACGCGACCCCTACCGTACGTTCACGTGGGCGTGCGGCACCGCGCGATCAAGAGCCCGCCGGGCACGTCGGCGGTGATCCGGCGGAGCTCGGAGTGGTGGCAGGCCCGGCGCGAGCGCCGAGGTCGTGATCGTCAACGACTGGCTCAATTCGGGATTCGTCCGCAAGCCCGGCCAGGTCGTGCTGCAGACGTGGCACGGAAGCCAGTACAAGCGGATCTCGCTGGACCGGCCGATCCTCGACACGCCGCGCTACCGCGCGAAGGTCGCCGCCGAGACGGCATCCTGGCAGTACGTGTTGGCGGAGAGCGACCACATGGCCGAACGCATGCAAACGGCGTACAAGCACTCCGGCCAGACGTGGACGCTCGGCTATCCGCGGACGGACGTGCTCGTCCGGCCCGACGAGAACCGGCGCGCCGCGGTCCGGGCGGCCCTCGGCGTCCGGCCCGGTCAACGTGTCGTGCTGCACGCTCCGACCTTTCGCGAAGGACGAGCCGCGGGCGCCTCTCCGCTGCTCGACCCGACGGTCCTCGCGGACGATCTCGGCGACGGCTTCCTGCTGCTCGTCCGCGGCCATCGGCTGGTGGGTGGCGGTGTCCTCGCGGCCACGGACCGATTCCTCGACGTCAGCAGCTACTCCCGACATCACCGATCTCCTGCTGGCCTGCGACGTCTTCGTCACCGACTACTCCTCCACCATGTTCGACTTCACCGCGACTGGGAAGCCGATCGTCTTCTACGTCCCCGACCTCGAGGAGTACGACACGAGCCGAGGGGTGTACTTCGACCTCGCCGCCATCGCGCCGGGGCCACTCGTCGCGACCGCCGACGCCCTGGCCGGGGTCCTGCGGGGCGTCGACGACCTCCGCGATACCTACGCCGAGCGCTACGCCGCCTGGCGCGCGCGGTTCAACCCGCTGGACGACGGTCAGGCGACCGCCCGAGTCCTCGAGCGGCTCGACACCGCCGTCGAGCAGGCCAGGGCCGAGACCGGGTCCGCCGCTACTGATCGACAGGTCGACGTGCTCTTCAGCGCGGACCCACCGAGCTGATCAGGACGACCGCCTCGCCCGCCGCGTCGGAGTCGTCGAGGTCGATCTCGGCGTCGATGCCCCAGTCCTTGTGCCCGTCCGGGTCGTCGAAGATCTGCCGGACGGTCCACACCCGCCGGCCCGTGTCGCCGCCGCCACGGGCGGCCTCGTCGATCATCAGGTAGGCGGCACTGCGGGCGTTCGCCCCGATCCCGACGTCGTCGTACTCGTCGAAGTAACCCGCCATCGCGTCCCGCCAGGTCGTGGAGTCCCAGCCGCTCGCGTCGTCGAGTTCGCCGAGCACGTCCCACCGCCGCAAGGCGGCGAGCTCGACCCGGCGAAAGAGCGCGTTGCGAACCAGCACCCGGAAGGCGCGCGCGTTCGAGGTCAACGGCGGTGGTCCGTCCTGCGGGGTCAGTGCCGTCCGGGCGGCCGCGGCCAGCGAGGCGGTGTCGCCGCCGGCCGCCAACGCCTCCCATTCGTCGAGGAGGCTCGAGTCGGTCTGCCGGACCAGTTCACCGAGCCAGACCGTGATGTCGGTCAGCTCGTCGGTCCGGGCCGCCTCGGGGACGGTGTGCAGCAACGCCTTGTAGACGTCGGACAGGTACCGCAGGACGAGGCCCTCGGAGCGGGCCAGCTGGTAGAAGCCGATGTACTCGACGAAGGTCATCGAGCGTTCCCACATGTCCCGCGCCACCGACTTCGGCCGGAGCGGATGATCGGCGACCCACGGATGGCCGCGGCGGTACAACTCGTAGGCCGCGTCGAGGACGTCGCGCAGCGGCTGCGGATGGGTGACCTCCTCGAGCAGCTCCATCCGCTCGTCGTACTCGATCCCGTCGGCCTTCATCTGGGCGACCGCCTCGCCACGTGCCTTGAACCGCTGGGCCGAGATGATCGGCCGCGGATCCTCCAACGTGGCCTCCATCACCGAGACGACGTCCAGCGGGTAGCCCGGGTCCTCGCGGTCGAGGATCTCCAGTGTGGCGACCCCGAACGATGACAACGGCTGGTTCAGCGCGAAGTCGGCCTGCAGGTCGATCGTCAGCCGGATGCGGCGCCCGTGCTCGTCCGGCGCCGGCAACTGCTCGACCACGCCGCCCGCCAGCAGCGCTCGGTAGATCGCGATGGCCTCGTGGATGAGCCGGCGCCGGGCGGCCGGGGTCTCGTGGTTGTCGGTGAGCAGGGCCCGCATCGCCTCGAACGCGTCGCCCGGCCTGGCGATGACGTTCAGGAGCATCGCGTGCGAGACCCGCATCTTCGAGGTGAGCGGTTCCGGTTGGCCGGTGGAGAGCCGGTCGAAGGTCTTCTCGGTCCAGTTCACGAAACCCTCGGGTGGCTTCTTGCGCACGATCCGCCGCAGCTTCCTCGGGTCGTCGCCGGCCTTCTTCACCAGCCTGGCGTTCTCCACCTCGTGATCGGGCGCCTGCACCACCACGGTCCCGATCGGGTCGTACCCAGCCCGGCCCGCCCGGCCGGCGATCTGCTGGAACTCGCGGACCTGCAGGTGCCGCTGGCGCACGCCGTCGTACTTCGACAACCCGCTGAACACGACCGTGCGGATCGGCACGTTGATACCGACGCCGAGCGTGTCCGTGCCGCACACGACCTTGAGCTCACCCGCCTGGGCGAGGGTTTCGACCAGGCGGCGGTAGCGCGGCAGCATCCCCGCGTGGTGGACGCCGATGCCCATGCGCACGAGCCTCGACAGCGTCCGGCCGAACCCGGCGGTGAACCGGAACGCACCGATGGTGTCCGCGATCGCGTCCTTCTCCGCGCGGGTGCTGAGGTTGACGCTCGCCAGCGCCTGAGCCCGCTCGATCGCGGCGGCCTGGGTGAAGTGCACGACGTAGAGCGGCGCCTGGTGGGTTTCGAGCAGCTCGGTCAGGGTGTCGTGCATCGATGTGGTGACGTACTCGAAGTTCAGCGGCACCGGGCGCTGCGCCGATGCGACCAGTGTCGTCGGCCGCCCGGTGCGCCGGGTGAGGTCGGTCTCGAACACCGAGGTGTCGCCGAGGGTGGCCGACATCAGCACGAACTGCGCGCGCCGCAGTTCGAGCAAGGGCACCTGCCAGGCCCAGCCGCGATCCGGGTCGGCGTAGAAATGGAACTCGTCCATCACGACGAGATCGACGTCGGTCTCCGCGCCCTGGCGCAGAGCCTGGTTGGCGAGGATCTCGGCGGTCGCCGCGATGATGGGCGCGTCCGGGTTGACCGTGGCGTCGCCGGTCAGCATGCCGACGTTCTCCGGGCCGAACATGTCGACGAGGGCGAAGAACTTCTCCGACACCAGGGCCTTGATGGGCGCGGTGTAGAAGCTCCGGCGGCCCTGCGCCAGCGCCGCGAACTGGGCGCCGGCGGCGATCAGGCTCTTGCCGGAACCGGTGGGGGTGGCCACGATGACGTTCGAGCCGGCGACGATCTCGATCAGCGCGTCCTCCTGCGCCGGGTACAGCGTGAGCCCCTGCGACGTCGTCCACGCGGTGAAGGCGTCGAAGAGCGTGTCGGGATCCGATGCGTTGCCCGGGGCGGGGAGGTGCTCGGCTAGGCGCATGGCCCCATCGTCGTCTACCGGCGGGCCGGCCATCGCCGTCCCGGTCAGCGGCCGCCGCCGACGTCGAGGGTCGAGCCGGTGACGTACGAGGCGTCGTCCGAGCACAGCCAGGCGATCGCGGCGGCGATCTCGTCGGCCGTCCCGACCCGGCCCATCGGGACGTTGCCGACGACACGCTCGAGGCGGCCAGGCGTGTGGATCTCCGTGTCGATCAGGCCCGGCCGCACTCCGACGACCCGCACGCCGTCGCGCGCCAGTTCCGTCGCCAGGCCGATGGTGAGGACGTCGACCGCCGCCTTGGTCGCCGCGTAGTCGACGTACTCGTTCGAACCGCCGAGTTGGGCCGCCCGGGACGAGACGTTGACGATCACGCCGCCGTGCCCGCCGTTGCGCTCGGACATGCGCTTCGCCGCGTGCCCCGCCACCAGGAACGCGCCCAGCACGTTGATGTCGAGGATCGTCCGGAGCCGCTCGGCGGTGTAGTCCTCGATGCGGGCGGCCGGCGACACGACACCGGCGTTGTTCACCAGGGCGTCCAGTCGCCCGACCTCGGTGTCGACGGAGTCGAAGAGCGCGTCGATCTGGTCGGGTCCGCCGACGTCGGCCGCGAACGACCACGCCCGCCGCCCGGCCGCGCGGCAGTCCGCCAGGACCGCGTCGGCCGAGGCGGTGTCGCTGCGATAGCTGATCGCGACGTCCCACCCGTCCCGGGCGAGGCGTCGCGCCGTTGCGGCGCCGATACCTCGGCTGCCGCCTGTCACCAGGGCTGTCTTCGCGCGCACGGCCCCATTCAACCGGTCACCGACCGGTTGACTGGGGCCGCACCGCCGCGCGCAGTGTCAGTGGCAGTACAGGACGTTCGTCGACTGGCCGGTGTCGGTCCAGCGACGCGTCACCCACGACAGGTTGACCGAGTACGCGCAGGTCGGGTCGGCGCTGATGTCCACGATCTGGCCGCCGGTGCTCGTCCCGTTGTGCGGACCGCTGTGGTTGCCGCGGAACCAGGGGAACGCCATCCCGGAGGTGTAGGCGCCTGCCGGCGTCGCCTTCGTTCCGAGCGAGGCGCTGGTGTGCGACGTCCCGGCGTTCGACGAGATCGTCATGTCGAAGCTCCGCAGCATCGGGTGGTCGACGGTGTAGAGCAGGTGCAGGTCGTTGACGCCGTGCAGCGGGTTGCAGGCGTTCGCGTGCAACTCCTCCAGGTCGAGGGCGACCTGGACCGGCGAGTTGTCGAAGACGATCGCGGAGAGCTGGTCGGACCACATGACCGGCCCGTGGGTCGTCGCGTCCCGGACCTCGAAGCCGAGCTGGTAGCGGCGGACCGGTTCCCGCTCGGCCACGAGCAGGTCGCGGCCGGCGTCGGCCTTGGTGAGTCCGGGGCTGAGCTTCGGCGGGTGTACCGACGTGAGCGCGACGGTGTTGACCACGGCCAGGTCGAAGGTCCGCAGGAAGTTCGCCGTCGAGACGTTCACGACGGCGGTACTGCCGGGCGGGTTGTACATCTGCACCGTCACCGGCTTGTTGTCGACCGAGACCCACCCGTTCGGGTCGGCGTCGGCAGCGCCGACGAACACGGCCTGGGACTGGGAGATGCCGTTCCCGTCGGTGTAGAAGACGTACCCGACGTGCGCGGCACCGAGCTGGGTCAGGGGCTGCATCGTCGCGGGTGCCACGGTGGGCAGGCTGCCGGGATCGTCGGTCCCGCCGGTCCACGTGTACTCGCCGACGGTGAACCGGTACTCCAGAGCGTGGCCGGTACCGAGGTCGAGGAGCGGGCAGTTGCCGCGCAGCGTGACGCCACCACCGAAGAAGTAGTGACCGGATACGGTGTCGCCGTCGGTGGTGAACGACGCCCCGGGCAGCCCGGGGGCGGGATGGATGTCGAAGGCCTCGACCTGCTGCCAGTGCGGAGTGGCGTCCGGTGGCACGACCTTGTCGGTGCAGAGGTCGACGCAGTAGCAGTGCCCGATGTTCTGCCGGCCGGGCTGGCGCCCCGCGGCCTGGCCCTCGGTGAGGATCGGCGTGCCGCCCAGGGTGGCGGTGAAGTACACGTCCGGGCCGCCGACGAGCTCGATGTTGAGGAACGGCGACCAGGGCGTCCGGCGGAAGTCCGCGGTCAGGTAGCTGATGAGGAAGTGCCCGCTGGCGTCGGTGTTCGCGCTGCCGAGCGCATCGTCCTGCAGCCAGTCCGCATCGAAGGCCTTGACGGTCGCGCCGGGGATCGGAGTCTTGTCGGCGCACGTCGTGAGTCGTCCGCAGATCGTCCAGATGCCGAACAGCCCGAGGATGAAGCACCAGAAGCGGCTCGGGATCGTGTAGCTCCACGCCGCGACGTTCCCGTTCTCCGACTCCCGCCACTGCGGCTGGAGGGTCGTGATGGTGAACTGCACGGGACCGTGCGGGTCGACCCGCGGGCGAGGCACGGTGCCGCAGTAGACGTCGACGTCGACGGCCTCGCCGCCGTAGCTCTTCCCCTGCTCGGTGTCCACGCGGACCTCGACGGTGAAGCTCCCGTCGGCTCCGACCGTACCCACGCCGAGCGGTTCGTCGCCATCGCGCGCGCCCTCCTCGAGGACGTGGAACGTGTCCTTCTCAGCGGCGGCGGCCGCGTCCGAGACGTGATCGCCCTTGGCGAGGTAGAGGCGAACCTCGGCTCCTGCCAGCGCTTCGGTACAGCCGTCGTCGCACAAGGCTCCGAAGAGAGCCCCCTTGAGCTGGAAACTCATGATCGTCCTCCCGGTCGGACACTGCCGCGATGGCAGATGCGTCGAAAGGAGACGCACGTCACACCGGCTGATACGTCCGCACCCGCCGGCGGCCGTCCCGACGTCCACAGCCCGGCTCGCGGCCCGTCCACACGACGGCACGGCCGGTGTCCACAGGACACGCCGGTTGTCCCCAGACTGCCCACTGCGATATCCCCAGAATCGGCGTCCAAAACCCAACATCTGGTACTCGACAACGATGTAATTCGCTAGATATGGTGGGTGCCTGCTTGAAGCACCAAGAAACAGTTGTTGGTCGTCCGGCCCGCCAGGTCGGACGCGAAGAGGGAATCCGGTGCGAATCCGGAGCTGCCCCCGCAGCGGTATGTGGGAACGATCTCCGCCATGAGCACTGGGTCCGCCGACGACAGTCGCGCTCCTGGGAAGCGGCGGACAGTAGGTGAGGCCAGGCCCGACTGATCGGGTGACCTCGCGCCCACGAGCCCGAAGACCTGCCAGCGACACCTCACGCGTCCCCGCGTGGGGTGGCCCGCGGTCTCGAGGGACGACCTGGGAGATGGGCACGATCCCAGCGATCCCGCCGGCCCCCAGCCGGCAGCCGCGAGGTCGTCGCGCCCCGCTCCTCCCACGGTCGGACCCCCAGGTCGATGGCCTCCGGACGAGCTCGCGAGGAGAGAGCCGTGACCACTGCGACACCCGTACCACCCGTACCACCGCCGTCACCCGGGGCAACCGTGCTGGGCTATCCGCGCATCGGGCCTCGACGCGAACTCAAGCGAGCGCTCGAGTCGTTCTGGCGCGGTCGTCTCGACGCCGACGAGCTCGCCGCCGCGGCCGCCGAGCAGCGAGCGAACGGCTGGCGCCGGCTCGCCGGGCGAGGGCTCGAATCCGTGCCCTGCAACGACTTCTCGTACTACGACCAGGTCCTCGACACCGCAGTCCTGCTCGGTGCCGTCCCGTCCCGTTACGCCGGGATCGCCGACCCGCTCGATCGCTACTTCGCGATGGCCCGCGGCGACGGTGCGCTCGCCCCGCTCGAGATGACGAAGTGGTTCGACACGAACTACCACTACCTCGTCCCCGAGATCGGCCCCGACACCGCGTTCGCCCTCGACTCGACGAAGCCGCTCGCCGAGCTCGCCGAGGCGACCGCCGTGCTCGAGCCGCTCGGTGTACGGCCGCGACCGGTCCTCGTCGGGCCGGTGACGTTCCTGCTCCTCGCCAAGGCCGCCGAGAGCTCGCCGGCCGGCTTCGCGCCGCTCGACCGCCTCGTCGACGTGCTGCCGATCTACGTGGAGCTGCTCCGGGCGCTCGCCGCCGCCGGCGCCGGCTGGGTCCAGTTGGACGAGCCGTCGCTGGTGACCGACCTCGACGACGCCGAACTCGCCGCCGTCCGGGTGGCCTACGACACGCTGGGTGCTGGTGCCGACCGCCCCGCCCTGCTCGTGACGGCCCCGTTCGGGAGTCCAGGGGCCGCGCTGCCGGTCCTCGCGTCGACCGGCGTCGAGGCGATCGGCCTCGACTTCGTCGCCGGCACCTCTGCGGCCGAGGTGGCGGTCGTGCCGGCGTTGGCCCACAAGACGGTCGTCGCCGGGGTGGTGGACGGCCGCAACGTCTGGCGTACCGACCTCGACGACCGGCTCGCGCTGCTCGGCACCCTCCTCGGGGTGACCGGACACGTGGACGTGGCGACCTCGTGCTCGCTCCAGCACGTCCCGTACTCGCTGGCTCCCGAGGACGGGCTGCCCGAGCCGGTGCGGCACTGGCTGGCCTTCGCGGACGAGAAGGCTGCGGAGGTCGCGCTGCTTGCGCGGGCCCTGCACGGCAGCTCGTCGACCGCCGACGTCGACGCCGACCTCGCGAGTGCCCGGGCTGCCCGCGCCGAGCGGCTCGCGGCTCCGCACGTCCGGCGCGACCGTGTCCGAGCCCGCCTCGAGCAACTCGCGGCGACCGACCTGTCCCGCGGGGATGCCGAGGAGCGGGCCCGCCGACAGCAGGACCGGCTCCAGTTGCCGCCGCTGCCGACGACCACGATCGGCTCTTTCCCGCAGACGGGTGCGATTCGCCGGGCCCGCGCCGACCACGACGCGGGTCGGCTCGACGACGCCGGCTATCTCGACCGGATGCGCTCCGAGATCGCCGACGTGATCGCCCTGCAGGAGCGTCTGGATCTCGACGTGCTCGTGCACGGCGAGCCCGAGCGCAACGACATGGTGCAGTACTTCGCCGAGCAGCTCGACGGGTTCACGGTCACGACGAACGGCTGGGTGCAGTCCTACGGATCCCGGTGCGTGCGGCCGCCGATCCTCTACGGCGACGTCGACCGACCGGCCGACATGACCGTCGCCTGGACCACCTACGCGCAGTCGCTCACCGACCGCCCGGTCAAGGGCATGCTGACCGGCCCGGTGACGATCCTCGCGTGGTCGTTCGTCCGCGACGACGAGCCGATCGGGGAGGTGGCCCGGCAGGTCGGGCTGGCCATCCGCGACGAGGTGCACGCGCTCGAGGCCGCCGGTGTCGCGATCGTCCAGGTCGACGAGCCGGCCCTGCGCGAGCTGCTCCCGTTGCGGGCCGCGGATCAACCCGCCTATCTGGACTGGGCGATCGGCGCGTTCCGGCTCGCGACCTCCGGCGTGGCCGACACGACGAGCATCCACACGCACCTGTGCTACTCGGAGTTCGGCGAGGTGGTGGACGCGATCGACGGGCTCGACGCCGACGTGACGTCGGTCGAGGCCGCCCGCTCGCACATGGAGATCCTCACCGACCTCGCAGCCGCGGGGTACTCCCGCGGGATCGGCCCGGGCGTCTACGACATCCACTCTCCGCGGATCCCCTCGACGGCGGAGATCGCCGACCTGCTGGGCCGGGCCCTGCAGGCGGTTCCCGCCGATCGGCTCTGGGTCAATCCCGACTGCGGGCTCAAGACCCGCACGAACGACGACGTCATCCCCGCGTTGACCCATCTCGTCGCGGCCACGAAAGCCGCACGCGCACACCTCGCCTCGCTCGTCTCGTCAGCTCAGGCCTAGAAAGGGACCCGCATGACGCTCGCTCCGCAGGTATCCGACACCGGTCGTCCCGGTGCCGCCGACTCGTCGCTCGACTCCGGGATCAGCGTCAGCAAGCGCGACGGCACCCGCCAGCCCTATGACGCCGACCGCATCAACCGCGCGATCGAGCGGGCGACCGTCGGGCTGACCGACGGGCTGGGCATGACGATGCAGATCGCGTCGGAGCTCGCGATCACCCTGTTCGACGGCATCACCACCGAACAGCTCGACGAGGCCGCGATCGCCGTGGCCGTGCAGAACATCAAGGACGACCCCGACTACGACAAGGTCGCCTCCCGGCTGCTGCTCAAGGTGATCTACAAGAAGGTGCTCGGCTCGTACGAGACCGCCACCGAACTGGCGTTGCTGCACCAGGCCCGCTTCCCCGGCTACATCCGGGACGCGATCGAGGAAGGCGCGCTCTCGCAGGTGCTCGTCGAGCGGTTCGACCTGGAGGAGCTCGCGTCGGCGCTCACCGTCGACCAACGACGAGTACCTGCGCTACATGGGCGTCGTCACCATGCGGAACCGCTACATGGTCACGGGCCGCAAGGGCCAGCAGCTCGAGGTGCCGCAGTACTTCTGGATGCGCGTGGCGATGGGCCTGTCGCTCAACGAGGACGACCCGACGGCGGCCGCGATCGCGTTCTACCGGCGGATGTCAGCCCTCGAATACGTGGCGGCGGGTTCGACGCTGGTGAACGCGGGCACGAACCACCCGCAGCTGAGCAACTGCTTCGTCATGCAGATGGACGACGACATCGACCACATCGCCAAGTCCCTCAAGGACGTGATGTGGCTGACGAAGGGCACGGGCGGGATCGGGCTCTCGGTGACGAAGCTGCGTTCGGAGGGCTCGCCGATCCGCTCGAACAACACGACCTCGACCGGGCCGATCCCGTTCATGCACACGATCGACTCGACGCTGCGTGCCGTCTCCCGGGGCGGCAAGAAGTTCGGGGCCCTGTGCTTCTACATGGAGAACTGGCACCTGGACTTCGACCAGTTCCTCGACCTGCGGCAGAACGCCGGCGACCCCTACCGGCGCGCCCGCACCGCGAACACCGCGGTGTGGATCTCCGACGAGTTCATGCGCCGGGTGCAGACCGACGAGCCCTGGTACCTGTTCGACCCGCTCGAGACACCCGACCTGGTCGAGCTCTACGGTCGTGACTTCAGCGCCCGGTACGCCGAGTACGTCGAACTCGCCGAGGCGGGCCGGATGGGCCGCTTCCAGAAGATCTCGGCGCGTGGCCAGTTCACCGACATCCTCGTGTCCCTCCAGACCACCTCGCACCCGTGGCTGACCTGGAAGGACACGATCAACGTCCGGGCGCTCAACGACAACACCGGCACGATCCACCTGTCCAACCTGTGCACGGAGATCACGCTCCCGCAGGACCGCGAGAACATCGCCGTCTGCAACCTGGCCTCGATCAACCTGTCCCGGCACCTCGACGACGACAACAACATCGACTGGGACCGGCTCGAGAAGAGCACGCGGCTGGCGGTGCGTCAGCTGGACAACCTCGTGGACATCACGGCCGCCGCCGTTCCCGAGGCCGACTTCGCCAACGACCGCAACCGCGCCGTCGGCCTCGGGGTCATGGGCTTCACCGACATCTGCGAGCGGCTCGGCTTCGCCTACGCGAGCGAAGAGGCCTACGAGCTGTCCGACAAGGTGTTCGAGTTCGTCAGCTGGCACGCGATCGACGCGTCGTGCCGATCTCGCCGCCACCCGCGGTGCCTACCCGAACTTCGCCGGTTCCGGCTGGTCGCGCGGGCAGGTCCCGTTCGACACCCTCGACGAGCTCGCCTTCAACCGCGGCATGCCGGTGGAGATCGACCGCACCACCCGGCTCGACTGGGACGCCCTGCGGGCCAAGGCGAAGCGGGGCATGCGCAACGCGACGCTGATGGCGATCGCGCCGACGGCGTCGATCGGCCTGGTCGCCGGCACCACCCCCGGCCTCGACCCGCAGTTCTCCCAGCTCTTCAGCCGGGCCACGAGTTCGGGCAAGTTCCTCGAGGTCAACCGGAACCTCGTGGCCGCGCTGCAGGAGCGGGGCCTGTGGGAGCAGGTGCGGGAGGACCTGCTGCGTTCCCAGGGCGACATCAGCGGGATCGCGGCCATCCCGGACGAGATCAAGCGGATCTACCGGACGTCGTTCCAGCAGCCGCCGGAGGCGTTCCTGGAGGTGGCCGGCCGGGCCCAGAAGTGGATCGACCAGGCCATCAGCCGCAACATGTACCTCTCCACCCGCGACGTCGGCGACATGGTGCGCATCTACTCGGACGCGTGGAAGCGAGGGCTGAAGACGACGTACTACCTGCACATGCAGCCGCGGCACTCGGCCGAGCAGTCGACGGTGAAGGTCGAACAAGTCCGAGACGATCGGCCGCAAGACCGGGTTCGGCTTCGGCACGGCGGCCGCCCCCAAGCGGGTGTCGCTCGGGGGGACGGCCGACGCTCCGATCCCCGTCGAGGCGGCGGCGGACGAGATCATCGCGCAGGCGACGCCGGCTCCCATGCCGGTGGTTCCTGTCGCGGTCGTTCCGGCAGCGGTCGTTCCCGCGGCGGTCGAGGCTGCGGCACCTGCAGCGTCTGCGCCCGCTCGCGGGTTCGGGTTCTCGGCCGTCCGCCCCAAGCCCGCGGCCGCGGCCGCGCCGGCCCCGGTCGCCCCGGTGGCGCCCCCGATCGTTGCTCCGGTCGTTCCGGAGACGGCCGAGCAGCTGCCGGTGCTCGACGAGGACCCGGGCTTCGTCTGCCCGACCGACCCGCAGGAGCGTCTGCAGTGCGAGGCATGTCAGTAGCCGGCGCCGCATCGAACGCCATCCGAACCAGCCCTCAGAATCGAAAGGCATACCGATGACACTCCAGGCACCGGCACAGACCTCCATCCTCGGCACCGGCATCACCGACGGCCTGCTTCTCAAGCCGATCCGCTACCAGTGGGCCTACGACCTCTACAACCAGGCCGTCGCCAACACGTGGTTCCCGCACGAGATCCAGCTGGGTGAGGACCTCGGCGGACTTCAAGAAGATGTCGGCCGAGGAGCGGCACGCCGTCACGTTCCTCATGAGCTACTTCAACCCGAACGAGCTGATGGTCAACAAGGCCCTGGCCTTCGGTGTGTACCCCTACGTCAACGCGGCCGAGGCGCACATCTACCTGGCCAAGCAGATGTGGGAGGAGGCCAACCACTGCATGGCGTTCGAGTACGTCCTGGAGACGTTCCCGATCGACCGTGAGGAGGCCTACGACTCGCACGTCTCGGTCCCGTCGATGGCCGCCAAGGAAGCGTTCGAGGTGCGCTACATCAAGCGGATGGCCGAGCAGCAGCTCGACATCTCCACCGTCGAGGGCAAGCGTGACTTCGTCCGGAACCTCGTGGCCTACAACATCATCCTCGAGGGCATCTGGTTCTACAGCGGCTTCATGGTGGCGCTGAGCTTCCGTCAGCGGAACCTGCTCCGCAACTTCGGCTCCCTGATCGACTGGGTGGTGCGGGACGAGAGCCTGCACCTGAAGTTCGGCATCAACCTCATCCTCACCGTCCTCGAGGAGAACCCCGAGGTGGCCACCGAGGAGTTCGCCGCCGAGATCCAGCAGATGATCCTCGACGCCGTCGACATGGAGGAGGCGTACAACAACGACCTGCTCCCCAACGGGATCCTCGGCCTCAACGCCGGCTACATCAACACCTACGTCAAGTACCTGGCCGACCGCCGACTCGAGGAGCTCGGCTTCGGTGCGCACTACGGCGTGAGCAACCCGGCGAAGTGGATGGCCACGGCGAATGACACCCTGCAGCTCGTGAACTTCTTCGAGTCCATCAACACGAGCTACGAGGTCGACGCGAAGGCGTCCAGCTCGTCTCGATGAGCACGGTCGCCGACCCCGACCAGCGTCGGACCGCACCTCGGTTCTCGCTGCTCGGGCCGGCGATGGTGGCGGCGGTGGCCTACGTCGATCCCGGCAACGTCGCCACCAATACCAGCGCGGGCGCGAAGTACGGATATCTGCTGGTGTGGGTCCTCGTCATGGCCACGATCGTCGCCGGCGTGATGCAGTACCTGTCCGCGGCGCTCGGGTCGGCCACCGGCCGCTCGCTGCCCCAGCTCATCGGTGAGCGGCTCACACCGCGACGACGGATCGCCTACTGGCTGCAGGCCGAGCTGATCGCCATGGCCACCGACGTCGCCGAGGTCGTCGGCGGCGCGCTCGCGCTGAACCTCCTGTTCGGGTGGCCGCTCCCCGTCGGAGGTGTGATCACCGGCCTCGTCTCGTTGGCGCTCCTGCTCATCCGGGACCGTGGCGGCCTGGCCCGGTTCGAGCTCGTCGTGGTCGGGCTGCTCGTCGTCATCGCCGTCGGCTTCGGCGCCGGCCTGGTCGCGGCGCCGCCGGATGCCGCCGGGGTCATCGCCGGGCTCGTCCCGCACTTCGACGGGGTGGGCTCGGTCGTGCTGGCGGCCGGGATGGTCGGGGCGACCGTGATGCCACACGCGCTCTACGTGCACTCGTCACTCGCCGCCGACAGGTTCGCCCAGGGCGGGCGCGGCCTCACGCTGGCCGAGAAGCTCCGGATCACCCGTACCGACGTCGGGCTGGCCATGCTCCTGGCCGGCGCGGTGAACATCAGCATGTTGCTCGTCGCCGCGACCGCGCTGGGCGGCAACGGGAGAGGTGGACACGCTGTCGGGCGCCTATGAAGCGTTGTCGAGCCAGCTCGGCCCGCTCGTCGGCCTCGCGTTCGCCATCGCCCTGCTGGTGTCCGGGCTGTCGTCGACGGCGGTCGGGTCGCACGCCGGATCGGTGGTGATGGCCGGGTTGGCGCCGTGGCAGGTCGGCCGCACGACGCGACGCTTGATCACCCTGATCCCGGCGATCGTGCTGCTCTCCGTCGGGCTCGAACCGACTGGTCTGCTCGTCGCGTCGCAGGTGCTGCTGTGCCTGGGGATCCCGCTCGTGATGGTCCCGCTCGTGCGGTTGGCGGGGAAGTCGGAGTTGCTCGGAGCCGCCCGCCTGCGGGGTCTGCTCGCGGGGTTCGCCTGGACGGCGACCGGGGTGATCGCCGCGCTCGACCTCACGCTCGTGGTGCTGACGGTGACCGAGTCGGGCTGATCCCGCCGGTGGAACGGCGTGAGACGGCAGAGCGGCCGGTGGATCGGGTGGTCGTTCTGCAGTGTGACGGTGAGAGTGCAGAAGCCCGCGGTTCTGCTCGGCTCGAACGACGGGGTTGTGCAGATCGAGTCTGGCCGGTGGGTGAGGAGCCAGGAGTCGTCGGTTCGCGGCAAGTTCGTTCGACGGTTCTGCCGTCTGGCGGACGCCAATCACGTGAGAGTGCAGAACGGCCGCGTGATCCGGTGGTCGAAGGCGGTCGTTCTGCAGTGTGAGTGTTCGGCCGCACTGCCACCACCATGTTCACAGGATGGAACACGCGATCCTGGCGTGAACGCTGCCACCGCGGTGCGGTACCGTGCCGCTCGGCTGCGGCCGGCGGCGATCCGAGGTCAGGAGTGACGTGAGCAGGGCGAGAGTGCGGCTGGCGCTGGTCGGCTGCGGCGGCATGGGCCAGCGCCACGTCGCGGGCTATGCGGCGCTCGTGGCCACCGGCCTCGGCAACGTCGAGATCGTGGCGGTCTGCGACACGAACGCCGAGAACGCCCACCGCGTGGCGGCCGACGTCGCCGCGGTGACCGGCCGTCCACCGGCCGTCCACACGTCCGTCCACGACGCCCTGGCCGACCCGTCGATCGACGGGTACGACGTCGTGACGGACGCCAGCAGCCACTTCGCCGTGGCCATGCCGATCCTCGCCGCCGGCCGCCATGTGATGTGCGAGAAGCCCCTCGGCCTGACCGTGCGCAGCTGCCGGGCGATGGTCGAGCAGGCGGCGGCGACCGGCGTGGTCCTCGCCACCGCCGAGAACTACCGCCGCGACCCCGCCAACCGACTCGTGCGCGCTGTGCTCGATGCCGGCCTGCTCGGCGACGTGTACCTGATGACCCAGCAGGCCATCGGCGGGAACGACGAGATCATCATCACGCCCTGGCGGCATCTGAAGGACAAGGGCGCCATCGGACTCGACATGGGCGCGCACTACACCGACATCCTGCGCTACTACCTCGGCGAGATCGACTCCGTCTACGGCCGGGGCCTGATCGCCGAACCCGTCCGCCGCCGTCGGCCGGAACCCGAGCTGGACCTCGAGTCCTACCGGGCTCGCTTCGCCTCCATCCCCGAGCAGATGACGGCCACCGGCGAGGACTCCGTCATCGCGATGTACCGGATGGCCTCGGGGGTCAGCGCGACACTGGCCTACATCCCGTCGGGGGCCGGACCCCACTACTGGGAGCGACGCCTGCACGGGCGGGCCGGCTCCCTGGACATCCCCAACGACAGGAGCGGCCGGCCCGTCGAACTCCGGTTGGCCGGGCAGACGCTGCGGGGCACGGAGATCGCGACCGCCGCCGGCTTCGATCGCGACCCGTTGACCGCCGCGCTCTTCGGTGGCGCGAGCGGCCGGACCGCGGACGGCGGCGAGTACGACCTCCCCGGATCCCAGGTCGACGCTGCCCTGCTCGCGATCGAACTCCACGACTTCGCCGACGCGATCCTCGACGGGCGTCGTCCGGAGGTCGACGGGACCGACGGCATGCTCGCCGTCGCCGCGGTGCTCGCCGCCTACGAGTCGGACCTGGCCGGACGATCGGTGTCGATGGCCGAGGTGCTCGACAGTTCGGTGTCGGCGTACCAGGACGAACTCGACCGCCCGTTGGGCCTCATCTGAGCGACGCGACGCTAGCGGGCGTGGTCGAGCTGCGGTCTGGTCACCAGGCCGGCGCGCTCGGCGATCGCGTTCGCGATCAGGTCGAGGTCACGGCGGCACCGAGCGATCCGGGACTCGTCCGCCACTGACTTGAGCATCGTCAGGCTGACGCCGTACGCGTCGGCGTGCGCGTCGTCGGACGGGACCGCCCGGCCGATGCAGAACATGCCGGGCAGCGTCTCCTCGTCGTCGACCGCGTACCCGGTCGCCCGGATGCGAGCGAGCTCCGCTTCGAGGCTGGCCGGATCGGTGATCGATCGCGCAGTGAGCGCCGGGAGCGGGCTACCAGCCCGAAGCCGTGCCGCGACCTCGCTCCACGGCAGCTGCGCGAGCATCGCCTTGCCGGTCGCCGTCGTGGTGGCGACCAGCCGGCGCCCGACGTCGGACGCGAGCCGTACCGGTGCCACTCCTTCGCGCCGACCGAGGTAGGTGACCTCGAGCCCGTCCAGCCTCGACAGCTGTGCGGTCTCGGGAATCCCGGGCGCAAGTTCGCGGCACACGGACTGGAAGACCGAGACGGTGTCGACGCTGTCGAGGTATGCCGCGCCGAGGCCGACGAGTCGATGGCCGAGCTGGTAGCCGGTGCCGTCGCGACGCGCCAGGCCGGCGGCGACGAGGGCCTCGCAGACGTAGGCCGCCGACGACTTCGCCATGCCGAGCGACCGGGCGATGTCGGTGACACCGACGGCGACCCCCGTCGTGCGGGCGAGGAGCTCGAGGATCTCGGCGGCGCGGGTCACCGCGGGAGCCCGGCGCGGCTGGGCCGCGCCGTCCACCGTGGCCGGGCCGGTCGCCATCGGTGCTCCTGACCTCGACGGGGTGGCTGCTCGTGATCGACGACTGACCGCATCGGGTCACCGGCGTTCACCCGGCCGACCGTCGAGTGACTCGTACAGTAGCGTCGAAGCGCGGCTGGCCGTTCAGGCTCGTACGCGACGTTCAGCATAGTGAACGGGCCCGTCCGGGCGGTGCCGTCGGCGACCAGATCGTGATTCGGAGCGTGTCGTGTCCGACTTTTCCTCGAACGAAACGCAGATCGTCACCATCGATCCGTCCACCGGCCTGATCGCGGGACACCATCGGGTCCCGTCCGGTGCTGAGGTCGAGCAGGCGCTCGCGCTCGCCTGGACCCGCGGGATCGCCTGGCGAGGAACCCCCGTCCGCGAGCGCGCCGCCGCCGTCCGTCGGCTGGCGGAAACCCTCACCGACGCCGCTGACCACCTGGCCGACGTCCTCACCACCGAGATGGGCCGTCCCATCGCGCCGGCGAAGGCCGAGGTGGCCAAGACCGCGGCCGCCGTCGAGCACCTCTGCTCGATCGCCCCCGACGTCCTCGCGGTCCGCACCGTCCCCGATCACGACGACGGCGAGACGGTGCTGCTCCGGAGCGACCCGCTCGGACCGGTCCTGGGCATCATGCCGTGGAACTTCCCGTACTGGCAGAGCATCCGCTTCCTCGTTCCGGCGCTGCTGGCGGGCAACACGATCCTGCTCAAGCCCGCGCCGTCGACGACGGGGAGCGGCCTGGCTCTCCAGGAGGCGTTCGATGCGGCCGGCCTCGGCGACGGTCTCGTCACCACGCTGCCGATCGGGCTCGACGCGGTCGCGGGCCTGATCGGCGATCGCCGGCTCCGGGGCGTGAGCCTCACCGGCAGTGTGCGCGCCGGCCGCAGCGTCGGCGAGCTCGCGGGACGGCACCTGAAGAAGCTCGTCCTGGAGCTCGGTGGTTCTGACCCGTTCGTCGTCTTCCCGGACGCCGACATCGAGAAGGCGGCGAGCGTGGCGGCCGCGGCCCGCCTGCAGAACGCGGGCCAGAGCTGCATCGCCGCGAAGCGCTTCCTCGTGCACGCCGACGTCGCCGAGCCCTTCACGACCGCGATGGTCGCGGCGTTCGAGGCAGCCAGGTTCGGCGACCCCCGCCTCCCCGGCACCGAGTTCGGCCCGCTCGCCACCGAGGCCGCCCTGGCCACCCTGACCGAGCAGGTGGACGCGACCGTCGCGCTCGGCGCGACAGTCCGTACCGGGGGCCACCGGCTCGACCGGCCCGGCTTCTTCTACGCACCGACCGTGCTGACCGGCGTCGAGGAGTCATGGCCGTGCTGGCACGACGAGGTGTTCGGCCCGGTCGCGACGGTCGCGCCCTTCGCCGACCTCGACGAGGCGGTCCGGCTCGTCAACGACAGCGACTTCGGTCTCGGCGCGAGCGTGTGGACCTCCGACCAGGCCGTCGTGGACGCGATGGCCGAACGGCTCGAGGTCGGCCAGGTCTTCGTCAACGGGATGGTGGCCTCGGACTCGCGCTACCCCTTCGGCGGGGTCAAGGACTCCGGCTTCGGTCGCGAGCTCGGGGAGGCCGGCTTCGGCGAGTTCGTCAACCTGAAGCTCGTGCGGACCTACGGCGGCGTCGGGTGAGTTCTGCGCCTCCGGCCACGCAGGCCGTGGCGACCGTTCTCGGCGCGCCGGCCCGGCAGACGGCGTTCGTCGTCCGCGACCTCGAAGCGTCCATGCGCGTGTGGGCGGACGCCCTCGACATCGGCCCCTGGGCTGCCTACACCCTGGGTCCACCACGGCTGCGGAACATGGTCCATCGTGGCCGGCCCACCTCGTTCAGGTTCCGGCACGCCCTGGTGATGTCGGGTGGCATGCAGCTCGAACTCGTCCAGCCGATCGAGGGGCCCAGCATCTTCACCGAACATCTCGACGCCTTCGGCGAGGGCATGCACCACCTCGGGTTCGTGGTACCCGACCACGCCGCGGCCAGCGCCCTGCTCGTGGCCCGGGGCTTCGTGCCGTTGCAGAGCGCCGAGGGCTTCGGGCTCGACGGGAGCGGCCGGTTCGCCTACTTCGAGCCACCGGACGGCATCGGCACCACGATCGAGTTGATCGACCCGCCGAAGGTCAGAGCCGAGCCCGAGGTGGTGTACCCGCCCGTCGATCCGACCGCCGCCACGGCTGGGCACGCGTCGTGAAGCGCGCGATCGAGCGGCTCGAGGTGCTGCCGGCCGACGGCGCGCTCTACGTCCGTGTGACCTGTGACGACGGCACCACCGGCGTCGGCGAGAGCACGTTCTTCGGGTGGCCGCAGGCCGCCGGGGTGATCGCCGAATCCTTCCCGTCCGCGCTCGTGGGGGCCGACCCGTTCGACGTCGAACACCTCGGGCTGTCGCTGTACCGGTCGTTCTCGTTCCGGGGGATGGCGGTCAGCGGCGCGATCAGCGCCGTCGACCAGGCGCTGTGGGACATCAAGGGCAAGGTGCTCGACGAGCCCGTCTGGCGGCTGCTGGGCGGCCGGGTCCGTCGCGGCGTCCGGGCCATGCGGGTGCTCGACACCGGCACGATCGACGAGGTGAACGCCTCCGGCGCGGCGGCGGTCGCGGCTGGGTACACGGCCGTGAAGGTGTTGCTCTTCCAGCACGACCACCACCAGATGCCGACCGCACGCCGGCTGGCCGACCTGCGCGACCGGGCGTTCTCGCTGCGCGACACGCTGGGTCCCGACGTCGACATCGCCGTCGAGTTGCACCGCAACATGGGGCTCGGCGACTCCCTGCAGCTCATGGATGCGATCGGCGACATCTACCCGATCTTCGTCGAGGACCCGATCCCGCCGGACAGCGTGCTCAGGCTGGCGGAGATCGCGGCCAAGGCGCGGGTCCCGGTCGCGGCCGGCGAGCGCAACACGACGATCTGGGAGTTCGCCGAGTACATCGAGTCCCCCGGGATCACGGTCGTGCGACCCGACGTCGGCATCGCCGGCGGCATCACCGGCGTCCGCAAGATCGCCGCGATGGCGCAGGCACATCACGTGCAGCTCGCACCGCACGCCGTGCCGTCCGGCCCGGTCGCGACCGCCGCCCACGTCCAGATCGGCATGTGCACGAGCGGCTGGGACTGGCAGGAACACGTGCCCCAGCATGACGATCAGCGCTGCGCCGACGTCGTCGACACGGTCGTCCCGCTGGTCGACGGCTTGCTCGTGCCACCGGATCGCCCCGGCCTGGGGATCGAACTCGACGACGCCGGGATCGCCCGCCACCCGCCACGCCGGCCGACGATGGGCTCGGCCGTCGGACCGCTGGGCGAGGTGGCGTTCCGGTGACCGAGCCACGGCCGGTCGTGACGGTGGCCATCCATCCCGACCACGCCGGCGCGATGCTCGCGAGCGCCGACCTGGCCCGGCTCGCCACGTTCGCCGAGGTGCGCGTCGTGCACCTCACCGGCCCGGTGGGCATCGACGACGAGCTCGCGCCCGATCCCATGGCCGAGCAGCGATTGATCGACGCGGCCACCGGTTCGAGCGCCCTCGTCGTCACCCACGGAGCTCCACGGGTGACGGCCGACGTGCTCGACGCCTGCCCGTCCGTGCGCTTCGTCGGCGAACTCGAAGGCGACCGGTTCTTCACCCGCGTCGACGTCGCGGCCGCCACCGAGCGGGGTGTCGTCGTGGTCGACACCACCCACGGATCGTCCATGCCGGTGGCGGAATGGGCCCTCGCGCTGGCGATTCTCGGGCTGCGCGACGCCGGCCGGTTCGTGCGCGCACTGATCACCCACGCCGTGGTCGGCAACGGTGGCCACGGCGAACCGGGCCGGTCGACGAACCGGGAGCTGACCGGCAAGCGGATCGGGCTGATCGGCTTCGGCCACATCGGCTGGCGGCTCGCTCAACTCCTGGCGCCGTTCCACACCGAGATCGTCGCCTTCGATCCCTACGCCCCCCGCGAACTGGCCGACGTCGCCGGCGTCTCGTTCGGCCCGCTCGCGACCGTGATGAACAGCAGCGACGTGGTCGTCTGCCTGGCACCACTGACGCCCGGCACCCGCGGCCTCGTCACCGGGGAGCACCTGGGCTCCATGCGGGCGGGGAGCGTTTTCGTCAACGTCAGCAGGGGAGCGGTGGTCGAGCGGGCCGGCCTGGATGCCGCTGCCACGCGCGGTGACGTCGTCTTCTGCCTCGACGTGCTGGAGGACGAGCCGATCCCGGTCGACGACGTGCTTCGCGATCTGCCGAACGTGCTGCTCACCCCGCACCTGGCCGGCACCACCGACGAGTCCCGGCTGCGCTTCTTCCATCTCATGGTCGACGAACTCGGACGCCACGTCGCCGGCCTGGAACCCCACGCCAGCACGACGCCCGGCATGATCGCCGGGCGACGCGGAACACCTGTGCCTGACCCTACGAAAGGTGCCACCCCATGATCGTCCTGACGGCGAAGTACTACCTGAAAGACCCGGCCGACCTCGACGGCATCGTCGCCGACCTCACGGAGATGGCCGGCCGGGTGGCCGCCGACGAACCCGGCTGTGCGCTCTACCACGCCTCGCGCTCCACCGAGCGCGATGATCTCGTGCTGCTGTACGAGCACTACGTCGACGAGGCGGCGCTCATCGGACACCGGGAGACGCCGCACTTCAAGGAGATCATCGAGGGCCGGATCGTGCCGAAGCTGGCGAACCGGGAGCGGGAGCTGTACGAGCTGCTGGTCCCCTGATGCGGCTGGTGCCGTTCGCCACGGACGTCGAGGGCGTCGGGCGGCGCGTCCACCTCGGTGTCGAATCCGCTACCACCACAGCCGCTGCCGGCACCACTGCCGGCACCGTGCTGGACCTGACCGCCGTCACCGCCGCCCGGGCGGCGTCGGCAGGACTGCCGGTCCGCGCCGCTCAGCGGGTGGCCGAGGGGCTGGTGCCGGCGCGGCTCACCGCGTTCGTGGAGAACGGCGAACGCGGTCTCGACGAGGCGCGGGCCGCGATGGCGTGGTGGGCCGACGCGGGTGCCGACCTGGGCCCGGACGGTGCCCGCCTGCAGTATCAGCTTGCTGATGTGACGAGGTTGCCGGCGGTTCCCGAACCGGCGCTCATCCGCGATTTCATGGCGTTCGAGCAGCATCTGCTCAACATCTTCCCGAGGCTCGGCCGGGAGATCCCGCCGGTCTGGTACGAGATCCCGGTTTACTACAAGGGGAATCCCGCCGCCGTCGGCGCCCACCTCGACCCGGTCGAGATCCCCGGCTACGCCGACGGCGAGCTCGACTTCGAGTTCGAGATCGCCGCCGTCATCGGGCAGGGCGGCCGCGACCTCGCCGAGGAGGACGCGCTCGCACACATCTACGGCTACACGATCTACGACGACTTCTCCGCCCGGGCCATGCAGAGCCGGGAGATGACGGTCGGTCTCGGGCCGGCCAAGGGCAAGGACTTCGACCGTGCCCACGTCCTGGGACCTGCCCTGGTCACCGCCGACGAGATCCCCGATCCCTATGCACTCGGGCTGCGTGCCACGGTGAACGGCGAGGCGTGGACGACCGGCTCGACGGCCGCCATGCACTGGCGGTTCGAACAGATGATCGCCCACGCGTCCCGTTCCGAGACGCTCCGTCCGCTCGAGGTGTTCGGGTCGGGCACCGTCGGCGGCGGCAGCGCGGCCGAGGTCGGCCGGACGCTGCACGCCGGCGACACCGTCGAGCTCGAGGTCGACATCCTCGGCACGCTGACGAACACCGTCGTCGCGTCAGAGCGCGCCATGCCGGCGTAGCACCGCGCCGGTGAGCACTCCGGTCGGAAGTTGGAGCCACAGCGTCGCCAGGCGGAACAGTGCGACCGCGGGCACGGCGACCACGAGACCGATACCGGTGGCGCCGAGGCCTGCGACCAGAGCCGCGTCGATGGCGCCGATGCCACCCGGTACCGGCACGAGTCCACCGGCGGTGCTGCCGAACAACAGGATGAGCAGTGCGTGGCCGAAGCCGAGCTCGGCACCGAAGGCGTGACCGGCGGCCCAGAGCGCCGCTGTCATGGCCAGGGTGATCACGAGGGCACCGCCGACGCACACGGCGGCCCGGCCCGGTTGCGCGGCCAGCGCCGCCAGCGACCGTCGCAGTTCGCCGAGGTAGCCGACGACACGGGCGCGGATCGTCGGGCTCCGGCGAAGGATGACGAGCCCGGTGGCCACGAGGACCAGCACGGCGCCGAGTCCGACCGCCACGGTCGTCGCCGGCGGGACGTGGAGTGCACCCAGCCCGGTGCCCAGCGTGACTGCGACCACGGGCAGGAGGATCAGGGTGCTGACGACCTGGACCGCCTGGGCCACCGACACCGTGCCCAGCGCTCTGCTCGTGTTCTCGCCGGCCTTGCGCAGGTACAGGACGTTCACGGCCGAGCCGCCCACCGACGCCGGCGACACGAGTCTCGCCACCGTGCCCGTCGTCTGCACGGCGACCGTCCGCACGAACCCGAGCCGGACCGAAGCCGCGCCCATGAGGTTCAGCGCGGCGCCGGCCAGTGAGCCGACCGCGGCGATCAGGGCGAGAGCGGCCCAGCGCCAGCTGACCGAGCCGACCCAGGAGGACGGGTCGATCGCCTGGCGATTGCTCCAGACGAACCAGCTCATCGCACCGAGCGCGGCGATCAGGGCAACCGCACCGAGCAGCTGACCGCGCTGGTTCCGGGCCCGTTCGCTCTGGACGACCTCGACGACCGGATCGACCGCGGCCGTCGGCGAGGTCAGCATCTGCACCATGCCACTCAGGCTGCCGCTCCCGGTCCCTCGCGGCTATCGGGGTATCACCCCTGCCGACCCTGGACGGACCCCTACCCGACGCATGGCAGCATCGGCGCCGTGATCGACGTCCTGACTCCAGCGCTCGCGATCGCCGCCGCGGTCCCGGCGGTGTGGTCGCTCGTGCTCGTCATCCGGAACAAGCCGATGGACACCCTCACGTTCTGGATGATCGCGGTCGTCGAACTCGGCCTCGTCGTGCTCTCCGTGGCGGGCATCGTCGGACTCGCGACGACCGACCGGGACGTGCCCGCGCCGATCTTCCTCGCCTACCTGATCGCGACGCCGCTGATCCTCCCGGCCACGGTGGCCTGGGGGATCGCCGAGCGCAACAGGTCGGGCGCAGCCGTCGTCATGGTCGGCTGTCTCGCCATCCCGGTGTTGATGCTCCGGATCCACTCCATCTGGACGGGGACCGGCTGATGCCGCGCCTCGACGACAGCACCCGGCACGGCTTCGGCCGCGTGCTCGTCCTGGTCTACGCGATCTTCGCCCTCGCGGCCGGCGCGCGGTCCGCGGTGCAGATCGCCGTCCAGTGGGACGACGCGCCGCTCGCCTACGCGCTCTCCGGGTTCGCGGCCCTGGTCTACATCGCCGCCACGCTCGGGCTCGCGTTCGGGCTGCGGCCGCTCGCCTGGGCGGCCTGCAGCGTCGAGCTGGTCGGCGTCCTCGCGGTCGGGACGCTCAGCCTGTCCGACCGCGCCGCGTTCCCGGACGCGACGGTGTGGTCGGGGTTCGGCTCCGGTTACGGGTTCGTCCCGGTCGTCCTGCCGATCGTCGGGCTGTGGTGGTTGCGCCGCACGGGACAGCGCACAGCCGGCTGAACCCGACCGTCAGTCGGTACTGAAGGGTTCGTCCGGCAGCAGGTCGTCCGTGCCGAGCGACTCCTCGTCGTGATCGATCAGCTCTCGCGCGGACTCGAGGTCGGGATCGCCGATGGTGTCGTCGTCCCAGCCTTCCTCGGCCTGATCCTCGGTGGTCGGGTCGCTGCGGCCGTCGTCGTCGAGTGCCGGCAGGTCGATCGGCAGCTCCTCGGCACTCACGTCGTCACTGTCGGGATCATCGGCGTCGAACGGTGTCGTCATGCGCCTTGTCTACCGCATCGGCGTTCCCGTTCGGCGGCGTGTGATCGACTGGGGCCGTGATCATCGCCACGGTCGGTCTGCCGCCGCCGGTGCCTGATCGCACCCGCCCTCGAACCACAACGGCTGCGGGTACGTGCAGTGGGGTATGCCGCCCCGCTTGCGTCCGCGGATCGATCCCGCCGTCGCGACGGACGGGGTGACGGTGGCCCGACGGAGGCGCCGGTTCCTTACTGCGGCCGGTCTCGCCGCCCTCTGCCTCGTCGCCGCGATCACCGTTCTCCCACCGGCGGCCCAGGCGGCGAAGGTCTCTGAGACGACCCAGCAGGTCCCGGTCGGCGCCGAACCCGACGGCGCGACCGTCCAGCTGGACGTGAGCGTTTTCACCCCGGGCCGCCCCGGACGCCACCCCGCCATCGTGCTGGCCCACGGCTTCGGCGGGACGAAGGCCGATTCCGCCGGCTCGGCCAAGACGTTCGCCGCCGCCGGCTATGTCGTCCTCACCTACACGGCCAGGGGATTCGGCGACTCGGGTGGCAGCATCCATCTGGACGCCCCGAGGTACGAGGTGGCCGACGCGTCGAAGCTGATCGACCTCCTGGCCACCCGGCCAGATGTCGAACTCGACGCGCCGGGTGACCCGCGGGTCGGCGTCGCGGGTGCGTCCTACGGCGGCGCGCTGGCCCTGCTCACGGCAGGGTTGGACCGCCGCGTCGATGCGGTTGCAGCCGCGATCACGTGGAACGACCTGACGCAGGCCCTGTTCCCGCAGTCCGCCACGGCCGGGACCCAACCGGACACCCTCGCCGGGTCGGCTCCCGCCGCACAACCGGGCGTGTTCAAGCAGCGGTGGGCATCGCTGCTGTTCGGGGACGCCGCCGGCCTGGCGGCCGCGGCCGGTGGCACGCCCGGTCCGCTCGACTGCGGGCGATTCGATCCGACCGTGTGTACCGCCTATCAACGCGCGGCGGCCACCGGGACCGCTGACGCCTCGTTGCGAAAGCTGCTCGCGGCATCCAGCCCGGCCTCGGTGGCCGGGCGGATCACGGCACCGACGCTCCTCCTGCAGGGCCAGGAAGATGCGCTGTTCGGTCTCGACCAGGCCGACGCCACCGCCCGGGAGATCACCGCGGCCGGTCCGACGCCCGTCCGAGTCGGCTGGTTCGCCGGCGGCCACGATGCGTCGATCGTCGACGCCGGCAGCACGAACACCCAGCTCGTCGACAGCGGCCAGGACTGGTTCGACCAGTACCTCGACGGCCAGCGCGTTCGCGACCCCGGCTTCCGGTACTCCATCGACACGACCGGGATCGGCGCGGGCGCGGACACGACGTCGACCAAGCAACTGCCCGCGTATCCCGGCATCGCCGGTGCCGCGCCGATCGCCCGCACAACGCTGACCTTCCGGGCTCGCCGCGACACCCAGCAGGTCGTGTCGCCGCCCGGCGGCAACCCGGCCGCGCTCACCGGGATGCCCGGCTCGGGCGGTGCCCTCGCCCTGCTCGGAGTCGCCGGCGCTGCCGCGAGTCTCGCCGTCCTCCCCGGCCAGTCGGCGACGTTCGTCTCCGACCCGCTCCAAGGGGGGACGTCGATCGTGGGATCGACCCGGGTGCGGCTGAGCGTCACTTCCTCGGCCCCGGAAGCCGTGCTGTTCGCCTCGCTCTGGGTGGTCAAGGGCTTCGGGCGTACGGCGCCGGCCACCCTTCCCAACCAACTCGTCGCCCCGCTCCGGATCACCGGGATGAAGCCGGGCCGCCCGGTGACCGTGGACGTCGCGCTGCCCGCTGCCGCGTTCCACGTCGACTCCGGCTCGCGGCTGCGGCTGGTGGTGTCCTCCACCGACCAGGCGTACGCGACGCCCACGGACGCACGCCTGTACGAGGTGTCGCTGGCCACGGCCGACGTCGAGGTCCCGATCGTCACCGGCGCGACCACGGTCGTCAAGAACAGCACGACACCGTGGGGGCTGATCGGGTTCGTGTTCGCCACGTTCGTCGGAGCCGCGGTGACGGCGTTCCTCGTCCACCGCCGCTCACGGCGCGACGTGGCCGCAGCGGGTGCCCTGGCCGCCGCCGCCTCCGGGCGGGCCGACGACGACGACGTGGTGCTCGCGGTCAACGGGCTGGTGAAGACCTACGGGCACGGGGTTCGGGCCGTCGACGGCGGCTTCTGGTCCGCCCGCCGCGGGCAGGTGGTGGGGCTGCTCGGACCGAACGGCGCCGGGAAGACGACCACCATGCGCATGATGGTCGGCCTCATCGAGCCCGACGCCGGCTCGGTCGAGGTCCTCGGCCAGGTCATCGCGCCCGGGTCGCCGGTCCTGCGGGACGTCGGCGCCTACGTGGAGGGTCCGGGCTTCCTTCCCCACCTGTCCGGGCGGCAGAACCTGGAAGCCGCCTGGGCCGCCACCGGCCGGCCGTCGGCCGAGGCCCACCTCGACGAGGTGCTCGAGATCGCCGGGCTCGGTTCGGCGGTCGACCGCAAGGTCCGCACCTACAGCCACGGGATGAAGGCCCGCCTCGGCATCGCCGCCGCGATGGCGGGTTATCCGGCGGTGCTGATCCTCGACGAGCCGACCAACGGCCTCGACCCGCCACAGATCGCGGCCATGCGGGGCGTCCTGCACGACTACGCCGCGGCCGGCCGCACCGTGATCGTGTCGAGCCACCTGCTGGCGGAGGTCGAGGCCACCTGCACCCACGTCGTCGTGATGGCGCGCGGGAAGCTCGTCGCGGCCGGATCGGTCGCCGAGATGCTCGACGGGGACGCCTCGATCACCGTCACCGTCGACCGGCCCGATGCGGCGGCCGTTGCCCTGTCCGGGCTCTCCGGGCTCGGCACGGTCCGGTCGTCCGACGACGACGACCACCAGCTCCTGATCGACCGCGGCACCCGGACGTCCGCGGAGATCGTGGCGCACCTCGTCGACGCCGGCATCGGAGTCAGTGGAGTCGCGCGCCGCCGCGCCCTCGAGGACGTCTTCCTCTCGTTGGTGTCGGCATGAGCACCCCGACCGCGGCCCACCCCCTGCGCTGGCGGGCCGAGGCGCGGCGCCAGCTCGGCCGGCGGCGTACCCAGGTCGTCTTCGGCATCATCGCCGCGCTGCCCTTCCTGCTGGTCGCCGCGTTCGCGCTGAGCTCGAGCGACAGTCGTGCCACCGCTCCCGGCTTCGTCGACCTGGCCACCCGGAGCGCTGCGAACTTCTCCGTGTTCACCCTGTTCGCCACCACGGGCTTCGCGCTCGTCGTGATCGTGGCGCTGTTCTTCGGCGACACCGTCCCGTCCGAGGCGAGCTGGGGGAGCCTGCGCTACCTGCTGGTCGCACCGGTGCCGCGCGGACGGCTGCTGCGGTGCAAGTTGGTCATCGCCGCGGTGAGCTCCGTCTTCGCGCTGGTCGTCGTCATCGGGTGGTCGACGTTCGTCGGGTTCCTCTTCTACGGCACCGGACCGTTCGTCACGCCCGACGGTGACGAGATCGGGTGGAGTTCGCTGCTGCCACGGATCCTGCTGATCCTGGCGTACGCCTGCGTCAGCCTGCTGTCGGTGGGCGGCCTGGCGTTCCTGTTCGGAGTCCTCGCGGACGCACCGCTCGCTGCCGTCGGCGGGGCGGTGCTGGTCACGATCCTGTCGAACATCCTCGACTCGATCACCGCACTCGGGCACTGGCGGCTCGGGCTGCCGACCCACTACTCGTACTCGTGGGTCGACGCGCTGGCCGGCAGCATCCAGTACGGGAACATGCTGCGCGGCGCGCTCTGGTCGCTGGGCTACGCCGTCATCCTCGTCACCATCGCGTTCGTGCGGTTCCACCGCAAGGACATCCTGAGCTGACGGCCGCAGCAGCCACCGAACGCGCTCCTCGACGCATGGGAGGATGGACCTCGCCGATCAGTCCGCCCCACCGCCAGGAGCCCGGCCACCTCATGCAGTTGCTGCTCATCCGCCACGCGGAGTCCGCCAACAACCTCCTCGCCACCCAGCACCCGATGCCTGCGTACATGCAGCTGCGGAGCCCCGACCCCGGCATCACCGAGCGTGGGGTCGAACAGGCCGATCTGCTCGCCCGATACCTGGGCAAGGGCGACCACGGCATCACCGACATCTACGTCAGCCCGATGCTCCGGGCACTGCAGACGGCCCGCCCGACCGTGGCGGCGCTCGATCTCAGCCCGCGTCTGTGGGTGGCCATCCACGAGGACGGCGGGATGTTCACCGGCGATCCGCGCGTGCCGGAGACCGTCCGCAGCCACCCGGGGATGACCCGCGCGGACTTCCTGCGCGACCACCCCGAGTTCGAACTCGTCGACGAGATCACCGACGACGGCTGGTGGACGGCCGGCTGGGAGGATCTGGCGGCCTGCCAGGCCCGAGCGATCCGGGTGGCGGCCGACCTGAACCACCGCGCGCAGGAAGAGCATGCGCGCGTCGGCGAACCCCACGAGTCCGTCGTCGCCCTCGTCTCCCACGGGATCTTCCTGGACGCATTGATCAAGGCCCTGTTCGGGCACCTGCCGGATCGGCGGCACCACTACTACCTCAACAACACGGCGCTCACGTTGCTCGACTTCACGCCGTCCGGCCGGATCCTGCTCCGCTACCTCAACCGGACCGAGCACCTCCCGCCGGACCTCATCACCGAATAGCCGTCACCAGCGCAGGCGTCGGCCGATCCAGGCGAGGACGACCTCGCCCTGGGCCCGCTGGAACTCCCGCACCGTCGGCAGGCCGGGCGGGTCGGGACGCCGGGCGTAGTCGAGGAAGTACGCCGCCAGCCCGGCCAGGAAAGCGGTGACCGACGCCGGATCGGCGGCCCGCAGCACCGGCGTCGACGCCATCAGCAGCTCCAGGTCGTGACCGCCGTAGAGCCCGACGTTCACGAGGAGCGCGACCGAATCGAGCCAGAGCCGCCCCGCGGCACGCCCACGGCCAGTCGAGCAGGACGACCGAACCGTCGGGCCGCACGAGCATGTTGTCCGCCCGCACGTCGAGGTGGACCAGACTCTCGCCGTGGCAGGCGGCAGCGGCGCCGGCCGCGAGGGCCCGGAGGTCGTCGAGGTGGTCGACCGCCAGCGCCGGCAGGCCGTCCCACGGCTGGTCGGCGAGGTTGTCGAAGCCGCAGGAAGTCCGCCCGGAGTTCATCCTCGGCCCGTGGGACGACGAGGCCGTCGGGGACGGGCGTCAGGTGCTCGGCCAGGTTCTGGAGCATCCGGAGGACGGCCGTGATCTCGCCGGACCGCCACGGCGTCAGCGGGTGTCTCCCCTCGACGTCGGCCAGGACGAGCGCCACCCAGTCCCCGTCGTCGTAGCTCCCGAGCAGCGTCGTCGCCGGTGCGGATGCCGGCAGCGCGGCCGTGATCGCGAGTTCACGCCGATAGAGGCCGGGTGTGAACTCGTTCAGGGCCGCGTTGGCCGCCTTGACGAAGGCGCGACGACCGTCGCTGCCGACGAGACGCTCGGCCGCGCCGGGCGAGAAGCCACCGCGCTGGGACTCGGTGGTCACGATGGGACTGCCCACGATGCGGGCGATCTCTTCCCGGACGTGCTCGGGGACGTCACCCCATCCGATGCGGGTGCCGGCCGCAGTCACCATGGGACCAGTCATAACAGACCGGGCTCGTCATGGCCGCAGTTCAGGTTGTTCTCAGGGACGGCGGCTCTGATGTGGTGGTGAACCCCCATCGTCGATCGCCGGCCGAGCAGGTCCGCCGGTGCTGACCGTGACCGACCTGGTCGTGCTCGCGATCGTCGTCCTCGCCGGGCTCGGCGGCTGGGCGCGCGGGCTGGTGCGCACGGTGGGCGGAGTCGGTGGGTTCGTGCTCGGCGCCGTCGGCGGCTCGTGGTTGGCCGGACGGGTCGTCACTGCGGACGGATCACTGCTGACCAGGCTTCTCCTCGACGCCGGCTGCATCCTCGGCGGTGCGCTGATCGGGACCGGCATCGGGGTACGGCTCGGCGGCCTGGCCGGCGCCGCGCTGAGGCGGGTCCACCTGCGGCTGCCCGACCAGGCCGGCGGCGCCGTCGTCGGTGCCGTCTCCGCACTCCTGGCCTGCTGGATGATCGCCGGGGTACTCCTCGGATCGGGTTCGCTCGGCGTCGCCGACTCCGTCCGCGGCAGCCTGCTCCTCACGAAGGTGTCGGCGGCGCTCCCGTCTCGGCCAGACGTGTCCCGCACGATCATGCAAGCGCTCCGGGCACCCTCCGACCTGACCGCGCTGGTCCCCGCCTACACCGCCGGCAGTCTGGGCACCGGCATCGTGCGTGAGGTCGCGAACCGCGCCGCCAGCAGCGTCGTCCAGATCACGGGGGCCGGCTGCGGCACGTCGCTGAGCGAGGGTTCGGGCTTCGTCGCCGCCAGCCTCGACGGAGCGGCCGGGCTGGTCGTCACCAACGCCCACGTGGTCGCGGGCGCCGATGAGATCAGGGTGAGCGGCGCCTCGGGCCCGCTCCGGGCGGTCCCGGTCGTCTACGACCCGGCCGCCGACATCGCGGTGCTGCGAGTCGACGGGCTGGATGTCCCGGCGCTGACTCTGCGGCGGTCGGCGGTGCCGAACGGGACGCGGGGCGTCGTCCTCGGGTACCCCGGCGGCGGGCCGCTCACGGCTTCGGCCGCGACGGTCGAGCAGCAGGTGCCACTGGTGGACCGGCAGGTCGGCGGATCCGCGCTGGTGGCACGGTCGGCGTACCGCATCGATGCGAAGGTCCGGCCCGGGAACAGCGGCGGACCCCTCCTCGGCACGGGTGGGCAGGTGATCGGTGTCGTCAATGCCCGCTCGCTGGCTGACGGGCACACCGGCTTCGCGCTCACCCTCGGGGACACCCGTGCCGACATCGCGAAGGCGAGGGCCAGGACCTCGGCCGTCGACACCGGTGTGTGCGCCGCTGCCTAGGGTCGGTCCATGACCGTCCCGTCCTCGCGTCGCGAGCCGCCGCCCGAACTTGCTCCCTTCGCGGCCGCCCTGGCCCGGCATCTCGAGGTCGCCGCGATCGACGACCTCGACGTGGTGCTCGGGCTCGCCGGGACCGCGGCGCACGAGGTCGTCCGGCCGGCCGCACCCATCGCCGCCTACCTGCTCGGTGCAGCGGCCGCCCACCAGCCCGATCGGCCGATCGCCGAGATCGCGAGCGAGGTCGACGACTTCATCCGCTCGTGGGCGGCTCGATCCCGCTAGGTCCGGCCAGTCGGGGCGCTCAGTACAGATCGCTCCGGCGGTCGGCCAGGACGTCGTTGTGCGCCCCGGCCGACTTGTCGCGCGCTCTGTCGAGATCGAGGTCGGCGACGAGTACGGTCGGCGTCCCCAGGGCAGGCCCCGCCACCACATAGCCGTCGACGTCACAGACCACGCTGCCGCCGATCCAGTCCACTCCGCGCTCGGCCCCGACGCGGTCCGCGACGACGACGAACACCCGGTTCACCGACGCACCCGCCTGGGCCTTCGTCACCTCGGGTGGGCGCTCGCCGGGGACCGTGCGGATCGCCGGCCAGTTCGACGGCGCGACGACGATCTGTGCTCCGCGCAGCGCGACGTCGCGCACCATCTCCGGGAACTCCAGGTCGTAGCAGATCATCGCGCCGAGCGTGCCGATCCGGGTGACGACCACGGGTGCCGGGTCGCTGCCGGCTGCGAACACACCCTTCTCGGTTCCCCAGAGATGGGTCTTGCGGTACACCGCGAGCACCTCGCCGCGATCGACCACGACGAGGCTGTTGTACGGCCGCTCGCCGTCGGAGCGTTCACAGAAGCCCGCCACCACGACGGCATCGTGCTCGGTGGAGAGCTCCCGGTAGAGCGTCACGGCGGCCCCGTCGACCGCTTCGGCCCGACTCCGCGCCTCGGCCACGTCGCGGAAGACGTAGCCCGACATGGCGAGTTCCGGCAGCACGATCAGCCCGGCACCGCGCGCACCGGCCTCGGCGGCGGCGTCGATCAGTCGTCGCCGGGTACCGGCCGGGTCGTCGATGTCGATGCGGACCTGGCCGACCGCGATCGTGGTCAAGGCAGGCCCCTCAGTCGTCGTCGGTGGCGGTGGTCAAAACGGCGACCGGCGCCAGGTAGCCGTTCGCGTCCAGCATCCAGCCGTGGGCGAACGCGGCCTCCACGACCTCGGGCGCCCAGTCCAGGCGTACGCGGCCGTCACCGCCGTCGACCACCAGCAGTTCGCCGATCCCCTGACCGGCTGCGTCGGAGCCTTCCTCGAGCAGTTCGAACCGACGCCAACTGCCGGGCGGCACCGACAGCATGTCCGGGGCGTCGAGCACCACGTGCTGTGCCGCGTCGCCGTCGTTCAGGGTCACCTTCCAGCGGCCCGACGTCACGAGCAGGGTCTGGGTCCGGTCGTGGCGATGACGCAACAGGCCCTCATTCGGCGTCGCCCGCAGCCAGGCCATCGTGAACCCGTGCGGTTCGTGCAGTCGCGGTACGGCACGCCGGTCCTCGCTCATGCCGTAGCCGATCACCTGGCTCAGCTCGGCACCGCCGCCCGGAAGGTCCGAGCAGAGAAGCGCACGACGGCGGTAGTGACGATCGCCCGGCTGCGAGACCCGGGCGCGCATCTCCTCGGGGCTGTACCGGGTCAGATCGTCGATGAACTCCTGGGCCATGGGGGTGATCAGCGGCACACCGGCCGGTAGCTCGTCCCCGGCCACGGTGTCGACGAGACGGTTGTCCGCGGTGAGGTAGAGGCCGTGCCCAGAGGCTTCCTCGAGCACCGACGGGCCCCAGATGATGCCGCCGGTGACGTCTTGACCGAGCACCGTGAGCAGCAGACCGTCGTCGGGGCCCTCGTTGGTGAACCCGCGGAAGATCCAACTCGGCACGGAGACGATGTCGCCGTCGTGGCTGACGTACTCGCCCTGCTCGCCGTCGACTCCCCAGCGGATGCGGAAGGTGCCGCCGACGTTGATGAACACCTCCGCGGTGAAGTGCAGGTGCAGGTTGTTGTTCACCCCGTGCGGCATCCCGGCCGCACCCACGTTGTAGCCGTGCAGTTCGGTGAGGTTCACGTACTGGCCGGAGTTCTGCGACACCCCGGCGCCGATGAACGCGTAGTTGGACTTCCGGTCCGACCCCGGGGTGCGGCAGTCGATGAACGCGGCCGTGCACGGCACCCAGTCGGAGCGGCGGATGGTCCGCCGGGCCACCTCGGCCGCAGAGACGACGAGTTCGGTCATGGGGCCCCTCCGGGCGGTCGGGTCGAGCTGGTCGCTGGCATCGGGTGCTCAGTAGACGTTGGTACTGACATAGGGGTTGTCGCCGCGGCGCGCGCTGATCTGCGCTCGCATGGCGATCTCGTCGTAGACCCGCACCTCGCGGACGAGCCGTCCGTCCTGCACGAGGAACTGGGAGACCCCGAGGATCTCCACCGGCGAGTCGGTCAGCGGTCCGAAGTCCGCGGTGCCGTTGTACTGCCCCCGGTACACCCAGGTCACGGCGATCCGCAGGCCCGCGTATCGCGGGGCCCAGTTCGTCGCGACATCGCGGACCTCGAACCGTCCGGCCGGGAACGGGCGCACCATCCGCAGCAGCGCGCGGCGGTATCCCTCGGGCCGGATGACCGTGCGGTGGCCGACGTCGTGCAGGACGAGGTCGCGCACCCAGAACTCCTCCACCCGGTTCAGGAGCCGCTCGTTCCAGACCTGCTCGACGAACTCGAGGACGAGCTGGACCTCGGCCCGGAAGTCGTCCGGTCGCGGGCCGGAGTCACCCACCGCCAGGACGTCCTCGGGCGCCGAGCGGGTCATGCTGCCGGTGTACCCGACGAAGGCGACCCGACGGGCGACCTCGTCGGGATCCTGACCCAGTTGCAGGGCCGCCGCGAGCGAGTCACGCACCACCCACTCCTCCACCATCCGGCCGCGTCGGTAGAGACAGTTGGCGATGGTCCGACTGACGAGGCCGTCGCTCTGATCCACCGACAAGACCAGGTGCGAGCTCAGGAATGCGTCGGTCCCGCGCGCCTCCCAGACCACGTCCTCGGCCTGACCGATGCGGTCCGGGGTGGCGGAGATCCGCATCAGGCTGCCCGCGACGACCTCGTCGACGCCGACGGAGGTCCCGTAGGCGCCGTGCACGATCGAGTCCGGCTCGTAGTTCTCCCGGATGTGCCCGATCGACCGGTTCACCCAGATCAGGTCGGTGACCTCGCGGATGAAGTCGTCCGGGTCGGCGTACGGCAGGTACGCGATCGGGTCCAGCGGCATCGGCACGCCTCTCGAGCGGTGAGTGTCTGACGATGGTATGCGTATGCACGACGCACTGTCGACCGCACCGGAGCGACGTGCCGCTGGTCGGTCAGCCCGCGGGGCCGAGGGTTCGCCGCTCGACGAGACGGCTGGCGAACCGTTCGTGCCGGTACGGGGCGTCCCGATCCTCGATCCGCTCCACGAGCAGGCCGGCGGCGCGGCGCGCCATCGCGTCGAGGTCGAACGCCACCGTCGTCAGGTCGAGAAGAGGCCACCGTGCCGCGGGCAGGTCGTCGAACCCGACGACGGACACGGCGGCCGGAACGGCACGACCCGACTCGTGGGCGGCGTTGAGAGCTCCGAAGGCCACCACGTCGTTGCCGCAGACGATCACCGTCGGAGGATCGGCCAGCTCCAGCAGCCGGCGGGCACCGGCATACCCGGTCTCGACGTCGAACGGTCCCCGGTGGCTCAGTTCGGCACCGATCGTGACGGAAGCCGAGCCGAGGACCTCGCGCAGCACGGACTCCCGATGCTCGGCCGTGCTGGTGTTGCGCGGACCGAAGATGGCCCCGACCCGGCGGTGGCCCAGGTCGAGTATCCGGCGGGCGAGTTGACGCATCCCGCTTTCGACGTCCACCTCGGCCGAGTCCGCCTCGACGGAGAGTGAGGTCCGGTTGAAGTACACGAACGGCACACCCCGGTCGCGCAGCCGGACCGGCAGGACGGAATCCACCGTCGTGGTCGCCAACAGCACCCCGTCCAGGCCGTTCGCCAGCAGGCGCTCGGCCACCCGGCCGGTGTCGGACGACTCGGTCTGGAGGACGAGCTGGTAGTCGAGGCTCTCGAGCTCGCGGTGCATCGGAGCGATGACGTGCGGGTAGAACTGGTTCTCGAGGTCGGTGAGGAGCAGGCCGATCCGCCGCGTGCGACCGCTGGAAAGCGCCCTGCCCGTCTCGCTGGGGACGTAGCCGAGAGCGGTGGCTGCCGCGCGGACCCGGCGGCGTGTGTCGGCGGAGACCTTGGTGCTGTCGCGCAGCGCGCGGGAGACGGTCGGCTGGCTGACGCCGGCCAGCCGGGCGACGTCGTGGCTGGTCACCACAGGCGGCACCTCCGGCCTTGACCTCGCTCAGAACGTCGGCTTGACTCGGACAACGCTACTCTACATACGTATGCTGCTGGCGTACAGGAACGATGACACCCGACGTACGGGGACCACCAGACCGAAAGAGGAGCCGACATGCCGACCCAGCTCAAGACCGCGCTGACATCCAGTACGGGGGAGGCGGGTCGTCGCGACGTCCGTGAGCGCGTCGAGACCATCATCGCCGACATCCGGCATCGCGGCGACGTCGCGGTACGGGAGTACTCGAGCAACCTCGACGACTGGTCCCCGGCGAGTTTTCGGCTCTCCCCCGAGGAGATCGCGACGATCGTGGCCGGGCTCCCGGAACAGGTGATCGAGGACATCGCGTTCGTGCAGGAGCAGGTCCGGGGCTTCGCACAGATCCAACGGGCCTCGATGACCGACGTCGAGGTCGAGACGCTGCCGGGCGTCTTCCTCGGGCACCGGCACGTCCCCGTCCAGTCGGTCGGGGCGTACATCCCCGGCGGCAAGTACCCGCTCACGGCGTCGGCCCACATGACGATCGTGACGGCGAAGGTCGCCGGGGTCCCGCGGGTCATCGCGTGTACCCCGCCCATCCACGGGGAGATCCCGGCCGCGACGGTGGCGGCGATGAGCATGGCCGGAGCCGACGAGATCTGGATCCTCGGCGGCGTGCAGGCCGTGGCGGCGATGGCGTTGGGCACCGAGACGTCGGCGCGGGTCGACCTCATCGCCGGCCCCGGGAACGCGTTCGTCGCGGAGGCGAAGCGGCAGCTCTTCGGCGAGGTGGGCATCGATCTCCTGGCCGGTCCGACGGAGATCCTCATCGTGGCCGACGAGGCCGCCGATCCCTTCGTGGTCGCGGTCGACCTGCTCTCGCAGGCCGAGCACGGGCCGGAGTCGCCGGCGATCCTCGTCACGACGAGCGCCGATCTGGGCCGCGAGGTGATCGCGCAGGTCGACCGGATCCTGCCGGACCTGCCGACCGCCGACTACGCGGGGCCGGCGTGGCGCGACTTCGGGCAGGTGATCGTCGTCGGCGACCTCGACGAGGCCTATGCGCTGGCCGATTCGTTCGCCTCCGAGCACGTGCAGATCCTGACGAGCGACCCACGCAGGGCACTGGACGCGATGCACCACTACGGCGCGCTCTTCCTCGGTGAGAACACCTGCGTCTCCTACGGCGACAAGGTGATCGGGACCAACCATGTCCTTCCCACCCGGGGCGCGGCGCGGTACACGGGCGGGCTGTGGGTCGGCAAGTACCTCCGGACGGTGACCTACCAGGAGGTCCGGGACGATGCGGCGAGCGGCGAACTGGGTCGGGTCTGCGGCCGCGCGGCCAGGGTCGAGCTCTTCGAGGGCCACGCCCGCTCCGGCGACGTCCGGGCCGCGAGACACCTCGGCGACCGGTTCGAGTGGATCGACGCGCTCGCCTCGGCCGACCACGAGCGTGCGCCCGAACCGGCCGGACAGTGAGCCGACCTGCGGTGAACCCGCACGCCGGCCGGCCACTGACGGGTCGCACCGCCCTGGTCACCGGTGGCGGCAGCGGCTTGGGGTCCGCGATCGCGCGGGCGCTCCACGCGCACGGGGCGCAGGTCGTGGTGGCCGGACGGCGGCGCGACCCGTTGGTCCAGGTGTGCGCCGAGCTGGGTGACGGGGCCACCTGGCGGCTGTGCGACGTCCGCGACCCGGATTCGGTCGCCGAGCTGGCGTCGTCGCTCGCGCAGACGGAGATCTCCGTGCTGGTCAACAACGCCGGGGTGGCCGGGCCGGTCGCCCCGCTGACCGAGATCGGCGTCGCCGAGTGGGACGACGTCTTCGACGTCAACGTCCGCGGTGTCTTCCTCGTCTGCCGGGCGTTCCTGCCGGCCATGGTCGCTCGCGGCGGCGGCGACGTGATCAACCTCGCGTCGGTCTCGGGAAAGCGGCCGCTCGTGCGGCGGACCCCCTACGCTGCCTCCAAGATGGCGGTCATCGGGCTCACGTCGACGCTGGCCTTCGAGGTCGGCCCGGCCGGGGTCCGGGTCAACAGTCTCTCGCCCGGTCCGGTCGCCGGGCCGCGGATGGAACGCGTCCTCACCCTCGACGCCGAGCAGACCGGCGGCACCTACGACGACGCCGTCGACGCGGTCAGGTCGAGGGCGGCGTTGGGGCGGATGGTCACCGAGGACGAGGTGGGCGCGGCGGTCGTCGCCATGCTCGCCATGACCGGCATGTGCGGCGCAGACATCGATCTCTCGGCGGGAGTGGTGGCATGAGTGGACTGAAGGATCGCCTGCGTTCCGGCGATCGCCTGATCGGCGCCCTGGTGCGATTGCCCGCCGAGGACACGGTGGAGATGCTCGCCGTCAGTGGGTTCGACTTCCTCGTCATCGACTGCGAGCACGGCCCGAACGAGGTCAGCGACCTCCGCCGTCACATCGCGCTGGCCGACCTCCACCAGGTGCCGGTCATCGTCCGGGTCGGCTCCGGCGAACCTGCCCTGACCCTGCGCGCACTCGACCAGGGCGCGGTCGGCATCCTCGCGCCGCATGTCGACACGCCGGCGCAGGCCGCAGGCGCAGGTGGATGCGGCGCACTACCCGCCGCGGGGGCACCGCGGCTTCGCGACGTATTCGCGCACCGGACGGTTCGGCGCCGTGGATCCGGCGACCCATCAGGCCCGCCTGCTCGACGAGACGCTCGTGGTCGGGATGATCGAGTCGCCCGAGGGTGTCGCCCGGGCCGCCGAGATCGTCGCCGTCCCCGGGTTGGACGCGATCATGATCGGCACCGCCGATCTGCGTGCCTCGTCCACCTCGGCGGACCCGGATCCCGCCGACTCGATCCAGGCCGTGAACCGGGTCCTCGCGGAGCACGGCTGCTGGCGGATGGACATCGTCGGCACCCCGGCGGCGGCGGCCGCCGCCTTCGCCGACGGGGCCCAGCTGGTCGTCTACAACCTCACGCACTCGCTGATGCAGCACTTCGCGCTGCTCGCCGCCGTCGGTCCGGCACACTGACGGCATCCGTATGCCACGACCGGCGCCCAGAGGCGGTCAGGTGCTCGCGGTACCGGTCAGCAGGTCGAGGCGCAGCTGCGCACTGTCGCGATGTCCCGGCATCCCCTCGAAGTCCGAGATGGTGACGACGGGCTCGGCCTGCGTCTGCGTGGCGTCCCTCGTGGCCTTCTGATACGTGAGCTGCTTCAGGTAACCGGTGACCGAGAGGCCGGCCGTGTAGCGCGCGCCACGGGCGGTCGGGAGCACGTGGTTGGTGCCGGACATGCCCTTGTCCGCGTAGGCCACCGTCGACCAGGGGCCGAGGAAGAGCGACCCGTAGTTGTGCAGGGCGGCCAGGTAGAAGTCGGTGTCCTCGGCGAGGATCTCGAGGTGCTCCGGCGCGAGCAGGTCCATGATCTCGACGGCGGTCTCGGGTGAGTCGGCCACGTAGATCGACCCCCAGTCGCGCCAGGCGGCCCCGGCGATCTCCCGGGTGGCGAGCCCGGCCAGTTGACGGTCGATCTCGGCCTCGACGGCGGTGGCGAGCGTCGCGGACGTGGTCACGAGGCAGGCCGGCGAACTCGGACCGTGCTCGGCCTGGGCCAGCAGATCGGCGGCGACCATGGTCGGGTCGGCGTTCTCGTCGGCGATGACCGCGACCTCCGACGGGCCGGCGAGGACGTCGATGCCGACCCGCCCGTAGAGCTGGCGTTTCGCCTCCGCCACGAAGGCGTTCCCCGCCCCGACGATCATGTCCGAGCCGACGCCGTCGAGAAGCCCGAATGCCATCGCCGCCAGGGCCTGCACGCCCCCGAGCGCGAAGATGCGTTCGGCGCCGGACGCTCGTGCGGCGTAGAGCACCGCCGGGTGGGCCGTGCCCCGATTCGACGGTGGCGTGGCCGAGACGAGGTTGGGGACACCAGCGACCCGGGCCACCCCGATCGTCATGAACGCGCTCGCCAACAGCGGGAAGCGGCCGGCGGGGAGGTAGGCACCGACGTTCTGGACCGGGATGTACTTCTGCCCGCAGACCACGCCGGGGACCACCTCGTCCTCGAAATCCACCAGGTGGGCGCGCTGCATCGCGGCGAAGCGGCGGGTGCGCTCGGCGCCGGTGTCGAGGGCGGCCCGGAGGTCGCTGGGGAGACCCGCGGTCAGCGCGTCCACCCGTTCGAGCGGGATCTCGAAGTCGTCGCCGCCGGTCCACCCGTCGAGGTGCTCGGCGTAGCGCCGGACGGCCGGACGTCCGTTCCGCTCGATGTCGCTGAGCATGCTCGACACCGTCTCGATGACCGCCGGGTCCGACTGGGCGGCGACGTCGGGGCGAGTCGGTTCGCGGACCACGGTGAACGAGCCGGTGATGCGGTTCACGTCGCGACGAGTCAGATGCATACGTATAACGTAGGCACTCGCGGCGAGGCAGGCAACCCGTCCGCGGTCAGGTCAGGTCGGCCGGGGTGTCGACGTCGTGCGCGGCGTTCCACCGGTCCGGCACGTCGGCGATCGCGAGCCCGTCGAGCAGCAGTCGCGCCGGGCGGTCGGCCAGGGGCACGAGCCGCGCGAGCGTCCGGCGTAGGGGCGCGGCGCGGTAGCAGGCCAGCAGTGGTTGGCGGTACCCGGCGGCGTCGAGGACGGTCGCGACGTCGACCCCGTCCGAGCACGCGTCGATCAGGGCCGCGACGGCTGCACCCGCGCCCGGCATGTCACCGGCGACCACCAGCACCGGGTCGACCTCCGCCGGTACCGAGCCGATGCCCGCACCGACGGCCGCGAGCGGACCACCGAGCGGCGGGTCCTCCCGTACCCAGGTCACGTCGCGCATGGTCGCCCGCCGCGGCCCGACCGCGACCACCGGCCAGCGGGCGGGGAGTCCGGCGAGCGTCCGGTCGAGGACCAGGGTGAGCTTGTCCGAGCCGAACCGGGTGCTTCGGCCACCCGCGACGACGACGACCCAGGGTTCGATCACCGGACCCGATCGGCCCGCGAGTAGAGCGTCAACGCCTGGCCGCGCACGAAGCCGGCGAGGGTGAGGCCGTGGGCACGGGCCAGGTCGACCGACATGCTGGACGGGGCCGACACCGCGCTGAGGATCGGAATGCCGGCCAGGATCGCCTTGTACGCCAGCTCCATCGACGATCGCCCGCTCACCTGCAGGACGTGCCCGCGTAGCGGCAGCATGCCCTCGCGGAGGGCGAAGCCGATGACCTTGTCGACCGCGTTGTGCCGGCCGACGTCCTCGCGCACGACGACGGGCGCGCCGGCCGGCGGTGAAGAGTCCGGCGGCGTGCAGTCCGCCCGTGCGGCGGAAGGTCGGCTGCTGATCGCGGAGCAGATCCGGGAGCCGCACCAGCAGCTGCGCGTCGACGGCGACCTGGTCCGCGTCGATGCGCCAGCGCGCGCGTTGGTGCACGACGGCGATGCTGTCCGCGCCGCACACACCACAGGCGGACGAGATCGCGAACGCGCGCGGGCCGGGCTGGGCGACGTCGGCGCGCAACCGCACGTGCACGGACGACGAGCGCTCCAGCCCGTCGCCGCGGCTCCGTTGCTCGACCCCGACGACCTCGTCCGCGTGCCCCAGGACTCCCTCGCCGACGAGCCATCCCAGCGCCAGGTCGATGTCGTGCCCCGGCGTGCGCATCGTCAGTGCCCTGACGTCCTCGGCCACGCCCGAGCGCAGGACCCGGATCTCCACCGGCTCCTCGACGGCGACCTGGTCGGCCTCGGACCGCCGCTGCACCCCGTCGTCGGCGACGGCGACCCGCTCGACCCGGACCCGGTACGCGCTGCCGGTCACGACCGCGCCGGCTCGTGCGCCGGCGTCGGTGCGTCGTGCTGGTGCAGGGCGATCCGGACCACGACCGCCTTCGATGTCGGGGTGTTGCTGCCCTTCGCCGTCGAGTCGAGCGGGACGAGGACGTTGGCCTCCGGGAAGTACGCCGCTGCGCAGCCGCGCGCCGTCGGGAAGGACACGGCCCGGAAGCCGCGGAGCTGACGGAGCGCACCGTCGCTCCACTCGCCGGTCACGTCGATGGTCGCGCCGTCGGGAATCCCGCGCTCCGCCAGGTCGTCCGGGTTCACGAACACGACCCGGCGCCCGCCCCGGATGCCGCGGTACCGGTCGTCGAGGCCGTAGATCGTGGTGTTGAACTGGTCGTGGCTACGGACCGTCTGCAGCAACAACCGGCCGGGCGGACACTGCGGCCAGCTCAGCTCGTTCGCCGTGAGCTGCAACCGCTTCGTGAGGGTGGGAAACGTCCGCGAGTCACGGGGCCCGTGCGGGAGGACGAACCCCCCGTCCTGCCGGACCTTCGCGTTGTAGTCGTGGCATCCCGGGACGACGTGGGCGATGTGGTCACGGATGCGGTCGTAGTCCGAGGCGAGTGCATCCCAGTCCACCCCGTTGCCCTCGCTCTCGCCGATCTCCTGCCCCGGCACGCGGCTGCCCAGGGTGGCCGTGGCCAGGCCGCAGACGATCGACACCTCACTCCGCAGCATGCGGGACGCGGGCTCGAGCGGACCGTGGGAGGCGTGCACCGCGCACACGGTGTCCTCGACGGTGACGAACTGGTCGCCGCCCGCCTGCCGGTCGATCTCGGTGCGGCCCAGACAGGGGAGGAGCAGCGCCTCCCGACCGGTGGCGAGATGGGTGGCGTTGAGCTTGGTGGCGACGGAGATCGTGAGCGCCGTGTTCGCCAGCGCCCGGACGACGACCTCGGTGTCGGAGACGGCGGACACGAAGTTGCCGCCCATCGCCATGAACACGTCGACCTCGCCGTCGCGCATCGCCTGGACGGAGCGGACCACGTCAAGTCCGTTCTCGCGAGGCATGGGGATGCCGAACTCGAGCTCCATAGCGTCGAGGAACGCCACCGGCGGCCGCTCCCAGATGCCCATCGTCCGGTCGCCCTGGACGTTGCTGTGTCCACGGATCGGGGCCAGCCCGGCGCCGGGGCGGCCGATGTTGCCGCGCAACGCCGCCAGGTTGACGATCTCGCGGATGGTGGCGACGGCTGCGGCGTGCTGGGTCAGACCCATGGCCCAGCAGAAGATCACCCGCTCCGCGTTCATGTACCGCTGCGCGAAGTCGTCCACGTCGGCGGGCGACAACCCGGTAGCGGCGGTGACCTCGGCCTCGTCCAACGCCGCGAGGTGAGTACGCAGGTCGGCCAGCCCGGTGGTGTGGTCCTGGAGGAACGCGGAGTCGAGGACGGAGCCCGGCCGCTCGTCGTCGGCGGCGAGCACCCGCCGACCGGCGGCCTGCAACAACGCCAGATCGCCGCCGAGCCGGACCTGATAGAAGGCGTCGGCGAGGACGGTTCCCTTGCCCGCAACCCCGTTCCGGCGTTGCGGATTCTTGAACCGCAGCAACCCTGCCTCGGGCAGCGGATTGACGGCGATGATGCTCGTGCCGCCCCGCTTCGCCTCTTCGAGCGCCGTGAGCATGCGCGGATGGTTGGTACCGGGGTTCTGGCCCATGATGACGATGAGATCGGCCTTGGCGAAGTCCTCGTAGGTGACGCTTGCCTTGCCGATGCCGATCGTCTGCGCCAGCGCCATGCTCGTCGACTCGTGGCACATGTTCGAGCAGTCCGGCAGGTTGTTCGTGCCGAGCACGCGGGCGAACAACTGGTAGGCGAACGCGGCCTCGTTGCTCGTCCGGCCGCTGGTGTAGAACACGGCGCGGTCGGGAGACTCCATCGACCGCAAGGCGTGGCCGGCGATCTCGAAGGCCCGGGCCCAGCTGACCTGGCGGTAGTGGTCGTCGCCGTCGGCCTTGAACAGCGGGTGGGTGAGCCGGCCCTGCTGCCCGAGCCAGTACTCGCTGCGCGTACGGAGGTCGGAGATCGGGTGTTCGGCGAAGAAGTCCGGTCCGCAGCGGGCCTTGTCGGCCTCCCAGCCGACTGCCTTCGCGCCGTTCTCGCAGAACTCGGCGGTCTTGCGCTCCGGCGGATCAGGCCACGCGCAGGACGGACAGTCGAACCCGTCCTTCTGGTTCAGCTTGAGCAGGCTGGCGGCCGACCGGCCTACGCCCGCGTCCCCGACCGCCTCGCGCAACGCGTGGTAGACGCCCGGCACCCCGGCTGCCCACGCCTTCGGCGCACCGACCCGCAGCGTCTCCTCGGGTGCATCCACCGGCTGCTGCTCTGCTGACTTCCCGCGCGCCTTCGGCATGGATCCCACTCTGGCACGGTGCTGGTGGCCGAGGTCGTCCAGAGTGCCGGCGTCGGCCTGATACCGGCCTCGACCGCGACTACCCTCGGTCGGATGAGCGACTCAGCAAGCGCTTTCCCGAGACTCGGCACCCCACCGGAGTCCGTTGGACGTTCTCGTCGCCGGCGTCGACTCCTACGCCGGTTGCCTGCGCGACGACGGCGAACTACTCGATCCGGTGATGGGCGTCCCCACCCAGTACGGGACCGCCTATCACGCGTACGCGAACGCGGTCATCGCCGAGCTCGGGACCGGGATCGATCCGAGCCGTCCATCTCGACCGTGCGCTGCGCGGTCTGGAAGCCTCGCTTTCGCACACGTCGCAGCCGGACCTGCCACCGTCGGCGTCGGGATTCGTTCGCGAGACCGCCAGCGTGCGCAGCGCCGGTAATCACCGCGACTTCACCTGGCCGCCGATTCTCAAGACGACGATGCTCCTGGAATCGCTGGGGGCGGACGCGGGCCGGATCGCCGCGGTGAAGGCGGGCATCCGCGGCGTCGACGTGCACGAGTCGTTCCGGTCGCGACCGCCGTCCAACTGGTGCGCCGTCTGGATCAGCGGCGAGTGGATTCGTATGCGCGAAGGACTCTCGCCCACCTCGCTCGCCGAGCTCGACGACTGGCTGGACGTGTTCTTCGACGAGGTGCTCGACACCGACGCCGGCCTGTTCACCGAACGGGGGATACCGAACGCTTACGACCTGTTCACGAAGGCGCATCTCGCCGACCTCCTGCTCGAGGGCTATGCCGGCCGGAATCGTGAACGCCTGCTGGGGTTTCTCACCGCCGGTCTGCGACGCAGCCTGGCCGTGCAACTCTCGGACGGGTCCGTCGCGTCGGGCTACCGCAGCACCGGACAAACCTGGACGCTGGGAGCCGAGGTCGCGTTCTTCACCGCCGCCCTACGTCTCGGGCTGCCCGGCGATCGGGACCAGACCGTCCAGGCGGCGTGGCGGGCGGCCACCGCGATGGCGTCGTGGCAGCGACCGAACGGCTACTACTCGCCGGTCCAGAACCTCCAGTCGCCGGCACGCCGGGTCGGCTACGAGGGCTACACGGCCGACGGGCACTACGCGAACCTGGCGCTGGCGTTCCTCGGGTCCGGTCTGCGTCATGGCCTGACGGAGCTGCCCCGGCCGACCGCGGCCGAGCTCGACGCCCGCGAACCGGCCGGGTGGGGAGTGGAGACCGCCACCCGGCGGAGTGTGCTGCATGCCGGCCGGATCAGCGCGGGAATCCACGGAGCGGCCGACGGGGCGTACGACGGGTCCGGGTTGGCCGACGTGACGTTCGGGACCGGCCGGCTGTGGCAGGTCCATTCGAGCGCGCGACACCGCAGCGGTGGACCGTGGTTCACCCTCGGGCTCGGGGTCCGCACGGAGCCGGCCCGGATGCCGACCGTGGTGCTGTCGGGGCGCGCGCGCCGATTCGTCGACGGCCGGGTCATGTCGGACGAGGGTTCGGGATTGCCTTCGCTGCGGGTCGAATCCGTTCTCGAGCCGCTGAGCGAAGGCGAGGACACCGTGGCCGGGTGGACGTATGCCGGCAGGTGGACGCTGGTGGACGACGGCGTGGACGTGGTCGAAGGGACACCCGGACACACCGTCTACCCGACGCTGTTCGTGCCGTACCCGAGCGACCTCGGGGCCGGGCTGCTGACGACGGTCGACTGGATCGAGCGGGGGGTCCGGTTCACCCTCGGGGACGAGTGGGTCGAGGTGACCGTGGCCGGCGACCTCGAAGGGCGGCTCGACCTCCCCGACGACTACGAGAACCGGCGCGGGCTGTGCGGCCTGGTGCGGCTCGACCTGGCCGATCCGGCGGAGTCCCTGACCTGGCATCTCCGCAGCTCGAGCTGACGGGTCATGCGCCGCTCGGTGCCGGCAGAGCCCCGAGTGGGCGCGTCCTCACGCAACACGCCGTAACGGCGGGACGTTGCGACCAGTCGGGGATGGGGTCGGACTCTCAGGACGCCCAGCCGGTGTCGTCGGCCCACCGCTGCGCCGCCCGCATCAGGACCTCGGTAGCGGGTGTCTTGATCTGCCCGTAGTCGTAGATGTCGGGAACGGACTGCGCGAGCCGCAGCTTGAAGGCTCCCCACGCATCCCGCGCGACCGGGTCTGACCGCAGGTGGTCCCGGAACAACAGCGCGTACGCCGCACCCGGACCGCCGAGCTCACGGACGTGGATGTTCGCCGTCCGGGCTCCGACCGGTGGCGCGAACACGAGCTTGCGGGACGGCCGGCCGAACGATCTCTCGACCTGATTCCACGGCTCCGGGCGTCGTCGGTACCCGGCACCGCGCAGGGCCGCGTCGATCGCTGGGTCGCCGACCTCGGACACGCACACCTGGACGTCGAGGCAGTCCTTGGCGGCCAGCCCGGGGACGGACGTGGAGCCGACGTGGTCGATCCGGACGGCGAGCCCGCCGAGGATGTCGGCCAACGACGCTTGCAGCGACTCGAACTCGGTCGCCCAGGAAGGCTGGTAGGGCACCACCCGGACGCCGTCCGGAGCGAGCTCGTCGGGAAACGGCACCCGGCCATGATCGCCTACTGGCCCGGAACCATCCGAACGAGCGCCGAGTGGGCGCGTCCCCACGCAACACGCCGAGCGCGCCGGGCGGAAGCGCCCACTCGAGGGCTACAGGTTCCAGGGCCTTCTGGGCTCACGACTCTCCGGGCGCTCAGCCCTTCAGGAACAACTCGATCACCGGGACGGCGATCTCGGGCTGACGCTGCGGCAGCCGCAACGACAGGACGTCGGACTGCAGGCCGTTCACGCTCACGTGCCCGTCGTTCGACGGCTCGACGATCCGGACCTCCGACCCGTCGTGCAGGAACTGGGCGTACGCCACCTTGCCGGCGAGCCCGGGCAGGTGCACCATCCCGAACGGCCACGCGAAGAGGTGCAGGTAGAGGCGATTGCCCTTCTGGGTGTAGCGGGCGTCGACCGGCGGCGTGAACTCGCTCGGCCCGTTGCCACGGATCGACCGCTCGTTCACCCGCATCCAGGCGCCCACGCCGCGAAGGGTCTCCAATGCCTGTGGCTCCCACTCACCGCGTCCGTTCGGGCCGACGTTCATCAGCATGTTGCCACCCTTGCTGACCGTGTCGATCAGCATCCGGACGACGAGCTCGGGCGACTTCCAGTCGTGGTTGTCGCGGTCGTATCCCCAACTCCCGTTGAGGGTCTGGCACGCCTCCCACAGCTGGGGGCCACTGCCGGGAGTGACCACGTTGCCCACCGGCTGCACCTGCTCGGGCGTCGTGAGGTCGGCGTTGTCGAGGTCGAGGCGGTCGTTCACGATGATGCCCGGCTGCAATTCGCGGACCATGTGGTCGAGCGTCTCGGACTGCCAGTCGTCGCGGCCCTTCCCACCCCACACGCGGTTGGGGTAGGAGAAGTCGAACCACATCACGTCGACCTTGCCGTAGTTCGTCAGCAGCTCACGGACCTGCCCGTGCAGGTACTCGGCGTACTTCGTGATGTCGCGGTCGGCGTGCGCGGCCTTGAACTCCTCGTCGTCGCGCTGGGAGTGGATGCCGTCGACCGGGAACTCGGGGTGGTGCCAGTCGATCACCGAGTGGTAGAAGCCGACGTGGTGCCCCTGGCCGCGGAACGCCTCCACCATCGGGCCGATCAGGTCCTTGCCGTACGGGGTGTTCGGAGCCGAGTAGTCCGTCAGCTTGCTGTCCCACAAGGCGAAACCCTCATGGTGCTTGGTGGTGACGACGAAGTAGCGCATGCCGGCGTCCCACGCCGCTTTCGCCCACGCCTGCGGGTCGAACAGGTCGGGATCGAAGTGGTCGAAGTACTTCTGGTAGTCCTCGTCGGAGATCTTCTCCCGGTTCTTCACCCACTCGTGCCGCGCGGCGTTCGCATACAGGCCGAAGTGGATGAACAGGCCGAACCGGGCGTCGGTGAACCACTCGGTGTCGGGCGGGGTGAGACCGGAGCCTTCGGGAACGGGCGACATCGATGGTTCTCCTTCGTGTCCGAGCCAGAAAATCCTATACGATCCGACAATCCTATCGGCCTTCTGCGGTGCTCGACAGGGACGGTTCGGCGTCTGACCCGTCCCGGCCATCGCCTCATCCGTCGGACGCGACGACGATCCCGAGATGGGCCGCGAGCGCCGCCGCGAGGCCGTGCAGCTGGGCCTCGCTGATGGTGGTGCCACGCAGCGAGTCGAGCCCGACCACGGTCGTCACGGCCGAGCCGGAGATGTCGACGTCGGCGAGCTTCGCTCCAGGAACGGTGAGCTGGTCGATCCGGCAGTCGACGAACCGGAGGCCCTTGACCGTGGCCCCGCCGAGGTCGATCTCGCCGAGCGCGGCGCCGGTGATGGTCACGTCGCTCAGCTTGCTTCCGCGCAGGTTGACGAAGTCGAGCTTCCCGCCCGTGATCGTCACCCGCTGCCAGACAACCTCGTAGGCGACGACACCGCCGAGCCGGGACTCCGTGACCACCACGTCGGTGAACGCCGACCGGGCGAGCTGGAGCGCGGTCGCCTGCACCCCGCTGAACCGGCAGTCGACGAAGCGCGTGGCGTCGAGGTGGGTGTCGTGCAGGAGCGTGCCGTCGAACAGGCACTCGGTGAACAAGGAGCCGCGGCCGTCCTGCCCGGACAGGTCGCTCCGGAGGGCGACCCGGCCGTCGTGGTCCCCGCGCGGTTGGAGGCCGCCGTCGAACGGCTCGAGCACCCTCCCACCGAACGGGGACGGGGGAGACTCAGCCACCGGCGGCGAACCGCAGGACGTGCCAGGACGCCGGCGGCAGGGCAGCGGTGGCGACACCGTCACGCACGGATCCGTCGCCGGGCTTCGGCACGACCCGGTCGGGATGCGCCAGGTCGTTGATCGCGTGCGGGTCGTCGTCGAACAGCGACAGGTGTTCGACGAGTTCCAGGCCGGCGAAGCCGTGGAGATCGACGGTGAGGTCGAGGGCCGTGTCCACACTCCGGTTGCAGGCGAACACCGCCAGCGTCCCGGCGGCCTCGTCGTAGGTGGCCGTGCTCCAGAGTTGGCTGGCGCCGGGGAACGCGGCGTTCGCCACGACGGGGGAGTCGACGGCGGTCCTCAGCACCCGACCCTTCGCGTACCGCGCGGTGAGCGCGAAGGGGTGGAAGATCGTCTGGCGCCAGGCCGGCCCGCCGGGCTGCGTCAGGATCGGCGCGATGACGTTGACGAGCTGGGCGAGGCAGGCGACCTTCACGCGGTCGGCGTGCTGCAGCAGCGTGATCAGCAGGCTGCCGACGACGACGGCGTCGTGCACGTCGTAGACGTCCTCGATCATCGCGCCCTGCGGCTGGACCGGCAGGTTCTGCTCGCCGGCGAACCGGCTCTGGAACCAGACGTTCCACTCGTCGAAGCTGAGGTCGACCACGTGATCGCTCTTCAGTGCCGCCCCTACGTGGTCGGCGGTGGCGACGACCGCCTCGATGAACCGGTGCATGTCGTCCGCGCAGACCAGGAACGACGCGGCGTCCCCGTCGTGGGGTTCGTAGTAGGCGTGCAGCGAGATGAAGTCGACCTGGTCGTAGGACTCGGTCAGGACTTCGCGCTCCCAGGCCGCGAACGTGGGCATGTGCCGGTTGCTCGAGCCGCAGGCGACCAACTGGAGGTCCGTGTCGGCCCGGCGCAGGGCACGTGCGGTCTCGGCCGCCAGCCGGCCGTACTCGGCGGCCGTCTTGTGGCCCATCTGCCAAGGACCGTCCATCTCGTTGCCGAGGCACCACAATCGGATGTCGTGCGGCTCGGCGTGCCCGTTGGCCACCCGACGGTCGGCGGGCTCGGTGCCGGCCGGAAAGTTGCAGTACTCGAGGTAGTCGATCGCCTCCTCGATCCCGCGGGTCCCGAGGTTGATCGCCATCATCGGTTCGACCTTCGCCTTGCGCGCCCAGTCGATGAACTCGTCGGTGCCGATCTGGTTGCTCTCCACCGTTCGCCAGGCGAGGTCGAGCCGGCTTGGTCGCTGATCCCGGGGGCCCACCCCGTCCTCCCACTTGTAGCCGGAGACGAAGTTGCCGCCCGGGTAGCGGACGGTCGTGACGCCGAGTTCGCGGACCAACTCGAGAACGTCGGTACGGAATCCGTCGGCGTCGGCACGGGGATGGCCCGGTTCGTAGATGCCGGTGTAGACGCATCGACCGAGGTGTTCGACGAACGAGCCGAACACCCGGGGATCGATGTCGCCGACCTGGAAGGCGGGGTCGAGTGACAGTCGGGCGAGTAGAGCGGGAGCAGCCATGCCGACCATCCTGCCGGTCACGGTGGCGGCGTCAGAGCACGGACCCGAAGAGTGTCCCGATCAGGTATGTGACGATCATCGCCACGGCTCCGCCGCCGACGTTGCGAAGCACGGCTCGACGAACGGGCGCCTTGCCGAGCCGCGCACTGACCGACCCGGTGATGACGAGTGCCACGAGCACCGCCAGGAACGTGGCCGGCACGCGCACCGACGTGGGAGTCAGGACGATCGTCAGGAGCGGCAGCATGGCGCCGACGGCGAAGGACACGAGCGAGGCGAAGGCCGCGGCCCAGGGTTTGGTCAGGTCGTCGGGGTCGATGTTCAGTTCCGCGTCCGCGTGCGCGGCCAGCGCGTCGTGCTCGGTGAGCGCCGTCGCGACCTCCCGGGCGAGCGCGGGCTCGAGCCCCTTGCCCTCGTAGATCTCCGCCAGCTCGTCGAGTTCGGCGTCGGGCTCGTTCCGCAATTCCTCGCGTTCCAAGTTCAGCATCGCCGTCTCGCTGTCGCGCTGAGCACTCACCGACACGTACTCGCCGGCCGCCATGCTGAGGGCTCCGGCGACGAGGCCCGCGAGGCCGGCCAACAGGATTGCCGAGCGGTCGTCGGTCCCTCCGGCCACGCCGACGACGAGACCGGCTGTCGAGATGATCCCGTCGTTGGCACCGAGGACTCCGGCGCGGAGCCAGTTGAGCCTGCTGGCCAACGATTCGTCGTGGGGTTCCTCGTGCGCTGCCGGGTCCGCGCTCCCGGTCACGTCGGCACGGTCGTCCATCACGCGCACACATTAGGCAGCGACGGTCGGCCGCGCACCGAAGGTTTGCCTGCCCACACCGCACGGCCGTTCCACACCGCGCGATAGCGTCACGAGATGACCGACGACGCGCCGGTGCTCGCGATCCCGCCGGGACGAACGCTGGCCTCGTCGGGTGCGTTCGTGCTCCGATCGCCCCGGCCCGCGGATGCCGAGCGCATGTTCGTGTCGGTGACGGATCCGGATACGCAGCAGTTCGCCATCCCGGCTTTCGTCTCGGCGCCGTCGTCCCCGAACGTGATGGGGCGTGCGATCGCCGCGAGTCTCGCATCGCAGGCCGATGGCGAGCCGGCGATGTTCGTCGTGGCGGCCGATACCGAGCGGGACCACCTGCTCGGCACCGTGTCTTGGCGGCACGCTGGCGATCCGCGAGCGGCCGTCGCAGCACTCGGTTACGACACGCATCCGGACAGTCGGGGCCGCGGGGTCGCGGTGGCGGGCGTGCAGATGCTGACTCGACTCCTGATCGGCGCGGGCTTCGCCCGGGTCGAGGTCTCTCACAGTGAGGAGAATCCGGCGTCGTGTCGCGTCGCCGATCGTGCCGGCTTCGTCCGCGAAGGTCGACGGCGCGGATTCCTCCCGTTTCGTGACCTGTCAGCGGGCGGAGTGCGCCGACATGACATGTGCGAGCACGGGATTCTGGCGTCCGAGGTCGAGCCGTAGGAGCGTGCCGGGACTCAGGACTTGGCGGTGACCGACACGAGCCCACTGCGGAGGACGCGGGTCGCGGCCTTCACGTCTCGCTCGCTCGCGCTGCTCAGGAATGCCGATTCAACCTTGTCGACGATCTTGCGTGCCTTGGTGAGGGCGCCGTGGCCCTTGCGGGTCACGCTCAGCTCCTGGATCCGCCCGTGTGTCGGATGGGCCTTCCTCGCCACCATGCCGTCACGCTCGAGCAGCGCGACCACGCGGTGCATGGTCTGGGCGGTGACATGGCACTGACGTGCGAGTTCGGCGTTGCTGAGCTTCGGGTCACTGTCGATCGCTGCGAGCGCGGTGTACTGCGCCGGGGTCAGATCGAGTGCCTGGAGCTCGTGATCGAGCGCGAGGTCGAGCGCATGCTGTGCCCGCTTGAGAAGCGTGCCCAGGCTCTCGTCAGTGATCGTGTCCATCGGTACACAGTAGATCGGCCACGCGAGTCGATCCACTCGCCGTCAGCGTGCTGACAGACGGTGACAATGTGCCGACAAACGGCGTCGTATGATCGGCAACCGCACCCGACGTCCAACCCCGCCACCATGGCTGGAGCCGCTCGCGCCATGCACAACCTCAGCACACTGACGATCGTGCTGCTGATCGCCGCCGCACTGTTCGCCGGGTGGGTCGACGCCGTCGTCGGTGGCGGTGGCCTCGTGCAACTGCCGGCGCTGCTGATCGCACTTGGCGGCCAGTTCCCGGTCGTGACCGCCCTGGGGACGAACAAGCTCGCCTCGCTGTGTGGGACGACCACGAGCGCCACCACCTACTACCGGCGGGTGCACCCTGACCTGCGGACGGCCGTCCCGATGTCGGTGTTCGCCCTCGCGGGCTCGATCGGGGGCGCCCTGGTGGCGTCGCACGTCCCGTCCGAGGTATTCGAGCCGGTGATCCTGATCGCGCTGGTCGGAGTGGCGATCTACGTGTGGCTGCGCCCCGCCTTCGGTGGTGAGACCGCGCTGCGCTACGACGGGCACCGGCACTACGTCGTCGCCTGCCTGGCCGGCGCGGTGATCGGCTTCTACGACGGTGCCATCGGGCCCGGGACGGGGTCGTTCTTCGTGTTCGCGCTCGTCGGCGCCCTGGGCTACGCGTTCCTCCAGGCCAGCGCGATGGCCAAGTTGGCGAACATGGCCACCAACATCGGTGCTCTCGTCATCTTCATCCCGCAAGGCGCTGTGCTCTGGGGGCTGGGAGCGCGCGATGGGCGTCGCGAACATGGCCGGTGGCTACATCGGTGCGCGAACGGCCGTCGCGAAGGGGAGCCGGTTCGTGCGGGTCGTGTTCCTCGTCGTCGTCGGCGCGCTCATCCTGCGGCTCGGGTACGACGTCGCACTCGGTTGAGCCGACGTCGGCGCGCCGTCAGTCCTTGCTCACCGACGGGAACACCCACCCGAGGATCCCCGACACGATCGACAGGATGATCGAACCCAGCAGGGCGGTCCAGAAGCCGTCGACGTAGAACGGCAGTCCGAGCACGCCGGCGAGCCAGGACGTCAGCATCAGCATCAGGGCGTTGATGACGAGGAGCAGGAGCCCGAGCGTCAGGATGATGAACGGGAGCCCGAGCAGCGTGACGATCGGACGGACGATCGCGTTGACGATGCCGAAGATGGCGGCGACACCGATGATCGTGAGCGCGTTCTCGGAGGTCGAACTGCCCGACACGCTGATGCCGGACAGGAGCCAGGTGGCGACCACGAGAGCGACGGCGTTGATGGCGAGACGCAGGATGAGGCGCATGGTCGCGATCATCCCAGGTCAGCGCCCAGCAGCGCAGGCTCCGGCAGGCCGGCACAGAGGCCGGCCAGGCGGTGACTGAACGGTCGACGTCGACCGCCGCGACCCCCTCCCCTGTCAGGCGGTGCGTGCCTCGGGGCGCACCAACCGTCTGACCACCCGAGTGCCAACCTCCCCACCAGTTCGAACCGGCCAACCCGCACCGCCACTCTGAAACGGTTTAGCGATCGGTCGAACCTAACCAGGCTCGCTCACGTCACCTCTGTATGGATCCCGCTTCGCACGTCACGGAGGGTTTATGCTCTCGCTGCCTCGTGAAACGGGCGAAACCGCACAGGCGCGAATCCCGGCTCGAAGGGATCGGTGACAGATGAAGCGAGTGACGATCAGCGACATCGCCGAGCACGCCGGCGTGTCGAAGGGTGCGGTCTCGTTCGCGCTGAACAACCGCCCGGGCGTCTCCGAGCAGACCCGTGCGCGCATCCTGGCCTACGCCGACGCCCTCGGGTGGTACCCGAACAGCGCGGCCAGGTCGCTGTCGGCGGCGCGCGCCGATCTGGTGGGACTGGTGCTCGCGCGCAAGCCGTCGGTGATGGCTGTCGAGCCGTTCTTCATGGAGCTGGTGAGCGGGATCGAAGCCGAGCTCGGATCGTCGGAGGTCGGGCTCGTTCTGAAGGTGGTGGGGGAGGACCTCGACCGCGAGATCGAGATCTACCGGAGATGGGCGGCCCAGCGGCGGGTCGACGGCGTCTTCATCGCCGACGTGCGCTCGGTCGACCCGCGGATCGCCGAGTGCGAGCGCCTCGGGCTGCCCGCCGTCGTGTTGAGCCGTCGGGTCGCCGGAGAAGCCGACCGGCGGTTCCCGTTCCTCTCGGTGGACATCCGATCCGCGGTCGGCGACCTGGTGGATCACCTGGTGGGACTGGGACATCGGCACATCGGCCGCGTCTCGGGACCCGCGTCGATGGTCCATACCGGCGACCGCGATCGGGCCTTCATGTCCTCCTTCCGCCGCTACGACCTGCCCGAGGTCATGCGGACCCGGAGTGACTACACCAGCGAGGGCGGCGACCGTGCCACCCGCGAACTCCTGGCGCTGCCGGTGCCGCCGACCGCGATCGTCTACGACAACGACCTGATGGCGGTCCGGTCGATCGGTGTCGCGCGCAGGCTCGGGATACGGGTCCCGGCCGACCTCTCGATCGTGTCGTGGGAGGACTCGATGCTCTGCGAGCTGCCCCAACCGGCGGTCACCTCGCTGCATCTCGACGTGGTCGCCCTGGGTGTGGCCGCGGCCGAGATGCTCGCCCGGCACGTGGCCGGCGAGGCCGTGCCGGACCGGGCGTTCCCGACCTCCGGGATCGTGGTCCGCGGCAGCACCGGCCCGGCTCCGACGGGCACTGTCGTCGCTCGCCACTGACCTCGGATCGGCCCGGCCTCGAGAGCCTTTGCCAGCTTGTCCTGACAAGTGACTAGATCGGTTCAGCAACTGAAACGCGGATGGCGGCCGAGCTCTCCCCGAGTTGATCCGTTTCAATTGCCACTCGCGTCCTGATTCGGACGAATCCAGTGGTTTCTCCTCAGGTCACACTTTGGAAACGGCTCGCGTTCACAGCCACTGAAATAGGCCCGGACGTGATTAGAGTCTGCTCTGTCGATGCATGGGCCGGCGCGCGGCGCTGCACCCATGCGGCAGCTCACTGAAGGGGTGACCGATGACCGAGTCCTCCCGCGATGCCGAGAAGATGGCCGCTCTCCCGAGCTGGCATCCGTCCCGTCGCAACTTCCTCTCCATGGGTGCGCTGCTGGCCGGCGCGGCCGCAGCCGGCGCGATGGCCGGTTGCAGCACCGACCCGAAGAAGACTGCGGGTGCCGCAGTCAAGGGCCGCGCGGGAGCGGCGGGCGACCAGCTGTTCGTCGCCGGCTTCCAGTGGGGCCCGGTGGCCAACTTCAACCCGTTCTCGTCGAACGCGGGTTGGCCTGCAGGTCAGAACAGCTTCCAGCTCGTCTACGAGTCGCTGATGCGGTTCAACCTGCTCTCGGGCAAGCTCGAGCCCGGTCTGGCCAAGTCGCTCGAGGCCCCCGATGACCAGACGATCAAGGTCACGCTGCAGGACGGCATCACGTTCTCGAACGGCGACAAGCTGACCGTCGACGACGTGGTCAACACGTTCGAGCTGGCCAAGCGCAACAGCGGCCTGTCGTACTCGAACGTCTGGACCGTATCTGACGTCGGTGGAGGCCGACGGCGACACCGGTGTCGTGTTCAAGCTCAACCCGAAGAACCTCAACGCGAACATGGTGAAGAACACCATCGCGACCATCTGGATCGTGCCGAAGTCGGTGTGGGAGGCGAAGGAGAAGGCCGGCACGCTGCAGAAGGACACGAACATGCAGCCGATCGGCACCGGGCCTTACCTCATCGACAAGGTGGACCAGACGCAGGTCGTGCTCAAACGCAACGAGAACTACTGGGGCAAGACCGTCTACGGGGCGCTCCCCGCGCCGACGGGTATCGTCCACCCGATCTTCAAGGGCAACTCCGACGGGGACCTGGCGCTGGAGCAGGGCAACATCGATGTCAGCCAGCAGTTCACCCCGCAGGTCTGGCTGATGTGGGAGAAGAAGGGTCTGCCCGTCTCGACCTGGGAGAAGAAGGCCCCGTACGACATCCCCGGCAACATCCCGTTCCTGTGGTTCAACATCCACAAGAAGGGACTCGACAACGTCAAGGTCCGCAGCGCCATCGCGCACGCGATCAACTACAAGCAGATCGCCGAGACCGCCATGTCGAGCTACTCGGTGCCGGCGAACTCGAGCGTGATCCTGCCGACCGGCGCCGAGCAGAAGTATTACGACCAGGCGAACGTCGACAAGTACGGCTGGACCTACGACACGGACAAGGCGATCGAGATCCTGGAGAAGGACCTCGGTTGCAAGAAGGGCAGTGACGGGATCTACGTCCTGCCCGACGGCACCCGGCTCGGCCCGTGGACGGCGATCACGCCGACCGGTTGGTCGGACTGGGAGGCCGCGCTGCAGATCGTCGCGTCCAGCGCCAAGGTCGTCGGTATCGACATCAAGACCCAGTCTCCCGCAGGCGCCCGTGGTGACGGCGGCCATGCAGAACGGCAACTTCCAGCTCGCGTGCTGGGGTGTGTCAGGAGTCAGCGTCGCGAGTCCCTGGACGCGCTTCCGCGACCTGCTCGACATCCGCGGTGTCCCCGCGATGGGCAAGACGGCCTACTGGAACTACAACCGGTTCAGCGAACGCCGCCGTGTCCGACCTGCTCGACCAGGTCAGCCTCGCAGGCGACGACGAGGCCAAGCTCAAGGACTTCTACACCAAGCTCGACACGATCTACATGCAGAACATCCCGACCGTCCCGCTGATGTACCGGCCGCTCGAGTTCTTCGAGTACAACGAGTCGACCTGGAGCGGGTTCCCGAACATCGACAACCCGTACGCACCCCCACAGTTCAGTGGGGCCGGCAACACCTGGTTGTTCAAGATCAAGCGCACCAGCTGAGCCCACGCAGGTTTGGGGGGTGGCGTTGCGCGTCGGCATCGGTCATGACATCGGGAGAGGACGAGGTGTCGCATGGGGCTCAGCAAGTACCTGCTGCGCAAATCGCTGTGGTACCTGGGCGCCCTGTTCGTGGCGTTGGTGCTGAACTTCCTCCTCCCGCGGCTCGTCCCCGGCAACCCCGTCGACGCGATCATCGCCGACATGTCCCGTGGCGGCGGGGTCCAGGGTGAGCAACTGGAGGCGATCCACCAGCACTACATGCAGGAGTTCGGCCTCACCAAGCCGCTGTGGGAACAGTTCCTCGTGTACCTGGGCAACCTGGCCCACGGAGACCTGGGCACGTCGTTCTCGTTCTATCCGCAGTCAGTGTCGGCGTTGATCAGTCAGGCCATCCCGTGGAGCATCGCGCTCCTGCTGCCGGCCATTCTCGTGGGCTGGCTGGTGGGCAACGTCATCGGCGCCCTCGCGGCGTTCAAGGGCGGCTCGATGGACCGTGGCGCGTTCGTCAGCTCGCTGTTCCTGTCGAGCATGCCGTACTACTGCCTGGCCATCATCCTGTTGTACCTGTTCGCCGTGGCGTGGCCGGTCCTCCCGGCCGGCCGGGGCTACTCGTTCGGGCTCTCCCCGGAGTTGACCTGGTCGTTCTTCACCGACGCCCTGAGCCACTACTGGCTGCCCTTCCTGTCCCTTGTCCTCGTCTTCGTCGGGGGGCAGGCTGTCGGGATGAGGTCGATGGCGATCTACGAGCTCGGCTCGGACTACGTGAACTACTCGCGCGGGTTGGGGCTCGGGGACGCGCGCGTCGTGCGCTACATCTTCCGGAACGCGATGCTGCCGCAGCTGACCGGGCTGGCGCTGTCGATCGGCACCCTGGTGGGCGGCGCGCTCATCACCGAGATCGTCTTCTCCTATCCCGGCATCGGGTCGTTGCTCTTCGCCGCCATCAGCACGAACGACTATCCGATGATCCAGGCGATCACGCTGATCATCGCGGTCTCGGTTCTGCTCGCCAACTTCCTGGTGGAGGTGGCCTACGGATTCGTCGATCCCCGCATCCGGGCCGCGGCCACCGGCGATCGCTGAGGAGTGAACGACACATGCGGTTGATCCGGTTCACCCCGCGCTTCTGGTTCGCGCTGACCCTGCTCGTCCTGGTGTTGTTGCTCGCGTTCGTCGGTCCGCTCATCCACACGGTTGCTCCGAACGTCCAGGTCGGCGGGCTGTACGACCCGCCGTCGGCGGCAGCACCCCTCGGCACGGACAACGTCGGCCATGACGTCCTGTCGCAGTTGATGCACGGGATGCGGGCATCCCTGGCGATCGGCCTCATGGCTGGCGTGATCGCCACCGTGCTCGGTGTCGTGATCGGGCTCGTCGCGGGCTTCGTCGGCGGCTCCACCGAGGAAGGCCTGATGGGTATCACCAACGTGGCGCTGGCGATCCCGTCGATCGTCGTCCTCATCCTCATCTCGATCGCGCTGAACTCGCGATCGCTCCTGACCATGGCGTTCGTCATCGGGATCACCTCGTGGCCGTGGACCGCTCGCGCCGTGCGTGCCCAGGCCAGCAGCGTCAGCACGCGCGAACACATCGACGTAGCCCGGCTCTCCGGTGCGAAGACGACGAGCCTCGTCCTCTTCGACGTCCTGCCCTACATCCTCAGCTACATCGCCATGGCGTTCGTGCTCCAGGTCGCCGGGGCGATCCTCGCCGAGGCCGGCCTGTCGATCCTCGGCCTCGGGCCCTCGGATGCGGTGAGCCTCGGGACCGTCCTGCACTACGCGCTCGTGTGGGAGTCGGTCCGTACCGGCGCCTGGTGGGCCTTCATCCCGCCGACGATCATCCTCACCGTCATCGCGTTCAGCCTGCTGCTGCTGCAGTCCAGCCTCGACGAGGTGTTCAATCCGCGGCTGCGGGGCGGGCGGGCCTCGAAGACGCCCCGGGCCGGGATGCTGGCGCTGGAGGAGGTGGCGGTGCGCGACGTCGACCCGAACACCGCCGAGTCCGAGCGGGAGATGGTATGAGCGTGCAGGCCTCGCTGCGGGACCGCGACCGGGCCGGCTCGGTGATCCCGCTCGTCTCGGCACGTCACCTGTCGGCGGCGTATGCGGGTCCCACCGGTGACGTCGTCGCCTGCGACGACGTGTCCATCGACATCGCCGAGGGCGAGGTGCTCGGGGTGGCCGGCGAGTCCGGCTCGGGCAAGTCGACGCTCGGTGCGGTGCTCTCGCTGACGGCGCGTCCGCCCCTGCGGGTCACCGGGGGCGAGCTGGAGGTCGACGGCACCACGCAACCACTGGTCGGTGCGAACGCGCCGCCGCGGTCGTGGCGGGGTTCGGTGGTCTCGCTGCTGCCGCAGGGCGCGATGAACTCGCTCAGTCCGACACTGCGGATCCGCGACCTGGTGGTCGACGTGATGCGGGCCCACGACAAGTCGGTGAAGAAGAGCGAGGCCCTCGACCGCGCGAGCGACCGACTGAAGGCGCTCGACCTTCCGCCGCGTGCCCTCGACGCCTATCCGCACCAACTGTCCGGCGGCATGAAGCAGCGCGTGGTCACGGTGATCTCGACACTGCTGAACCCGCGGCTGCTGATCGCCGATGAGCCGACGTCGGCGCTGGACGTGTCGAGCCAGAAGGCGCTGATCGACATGCTGCTCCAGATGCTCGACCAGCGGATCATGTCCGGCGTCGTGTTCATCACCCACGACATCCCGGTGCTGCGAACCGTGTCGGACCGGCTCGCCATCATGTACGCGGGCCGGATCGTGGAGGTCAACGACACGGACACCTTGGTCAACGCGCCGCGGCATCCCTACTCGGCCGCCCTGCTCAGCTCGGTGCTCGTGCCCGAACCGGCGTTGCGGCAGCGACGGGTGACCGGCATCCCGGGCTCGCCCCCGAACCTGGCCACGCCGCCGCCTGGTTGCCGATTCCACCCGCGCTGCCCCAAGGCGATGCCGGAGTGCACCACCGAGGAACCGCCGCAGGTCGGGAACGACCGCGACTTCTCGATGTGCTGGTGGGCCGAGCAGAACCCGGGACAGGCACTGGAGGTGGGGACATGAGCCTCACCCACACGCCGTCGTCCGAACCGGCAGCAGCCACAGCAGCCGCCGGGACGCCGCCGGCCGCATCTCCCGCGGTCCCGCTGCTGCGAGTCGATCGGGTCACCAAGGTGTTCGGGCGAGGGACCACGGCCGTCCGCGCCGTGCAGGACGTGAGCTTCGAACTCGGCCGGCAGGAGATCGTCACCGTCGTCGGCGAATCCGGATCGGGCAAGTCGACACTGGCTCGGCTGATCCTGCGATTGATGGCCGTGACCGACGGGTCGATCGCCCTCGACGGCCGGGACGTGACCGACCTCAAGGCGCGCCAGCTGCAGAGCTACTGGCGGGAGGTGCAGGCGGTCTTCCAGGACCCGTTCTCCTCGTTCAACCAGTTCTTCACCGTCCGCCGGTTGCTCGCGCGATCGCAGGCGCTGCGGGAAGGCCGGGACAAGAAGAACGACGCGCTGGTGGTCGAGGAGGCGCTCGGCCACGTCGGACTCAAGCCCGAGGACGTGCTGGACAAGTACCCGCACCAACTCTCCGGCGGCCAGCGCCAGCGGGTCATGATCGCCCGCGCGTTGATGCTCTCGCCGAAGCTGCTGATCGCCGACGAGGCCACCTCGATGCTGGACGCGTCGCTGCGTGCGAACGTCCTCAACGTGCTGTCCGACCTCCGTCGCGACGTGGGGCTCACCGTGCTGTTCATCACCCACGACATCGGCCAGGCGTGCTACATCAGCGACCGCGTGCTGGTGATGAGCAACGGCTCGATGGTCGAGCAGGGTGACGCCGAGCAGGTCATCTTCAGCCCGACGCATCCGTACACGCAGAAGCTGCTGGAGGACGTCCCGAAGCTGCACGAGGGTTATTGAGCACGCGGCCCGGTAGCCCGGGCTGCCGCTGCTCACCGCCCCGCCTAGGGTTGCCGGTCATGACCCGCTCGCCCCGTGCCCGCGCGATCCTCGACTCGATCCCGGCCTACACCCCCGGTCGGTCCGCCGCCGGGTCGGCCGCGACGTACGGAGCCGGCGAAGCTGTCGAGCAACGAGCTGCCGTTCCCGACCACGCCCGCTGTGGTCGAGTCCGTCACGCTGGCCGCCGGGTCCCTCAACCGCTACCCCGACGGCACCGCAGCCGTGCTCGTCGAGACGCTCGCCGCTCGTCACGGCGTGCAGCCCGAGCAGGTCGTCACCGCCACCGGATCGGTCGCCGCGCTCTATCACCTGCTCCAGGCGTTCTGCGATCCGGGCGACGAGGTGGTCTACGCCTGGCGGTCGTTCGAGGCCTACCCGATCGCCGTGACGATCCCGGGCGCCGTGGCCGTGACGATCGACGTGGACGCCGACGACCGGCACGACGTCGACGCCATCGCCCGAGCCGTCACCGACCGGACGAAGGTCGTGCTGGTCTGCTCGCCCAACAACCCCACCGGCCCGGTCGTGACGGCCACCGAGCTCGACCGTCTGGTGGCCGCCGTCCCCCCGCACGTCCTCCTCGTCGTGGACGAGGCGTACATCGAGTTCGTCACCGATCCGGCCGCCGCCGACGGCCTGGCCGTGCTCGCCGGGCATCCGAACGTCGTCGTCCTCCGCACCCTGTCGAAGGCGTGGGGTCTGGCCGGTGCGCGGGTCGGATACCTGATCGCCGACGCCGAGGTGGCGGCCGCCGTCCGGAAGGTCGGCATCCCGTTCGGGGTCAGCAGCCTCGCCCAGGCGGCGGCGCTCGCCACGCTCGCCGACGAGACCGGCATGCGGGCCAGGGTCGCCGACGTCGTCGCCGAGCGCGAGCGGGTCCTACCTCGGGTCCGCGCCCTCGGGCTGCCCGTCCCGGCGAGCCAGGCGAACTTCTACTGGCTGCCCGTCGGGGACCGCGCACTGGACCTGGCCGCGCACCTCGACGCCGGCGGTGTGATCGCCCGGCCGTTCGCCGGCTTCGGCGTGAGGGTCAGTATCGGCTCGCCCGAGGAGAACGATCGGGCGCTGGCCGCCCTCGCGACGTGGCCGAAAGGCCCCTGAGCCGCTCTCGAATCGGACCAGATCTCGCCCAGAGTGTCGGGATCGTCACGCATCCAAGCTGTGCGGAGGGAATGGGGCTGACGAACGGGCCGTTGTGTGGAAGAATCGTTCGCAAAGCTAATGACCCTCGCTAACGACCCTCCCAGCACCCCTGCGCAGGAGCCAGTCCGCGATGTCATGGAAACCGATTGCCACGCCCACCGGCGGAGAGCGAGACCTACAGCTCGATGAGTACCCGTACCGATGAATCCCTGCTGACCCCGCACGTCCCCACGAACTCGAACACCTCGATCGACCTCCCGTCCTCGACCCCCGGCACCTCGCTGGTCGAGGTCGGCACCGCGCCGCCCACCTTCGACCACGCGCACATCACCCCCGGTCCGGAGAACGGCGGCCGCTCGTTCGGACGCATGACCGCCCTGCTGCGGATGCGGCGCTACCTGTACCCGTACAAGAAGCAGCTGGCGATCATGTTCTCCGCCGCGATCCTCGGCACCCTCGCGAGCATCACGGTCCCGCTCGTGACGAAGGCCGTCATCGACGGCCCGATCGCCGACGGCGACCAGAGCGCGCTCTGGCCCCTCGGCCTGCTCGCGCTCGCCCTCGGCATCATCGAGGCGTTCCTGATGTTCGTGCGGCGCTGGACCCAGAGCAAGGCCGTGCTCGGTCTCGAGACCCAGATCCGCGACGACCTCTACGCCCACCTGCAGGAGCTCCCGATGAGCTTCCACAGCCGGTGGCAGAGCGGTCAGCTGCTGTCCCGCGTGACCACCGACCTGTCGGTCATCCGCAGGTTCCTCGGGTTCGGCATCGTGTTCCTCGTCACGAACATCATCCAGGTGACCATCGTCACGGTGCTCCTGCTGCACATGTACTGGCCGCTCGGCGTGGTTGTGCTGCTGTCGAACCTGCCGATCATCTGGGCGTCGAAGAACTTCCACCACAACTACATCAAGGTGTCCCGCCAGGTGCAGGACCAGCAGGGCGACCTCGCCACCCTCATCGAAGAAGCAGCAGTCGGCATCCGGGTGGCCAAGTCGTTCGGCCGGCGAGAGTACCTCTACGACGGCTACGACAAGGCGTCCCAGCAGGTGCGGGAGACGTCGATGGTCAAGGTCCGCATGTCCGCACGCTTCTGGACACTGCTCGGCTTCGTGCCGAACATGACCCTGGTCGTCGTGATGCTGGCCGGGGCCATCGCCGCCGGCCGGGGACACATCACCCTCGGTGCGCTCGTCGCGTTCATGACCCTGATGCTCCAGCTGGTCTGGCCCATCCAGTCGATGGGACAGATCCTCGCCATGGCGCAGGAGTCGATGACCGCCGCCGAGCGGGTCATGGAGGTCTTCGACACCGAGCCCGCCATCACCGGGGGCACGAAGGAACTGCGCAGCCCGACCGGTCTGCTCAAGTTCGAGGGCGTCTCGTTCCGCTTCCCCGACGCCGACGTCGACACCCTCACGGACCTCTGGCTCGACGTGCTGCCGGGCGAGACCGTGGCCGTCGTCGGAGCCACCGGCTCCGGGAAGACCACGCTCACCTCGCTCGTCCCGCGCCTGCAGGACATCCGCCGGGGCCGCATCACCATCGACGGGGTCGACATCCGTGAGCTCACGCTGTCGAACCTGCGCGGCATCGTCGCGACCGCGTTCGAGGACCCGACGCTGTTCTCCATGAGCGTGCGCGAGAACCTGACGCTCGGTCGCAGCGACGCCACCGACGACGAGGTCCGCGAGGCCCTCGAGGTCGCGCAGGCCACGTTCGCCTACGAGCTGCCGTGGGGCCTCGACACCAGGGTCGGCGAGCAGGGGCTGTCGCTGTCGGGCGGCCAGCGTCAGCGGCTCGCCCTGGCCCGGGCGGTCGTCGCCCGGCCGAAGATCCTGGTGCTGGACGACACGATGTCCGCGCTGGACGTCGAGACCGAAGCGCTCGTCGAGGCGGCGCTGGGCAAGGTGCTCGAGCAGGCGACCGGCATCATCGTCGCGCACCGGGCCTCGACCGTGCTCCTCGCGGACAAGGTCGCGCTCCTCCAGCACGGCACCATCACCCACGTCGGCGAGCACCACGAACTGCTCGCCACCGTCCCGGCCTACCGCGAGCTGCTCGCAGCCGACATGGACGGCGCGACCGCCGACGACATCGACGACCTGGAAGGGGTGCGGGCATGACGTTCTCCCTGACCCGGAACCGCCGGGCCGACCACGGCCCGGACGATCCCGACACGCGACAGAGCGACGAGCGCATCGAGGAGCTCGATCACGAACTCGCCGAGCAGCCCGACGAGGCGAAGCAGGACGAGGTCGCCGAAGCCCAGACCGATCACGGCACGGAATACGACTGGCGTGGTGTCGGCGGCGAGAACCGCGACGACATCCCGACCAAGGCGACGCTCATGCTGCGGGAGCGTTCCCGCCGGCTGCTCGGCGACCTGCTCCGCCCGTACCACAAGCTGATCGCCCTGCTCGTGGTCGTCGTGGTGCTCGAGAACAGCGCCCGGCTCGCGATCCCCTACCTGGTGAAGGTCGGGATCGACTCCGGGATCCCGCCGCTGATCGCCAACCAGGGTGTGAAGAACCTCGTCGAGGTCGTCATCGCTCTCGCGTTCTGCGCGGTCGTGCAGGCACTCGCGCGGGTGACGTTCCTGCAGCTGTCCGGAAAGATCGGCCAGGACATCCTGCTCGTGCTGCGCCAGCGGGTGTTCAACCACTTCCAGAAGCTGTCGCTCGCCTTCCACGAGAAGTACACGTCCGGCCGCGTCATCAGTCGCCAGACCTCGGATGTCGACGCGATCTACGAACTCCTGTCCAACGGGTTCGACGGCCTGGTGAGCGCGCTGCTGACACTCGTCGGCACGTCGATCCTGCTGCTCGTCCTCGACGTCCGGCTCGGCCTGGTCGCGCTGATCTCGTTCCCGATCCTGCTGGTGCTCACGGTCTGGTTCCGCCGCAACGCGACCCGGGTCTACCGCAAGACGCGGGAGACCGTCGCCGCGGTCATCGTCCACTTCGTCGAGTCGATGCAGGGGATCAAGGCGGTCGAGGCGTTCCGTCGGGAGCCCCGCAACGCGGAGATCTTCGCGACCGTGAACGACGACTACCGGGCCGCCAACCTCGAGTCGATGCGGCTCGTGGCGATCTTCATGCCATCGATCAAGCTGGTCGGCAACATCACGATCGCGGTGGTGCTGTTCTTCGGCGGCTACCTGGCCTTCCACGGCAGCGTGACCGTCGGTGTGCTGGCCGCGTTCCTGCTCTACCTGCGCCAGTTCTTCGAGCCGCTGCAGGACATCAGCCAGTTCTACAACACCTTCCAGTCCGCGAGCGCAGCGCTGGAGAAGCTCTCCGGCGTGCTCGAGGAGGAGCCGACGGTCCGCGAGCCGGTACACCCGGTCGACCTCGGCCGCGCCCACGGTGAGCTGACCTTCGACCAGACCGCGTTCTCCTACATCCCCGAGAAGGCCGTCCTGCCGGCGCTCGACCTGGAGATCCCGGCCGGTCAGACGGTCGCGGTCGTCGGTGCGACCGGAGCCGGCAAGACGACGCTGGCCAAGCTGGTCTCGCGGTTCTACGACCCGACCTCGGGTTCGGTGGCCCTCGACGGCGTCGACCTGCGTCAGCTCGACGAGGCCACGCTTCGCCGGAACGTCGTCATGGTGACCCAGGAGAACTTCCTGTTCAGCGGGTCCGTCGCGGACAACATCCGCTTCGGTCGGCCCGACGCCAGCCAGGAGGAGATCGAGCACGCCGCCCGGGCGATCGGCGCGCACGCGTTCATCATGGAACTGCCCTACGGCTATGACACGCAGGTGTCGAAGCGTGGTGGGCGGCTCTCGGCCGGCCAGCGTCAGCTGGTGGCGTTCGCCCGGGCGTTCCTCGCCGACCCCGCGGTGCTGATCCTCGACGAGGCGACGTCCTCGCTGGATGTGCCGAGCGAGCGGCTGGTCCAGCGCGCGCTGCGGACGATCCTGTCCGAGCGGACGGCGATCATCATCGCCCACCGGCTCTCGACCGTGGAGATCGCCGACCGGGTGCTCGTGATGGAGCAGGGCCGGATCATCGAGGACGGCTCGCCCAAGGAGCTCATCTCCGATCACGGCCGGTACGCCGACCTGCACCAGGCCTGGGAGGAGTCGCTCGCCTGAGCGAGCCTGGCAGGTCTCACCTCGATCGACGACGCCCGCTTCTGCCCATCCGGCAGGAGCGGGCGTCGTCGCGTTCGGGGGTGTGGTGAGGCGTGCGGGTGTTGTCAGGCGGATGGTGCGGTGGGGCGCACGCTTCGTCTGACAGACGTGCTTCGTCGGTGGTTGTCAGGCGGATGGTGCGGTGGGGCGCACGCTTCGTCTGACCGACCGACGATGGGCGCCCGCCGGCCCGCCACCGGTCGGCAGCGGCGACGTCGGTAGCACCTCCGTTCCATCGGGTAGCACCGCGCATGCGTTGGTAGCACCGTCGACGCTGCTACCGACGCAGCTTTGGTGCTACCGACGGCAAGTCCGTGCTACCGGCTGGGCGCGCCGCCAGCGGCGTGTGCGGGCCGTAGCACCGTTGCGGCCCTCGTATGGCTGTAGACGGTGCTACGAGAGGTCGGGCGCCCCTACCTACGTCGGCCGGTGCTACCGACAGCCCGACACCCCGGCCCGGCCCGTCGAGGACACATCCGTCCACCCGAGCGACGCGCGCGCGCCCGTCCGGACACACTGTGCTCCGTGCACACGCCGCCCCTCCGCGCCCGCGCCACCTCCGTCCCCCTCGAGCAGATCCCGCTCCTCGAACCCCCGTCGAACCCGGCCGAGGCACCCGCGTGGGCGATCGAGCAGCGCGCCCTCCTCGCCGACCTCGAGACCGAGGCCATCCGCTTCGTCGAGCGCTATGCCGAGCCGGACGGTTCCCTGCGCTGGCGCGCCCACTGGCCCGGCATGGACGGATCCGACGACCCCTACGAGGGCTTCGAGGATCTCCCGATGCTCTATCTCCTCGGTGGCGGCGAGCGGCTCCTGGAGCTCGCCCGCCGCCAGTGGGACGCCATCACCTGGCAGTGGACCGAGTACGGGCAGGTGTACCGCGAGTTCGACGCCTACTACGACTGGATGCACCACGGCGAGAGCAGCGCCCTCTTCTACCTGATCGGTATGGCCGACCCGGACAGCCTCCAGGTCCCGCATGCGGGCCACCCGGTTCGCCGGCTTCTACACCGGGCGCGACAACGAGGCGCGCCAACTACGACACCGTCCACCGGCTCATCAGGTCCCCGCTGAACGGCGTCGAAGGGGCCGCGGTTCGACGTCACGGCCGAGGACTGGTCGACCCACCGGGACGTGCTGGACGGCTACCCGCCGCCCTTCGACGACATCCCCGGCGTCGACGGCCCGCTCTGCCAGTGGACCGACGACGGCGATCTTCGCCGACATCCTCGACCGGATGAACGAACGCATGACCAGGGGCGACGTCCCGCTCAACCTGACGGCGACGAGCATGGCCGCGCACGCCTACATGCTCACCGGCGACGACCACTTCGCCCGCTGGGTGCTCGACTACTCGACCGCCTGGGCCGAGCGCACGACCGCCAACCACGGCATCACGCCCGACAACATCGGCCTCTCCGGGCAGATCGGCGAGAACTACGGCGGCAAGTGGTGGGGCGGCTACTACGGCTGGCAGTGGCCGCACGGGGCCGCGACCATCCTGGAGCCGCTCGGTGTCGGTTCGGTGAACGCCGCGCTCGTCAGCGGCGACCTGTCCCGGCTCGACCTGATCCGCTCGCAGCTCGACCGACTCTGGGCTCTGGGCCACGAGGAGAACGGCACCTGGGTCGTCCCCAACAAGCATCGCGACGACGGGTGGTCGGACTACCGGCCGGTCGACGTGCGCGTCCCCGCCGTCACGTGGTTCACCAGCCTCGACGACGCGGATGCGCAGCGCCTCACCCGCATCTCCGGCAGCGACAGCTGGGGGGAACCCGAACAGCTACGGGTGAAGGGCAACGGTGCCGGGAACAGCCAGCACTGGTTCGCCTACCAGCAGGGCCGCAACCCGGACTACCCGCGCCAGGTCCTGGCGGTGAACCGGGCCCAGATGGACGCGCGCATCGAGGCGATCGCCACCGATGACGGCGATCCTGAAGACTGGGATGTCCACCATTGGCAGGACAAGAGCCCGATCTTCACCGAGGGACTCGTGCAGACCATGTGGGGCGCTCCTCTGCACATCTACCACGGCGGCCTGCCGCTCGCCACGCTGCGGTACTTCGACGTCGGCCGCCGTCGACCCGGCCTCCCCCCGGACGTCGCTGCGCTGGTCGAGGCCGTCGAGCCCGATGCCGTGACGGTCCGGCTCGTCAATCTCGGGACGGCTGCGGCGGACCAGTTCGTGATCCAGGCCGGCGCGTTCGCCGAGCATCGCATCGACTCCGTCCTCGGTCCCGATGGCGATCCGCTGGCCGTTCAGGTCGACGGTCCGTGGCTCCGGCTGCGGCTCGACGGCTCGTCGTCGGTGCGGCTCCGGCTGGCCGTCACCCGGTTCGCGTACGCGCCGTCCTACGCGCTTCCGTGGGCCGCCGACCTCGACCGGCCGCTGCCCATGATCACGCCCCGCTTCGGCACTGGGCCGACCTGACCAGGCCGGACCGGACTGCCTGTCATCGGGTCGATGTGCCCGTTGACCGATACGCCCGTGTGCCCGCCGGTACGAACTCGGTACTACTTCGGCGCCGAGGATCGGAACCGGGCTCGTCGAGCTCGTCCCGGGGGTACGTTGACTGCGGTCCCAGGTGGTAACCACACCGTCTGGTGATCCTGCGCCGCGGCCCACGGCGCGATCCGCCAAGGGCCGCGGCGACATCCGAACCCGGCGATGTCACCCCGATCGCCGCGCCGACCGAACGGAGCGCGCCGTGACCCAGAGCAGCCCCTCGACCGCCCGAGCGGAGACCGACCTCGCCGACGTACCCGGGCGTCGAAGCCATCTCGCCGCCGCGCCCGACCCGGAGACCGACCTGCCGGTCGACGCCGAGCCCATGGTCCAGCTGCTCGACAAGGACGGCCGCCGGGTCACCCACCCCGACTACGCGAGTTCGCTCTCCGACGACGAACTCCTCGCCGCCTACCGTGACCTGATGATGGCCCGGCGCCTCGACGTCGAGGGCACCAACCTGCAACGCCAGGGCCAGCTCGCGCTGTGGGCCCCATCGCGCGGGCAGGAGGGCGCACAGGTCGGCGCCGCCTACGGGATCGCCGAGACCGACTTCGTCTTCCCGAGTTACCGCGAGCACGGTTTGGCTCTGGCGCGCGGGCTCGACCCGATGAACCTCCTTCGCATCTTCCGCGGTACCGATCACGGCACCTGGGACATCGAGGACACCCGGTTCGGGCTGTACACGCTGGTCGTCGGCGCCCAGACATTGCACGCCGTCGGCTACGCGATGGGCATCCAGCGCGACGGGGCCGACGAGGCCGTCCTGTGCTGCTTCGGCGACGGCGCGACGAGCGAGGGCGACGTGAGCGAGGCGTTCAACTTCGCCGCCGTGAACAACGCGCCGGTCGTCTTCTTCCTCCAGAACAACCAGTGGGCGATCTCCGAGCCGAACGCCCGGCAGGCGAAGATCCCGCTGTACAAGCGGGCCGACGGCTTCGGCTTCCCGGGGGTCCGCGTCGACGGCAACGATGTCCTGGCCGTTCAGGCGGTGGTCAAGGACGCCATGGATCGCGCCCGCTCCGGCGGCGGCCCGACGCTCATCGAGGCCTACACCTTCCGGATGGGCGCGCACACCACGTCCGATGATCCGAAGCGTTATCGCACCTCCGCCGAGGAGGAGTACTGGCACGACCGCGATCCGCTGGCCAGGGTGGAGTCCTACCTCCGTGCTCAGGGGATTCTCGACGACGACCGTGCGGCCGAACTGACCGCGGAGACCGACGAGATGGCCGCTCGGGTCCGCAGTGAGACGCTCACGCTGCCCGAGCCGGACGTCACCGAGTACTACACCCACACGTTCGCGGAGTTGACGCCGCTCGCCAGGGCCGAGAAGGCGTCGATGCTCGCCTACGCGGCGTCCTTCGACACCGATGGCGCGGAAGACACCGATGACACCGATGCCGCCGCCGCCGACGGGCAGGGCTGAACCCGTGACCACGCTGACGATGGCCAAGGCCATCAACCTGGGTCTGCGCAAGGCGATGGAGGACGACCCGAAGGTCATGCTGATGGGCGAGGACATCGGCACCCTCGGTGGCGTCTACCGGGTGACCGAGGGCCTGAAGTCCGACTTCGGCGCCACCCGCGTCGTGGACACCCCGCTCGCCGAGGCCGGCATCGTCGGAACCGCGATCGGTCTGGCCATGCGGGGTTACCGATCGGTCTGCGAGATCCAGTTCGACGGGTTCGTGTTCCCGGCCTACGACCAGATCGTCAGCCAGGTGGCCAAGTGGCGTTTCCGCAGCCAGGGCAGGCAATCCGCGCCGATTGTCATCCGGATACCGTTCGGTGGCGGCATCGGCGCCGTCGAACACCACTCCGAGTCGCCCGAGGTGTTGTTCGCCCATGTCCAGGGGCTCCGGGTGGTCACGTGCGCGAGTCCGTCCGACGCGTACTGGATGATCCAGCAGGCCATCGCCAGCCCCGACCCGGTGATCTTCTTCGAGCCCAAGCGGCGGTACTACGAACGCGGTGACGTCGACCTCGACGCGAGCGAGGCGCCGCTGTCGCTGCAGTCGGCGGCCGTTCTCCGCACGGGCACGGACGCCACCGTCGTGGCCTACGGGCCGATGGTGCCGGTCGCGCTCGAAGCCGCCGAGGTCGCCGCAGGGGAGGGACGTTCCCTCGAAGTGATCGACCTCCGCTCGATCGCGCCGCTCGACCTGGACACCGTCTACGCGTCGGCCCGCAAGACCGGCCGGGTGATCGTCGTCCACGAGGCGTCGAAGACCTACGGGGTGGGGGCGGAGATCGCGGCCCGAGTCGGCGAGGAGTGCTTCTACCACCTCGAGTCCCCGGTCCTGCGGGTGACGGGGCTGGAGATGCTCTACCCCCCGGCTCGTGCCGAGGAGGGCTTCCTCCCCGACGTCGACCGGGTGCTCGACGGCGTCGACACCGCACTCGCGTACTGATCCACCGATGATCGCCGCGCCGGTCGAGGCCATGAAGGGAATCCTGTGAGCAGGTCGGAGTTCCGGTTGCCGGACGTCGGCGAAGGTCTGACCGAGGCGGAGATCGTCACCTGGCGCGTCGCCGTCGGAGACACCGTCGCCGTCAACGAGGTCATCGTCGAGATCGAGACGGCGAAGTCGCTGGTCGAACTCCCGAGTCCGTTCGCCGGTCGGGTGGCGTCACTTCTCGTGGCGGAGGGCGTCACCGTTCCGGTCGGTACGGCGATCATCGCGGTCGACGCCGCCGGTGACCCGGCGTCCGAGCCCGGCGAGCCGGCACCCGCTGACGGAGGGGGAGGAACCGAAGCGGGAGGCCAGTCTGGTCGGCTACGGCCCGCGGACCGGTGCTCCGGTCCGCCGGCGTTCCCGTTCGGCGGCCGCGAAGCCAGACGTACCCGCACCCCCGACGGCCAGCCCGCCAGACCCTGAGCCGGCGCCGAACCCGAGCCCGAACCAGCGACGCCGACGCGCGCACTGGCCAAACCGCCGGTGCGCAAGCTGGCCAAGGACCTCGGCATCGATCTCGCCTCGCTCGTCCCGAGCGGCGCCGGGGGCATCGTCACCCGGGCCGATGTCGAGGCGGCGTTCGCCCCCGAGCCTGCAGCGTCCGGAGCAAGCTCGCCGGTGGTGGCCAGCGCGTCGCGAGAGACCCGCGTCGACGTGCGGGGAGTCCGCAAGCTCACCGCAGCGGCGATGGTGCAGAGCGCCTTCACCGCGCCGCACGTCACCGAGTGGGTCGAGATCGACGCCACCCGCACGATGCAGATGGTCGACACCATGCGCGCGTCCCGGCAGTTCCGCGACGTCCGCGTCACCCCGCTCCTCCTGGTCGCCCGCGCGGTGTGCGTGGCGTTGCGCCGGACCCCCGAGCTGAACGCGACCTGGGACGAGCCGAACCAGCAGATCGTCCAGAAGGCCTACGTCAACCTCGGGATCGCGGCGGACACCCCCCGCGGCCTCGTCGTCCCGAACATCCCGGACGCGGACCAGCTCCCGACGGTCGACCTCGCCCGCGCGATCAGCGAGCTCACGGTCACCGCTCGGGAAGGGCGGACGACACCGGCGCAGATGAGCGGCGGCACATTCACGATCACCAACATCGGGGTGTTCGGGATCGACGGCGGCACGCCGATCCTCAATCCCGGGGAGGCCGGAATCCTCGCGGTCGGCAGCATCCGTCGCAAGCCCTGGGTCGTCGACGACCAGATCGTCGCGCGCTGGGTCACCACTCTCGCGCTCTCGTTCGATCACCGGATGGCCGACGGTGCGGAGGGCTCGTCGTTCCTCGCGGACGTCGCCGCCATCCTCGAGGATCCGGGCGCGACGCTCGTCATCCCCTGACCGCGGGCGCGCGAGGGCCTCCCGGCTCCGGTTGTCCCCAGGAAGGTGACCGTATGCGGTCGGATAGATGCATTTCTGCGAGACTGGCCAACCGTTCGGCGCGCAGACGCGTCTGAGCACTGAGCAGAAGGCTGCTCGATGTCTGAGAAGGGGGCTTCGATGGCGCCACATCGTTCGATGGCTTCACGAGTGATCGTCGCGCTGGTCGCGATCGTGGGCCTGGTGGCCGTTCCGGTCGCTGCGCAGGCCGGCTCCGGCAAGGTGGCGGCGGCACCGCCACGGGGAGCGCACTGCGTCGCGAGCCTGTCGCCCGCATCGGCCACGGGCGTCAGCGCGGTGACGGGCTTCAGCTGCTTCGGCACGTTCAGCGACGCGGTCGGCTTCGCAAGCAAGGGGGCCGTCACGCTGGCCAGATCGGCTGAGGTGGCCAGCGCGGACGCGACGATCCGCCGCCAGCTCCACGCGTACCGGGCGTTGGCGAGCCCGCTGCTGGGAATCGAGTACAACTCCACAGGCTTCGGCGGCTCGTCGCTGACGCTCACCGGATCCGGCGGGTCGGGGTGCTACGGCGGAACCGAGTACAGCTTCGGAAACCTAGGGTCCTACGGGTGGAACGACAAGATCGGTTCGGCACGGACCTACAGCAACTGCGTCGGCCAGCACTTCAAGAACACCGGTTTGTCCGGAACCTCGACGTCGGTGTTCGGCTCGAAGTCCGACTTCGGCAGCCTCGACAACGCGATCAGTTCGATTCGCTTCTACTGAAGCCGGGCTAGGGCTTCGTCGCCGACGGCAGGTTGAGCGTGCGGCAGGTGGTCGCGTCACCCGGATAGACCGCCACCGAGCCGTCCGGCAGCGTGCAGGCGGCCAGATCGGGCACGGGTGCGGGGTCGTCTCCGGGCTGGGGACCCGGCGCGCCGGGCTCGCCCGCATGGATGACACCCAGTCGCCAGACGTTGGCGCAGGAGTCGACGGCGTTCTGGACCTCGACGGGGCCGGGTGGCGTGCTGTCGGCGCGCTGCGGCGCGGCGACGCCCAGCTCGGTCCGGTAGGCCGGGTCGGCGGTGGCAGCGGAGTAGCAGAAGGCGAAATGTCGTTCGGTCGGTTCGCGGAAGGCGATGTAGCTCCCTGCGGCGATGGTGGTGCCGACGAGCGCGGTGGCCACGCCGGCGAGCAGCGGTGTCCGCCATCGATGCCGGCGCGAGGCTCGGACCTCGTCCATCAGCATCGTCTTGACGTCAGCACGCCGGCCCGCCGGGAACCGACGCTGGTCGAGCGGTGGAGCGATCGCGCGGAGATCGTCGTCATCCGGGTCGTCGAACATCGTGTGCGTCACTCTCCCCTCGTGTCCTCGTCGCCTTGTCGGGCCCGTTCACCCGGCTCGTTCGTAGGTTCAGAACCGGGCGCGGGACCCCCCGTCTGCCCCGCGTCCGGTTCTGAACCTGCGAGCTTGCGCAGGTGTTCTCTTGCCCTCGCCAAGCGAGATCGCACGGTTCCCACCGGGACCCCCAGAGCGATGGCGGTGTCCGTGTAGCTCAGGTGAGCCCACACGCACAGTGCCAACACGTCCTGCTCGTCGGGCACCAGTCGGTGGAACACGTCCAACACGGCGCCCATCGTCCGTTCGTCATCCAGCCTCGTCACCGCGTCGTCGGAGGGGTCCGGCACCACGACCGCTGTCGGCAGTTTCGCCAGCAGCCGCCGATGACGGCGGAGTCCCCGGTCCCGGTTGCGCACCACGTTGTTGGCCACGGCGAGCAACCACGGGAGAAGCGAGTCGTCTGCTAGCTGTACCTCCCTGCGTTTGCGCCAGGTCTCCAGGAACACGACCGAGGTGAGGTCCTCGGCCGCCGACCAGGAACCGGTGCGACGGAAACAGTGGTTGTAGACGCGATCGGAGTGCCGCTCGAAGAGCGCACCGAACGCCGACGGGTCCCCATCCGCCGCCTGCTGCCACAAGAGAGCGTCGGTCGGCTCTCCGATCGCGTCTACACCCCCCTTATGTCCGGCACCGACGGGGTGGTTCTCCACCGGCGGGCCAAATTCTTGTGGCATGGCTCACATCCTGCTGGGCGGAGCGGCGTCAGCGCGGGATGTTGCTCAGGAGCGTCTGTGCGAGCGGGCCGGCGTCGTGGGAGCCGGACTTGCCGCCTTCGACGATCACGGCGAACGCGAGGTCGTCCCGGTAGCCGACCATCCAGGCGTTCGTGCTCGTGCCGATCTCGGCGGTGCCGGTCTTCGCGCCGACCGCGCCTTCACCAGCCAGCCCGGCCGCCGTCCCGTCGGTGACGGTGGCGCGCATCATCTGGCGCAGTGCCGACGCGGTGCCGGCCGGGAGCGGGGTCGCGGTCGACTCCGCGCCGTCGACGAGCGTGGGGGTGTGGGCCGACCCGCTCTGCACGGCGCCGGCGACCTCGGCCATGGCGAGTGGGCTGGCAGTGATGCGGGCCTGTCCGATCATGCTCGCCGCGAGATCGGTGGCGCCGGCGGGCGCCGGGACGCTGCCCGACCACGACGGGATGGGGAGCTTCCAGTCCCCACCGAGTCCGTACGCCGACGCCATCTGCGGCAGCGCGGTGCCAGAGACCTTGCCTCGTTGAGAGATGAACGCGGTGTTGCACGAGAGTTCGAAGGCCCGCTCGAGGCTCATCGGCCCAGTGGTGGGCAGCGCGTCGTAATTGACGAACCTCCGGCCGTCGACGGTGATCGTCGAGGTGCACGGAACGGTCGTGCTCGTCTGGAGACCGGCCTTCAGCAACGCCGACGACGACACGATCTTGAAGGTCGACCCGGGCGCGTAGTGGCCGGTCATGCCCGGATTGTCGTTGCGCGCGCCCGGGCCGTTCGCGATCGCGAGGATCTGCCCGGTGCTCGGTCGGATCACCGCGATGGACGCCTTGTGTCCGGTGCCGGCGGCTTCGGCCACCGCCTTCTCTGCGGCGGCCTGAGCGGTGTAGTCGAGCGTGGTGGTCAGGGGCTTGCCGGTGGTGCCCTTGGTGCTGGCGATGGTCGTCACCGTCTTGCCGGTCGCCGGGTCGACGATCCGCACCGCGACGGTCGCGGTGCCGGCCAACTGTTTCTGATAGGCGTACTGGAGTCCGAAGCTGCCGACCTCGTCAGAGGCGACGGCGCTCGCATCGGCGTTCGCCAGCGTCTCCTTCGTCGCCGGCGCCACCGTGCCCAGCACACCCCGGCCGAACTCGGCCGTCGGCGCGAGCGCGCGGCTGCCGCCGTTCACGACGATGCCCTGGATGCCGCTCAGGTCGGACTGGACGTCGGCGTAATCGGCCTTGCGCAAGACGATCGCCTCGACGAAGTCGCCCTTCGTTGCCGCCGCCAGCTGCTTCGCCAGCTCGGCGGGGTCGACGTCGACCGCAGCGGCGAGCTTGGTCGCGTCGGCCTTGGTGGAGGTGCCGCCGGTGAGGCCGATCCGCACGATCGGCTGCGACCAGGCGAGCTTGCGGCCGTTCTGGTCGAGGATGGCCGCACGCGCCGGCAACGTGCGCAGACGACGCACCCGGGTGCTGTCGGTGAGGTCGGGGTGGATGGCGCTCGGGCTGGTGACGAGCGTCCAGACGCCGTCGGTGCCCTCCTTCACGACGACCGGCGACACCCAGGACGCGTCGCCGATTCCGTCGAGGGTGGCCGTGACCTCGACGTCGGTCTGACAGGTCGAGGTGGACCGGCAGACCGCCGGACCCTTCGGCTCGAGCGTGACCTTCGTCGCCTCCATAGCCGCGCCGATGTCGGCGAGGCGGGTGGTGAACGCGGCGTCCTTGGTGATCGCGGTGAGCTGCTCGGTGTTCTTCGCGCCGGACCAGTTGGCCTGCCACTGCGCGAGATACGCGGCGACCGTCGCGTCGGCGGTCTCGCCCGCCGAGGCCGTCGGGGTCGGCGTCGAGCCCGAGCCCGACGACGAGCCGAGGAGTCCGCAGCCCGACATGGCGAGGCAGAGCGTGAGCAGTAAGGGAAGCAAAGACTTTCGGGTCAGCACTGGAACATTCTGCCCGAGCGGGCGAACCGGACGAATCCGGCGCCAGTCGTCGGGACGTGCGAGGTGCCTAGGCTGGGAAGGTGGCGGTCCTCCCTCGCGTCCGCGCGCCCGAACTCACCGGGCGCGGGTGGCTGAACTCCGGCGGCGCCGCCGTGCGTCTCACGGACCTGCGCGGGCGGTTCGTCCTGCTCGACTTCTGGACCTTCTGCTGCGTCAACTGCCTGCACGTGATCGACCAACTGCGTCCGCTCGAACGCGAGTGGGGCGATCAGCTCGTCGTGGTGGGAGTGCACTCACCGAAGTTCGTGCACGAAGCCGACCCCGACGCACTCGCCGCGGCCGTCGAGCGGTACGGCGTCGACCACCTGGTCCTGGACGACCCGACGCTGCGGACCTGGGATGCCTACACGGCGCGGGCCTGGCCGACGCTGGTGCTGATCGACCCGGCGGGATATGTCGTTGCGCAGTACGCCGGCGAGGGACACGTGCATGCGATCGACGCGCTGATGCGCTCGCTCCGCTCGGACGCCGACCTGACGACCGCACCGTTCGAGCTGCTGAAGCTCGGTCAGCACGGCCATGGCGCCTTGCGGTTCCCCGCGAAGGTGGCCGTGCTGCCGGGCGGGTCGCTGCTGGTCGCGGACGCCGGGTCGCACCGGTTGCTCGAACTGGCCGGGCCGACGGCGACGCGCCCCGAGCGCGTCGTCGGATCCGGCACCCGTGCCCGCGTCGACGGTGCGCCGGTGCAGGCGTCGTTCGCCGAGCCGAACGGGCTGTGCCTGCTGCCACCCGACATCGCGGCCGCGGTGGACTACGACGTGGTCGTGGCCGACTCGGCCAACCATCTGCTGCGTGGGGTTCGGCTGCGGGACGGGTGGGTGCGGACGGTGGCCGGCTCGGGTGAGGCCTGGATGCCGACGACCGGGAACCGTCCCTGGGCTGGGCGAACAGGACGTCGGCCGCCTCTCCTCCCCGTGGGACGTGATCTGGTGGCGGGACCGGGTCTGGGTCGCGATGGCCGGGATCCACCAGCTGTGGACGTTCGATCCGTGCACCGGTGGGCTGGTGGCAGTGGCCGGCACCCGCAACGAGGGCCTGGTCGACGGCCTCCTGGCCGACGCGTGGTTCGCGCAACCCTCTGGCCTGGCCGTCTCGGCCGACGGCGGCCGGCTCTACGTCGCCGATGCGGAGACGTCCGCCGTGCGCATCGTCCGGGCACACGAGGGTGACCTGGTCGTGGAGACCGTCGTAGGTCAGGGACTCTTCGACTTCGGCTTGCGTGACGGCCCCGCCGAGCAGGCCTTGCTCCAGCACCCGCTCGGCGTCACCGTGCTGCCGGACGGCTCCGTGGCCGTGCACGACACCTACAACGGCGCGATCCGCCGGTTGACCGAGGATCGGGACGGCTCCTGGTCTGTCAGCACGCTGATGACCGGGTTGGCCGAGCCGAGCGGCGGCGTCGTCCTCGACGATCGTCTCGTCGTGGTCGAGTCGTCCGCGCACCGGCTCGTCGCGATCCCGTGGCAGGACGCGGCGCCTCTCGCACCGGCACCGTCAGCGCCGCCGCTGATCCGGGCCACGACCGCGGTCTCGGGTGGGCCGGTTCGCTTGACCGTCACCTTCACACCGCCGCCGGGTCAGCACCTCGACACGAGTGCCGGCCCCGCCACCGAACTCCTGGTCAGCGCGACCCCGGACGGGTTACTCGTCTCCGGAGCCGGTCGTTCGGCCGACCTCGAACGCGAGCTGGTCCTCGATCCGGCCGTCCCCGACGGCGTGCTGCACGTGTCTGCGCGGGCGGCCAGTTGCGAGGTCGACGCCGAGCATCCGGTGTGCCACCTGCACCAGCAGGATTGGGGCGTCCCCGTACGGGTGACGGCCGATGCCCCGGACCGCCTGAACCTCATCCTGGCCGGTTGAGGTCCGTGCCGACCCTGTGGTCGGCCGTGCCTGTCCGGCCCTTCGGGACGGGTCTAGCGTTGACGTCATGACCGCTCAGACCTCGATCGCCCCGGCGGGCATCGAACCCGTCCTCACCGACGCCGAGATCGACCAGTTCGACGAACTCGGCTATGTGGTCGTGAAGGGTGCCCTCGACCGGCCGACGGCCGAGCACTTCCGCAACCTCATCCTCGGTCTCATCCCACCCAGCTTGGAGATTCCCGAGACCTGGCACGCGCACGAGGGCCGGATCAAGCCGATGTACACGCCCGGGAACCACACCTGGGACACCCCTGACCTGATCCCGTTGTTCACCAACGAGAAGCTCTACCGGGCCGCTGCGCAGCTGCTGCAGAGTACGAACCTGCGGGTGATCGACGGCTCGATCGGCATCACCATGCGCAACGCCGCACACCCCGACAAGGCGCTGAGCCAGACCCTGCACATCGACGCCTCCGTCCCCACCGACCGCGATCAGTTCCTGTTCAGCATCGAGGAACTCCAGGTGGGCGGGTGCTACTACCTGACCGACGTCGAGCCGAACGGCGGCGGGATCCACATCGTCCCGGGTGGACACAAGATCGTCGAGCAGGAAGCGCGAGACGATCCGCAGGGCCGCCACCTGCACGAGAACTGGAAGCGGATCCAGCATCTCGAGTCGATCGAGGTGACCGGCGAAGCCGGCGACTTCGCGCTGCTGCACCACCTGATGCCGCACGGCGCCTCCCACAACCGGCTCCCGACCACCCGGGTGGCGCAGTTCCTGCGCTGGGTGCGGGAGGACCAGTCCCACGGTGCGGGAGCGAAGCCGGAGCCCGGCCGATACAACCGGCAGCAGACCGACGCGATGGGTGAGTTGGGCCGCAAGCTCTTCGGGGTCGACGACTGGTAGGCGCGCGTCGATCCGCCGGGTCGGACGTGTTGGCTCAGTCGTCGCGGCCGACGTCGCCGGTGAGTTGGGCCGCGAGTTCCGTGACGCCGTGCAGGGCCAGGTGGGTGGCGGCTCCGGCGTCGTCGGTCATCCAGATGATCGAGGTCAGCGCGCCGATCCGGGCGAACGGCACGAGGAGGTCTTCGTCACGGGCCTCCAGCGAGCCGCCGGCCGCCAGGTAGTCGCGCCAGACCGAGCCCGGTGAGACCGACCGCTCGCTGTAGGCGAGGTTCGCGACGTCCCACACCAGCGGCTCGACCCGGCAGTCGTCGGTGTCGATCAACCCGACCAGCGCCTCGTCGCGGTAGAGCTGATTGCGAGGGTTGAGATCGCCGTGCACGGCGCCGCGGTGATCGAGCCGGCCGCTCTCCCGCCAGTGGTCGAGCAGGATGTCGAGGTGGGCGGTGGCGCGGTCCACGACGTCGATCGGGCGCAGCACGTCGGCCCCGTCGCCGAACCGTTCGACGAGCGCGGCCCTGACCCGGTCCCAGCCGTGCCAGCGGGGACGGTCGTCGATGGCCGCGAACCCGGGCCGTTGCGGTAGGTCCAGCTCGAGCGAGACCCGGTGCAGCCGGGCGATCACGGGGGCCAGGAGCCGCGCGCGGAGAGGCCCGACGACCGCCGTGCCCGGTACGCCGGCGACGAACGGGAAGAGCGTGAGGGCATGGTCGTCGACCACCGGCACCGTGTCGTGCTCCGCCACGACGACCGCGGGCTCGACTTCGGCCCACGCGCTGGCCAGCCGGTGTTCGTAGGTCACCTGCTCGACGGTCCGTTCCGTGCGGCTGATCCGCAGAACACGATCGTGGTCGGAAGCCGAGATCCGCCAGCTCTGGTTGAGCATGCCCTCGTGGAGCAGCGTTGCTCCGGTGGGTTTCATGCCGAACGCCTCGCGACACGCGGCGAGGACCTCGGCTCGGCTCAGCCAGAGCGGCTGCCAGCCCCAGTCGTCACCGTCGTAGTACTCGTCGCCCGCTGTCGACAGGTCGCCGCGCGTCGCCGGGCTCTCCTCCATGCGCCCGAGCTTCGCACAGGACCGTTACCAGGTGTATCGAGTTTCGCCTTCGCTGCTTCGCCAAACCTCCGGCGTCAGCACCGTGGCGTCGACGATCGCAGCGGGCTCGAACCCGCCGGGTTCACCGCCGTCCGCCGCGAGTCGAAGCGCCGCGGTGATGTCGGCATCGATTTCCGGCGTCCGGGCGGTCGGGTCGACGGAGACGAACAGCGCGGTTCCGGTGCGGGCCACGGCGTCGGCGAACTGCCGGTTCTTCGCCCACGGAGTCTGCGGGGTCGCCGGGACACAGTCGGCGTCGACGGTGAAGAAGGTGCCGTGCTGCGCAACTCGGTACGCGAGCGTGTTCACCCCCATCTCGCGGGTCCGAGCCCACTCGCGACCCGACGTGTCGTCGCCGGTGCGGTTGACATGCACACGTCCGGCGGCCAGATGGCCGACGGTGTTGCAACCGAGGATCAGCGTCTCCGGCCGGTCGGACGGCGTGCCGTCCCGGCTGCCGGTGAGGATCGCGTCGTAGAGGGCGTTGACGAGTTCGGCGTTGGTGCGGCTGCGGTCGGCGAGGGACCAGCCCGGCTCGGTGAGTTCGAACGGCTTCATGGCCGGGCCCCACCGGCCGAACAGGTCCCAGGTGGAGAAGTCGTGCTTGATGAGCTCGAAGCCCCACCCGGCGATGCGTGCGATGTCGTCGTGCACGAGCTGCAGGACCTCGGGCCGGCTGATGTCGAGTGGGAGTTCAGGTCCCGGCCGCGGGCCGGGCGTGAGGAGCGACTCGTCGACGTCGAAGGAGCGGGCGATCGGGCGCATCCAGATCCCGGGCCGCGCCCCGACGTCGCGGACCCGTTGGGCGAGTCCGGGCATGTCGTCGAACAGGCCGGGCGTGCCGTGGGTCCACGGGCCCCCGGGCGCTCCGCCGCCAGGTGTCCAGCCGGCGTCGACCACGCCGAAAGGGCGCACCGGGTGGTCGCCGAGATAGTGCGCGACGAGCGCGGCGTCGGCGACGACTGCGTCGGGATCGAAGCCGGATCCGTACGCGTAGTACCAGTTGTTGGCGCCCAGCACGGGGCCGGGTGACGGAAGTGCGTCGTCACACATCCGCCGGCACAGCGCGGCCACCACGGCCGTGGCGGATCGGCCCGTCTCGGCGGTCACGTCGTGTGTGCCGACCACGGTGGCGACCGCGAGCGTGCGGTCACCGAGGATGGCCGCGTCACCGCCGTTGGCGAGGTCGAGGTGGAGGGAGAACGTGGAGTTCGTGAACGTCCACGAGGCGAAGGCGTTCGGCCGCACCCGCACCCCGTGGCCGACGAGGCGTCCACCGGCGGTGTCGGCGGCGACCCAGTACCAGGGCAGCGCCCCGGCGGACCCGAGTGGACGCCAGCCCAGCTCGCCGTAGCTGCGCTCCCAGGCGTCGCCGAGAACGGGCGTGCCGATGTCGAGTCGGTGTGGCCAGGTCAAGGTGACCCCGCGGATCGGGGTGGCGCCGGCGTTCACGGTGATGTCGAGGTCGGCGCCCGGCTCGATCGACGGTGGCTGCGTCGCAGTCGTCAGCGTGACGCCGGGTACCTCCCAGACGATCGGTCCCGACTCACCACCGTCGCGGGTCGCGCCGACGTCCCGCGGGTCCGCCACGTGACCGAGATGGACGGTGATGCCCGTCGGCGGAGCGACGTGGTCGGGCCAGGACAGCATCTGCTCGACGCTCGAGTCGTGGGTCACGGACGCCGACTCTAGCGACGCCGCACGAGATCGCGGCCGACCGGCAGAATGGCCGCCATGGCGACGACCTATGAGCCCGGACCGGTAGTGATCCTCGGTGGCCGCAGCGAGATCGGCCTGGCCGTCGCGGCGCGCCTGGTGCGCGACGCCGGCGCGACGACCGTCGTGCTCGCCGCGCGCCGGTCCCACGAGTTGACCGGCGAGGTCGCGGCGCTCACGCGAGCCGGTGCCGCCGTGAACACCATCGCCTTCGATGCGGACGACCTCGCCGGCCATGCGGCCGTCCTCGACGAGGTGATCGAGGAGTACGGATCGCTCGGCACCGTCGTCCTCGCGTTCGGGGTGCTGGGCGATCAGGCCCGGGCCGAGGTCGACGCGGCCTACGCAGCGTCCATCCTCCACACCGACTTCGTCGCGCAGGCGCATCTCCTGACCGAACTCGCCGTGCGCATGCGCGAACAGAAGTCGGGCACCATCGTCGTCTTCTCGTCCGTGGCCGGTGTCCGCGTGCGACGAGCGAACTACGTGTACGGCTCGGCGAAAGCGGCGCTGGACGGGTTCGCCTCGGGCCTCTCCGATGCACTGCACGGGTCCGGGGTGCGGCTGCTCCTCGTCCGTCCCGGTTTCGTCGTGGGCCGGATGACGAAGGGGATGAAGAAGGCTCCGTTCCCGAGCACTGCCTACTCCGTGGCCGACGCGGTCGTGGCCGCCCTGCGATCCGGGGCGGACGACATCTGGGTTCCGATGATCCTGCGACCGATGTTCGTGGGCATGCGGATGCTGCCGCGTGCGGTCTGGCGCAGACTGCCGCGCTGACGCGCGATCCCCTCGGCGTGGCCGTTCGTCCGACGTCAATGCAAATTGACAACCACGTGGATGTCAACCAAGATTGACGACATGGACGAGCCCTCCGACGCTGCCGCCACCCGAGCTCTCGACGACGCGGCGAGCACCGACCCGGCAGTCGGGCTCCGAGCGGTGCGCGCGCTGCGCGACCTCGCCGACCGGCTCGAGGCCCTCCACGTCGGCAATGCCCGACGGCTGGGCTGGTCCTGGCAGCAGATCGGCGACGCCCTCGACGTCAGCCGACAGGCCGTTCACGTGAAGTACGCGATCCGCAATCGCGGAACGCGTTGAGTTCTGATCCATCCGAAAGGCGGCACCATGTTCGAGAGGTTCACCGACGAAGTCCGTCGCGCGGTCGTCCTGGCCGCCGACGTCGCTCGCGAGCGCTACGACGACACGATCCGGCCGATGCACCTCCTGATCGGCCTGGCGATCGCGGACGAGCCGTCGTTGACGGCGGCCGGACTCACCCGCGAGCGCCTCGGGACGCTCTGGGACGGCGTCGGCCGGACCACGGCAGCCAGTGATCTGGACGCCGACGCCTTGGCCGGGATCGGGATCGACGTGGACGCCGTCCGCGCCGCCACCGACCGGTCGTTCGGCCCCGGCGCGCTCGACGAGGCCGCCCGATCCCGCCGAGCCGCACGCGTCGGCCATATCCCGTTCTCGAGGGCGTCCAAGCGCGCGATGGAAGCAGCTCTTCGGAACGCAGTCGCCGGCGGGTCGAAGGACATTCGATCCGTCCATCTGCTCCAGGGCGTGCTCGACCTCGGCGACCCGGACGTCGATGTCGTCCTCCGGGCGGCCGGCGTGTCCGCCGGGGAGCTGAGGTCGTCGGCGCTCGCCGCTGCCAGCGGGTCGGCGGCATCGACCATCGCCGGCATCGACCGGCTCGACCTCGCGGTCGCCGACCTCGACGCGAGCAGGGACTACTACGACGCGGTTCTCGCTCCGCTGGGCATCACGAGGCTCGGACACGACGACGACGGCGTCGGTTACGGCAGCGACCGGCCCTTCTTCTGGATCGGCTCGCGCGATGCCTCGGAGCTCGACGATCCCCACGGTGGGGTGGTCCGCATCGCGTTCACGGCACGCGACCGTGCCACCGTGACCGCCTTCCGGGACGCGGCCGGAGCAGTCGGCGCCGAGGTCGTCAGCGAGCCCGGCGTGCACCCGCGGCGACGCCGATCGTCCTTCCAAGCCGTCGTCCGCGACCCGGACGGCAACGAGGTCGAGGCGATCTGCCACCTGGCGGCAGCCCGCTGACCACTGCGGCCGGGCCGTCGACGCCGTGTTTAGGCTGCGTAGGTGACCTACACAGCTGACGCACCGCCGGCGCCGGATCCCGGCCGCTGGCGAGCGCTCGCGCTGTGTCTCGTCGCCGGCTTCATGACCCTGCTCGACGTGAGCATCGTCAACGTGGCGCTCCCGTCCATTCGCACGGGCCTGGCCGCCAGCGAGAGTGACCTGCAGTGGATCATCGCCGGCTACGGGCTCGCGTTCGGCATCGCCCTGGTGCCGGCCGGCCGGCTCGGTGACGCGAAGAGCCGACGCGCGGTGTTCGCGATCGGCCTGGCCTTGTTCACGGTCGCGAGCGCGGCGTGCGGGCTCGCCACCGGCTCCACCTGGCTGTCGATCACCCGGGTCATCCAGGGTCTGGGCGCCGGCATCGTCTCGCCCCAGGTCTCCGGCTTCATCCAGACCTTGTTCTCCGGCAAGGAGCGCGGCCGCGCGTTCGGCATCTTCGGCGCGACCATCGGGATCTCCACCGCCCTGGGTCCACTCATCGGTGGTCTCCTGGTGCGGTTCGGCGGGGCGGAGAACGGCTGGCGCTGGGTGTTCCTGGTCAATGTGCCCGTCGGGATCGTCGCGCTCCTGCTCGTCCGCCGGCTCCTGCCGCCGAGCACGGTGCATCGCAAGCAGTCGCTGGACCCGGTGGGCGTGGTCCTCTTCGGCGGCGCCATCCTGTTCGTCCTGCTCCCGTTGGTCACCGGCGACCAGGACGTCCCTGATCGACCGGCCCTGGTGGCTTCTGCTTCCCTCGGTCGTGCTCCTGGTCGCCTTCTGGCTGTGGGAGCGCCGGTGGGACCGCCGGGGTGAGGCCACGCTCGTCGATCTCTCACTGGTCCACGTCCGCTCGTACATGCTCGGGTTGGGCCTCGGGACGATCTACTTCGCCGGGTTCACCTCGCTGTTCCTCGTCCTCACGCTGTATCTACAGGAAGGTCTGCACTACTCGGCCCTCCTGGCCGGCCTGGTCGGCACCCCGTTCGCGGTGGGGTCGGCCATCTCGGCCAGCATCGGCGGACGCTACGTCTTCAAGTTCGGGCGCGGCATGGTGGTCAGCGGCCTCGTCATGGTCATCGTCGGGCTGATCGCGCTCGACCTGATCGTCGGCCGGGTCGACCACAACGTCGGGCTCTGGTTGTTCGTCCCGCTCGCGGTCACCGGGTTCGGTGGCGGCCTGGTGATCTCCCCGAACGTCACGCTGACCCTGGCGGAGGTGGACGTCCGGCACGCCGGATCGGGTGGCGGCATGCTCCAGACGGCGCAACGGGTCGGATCGGCGATCGGCGTCGCCGTCGTGCTGGCGCAGTTCTTCAGCGAACTCGCCAGCACCCACGGCGACTTCGCGCGGGCGTTGAGCGTGAGCCTCCGGACGACCATCGGGTTGGTGGTGGCGGCACTCGTGCTCGGGCTGGTCGATCTGCTGACCCGGCGTACGCCGCCGGCAGGGGACGCGGACGTCCCCGGCGCCCATGCCGCCGGTCGCGAACCCGAACCCGCGCGGGTGTCGAGCGGCCCCAAGCACAAGCGCGCCTGACGCCGAGGGCGGTCAGAAGGCGCTGTCGGGCGTCTCCATCAGGAGGTCGTCGGTGGTCTCGACGCTCGCCCGGGCCACCGCGACCTCGGGCAGGACCTCGCGCGCGAACCAGCGCGCGGCGGCGATCTTGCCGATCCTGAAGTCGTGCCCGGGCGTCCCTTCGGCCACGGCACCCGACGCCACCTGCTCGGCGGCGACGCTCGCCTGCCAGAGCAGCAGCCACCCCACGACGACGTCACCGAGCGCCAGCAGCAGCCGGGTCGTGTTCGCGCCCACCCGGTAGATCAGGTCTGCGTCCTGCCGGCTCCCGGCGGTCCAGCGGGAGAGGATCTCGACGATCCCGTTCGCATCCGACAGCGCGGCCGCCAGCAGCTTCCGTTCGGCCGCGAGGGTGTCGCCGCCGGTCTCCGTCGCGAGGAATTCGCCGATCGTGCGGGCCAGCGCGCCGAGCGCCTGCCCCCGGTCCCGGACGACCTTGCGGAAGAACAGGTCGAGGCCCTGAATGGCCGTCGTGCCTTCGTACAGCGTGTCGATCTTCGCGTCCCGGACGTACTGCTCGACCGGGAAGTCGCTGACGTACCCCGACCCGCCGAAGGTCTGGAGTGATTCGGTGCCGAGAACCACCCACGCGCGCTCGCTGCCGTAGCCCTTCACCAGCGGGAGCAGGAGGTCGTTCAGGGCGACGTCCACGGGGTCCGCCCCGCCGGCGGCAGCGTCGACCTCGACCCGGTCCTGGACGGACGCGACGTAGAGGACCAGTGCCCGCAGCCCTTCCGCGTACGCCTTCTGCGTCATCAACGATCGACGCACGTCGGGATGCCGGATGATCTCGACCCGGGGCGCCGTCTTGTCGGCCTGGTGGGTGAGGTCGGCTCCCTGCACCCGTTGCTTCGCGTAGGTCAGCGCGTGCAGGTACCCCGACGACAGGGTCGCGATCGACTTCGTCCCCACCAGCATGCGGGCGTACTCGATGACCTGGAACATCTGCGCGATGCCGTCGTGGACGTCGCCCAACAGGTAGCCGACGGCCGGCTCACCGTCGCCCAGGGTGAGCTCGCACGTCGCCGACGCCTTGAGGCCCATCTTGTGCTCGAGGTTCGTGGCCTTCACCCCGTTGCGGCGACCGAGCTCGCCGGTCTCGACGTCGACCATGAACTTGGGGACGAGGAACAACGACAGGCCTTTGGTCCCCGGCCCGCCCGCGCCGGCCACGCCGACCGGGCGCGCCAGGATGAAGTGGATGATGTTCTCGGTGAGGTCGTGTTCGCCCGCGGTGATGAAGCGCTTCACGCCGGACAGGTGCCACGTGCCGTCGCCCTGCAGGGTCGCTGTCGTCCGACCGGCCCCGACGTCGGATCCGGCCTCCGGCTCGGTCAGCGCCATCGTCGCGGCCCAGCGCCGATCGATCATCAGCTGCGCGAGCTGCCGCTGCCACGGCGTTCCGTTGCGGTAGGCCACCGTCGCGAACCGGGGCCCCGACGCGTAGAAGTACAGCGCCGGGTTCGCGCCCAGGATCATCTCCGCGATCGCCCAGCGCAGGCTCGGTGGACAGGCCTGGCCCCCGAGTTCGTCGGCGATCTCCAGCCGCCAGAACTCGGCGTCGATCCATGCGTGATAGCTCGCCCTGAACGCGGCCGGAAGGGTGACGGTGTTCGTGGCCGGATCGAACACGGCCGGCGTCAGGTCGCCCAGTTCGAAGGAGTCGCCGACCTCGTGACGCGCAAGCCGGCGGACCTCACCGAGGATCGTCCGTGCGGTGTCCACGTCGATGTCGGCGTACCGGCCGTGGCCGAGAACCTCGGCGCGACCCAGGACGTCGAAGAGCATGAACTCGATGTCGGCCAGATTGTCCCGGTAGTGGGACTCGTTCTTCTCGGACATGAGCGACCTCCGCCACCGATGTTACCCGCGGGTAACTTCAGCTGACGAGAGCGAGCGCAGCTCGATTGCGGAGACGGTGCCCGCGCTGCTTCTGCGCGGCGTTGCTAGTGGCCGTGCAGGTCGTTCGCCAGCCAGGCAGCGCCGACGATGCCGGCGGTGTTCAGCAGCTTGGCCGGGATCAACGGCGTGTCGATCGTGATGAACGGCAGGAACTTCGAGGACTTCTTGCTGATGCCGCCGCCGACGACCATGAGGTCGGGGGAGAACAGGAACTCGAGCCACCCGTAGTACTTCGTGAGCCGCTTGCCCCACTGCTCCCACGTCATGTCGCTGTTCTCCTTGACGCTGGCCGCGGCCCGGCTCTCGGCGTCGTGTCCGTCGATCTCCAGGTGACCGAGCTCGGCGTTGGGGACCAGGACTCCGTTGTAGACGATCGCTGAGCCGATCCCCGTGCCGAGCGTGGTGATGATGATCAGCCCGTCGCGATCCTTCGCGGCGCCGTACTTCACCTCGGCCACGCCGGCCGCGTCGGCGTCGTTCACGACGTGCACGGCCCGGCCGATGACGTCGGAGAACAGCTTGTCGGCGTCGGTGCCGATCCAGCCCTTGTCGATGTTCGCCGCCGAGAAGACCGTCCCGTTTCGGACGATCGCGGGCACCGTGATGCCGATGGGGCTGTCGCCGGTTCGGTCCTTGAAGTGCTCCGCGACCTCGCCCACGACCTTCGCGACCGCTTCGGGCGTCGATGGATTGGGCGTGTCGATCCGAAGCCGCTCGGCGGCGAACTCGCCGGTGGCGAGGTCGACCGGGGCGCCCTTGATGCCGGATCCGCCGATGTCGATACCGAGCGGATGGTGGCTCTGGGCGGCGGTCTCGCTGGCTGGCTCAGTGGATGGCATGGTGGCGGGCTCCCGAGGGCTCGACGACAGCGTCGGCGTCACGCTACCGCCACCACCCACTGTCATGACCCGGCGGTGGTCCACGCCTTGCGGAGCTTGGCCTTACCTGTCGTCTGGAGCAGAGCGCCGGAGTAGATCCGCGTGCACACGGCGATCGTGGCCACGATGCCGACCGCGAGCAGCGCCAGGGACAGCGTCGGCTGCCACCAGCCGACGTCACCCATCACGATCCGCCTCGGCATGGAGAACGGGCTGGTGAACGGGATGTAGGAGAGCACCCGCAGCGTGGCGTTCGGATCCTGCGTCGACACCGACACGAAGAAGGGGATCATCAGGAGGAGTTGCAGCGGCAGCGTGGTCGAGGCGAGGTCCTCCTGCCGGGTCGCCACCGCGCCCGCCACCGCCCACAGGCTGGCGAAGATCCCGAAGCCCAGCACGAAGAACGCGAGGAACCACCCCACCGACCCGCTGAGCAGCGCCGTGACGCCGGAGTCGCCGGTGAACTGGACGCCGACGAAGGCGAGCAGCACCAGGAGGGCGACCTGTCCGAGTGCGAGCACGCTGTTGCCCAGGATCTTCCCCGCCAGAAGGGCGCGCACCGGGATCGCCGCGACCAGGATCTCGACGATGCGGGTCTCCTTCTCCTCCACCACGCTCTGGGAGATGCCCATCCCGAACGTCAGGCAGACGAAGTAGAAGACGACGGCGAAGCCGAGCCCGATCCCGATCATCGCGCCACGGTTGGCGTCCGGCGGCGTGAGCAGATCGATCGTCGGCTGGACGGAGAACGCGGTGACGACGGAGTCGGGAGCCGAGGTGTCGGCGGTGATCGTCACCTGGGGTGCGGCACCGTCGACCGAGCCGGCAGCCAGTTCGACGACGGCCTTCACCTGATCGCTGCCGTCCGCATCGAGCAGGGCGACGCCGGCCGCCTTGTCCGGCACCTGCTGCGTCTCCAGCCCGGCAGCGGCGGCGAGCTGCGTCGCCTGGTTCCCGACCGTGGCGACGCGCGTGTGCCCCGCACCCTCGCGGGCGGCCGCGACGCCGCTGAACACCAGCGCCCCGATCAGCACCGCGAGCATGAACCCGAGGCCGAGGAGGAAGGTCTTGTCGTGCAGCTTCGTGGTGATCTCACGGCGCGCGACCAGACCGACGGTCGTCCGGGTGGACGGCCGGCTCGGTGGCGGGTTCGGGGGCTCGCCGGGAGAAGTCGGGGGACGGACGGACGTGGTCGCGCTCATGCGCGCACCGCCTCTCGGAAGATCTCGGACAGTGGGGTTCGGATCGGGGCGAACTCGGCGACGTCGCCGCGCCGCATCGCCTCGTCGAGCAGAGCGCGTCGTGGGTCGGACCCGGCCGCCCTCGGCTCGTCGCCCGCCGGGATGTCGACGATCGCGGTGTCACCGTCGACGTCGAGGACGTTCACCCCAGGCTGCGTTCGCACCCAGCCGGCGTCGGGGCTGACGACCAGCCGGTACCTGTTCGTCCCACCGGCCGCGCGGAGCTCCTCGACGGTGCCGCGTGCGACGACGGTGCCGCCGGAGAGGATGACGACGTCGTCGCACAGCCGCTCCACCAGGTCGAGCTGGTGGCTCGAGAAGAGGACGGGGACACCGGCGCGGGCCCGTCGGCGCAGCACGTCGATCACGGCGTCGACGGCGATCGGGTCCAGGCCGGAGAAGGGCTCGTCGAGCACGAGCAGGACCGGGTCCGACACCAGCGCGGCCGCGATCTGGGCCCGCTGCTGGTTGCCCAGCGAGAGGTCCTTCAACGCATCCTTCGCGCGTTCGGTGAGGCCGACCGACTCGAGGAGGTCGTCGGTCCGCGCCAACGCGTCGCCACGGTGGAGCCCGTGGAGTTCCCCGAAGTAGGCCACCTGGTCGCGGACGGCCATCTTCGGGTACAGGCCGCGTTCCTCGGGCATGTAGCCGAAGTCGGTACGGGTCGCGTCGGACACGGGTGCGCCGCGCCAGCTCACGGTGCCGGCGTCCGCGGCGAGGATCCGCATGATGATCCGCATCGTCGTGGTCTTGCCGGCGCCGTTGGCACCGACGAAGCCGGTGATCCGGCCGGGCACCACGTCGAAACTGACGTCGTTCAGGACGGGCTTGCCGTCGTAGGACCGGCGGACGTCTCGGACCTCGAGCATCGGGGCACTCCTCTTCGGCGGCGGCTGTTCCCGGTGGCCGGGGTGGCCACCTGACGTCCACTCTCGCTCGCCGGCGGCGCGCACGCGTCCACCGCGGGGACGACTCATCGGCCCGCCGGCGTCCGTCGAGCGGATGAAGCTGAGACCTCGCACAGGTCCGTGGCCCGAATCGGCAATGTCCTTCTGCTTCGGAATACCCGGGCTTAGCATCGCTACGCGTGATGGCCCCGGCGCTGTGAGTCAGGAGTTCTGGCTCGGTCGCCTTCCATTTCTCGATCGGATCCGACGCCCAGGGGCAACGCCCCGCCTTACCGACAGGAGCGATCTTCCATGCCTGAAGACCAGCAGGTTGATCCAGCGGATTTCCTTCGCTTCAGTACCGCCCTCAACCGCCGAACCGCGTTGCGAGCGGGCGCGGCGCTGGCCGCGGCCGGTCTGCTGGCAGCCTGCGGTGGCGGTAACAGTGGCGGCCAGTACTCCGGCGAGACGAAGAAGCCGAGCACCGCCGCCGCCGGCGCCACGAAGACCCCGGCGAAGGTCAGCAGTCGTGCGGGCAGCGTGTCGCCGACGCCGCGGGACCAGACCGTGGTCATCGACCAGGCCGTGTTCACGGTGTTCAACAGCTTCAACCCGTTCATCCCGAACGGCGAGCAGTACAACGCCGGGCTGGGGCAGTTCTGCCGGGAGTACCTGTGGTACTTCAACATGGCCACCGGCGAGACGATCCCGTGGCTGGCCACGAAGTGGGAGTACGCCGACGACTACAAGACGTTCACGATGCACCTGAACCCCGACGCCCACTGGAACGACGGCAAGCCGTTCACCAGCAAGGACGTCGTGTTCACCGTGAACCTCCTGCGGAAGAACAGCGCGCTCCTCGGCCGCGGGCCCGCGACTGACGAGATCAAGACGATCACCGCGCCGGACGCTCAGACGGTCGTGGTGAAACTGACGGAGCGCGACCCGCGCTACCACTACAACTGGATCTGCGGCATCGTCTCGTCGTTCGTCGTGGTGCCCGAGCACATCTGGTCGGGCAAGAATCCCGAGACCTACAAGAACAACCCGCCCGTCTACACAGGCCCGTACACCCTCCAGGAGGCCAAGCCCAACCTGAAGATGTACATCTGGGAGAAGGACCCGAAGTACTGGAACGCGAAGAAGCTCGATCCGAAGCCGCAGTACGTCGTGTACCGCACGGCACCGTCCGCGGACGCCGAGATCCAGCAGTTCAAGGACGGGGCCTGCGACACGACGGGTGCGGCCAACAGCTACACGCTCGTGAAGGCGGCGATCGACAGTGGTTATCAGTACGCTGAGATCACGGATGTCATCGACCCCTGCCCACGCGCGATCTGGATGAACTGCGATCCTTCACGCGCACCGATGAACGATCCCCGCATGCGGCAGGCGATCTCGGCGCTCGTCGACCGCGAGAAGATCGCGACGAGCATCTGGCCGGTGAAGACCACCCCCGCCGTGTACCCGTGGCCGGCCTTTCCCGGCAACGACAAGTGGAACAACGCCAGCGCAGCGAAGAGCGGCCTACAGACCTACGACCCCGACAAGGCCAAGCAGTTGCTGGACGAACTCGGTGCCAAGGCCGACAGCAGCGGGAAGCGTTCGTTCAAGGGGAAGCCGCTGAGCCTGGACATCATCACCCCGGTGGCCGACCCCGGCTCGGAGTTCCTCATCGGACAGCTGCTCGCCAAGGCTCTCCAGGGGGTCGGCATCGACGCGACCGTGCGCACGCTGTCCTCAGCGGTCTATGACGCCAAGAAGCGCAAGGGTCAGTTCGACATCCGTTCGGAGTGGCTGTGCGGCGAGGTGTACGACCCGTGGCAGGTCTACAACCAGTTCAACGACGCTTATCTCGTGCCGGTCGGCAAGAACGCCAACGAGGGCAACGATGTGCGGCTCAAGGACCCCGAGTTCACGAAGACCATCGACCAGCTCTCCGTGCTCGACCCGTCCTCGGCAGCGGCGAAGCCTCTGTTCGACAAGGCACTCGCGACCTACTACAAGGATCTGCCGGTCATCGCGAGCATCCAGAGCGTGTTCACGCACCAGTTCAACACCACGTTCTGGGAGAACTGGCCGACGAACGACAACCTGTACCAGGTCCCGGCGAACTGGTGGGGGCAGTTCCTGTTCGTGATCGGGGCGGTGAAGCCGACCGGAGCCACGGTCAAGTGAGCACGGAAGATCTCACCCGGGACGACGTCGGCGACGCGACTCGTCTGACCCTGGAGGAGGCACCGCGCGTCGTGGCTCCCCGGGGCCCGCTGCGCCGGTGGTGGGCCAAGCATTCGACGGCTGCCTACGTGATCCGACGGTTCGGCATCTACGTCATCACGCTGTGGGCGGCGATCACGGTCACGTTCTTCTTCTTCCGGCTCATCCCGGGTGACCCCATCGGTGCCTACATCGAGAACCTCCAGCAGAACTACGCCTACAACCAGAAGGCGGGCGAGGCGGTCATCGAGCACTACAAGGAGATCTTCGGTCTCAACGGCAGTCTGCTGAGCCAGTACGGCCACTACATGTACCAGTTGGTCTTCCACCAGAACTTCGGACCGTCGCTGGTGTCCTACCCGGAGCCGGCGCAGGACGTCATCGGCAGGGCGCTGCCGTGGACGGTGGGGTTGCTCCTGATCGCCACCATCATCGGGTGGTTCATCGGTGTCGTGGCGGGCGCGCTGGTGGCGTGGCGACGGGACAGCAAGACCGCCGAAGCGGCGACCTACGTCGCGGTGGCGGCCTCGCACATCCCGTTCTACTTCGTCGGTCTGCTGCTGTTGTTCTTCCTGTCCCTGCGATGGGGGCTCTTCCCGACCGGATACGCCTACGAGTCGGACCTGCAACCGGGCTTCAACTGGGAGTTCATCTCCAGCGTGATCTACCACGGGACGCTGCCCGCCCTGTCCATCGTGATCGTCGGGGTCTTCGGCGGTCTCCTGGGCATGCGACAGCAGATGGTGACCGTGCTCGGTGAGGACTACCTGGCGTTCGCTCGGGCCAAGGGGCTCAAGTCCCGGTTCATCCTGCGCCACTACGCACTACCGAACTGCTACCTGCCGCAGATCACCGGTTTGCTCATCTCGTTCGGCTTCATCTTCAACGGCAACATCCTGCTCGAACAGTTGTTCAACTACCCGGGGGTGGGCTCTCTGCTCGTGACCGCGATCCAGCAGTTGGACCTGAACACGGTCATGGGCATCACCGACATCTCGATCTTCGTCGTCATCACCGCCGTGTTCATCGTCGACCTGATCCTGCCCCTGCTCGATCCACGCATCAAATACTCGCGGTAAGGGGGGCCAGTGGATCGACTACGCAGCGTCGGGCATGCCCTGCGCACGAACGTGCGCCTCACCGTCGGCCTGATCCTGTTCATCGTCATCATGGTGATCGGTGCGATGCACGGCGTGATCGTCGATGCGATCGGGAAGGGCGAGGACCCGATGGCGGTCGGCTTCGCCCCTCGCTGGCTCATGCCCAGTGGTGAACACCTGCTCGGCACCGACCAGGTTGGGCGGGACGTCGCCGCCATGGTGGTGAGTGGGCTCTGGACGTCGCTGAAGATCGGCTTCGTCGGCGGGGTGCTGTCCACGGGCATCGGCATCGCGGTGGCGTTCTTCTCCGCCTATCGCGGCGGCTGGCTGGACGCCTTGCTGTCCACCACCACGGACCTCTTCCTGGTGATTCCGACACTGCCCCTGCTGATCGCCTACTCAGGCTTCGCGACGTCGATCAGCCTGTTGCAGGTGAGCGTCATCCTCGCCATCTTCAGCTGGGCCGGCGCCGCCCGGGTGATCCGGTCGCACGTTCTCAGTCTGCGGACACGGACCTACATCGACCTGGCCAAGGTGACGAAGCAGAATGACGTCGAGATCGTGCTGTTCGAACTGGTGCCGAACATGCTGCCCTACATCGCACTCGGCCTCGCGCTGGCGATCATCAACACGATCTTCGCGCTGGTCGGTCTGGAGCTGATCGGGCTCGGCCCGAGCGGCATCCAGGACCTGGGCCTGCTGATCAACTCGGCGGTGCAGAACGGCGCGCTCAGTCTCGGCGCCTGGCCGATCTTCGTCGCCCCGATCCTGTTGCTGACCGGCATCTTCTTCGCTCTGAACCTGATCAATGTCGGCCTGGACGAGGCCTTCAACCCGCGGTTGAGGAAGGTGGCAGGTGGCTGACTCCGACGCGGTCCTCGACATTCGTGACCTGACGGTGAACTACCGGACGGTCAGCGGCGATGTCACCGCGGTCGACGGCGTCGACCTGCTGGTGAATCGCGGGGAGATCCTCGGCGTGGCCGGGCAGTCCGGCTGCGGCAAGAGCACGATGGCGACGACGGTGCTGGGGCTGCTCAAGCTGCCGGGCTATCTGGCCGGTGGGACCGCCCACTTCCAGGCTCGCGACGGCTCGGCGTTCGACGTCCTGGGTGCCGACGAATCCACCCTGCGAGCGGTGCGCTGGCAGCACCTGGCCTATCTCCCGCAGGGATCGATGAACTCGCTGAACCCGGTCGCGAAGATCCGGACGCAGTTCGCCGACGTGATGCTCCAGCACGACTGGCAGGCCAGCGCGGGCGGAAGCGACGGGCTGCCGCCGGCCCGGGCGCGGCGGGCCGGGAAACGTAGCGACGCGCTGAACGACCGCGTCACCGACCTGCTCCGGGAGGTCGGGTTGAGCCCGGCGGTCGCCGACATGTACCCGCACGAACTGTCGGGTGGGATGAAACAGCGGGTCATCATCGCGATGGCGGTGGCCCTGCGTCCGGATCTGCTCATCGCGGACGAGCCGACGACCGCGCTGGACGTGACGATCCAACGCGTGGTGATCCAGAACCTGGCCGAGCTGCGGGATCGTCTCGGCGTGACGATGATGGTCATCACGCACGACATGGGCGTCCACGCACAGCTCGTGGATCGGGTCGCGGTGATGAACGAGGGCAAGATCGTCGAGGTGGGTCCGGTCCGTCAGATCTTCAAGGACCCGGGCGATCCCTACACGCAGGACCTGATCAAGTCGATCCCCGATCTCAAGGTACGCGAGGAGGTGGCCTGATGGTCGAAGGCGAGAAGCGGTTGCGGCTCGAGGACGTCTCCCAGGTCTTCCCCGGCCACTCGGGGAACCGGTTGGTCGCGGTCGATCGGGCCTCGCTCGAACTCGTGTCGGACGTGCCCACGATCGCCTCGCTGGTGGGGGCGAGCGGAAGTGGGAAGTCCACGATCGCCCGGATCCTGTTGGGGCTGCAGAAGCCGACGAGCGGGCGGGTGACGTACTACGGGCGCGACATCAGGAAGTTGAGCCGGGCGGAGTACTCGGTGTTCCGGCGCGACGTGCAGCCGGTCTTCCAGGACCCGTACGCGATCTTCAATCCGTTCTACCGGGTCGACCGGATGTTCTGGAAGGCGATCAAGAAGTTCAAGCTGGTCCGGGGGAAGGCGGCCGGCCAGGCCCAGATCGAGAAGTCGCTGGAGGCGGTGCGGCTGCGCCCGGGCGACGTGCTCGGCCGTTACGCCCACCAGCTCTCGGGCGGCCAGCGGCAACGACTCATGCTGGCCCGGATCCACATGCTGCAACCGTCGTTCGTCATCGCCGACGAGCCGGTGTCGATGCTCGATGCCCAGGTCCGGCGCCACTTCCTCGACATCATGATCGAGTTCCAGCAGACGTACGGCATGACGACCCTGTTCATCACCCACGACCTGTCCACCGTCGCCTACGTCGGTGGCAGCATGATGACGATCCACAACGGCCGGATCGTCGAGACCGGGACGGTCAAGGACGTGCTGACCAATCCACAGCATCCGTACACCAAGCTGTTGATCGGTTCGGTCCCGACGCCGGACCCGGACGATCGGTGGCAGGATCGGATCGAGTTGGTGGACGGCGAGCCCAGGGTCGTCCCGGCCGAGCCGGCCCGCGTCCAGATGCCCGACCAGCAGCCGACGTCCTGACCTGCGACGTCACTTCGAGGAGCCGATTGCCATGGCCAGACCCTCAGCGAGGGCTGCGGCACGACCCTGGGTCGGTCGTGCCGGCCGGGGCGCGCAGCTGCGCAGCGGGCTGCTGGCCGCGGTCGCCGTCGTGGCGCTCGCCAGCGGGTGCGGCACGGCAGCCGGCGCGGACGGAGCGGCTGTCGCTGCTGCAGGGCCGACGCCGTCACCGTCGGCCGTGCTGGATCCCGTGGGTCCGGCGTGCACGTGCGGCCACACCCCGGCGGCCGCCGCGCTCGCGACCGGTCAGCTGGGCGACATCGACGTCGGGGGCGCCTACGTGGTGCCGTCGGTGAAGGCCGACGGTGCGTGGGCCAGTTCTGCGTACATGTCCATCGTGAACGACGGTTCCGCGCCGGCCAGGTTGGTGGGAGCCACCAGCGCCAAGGCGAAGACGGCCCAGTTGCACGGCGCACCCGGCGAACGGGTCGTCGCCGGTCGTGGCGTCGATCCCGGTGCCGGCCAGGGGAATGTCGACCTCGCGCCCGCCGGGTACCGGGTGCTGCTGAGCGGGCTGTCGGCACCGTTGCGGATCGGCGACACGATTCCGGTCACCCTGCGGTTCGCCGGCGGTCGCTCGCTGCACCTCCAGCTGCCGGTGACGCTGAGCTGAACCGGCCTCGGCTCAGCGCCTCGGCTCAGGCCGGCGCGCTGCCACGGCCCGGGGTGATGAGGCCGTTCTCGTAGGCGAACACCACGGCGGCGGTGCGATCGCGCAGGCCGAGCTTCAGCAGGATGCGCGAGACATGGGTCTTGACCGTCGTCTCGCTGACGAACAGCTCACGGGCGATCTCGGCGTTCGACGCACCCCGGCCGAGCTGCATGAGGACCTCGTTCTCGCGATCGGTGAGGTCCGTCGAGTCGGATGTCGGCCGGGGTGTCGTCCGACGAGCCCCGGGTGGCCCGGGCGATGACGCGCGCGGTGACGGACGGGGAGAGCAGCGCATCACCGGCGGCCACCAGCCGCACGGCGTCGACGAGCTCTTCGGCTCGCGCGTTCTTGAGCAGGAAGCCGCTGGCTCCGGCTCGCAGCGCGGTGAAGAGGTAGTCGTCGTTGTCGAAGGTGGTCAGGACGATCACCCGGGTGTCGGTGCTCGAGGTGATCTCCCGGGTCGCCTCGAGCCCGTCCAGGCCCGGCATCTGGACGTCCATCAGCACGACGTCGGGCGCGGTGGTGGCCACCAGCTCGATCGCCTCCCGGCCGTTGCTCGCCTCACCGACCACCTCCAGGTCGTCCTCGGTCGAGAGGATGACGCGGAAGCCGGCACGCACGAGCTGATGGTCGTCGGCGAGCAGGACCCGGATCGGGCCGCTCACGCGTTCGCCGTGGAGGGAGCTGGCTCGGCCTGTGTCGCATCCGGACTGCCGGTCGGGCACGGTCGGTCGACCGAGGTGGAGGCCGGGATCCGGGCCAGGACGCGGTACCCGCGGGTCGTGGTGCGGCGGCCGATGACGAGTTCCCCGCCGTGCAGGGTGACGCGCTCGTCCATGCCGACGTGCCCGAGACCGCTGCCCCGGGTACTGGCCACGGCAGGCAGACCGTCGTCCACGACCTCGAGCTCGATGGACGAGGGTTCGCCGGTGTCCGAGCGCAGGTAGCGGAGTCGCAGGTCGACCTTGCTCGCCCGGGCGTGCCTGATCGTGTTCGTCACGGCCTCCTGAGCGACCCGGTAGAGCGACACCGAGACGGCCTGGCCGAGCTCGAACGGCTCTCCGACCACCGTGCGGTGAGCTGCCAACCCGGCTTCGCGGGCCGCGCGGACCAGGTCGTCGAGTTGACCGATGCCGACCGTGCCACCGGCGGTCTCCAGGGCGGTGTCGGAGTCGGGGCCGTCCGGCCCGTCGGAGCGGAGGACCCCGAGCAGCCCGGAGAGTTCGGCGACGGTGTTCCGGGCCGTGTTCTCGACCGCGGCCAGGAAGTCGCTGGCCAGCGCGGGATCGCGTTCGAGGCTGCGGCGCGCGGCCGCAGCCTGGACGCCCATGAGGGACACGCTGTGGGCGATGACGTCGTGGAGTTCCCGGGCGATCCGTACGCGTTCGCCCACGACGGCAGCACGGGCGTTGGCCGCGCGCTCGGTCTCGAGTGAGGCCGTGCGCTCGGCCAGGTCGTGGTCGCGCAGCGCGGACGTCCAGGCCCGGTTGCCGAAGAACCACGCGGCTCCGAAGTACACGACGTTGACGATGAGCGTGTAGGTCGCGTTGGCGATCCAGGGCGAGAGGAAACTCGGTGGTGGCGAGCCGGGGAACGGCTGGTCGGAGGCGAAGCTGAAGCCGAACGCGGTGGCCAGCCAGACGAACATGGCCAGGAAGACCAGCAGCCGGACGACGTCGGCCCGCATCCGGTGACGACCCCAGGCGCCGAGGGTGAAGAGGGCCACGAACACGTAGATGTTGACGCTGAGAGCCTCCGACAGGCCGAGGCGCTGCCAGAAGAAGAGCGCCAGCGCCTCCCAGACGGCGATGAGCTCGGGGTACCGGCGGCGGAGTGCGAGCGGGAGGGCGGCCGCGAGCACGACCACGATCTGCACCCAGGTGTCGGCGACGTGGCCGTACGGCTCGGCGCCCATCGCCCGGGCGGTGAGGGTGAGCACCAGGCCGAGGAGGGCGAGGCCGATCGCGTACTCGGCGTCGCGCCGATAGCCGGCGGGTCCCGGGGCCGGTCGTACCCAGTCCGGCTCGGGTCGTCGCCAGAAGGCCAGGCTCTCCATGGCGTCAGCCTACGCAGCGCCGGCGCTCGGTCAGGTTGGTTCGCGGTGTACCGCCGGCCAGGCAGAACTGCGACGCGAGGGCCGGTCGAGCGCATGGCCCGGGACCGATCGGGACTTCTGCCCGGCCGGCGGTACGGGCTTCTGCCAAGCTGGGCCGATGCCCGACCATCAGAGCGTCGATCCGAACGCGGTGCTGGCCGCGGTCGGCCTCCCGCCCGCCACCGACGTCGTCCCGATGCCGGGTGCCGAGGCCACGGTCTGGCGGGTGGTCGTGGACGGCCGGCCGCTCGCGCTGCGCCTGCATCGCCTCGACAGCACGACCGCCGAGCGTGAACTCGTCGCCCTGCGGATCGCCGGTCGGGTCGGCGTGCCGGTTCCCGAGCTCGTCGTGGCCGGTGCCTGGTGTGGTCGATCCGTCGCCGTGACCACCTGGTGCCCGGGTCGCACCGTCTGGGACGTGCTCAGCACGACCGAAGGGGACGAGCAGGTCGCGGTGGCCCGCCGGTTCGGGCGAGCACACGCGCAGCTGCATGCGAGCGTGCTCGATGCCGACGAGGTGGCGGAGCTGCGGGCGGTCGGCCGGGCTCTTCCGCGGGTGGCGGCGGCCGGACAGCCCGCGCTCCTGCATCTGGACTTCCACCCCCTCAACGTTCTCGACGACGGCAGCACGGTCACCGGGATCGTCGACTGGGCGAACACCGCGATCGGCGACCGGCGTCTCGACCTCGCCCGGACGCGCGGCCTGTTCGCCCTCGCGGCGGTGTTCGCTCCGGACGACGCCACGCGGGTGGAACAGGCCGCCGAGCTGGTCGCCGGCCTGTGGGCACAGGGATATGCCGAGATCCTGCCGATGCCGGACGAGCACGAGTTGGCGCCCTTCTACGCGGCCGCCGGCGAGGCGATGCGCCGGGACTGGGAGCCGCGCACGGCAGCCGGTGAGGTCGACGGCCGCATCCTCACGGCGATCGACGCCTGGACCGACCGGTGGGTGGGTGCACGATGACCGACCTCGTGGAGCAGCACCGCTTCGTGCTGGCCGGGCTCGGCGCCGACGGCACCCGGCTCGGCGCCGGCAGTGAGGCCACCGTCTACGCCCTCGACGACACCCGGGTCGTGCGGATCATGCACGGAGTGGCCGGCCCGCTCGACGACGAGCTCACCCGCGTCTACCGGCGGTGGGCCGAGCAACCCGGGACCGCCACACTCGGGTTCGACCTCCCGACCGTGCTCGACGACGCCACCACCCATGGAGTGCACTGGCAGATCCTGCGGCGGATACCGGGCGTCGAGGTCGGGCGGCTCCTACGAGACGCCCCGGCCGATCGGCGCAGCGAATTGCTCGCCGGCTATCTGGATGCCTCCGCGCGCATCGGTGCGATCGACGGCGCGCCCACGTACGGCACGCTGATCGGGGGTCACACGTACCCGACCTGGGCCGAGTGCCTGCGCGCTCGGCTGGAGGTCAGCCCGGCCGGGCTGCGGGCCCGGGTGGCGGCGAAGGTCGAGGCGTTCGACGCCGTACTCGAGCGCTTCCACGCCGAGCTCGAGGATGCCTACGACGGCCCACCGCAGCTGGTGCACGTCGACTACTTCCCCGGCAACGTCCTGGCGGTCGATGCCTCCGGCGGCTACCGGATCACCGGCGTCCTCGACTTCGCCAGCCACTCGCTGTTCGGCGACCCGCTCCTCGACGTGGCCGGCGCGGTGGTGATGGCCGACCTGGACAGCGACGTCACGATCACCGAGCGGGGCGCCTTGGCCACGCGGGCGGTCGAGCGATGCGGTGGTCGGCTCGGTGAGAGGCTCGTCGAGGTGATGGAGACCTACCGCGTGTTCTACGCCCTGTACTACTCCATGGACGAGGGTCTCATCGACTGGTCAGCGCGGCATCTCGACGATGTCGCCGCGGGCCGGTCCCTTCTGCGCTGAGGCTCTGGCCCCGGCACCTTACGATGACGGGCGACGAGGGCTCTGCCGGGCCAGCACGCAGCACCGAGGGAGAACGCGATCGTGCGAGTGACGGGCCTGGGTCATGCCGGGATGTTCGTGGAGACCCGAGGTGGCTCGATCCTGTGCGATCCCTGGGTGAACCCGGCGTTCTTCGGCTCCTGGTTCCCGTTCCCGGACAACCGCGGCCTCGACTGGGAGCGGTTCGGACAGGCCGACTACCTCTACGTGAGCCACCGTCACAAGGACCACTTCGACCCGGCGCTGCTGACTCGTCACGTCCGCAGGGACATCACGGTGCTGTTGCCCGAGTACCCGACCGCTGAACTCGAGACCGACCTTCGTGACCTGGGCTTCACGAACATCCTCTACACCCGGGCGGGCGAGGAGTTCGAGCGCGACGGGCTCCGGATGATGATCACCCCCCTGCGTGGCCCCGGCGACGGCCCGATCGGCGATTCGGCGTTGTCGCTCGACGACGGGACGGCCGTGCTGTTGAACCAGAACGACTCGCATCCGCTGGACGTCGAGAAGATCCGGGCGTTCGGGGAGATCGACGCCTACTTCACCCAGTTCTCCGGGGCGATCTGGTGGCCGATGGTCTACGACCTGCCCGAGCAGGCGAAACAGCGGTTCGCCGAGCTCAAGCGCAAGTCCCAGAGCGACCGCACGCTGTTCTACATCGACCAGGTCGGATCACCGAACGTCTTCCCGATGGCGGGGCCGCCGTGCTTCCTCGACGAGGAGCTCTTCGGCTGGAACGGCTACGGCACCGACGACACCTCGATCTTCACGGATCAGCGACAGTTCCTCGACGAGCTCGCGATCAGCCGCCCGGACACGGCCGGTCATCTCTTCCTGCCCGGGACCGTGATCGACCTCGACCACGGCGGCTGCACCGCGACCCAGACGCTGTTCGACGACGCCGAGATCGCCCGCATGTTCGGCGACAAGTGGTCGTACCTGCGGGACTTCCAGGCCGCACGGGGCCACGAGGTGCTGGCGGAGAAGGCGACCCGCGCGCCGGTGCCGGACGACATGTTCGAGCAGTTGAAGGCCTGGTGGGAGCCGCTGATGAAGCGGGCGCCGTTCCTGTCGGAGTCGATCGGGGCGCCCGTCCGGTTCACGATCGGGTCGCTCGACCTCGTGGTCGACTTCCCGGCCGCGGAGGTACGGCACTACGAGGACGAGAAGGTGCGGTACTGGTACGCGACGTCGGCGGACCTCGTGGCGACGAACCTGCGCGACGGCGAGATCGACTGGTCGAACAGCCTGTTCCTCTCGCTGCGCTTCGCGGCCGGCCGGGTCGGGAAGTTCAACGAGTACCTCTACACCTTCTTCAAGTGCCTGTCCGAGGAACGAATCGACTACGTCGAGAACTGGTACTCCGAGCAGGGGGATACGGGTGAGGACATCGCCCTCAGCGACTGGATCGTCCAGCGACGGTGCCCGCACCTGCATGCCGACCTGAAGAAGTTCGGGACGACGGACGGGGACGTGCTGACGTGCAACCTGCACGGCTGGCAGTTCGACCTGGCCTCCGGTCGATGCCTCACCTCACGCGGCCACGAGATCCGAGCCCGCAGAACCGGCACCGACGCCTGAGGTCCGTCCGACCGTCGGGTTTGTCGGTAGTGCCGTCTGCTGTCGGTATGGCGGTTGCGGTCGGCGTATGGCTGTAGGCGGTCATACGAACGCGTGGACGGTGCTACCAACGTGGGTGAACGGTGACGCGGCAGGTCAGGGCGCGACTGGACCCGTCCCGCCGACGAGTCCGTCCCACGTCCAGTGCGGAATCGACAGGCCCTCCGGGACGTCGGCGACGGACTCGTGATAGCGCGACATCGTCGTGGTCGTGGCCCACGCAAAGTACTCGTGGAGCACTCCGCGCAGACGTTCGTCGCCGAGGCCGACGTCGACCATCGCCTGGTCGAAGCATGCGATCGCGCGACGGTCCATCTCCTCGTGCGGACCGTTCCCGCTGTGCAACGCGACGACCGTGGACTCGTCGCCGTACTGGTCCGAATACGTCGATGGACCGCCGAGCGCCTCGGCCCAGTACGCCGCGAGGCGCTCGCTGTGATCGGAGCGGAACCCGTGGCTGAACGCATGGGCGACGACCTCGTCGGACATCACCCGCACGTGCCAGGCGTGCGCCAGCCGCTGCATGCCCTCGGCCCCGCCCGCTGCCTCGTACACCGTCTGCATGCGCCCAACGTCGCACAGCCGACCGACAGTGCGCCCCCTCAGCCCGGGCCGAGAACTGCGGCTACATCGGGCGGCCGGTAGAGCGAGCTCTTGACGACCTTGCGTCGCTGCGGTGGACAGGGCGACCGTCGGCGTCGAGCTTCGGTGGCCTCCTCGACCAGCAGCCGCTGCCGCAGCGCGGCCAGCCCGCACGGCGCGAGCGTCGGGACGTCGCGGTGACCGAGGTCGAAGGTCAGATGGAACTCACGGACCGCTTCGGCTGGGCTCGGCACGTCCCGCGCCTATTCAGTCGCACTCTGTGTGACACGACTCCGCCCGTCGATGCTCGTGCGCCGCCCGTAGGTCACCCGCCGCAGGAACGCCTCGGCCGGTCCCCGAGCTTCGAACGCGCTCAGGACCGCGCAACCCACGACGGTGAGCGCCCACACGGCGATCGCGAGCAGCGCCACCTCCGTAGATCCGATCCGGCCGCCGAGCCCGACACCCCATGGCGCCAGGATCGGCACCAGCAGCAACGCCTGGGTGAGGTACGCGCTGGCCGACCGCTCGCCGGTGGCCTCGATCGCTCGACCGATCGTCCCTCGGGGGCGCCGATGCCGGAGGTCGCCGTCGGTCCCCTGGACGACCCACAGCGCGATCGCGGCGACGTAACCGATTCCGCCGAGAAGGCCCGTCCACCCTTGGAGGGCAGCCCACCAGGAGGCATGCGCGCCGAGCACGGTGCCGCCGGTGCCCACCGCGATCGCGAACGGGATCGCGCCCACCACACTGACCGGGATCCCGACCACCGCGAGGCGGGTCAGCAGCTCACGGTGTTCCGTCGGTCGCTCGAGCACGCACCGCCGAGCCAGCACGATGCCGATGAGCATCGGGGCCACGAGCCCGATCGCGAAGATCGGGGTGAAGAGGAGCTGCAGGCCCCAGTCCCAGAGCCGCGTGAGCATGGCGGCGGCGGGGTCGGCCACCGAGCTGGCCAGGGCTGCGACATCCTCCGAGCCGGCTGCGGTGGAGGTCGCCCCGTCGTTGCTGTCCAGCCAGGCCAGCGCCAGCGAGAACAGGCCGGCCAGGACGAGCAGGGCGCGATCCGGAATTCGCAGGACCAGCAGCAGGACGAATCCGAGCAGCCCGTACGTGGCCAGGATGTCGCCCTCGAAGAGCAACCACGCTTGCAGGAAGCCGAGTGTCATCAGGCCGAGGTTCCGCCTGGTCAACAGGAGAAGCGTCTCGGAGTGCCGCATGCCGGCCGCGTCCTGGCGACGGAGGATCACGGCCATGCCGTAGCCGAACAACAGCGAGAACAGGCAGATTGCCCGGTTGTCGACGAGGAGCGTGAGGACGACATCGACAGCGTGATCGAGTGTCGAGGCATCGACCGGCCGCGAACCCGGGCCGAGCGGCTCGCCCCACAGTAGGACGACGCTGTTGGCCAGGGCGATGCCGAGAAGGGCGAGGCCCCGTGAGAGGTCCGGAGTGGGCGCTCGTTCGGCCGGTCGTACCGGGCCGACGGGACTCGCGCCGCCGGCGGCGGCTGGCGGTGGCCGGAATGACGCTCCAGACGACGACATCCGCACCTCCGGTCGTTGGTCTCGGGCCGGCCGTCGGCGGGATCGGGTGGGCGATGATGGCCGTCGTGTCCCCAGCAGAGCCACCTACCCAGCCGACAGCCGGCGCCGCCGAGCAGGCCGAGAGCGTAACCGGCGGGCTCGTCGCTCACCTGCCGATCCGCGACGCGGACGGGCCGGAGCGATTCGAGCTCTTCATCGTCTGCGCGGTAGCTGCCGTCGCTCTCACGAGGATCTTCCTCGTCCTCACTGGCTATCCGCAGATCGGCGGCGGAGGGCTGCACTTCGCCCATCTGATCTGGGGCGGACTGCTCATGCTCCTCGGGCTGCTGGTGTTCATGCTGTTCCTCTCGCGTGCCGCTCGCACCGGCGCGACAGTGCTCGCCGGCGTCGGCTTCGGCCTCTTCATCGACGAGGTCGGCAAGTTCGTGACCGGCGACAACGACTACTTCTATTCACCGGTCGCCGCGATCATCTACGTCACCTTCGTCGCCATGTACGTGGTGGTGAGGTACGCCGTCCTACGGCACGCCTTCACCGACCGCGAGCTCGTCGTCAACGCGGTGGAATTGTTGAAGGAGTCGGCTGCGCACGACCTCGATCCGAGCGAACGCGAACGGGCCGGCGAGCTCCTCGACCAGGCCGGTCGAGGCGAGCCGCTCGTCGACCCCCTGCGCACGCTGCTCGCCACCCTGGACGTCGACCCCACCGACTCCTCCTGGCTCGAACGGTCCTACCGGCGGGCACGCCGGCTGGTGGACGACTCGGCTCGCATCCGCTGGCTCGAGCCGATCGTGACCGCGCTGGTCGTCGCATTCACCGCGCTCTCGCTCGTCGGGCCGATCCAGCGCGTGCTCGACCAGCCGTCGCTGCGGTCCTGGCTCTACCTCGGCGCCGCGGTGGTCGCGCTGGTCCTGGCACTGCTCGCGCTGGTCGCCCGGGTCCGGCGTTCGGTGATGACGGGGTTGGCATTCGCCGACGCCTCGCTGCTCGTGAGCCTTCTCGTCGTGCAGGTCCTACGGCTGCTCGACGAGCAGTTCGCCGGGTACTTCGTCGTGCTGGCGAACGTGATTCTCCTGGGCCTCGTCCGCGCCACGAGCCGGTATCAGCGGCGCCTCGGTCGGCACGACGTTCGTGTACAGGGAGTTCAGCCGTGACGGGGATCCGCGACGGACGGCTGGCCCGTGCTACGACGCTGCGCGCAGGGTGAGCTTCTCGGCGTACATCGCGTCGTCGGCACGTTGGAGGAGGACGTCGACGGGCTCGTCCTCCCGGTCGATGCCCACGACGCCGATGCTGACGCCGATGGATGCGGGGACGGACGTGAGGGGCCGCATCAGGTCGAGCCGGATCCGGTCCGCCATGTCTTCGGCGTCGTCGCGCGTCAGATCCTTGGCGATCACGAGGAACTCGTCGCCGCCCAACCGGCCGACGACGTCGTCGCTCCGCACCAGGGTCGCGAGACGTTCGGCGACCTCCCGCAGCGCCTGGTCGCCGGCCGCGTGACCGAACCGGTCGTTGATCGGCTTGAAGCGGTTGAGGTCGCAGAAGAGCAGGGCACTCGTCTGGTGACCGGTGCGGGCGTGTGCGACGACTCCGTCGAGCGCCTGTAGCAGGGTGCGCCGGTTGGCCAGACCCGTCAGGTCGTCGTAGTGCGCCCGGCGACGGAGCTCCTGTTCGCGGAACCGGCGGTCACTGATGTCCTCGGCGTGGACCAGCAGGAAAGGCGGCAGCTCGCCTTCGGCGTCGACGCGGTTCTGCACGAGCGTCAGCCAGACGGTGGTGCCGTCGGGTCGGTCGATCGGAACGTCGGTCCGGTAGTTCAGGCGGGTGCCGTCGACGAACTGCCCGACGATGCGGTGGCCGTGCTCGACGTTCTCGGGGCGCAGCAGCATCGGCCAGCTACCGCCGAGGAGCTCGGCACGCGAGCGGCCGGTGAGTTCGCAGAACGCGTCGTTCACGTCGAGGAAGCGCCTCGACTCGGCTCCCACGAGGCCGACCCGGGCCATGCCGTCGGCCGACTGGGCGAACGAGAATCGCATGGCCGCCTCGCTCGCCCGGAGGCGAGCGCGCTCGCGGCGCACTTCGAGCTGCTCGGCCCGCAGCGCCTCGCGGAGCCGCAGATTGTCGATGGCCAAACCGGCCTGGACCGCGAACAGCGACAGCAGTTCACGCAGCTGTAGTGCCGGGTCGCGCAGAGCCGGCGGCAGCGGAACGGCGAGAACACCGATCACCTCGCCGTTCGACGAGTGCAGGGGGGCCAGAAGGGAACCGTCACGGTGCAGGCCACCCGCGGGGCGGAACCGCAACCCGTCCCACGGTTCCGCCTGATCCAGCAGCTCGTGCATCTCGAGCCGGGGCATCACGAGGCCGTCGTAACGCTGGCGGACCAGGGTCGGGCCGCTCACGGCGAGGACCTCGAAGTCGCCGTCGTTGGTGCGATAGCTCAGCGTGGCCCACTCCAGTCCGAGCACGTCGACGACGCCGTCGGTCACCGCTCGAAGCGTCCCCCGGAGGTCGCGCCCGCCGTTGATGCGGGCGCTGAGCAGGGCGACGCGACGGAGCACATCGAACTCGACGCGATCGGACACGGCACCTCGCAGCTCCCCGGGGACGAGACGTCACCTTACCCTCATTAGTCCGTTTTGAGCAGGTATTTCTCCACAATGCGTGACCTTGCGCGTGTCCTCAGCGACATCTCAGGTCACGTTCATTACGCAGAGTGCTCATGGATGCGCGGTGAGCTACTGGATGAGGTAGGCGATCTCGGTCTCCCAGAGGTTCACATCGGGCTGCTCGGCCGGGCTGAGCAACGAGAACTCGAACCTCCCCGCCCACCGGCCGTGCTCCATCTTCCAGAGGAGACCGTGTTCTGAACCCCATTGCTGGAGGGCGGCGTTCCCGACGGCCACCTGGTCCGGCGGACCCGTCTGGACGAGCGCGGCGTATCGACCGGCCTCGATCGCACCGGGGTGGACACGGTCGTCGCCGGGGTGCTCGGTGGCGACGGCGACGCCGACCTCGACGTCGAGTTCGCCCTCCATCGCCATCGAGTAGTAGCGGACGAACGGCGGACCGGAGTTCGCGATGTCGTGGGCCGCCAGCCAGCCGAAGAGCTCGGGGAACAGCGGTGGCAGCACCTCGGCGAGCTTCGAGATGTGAGCGCGCACGCCGATCCCGAGGGTGGGCGCGGCCGGACGGTCCTGGATCGAGGGCTCACTCAGCATGGGCCAAGTCTGGCCGCCGACGCCTGGTACGCGTCAAGGGCGCCGATGCCGGTGACGCGGCTAGGGTCGAGCCCCACGGTCGTTCAGGAGGATCCATGCGGGAGTTCGTCGAGAGGCTTCGTCGGCCACCGGCGTGGTTCAAGGCACTCGTCACCGCGATCTGTGCGGTGATCCTGGTCGCGCTGGTGGTGAACCTCTTCCGAAGCGACTCCTACACCGGCCCGTGGCTGTGGGTCGCGCTCGTGTTCGCGCTGGTCGCGGCCGCCTTCGGCTGGACCTACCGGCTGCCGTCACTGCGGCGCCGCGACGACGACGACGATGACCACGGGGCCGGCGACGAGTCCTCCCGCAAGGGCACCGGCACCTCCGGCACGCGCTGACGGTCGTGCTCGAGCCCGCGCGCTCCGATCTCGAACTCCTGCTGCTGGAGACGGCGACCCAGTACGAGGTCGACCCGCGCGGGCGATTCACCGGCGATCGATACAGCTGGCCGCAGGTCGCGATCGCCGTGGCGCGCGACGGCCTGGGGGTCCGATTCGGGTCCGACCTCGACGACAGTCTCGCGGCTCGGATCGAGGACGATCGTCACGGATTCGGCGCCCGACCGCGATCCGGCCGAGCCACCGCAGGCGTTGGACAGCCTGTCGAGCCGTGCTCGCCTCGGCGGGTGAGGTCGACGTGCGGTCCGGGCCGGGATTCCTGTTGCCGCACGAACTCCCGTCGTGGCCGATCGGTGACGGCGAGCTCATTCGCTCCCACGACGCCACGACCGGAGAGCTCGACCGCCTCGGCCGCATCCGGCCCGCCGAGTGGGAGGTCGAGGAGTGGGCCGACCTGGTCGCCGGCCGCCTCGGCCCGTGGGCCGTGGTCGTGGCTGGGGACGCCGGCCGCGGCGGCTGTGTCGCCGCGCTGTGCCACGCGGCCCGGTTGACGCCGGCCGGCGCCGAAGCGGGCGTGCGCACCCACACGGACTTTCAGCGACAAGGCCTGGCACCCGCGGTGACCGCGGCGTGGGCGGCGATCCCCGAGCTCCGCGGGCGCACGTTGTTCTACAGCACGTCGTCGGACAACAGAGCCTCCCGGCGTGTGGCGGCCAAGCTCGGCCTTCGTCCGCTCGGATCGATCTGGACGATCACCGTGACGAAGCGGCGCTTAGCGGAGGGCCGCCGGTTCCGGCACCGGCCGGCCTCGGTCACAGTGCTGTGAGCACGAGCGGACCGTCCTCGGTGATCGCGATCGTGTGCTCGCTGTGCGCCGCTCGCCGGCCGTTCGCCGATCGCAGCGTCCAGCCGTCGGGTTCGGTGACGTAGTCGTCGACGCCGCCCAGGATCAGCATCGGCTCGATGGCGATGACGAGGCCCGGGCGCAACTGGTACCCCCGCCCCGGCCTGGCCTCGTTGGGGACGTGCGGATCTTCGTGCATGGACCGACCGACGCCATGGCCGCCGTAGTCCGCGAGCAACCCGTAACCGGCGGCTCTGGCCGGAGCGCCGATGGCATGACCGACGTCGCCGAGCCGAGCCCCGGGGACGGCGGCGGCGATGCCGCGGGCGAGCGCCGCGTCGGTGTCGGCGATGAGGGTCAGATCGTCCTGGTCGGCGTCGCCGACGACGAAGCTGATCGCCGCGTCACCGCACCAGCCGCCGACGAAGGCACCGCAGTCGATCGAGAGGAGGTCGCCGTCGACCAGTCGCCGGTCCCCGGGGATCCCGTGGACGACCTGGTCGTTCACGCTCGCGCAGATCACGCCGGGGAAGGGCACCGGCACCCCAACCGGCCGGTAGTCGAGAAACGCTGGGGTGGCGCCGGCATCGGCGATCACAGTCGCGGCTACGTGGTCGAGCTCGCGGAGCGAGACGCCGACCTCGGCAGCCGCGCGCACGGCAGCCAGAGCCTGGGCGACCACGCGGCCGGCTTCACGGAGGACGGCGATCTGGCGAGGAGTCTTGATCTCGATCATGCACGAATACTAATACCGGTATTAGTATCTGGCGACATGGTGAGAGTGCCGTTGACGCCAGGCGAGGTCGAACGAGGACATCGCCTCGGTGCGCTGCTTCGCGAGGCTCGTGGCTCGGCCAGCATCGGAGCCGTGGCGGTCGCGGCGGGCATGTCGGTGGAGACCCTCCGCAAGATCGAGACCGGGCGTATCTCGACGCCGTCCTTCTTCACGGTGGTCGCGCTGGCCGACGTGCTCGGGCTGTCGCTGGACGACGTGGCGGAGTTCATCGGCGACCGGAGCGAAGCGGTGTCCTGACTGCGGCTGCTGGCGGTATGCGGTTGGCGCGGAGAGGACAGATGACAGAAGCGCCGCGATCCCAGGGCGGTGGGACGCGGCGCTTCTGCCGGCTAGGGGTGGCCCGGCGGCCAGGCGGGCCGGTCGTTCAGGCCTTCTCGCAGGCGATCCCGTCGTTGTCACGGTCGAGGTCGTACTGCGCGCCCTGTCGCGGACCGTTGTTCAGGTTGTAGACCTTCGTGCTCACCTTGAAGTTCGTGACGCGCTTGCTGGAGGAGGTGTGGTCACGAGCCCCAGAACGACCGACGCCGTGCGGATAGACCTTGTTGAGCGCGGTGCAGTTCTTGTAGGACTTCGCCTTCGGTGCGGCTTGCGCAGCCGGTGCCACGATCAGGCCGGTGGTCAGGACGACCGCGACGCTGAGCAGAACGGCAGGGACGCGCAAGGTCATGAATTCTCCTGTTTCAGCTGGATGCCCGGGCAGAAGAAGATCAGATGCTCGCGTCGGTTCCCGGTGACCGTCGGTGAGATAAGTATGGCGGATCGACCCTAAACGTTTGCTGAGAGTGACTTTCGGCTGCTTCGACCGGCACTGCCGATCGCCTCAGCTGCGGACCTTCACTGCGTCGCCGACGCTGATGGCAGAGGCGGCGATGCTGCTGCCGGAGTAGACGGCACGCCAGCTTCCCGACTTCTTGGCGGTCACTTTCGTGTTGATCCAGCCGGCCTTGTCGGTCTTGACCGTCTTGACGGTCGCGTACGACTTGGCGCCAGTGGCCTTGAACTGGATGCTCGCGGTCCTGGACGCAGCACCGACGTACGCGTCCTTCGTCCAGTCGGCGATGCGAAGACGGCCCTTGACCGTGATGCTCTTGCCCTTGGTCACCGGTTCGGGCGAGGCGTTAAACGTCTTGCTCTGCCAACCAGTGAGGCGCTGTACGCTGAAGCCGTTGGTGAAGACCGTTTCGTCGGGTGACGCAGTCGTCGTTGTCGACCGTCCGGCCAGGACGTGCTAGCGGCCAGCGTCGGAGTTCGTCGTACGGAGCAGAAGATCTGCTGACGATGCATCGGTGAAGACGTAGAACGACGTACTGGCCTCAGCAGGTTCCAATAGACCGACCTACGCATCCGCTCGTCGCGACCGTGAAGGCGCGACCTGCACGGGGTGTCACGCCGACAGCGACGCGAGCGAGGGCAGAACCCGGTGATCGAACAGGCACCCGCGGCGGCACTCGCCGACGTCGGTGCGGTCGAGACCGGTCGCGGGAACGGCAATGGCGCTGAGGATGACGCGGGCACACGAGCTTCACGGGCACTCAGCGGCGAAGGCCGGCGAGGCGAGGCGACCGAGTGCCGGAGCGACGCCGTCCGGACGCGACCGATTATGACTCGAAACGTCCGGCAATGACGGCTCCTTACGTGACAAGTGACTTGACCATAACGCGTTGTGGCGGCGACCGCACCAAATTCCAGAGACGGTCGTTGCCCTAGGCTCGCGGCGTGTCCGATCCGAGCGACGTCCGCATCACGCTCGCCTACGACGCGGCAAAGGATGTTCTGCAGAGCCAGGACGTGACGCTCGGCAACGTGCGCACCCGCGCCAGCACCGTCTTGACCGTTGCGGCCCTGCTCACGTCCTTCGCCGCTGGACTCGGGCTCATCAACGTCGACTCGCGCAACGGCGCGGTCTTTCCGGCCGGCGGCGCCTGGGTGCTGCTCGGGGTACTCGTCGCGATGGCCGCTCTCGTCCTCTATGTGCTGTGGCCCGTCGATCGGTGGCACTTCGGCCCCGATCCGGCGAAGATCGTCGAACTCCGGAGCACAGGCACGACCGAGGTGGAGATCCGCGAGTCCGAGGTGACCGCGATGATCGCGGGCATCGGGTCCAATGCTCGTCACATCGCCGGTCGTCAGACGGCGTTCCGCTTCTCGGTCGTTCTTCTCGTCGTCGAAGTGCTCGTCCTCGTCGTCTTCCTGACGATCGCCAACTGACCGAACCAAGGAGTCTCGTGACCTACACCGGTCCCAACTACTCGACGGACGCCCAGGCCGCCGACACGATCCGCCTCATCGTCAAGGGCGACGACATGGGCGCCGGTCACGGAGTCAACGTCGCCACCATCGATGCCCACCAGAACGGGATCCTCACGACGACCAACGTCATCGTCCCCGGTGCGTGGTTCCCCGAGGCGGTGCGGATGATCAACGACAATCCGCGGCTCGACGTAGGCGTCCATCTCGCGCTCACGAGTGAGTGGACCAACGTCAAGTGGCGGCCTCTCACCCACGTGCCCGGCCTCGTCGACGCAGACGGTTTCTTCCAGCCGGCGGTGCATCCGCGCGAAGGGTTCGGGCCCGGCGCGAGCATCGAGGAGAGCCCGTGGACCCTCGAGCAGATCGAGCAGGAACTCCGCGCGCAGCTCGAGTTGGCGTTGCGGCATCTGCCGCAGGCCACCTACACCTGGCCGCACATGCTCTTCACGAGCGTCGATCCGTCCGTGGGCGACCTCACGTCACGGCTCACGGCGGAGTACGGGCTCGTCACGCCCTTCGATCTCGGAATCCAGTGGGTGGGCATGGTCTACCAGGGCAGTGACTCCGGTGAGGTGAAGGCCGCGAATCTCGCTGCCCGCTTGGAGACACTCGAGCCCGGTCTGTGGTTGCACATCGACCACGCGGCCACCGACGATCCGGAGATCCGGGCTTTCGGACATCCCGGCTACGAGGACGTGGCCGCCGATCGCTCGGCGAATGTGGTGGCGTGGAAGAGCCCGCTGGTGCGCGAGGTGGTCGAACGGCGTGGGATCGTGCTCACGAACTACCGCGAGATCGACCGCTCGCCTGCTGCACCGGGATCAGGCCTGAACTTCTAGCGCCCGCAGGCACCGACTGATCGCAATTGCACCGTTCGAGCGCCGCATTCGGTTCATTTGCGATCACTCGGTGAGGGGACAGCAGGTTCGGAGTCCCGGCGCCGACACTCTTGCCTCAGCAGGTCACTCCGATCCCAACCGTCACCCATTCGTGGCCAGGACTGGAAGAGATCTGAACCGACCTCAGCCCCGCTGCGTGTTCCCCAGATGTCAGCGGGGACTCGATGGCGAGGAGCGGGACATGAACAGCAGACGTGGACGACTGGCCGGGATTGCGCTGGTGAGCGCCTTGGGCCTCGCGCTGATGGGAACGGGCGGTCCCGCCACGGCGGCCGACGGACCCGGCGGCACGCATCAGGGCAAGCAGCACGGCCAACAGAACCGCCAGAGCACGTATCAGCAGACGAACCTCGTGGCCGACGTGGCGGGCAAGGCGCAGGTCACGGATCCCCACCTGGTCAACCCATGGGGCGTCTCCTACGGACCCACGTCGCCGATGTGGGTCTCGAACAACGGCACCGGGACGACGACCCTCTATGCGGGCGGCATCCACGGCGGCACCCAGACCGTCAATCCGCTGGTCGTCACCATCCCCGGCGGCGCACCGACCGGCCAGGTCGCCAACCCCACGACGGACTTCGTCGTCCACGGCGCCGACGGCTCGAGCGCTCCGGCCCGCTTCATCTTCGTCGGCGCGACCGGACATCTGACCGGCTGGGCTCCCAACGTCCCGGCGCCTGCCCCGTCCACGAATGCCCAGGACGCCGTCGTCACGCCGGGCGCCGTCTTCACCGGGCTCGCGATCGCCGCAGCGCCGGGCGGATCCCGTCTCTACGCGGCGGACTTCTCCGCCGGGACGGTCGACGTCTACAACGGGACGTACCAGCGCATCATCACGCCCGGGAACTTCCAGGATCGGTCGCTGCCACGCGGGTACTCGCCCTTCAACGTGCAGGTGCTGAACGGCAAGGTGTACGTCACGTACGCGAAGGTCGATCGGAGCACCGGCAGGGATCTCCATGCCAAGGGTGCGGGAAGGGTCGACGTGTTCGACCTCGACGGCACGCTCCTCAAGCGGATGCCCCGGCATTCAGCGCTGAACGCACCCTGGGGCCTGGCCATCGCACCGGCCGGCTTCGGCAAGCTGTCCGGCGATCTGCTCGTCGGCAACTTCGGTGACGGTCGCATCCATGCCTACGATCCGGCCACGCTCCGCGCCACCGGGACGCTCAACGACCAACACCACAAGGCGATCGTGATCGACGGTCTCTGGGCCCTGACACCCGGCAACGGAGTAGAGGGCGGAACCGACGAGGTGGTCTTCACCGCCGGTCCGGACGGCGGCACCCACGGGCTGCTCGGGACATTGGCTCTGCACGAGTAGAAGCGGACCACCGGCGGCCTCGAGGTGCCGATCGTCGCATCGTTCACGGATGCACCACCGGTCGCTCATCCGGTGGTGCATCCGTGCACACTCGCCTCGGGTAGGCGACCATCAGGCCATGGACCCAGTCGAAGCAGCCCAGAGCAGCGCACGCGTGGCCGCCGTGTTCGACCGTGTGGCGGACACGTACGACCAGGTCGACGTGCCCTGGTTCACCCCGATCGCCGAACGTCTCGTGGCCGGCGCCCGGCCGGTGGCCGGCGAGCGGGTGCTCGACATCGGCTGCGGTCGAGGTGCGGCGACCTTCGCGCTGGCGGCCGCCGTCGGTGAGACCGGCTCCGTCACGGGGATCGACCTCTCCGTCGGGATGATCGAAGCCACGGCAGCCGACCTCGCGGCGCGAGGGATCGCCAACGTCGACCTGCTCGTCATGGACGCGAGCTCGCCGCGCTTCGAGTCCGGCTCGTTCGACCTCGTGACGTCGTCGCTGGTGCTGTTCTTCCTACCGGATCCTGCTGGTGCCCTCGTCGCCTGGCGCGACCTCCTCGTTCCCGGCGGCCGGCTCGCCGTCTCGACCTTCGGCAGCCGCACATCCGAGTGGGAGGCGATCGACGACGTGTTCCGTCCGTACCTTCCGCCCGGGATGCTCGACGCCCGGACCTCGGGCGGGGCCGGCCCGTTCGCGCATGATGCAGGTGTCGAGCGCCTCGTCGTCCAGGCCGGGTTCAGTGAAGTCCGAACCGAAGGTGCTGAGATCGACGTGGTGCTCGCCGATCTGGACCACTGGTACCGATGGTCGAGGTCGCACGGGCAGCGCGCCATGTGGGACCTGGTGCCACCGGATGAGCACGCGACGGTGCTGGCCGAGGTGGGCGCGAGGCTGGCTTCGGCGCGTGACGATGACGGGCGCATCCGGCTCCGCCAACGGGCCCGTTTCACCTACGGGCGGCGCTGACCGCCGACGGGCCGCATCTGCGACTGATGCCGGTGTTCGCGTTTGAAAGCCCGCCACCCTGGCTACTTCGGTAGAAGACACGTTCGATTGCCGACGACAGGGAGATCCGATGTCTGAGAACGCGACGCACGAGCAGCGGGTCAACCCGCCCACCGCGGAAGCCGCCGACGAGGCGCTCGAGGACACCACGACCGAAGCCGCCGCCGACGACACGAACCCCGGGGTCACGCCCAGCCCGGAGAAGGATCCCGAGGACTGGGTGACCGGCGACGAGCCGATGACCGGGCCACAGGAGTCCTACCTGCACACGCTGGCGCAGGAGGCCGGGGTCGACGTGCCCGCGGGCCTCGACAAGGCCGGCGCGAGCAAGAAGATCGACGAACTCCAGGCCCGGACCGGTCGCGGAGGCGCCTGACAGCCGCGACCGCTCAGCGGGTCGCCTGAGGGCCGCCGGTCACGGACCAGCCGAAGGAGCCCGTGGCCGACGCTGGTACGCCGCCGACTCCGGGCACCCACGAACGAACCGCGGTGCCGGTCACGACGAACACCGACCCGTCCGCCTGGTACGGGCTGGCGACCATGAACGCGTTCTCCGACGTGCCGTGGGCCGCGCCCAGCGCAAGCCCGAATCGGTTGCCGGTCGCCACGCTGCCGGGCGTCCCGGCGGAGCTCTCGGTGTACTGGACGCCCGTGGTGGCGGACGAACTGCTCACGGTGAAGGTCTGCACCAGCCCGGCGTCCTTGGCCGTCCCGATGTCCTCGTAAGGCGCGGACGTCACGAGCGTCTCGGTGTCACCGACCCGCTGACCTGAGGGACGAAGGCCAGCGCGTGCCCGAAGCGGTCGCCGGACTCGGCCGTGCCCGGGACGCCGCTGGTGTCCTGGGTCAACGAGGCGATCGGCTTCCACCCTCCGGCGACGCTCGAGAACACCGTCACGAGTCCGGCGTCGACCGCCGCTCCGAGGTTCTCTCCGGGTGCTCCCGACGGCGACGTGCCGCGGCGCCGCGGGATCCGTGCTGATCCCGCCGCCGGCCACGCTGTAGCCGAATTGGTCCCGGTCTCGGCCGCTCCCGGGACGCCCGGGGAGTTCTGCGTGTACTGCTGGACGGGTGCGGTGGACGGGATGGCGTCGAAGGCGTCGAGCGCGAAGACCGCGCCGGCGTTCGGATGCCCGTTGACGGTCTCGCCTGGTGCTCCGACCAGCAACGCGGCGCCCGGCTGCTCGACGCCCTCGACCGGCGGCCGGATGAGTTGCGTGAAGGCGAGCGAGAAGCCGAAGCGATCGCCGGCAGTCACGGTCCCGGGGATCGACAGTGAACCTTCGGCGAGTTGCTCCCCGCCGTAGAACTGCCCGTCCAGGTGGTAGACCGCATTCACCACTCCGACATCGGCTCTTGGTCCCGGCGTCCTCGCCCGGCGCTCCCACGGCAGCTGACGTGAGGTCGCCCCCGCCGGTCGCGCCGAGGACGGCGACGGCCGACCCGAACAGGTCGCCCGCCTCGACGGCACCGCCTAGGCCGGCTTGGGTGAGGAGCGCCCCGGTCGGGACGCCGATGCCCCCTGGGCCACCGGTCGGGTAGGACACGATCTGGGCGATCCCGGCGTCCGCGTGTCCGGACCAGTCCTCGCCGGGCGACCCGACGAGCAGGTCGACGTTGCCCGTCCCGTTCACGTCGCCGATCGAGACTGCCCAGCCGAAATGGTCGCCGGCCTCGACGGCGGACCCGCCCACGCTGGCCTGCGTGATGACTCGCCGTGCCCCTTCGCCGATCCGGCAGTCCGCGTCGCCGAAGAGGATGGTGACCGACCCGGCCTCGGCCTTCCCGTCCACGCTCGCGAACGGGTTGCCGACGGCCAGGTCGTCGTAGCCGTCACCGTTCAGGTCGAGGTGGCTGGCTCGGCCCGAGCACGGGGTGGCGGCGCTCGCCACGTCCGGCCTGATGTCGGCCACACCGGCTGCGGTCAGGGCGAGCGCAGCGAGGACGAACGGCAGTCTCAGCTGACCGGCCCGGCTGCGTCGCATGGCGTGACCCCGCATCGTGTGCCCACGCATGATGGCCGCGCGGTGTGACGCGGCGCACATTCGCACGGTCCCACAGCGCCAGCCGATTGGCCAGCACCGTTCCGCAGATCGACTGATCGCGAATGGACCTTCTGATACCGCCGAACGGTGCATCTGCCATCAGTCGGCGTGCGGCACCGGTTGCGCCGTCAGCAATCGCCGTTCTCGTACGCGCTGATCGCCTCGACCTTCGCGGCCGAGGCAGACCCGGCGTCGAACCGATAGCCGAGCCACTCGCGGGCCAGCCGCCGGGCGAGTTCGATGCCGACCACTCGTTGCCCGAAGCAGAGCACCTGAGCGTCGTTGCTCAGCACCGACCTCTCCACGGAGAAGCTGTCGTGCGCGGTCACCGCCCGGACGCCAGGCACCTTGTTCGCGCTGATGGCCACCCCGAGGCCGGTGCCGCAGACCAGCAGGGCACGGTCCACCGAGCCATCCGCCACCAGCCGTGCGGCAGCGACTGCCACATGCGGGTAGGCCGTCGTCTCGTCTCCGCTCACGCCGACGTCGCGGACCTCGCCGACGCGAGGGTCGGCGAGCAGGTCGGCCTTGAGGATCTCCTTGTAGGCGAGCCCGGCGTCGTCACAGCCGACGACGATCCGCCAGGGTGCCAGGCCGGGAACCGCGTCGTCGTAGCTGATCACAGCGCACCGTCCGACGATTCGGCACCGGGCGCCAGGTCGTGCTGAGCGGTGAGGACGTCCGCGATCACCCGGGTGCACAGTGCCAGCGACACGGCGCCGGCGTCCGGGGTCCCGACCGACCGGTCGGCCAGGGGTCGCGCCCGGCCGATCCGAGGCCGGAGAGTCGACGTCGCCTGCGCGGCCTGATCGGCGACCTCCGCAGCATCGGCCCACGCCGACATCAGCGTCACGCTGGCCGCCAACCGCTCGTCGAGCGCATCGGCGAACGGGATCCACGCGTCGAGCATGGTCTTGTCGCCCGGTTCCGCCTTTCCCAACCGCTGCACGGTTTCCAACCCGGCCCGGACGGCCGCGGCGACGTCCCCGCGGCCGATCTCGTCGCCGTCGTCGCCGAGGCGTTCGCCGATCGACCCCAGGGCGGCACCCCACAGCACGCCGGATGTCCCACCGGCCTTGTCGGCCCAGGCCTGCCCGGCGGCGGCGAGCACCGATGCCGCGCCGCCGCCGGCCGAAGCGACCGGCTCGGCGGCGTCGACCGCCGCCCCGATGCCCTTGACCATTCCGCGCCCGTGGTCCCCGTCGCCGGCGACCGCGTCGATCCGGCCCAGTTCGTGCTCGGCTCCGTGCAGCGCGGCTGCCATCGCTTCCAGGCAAGCGAGAATCGTCCGGGCAGCGGCCTGCGACGCCGCGCTGCCGGCCGCGACCTGGGCCGCACCGGCGGTCGCCGCCGAAGCGGGCCTCGGCGTGCGCGACGACATCCGGCCGGTGGTGCCGGCGTCAGCGGCCCCTGGCGACGCCCCGGTCGGTACCGCACCCTTCTTGTACGCAGGCGTGTCCGCCGGAGAGCGCCACAGCGTCTCGAGCTCGTCGTCGAGGTGCACGAGCGTCAATGAGCAGCCGGCCATGTCGAGGCTCGTGACGAGCTCGCCCACCTCCGGATCGACGATCTCCAACCCTGCTTCACGAAGAAGCCGGGCGACCGTTCCCCACACGATGAACAGTTCCTCGTACTTCGTCGTTCCGAGACCGTTGAGGATCGCCCCTACCCGCGGGCCGGCGTCCGGCGGACGTTCGGCGAGGACCCCTTCGACGAGCCGTGCCGCGAGTTCGGCGGCGCTCGGCATGTCCTCCTCGGACACGCCTGGCTCGCCGTGGATGCCGAGCCCGACACCCATCTTCCCGGCCGGCACTCCGAACAGGGGTGCGGAATCGCCGGGCATGGTGCAGCCGTCGAAGGCGACTCCGAGCGTGCGGGTGCGGTCGTTGGCGACGTTGGCCACCCGTTCGACGCCGTCGAGGTCGTATCCGGCGTCGGCCGCCGCACCGGCGATGCGGAACACGACGAAGTCGCCGGCGATCCCGCGCCGTTTCTCGATCTCCGACACCGGCGCGGAGGCCAGGTCGTCGGTGACCCACAGCACCCGGGTGTCGACGCCTTCGGCCTGGAGGCGTTCCTGCGCCAGCGTGAAGTTGAGGACGTCACCCGCGTAGTTGCCGGTGCTGAAGAGGAGCCCGGCGTCGCTCGCCGCATTGCGGCCCACGGAGTACGCGTCCTCCGCCGACGGTGAGGTGAAGATGTTGCCCACGACGGCCCCGTCGGCGAACCCGGGACCGACGATGCCGCAGAACGCCGGATAGTGGCCCGAGCCACCGCCCACGACGACGGCGACCTTGCCGGGCGGGGTCTCCGCGGCGCGGACCACGCCGCCGGGGACCGGCGTCACATACGCGGCGTTGGCGTCGACGAAACCGGCGAGGGCGTCGTCGGAGAAGGTGGCCGGGTCGTCGTAGAGCCGGGTCATCGGTCCCCTGTCGGCGTAGGCGGTGGTACGGCCGAGGGTAGATCGGGTCCGGTCAGGCGTCGTCGTCGGCCGGTTGACGCTGCCACGGCCAGCGGCCGGTGATCTCGACCTCGAGCGAGAAACTCAGGATGGTCCGGATCAGCACGATCCCGCCGAGGACGACGACCCCCATGAACGTCGGGTCGTCGGCGGTCCGGATGATGTCGCCGGCGACCATCAGTTCCAGGCCGAGCAGGATCGAGCGGCCGAGCCGCTGGCGGTACCAGCGGTAGACGCCCGGCTCCCGGCGCGCCCACCGGACGATGGCGGCGACGGACACGACAGTGGCGCCGACGATGACGACGGCCACTCCGACCGCGTCGATCGCACTGCCGGCTCCGCGCACGATCTGGTTGACGTCCACGCGCACAGCATGGCGGACCGGGCCCGTGGACGCGCGAGGGTCCGATCCGACGCGCGGGTGTCAGTCGGCGATCGCCCCGCAGCTGAGGTTGATCACGGCGGCCGTGATCGCGCCGCCGGAGTCCGACGCCACGAACGCGGCGGTGTCGGCGACCTCTGCGAGCCGGGGTAGCCGACGCAGAGCGGTGCCGCGCACCAACGGGGCGAGGCCGTCCTCGTCGGTGAGGTCGACGGGGCCGCCGACGGTCTCGGGCGTGAAGTTCGGACGCAGCGCCACGACCCGCACGCCGTACTGGCCGATCTCACCGCCGAGGCTTCGGGCGAAACACTCGTTGGACGCGCAGGCCATCGCGAAACCACCCATCTCGAAGCCCGACTCGCGGGCCGCCGACGACGACAGCAGGATGATCACGCCGGAGCGTTGGTCGATCATCCGCTTGGCGACGGCCATGCCGGTGGTGAACTGGCTGCGGGCCATCTGGGCGACGGGCGCGACGAGCGCATCGACGGGGATGGTCCACATCGGCCGGTTCTGCACCACGTCGACGCTGAGCGCGTTGAAGCTGACGTCGACGCGGTCGAGGCCGTCGACGAACGCGCTCGACCTGGTCGGCGTCGAAGGCGTCGAGAACGGCGACGTCGGCGGAGCCGCCGGCGGCGACGATGTCGTCGCGGACCTTCTCGAGCGTGGTGAGCGTGCGGCCGACGAGGTGGACGGTGGCGCCTTCGCGGGCGAAGGCCCGGGCGACACCCCCGCCCATCCCGCCTGCGCCGCCCCAGACGATCGCGGACTTTCCCTCGAGCAACATGCGGGTTCTCCCTTTGTAGGTGGGCCTTTCGGCCGTTCGGCCGGTGATGGTCGTTTGCGGGGTTCGACGTCCGGCGTTCGGTTCAGGCGGTGGTGCCGGCGAAGTGCCGGACCAGCGAGTCGACCGTGTGGCCCCACCCGCCGCGGATGCCCATGTCGAGCCAGGCCTGAACTTCTGCCTGGGTCAGCTCGGCGGGAAGATCGACGCGGAGCTGCATCTCGGTCTTGCCGTCGACCTCGTCGAGGGTGACGGTGACGAGCAGGCCGTCGTCGGGGTTGGCGGGGTCGACCTGCGGCCAGCCGTCGATCGTGCCCCAGGTGAACGCCAGCCGCGCCGGCGGATCGATCGCCCGGTAGATCCCGCCGGTCGGGTAGGCCTTACCCTCGCGCTCGATCATCAGCAACGACCAGAGGCCGCCGACGCGGAGGTCGACCTTGATGGAGTCGCGTGGCGTCTGGACGGTGCCGGTGAACCATTGCAGGTGATCGGGGTCGGTCCACGCCTGGAACACGAGCTCCCGGGGTGCGTCGAGCAGCCTGGTCAGCGTGAAGCTGCGCTCCACGTCGTTGGTGGTCGTCATGACTTTCTCCTTCTGGGGTTGGTGGAAGTCGGAGGTGCGTCGGGTGATCCAGTCCTGGACTGCGGCTGGTCGGCGACCATCGTCTTCAGGTGCTCTTCCAGGCGGTCGAAGCTCTTCTCGAAGAACGCGCGATAGGTGGCGATCCAGGAGTCGACGTCACGCAGCGGTGCGACCTCGAGCCGACAAGGTCGCCACTGAGCCTCCCGGCCCTTGACGACCAGACCGGCGGCCTCCAGCACCTTCAGGTGGCGTGAGATGGCGGGAAGCGTCATGTCGTGGGGGGCGGCGAGCTCGTTGACGGTCGCCTCACCGCGGCTGAGCTGCGCCAGGATCGATCGGCGGGTCGGATCGGCGAGAGCCGCGAAGGTGGCGCTCAACGGATCCTTCATCAGGCGCCCTCCGGGATGGCTGATCGTTGTACTTCACACATCAGCTAATTAACTGATGTGTGAAGTACAACGCCTCGGGCAGCTGCCTGTCAAGTGCCCGAGATCACCGACCTTCTGCCCTGGTGGGCAGGCGCTTCGTCAGTCGCTCTCCGGCGGCTGCCGGACTGGCGCCGCCTGGGCAGCGACGCTGCCCAGCACGCGCGCGAGCGCCGGATCGTCGACGACCTGCCGGGCAAGGACGGCGGTCAGACGACGCGCCGCACGGGCTTGGCGCTGCAGCAGGCGTGCCGCTTCGTCGACGCTGATGGAATTGGCCTCGGCCACCATGCCGTAAGCCCTGTTGATGATGGCGCGATCGGCGACCAGCCGCAGGGTGTGCGCCGTGTCGTCCGCCGGCAATGCGAGAGGCGTCGACAAGACGATCCCGGCCAGATCCGCCATCGTCTGTCCGGTCATCGTCGGTCGGGAGTTTCCCCACGCGTCGGCCGCGTGGACGATCAGCGCCCCGAGCGGCCGGCCCGCGTTCGCGATCGGGTAGATCCGCATCGACCGGACGCCGTCGGGTGCATCGGGAACCGACACGGCGAGCCATCGGGGCGTCGGCGCTTCGAGGTCATCCAGCGAGACCATCACACCCAAGTTGATCGACCGGGAAACAGCCCGGCCGACCAGGACACTGGACGAGAGCGGATCGAGCATGCCGGGATACGAGGCCACGACGTGGATGGCATCACCGCGGGTCGCCGCCACCACGGCCGCGCCTGTGGCGTCGAGGCACGCGGCCGCTCGTGCCGCGATGTCCTCGAGCAAGGTCGAGGAATCGTAACCGCGGGCGAGTCGCGAGGTGACCGCTGCGATCGCCATCTCACTTCGGCTGGATCGTGCCACCGTGTCCTCCACGTCGTCCGTCGAACTCGAAGCTGGACAGTCCCCTTCACCCATTGTCACGGATCGTTCGCGGTGAAACGTCGGCTGCCGTCGACGACCTCGTCGGCCAGGTCACTCAAAGAGATCTCGGCCGAGTACGCGGCGGCACGCAGTCGCGAGAGTGCTTCGTCGACGGAGACACCGAGTTGAACGGCGACCATTCCGGTGGCTTGGTGGACCGCCGCGTGGTCCCAGGTCGCGTGGTCGCGGGTCTCGTCCAGCTTCACCATCAGCTCCTGGAGAACAGCGGCCTGGCCGGCGTCCGCGAGGACGGTGGCGGTCTCGTACTGAGCGGCGTCGAAGTCGCCGGGCTGCAGCGCGTACATCTCCAGCACGGCGAACACGACGCCTTCGGCCCGGAGGGGAAAGGCGTAGGCGGCTCGTACACCCAGGACTGGCGGCCTCGCTACCGAATCCGGGCCAGCGCTCCAGAGCCTTCTCGCCGTCCATGTCAGGCTCGATCACGGGCCCGTCGGTCATCACCGCGTCGAGACACGGACCCTCACCCAGGCTGAACTGGAGTTCGTCCAACTGCTGCGCGACGCTGTCGGTGAAATACACCATCTCTCGACCGCCGCCCGGTCCCACGACTGCCACGGCGGCGCCGTCGACGGGCAGCAGGCGCAGGCACATCGAACAGAACTGCTCGACCTGCGAGGCGGATTCGCTCTGTTCGGTGCTCTGGACGTCGCGATCCTCACCGCGAGCTGCCGTCGCTCGTTCCCGACACCACCGATCGCCCCCTTTCCGTATCGGCGCCGGTTCCGAGTCAATCAGATGCGATCCGATCCGGACACCCAGATGCGCGTACTGTCGAAAGACGATGGCGATGCATCCTGATCTCGGTGAATTCCTGGCTCAGTTGCATCAGACGGCGGATGAAGACGACACCATCGATGTCACGTTGCGCGCCATTCATTCGCTGATCCACTGCGATCACGTCGGCATCATGCTCGTCGACGGGCGCGAGGTGACCTCCGTGGCCACGACCGACGCACTCGTGGCCGAGGCGGACCGGCTCCAGATGGTCCACGACGATGGTCCCTGCCTGTCCGCGATCAGCGGCGACGACACGTTCAGCATCGACGACACCGCAGTCGAGTCCCGATGGTCGGCGTGGTGCCGTGACACCGCCGCGCTCGGACTCCACAGCGTCCTGTCGGTCGGCATCCCCGGCGGACCTGGGGATGCAGTGGGATCGCTCAACCTGTACTCGACCCGACGATCGGCGTTCGACGACGACGACGATCGCGCGATGGCCCAGGTGCTCGGTCGGCACGCGGCGCTGGCGCTGTCCCGGGTCCGGCGAGGGTCGGCCGTCACGCACGCGATCGACACCAGGACACGGATCGGTCAGGCACAGGGGATCCTCATGTCCGTGCACGATCTCGACGCCGACCAGGCCATGGCGGTGCTCGCCCGCTATGCCGGACACCATGGCTTCAAGCTGCGCGATGTCGCGTCCGGGGTCATCGCCACGCGCGAACTGCCGCCGCCACTGGTGCCGCCGTTGTCCCGTTGAGGCACGGCCTGGTCGACCCCGTGGCTCGATCACGTCGGCAGGCCTTTGCTCACGTCGGGTCCGTTGGATCACGTCGGGCCCGTGAATCCCGACGCATCAGCTGAGCGTGTACGAGCCCGACTCCGCGGGAGAGAAGGCGAAGTCCGGCGCCACGGGCTGGACGCCGCTGTCCCCGCACTGCTCGCACTCCCAGATGACCCGGGCATCGCGAGCACCGTGGTCGAACAGGAATCGCTGGCACGGCCCGCCGCACGACGCGCACGTCGCGGCCACGTCACCGTCGGCCATCTCGGTCACCCCCTCGGCCGTGGATCGCGCACGGGGTCGTAGCTGTCGTATCGCGGGCTGTCCTGCTGATCGCTCACCGACGAGGGATGCCGATCCTCGACCGCTTCACCGTGCGTCCCAGCGGCCGGCACCGTGTGGACGGTCCACCGATCATCTCCGGCCGGCGGATCGAACCAGCCGACGTGGTGAATCGTGGATGTCCCGCACCGGGCGCAGGTCACTTCCAGCACACCCTGCTGGCCGGCCGCCGGCATCTCGACCGTCTGCCCGGTCCCGATCGGAACGGACGTGACCTCATGCCGGTCGTAGCGGTAGCGAAGGTCGTCACTCGAGCACTGCTCACAGGTCGTCGGGTAGTTCATGTCGGGAGAACTACCCAAACCGCCAGCGGCCGAAGCGGATCGTTCGTGTGGCCGGGCCGCGTCCGTGACGTGAACTTCTGGTTGTGCGTGGCACTCCGGTGTCCGGAAACGGTCACGCCCGATTTGTGACGAGCTGAAAGAGCGCACTCTGATCGCAGGCAGTTTCGTGCGAGACGGAGGGGCGACCGTGGAAGTTCAGGACGATGTGCTGGATGTACGCCCGCTGGGGATGACCGACGGAGGTCGGTTGCGCTTCGGGGTGAGGACGCTGGAGCACCCGGGTGAGGTGGCGGAGGTGACGGTGCCGGCGAACGTGCCGAGCCCGGAGATGTTCGCGGACGTGATCGCGCACGCGCACCTGGCGGAGCTGGACTGGAAGCCGGTGCCGAATCCGCGGGCCTCGGACTGACCTCAGTCGGGTAGCAGGCTGACCTTCACCGATCGTTGGCTGTCGGCGACCAGGTCGAGCCCGTCCTGGAAGCGGGACAGCGGGAACTGGGTGCTGCAGATGTCGGCCAGCGGGAGGTTGCCGGACTCGATCATCTCGATCGCCTTCGGCCAGGTGCCCGGGCCGAGGTGGGCGCCGAGGACGTCGAGTTCCTTGTCGTCGCTGATGATCGACCAGTCGACCGAGACCGGATCCTTGAAGACGCTGTACTCGACGTAGGTGCCGAGCTTGCGGAGGATGTTGAGCCCCTGCGGGACAGCGGAGGGGTGGCCGGTGCCCTCGATGTAGACGTCGGCGCCGTAGCCGCCGGTGAGTTCGCGGACGATGGCGAGCGGGTCCTCGTGGGCGATGTTGATGGTGAGGTCGGCGCCGCAGCGGCGCGCGAGGTCGAGCTTGGAGTCGATCGAGTCGAGCGAGATGACCAGGCCGGGTGACTTGGCCTTGGCGCCGGCGATCATGCCGAGACCGATCGGGCCGGCGCCGGCGATGACGACGACATCGTCGAAGTGGAGGTTGGCGCGCTCGACGGCGTGCAGGGAACAGGACAGCGGCTCGGCGAAGGCGGCCCACTCGGGGCGGATGTCCTTGCTGACTTTGTGAACGAGCGCTTCGACGGGATAGACCATGAACTCGCTCATGCCACCTGGGTTGGCGCGCTTGAAGCCGAACATGTTGTGGGTCTGGCACATGTGGTAGTCGCCGCGCTTGCAGTAGCGGCAGGTCCAGTCGGGGACGATCTGCTCGGGGACGACGCGGTCGCCGACCTCGATGCCCCAGTGCGCGCGGGCCTCGTCGTCGAGCTCGATGACCTCGCCGACGTTCTCGTGCCCGGGGATGACCTGGGTCTCGGTCCAGGCGGGGCGGTTCTCGTCGCCCCAGAACTTCGCGGCGCCGTGGTAGGCCTTGAGGTCGGAGGCGCAGATGCCGACGGCTTCGACGCGGACGAGGACCTCGCCTGGCCCGGGTACGGGGACGGGAACCTCCTCGAGGCGGTAGTCCCCGGGTCCGTGGACGACGACGGCCTGCATGGTGCTGCTCACGTGGCTTGACCCCTCGCTCGTTGGTGCGGCTCCGTCCATTCAAGCAGCGGGGTAGTGCGGCGCACGGCCGACGGCTGAGCGCGCACTACGGTGGGGAGCACTACCGGATCTGCGCCGTCGAGCCGGCTTGTCGCCGACGAGCGCCTGGCTGAAGAGGACGTCGCATGGAGTTCAGGTACCTCGGCAACAGCGGTCTCAAGGTCTCGGAGATCAGCTACGGCAACTGGGTGACGCACGGCTCGCAGGTCGAGGCCGACCAGGCCACCCTGTGCGTCCGGGCGGCGCTCGACGCCGGGCATCACGACCTTCGACACCGCTGACGCCTACGCCAACACCAAGGCCGAGGTCATCCTGGGCGACGCGCTGAAGGGCGAGCGCCGGGAGAGCCTCGAGATCTTCACCAAGGTCTACTTCCCGACAGGTCCCGGTGGACCCAACGACACCGGGCTGTCGCGCAAGCACATCCTCGAGTCGATCAACGGGTCGCTGAAGCGGCTGGGGACCGACTACGTCGATCTCTACCAGGCGCACCGGTACGACTTCGAGACGCCGCTGGAGGAGACGATGGAGGCGTTCGCCGACGTCGTCCGGGCCGGCAAGGCGCTCTACATCGGGGTGAGCGAGTGGACGCCGGACCAGCTCCGCGCCGGCCACGCGCTGGCGCGTGAGCTGCATGTGTCGCTGGTGTCGAACCAGCCGAAGTACAACGCGCTGTACCGGATCATCGAGCCCGAGGTGGTCCCGGTGAGCAAGGAGCTGGGGATCAGCCAGGTGGTGTTCTCGCCGATCGAGCAGGGGATCCTGACGGGAAAGTACAAGCCGGGTCAGCCGGTCCCGGAGGGTTCCCGGGCGACCGATGAGGCCGGCGGCGGGGCGAACTTCATCAAGGGTCTGCTGACCGACGAGACGTTGACGCGGGTGCAGAAGCTGGCCCCGCTGGCAGAGGCCGAGGGTCTGTCGATGGCTCAGCTGGCGGTGGCGTGGGTGCTGCAGAACGACAACGTCGCGTCGGCGATCACGGGAGGGTCCCGCCCGGAGCAGGTGAAGGACAACGCTGCGGCGGCGGGGAAGAAGCTGTCGGCGGAGACGCTGGCTGGCGATCGACGAGGCGCTGGGTGATTCGGTGAACCGCGACGGTTCGCAGGTGGGCAGGCATCACCGAAGAGCCGGCTGACCTAGCAGTCGCCCGGGTGGCGAGCGGGTATCTCGATTTGGTGCGTCGACACACCGCTTACTGAAGCGGCGGTGGCAGGCTCGCCCCGTGATGAGCCCACTCTCTGATGGCCTGTATGAGTCGCTTCGGACGAACGGCCTCGACGGGGACCTAGCCCGACGTTCCGACCTGGCAGCCACCTTCGGGAAGGTGCCAAGTGGCGACGTACCGGACGTTCTCGCTCGGCACGTCGCGGAGGTGGTGCGCCGGGCGATTGCTGACGAGGCGGACTCTGCGGCCAGAGTCAGACTCGTAAACAACCTGATTGCCACGGTCTCGGCCGTCAACGCGCAGGTGGCACCTGGCGTGGAGCAGTTGTTGCAGCTGACCTCTCAGGACCAGACCCCGGTGCGCCGTCTGACGCGTCCTCAAACTCCGCTGTCCGACTCGGCGTTGCTGACGAATGCGAAGGACGAGCCAGGACTCGGAGCCGAGCGCGAGCGGAGCTGGAGAGTGCCGACTCGGTCGACCTCCTTTGCGCCTTCGTCAAGTGGTACGGATTGCGCGTCCTAGAGGAACAGTTGGGCCACCTGATCCATCGAGGTGTTCCGCTCCGAGTGCTGACGACTACATACGTGGGTGCAACTGAGCGTCGCGCACTCGACGAGCTCATTCGCCGGTTTGGCGCCTCAGTCAAGATCAACTATGAGACGCAGTCAACTCGCCTTCATGCGAAGGTATGGCTGTTTCGCCGACGGTCAGGTTTCGACACGGCATACGTTGGCAGCTCCAACCTGTCGCGTTCGGCTCTCATCGAAGGACTCGAGTGGAACGTCCGACTGTCAGGTGTCTCGACACCGGCCTTGCTACGCAAGTTCGAGGCAACCTTCGACAGTTACTGGTCAGATCCAGCTTTTGTTCAATATGACCCGGACAATGACGCTGACCGGCTTCATGACGCGCTGGCCCGCGCAAACGGCCGAGTAGTGCCAGGGTCAGCGGGCACGCTATCACGCTCGCCGGATTGGACGTCCGTCCATATCCGCACCAAGAAGTAATCTTGGCGTCGCTCGAAGCAGAGAGAGTAGTTCACGACCGTCATCGGAATCTCGTCATCGCTGCCACGGGGACCGGGGAAGACGATTGTTGCGGCGCTCGACTACCGACGGCTCGTTGAATCGAGCGGCAAGGATTTGACGCTGTTGTTCGTCGCGCACCGTCGTGAGATCCTCGAACAATCCCTGAGGGCATACCGCGAGGTGATGAACTCGGGGTCGTTCGGCGAACTCTACGTCGGTGGTCAACGGCCCGACCGCTGGCGGCATGTCTTCGCTAGCGTCCAATCGTTGTCATCTTATGGAGTGGAAAGGGTGACACCCGGGCACTTTGACGTCGTTGTCATCGATGAATTCCACCATGCGGAGGCGAGCACATACCGACGGGTACTCAACCGGCTGAGACCTACCGAGTTGTTGGGTCTCACGGCGACGCCGGAACGCGGCGATGGTATAGACGTGCGTGCAGCTCTTCGGCGGACGTGCGGCGGCAGAACTGCGCCTTGGGACGCGCTTGAGGCCGACGTCCTAGTGCCATTTCACTACTTCGGCGTATCCGACGACGTCGATCTCAGCCGCGTTGAGTGGAGACGGGGGCGTATGATCTTGGTCGAGTTGGACGGCCTCTACACCGGGAATGATGCGCGGGCCGCCAAGGTACTGACCGAGGTGCGGGACAAAGTCCCAGTTGTGTCACTCATGCGGGCTATTGGATTTTGCGTTTCAGTTGCACATGCGAAGTATATGGCGCGCGTGTTCACCGAAGCGGGAATACCGTCGTTGGCAGTCTCGGGCACGACTGGAGACCGTGAGCGTGAATCGGCGCTCACGCGTCTCGATGAAAGAGACGTGAACTGCCTATTCGCTGCGGACCTATACAATGAGGGACTTGACCTACCACGTATCGACACAATCCTACTGCTTCGGCCAACTCAGAGCGCAACTGTGTTTCTACAGCAGCTCGGCCGTGGATTGCGGCGGGCGGCTGGTAAGGCGGTGTTGACCGTGGTGCTGGACTTCATCGGTCAGCAGCGTCGTGAGTTTCGCTTCGATACTCGCTACCGAGCATTGACCGGAACGAGTAGGTCAGGGCTCATACATCAGATCGAAAACTGGTTTCCATTTCTTCCTTCTGGGTCACAAATTGTACTCGATCGCGTAGCCCAGCGGGTTGTTTTGGACAACGTTCTGCGAAAGCCCGCGCCGACGTCCAATACCATATCCCATTGTGCCCCGCATCCAGCATCGGTCTCGCGAAAAAACCGGCCAGCATCCAACGATTTTCTGCGCTCTTCGACAGAACCAGCGAAATCTGCTGCGGTTGGGGTACTCCCGTCGCGTGAGCCAACGCCAGTGCATAGGTTCCGGGAGGCAGCCCGTTAAAGTTCATCACCACCACCGGAGTTCCACAAAAGAACTCTGTTCGAGCATTGCCTGCAGGTTCAGTTGACGCATCGAGGAAATAAAGATTGTTGATGATGATAGTGGACTGTTGAACCAGCGGCTTCAGGGTTTGAACAGATGCGGCAATTCCGCCAAAATCAGCGGCTACCTGGTCTATCGTATTTGTCTGAAGATTCTGAACGTCACCGCTTTGCACCGCACGAATCAAGGACCGTGCAGCAATAGATAGCGCATCCCGATCGACTGCGTTCATTTGCGATTCTGTCTTACACGATGCACCGAACGCAGCCTGGATCAACAGGCCGCTGGCGCAGGCAAGAACCGACTCCCGTAGCGCCCGGTTCCAGTCTATACGTCTCATCATTATGGTCGAGCCTCGATACCGAGGTTTTGCCGGCATTAGAACATCGCGCCGGCTCTGAATCATTAGATGCAGAAGGTCGCGTGCGGCGAACCTGACTTCACAAGTCGAAAATCGCCCACGTATTGGGAAGGGGAAATCTACTGCCCCTCGACCGCCCACTTGTCAGGTGGGTAATCGACGACTTCATACGAAAGTTTCCTCACAGCGTGTCTAATCACTTCTGCTTCGACTTCCCTGACATGCATGGCGCGAATAACGGTTAGACTTCCCACTAAATCGGCTAGTTTCAAGTACGCTTCTCGATTCGTCCGGACAAATTTGAGAGGATACTCAGGCTTCCGCGCCCGGGCCTGCACAGGATCAGCATCGAGCAGGTAACTGACACCCGGTCGGGGAACAAAAGACATGATCATGCGCACATATCCGCGAATGATAGGATTTCCCAAATTCAAGTTCGCGAGTTCGTCGTACGTGTATCGATCGAAGATCACAAGGTCATAGCCGCATCGCAGGGTTTTGTTTACAGCAAGCCTGGTCGATACCGCGTCCACAAAGTATAAAAACAGGCGTACCGAGGTCATGATTCCCGACTGCACATTTTTGTCCCGGCGGTGGATCGGCGCGGACGGGGTGCCGATCCCACTATCGCCCTTGAAGATCTTGTGCCCTGAGGTCTCGCGGATCTCTTTCAATCGCGCAATGTCATCCCAGAATCGCACGACGTGCACCCGCAGACCCTCTTGCGTAAGGTGTCTCGCCAGGCCCTCGATTTGTGTACTCTTCCCGGCGCCGTCAATCCCGGAAAAACTCACAAAGACTGTACGACGACCCCCACCTCGTTTATCCATTCTCTTGCTCCCTGTCTTTCCACCGGATCGCGCAGCCCACCGGATCGCGCAGCCTTATGGCCG
>CAVPUH010000008.1:0-294774 GCA_963708795.1 uncultured Actinomycetota bacterium
ATTCGGTGCGCGGCGAGCGGAAGTCGGTCACGAGCTCGACCCGCTGACGGCCCGTAGTGCCAACCCGCATACGACGTCGATGACCTGCTGCAGGTCGAGTTCGGTGGAGTCGAGGTGGACCACGCCGTCGGCCGCCTCGTGGAACGACGACACGGTGGCGTCGTCGCGGTCGCGTCGCAGCACCTGGTCGCGCAGGGCGGCCGCATCGACCGTGCCGTCGCCGAGCTCGGCGTCGCGGCGAGCCAGGCGGGCCTCCTCGCTGGCGGTGAGAAGCACTCGGAGGTCGGCGTCCGGGGCCACGACCGTGGTGATGTCCCTGCCCTCGGCCACGATCCCGGTGCCGTCCGTCCGGGCGTCGTCGATGATCGCGCGTTGCCGGCCGATCAGCTCGGCGCGGACGTCGAGGTTGGTCGCGACCGCGCTGACGCTGGCGGAGATGCGAGGCTCGCGAATCGCCGCGTCCACACCGATGTCGCCGACCGCGACAGTGGGTCCGGCGGGGTCGGTGCCGATCCGCAGGTCGAGATGCCGGACGTGCGCGGCCACCGCGACGGTGTCCTCGAGCGGGATGCCGTCGGTGAGGAGGCTCCACGTGGCCGCGCGGTACATCGCCCCGGTGTCGAGGAACCGTAGACCGAGCCGGCTCGCCACACCTCTCGATGCCGATGACTTGCCCGAACCGGACGGGCCGTCGATGGCGATGACCAGGGGCGGGGTCGGCAGAGCTGTGGACACAAGTGCTCAGGTTACCCGGGACCACGGCCGCCCGCGGACACTCCGACGTCGGTCAGCCGGCGACAGCCCACCCGTGCCGATCGAGCGCAGCCGTCAACTGGTCCTCGGCCGCGGGCAGGACCGACAGCTGCGCGTGCCCGCGCTCGCCGGCGACGTCGTGCTCGATGCGGATGTCCTCGATATTGACCCCGGCCGCCGTCACGTCGGCGAACAGCTGTGCGAGCGCTCCCGGTTGGTCGGGGATCACGACGTCGACGGTCGTGTAGGCGCGTGGGTGATGCCCGTGCTTGCCGGGCAGGCGGTTGACGCCCGCCACCCCTCGCGTCAGCCACCCCGTCACCCGGGCCCGCGGTTCGGCCGTCACCACGGTCCCGACGGGTTCGGGACTCAGATCGTCTGCGAGCGCGGTGAGCGCGGCCGCGGTGTCGCGCGCGAGGCCGGCCACGGCACCCGCGTTGGACGACAGGATCTGCGTCCACAACTCGGGATCCCCGGCCGCGATCCGGGTCACGTCCCGCACGCCCTGGCCCGACAACGCCAGGTACGTGTCGGGCGCGTCGGCCAGCAGGCCCGCGACGGTCGTGGCCACCACCTGCGGTAGGTGCGAGATGAGCGCGACGGCCGCGTCGTGGTCGGCGGTCCCGATGTCCACCGGCACCGCGCCACAGATCCTCGCCAGATTCCGCACCGTCTCGACGGCGTCGGCGTCCGCATCGGCATCCGTGACGACGGCCCACGTGCGGCCCTCGAACAGGTTGCTCCGAGCGGCCAGGGGTCCGGTCCGCTCACTGCCGGCCATCGGGTGGCCGGGTACGTAGCGTCGACGCTGATCGAGATCGGCCAGTTCGGCCACCGCGGCGACGACGGGACCCTTGACGCTGGCGATGTCGGTCACCACCGCCGTCGGAAACCTGCCGAGTGCCTTCGCCACGACTTCCCCGGCAACAGACGGCGGCACTCCGACAACGACGACCTGGGGGTCGACCTCCGTCGACGGGTTCCCGGTCCGCTCCCCTGCGCCGATCGATTCGGCCAGCGCCACGTTGCGATCGGTGGCATCGGTGATCCAGACCCGGACGTCGCGGCGCTGCAGCGCCAACCCCACCGAGGTGCCCATCAGGCCGGCACCGACGATGAGAACGCGGTCGATCTCAGTCACGGCCAGGCCTGTCGCCGGGATCGGCCGCCAACGGAGCAGATGCAGCGCCGGCCGCGAGGCTGACCCAGCCCGCCCGCGAGTACCAGTGCCGCCCGCTCCGCAGATGCGTGGCGACCGCCCGCTCCAACGTCGTGCGCTGCGGAAGCTCTTCGACGTCCGCACCAGGCATCCGGAACACGAAGTCGAGGACCGCGCCGTCCCCGGGATGGGGCTCGCCGATCAGGTGGAACAACCGCAGGAAGCGGACCATGTTCGAGTCGGCGGGCAGGTACTCGGCCAGCTGGTCGTCGAGCAGCCACGACGAGCACATCGCCGTCGCGTACGGCTCGTCCGGGTAGTAGCGCGCGAAGAACTCCGACGCACGGGCGAACGAGGCCGCCACGTCGCCGGGCAGCAACGGTCCGGACTCCGGGATGTGGCAGTGCAGGCAGAAGTCGCCGGCCACGATCGGCGCATCAGCGGCGCGAGCATCGGCGGCGTCGACGTCGAAGCGACCCCGATTGAACTGCAGCCGGCCGAAGTCGTAGAGCAGGCCGGTGAAGTGACCGCGGAACCACCACTGGACGTGCAGCCCGCCGATGTCGAAGGTCCGACGGAACACCCGCAGGTGCCGGCCGAGATCACCGAGGATCGCGCTGGACTGCTCGTCCGGGATACCGAGACCGCGGTGGTACGCGACGGTGTCGTCGACCGTCGCCAGCAACGCGAACACGAAGAAGTACCGGTCGACGGCTGGTGCGTCGGCGTCGCGAGGGTCGAATCGGGTGTCCCAGTCGGCCGTCCACGTCGGTGCCAGCGAGCCCATGCCGCGTTGCAGGTCGGCCACGACCTCGAGCGCGGCGGCCATCCGGTCGTCGTCGGCCACGAAGGAGGCCCGCGCCGCCTCGAGCTCGGCTCGGTCGACCGGCAGGATCGCGCAGCGTTCGAACGCCGACTCGAGGGCATCGGCGCTGAGCCGCTCTCGAAGGTCGTCGAGGGACAGGGTGTCGAGACTCATCAGTGGTTGTCTCCATCGGCACGGCGGCGCGGGGGTTGGGACGATGTGCGCGCGGTGGACGTTCGGGGCTTGGACGTGCGAGGGGTGGACGCGCGCGGGTTCGGGTTACGTGCGTCCGGCGTGCGCGGGTTCGGCTTACGTGCGTCCGGCGTGCGCGGGTTCGGCTTACGTGCGTCCGGCGTGCGCGAGCTCGACGTCCGGGGCTTCGACGTCCGCTCGCTCGACGTCCGACGTTTCGCCGGAGAGCCCTTCGACGAACGAGACGTCGACGCAGCGCTGTCCTCGGGTCGTGGCACGCCACGGCGCGGGGCCGGCTTGCGTTCCGCCTTACCTGCGGTGGGTTTGCGCATCGGCGTGCGTGGCGTCACCGGTTTCCGCGGGCCCCGGGTGCTGGTGCGCGGGCGCGGGTCGCCCGACGCGGCGTCGAGGAGCGCGGCGATCTCGCGGTTATCGAGCGGGCGCATCTTCCCGACCCGCAGATCGCCCAACCGGAGCGGGCCGAACTGGGTGCGGGTCAAGGTCTCGACCGGGTTTCCCACGGCTTCCAGCATGCGTCGCACGACGTGCTTGCGGCCTTCGTGCACGACGATCTCGACCAGCGCCTTGCCGATGTTCTGCTGGATCACGCGGAACGACTCGGCCTTGACCGGGCCGTCGTCGAGGTCGAAACCGTCCTTGAGCCGCCGTCCCGCATCTCGCGCGACCGGCGTCTTCACCTGGGCTACGTAGGTCTTGCTCACGCCGTACGAGGGATGCGCCAGCTTGTTCGCGAGCTCACCGTCGTTCGTCAGCAGCAGCAGGCCGTCGGTGTCGGTATCGAGCCGACCGACGTGGAAGAGCCGGTCGGATCGTCCGGCCAGGATGTCGCCGATGCACCGACGGCCCTGGGGATCCTCCATCGTGGTGACCACACCGCGAGGCTTGTTCAGCATCAGATAGCTGAGATTCGACGACGTGATGACCCGTTCACCGTCGACCCGGACCAGGTCCACTTCGGGGTCGACTCGCGCACCCAACGTCGTGATGACCTCGCCGTTGACGTCCACCCGGCCTTCGGTGATGAGCAGTTCACTGGCCCGCCGGCTGGCGACGCCGGCGCGGGCCAGGACCTTCTGCAACCGTTCACCACCGCTGTCGGGTCCATCGACGGACCGCTCATCTTCGAACTCGTCGTCTGTGCTCACGTCAACAGTCCTTCTTCTTCATCGAATGCAGCCAGGTCGGGCAGGTAGGGAGCGATGTCAGGGAGCTGATCCAGCGAGTCGAGCCCGATGCGCTCCAGGAACGTCGCCGTCGTCCGGTACAGCATGGCGCCGGACGGTCCGGCCGACCCGGACTCCTCGATCAGCCCGCGTGCGGCGAGCGTCCTGATCACGCCGTCGCAGTTGACTCCCCGCACCGCCGACACGCGGCCGCGGGTCACCGGCTGCTTGTACGCGACCACCGCGAGCGTCTCGAGCGCCGCCTGGGTCAACCTGGCCTGCTGGCCGTCGAGGACGTAGCGCTCGACGACCGAGGCATAGTCCGGCCTCGAGTACAGCCGCCAGCCGGCCGGCGTCTCGCGTAGCTCGAAGCCCCGGCCCTGCGCCGTATAGCCGTCCGCGAGGTCCTTCAGCTCCATCAACACCACGTGTACCGGTTCGTCGATGAGTTCGGCCAGCAGCTCCACGGGAGCGGGCTCGTCCACCACCACGAGCAGCGCCTCCAGGGACGCCCGTCGCTCGTCCTCACGCATGGTCGCCCGTCCCCGTCGACCCGCTCGCCGAATCAGCATCCGGTTCGCCGGCGCCGAGTTCGGACGGCGGTCGATCGAACTCGTCGGTGACCGCCACGTCGCCCGAGGCCGCGCCGGTCCAGCTGATCATCAGGGTGTCCAGCGGGGTCACCTGGTCGAACGCGACGGAGCCGACCCGGAACAGCTCCAACAGCGCCAGGAATCGCGCGATGGTCGTCAGGACGTCCGGCGCATCTGCCACCAGGTCCGCGAACGTGAGGAATCCCGGACCGCGTGAGGCGCCCCGCAGCCGCTCGACCACCACGACCGCCTGCTCGCGGACACTGACCGCGGGTGCGTGCAGGTGCTCCAACCCGACGACCGGTTCGGCGCGGGGCGTCATCGCCCGGCCCGCGAGGGCGGCGAATTGCTCGGGTGTCACCGTGAACAGGACATCGGGCAGCAGGGCCGCGAAGCGGTCCTCGAGCGTGACCGATCGGGGGTACCGGCGCGGCGCCGTGGCCATGGCGGTCTCGAACGTGGCGGCCATCTGCTTGTAGGCCCGGTACTGGAGAAGACGGGCGAAGAGGAGGTCGCGAGCCTCCAGCAGGGCCAGGTCCTCCTCGTCTTCGACCTCGCCCTGCGGAAGCAGGCGGGCAGCCTTGAGATCGACCAGCGTCGCGGCGATCAGGAGGAACTCGGTGGTCTCGTCGAGGTCGCCCAACGCGCCGAGCGAGCGGAGGTGCCTGATGAAGTCGTCGGTGACGACCGAGAGCGCCACCTCGGTCACGTCGAGCTTGTGCCGCGAGATCAGCTGCAGCAGAAGGTCGAACGGTCCGGAGAAGTTCGTCAACTCGACGTGGAACGCGGACTTCTCACCGTGGCCGACCTCAGGCGTGTCCGTCCGCGGGTGGACGGTCGGCCCGGTCGCACTCATGCCGGCGAGGACCGCGCGACGACCTCCACCGCGAGGTTGCGATAGGCCTGAGCCGCCGGGGAGGACGGGGAGAACGAGGTGATCGGCTCGCCGGCCACCGAAGCGTCCGGGAAGCGCACGGTGCGGGCGATCACGGAGTGGAACACGGTGTCCCCGAAGGCCTGGACGACGCGCTCGAGCACCTCGCGACCGTGCAAGGTGCGCGCGTCGTACATCGTGGCGAGGATGCCGATGATCGTCAGGTCGGGGTTGAGCCGGTCCTGCACCTTGGCGATGGTCTCGGTGAGCATGGCCACGCCGCGCAGGGCGAAGAACTCGCATTCCAGCGGGATGATCACCCCGTCGGCCGCGGTCAGGGCGTTCACCGTGAGGAGCCCGAGTGACGGCTGGCAGTCGATGAGGACGTAGTCGTAGTCGGCGACGATCGGTGCCAGCGCACGCTTGAGCGTCATCTCACGGGCGACCTCGCCCACGAGGGCCACCTCGGCGGCGGACAGGTCGATGTTGGCCGGGACGAGGTCGACGCCGTCGGTGGCGGTCTTGACGACCACCTTGCGGATGTCGGCGTGCCGGTCCATCAGGACGTTGTAGATGCTCGACTCGAGCTCGTGCGGGTTGATGCCCACTCCGACGGCGAGCGATCCCTGCGGGTCGAAATCCACCAGCAGGACCTTGCGTCCCAGCTCGGCAAGCGCCGCGCCCAGGCTGATGGTGGTCGTGGTCTTGCCCACGCCGCCCTTCTGGTTGCACAGGGCGATCACCACCGCCGGACCGTGGGACGTCGGTGCCGGTGGTGGCGTGAGGTCGGGCCATTCCCGGCCGGTCGGCCCCAGGAGCGGGCCGACGGCTGGACCGTCGACGGCAGCCTCCGCTTCCGGAGCATCTACCTCGGGAGCAGGCGCCGACACGGGCGCTGTCTCGGGTTCGACGAGGGGATCACTCACAGGCGCGACTCTATCGTCCGGGCCGGTGTCGTGCTCGCCGTGAGAGTCAGCTCAGCGCACGTGGATGGGCCGATGCGTAGACCTCACGCAGCTTCTCGACGGTGACCAGGGTGTAGATCTGGGTCGTCGTCACCGACGCGTGCCCGAGGAGTTCCTGGACTACTCGGACATCGGCCCCACCGTCGAGCAGGTGGGTCGCGAACGAGTGCCGGAGCGTGTGCGGAGAGACGTCGGTGGTGATACCCGCGGCCGATGCGGCCGCCCGGATCACCAGCCACGCGCTCTGGCGGGTCATGCGACGGCCCAGCGTGTTGAGGAAGACCGCGTGCGCCGCGCCCCCGACGGCTCGGCCGCGCACGCTCGTGCCGGCGCCCGCAAGCCGGGTGGCGAACGCCGGCCGCCCGCGGACGAGGTAGCTCTCGAGTGCGGCCGCCGCATACGACCCGAGCGGCACCACCCGCTGCTTGCCGCCCTTGCCGGACAGCCGCACCGCTCCGGAGGTCAGGTCCAGTTCGTCGATGTCCAGTCCGACCGCTTCGGTCACCCGGGCACCGCAGCCGTAGAGGAGTTCGAGGAGCGCCCGGTCACGCAAGGCGATCGGGTCATCGCCGGCCACGGCCTCCAACATGGTGGTGACCTTGTCGACCGGAAGCGCCTTCGGCAGCCGTTGCGGGAGGGACGGCGGCTTGACGTCGTGCGCAACGTCGAGCGTCGTCGTGCCCTCTCGCAGCCAGAACGCGTGGAGCCCGCGAACGGCGACCAGCGAGCGCGCCGCGGAGGCCGCGGCCACGGGTGCGTGGCCGTCTCGGGTCTCCCGCAGTGAGGTGACGAACTCGCTGACGAGCCCCGCGGTGATGTCGTTCGGGTCGTCGATTCCGCGCACGTGCAGGAACCCCAGATACCGGCGGAGATCCCGGCGATAGGCGAGCAGCGTGTTCGCCGACAGGCCGCGCTCCACCAACAGGTGGTCGAGGTACGTGGCGGTGGCGGCCGTGACGCTCGACGTCATCGTGTCGGTCCCGGCTGGCCGCTCATCTGACCAGTGAAGCAGCAGCAACGCCCGGATCGCGGGATCGACGTCGTGGCGTCGGTGAGGTCAGGCAAGTCGGGCAAGCACGTCAGGCCAGTACGTCGGCGAGCGCAGCCGACTCGACGCCGAGCGCGGCCGCCACCGGCTCGTAGACCACGGCGCCGGCGTAGGTGTTCAGACCGAGGGCGAGCGAGTCGTCGTCCCGCAGAGCCTGTCGCCAGCCCTTCTCGGCGAGCGCGACGGCATACGGGAGGGTGACGTTCGTGAGCGCGTACGTCGAGGTGTGCGGGACGGCGCCGGGCATGTTGGCCACGCAGTAGAACAGCGAGTCGTGCACGCGGTAGGTGGGGTCGTCGTGGGTCGTCGGGCGCGAGTCCTCGAAGCACCCGCCCTGGTCGATGGAGATGTCGACGAGCACGCTGCCGGCCTTCATCCGCGACACCTGCTCGTTGCTCACGAGCTTGGGAGCGCGGGCGCCGGCCACCAGCACGGCCCCGATCACGAGATCGGCGTCGGTCACGGCCTGGTCGATCTCGTAGGCGTTCGACGTCACCGTCTTGCAGTGGCCCTGGTAGATCGCGTCGACCGCCCGCAGACGCGCGACGTTGCGATCGAGCAGGAGAACCTCGGCCTGCATGCCGAGCGCGATCGCCGCCGCGTTCATCCCGGCCACGCCCGCGCCGATGACGACGACCTTCGCGGCGTGCACCCCGGGCACGCCGCCGAGCAGGACGCCGCGACCTCCGTCGGCCCGCATGAGTGTCTGGGCGCCCACCTGCGGGGCCAGCCGCCCGGCCACCTCGCTCATCGGGGCCAGGAGCGGGAGCGACCCGTCGGGAAGCTGGACCGTCTCGTAGGCGATACCGGTGACACCCGCGTCGAGCAGCGCCGTCGTGCACTCGGCACTCGCCGCGAGATGGAGGTAGGTGAAGAGCACCTGCCCCTTCTGCATGCGGTCGTATTCCTCGGCGATCGGCTCCTTGACCTTGAGCACCAACTCGCCGGCGGCCCAGGTGTCGTCCGCGGAGCCGAGGATCGTCGCACCGGCGGCCTGGAAGGCCGTGTCCGGGATGCTCGAGCCGATACCTGCGGTGGTCTCGATGAAGACCTCGTGGCCCGCCCGCGTCAGTTCGTGAACTCCGGCAGGCGTGATGGCCACCCGGAATTCGTTGTTCTTGACCTCGCGGGGGACGGCGATTTTCATGCCGATCAGTCTACGACCGGAAGAATCTTTCACAGTCGTGGTGGTGCCACGCCGTTCGATCCGTCAGTCCAGCGCGTTCGCCGCGAGCAGTTCCTCGCGGAATCTCCAGGGCGCGTTCGCCGGCCGCAGGTCCTTCCATCCGCCCAGCCGTGCCGTCGAGGCGGCGAGCACGCCCATCACCATCACGGGGTTGTGCAGCCGACCGGCGAGCACGCCGGCGACGAGGTCGTCGAGCGGCACCCAGGACACGTTCATGTGCAGCTCTTCGCCGTGCCCGACGTACCGCTCGGGCTCGGGGACGGCGGATACGCCGCGAGCGAGGTAGACCCGGATGCCCTCCGAGGTCATGCCGGGCGAGCTGGCGATGTCCACCAGCACGTGCCACGTGTCGGCCCGGACGGCGCCCTCTTCGAACAACTCCCGGGCAGCCGCATCCCGGTAGTCCTCGTCGGCGACATCGAGCAGTCCCGCGACCGGCTCGATCAGGCGATGCCCGACGGGATGGCGGTACTGGTCGACGACGAGGACGCGATCCGCGTCGTCGAGGCAGATCACGCCGACGGCACCCGGGTGCACGATGACGTCGCGCCGCAGCGACTCCCCCGACGGCGAGATCACGTCGTCGGTACGCACCGACGTGACCCGGCCGGAGTCCCACACGACCTCCCGGGACGTCACCGGCCAGCGCTCGGGGACATCGACCGGGATATCGACCGGAGCTCCGGTCTCGATCGTCGAGGTCACGAGGAGACGCCCGCCGGAAGGACCGCGCCATCCAGGTTCAACGACTTCGCGTCGACGTCGGGATCCTCGACCGGTAGCTGCAGTTCGAGCTGGCGATGGACGGCGGCACCGATCAGGCCGGCGAAGAGCGGGTGCGGGCGGGTGGGACGGGACTTGAGCTCCGGGTGGCCTTGCGTCGCGATGAAGTACGGGTGCTGGTCGACCGGCAGTTCGACGAACTCGACGAGCAAGCCGTCGGGGCTCGTCCCGCTGATCCGCAGACCGGCGGCCTCCAGGGCCCCGCGGTAGCTGTTGTTCACCTCGTACCGGTGCCGGTGCCGCTCGGAGACGTGGGTCGTCCCGTACAGCGAGGCCGCCAGGCTGCCCTCGGCGAGCACCGCCGGGTACGCGCCGAGCCGCATCGTGCCGCCGAGGTCACCGGCGCCGGCGACGATCTCCCGCTGCTCCTCCATGGTCGCGATGACGGGGTTCGCCGAGGCCGGCGTGAACTCCGACGAGTCGGCGTCGGCGAGGCCGAGCTCGGTCCGGGCGAACTCGATCACCATGCACTGCAGGCCGAGGCAGAGGCCGAGCGCCGGGATGCCGTTGGCCCGGGCGTAGGTGAGGGCGGCCAGCTTGCCTTCGAGGCCCCGGATCCCGAACCCACCGGGCACGCAGATCGCGTCGACCTCCCGTAGCACGCGGGCCGCGTCGGCGGGGGCGGCGATCGAGTCGCTGGCCACCCACTGGATGTTGACCTTCGCGCTGTGGGCGAACCCGCCGGCGCGCAGTGCCTCGGTGACCGACAGGTACGCGTCGGGAAGGTCGACGTACTTGCCGACCAGCGCGACGGTCACGTCGTTCTCGGGGTGGTGAACCCGGTCCAGCAGTCTGTTCCAGCTCGTCCAGTCGACGTCACGGAAGGGCAGGTTGAGCCGCCGGACCACGTAGGCGTCGAGGCCCTCGCTGTGGAGCACCTTGGGGATGTCATAGATCGACGGCGCGTCGACGCAGTTGGCGACGGCGTCGGCGTCGACGTCGCACATCAGGGAGATCTTGCGCTTCACGTTCTCCGGGATCGGCCGGTCGGAGCGGACGACGAGCGCGTCCGGCGTGATGCCGACCTGGCGCAGCGCCGCCACCGAGTGCTGGGTCGGCTTCGTCTTCTGCTCCCCCGACGAGCCGAGGTACGGCACGAGCGAGACGTGCAGGAAGAACACGTTGTCGCGGCCCACGTCGTGGCGGACCTGGCGGGCGGCCTCGAGGAACGGCAGCGACTCGATGTCGCCGACGGTCCCGCCGATCTCGGTGATCACCACGTCGATGTCGTCGGTCGCCATCGAGCGGATGCGTTCCTTGATCTCGTTCGTGATGTGCGGAATCACCTGCACGGTGTCGCCGAGATACTCGCCGCGTCGCTCCCGGGCGATCACGCGCGAATAGACGAGGCCGGTCGTGACGTTGGCGTCGCCGGACAGATTGCGATCGAGGAACCGCTCGTAGTGACCGACGTCGAGGTCGGTCTCGGCGCCGTCCTCGGTGACGAAGACCTCGCCGTGCTGGAACGGGTTCATGGTGCCCGGATCGACGTTGAGGTACGGATCCAGCTTCTGCATCGTCACGCGGAGGCCGCGTGCGGTGAGCAGGTTCCCGAGGCTCGAGGCGGTGAGCCCCTTACCGATCGAGGAGGCAACGCCCCCCGTGACGAAGATGTGCTTTTTCGGCGCTCGCTCCACGGGGTTTCAGAGTACCGGTGAAAGCCACGTCGTCCTACTCCTGTCCGTCGACCGCGGTCGTGTCGGAGTCGGCTGCCGGCGCGTCTGCGATCTCGCTCCCCTCCGGCGGCGGGCCGGCCAGCATGTCGGCGTAGCAGGCCCGAACGAAGGCAGCGGTCTGTCGCTCGTCGGGCCATCGCCTGGACTGCTCGGGGCCTGCTGCCCGCAACTGGGCTGCCAACGACGGGTCCGTGAGCACCGACCGGATCCCGCTCGCCAGCGCGTCGGCGTCCCGGCTGGGAACGAGCACGGCGGCGTCGCCGACGAGCTCCGGCACTCCGCCCACGGCCGTGCCCACGAACGGCACGCCGGCGCGCAGGGCTTCCTGGGCCACCAGCGACCTGGCCTCCCAGTCGCTCGAGGACACGGCGACGTCCGCGGCAGCCAGGAGGTCGGCCACATCGTCGCGCTGGCCGAGCACCCGCACGGGGAGCCGGGACCGGTCGATGCGGGCACGCAGCTCGGCCTCGCCCGGGCCGCCGCCCGCGATGACCAGCGTGGGGGCGGGCCGTCCGTCGGCCGGCAGGTCGCCGAGCACGTTGTCCCAGGCGTCCAGGAGGAGGCCGAGGTTCTTCTGCGGCGCCAGCCGGGACACCGAGAGCACCATCGAGCCGTCGATCGCGAGGTCGGCCAGCACGTCGCCCCGGGAACGGGACGGCGCGGGGAGACCGGGCGCCGACACCTCGCACACCCGGGCGTCGCGGGCGCCCAGCGCGACAGCGACGGCCAGGAGGTCTGCCGACGCCCCGAGCGTCAGCCGACTCCCGTGCGCGACGAGCCCGGCGATACCGCGACCGGCGATCCGACTGGCGGCAGGTTCGAGTGGCGGCAGGTTGTGCCACGTGGTGACGAGACGAGCCCGGGCCCGTCGCCGCAGGAGCGTCACCGCACGACTGCCGGCGTGGAAGCCGTGCGCGTGCACGATGTCCGCACCGTCCAGAAGCCCGCGCTGCCGCCACCACCGGCGGTCCACCGCCACCATCCGCACGCCACGGTCCGCCAGCGCGCTGATGTCGCGACGGGCCAGCGTGCTCGTCGGCGCCCAGATCGCCAGTTGGTCAGACCCGCTCGCTCCGGTCGGTTCGGCGTCGGCCAGTGCTCGGGTGAGCGAGGCGACGTGCGTGCCGATCCCGCCGGTGCTGTCGCCGAGCACCATGACGATCTTCACGTCGCGTCCTCTCGTGTCGTCGGCGGCTCGGTGTCCGTCGGTGTCCGTCCGCGCCGGACGACGGCCAGCAGCCGCCGGGCGTCGGGCCGGTCGGCAGCGGCGACGATGACGGCGTACACCACGACCACGGCGATCGCCGTCACGACCGCGCTGACCGTTGGACCGGCCAGGCCGGAGGAGAGGGCCGGGATGGCGTGCACCAGGGCATCGGCGACCTGGAGGCCCACCATTGCACCCCCGACGGCTCCCAGGACGCCGACAACCATCGGACGGACCAGTCCGGCCACCCCGGCCATGACCCGACGCGGACCGAAGCCGGTGACGGACACGGCGGTGATTCCGCCGATGGTGAGCCCGGCCGCCATGCCACCGGCGAGCGCCACGACCACGCGGTCCGGATCCACAGCGGCCGCCAGCCCGAACGCTGCGGCGACGGCGGACAGCCACCCGGCCGCGTTGGTCACGGCGATCAACCGGCTTCGTCGCTGCGCGGCCAGGAACCGCGTGCACAGCGTCAACACGCCGTATCCCCACAACCCTGGCGCCACCGCCAACAGGGCCGCCGCGAGAGCGGATCGCGCCGCCGCCTGGTCGGGACTGGTGAACATGGCCGACACGGGGTGCGACGTCCCGGCGAGCAGCGCCGCGCCCGCGCCGGCGGCGAGAAGCGTCGTGCGGAGACTGGTGTCCACGAGCCGGCCCAGGGCCCGGGACGCGGCCACATCGCCGACGCCGGCAACGCCCGGTGCCTGGTCGAGCTCGGACGACACCCGGGGGAACGCGCTGGTGGCGATGGGCGCCAGCAGCACCGCGAACGGGACGGCGAACACCGCGAAGGTCCAGCTGAACAGGGTCACCGTGCCGCGACCGCCTTCGTGGTTGGCGATCCACGTCATCGCGAGAACGGCCACCTGCTGACTCGCGAGTCCGGCTATACCGGCCAGCGCGAGTCGGCGCGCGACCGGGCCGAGTCCGTCCGGGAACCGGAGCGTCGGCCGGACGCGTACGCGTTCGTGCCTCAGCACGGCGTGGAGGGGCACGAGCACGATCAGGGCGAGCACGAGCACGCCGAGCGTCGTGCCGCCGGCGAGGATCAGCAGTGCGGGCCTCGACACCAGCGCGCTCGCGTCACCCGGGACGCGGTCGACTGCGCGGCCGTCGAGGACGGCGAACGCGAGGTAGGAGCCCATGACGACGACGGTGGACGCGAGCGGCGCGACGGCGGCCGCGACGAACCGGTGATAGGCGGCCAGCAGCGACGACGCCCAGACCGCCAGTCCGTACAGGAGGATCTGGGGGGCGAAGTAGACGAGCATCGTGCGGGTCAGGCCGACGGTGTGGACCCCGCAGCCCGCGTGCCTGCGCATCATGACATCGGCGTACCAGGACGCCAGGACCGCGGCGAGCAGAGCGGCCGGCACCAGCAGGACGAGAACCCAGCCGAGCAGTGCGCCGGCGGTGCCCTGCAACGCCCGAGTGTCGCCGCGACGCACAGCCCCGGCCACGAGCGGCACCATGGTGGCGGCGAGCATGCCGCCTGCGAGCAACTCGAAGACGACGTTCGGGAGCTGGTTCGCCGTCGTGTAGGCGTCGCCGAGACATCCGGAGCCGACCGTGCGGGCGAACACCAGCCATCGGGCGAACCCGGCCAGTCGCGAGAAGAGCGTGATGACGGCGATCACCGCCGCAGCGCCCAGCAACGAGCGGGTTCGGCCGTGGGCGATCCCGCTCATGCCGGAGGTGACCTGCGCCCGGCCTGGTCGAGCCGGCGAAGCCAGGGCACCCGATCGATGACCGCCGAGAACGAGACGCGTTCACTGGCCAGGGTCAGGGCGGTGACGGCAGCGAGCCAGGCGATCCGCACCGGACGCGGTGCGACCTCGACGAACCCCATGGCGAGGGCGGCGCCGGCCGCGTTCGCTCCGCAGTCCCCGAGCATGGTCTCCCCCGCCAGGTCGTGCGACGCGATCGCACCGACCGCACCGAGAATCCCGCCGACGGGCGCTGCGGCGAGCACCGACGGGGTGCCGATCACGGCAGCCGCCTTGACGGCCCGTCCCGGTCGGAGGTCGAGCAGGTTGAGCAGGTTCGCGGTCCCGGCCACGACGGCGGCGTCGATGCCGACGTCGAGAATCCCGCGAGCAGTTCGGACGTCGGCACGCGGGGCCGCGGCAGCGGCGGCGAGTGCGGTGAGTCCGATCACGCCGACCTTGACGGCCCCGGAGGTGACCTCACCCGAACGCAGCCCGGCCAGATGGCCGCGGAGGCCGCGGCGACCGGTCGTACCGACGAGGTCGTCGTAGAGCCCGACGGCGCCGACGATGCCGGTCACCGCGGCTTGTCGCGGCCGGCCGGCGGCGAAGGCGCCGACAACGGCACCGGTCACGACGGCCGGTCCGGCGAAGAGGCTCACCGGCGCGCCGGCGAAGTTGGTACGCCACCAGCGGCCAGACCTGTCGGCCCGAGCCGACATCACCCGGTAGGCCAGCGCGGACACGACGCCGCCGACGAGTGCCGAGCTCAGGGTGGCGTCCAGCGAGCCGGACGGCGCCGGACTGCGTGCCGTCATCGCGACCTCCGGCAGCCGGTCAGGGTGTCGTCATGTCGGGGGCCGCGGAATCTGTGCGACCGACCATCCCGTAGTGCCCGGTCTTGCCGTCGACCTGCTGGGAGAGCGCGAAGACGATCGACACCCGCCCCGCCGGCACCTGCAGCTGGTCGACTGTCGAGACCATCTTCTTGGCCTGGTCGTCGCCGCGGATCACCGCGACCGCGCCGTTGTCGACAGCCGATTCGGGCGGTCCCCCCATGACCGACCCGTCACAGCTCGCGTCGAGGCCGATCGCAAGCCCGAGGATGGCGTTCGGCTCCATGGCGTCGGTCGCGTCGGGCGCCGGTCCTGCGATGAAGATGACCAGGGAGGCGCGCTCGAGCTTGTCGGGCGCCTTGACCAGACCCGCGTCCTTGAAGGCCGAGAGAATGGTCTGCGCGGTCGGGTCCGGACCCGGGGTCGGCCCCTTGCTCACGAGGGCACGAGCCAGGACGTAGCCGTCCCGCTCGTACCCGGTCGCGGTGGCGGGGATGTCGATGTCGGTGGCGCTGACCGAGGACACGCTCTGCGCGGCGACGCCGTCGACGAAGGCGGTCTGGGTCGGGTCGAAGAACTTCGGCTGCATCTCGACGGTGGCGGTCACGGTGCCGCCGGCCTCCCGGACCAGAGTGGCCATGTCCTTGGTGTCGGCGCCGTCGGAGCCCGGGAGGGTCACGAGAACGACCTTGCGTGCCGCGAGCTTGTTCGCGACGAGTTGCGCGGACACGGAGACGGTGAACTCGTCGCGGTACTTGCTCTCCGCCTGGTCGGTCAGCAGCTGCTTCTGCAGCGCGTCCTTGTCCTTCGACAGCTTCTCCGCGTTGATCCGCAGCTGTTCGTCGGCCGTCCCCTTGAGCGGGCCGGCGCCCAGAGCGACACCGACCGCGAGCGCCAGGAAGATCGCGGCGATCGTCGTCAGGAACTGCTTGAAGTCGATCACGTGAAAAGCCCTCGAACCCAGAAGATGAGATCCCGCCACTGCGACTGCAGGAACGTGAGCCACGCCTGGCCGGCCGGAGTGGAGGCCAGCGCGACCAGGAACGCGACGATGCCGACCAGGAGGACGACGACGACCTGGGTCGTCGAGATCCTGCTGCGGTACAGCCGGCTGACGCCCTTCGCGTCCACCAGCTTGCCTCCCACCCGCAACCGCGTGAGGAACGTGGACGCCATCCCCGCCCGGCCCTTGTCGAGGAACTCGACCAGGGCGGCATGGCTCCCGACCGCGACGATGAGGTTCGCGCCCTTGGAGTCGGCCAGCAGCATCGCGACGTCTTCGCTGGTGCCGGTGGCCGGGAACGTCACGGCGTCCAGACCGAGGTTCGCGAGCCGGTCGGCACCCGGGGCGCGGCCGTCCCGGTAGGCGTGCACCACGAGTTCGGCGCCGCACCGCAGGGTGGCGTCGGAGACCGAGTCCATGTCGCCGACGATCAGGTCGGGCGTGTACCCGTCCTCGAGAAGAGCGTCGGCTCCGCCGTCGACACCGATCAGCACCGGCCGGTACTCGCGGATGTAGGGCTTGAGCGCGCGGAGGTCCTCGCGGTAGTTGTAACCGCGGACCACGATCAGGACGTGCTGGCCGTCGAGGTCGGTCGTGATGTCGGGGACGCCGACGCCATCGAGCAGGAGGTCCCGCTCCCGGCGCAGGTACTCCATCGTGTTCGCGGCGAACGCCTCGAGCTGCGTGGACAGGCCCGCTCGGGCCGACTCCATCGCCAGGCTGATCGTCGTGGGGGTCTGCTCCACTCCCTCCGCGATGAGCTCGTCCTCGCGGTAGAGCGACTTGCCGTCCAGCCGGACGTACTCCCCCTCGTGGAGCCTGCGGAAGATATCGGGACCGACGGCGTCCACCAAGGGGATCCCCGCCTCGGCCAGGATCTCCGGGCCCAGGTTCGGGTATCGGCCCGAGATCGACGACGCCACGTTGACCACCCCGCCGACGTTGGCCGTGACCAGCGCCTCGGCGGAGACCCGGTCCAGGTCGACGTGGTCGATCACGGCGATCTCACCCGAGCGCAGCCGCTTCGTGAGGTTCTTCGTCCGATGGTCCAGCCGGACCACTCCGGACACACCGGGGTGGTCGTCGAGGTGGCGTCGACGGAGGCTGGAGAGTCGCATGGCAGGCCTGATCCTGCCATGTCTGCGGGACTCGCCCTCAGACGCCGGGCGGGGTGTTGCTCGACGCCTGCCCCCGCGACCGGCGGCGTTTCGGTCTGATGACGTCCCTGGTGGGAGGCCTGGTGGCGGAGTCGAGCAACTCCCGGGCGTGCGCCTGCGAGACGGCCGAGCTCTCGTCGCCGGCGAGCATGCGCGCGAGTTCCGTGACGCGGTCCGCGTCCTCGACCCGGCGCAGTCCGCTACTGGTGATGGTGCCGTCGGAGTTCTTCGTCACCACGTAATGGCGGTCGGCGAACGCGGCCACCTGGGCCAGGTGCGTGACCACGATCACCTGGCCGCTGCGCGCGAGCTGCGCCAGTCGACGACCGACCTCGACCGCCGCGCGCTCCGCCCACGCCGGCGTCGACCTCGTCGAACACGTACGTGGGCACCTCCGACCCGGCGCCGAGCACCACGTCGCAGGCCAGCATCACCCGCGAGAGCTCACCGCCGGAGGCTCCCCGCCCGAGCGGCCGGGCCGGTGCGCCCGGATGCGGCGCGAGCAGCAGCTCCACGGAGTCCGTCCCGTCGGGGCCGAATCCGCCCGGCGCATCCTGCCTGGCTTCGATCGAGAACTCGACGCGTGCGTGGGGCATCGCGAGCTCCCGCAACTCGGCCCCGGCGCGCTCGGCGAACTCGTCCGCAGCCCGGACGCGCACGTCGTGAAGCTCACTCGCCAGCTGGCTCGAGCTCTGCCCGCAGCCGAGTGCTGGCGTCGGTGAGCTCGGCGATGCGCTCGTCGCTCCCGTCGAGCTCGGCCACCCGCTCGGCGGCGGCTGCCGCCCAGGCCAGGACCGCGTCCACGTCGGTCCCGTAGCGGCGGGTCAGCGCGGCCAGAGCAGCGCGGCGTTCGCCGATCGCCGCGAGTCGGGTGGGGTCCGTCTCGGTGTCGGCCACGTATCCCGAGAGGTCGGCGGCGAGGTCGCCCGTGAGCATCGCGAGTTCGTCGAGGCGGGTGCCCAGTTCGGCCAGTCTGTCGTCGTGCGCCGCCATCGACTGGACGGCCTTGCGTGCCCGGCCGAGCAGCCCGAGGACGTTGCCGTCGTCGTCGAACGCGCCCTCGTCACCCGACAGCGCGGTGGCCGCGACGGCGGCCGCTGCCTGGAGGTCGTCGGCGTGGGCGAGCCGCGCGGACTCGGCGGTCAGGGCAATGTCCTCGCCGGCGGCCGGCGCGACCTTGTCGATCTCCTCGAGCCCGAACAGCAACCGATCCCGTTCGGCCGAGCGTTCACCGGCGGCCGAGGTCAGCGCCGCGAGCGTGGACTCCGCGGCCCGCAACTCCTGGTAGCCGGCGCGGTATCGCTCGAGAACGCTCGACGCGGCCGCGTCGTGCTGGGCGGCGAACGTGTCCAACGCGGCGAGTTGCCGGGCGGGCCGGAGCAGGGCGATCTGATCGGACTGGCTGTGGAGATCGACCAGTTGTTCACCGATCTCGGCGAGCACCGACACCGGGACCGACGCACCGCCCAGGTGCGCGCGTGATCGGCCGGCGAGGGAGACCGAGCGGATGGCGATCAGCTCGCGGCCGGCGACGTCGGCACCCGCCTCGGCCGCCCGCGCCAGGACCGGCGCGTCGGCTGCCAGCAGCCACCGGCCCTCGACCTGGAGTCGGTCGTCGCCGGAGCGGATGGCGCCGGGATCCGCTCGGGCACCGAGCAGGAGCGACAACGCCGTCACCACCATGGTCTTCCCGGCCCCGGTCTCGCCGGTGACGACCGTCAGACCCGGATCGAGCTCGAGGTCGGCTTCGTCGATGACCCCGAGCCCGCGGATGCGGAGTTCCTCGAGCATCCGGACTCCTCTCGGTCCCCTCGGGTCCACTCGACCACCACGGCCGCGCGCGGGTGGTCGCCGAACCTAGCTCGCGCCGCCGACATCTGCGGCGTCGTCGTGGCCGGCGCCGCGCCAGCCGTGCACCGGCAGGTTGAACTTGTTCACGAGTCGATCGGTGAACGGGGCGGAGTGCAACCGGGCCAGCCGAACCGGTTGGGCGCCGCGTCGGACCTCCACCCGGTCACCTGCCTTCAAGTCCACCATGCGGCGTCCGTCGCACCACAGCACGCCGCGCTGACTCAGGTCGGTCAATTCGAACGCGAGCGTCGAGTCCGGTGACACGACCAGCGGCCGCGCGAACAGCGCATGCGCGCTGATCGGGACCAGCACGAGCGCCTCGACCTGCGGCCACACGATCGGGCCGCCGGCGGAGAAGGCGTAGGCCGTCGAGCCGGTCGGGGTGGCCGCGACGACACCGTCGGTCGCCCACCGCGACAACGGCCGCCCGTCCACCTCGACGATCAACTCGATCATCCGTTCGCGGGCGAACTTCTCCAGGCTGGCCTCGTTGAGGGCCCACTCGGACTCCACGATGCGGCCGTGCCGCTCGACGGTGATGTCGATGGTGAGGCGTTCCTCGACGGTGTAGCGGCGGGTGATCACGGCGTCGACGGTCGCCAGCAGGTCCTCGGGTTCGGACTCGGCGAGGAAGCCCACATGGCCGAGGTTGACGCCGAGAACCGGGGTCCGATCGGCGCGGGCCAGTTCGGCGCCGCGCAGGATCGTGCCGTCACCGCCGAGGACGACGACCAGCTCGCACCCGGCCGTAGTCGCGCTCGTCCGGCGCCACCTGGACGGCGAGATCGGCGTCGTACGCTCGCAGATCGGCAGCCTCGGGCGCGCTCAGGACCACGTCGATCCCGGCGGTGGCGAACAGGCGGGTCGACTGGGCCGCGACGCGGAGCGCCTCGTCACGCCCGCCGTGGACGACCATCCGGATCGAGCGGGAGGTCACGACGCTGCTCCAGCGGCCGCGCGTACCGCAGCCGGGTCGGCGGTTGGAGCACCGGCGGTGAACCAGCAGAAGACCTCCACGTTCCCGCTGCCACCCGGGAGCGCGGACCTCACCACCGCGCGCGTGCCGAGTCCGAGCGCCCAGGCATCCTCTGCCACGGCGAGGACCGCGGCCGATCGCAGTTCGGGTTCGCGGACGACGCCACCGGATCCCAGCTCGGTCCGGCCGACCTCGAACTGCGGCTTCACCATGAGGAGGAAGTCCGCGTCACTCGTGGCCAGACCTCGCAGTTCGGCGAGCACGAGACGCAGCGAGATGAACGACAGGTCCGCGACCACCAGGTCGGCGAGCGGTCCGAACTGCCCGGGTTCGGCGTGACGCAGGTTGGTCTGTTCGTGAACCTCCACCCGGGGATCCCGGCGGAGTGGATCGGCGAGCTGGCCGGTCCCGACGTCGACGGCCACGACAGAAGCGGCACCGTGCTCGAGCAGGACCTGGGTGAAGCCGCCGGTCGAGGAGCCCGCGTCGAGACAGCGACGCCCGCGGATCGTCAGGCCGTGCGGAGTGAGGGCATCGACTGCGCCGAGCAGCTTCAGCGCGGCCCGACTGACGTAACGGTCGTACTCACTGGCCTCGACCTCGATGGGCGAGCCGGGCGTGACCCGGGTGGACGACTTACGGATGGTCACGCCGTCCACGATGACGTGACCGCCACCGACGAGTGCCGCCGCGACATCCCGCGAGCGGGCGACGCCCCGACGGACCAGTTCGGCATCGAGGCGACGGCTGCCCTGCGGGTCATCCACCGGCGGAGCCATCCGCCGGGCGGTGCTCGGCGCCCGAGTCGTCGAGCCGGGCGGCCAGGTCGTCGGCGATCGCGGTGTAGGCGTCGAGATGCTCGTGCGTCGGCGTGTCGTCCAGTGCAGCGAGCCGCTCGGGAACGTCCGACGAGGCGATCGGCCCGTCGGACGGTTGGTCGGATCCCGGCGACGTCATGGCCGCAGCCTATCGAGAGCGGTCTGGAGCGAAGATCGATCGGCGTCCGGCGTCGTCCACACCGCCTGGGTCGCCGCTCGCAACGCGTCGGTCGGCGAGCCGGACCCACCGAGCACGAGCGAGCCGTCGACGACCTGGACGGTCCATCCGGAACAGGCGGTCGTACCGGCGGCGTCGTCGACGACCTCGGGCTGGACCTCGTCGAGCACGCGCAGGTCGAAGCCGACGAACGACGGTCGCTGATGGACGGGCGCGGCGAACAGGTCGGACACCGTGCTGACACCCGTGAGGACCAGGAGGCCGGGCAACTCGGCCGCCACCGCACCTTCGATGTCGGAGTCGAGCCGGTCACCCACGACGAGCGTGTCCCCCGCTGTTGCGCCGAGGCTCTGGAGGGCCGTGTCGAACAGGGTGCGCTGCGGCTTCCCCGCCGACTCCGGCATCTGCCCGCCGAGGGCCGTGCTGAGTGCGGCGACGAGAGATCCGTTCCCCGGAGCGAGCCCGCGCTCCGTCGGCAGGGTCAGGTCGAGGTTGGACGCGATCCAGCGGGCTCCGGCAGCGATCGCGTAAGTGGCTTCTGCGAGTTGGCGCCAGCCGGTGTCGGGGCCGAAGCCCTGGACGACGACCTCGGGCTCGTCCTCGGCCGACTCGACGATCGTGAAGCCAGCTGCCTGAACCGGAAGCCGGAGACCGTCCTGACCGACGACCAGGACCTTGGCCCCGGTGGCCAGCGAGCCGTCGGCGGTCGCGGCGGAGAGCATCGAGGCGACCGCGTGCGAAGCCGTCACGACGTCGTGCTGCCCAGCCGCGAGTCCGAGGGACGACAGGTGTTCCGCCACGACCTCGGCGGTGCGGGCCGCGTTGTTCGTCACGAACGCCAGCCGACTTCCGCTCGCGCGGCACGCGGTCAGCGTGTCCACGGCGAACGGGACGGCGTGCGGCCCGCGGTAGACGACTCCGTCGAGGTCGAGGAGAAGCGTGGTGTACGCCGCCCGGAGGGGGCCGGAGGTCGAGGCCAGGCTCACGCGCGGGCCGTCAGCGCATGCCACCGCTCGGCGGCGTCGGTCTCCTCGTCCACATCGGCGGCGGTCGCCTTGCTGAACCAACTCACGGCGTCGGTGCGCCGGCCCAGTTGTTCGAGGAGGTCGGCGTAGGCGTAGCGCAGCCGGGCCGCACTCGATGAGACCGCGTCATTGAACAGGAGGGGATGTTCCAGTTCGGCCAGAGCAGCCTCCAGGTCGCCGAGATCCGCACGTGCGCCGGCAGCGACCATCCACAGTTCGACGCGTGACTCGGTCGTCAGCTTCGCCGCATCGGGTGAGCGCACCATCTCGAGGGCGCGCTCAGGGCGCCCGAGACCACGCTCGCAATCGGCCATCAGGGGCAGCATCTCCACCGAGCCCGACAGTCGCTTGGCGGCTCGCAGTTCCGACAGCGCCTTGTCATAACGGCCGGCTGCGTACGCCGCCTCACCCGCCGCCTCGCGCACGGAAGCGATGCGAGCGCCACGAGCGCTCGCCGCCAGGGCGTGCTCGGCGGCCAGGTCGGGGTCGGAATCGAGCAGTTCGCCAGCGGCTACGAGATGCCGGGCGACGAGCTCTGCCTTACTGCCGAGGCCGGCCAGTTCGCGCCGGGTGCCCGGGTCCAGCTCGCGGCCGGTGATCTCCGCGGGAATCTCCGGCCCAGGGTCCGCTACCGGGCGATCGTCGGAGCGCGGCTTGTCGGTCGAGCGGCCGCGGTCGCCGTTCGAGCGGCCACCGCGGTCTGATGACCTGCCGCCGCTGCCGCTTCGGCCGGCGCTGCCGCCTGGCCACCGGTGCGGCCGGTCGTGCCGCGGGACGCTGCCTGACCACGACCGCGACCACCGCGAGCAGACGATCCCCCACCCGTCGAATCGGAAGAACTCGACGAACCTCTGGGAGCGCCGCGACGGTCGTCGCGCCGACGCGGGTCACCGCTTGACGTCGTCATGGAAGTCCCTTCACGATCTCACTGCCGGCCGCGCCCACTCTAGCGAGCGCATCCCGGTCCTGAACGCACAAGAGGCCGCCCCCTAAGGGGCGGCCTCTTGTCGAAGAATGTTCGGCGGCGTCCTACTCTCCCACGCAGTCTCCCGCGCAGTACCATCGGCGCTGAAGGGCTTAACTTCCGGGTTCGGAATGGAGCCGGGTGTTTCCCCTTCGCTATGACCACCGAAACTCTATGGAGCTATGGTCGTTCGACCATACCTCGGGAACCGCATAGTGGACGCAAGCGCAATTAAGTGTGAAGACAAGTCCTCGGGCTATTAGTACCGGTCAGCTGCGGATGTCTTTAGTCCATCCTTCCACATCCGGCCTATGTACCCAGTCGTCTTCTGGGGCCCTTACCTGTAAACAGTGGGAAACCTCATCTTGAAGCGTGCTTCCCGCTTAGATGCTTTCAGCGGTTATCACTTCCGAACGTAGCCAACCAGCCGTGCTCCTGGCGGAACAACTGGCACACCAGAGGTTCGTCCGTCCCGGTCCTCTCGTACTAGGGACAGCCCTTCTCAAGTTTCCTGCGCGCGCAGCGGATAGGGACCGAACTGTTTCACAACGTTCTAAACCCAGCTCGCGTGCCGCTTTAATGGGCGAACAGCCCAACCCTTGGGACGTACTCCCGCCCCAGGATGCGACGAGCCGACATCGAGGTGCCAAACCATCCCGACGATATGGACTCTTGGGGAGGATCAGCCTGTTATCCCCGGGGTACCTTTTAGCCGTTGAGTGACGGCGCTTCCACGTGCCACCGTCAGATCACTAGTCCCGACTTTCGTCCCTGCTCGAGATGTCTCTCTCACAGTCAAGCTCCCTTGTGCACTTACACTCGAAACCTGATTGCCAACCAGGCTGAGGGAACCTTTGGGCGCCTCCGTTACATTTTAGGAGGCAACCGCCCCAGTTAAACTACCCATCAGGCACTGTCCCTGATCCGGATCACGGACCGAGGTTAGATAGCAAGTTCGATCAGAGTGGTATTTCAACGTTGACTCCACACCGACTGGCGTCGATGCTTCAAAGTCTCCCACCTATCCTACACAAACCGAACCGACCACCAATACCAAACTATAGTAAAGGTCCCGGGGTCTTTCCGTCCTGCTGCGCGTAACGAGCATCTTTACTCGTAGTGCAATTTCGCCGAGTCCATGGTTGAGACAGCGCCCAAGTCGTTACGCCATTCGTGCAGGTCGGAACTTACCCGACAAGGAATTTCGCTACCTTAGGATGGTTATAGTTACCACCGCCGTTTACTGGCGCTTAAGTTCTGAGCTTCGCAACCGAAGTCACTAACCCGTCCCCTTAACGTTCCAGCACCGGGCAGGCGTCAGTCCGTATACATCGAATTGCTTCTTCGCACGGACCTGTGTTTTTAGTAAACAGTCGCTTGGGCCTGGTCTCTGCGGCCTTCACCGCTTCTCAGAGCAAGTCTGATAACGGATCCGGCCCCCCTTCTCCCGAAGTTACGGGGGCATTTTGCCGAGTTCCTTAACCATGGTTCACTCGATCGCCTTGGTATTCTCTACCTGACCACCTGAGTCGGTTTGGGGTACGGGCGGCCATTATCGCTAGCTAGAGGTTTTTCTTGGAAGTACAGGATTACCCACTTCGCCTCAATCGGCTCGATGTAATGTCTCGGCCTTGATGAGCGCGGATTTACCTACGCTCGGCCTGCACACTTATCCGCGGATCACCCTTTCGGGATACCATCGCCGCGGTTGGGCTACCTCTCTCCGTCACCCCATTGCTTGCCTACTACTGGTTCGGGTCACGCGCTCTGCCTCGTTCTCCCCGAAGGGATCGCAAGGTTTCGGGCGTTTAGCATCACCAGGTTCGGCATGGGCGCGATAAAGCCGGTACGGGAATATCAACCCGTTGTCCATCGACTACGCCTGTCGGCCTCGCCTTAGGTCCCGACTTACCCAGGGCAGATTAGCTTGACCCTGGAACCCTTGGTCATTCGGCGGACGGGTTTCTCACCCGTCATTCGCTACTCATGCCTGCATTCTCACTCGTGTGGCCTCAACGGCTGGATCACTCCGCCGCTTCACTGGCCACACGACGCTCCCCTACCCATCCATACGCTTGGATCACTCCTCGAGGGAGTGACCGGGCACTGTATGAATGCCACAGCTTCGGCGGATTACTTGAGCCCCGCTACATTGTCGGCGCGGAATCACTTGACCAGTGAGCTATTACGCACTCTTTAAAGGGTGGCTGCTTCTAAGCCAACCTCCTGGTTGTCTCTGCGACTCCACATCCTTTTCCACTTAGCAATCGCTTAGGGGCCTTAGCTGGTGGTCTGGGCTGTTTCCCTCTCGACTACGGAGCTTATCCCCCGCAGTCTCACTGCCGCGCTCTCACCTACCGGCATTCGGAGTTTGGCTGGTGTTGGTAAGCTTGTAGGCCCCCTAAACCATCCAGTGCTCTACCTCCGGCAGGAAACGCGCGACGCTGCACCTAAATGCATTTCGGGGAGAACCAGCTATCACGGAGTTTGATTGGCCTTTCACCCCTATCCACAGCTCATCCCCCAATTTTTCAACATTGGTGGGTTCGGTCCTCCACGCGGTCTTACCCGCGCTTCAACCTGGCCATGGATAGATCACTCCGCTTCGGGTCTAGAGCACGCGACTAATTCGCCCTATTCGGACTCGCTTTCGCTACGGCTGCCCCACTCGGGTTAACCTCGCCACGTACCACTAACTCGCAGGCTCATTCTTCAAAAGGCACGCTGTCACCCCGCCCGAAGGCTAAGGCTTCAACGGCTTGTAGGCACACGGTTTCAGGAACTATTTCACTCCCCTCCCGGGGTACTTTTCACCTTTCCCTCACGGTACTTGTGCACTATCGGTCACTAGAGAGTATTTAGGCTTAGCGGGTGGTCCCGCCGGATTCGTACGCAATTCCACGAGTTGCGTACTACTTGGGGTGACGTCCAGGAGTCGTGGAGATTTCGTCTACGGGGGTTTCACCCTCTATGCCGGCCCATTCAAGACCTTCGACTATCAACCACGATTTCTTACTCCTTGCCGGATCAGCAGATCCGGCTGGTCGGCCCCACAACACCGCATAGGCAACGCCTGCTGGCTATCACACCTATTCGGTTTGGCCTCTTCCGCGTTCGCTCGCCGCTACTGACGGAATCACTGTTGTTTTCTCTTCCTGTGGGTACTGAGATGTTTCACTTCCCCACGTTTCCTCCGAACGCCCTATGTGTTCAGGCGCCGGTGACTGGGCATGACCCCAGCCGGGTTTCCCCATTCGGACATCCCCGGATCACAGCTCGGTTGCCAACTCCCCGGGGCTTTTCGCAGGCTCCAACGTCCTTCTTCGGCTTCTAGTGCCAAGGCATCCACCGTGTGCCCTTAATAACTTGTCAATCAAAAGTAAAAGATGCTCGCGTCCACTATGCAGTTCTCAAGATACGGGCGAACCTGACCTCGTGGTCGCCGCGTACTCACCGTTGAAGGCGAGCCGTTCGGCGCAAGGCCAGGTCGTCGTGGGTGGCGGACGTGCTCCACCCACCTGAAAGACAGACTCTCGTCTGATCCCTCAGGACTCAACAGCGTGCTTGGGCTCTGGTTGCGTCGTCGAGCGTTCCATCCTGCAAGCAGGGTGTACTGATCACTACGGCGCTTCCGCGGCTTACTGGTCAATGTTCCACTAGTGAGCTTCCCTGCGTCGAGACATTCGCTCGACAAACAGAGAGCCTGGACAACCACGAGGGCTGCCAGTTAGCTCCTTAGAAAGGAGGTGATCCAGCCGCACCTTCCGGTACGGCTACCTTGTTACGACTTAGTCCTAATCGCCGGCTTCACCTTCGACGGCTCCCTCCACAAGTGGTTGGGCGACCGGCTTCGGGTGCTTCCGACTTTCATGACTTGACGGGCGGTGTGTACAAGGCCCGAGAACGTATTCACCGCAGCGTTGCTGATCTGCGATTACTAGCGACTCCAACTTCACGGGGTCGAGTTGCAGACCCCGATCCGAACTGAGACCGGCTTTCTGGGATTCGCTCCACCTTGCGGTATTGCAGCCCTTTGTACCGGCCATTGTAGCATGTTTGCAGCCCTGGACATAAGGGGCATGATGACTTGACGTCATCCCCACCTTCCTCCGAGTTGACCCCGGCGGTCTCCTATGAGTCCCCGGCGTTATCCGCTGGCAACATAGGACGAGGGTTGCGCTCGTTGCGGGACTTAACCCAACATCTCACGACACGAGCTGACGACAGCCATGCACCACCTGTGTAGAGCCCTTGCGGACCTGGCATCTCTGCCAGATTTCTCTACATGTCAAACCCAGGTAAGGTTCTTCGCGTTGCCTCGAATTAAGCAACATGCTCCGCCGCTTGTGCGGGCCCCCGTCAATTCCTTTGAGTTTTAGCCTTGCGGCCGTACTCCCCAGGCGGGGCGCTTAATGCGTTAGCTGCGGCACGGAGAACGTGGAAAGTTCCCCACACCTAGCGCCCAACGTTTACGGCGTGGACTACCAGGGTATCTAAGCCTGTTTGCTACCCACGCTTTCGTTCCTCAGTGTCAGAATAGGTCCAGAGAGCCGCCTTCGCCACCGGTGTTCCTCCTGATATCTGCGCATTCCACCGCTACACCAGGAATTCCGCTCTCCCCTACCTACCTCTAGTCTGCCCGTATCGAAAGCAGTCCCGGAGTTGAGCTCCGGGATTTCACTTCCGACGCAACAGACCACCTACGAACTCTTTACGCCCAATAATTCCGGACAACGCTCGCACCCTACGTATTACCGCGGCTGCTGGCACGTAGTTAGCCGGTGCTTCTTCTGCAGGTACCGTCATTTTCACTTCGTCCCTGCTGAAAGGAGTTTACGACCCGAAGGCCTTCATCCTCCACGCGGCGTTGCTGCGTCAGGCTTTCGCCCATTGCGCAATATTCCCTACTGCTGCCTCCCGTAGGAGTCTGGGCCGTGTCTCAGTCCCAGTGTGGCCGGTCGCCCTCTCAGGCCGGCTACCCGTCGTCGCCTTGGTGGGCCGTTACCCCGCCAACAAGCTGATAGGCCGCGAGCCCATCTTCAGCCGAAAAACTTTCCACCCCAAAAGATGCCTTTCGGGGTCATATCCGGTATTAGCACCTGTTTCCAAGTGTTATCCCAGAGCTGAAGGCAGGTTGCTCACGTGTTACTCACCCGTTCGCCGCTCGAGTACCCCGAAGGGCCTTTCCGCTCGACTTGCATGTATGAAGCACGCCGCCAGCGTTCGTCCTGAGCCAGGATCAAACTCTCCGTTGAAGTCTGTATGTCAGAACCTCCGCCACAGCCTTGCGGCTACGACATCGGTGTCGACAACGAAGTGATACCCAGCAAAAGAACAAAACTGACTTGTTTTGTCCGATTACCAAAGGAATCCGTCACGACAGATCGCCCACCAGTCGAAGACTGGCAGGTTCAAGGTCATGAACGGGGGTAAATCTATTTGTGCATTGACCTTTAGCACGCTGTTGAGTTCTCAAGGATCAGATGCGCACCGCCGGGGCCTTTCGACCCGTTTTGGGGCAACTTCTCTAGCTTAGCTGGTGTTGCCGGCCGGTGCAACCCGGCTGGCGTTGTTCTTGCCAGCTTCCCTGGAGCGAATCGCAACCATACACCCTCGTTCCGTACTGTGCGCACGGCGAAGGAAGCTGCTCTTGCTCGTTGGGGCTTCCCGGTTCGGCCACTCTCGCGTCCCGCTCACCGGCGAAGCGAGTAGAACATTACGGAGACGTTGCGCGATGCGTCAAATCGAGGCCGCGTGCCCGTTGTCACAGTGACTCGACACGCCTGTACAGGCGTGTCGGCTTGCGCTGATCGCGTTGCAGGGTTCGGTTTCCGGCGCTTCTTGGTCGACTGGCGCACCGGGCGCGAGCGGGCGGATGTGCCCGAGTGGGCGCGTCCTCACCCAACACGCCGCCGAGGCGGGAGCTTGCGACCAGTCGGCCTGCCGTCCGTACTCGCTGAGCCTCGAGTGGGCGCGTCCTCACCCAACACGCCGTCTCGCCCGCGAGATTGCGACCACTCGGAGACCCACCCGATCGCCCGCAGCTCGAGGACTGAGTAGCCAGAGGCGTTGCGTCCCGCCATTCGCGGAGTAGGGCGCGTCCTCACCCAACACGCCGCCACGCCCGTGAGCTTGTGCCCACTCGGGTCCCCTGCCGGGCGCGTCCAGGCTCGAGTGGGCGCGTCCTCACCCGACACGCCGCCACTCCCGTGACCTTGCGACCACTCGGGTCCCCTGCCAGGCGCGGCCAGGCTCGAGTGGTCGCGTCCTCACCCGACACGCCGCCATCCCGCGAGCTTGCGACCACTCGGCACCACGGACCCCGCCCGGGCCTCACCGGCCGACGCGCACACCCGCCACCTGGCGTCGTCCACGCCGCAGCACCAGCCACTCACCCTGGAGCAGCTGGTCCGGCGTCGGTGCCCCGTCCGGGTCGTCGATCCGCACGTTGTTCACGTACGCCCCGCCCTCAGTGATCGTCCGCCGGGCCGCACTCCGACTCGGCACCAGACCCGCGTCGGCGAAGAGCTGCACGTACCCGGGCAGTCCCCCGTCACCGGCGGGCTCGACCTCCACGACGGCCGTCTCCGCCAGCGCCGCCGTCAGCGTGACGCCGTCCAACGCCTCGAGGTCGCTCCGGCCGAACAGAGCCGCCGCCGCAGCCTTGGCGCGCGCGGTCTGTTCGGGTCCGTGCACCAGGGTCGTCACGTCGTCCGCCAGCGCGCGCTGGGCCTCACGCGCCGAAGGCCGTTCGACTGTCGCCACCTCCAGCTCGGCGATCTCCTCGCGAGTCCGGAAGGTCATCGCCTTGAGGTAGCCGATGACGCTCTCGTCCTCGGAGTTGAGGAAGAACTGGTGGAACGCGTACGGCGACGTCAGGTCCGGATCGAGCCAGATCGCGCCGCCCTCGCTCTTGCCGAACTTCGTGCCGTCGGCCTTCGTGAGGAGAGGTGTCGCCATCGCGTGCACCCGCACGCCCTCCACCTGACGGATCAGCGTGCAGCCGGCGGTGATGTTGCCCCACTGGTCCGACCCGCCGAGCTGCATCGTGACCCCGTGCTGCCGGTACAGCTCGAGGTAATCGAGGCTCTGGAGCATCACGTAGGAGAACTCCGTGTAGCTCATGCCCTCGCCGGCGAGACGCTTCGCGACGACCTCGCGATCGAGCATGCGGTTGACGCTGAAGTGTTTCCCGATGTCGCGCAGGAACTCGATGGCGGTCATCGGCGCCGTCCAGTCGAGGTTGTTCACCAGCCTGGCGCCTGCGGGTCCGTCGAAGTCGAGGTACGGCTCGATCTGCTTCTGGATGCTGGCCACCCACCCGGCGACGACCTCGGGCGGGTTCAACGTGCGTTCGGCCGTCGGGCGCGGGTCGCCGATCAGGCCGGTCGATCCACCGACGAGCGCGACCGGCCGGTGCCCGGCCAGCTGGAGCCGACGGGCGGTGAGCAACTGGACCAGGTGACCGTGGTGCAGGCTCGGCGCGGTCGGGTCGAACCCGACATAGAAGGCGAGCTGCCCGGAGCGAAGAGCTGTGGCCAGCTCGGTCGCATCGGTGCTCTCGGCGAGGAGTCCTCGCCAGCTCAGCTCGTCCCAGATGTCGTTCACGTCGTCCCTCCGGCAGGTCGCGAGGCTCTCCCGCGGACACGGCGTCCATCGTGCCTCACCCGCCGGACCGGTTCACGGGCATTCCACCGCGCTCGACCCGAGTCACCCGCGGGCACGCCGGGGCGCAGCAGGGCGAAAGACCGACACGGTCGGGTCGTCCGCGAGCCAGAACCGCCACGGCAGGTCCGCCGCCAGCCGCAGCCCGACCCGCGGACCGGTGGCGACGAGCCGGGCCGGGGGACGGCGGGACGGCAACCGCAACCGAACCCGGCTGGCGTCGTCGAGGAGGTCGGCGCCACCGTCGGCGCCGGTCAGCCCCAGCGCAGACGCCAGGTTCGCCGGCCCGCGAGCGAGATCGACCGCCCGTCGCGCAGTTCGCCGGCGTGAGCTCGCAATCGTCGCCCCTTCGATCACCTCGCCGGCACGTACCAGCACCGCCCCAGCCTCGCCCACCGGGGCGCAGACGATGTTCGCGCACCAGTGCATGCCGTAGGTGAAGTAGACGTACAGGTAGCCAGAGTCGCCGAACATGACCTCGTTCCTGGCGGTCGGGCCTCGAAACGCGTGCGACCCGGCGTCCCTCGCCCCGCCGTAGGCTTCGACCTCGGTGATCCGCACGGTGACGATGCCCGCCTCCGATTCGGTAGCGAGGAATGCACCGAGGAGCCGCGACGCGATGAGCTCGGGTCGACCGCGCAGCGCCTCGCGAGCGACGTCGGCGCCGGGTGACCGGTCAGGCACCCGCACCGTCGAGCACCACCCGCCGGTCCGCCCACTCCCGAAGCGCGGACACGCGGGCGGTCACCTCGGCGAGTTGCGCGTCGACCTGCACCAGCGCGGTACCGCCCGCGCTGGTCTCGCCCGGCGATCGCGCCGTCGACCGTCAGCACGCGCCGGACCTCAGGTGTGAGCAGCGGTGACACCCCGGCCAACTCCGCATCCGTCAGGCCGTCGAGGCCGACGCCGCGCGACTCGGCCGCGGCCACGAAGGCTCCCGCGACCTCGTGCGCCACCCTGAACGGCGTGCCGCGACCGACGAGCCACTCGGCGACGTCGGTGGCGAGCGAGTACCCGGCCGGCGCGAGCTCAGCCAGCCGGGCCCGGTCGAACGTCAACGTGCGCACCATCCCGGCCAGCGCGGGGACGACGACGAGCAACGTGTCGACGGAGTCGAACAGCGGTTCCTTGTCCTCCTGCAGGTCCCGGTTGTACGCGAGCGGCAGCCCTTTCAGCGTCGTCAACAGGCTGACGAGGTTGCCGACCAGCCGACCGGACTTCCCCCGAGCGAGTTCGGCGATGTCGGGGTTCTTCTTCTGCGGCATGATCGACGAGCCCGTCGACCACGAGTCGTGCAGCCGCACGAAGGAGAACTCGTGGGTGGCCCAGATCACGAGCTCCTCGCTCAGACGGGACAGGTCGATCCCGCTGATGGCGAACACCCACGCGGCTTCGGCGGCCAGGTCGCGCGCGGCCGTCCCGTCCAGCGAGTTCGGCACCGAACCCGCGAAGCCCAGATCCGCGGCGACGGCGGCCGGATCGAGCCCGAGCGTCGTGCCCGCCAACGCCGCCGAGCCGTATGGCGACTCCGCCAGCCGCCGATCGAGATCGACGGCCCGGTCGACGTCGCGGAGCAGCGCCCAGACGTGCGCCAACAGGTGGTGCCCCAGCAGAACGGGCTGGGCATGCTGCATGTGCGTCCGGCCCGGCATCGGAGCGTCCCGGTATTCGCGGGCCTGATCGGTCAGGGCCTGCGCGAGATCCAGCAGGGTGCCCGCGACGGCACGCAGTTGGTCCCGCAGGTACATCCGCACGAGCGTGGCGATCTGGTCGTTGCGTGAGCGGCCGGCGCGTAGCTTGCCGCCGAGCTCCGGTCCGAGCCGCTCGAGCAGGCCGCGCTCGAGGCTGGCGTGCACGTCTTCGTCGTCCGGTGTGGGCCGGAACGCCCCGGACTCGACGTCGGTGCCGAGTGCCCGCAGGCCGGCCGTCATGAGCTCCGCGTCGGCGTCGGTCAGCAGCCCGGCGCGGTGCAGCGCCCGGGCGTGTGCGACCGACCCGGCGATGTCGTACGGCGCCAGTCGCCAGTCGAACTGGGTCGAGCGTGAGAGCTCGATCAGCTCCGGGGACGGGCCGGCGGAGAACCGGCCGCCCCACAGCCGGTTGGCCGACGCCGAACCCACCGGGCCGGCGCCGGTCGCTGCGTCGGAAGAGGATTCGTCGCCCACCGGCGCTCAGCCCCGCCGGTCGCGGGCGGCGGCGACCTTGCTCGGCAGGCTCCAGAGTTCGATGAATCCCTTGGCCAACGTCTGGTCGAACGCGTCCCCCTCGTCGTAGGTCGCGAGGCTGAAGTCGTACAGGCTCTGCTCGCTGCGCCGTCCGGTGACGACGGCCTTGCCCGCGTGCAGCGTCAGCCGGATGTCGCCGGACACGTGCTGCTGGGCGTCGGCGATGAACGAGTCGAGGGCTCCCTTGAGCGGGGAGAACCAGAGCCCGTCGTAGACGAGCTCTCCCCACCGCTGGTCGATCGACCGCTTGAACCGGGCCAGGTCCCGTTCGACGGTGACGTTCTCGAGCTCCATGTGCGCCGTGATGAGCGCGATCGCGCCGGGTGCCTCGTAGACCTCGCGGCTCTTGATCCCGACGAGCCGGTCCTCCACCATGTCGAGCCGGCCGACACCCGTGGCCCCGGCGCGGGCGTTGAGCTGCTCGATGGCCTGCAGGGTCGTGACCGGCTGACCGTCGATGGCGACCGGTGCCCCGCCCGCGAAGGTGATCAGGACCTCGTCGGCCTCGTGCGGCTGCGACGGGTCCTTCGTGTAGGAGTAGACGTCCTCGATGGGACCGTTCCAGATGTCTTCCAGGAAGCCGGTCTCCACGGCACGACCCCAGACGTTCTGGTCGATCGAGTACGGCGACTTCTTGTTCACGTTGATCGGCAGGTCCCGGTCCTCGGCCCACACGATGGCCTTCTCCCGCGTCCAGGCGTAGTCGCGCACCGGGGCGATCGTGCGCAGGTGCGGGGCGAGCGCTGCGGTGCCGGCCTCGAACCGGACCTGGTCGTTGCCCTTGCCGGTGCAGCCGTGGCTGACGATCGTCGCGCCGTACTGCGCGGCCGCGGCGACCAGATGCTTGACGATCAGCGGCCGAGACAGCGCGGAGACCAGGGGATACCGGTCCATGTACATCGCGTTCGCCTTCAAGGCAGGCAGGCAGTACTCGTCGGCGAACTCGTTCTTCGCGTCGACGACGACCGCTTCGACGGCGCCGCAATCGATGGCCCGCTGGCGGATCACCTCGAGGTCCTCGCCGCCCTGACCGACGTCGATGGCCACGGCGACGACGTCGGCGCCGGTCTCCTCGGAGAGCCAGCCGATGGCTACGGAAGTGTCGAGGCCGCCGGAGTAGGCCAGCACGATGCGGTCGTTCACGAGTTCTCCTCAGGGATATCGATGGTCAGGTGGTGCGGGCGGAGCGGGTCGTTCGGGTCGAACAGCAGGCTCGTTCAGTCGTCGTGGTCGGGGCTGTGTCGTCGTGTGTAGTCGAGGAATCGCTGGGCCACGTCCGCCGCGCCGGACGGGTCGCGGCTGACCACGAGCACCGTGTCGTCTCCGGCGATCGTGCCCATCACCGGGGCGAGTGCGGCGTAGTCGATCGCCGACGCGAGGTACTGCGCCGCGCCGGGAGGCGTCCGCAGGATCGCGAGGTTCGCGCTGCCCTCGGCCGAGACGAGAATCTCCTGGCAGAGCCGCGCGAGCCGTGCCTCGAACACCGCCGACTCCCCCGACTGCGGGCTCCGGTCGCCGCCCTCGCCCGGGACCGCGTAGACGAGTGTTCCGTCGTTGCGCCGGACCTTCACGGCGCCGAGCTCGACGAGATCGCGGGACAGGGTGGCCTGGTTGACCACGACGCCATGGCCGGCCAGCAGGGCAGCCAGTTCGGTCTGCGCGTGCACGTCGGTGCGCGCGAGGATCTCGACGATCTGCTGATGCCTGGCCCGCTTGGTGGCCGGCACGCTGCCATGGGTCACGGCGGTCACGATCCGGCCCCGGCCGCGTCGACGCCAGGAGCGGTGGCGGCGTCGGCGGAGTCGCCGATCCCGGCGGAGCGCTCGAGCACGAACGCCAGCAGCGCCTTCTGGGCGTGCAGTCGGTTCTCGGCTTCTGACCACACCAGGCTGCGAGGCCCGTCCATCACCTCTGCGGAGATCTCCTTGCCCCGGTAGGCCGGCAGGCAGTGCAGGACGACGACGTCGGCGCCGGCGTGCCCGAGCAGCGCGTCGTCGACCTGGTACGGCAGGAACAACGTCGACCGTTCCGCAGCCTCGGACTCCTGACCCATCGACACCCAGGTGTCGGTGGCGACCACGTCCGCCGTGGTCACCGCCTCCTGAGGTGATGTCGTGGTCACCACGGAACCACCTGTCCCGGCGGCGATCCGCCGCGCGTCCGCGACGATGACGGGATCGGGCTGGTAGTCAGCCGGTGCTCCGATCCGGACGTGCATCCCGGCGGTGACGCCGCCCAGGAGGTAGGAGTGCGCCATGTTGTTCGCGCCGTCGCCGACGTAGGCCAGGGTGCGGCCGGCCAGGGCGCCGACGTGTTCGCGGACGGTCAACAGGTCGGCGAGGATCTGGCAGGGATGGAACATGTCCGTCAGCGCATTGACGACAGGGACACCTGCGTACGCAGCCATCGTGTCGATGCGGTCCTGCCCGTACGTGCGCCAGACGACCGCCGCGACCTGCGGACCGAGCACCCGGGCGACGTCGGCGACCGACTCGCGGACGCCGACCTGGGCGAGCCGGGAGTCGACGATCATCGGGAAGCCGCCGAGTTCGGTGATCCCGACGGAGAACGAGAGCTGAGTCCTCAGGGTGGGCTTGTCGAACAGGACGGCCACCGACTGCGGACCCGCGAGGGGACGCCGGGCGAACCGGTCGACCTTCATGGCCAGTGCGGTGTCGAGCACCTCGGCCTGCTCGGCAGGGCTCAGATCGTCGTCGCGCAGGAAGTGCCGCAGCGAGCCGGTCACGGGGTCGTCCTCTCGTTGGCGGCGATGGTCGCGGTCGTCCAGCAGCGCGGGCAGGACGTCGACGAACGGCTGGAGCTGTCCCCGCGTGACGATCAACGGCGGCGCGAGCCGGATCACGTCCGGCGTGGCGGCGTTCACGATGAAGCCGGCCGTGAGCGCGTGCGTCACCACGTCGGCGGCGATCGGCTGGGCGAGTTGTACGCCGACGAGCAGGCCGGCCTGGCGTACCTCGACGATGCCGGGATGGTCGCACCGCGCGAAGGCTGTCGGCGAGCCACGCGCCGGTCGCGTTGACGTGGTCGAGGAGGTCGTCCCGCTCGATCACGCCGATGGTGGCCAGTGCCGCCATCGACGCCACCGGGTTCCCCCCGAAGGTGCTGCCGTGGTTGCCGGGTCCGAGAAGATCGGCAGCCGTTCCGACGCCGAGGCACGCACCCACGGGAAAGCCGTTGCCCAGGCCCTTGGCCACGGTGACGAGATCGGGCGTGATCCCCGCCTCGTGGTGGGCGAACCAACGCCCGGTGCGGCCGATGCCGCTCTGCACCTCGTCCAGCCAGAGCAGTGCGCCATGCGAGCTGGTGATCTTCCGCGCGGCCGCGAGGTAGCCGAGCGGCGGGATCAACACGCCGGCTTCGCCCTGGACCGGTTCGAGGATGACCGCAGCCGTCTCGTCGGTGACGGCCGCGGCCAGCGCGGACGCGTCTCCGTACGGCACGAAGGTCACGTCGCCCGGTAGCGGCTCGAACGGCTCCCGGTAGGCCGCCTTGCCGGTCAGGGCGAGTGCCCCGATCGACCGTCCGTGGAAGGCCGTCGTCGTCGAGACCAGGTGTGTCCGGCCGGTGCGGCGGGTCGCCTTGAACGCGGCTTCGTTCGCCTCCGTCCCGGAGTTGGTGAGGAAGACGCGGGCACCGTCGGGCGAGCCGGTGAGCAGCTCGGCGAGCTTGCACGCCAAGGCCACCTGGGGTTTCGAGGCGAAGAAGTTGCTGATGTGCCCCAAGGTCCCGAGCTGGGCGGTGATCGCGGCGTTGACGTAGGGGTGCGCATGCCCGAGGGCGTTGACGGCGATGCCGGCCAGGAGGTCGGTGTACCGGTTGCCGTCCGCATCCCAGACGTAACACCCTTCGCCGCGCGTGAGAACCCGTTGCGGCGACCCGAACGTCCTCATCATCACGGTGGCGTAGGCGTCCAGCACGTCGGCGGAGTTCGAGCCCTGATCGATCGGTGTCAGCACGCTCATACCGGTTCCCCGGTCTCGCCGGCGCCCGCGATGTTGACCACCTGGGTTCCCACGCCCGCGTCGGTCAGGATCTCGAGCAGCAGCGCATGTGGCACCCGACCGTCGATCACCGAGGCGCGCGAGACGCCGGTGCGCACGGCGCGCAGGCAGGCTTCCATCTTCGGCACCATTCCGGTCGCCAGCGAGGGCAGCAGGTCGGTGAGTTCGGCGGCGTCGATCTCGGTGATCAGCTCGTCGGTCGAGGGCCAGTTGCGGTAGAGCCCGGCGACGTCGGTGAGGACGACGAGTTTCGTCGCGCCGAGGGCAGCGGCCAGGGCAGCGGCGGCCGTGTCGGCGTTCACGTTGTGCACCTGGCCGTCCTCGTCCGGTGCGACGGTCGCGATCACCGGGATCCGGCCCGCGTCGATGAGGTCGACGACGGCCTCCGGACGCACCTCGACCACGTCCCCGACCAGGCCGATGTCGACGGAGACGCCGTCGACCACCGCGTCGCGGCGCTGTGCGACGAACAGGCCGGCGTCCTCCCCTGACAGCCCGACCGCGTACGGCCCGTGCACGTTGAGGAGTCCGACGAGCTCCCGGCCGACCTGACCGACGAGCACCATCCGCACGATCTCCATCGCCTCGGGCGTGGTGACGCGGAAGCCGCCGAGGAACTCGCTGTCGATGCCGAGGCGACCCAGCATCTTCGAGATCTGGGGGCCTCCGCCGTGCACGACGACGACCCGGATGCCACACAGGCGCAGGAACACGATGTCGTCCGCGAAGGCCGTCTTGAGCTCGTCGTCGATCATCGCGTTGCCGCCGTACTTCACGACGACGGTCGTCCCGTGGAAGCGCTCCATCCAGGGCAGGGCCTCGACCAGCGTGGCCGCGCGCGCGTGGGCCTGTGCCGTCGATTCGACCTGCTCGGTGGACGCGATCGTGGTGTCGCTCATGTCGAGTATTCCGCGTTCTCTTTGATGTAGTCGTAGGTGAGGTCGTTGGTCCAGATGCTCGCCTGATCGCTCCCCGCGTGGAGATCGACGACCACCGTCGCCTCGCGGCCGGACAGGTCGACGGTGTGACGGGGAGCATCGGGTACCGAGCCTCGGCAGACGACGACACCGTTGATCGTGACGTCGAGATTCTGCGGGTCGAATGCCGCGGACGTGGTGCCGACCGCCGCGATGATCCTGCCCCAGTTGGCGTCCTGGCCGAAGAACGCACACTTCACGAGGTTGTTCCGGGCGATGGCGCGACCGGCGACGAGAGCATCGTCGACCGACGCCGCCCCCTCGACGGTGATGGTGATGTCGTGGGCGGCGCCCTCCGCGTCACGCAGCAGCTGGGCACCGAGGTCGGCGAGCGACGGCGGTGACGGCGGTCGTCAGCTCCCGGACGTCCGGGGTAGCGGTGGACGCTCCACTGGCCATGAGCACGACCGTGTCGTTCGTCGACATGCAGCCGTCGGAGTCGAGCCGATCGAGCGTCTGCGCGCTGGCGTTCCGCAGGGCTGCATCGGCGGTGGCCGCCGACACCTCGGCGTCGGTGGTGAGCACGACGAGCATCGTGGCCAGCGCCGGTGCGAGCATGCCGGCGCCCTTCGCCATCCCGCCCACGCTGAACGTCGCCCCGCTGCCGGCGACCGTGGCCGTCACCGATGCCTGCTTGGCCACGGTGTCCGTGGTCATGATCGCGTGCGCGGCGTCGTCGCCACCCGTCGGAGCCAACGCGGCGGCGGCGGCGTCGACGCCGCCGCACACGAGCGCGAGGTCGAGCTGCTCGCCGATCAGGCCGGTGGAACACACGACAACGTCCCCTGCTCCGACGCCGAGCACCTCACCGACGCGTTCGGCGGTGCCGTGGGTGACGGCGAAGCCGGCCGGTCCGGTGAAGCAGTTGGCGCCACCGGAGTTGAGAACGACGGCCCGGGCGGTTCCGTCGGCGACCGCCTGCTCACTCCACAGGACCGGATTCGCCTTGCACCGGTTGCCCGTGAAGACGGCCGCGACGTCGAAGCGCGGGCCGGTGTTCACGACGAGGGCCAGGTCGGGCTTGCCGCTCGCCTTCAGCCCGGCGGTGACGCCGCTGGCCACGAATCCGGCCGGAACGGTCACCCCGGCGTTCACGGGGCGATCCCGGTGAGCGGGAGGCCCATGGTCTCGGGCAGTCCCAGCGCGATGTTCATCGACTGGACGGCCCCGCCGGCCGTGCCCTTGGTCAGGTTGTCGATCGCACCCACGGCGACGAGAACGCCGGCGTCGACGTCGACGACGACACCGATGTCGACCCGGTTCGAGCCGAGGACATGCTTGGTCGCGGGCCATCGACCGGCCGGCAGCAGGTGGACGAAGGGCTCGTCGGCGTAGGCCTTCTCGTACGCCGACCGGACGTCCTCGGCGTCGACGCCGGGCTTGATCGGCGCGGTCGCCGTCGCGAGGATTCCCCGGGACATCGGGGCCAGGACCGGAGTGAACGACACCGTGACAGCCTCACCCGGCGCCGCCGCGGCCTGGAGGGACTGCACGATCTCCGGTGTGTGCCGGTGCACGCCGCCGACCCCGTACGCCGAGGCCGAGCCCATCACCTCCGCGCCCAGCAGGTTGGTCTTGGCGGAGCGACCCGCGCCCGACGTCCCGCTGACGGCGACGACGGTGATCCGGTCCGTCTGGATCAGCCCGGCCGCGACCGCGGGCAGCAGAGCGAGCGAACTCACGGTCGGGTAGCAGCCGGGAACCGCGATGCGATCCGTACCGGCGAGCGACGCCCTCGCACCCGGGAGCTCCGGGAGGCCGTAGCACCAGGTCCCGGCGTGCGGGCTGCCGTAGAAGCGCTCCCAGGCGGCCGGATCGTTCAACCGGAAGTCCGCACCGCAGTCGACGATCAACGCGACATCCTCGAGCTGCGCGGCGACGGCACCCGATGCGCCGTGGGGCAGGGCCAGGAAGACCACGTCGTGGCCGGAGAGCACCTCGGGGGTCGACTCCTGCACCACCCGATCGGCGAGTTGCACCAGCTGCGGCTGGTGGTCACCGAGGAGAGACCCGGCGCTCTGGCCGGCCGTGACCGCGCCGATCTCCACCTGCGGGTGGGCCAGCAGCAGGCGGAGGAGCTCACCTCCCGCGTAACCGGTCGCCCCCGTGACCGCGACCTTCAGGCGCCGGTCCTCAGGCCAGGCGGATTCGTCGCCAGGTGATGTCATGTGCATGAGTATGCAGTAGTCGACATTCTCATGCAAAGGCAGGTCGGCTCGTGGCCGCTTGTGGCGTCGAGTGGGCGCATGCCTGCGCTGGGGTGGGCGTGTCGCGTGACGACACGCCCACTCCCGCGACTTCCTGGCCGCGTCCGGGCCCGAGGATCTCCGGCGATGCAGGCCGGACGGACCCGAGCTCAGCCCCGCTGAGTGGCTCCGACGCGCTCGACGGCCGCCGCGACCGCCGACTCCCGGGCCGCCGTGACGTCGTCGGCGGTCAACGTGCGGTCCGGCGCGCGGAACACCAGCCGGTAGGCCAGCGACTTGGCTCCGTCGGCCACCTGGTCACCGCTGTAGACGTCGAAGCACTCGATCGACTCCAGCATCGGCCCGGCGCCGGCACGCAGCGCCGCCGTCAGCTCCCCGGCCGGGACGGCCGCGTCGACGACGAGCGCGACGTCCTGGTAGGCGGCCGGGTACGCCGACAGCGCGGCACCCGGGACGATCGGGCTCCCGGCGCAGATGAGGACGTCGAGGTCGACCTCGGCCGCGCAGGTACGCGCCGGGAGGTTCATCGCCGCCACCACGCGGGGATGCAACTCCCCCGCGTGGCCGACCAGGGTGCCGTCGGTCAGGCTGATCCGCGCCGAGCGGCCCGGATGCCAGGGCAGGTGGTCGGATTCCTGGCTCACGACGAGCTCGACGTGCAGTCGCTGCCCGACGACCAGGACGGCGTCCACGGCGTCCGACCAGTCCGCGGCGCGACCCTCACCCCACCAACCGGCGGGCTGACGATCACCGGACACGGCGATCGCGAGGCGCCGCGGCTGTGCGGGAAGCGCCGCCGTCATCGAGGCGAGGTCGGCGTCACTCGGACGGCGTCCGAGCGGGAACACCGGTGCGGACACCTCGTCGGATGTCGGCCGGGTGACGCTGCCGATCTCGTAGAGCGCGACGTGCCGCGAGTTCCGGCTCACGTTGCGCTGGACCACCGGCAGCAGCGACTGCAGGAGGCTGGTGCGCATCAGCGGCTGCTCGTCGGAAAGCGGGTTCACCAGGGCGAGCGCGTGCCGGCGCGGATCGTCCTCGGGGAGGCTCCAGGCATCGAAGACGTCGGCGCTGATGAAGGGCGAGCTCAGGACCTCGACGTAGCCCTGCTCCGCCAGCGCCCGGGACACCAGCGGTCGCGCATGCTGTGCGTACGTGAGGCCACCGCCGGCCGGGGCCGACGGCAGGATCGACGGGATCGCCGCGTACCCGTTGACCCGGGCGATCTCCTCGATCAGGTCGACCGGCCGGGTCAGGTCGGGTCGCCAACTCGGAACGGCGACGGCGAGCACGTCGGCCTGGGGATCGGACACCGAGCAGCCGATGCCGTCCAGCACGCCGACCACCTGGTCGCGGCTGTACTCGACGCCGACCAGGGCGCCGGGCGCGCCGACCGGAAGCTGGACCTCGGGCGGAGGCGAGGCCGCCGCACTGCCGGGCAGGAGGACGTCGGTCGCGGTGGTCTCCGCCGCCCCGCCGCCGTACTGCACCAGGAGGTCGACCGCGAGCTGAGCGGCCGCCGGTGGGAGTTGCGGATCGACACCACGTTCGAAGCGACGACCGGCCTCGCTGATCAGTTTGTGGCGGCGGGCAGACCGGCTCACCGACAACGCGGAGAAGTGCGCCGCCTCGATCAGGATGTCACTCGTCGTGGTGCTGACTTCGGTCTCGGCGCCGCCCATCACGCCCGCGATCGCGAGCACCCGCGAGGCCGGCTCGCGGCCGTCGACGGCACTCTCGTCGGTGATCAGGAGGTCCTCGAGATGAAGCGTCCGGGTCACTCCGTCCAGCGTCGTCAGCTCTTCGCCGGATCCGGCGCGGCGAACGACGATCGGACCCCGCAGCGTGGCGGCGTCGAACGCGTGCAACGGTTGCCCGGTGGCCAGCATCACGTAGTTCGTCACGTCGACGGCGAGCGAGATCGGCCGCATCCCGGCCTGCTGCAGACGTCGCTGCATCCAGTAGGGCGACGGCCTGGACGCGTCGACGCCGCGAACCACGCGCGCGACATAGCGATCGCACCCGGGCACGTCGCGGACGGGAGCAGCGTCCTCGAGCCGGACCGGCCACCCCGGGCCGCTCGGGCTCGCGACGTCGACGGCGGCCGGATCCCGGAACGACGTGCCGCTCGACAAGGCGTACTCGCGGGCGATGCCGCGCACCGAGAAGCAGTAGCCACGGTCGGGGGTCACGTTGACGTCGAGCACCTCGTCGTCCAACCCCAGCAGGGCGATTGCGTCGTCGCCCGGCTCGCCGGACAGGCCGAGCCGCTCGAGCACGATGATGCCGGCATGGTCGTCGCCGAGGCCGAGTTCTCGCTGCGAGCAGATCATGCCGTCGGAGACGTGCCCATAGGTCTTGCGTGCGGCGATGGCGAAGTCGCCAGGCAGGACGGCACCCGGCAGCGCCACGACGACGAGATCGCCGGCCCCGAAGTTGTGCGCTCCGCAGACGATGCCGCGCACCGAGTGTTCGCTTCCGTCGGGACCGACCTGAACCTGGCACCAGTTGATCGTCTTGCCGTTGGTCTGCGGTTCGGGCTCGGCGGAGAGCACGCGCCCGACCACCAACGGTCCCAAGACCTCAGCTGTCTCCCAGCCTTCCTCCTCGAGACCGACCCGAACGAGGGTCTCCGCGACGTCACGGACCCCTGCCGTGGCCGGAACGTCAGCGTGCTGACGAAGCCAGCCGAGTGGAACGCGCATCAGCCCTCCATTCCGTAGTGGCGGCTGAACCGCACGTCGCCCTCGATCATGTCGCGCATGTCTCCGACGCCGTTGCGGGACATCAGCGTCCGCTCGATGCCCATGCCGAAGGCGTAGCCGGTGTAGACGTCCGGGTCGACGCCGCAGGCCAGGAGTACGTTCGGATCGACCATGCCGCAGCCGCCCCACTCGATCCAGCCGGTGCCCTTGCAGGTCCGGCAATCCGAGTCACGGCCGTCGCAGACGAAGCACCGCAGGTCCATCTCCGCGCTCGGCTCGGTGAACGGGAAGAACGCCGGGCGCAGGCGGGTGCGGGTGCCGTCGCCGAACATGACCGAGGCGAAGTGGTCGAGCGTGCCCTTCAAGTGGGCCATCGTGAGCCCGCGGTCGACCGCGAGTCCCTCGAGTTGGTGGAAGACCGGTGTGTGGGTGGCGTCGAGCTCGTCGGTGCGGAATGCCTTGCCAGGGCAGACGATGTAGGTCGGCGCGCCCCGCTCGAGCAGCGTCCGCGCCTGTACCGGCGAGGTGTGCGTGCGAAGGACGACGCCGCTGCCCTTCACGAAGAACGTGTCCTGCATCTGACGCGCAGGGTGGTCGGGGTCGAAGTTCAGGGCATCGAAGTTCAGCCATTCGGCCTCGACCTCGGGACCCTCGGCCACCGACCAGCCCATCGCCACGAAGAGCTCGCACATCTCCTCGGACAGCGTGGACAGGGGATGCCGGGCGCCGATCGGACGGCGGGTGGCCGGCAGCGTCACGTCGACGCGTTCGGCCCGCAACACGCGTTCGTCGCGTTCGGCCTCGAGTTCGGCCTGTCGGGCCTCGAGGAGCTGGCGAATCCGTCCGCGGGCTTGGCCGATCCGCTTGCCGGCCTCCGCACGGTCGGGTCCCGGGAGGGTGCCGATGGCTCGGTTGGCCAACGCGATCGGGCTTCGGTCGCCGCCGTGCGCCAGCCGGGCGTCCTTCAAGGCGTCGAGGTCGGGAGCAGCGGCGAAGGCCGCCGCTGCAGCGTCGACTGCGGCGTCGACGGCCGACGCGGCGAGTGGGTCGACGATGTCGGTCGGATCAGTGCCGGCCGCTGCAGCGTCGGCCGGGGCACCGTCGGCTCGCGCACCGTCGGCGGTAGAAGTGGGGGTGTGCAGTCCGGGCATGGGTCTGTTCCTCGCGCTGGTGATGACGGGGCCGATCGGGGTGCGGCCTCTCCGGGACGGATGAGCCCGCTGGCGGTTCGGCAGCGGCGAGTGCAGACGTCAGGCAGCGCCGCTGGCGAGACCAGCGGGCCGGCTAAATCGCGTGACGTGGACGAGCACGCATTCATTCTGCCACAGCGTCGCGGTCCGGGCGCCAAACATCACGCGCCGTCGACTCACACCCGTCAGCGGGTCGCGCGGCGCTGCGCGGAGGCGGTGGCGTACAGGCAGACGGCGGCTGCGGTCGCGAGGTTGAGACTCTCGGCGCGGCCGTGGATCGGCACCGCCACGACGCGGTCGGCCAGCTCGCGGATCTCCGGCGGGAGTCCCCAGGCCTCGTTGCCGAACAACCACGCCACCCGGCCGGCGAGCAGTCCCGTGTCGGCGGCTTCGTCGAGGTCGACCGCTCCGGCCACCCCGCCGTCGGCGGCGAGAACGACGAGCCCGGCCGAACGGAGCGCCGCGATCGTCTCGGGCAGGTCGGCGTCGACGGTGACGGGGAGATGGAAAAGGCTCCCGGCGCTCGAACGGACGGCCTTCGGGTTGTAGAGGTCGACCGACGCCGACGACAGGACGACGCCGTCGGCTCCCGCGGCGTCCGCGCACCTGATGACGGTCCCCGCGTTGCCCGGGTCGCGCACGTGCGCGAGCACCGCGAGCAGGGACGGGGACCGGCCGGCGGACAGGTCGAGCTGGGTACCGAGTGGGACGTCGAGGAAGGTACAGACGGCGACGACGCCCTGCGGGGTGACGGTCTGGGCGATCTCCCCGAGGACCTTGTCCTCGACCTGGTAGAGCATGACGCCGTCGGGGACGTCGACGACGAGTTCAGGGTGGCGCGCCGCCGCTTCTGCCGTGACGAAGACCTGACGGACGCGCGCGGAACCGAGGTCCGCGTCGCGCGCCGCCCCCAGCGCTTCGCGCACGGCCTGCGGGCCTTCGGCGAGGAAGAGCCGATCGCGCTCCCGGAACGCACGTTTCGCGAGTCGCCGGGCCGCCGACACCTGCGCCGTGCGCGGTGTGGAGGTTCCGGGACTCGCCATCACGTGGGGTGGTGCCGGCCGGGCGAACCCGGCCGGTGCCTGATCCGTGCGGTCAGGCCGCGTCGGCAGCGGCGTCGGCCGTGGCCGGCAACGCGTCGCGCGCGACCTGGACCAGTGCGTTGAACGCGGCCTGGTCGTTGACGGCCAACTCGGCGAGGACCTTGCGATCGACCTCGACACCGGCTTCCTTCAGACCCTGGATGAACCGGTTGTACGTGAGGCCCTGGGCGCGGGAAGCCGCGTTGATGCGGGTGATCCACAGCCGGCGGAAGTCGCCCTTCCGCGCCTTGCGGTCGCGGTAGCTGTAGACGAGCGAGTGGGTGACCTGCTCCTTCGCCTTCCGGTACAGGCGGGACCGCTGGCCGCGGTAGCCGCTGGCCCGGTCGAGGGTGGTGCGCCGCTTCTTCTGGGCGTTGACTGCCCGCTTCACGCGTGCCATCGCGTTGATTCCTTACTGTGAGGTCGTCGTGCTGAGGTCGTGCCCGGTTCGGCGCTGAGCCGTCGGGTGGGGTGGTGGGTGCTTACTTTCCGAGCAGCCTGCGCACCCGGGGAACGTCGTTCTTCGCGACCTCGGTGCTGCCGTAGAGCCGACGCGTACGCGTGGACGGCTTGTACTCCAGCAGGTGCTGACGGGACGCCTGGCGACGCATGATCTTGCCGCTGCCGGTGACCTTGAAGCGCTTGGAGGCGCCGCTGTGCTTCTTCATCTTCGGCATGTGTGCTGTCTCTCCTGTTCGATGTGCCCACGCCAGGTCGGTGAGGGCACAGCTGTCGGCGGCGGTCGCACGTGGACATGCGCCACCGCCGGTGGTCGATCCTGTTACTGCTCGGTACGGATCCTGCGATCCGTCGAACTCACGAAGCGGCTTCGGACACCGCTTCGACCTGTACTGCTGCGGTCTCGCCGTCGACCGGTGCCGGGTCGAGCCCCGCGCCGTCGTCGTCAGCGTGCACAGCGTCCGTGTCACCGGACTTGCGGGCCGCGCGCTCGGCGCGGACCGCGGTCTTCTTCTTGTTCGGGCCGAGCACCATGATCATGTCGCGACCGTCCTGCCGCGGTGCCGACTCGACGTGGCCGAGCTCGGCGACGTCCTCGGCCAGCTGCTGCAGCAACTTGAAGCCCAACTGTGGGCGTGACTGCTCACGGCCGCGGCGGAACATGACGGTCACCTTGACCTTGTCTCCGTCGCCGAGGAACCGGACGACGTGACCCTTCTTGGTCGAGTAGTCGTGCGGGTCGATCCGCGGCCGGAGCTTGATCTCCTTGATCACGGTGTTGACCTGGTTCTTGCGAGCTTCTCGGGCCTTCTGCGCCGTCTCGTACTTGAACTTCCCGTAGTCCATCAACTTGCAGACGGGCGGGCGAGCGGTCGGAGCGACCTCGACCAGGTCGAGATCGGACTCTGAAGCGAGCCGGAGGGCATCCTCGATGCGGACGATGCCTACCTGCTCGCCGTTCGGGCCGACGAGACGCACTTCCGGTACGCGGATGCGCTCGTTGATTCGCAGCTCGGTGCTGATGTGTCCTCCTGTTGTGGTGCCTGTGGTGCCGATGGTGGTGCTCGTGCCAGTGCTGACGCCCTGCGGTTCGCACCGCCGGGTGTCGGAGCGCGAGGCCCTGGCCGTGGAACGACAAAGGCCCCTCGCTGGAAGCGAAGGGCCGACTCCCCGTATTCCGCGCGGTGAGACCGCGACGGTATGCGGCAGCTGGGCCGACGGATCCGCAAGATGCGGGCGCCTGCCGTGTGCTGACCCGGCGACCAGGATTCGGTCACTCGGGTGGGAGGCTGACCTCCGCTTCATGGTGTTGCTGGCTTGCTGATGATGCTGGCTTGCTCGTCGGGGTCGGTGAAACACAGACCACGACTCCGGCAGGATACCAGGAGTGACGGCCGCAGACGAACCCGATGACCGCCGGACCAGCCGGGTGGTGGAGCTCGTCGACGTCGTCGGGGGCGTCCTCGACCGTCGCCCGGGGTTGGGGAGCACGCGGCTGATCTGCATCGACGGTCCCTCCGGCGCGGGCAAGACGACACTCGCGGCCCGGCTACGGGTGGCGGCCCGGACCGTGACCTCGGTGCCGGTCCGGGTCGTCCACATGGACGCGCTCTACGACGGCTGGGGTGGACTCGTCGACGCCGCGTACCGCCGCGTACCCGAGTGGTTGCTGACTCCGCTGGCGGCCGACGTCCCGGGGCGTTACCGGCGATACGACTGGCATCGAGGCGGGTACGCCGAGTGGCACGAGGTTCCGCCGGGCTGCCTGCTCGTCCTCGAGGGATGCGGGAGTGCGGCGCGGCCGGCTGACTCCCTCGCGTCGTCGAGGATCTGGATCGACACGGACCCCGCGCTGCGTCGACGCCGCGGGCTGGACCGGTCCGGGCCCGAGGTGCTGCCGTACCTGCAGACCTGGGGCGGCGACGAGGACGCGCACTTCGCCGCCGACGGCACCCGGGACCGAGCGGATCTGCACGTCCTCGGGGACCCGGGAGTCGCGTACGACCCGGTGACGCAGATCGTGGTCACGGACGCACGCAGCGCCTGACCACCGCCCGGCGAGGCCGACTGCCAGACGAACCGTGCGTTCTGACGCACCCTCCGCCTGACAACCCACCGGGAACGCCCGCTGTCAGACGAACCGTGCGCTGGGAAGCACGAAGCGCCTGACAACACGGCCCTCACGAGCCGACCAGCGCCCGAATCGACGGCACCTCTGCCCGATTCCCGACTTCACTCGACGAAGCGGCCGAACTGCCGTCGGTTCGGGTCGATCGGGGCGTGACCGACGAAGGCCCGCGTCAGATCCGGCACGCGTGGATGTCGGTGAGCAGGATCGCCCGAGCCCCGACGTCCCACAGCTGGTCCATCAGCTCCTGAGAGTCCGCGCGGGGGACCATCGCCCGCACCGCGAACCAGCCCTCGCGGGCCAGCGGTGACACCGTCGGTGACTCCAGGCCAGGGGTGATGCGACTCGCGGCGTCGACGGCGGTGGCCGGGACGTCGTAATCGACCATGACGTAGTTGTGCGCAACGAGGACTCCACGCAACCGTCGGAGCATCAGGTCGAGCGCGTCGGTGGTAGCGATGCCCTTGCGTCCGATCAACACCGCGTGTGAATCGAGGATGGCCGGGCCGAAGACCTCGAGACCGTTCTGTCGCAACGTACTGCCGGTCTCGACGACGTCGGCTATGACGTCAGCGACCCCCAGCCGGATCGCCGATTCGACGGCGCCCTCGAGCCGGACCAGATGAGCGGTCAGGCCGTGCCGGGCCAGGAAACCGTTGAGGACGTGCGGGTAGGACGTCGCGATACGAGCACCCTGCAGGTCGTTCAGCGACCGCGGTGCGCTGGTCCCGGCGGCCGCGAACCGGAACGTCGACTGCGCGAAGTCGAGGTCGAGGATGGTGTCGGCGTTCGCCCCCGAGTCCAGCAGCAGGTCCTGCCCGGTGACGCCTGCGTCGAGCGTGCCCTCGCCGACGAACACGGCGATGTCGCGCGGACGCAGGTAGTAGAACTCGACGCCGGCCGATGGATCGACGAACACGAGGTCCTTGCTGTCGCGACGCTGCCGGTAGCCGGCTTCGGTGAACATCGCAACGGCGGCGTCAGACAGTGATCCCTTGTTCGGGACGGCAACACGCAGCATGAGATCCAGCCTCCGGGCAGGGAGCAGAGCGAACGAGCAGTGTGGACGCAGCAGACCGGGGTGGGCGAGGTGCAGACGCCCTCACAGATGCGCGTAGACGTCGTCGAGCGACAGCCCGAGCGCCAGCATCATCACCTGGACGTGGTAGATCAGCTGGCTGATCTCCTGGGCCGCGCGGTCCGTGCTCTCGTGCTCGGCGGCCATCCACACCTCGGCGGCCTCCTCGACGATCTTCTTCCCGATCGCGTGGACGCCGTCGTCGAGCTCGACGACGGTCCGCGAGCCGGCCGGGCGGGTGGTGGCCCGCTCGGCCAGCAGGGCGAACAACTGGTCGAAACTCTGCGCGGCAGGAGTGTCCATGGCAGCGGACACCCTACGACGCGGTCCGGACGTCAGGCCACGCCGACCGGGTTCTGGACCTCGGCAGCCGCATCCTCCGCGCGGAAGCGCCGATTGGTACGCGACCACGAGATCAGGCCCCAGACACAGAGCGCGCCGTAGACGATGTAGCCGAATGCCGACGGGTAGAGGTGGGCCTTGAGCAGCAGGGGGACCCCGACGAGGTCGACGAGGATCCAGATCAGCCAGAACTCGACCCAGCCCACGGGCCATCCCGTAGGTGGCCAGGATGCTGCCGGTGAGGATCCAGGCGTCGGCCAGCGGGTTCCACGAGTTGAGCAGGCCGAGGACCCAGGTGAACAGCGCGGTCAGGACGACAGCGGACACGAGCAGCAGGAGCCGGTCGCGGGCCGATGCCCACCGCGGCATGATCGCGCCGCCGTCCGACGCTTCGTGCTCCTCGGACTTCCGGGACCAGCGCCACCAGCCGTAGACCGAGACGATCAGGAAGAACACCTGCCGCCCGGCCTGGCCCCACAAGTCGTGCTCACCAGGGGTGTGGAAGACACCGCCGACGAACACGGTGAAGAGCAGGATGTTGCCGACGATGCCGACCGGCCAGGCCCAGACCTTGCGCTTCAGGCCCAGGAACGCGCTGGCGAGGCCGAACAGGTTGCCGATGATCTCGCGCCACAGGATGGGCGCACCGGCGATGACGAGCTGAGCCGTCAAGAACTTGTCGAACATGGGGATTCCGTCCCTCGAGGCTGGTACCGGTGTGCGACGACCGGTACGAACGATGGGTACGAAAGCCCCGGGGATCTCGAGACGGCCGCCAGTACGCGGGCGTCGTCACCCGCAACCGTCGACCTCCACACCACGCCCGGCACGGGAAGCGCCCTTCGAGACGCCTGACTGGCCGATCGTCGTGTGCGTGCTGCCTCCCATCCGGACTCTCACCGTCGGTCCAGGAATTTCACCTGGTCAACCGGCCACTGGAGGTGGTCGGGTCGCGGACTGTCACCGCCGGCTCGGACTTTCACCGACCCCGGAGCACGCGTACATGTTGTGTTACGAGCGCAAAGTCTGCCACCGCCGCCGGTATTCCCACAGCGCGTGCTCACGGTTCGAGCAGGCAGCCCGCACTCGACCGCACCGGACCGCGGCTGAGCGCTTCCGAGGCGTCGGTCAGCGCACCCCGGCGGCACGATCCCGCAGGTCGGTGATGCTGCGGGCCGGATCGGGCGTGCCGTAGACCGAGGAGCCGGCGACGAAGACGTCGGCGCCCGCCTGGGCGGCGATCTCGATGGTGCCGGGCGCCACTCCCCCGTCGACCTGCAGGCGCACGTCGGCCCCGCTGGCGTCGATCGCCGCCCGGGCCCGCCGGATCTTCGGGACGCACACCTCGAGGAAGCGCTGGCCGCCGAACCCTGGCTCGACCGTCATCACGAGGACCAGATCGAACTCCGGAAGCAGGTCGAGGAACGGCTCTATCGGCGTGGCGGGGCGCAGTGCCAGCCCGGCGCGCACGCCGAGCCGACGCAACTCCCGCGCCAGCCGCACGGGCGCCGTCGCCGCCTCGCGCATGGAACGTGACGCCGGCAGCGCCCGCCTCGGCATACGCCGCGGCCCATCGGTCGGGGTCGGCGATCATCAGATGGGCATCCACCGGGACCGGGCTGACCGCCGCCAGCCGCTCCACCACGGGCAGTCCGAGGGTGAGGTTGGGGACGAAGTGGTTGTCCATCACGTCGACGTGCGCCCAGTCCGCAGAGGCGATGCGGGCGAGCTCGGACCCGAGGTCGGCGAAGTCCGCGGAGAGGATGCTCGGGGAGATCTCGACCGGCTTCGGGGACGACGTGGGCACGTCCGTCAGCCTACGGGCGGCCCCGGTGGCTCGGTTAGGCCGTGCGGCGATCGGCACGCCCCGCTCTGACAGCTTCGAGTTGGCCGACGCTCGACTCGCCACCGAGCCGTGTTCGTCACGAGGCCATGCCAGGCCTGGGTCGGACGCGACGGCCTAGCGCTCGCGGCGCAGGAGAGCGAAGAACATCGCGTCCGTCCCGTGCCGATGCGGCCACAACTGCACGGTCGGGCCGTCGCCCAGCTCGGGCACCCCGGCGAACAGCGGCCGGGCGTCGACCAGGGTCGCGGCGGGTCGTCCCTCGGCGGTGTGCCCGGACAGCCAGGAGGCGACCTGTTCCCGGGTCTCGGCGAGATGCGGCGAGCAGGTGACGTAGGCGACCAGGCCTCCCGGCCGCACCGACTGCATCGCCGAGTCGAGCAGCTCGCGCTGCAACACGAGCAACTCGGCCAGGTCTGTCTCGGTCCGGCGCCACCGCGACTCCGGCCGCCGACGCAACGCGCCCAGGCCCGTACACGGAGCGTCGAGCAGGACACGGTCGTAACGACCCGGTTCGGCGGTTCCGAGTTCACGCCCGTCGGTGCGTCTGATCTCGACCATCGGGGCCTGCCCCACCTGCGGGAACGCCTTGAGCGCGTCCCTGACCAGACCGGCTCGATGCTCGCTCACCTCGACCGCGGTGAGGCCGGCTCCCGTCGACCCGGCGAGTGCGGCGAGCAGCGCTGCCTTGCCGCCGGGTCCCGCGCAGAGGTCGAGCCACCGCTCGTCGCGTCCGGAGACCTCCGCGGCCGCGAGCGCGAGGGCGACGAGCTGACTGCCTTCGTCCTGGACGCCCGCACGGCCCTCGGCGACGGCCGGGATCTCGCCCGGATCGCCGCCGCCGAGGGTCACGGCGAGCGGCGACCAGCGCCCGGCTCGTCCACCGACGGCGAGCAACTCGTCCACCGTCGCGAGCCCGGGCCGGGCGACGAGGGTGACGCGTGGCGCCGCGTTGTCCGCTTCGAGCAACGCCTTCAGCTCGTCATCTGGATCGGAGCCGATGTCGGAGCCCGTGTCCGACTGGGCACCGGCGCCGGCGCCGCGTCCAGGCGACGCCGCCAGGGACGCCGCCAGCGCCTCGACCATCCAGCGAGGGTGGCTGGCGGCCACGCTCAGATGGCCGATCCGGTCCACGCCCGCCGCCGGCGCGACGGCATCAATCCAGTCGGTCGTCGAGCGGCGGCTGATCTTGCGCAGCACGGCGTTGACGAAACCTGCGGCACTGCGCTTGCTGCTCTGGCGGACGAGGGTGACGGTCTCCCCGACGGCGGCGTGCGACGGCACCCGCATGTGGAGAAGTTGGTGAGCCCCGACCCGGAGGACGTCGAGGACGAGCGGGTCGATGCGCTCGAGTGGCCGGTCCGTGCACGCGTCGATCACGGCGTCGAGGAGCCCGCGCCACCGGAGTGTCCCGTAGGTGAGTTCGGTCGCGAACGCGGCATCCCGGCCGGTGAGACGGCGCTGGCGCAGGATCGCCGGGAGCACCAGGTTCGCGTAGGCGTCGCGTTCCCGAACGGCCACGACGGCTTCCAGGGCCGCCGCTCGCGCCCGGTCCGGCCGCGGTTTCGACGGCTGCGTCGGTGTCGGCGCCGATGTCGTCATCGGCCGAAGACCGGTGGCGTGTCGGCCGGCGAGCGGAGCCCACGCGCCCAGTCCGCGGCGGGCATCTCGCGCCGACCCGCCGGACGGACCGGGCCGAGCCGGACGGGCGTGGTGCCGGTCCCGACCAGGACGTCACGGCGACCGATCCGGAGTTCGCCAGGCTCGAGCGGCTCGTCGGCGGGGAGATCGGGGTCGACGACGGTCGCCGGGCCCACGCCCAGTCGCTCGGCGCCGAACGTCGTCCAGGCACCGGGCTCGGGTGTACAGCCGCGGATCCGTCGGTCGACCGCGAACGCCGGTGCCGTCCAGTCGATCCGGGCGTCGTCCACCGAGATCTTGGGTGCCGAGCTCACACCGTCTACGGGCTGTGGAACGGCCCGGGCGGTCCCGTCCTCGATGGCGTCGAGAGTCGCCACGAGGAGCTCGGCGCCCGTGACGGACAGGCGGCTGAGGAGCGTGCCGGCAGTGTCGGTCGGCGCGATCGGCTCGGTCACGGTCCCGTAGACGGGTCCGGTGTCGAGGCCCGCCTCGAGTCGGAAGGTGCTGGCGCCGGTCACGTCGTCGCCGGCGAGAAGGGCGTGCTGCACCGGCGCTGCGCCACGCCAGGCCGGCAACACGGAGAAGTGGAGGTTGACCCAGCCGTGCACCGGGATCGCCAGCACCGCGGGAGGAATCAGGCCCCCGTATGCGACGATCGCGCAGCAGTCCGGCGCCAGCTCGGTCAGCCGGGTGACGAAGGCCGGATCCGAGGGCCGCCGGGGCGTCAGGAGCTCGACCCCTTCCGCGCGTGCCCAGTCGCTCACGGGTGAGGCGGCCAGGGTCCGGCCCCTCCCCTGGGCTACGTCGGGCCGGCTCAGGACGGCGATGACCTCATGCCGGGAATCGGCGACGACGCGCAACGCGGTGAGGGCCGGCACGGGGGTCCCGGCGAAGACGATTCGCACGCGCTATCGACTCCGAGGGTTCATCGGAAGGAACCGTCCAGCGCATGCGGGCTGGCCTTGAGGAGCGGGATCGCCTCGGCCGCCCAGTCGGACTCCGCGATCTGCCGGAACGCCTCGTCGCGGGTCTGGTCGTCGAGCCGATCGAGGAAGAGGACGCCGTCGAGGTGATCGGTCTCGTGCTGGATGCAGCGGGCCAGCAGGTCGCTCCCGTCGATCGTCACGGGCTCCCCGTACATCGACATGCCTTTCGCGATCACGCCGCAGCGACCGGCGGCACGGCAGCTTGAGGCCGGGGATCGACAGGCAGCCCTCGTCGCCGTCCTGCTCCTCGTCGGAGAGGTCGAGGACCGGGTTCACGAGATGTCCGACGACGTCGTCCACGTTGTAGGTGAACACGCGCAGGCCGACTCCGAGCTGCGGTGCGGCGAGGCCGGCGCCGGGCGCCTCGAGCATCGTGTCGGTGAGGTCGGCGACCAGTGCGCGCAGCTCGGCGTCGAAGTCGACCACCGGCGCCGCCGGGGTTCGCAGCACCGGGTCGCCGAGCAGCCGGATCGGGATGACGGACAACGCGACGTACTCCAGACGGTGAGGCAGGGACTTCGAGTGGCGGGCGGTCGAGAAGTCTACGGGCGCACGACGAGACCGTCAGACAGTGCCCGGAAGGACGCCCAGGACCACGAGCTGACGTCGGAGCGCGGCTGGATCGGTGAACAGCTCCGCGACGATCCCGAGCTCGCGCGCACCCTCGACGTTGACGGCCGAGTCGTCGGTGAAGAAGGTGCGGGCCGGGTCGAGTCCGAACCGGTCCAGCAACACGCGGAAGATCTCGGGGCCGGGCTTGACGACCCGTTCGTCACCCGACACGACCGCCCCGTCGAACCACTGCAACGGCTCCCACTGCGCGACGGCGACTGGCCACTTCTCCGACGAGAAGTTCGTCAGCGCGTACACCGGGATCCCGGTGGCCCGCAGTTCGGTGAAGATCGCGACGGTGCCGTCGATCAGTCCGGCGACCATGCGATGCCAGAGCCGGTCGTAGGCACGGATGTTCTCGGCGTGGTCGGGGTGCCGTTCGACGGCCTCGCTGACGGCGTCCGCCCAGGTCCGGCCGGCGTCCTGGGCGGCGTTCCAGTCGGGTGGGCACACCGTGCTGAAGAAGTAGTCGCGGCCCTCTGCGTCCGGGATCAGGTCGTCGTAGAGGTAGCGAGGGTTCCAGTCGAGGATCACCCCGCCCACGTCCAGCACCACGGCGTCGATCCGCCTGCCGCTCGACGTGTCAGCGGGCGGGGCAGCGTCCGTGATCTCCGCTTCTGGCACGGCGACAGCCTAGGCTCGAAGTGCCGGTCAGCTGAACGGCACCGGATCGAGCCGGATCCGCACACTGCCGTCGGACTTCGCGGCCGACCGGACGGCGGCGGCGGCTCGGAGCGCCGCGGCCAACTCGGCGCCCTGCGACAGCGGGGTCCGGACGATGGTCCGGACCGGGGGTCCGCCGTCGGACTCCGACTGCGCAGTCACGTCCCGGTCGGTGCCACGTCGGGCCGCCGGCAACGCGACCGGACCGAGGATCTCGACCGGTTCCGGCAGGTGCGCGACCGACACCAGGTCGGCGACGGCGTCCGCGGGACCTTCGAGCGTCGCGAGCCGGGCGCCAGGTGGCAGCCGGGCGTCGACCCGGTCGGCGAACTCGCGGTCGGCGAAGGTGTCGGGGTCCCAGGCGACGAGTGCCTGGGCTGGTCGTGCGGCCGGATCGGCGACCAGGAGAACCCGGCCGCCGTCCTGTGCGCCGCGCACCAGGGCCGCTGCCCCCATCCATCGACGCAACGCCTCTTCCCCGGCCCGGAGGTCGTCCCGGTTCAGGAGCGCCCAGCCGTCCAGCAGCACGGCGGCCGCGTAGCCCTTCGCCGCGACGGGTTCAGCGCCCGGGGTGGCCACGATCAGAGCCGGTTCGTCGGCGACCTCGTCCAGAACGCGGTCGCCGGAGGAGTCGCGGACGACGACGTCGGGGAAAGCGCGGCCGAGTTCTTCGGCGGTGCGCTCGGACCCGACCACCGGCGCCCAGACCCGGGTGCCGTGGCAGTGCGGGCAGGACCAGCCAGCGACCCCGCGGCCGCACCAGCCGCAGGCGAGCAGCGGGCGCGCGGGCGGCTCTGGCGGTGTCCGGCCGGCTCCCGGCACGTCCGCGAACGACCGGCGGGTCGAGGTGCGTTGCGAGAGCGGCCCGTGACAGATGCGGGCAGAGGGCGCGTTGCCCGCAGGTCGTGCAGGCCAGCGCCGGTGCGTACCCGCGGCGGGGCACCTGGACCAGCACGGGGGCTCCGTGGGCGAGGCCGTCCCGCAGCACCTGGATGGCCTGCCGCGGGACCCGCGAGGAGGCGGCGTAGGGGTCGCGTGCGAGCTGGTCGTCCGAGCCGGCCACGAGGACGCGCGGCGAGCGTTCCCGAACCGTGGCGCGCGAGGCTCGAATCGAGCGTCCCCAGCCGGCCGAGACGAGCGCCGCGCGCTCGCAGGAGACGGAGTAGCCGGCCAGCACGCAGGCGGCGCCCTCCATCGTCGCCCGGCGCAGGAGCACGTCGCGGGCATGCCAGCCCGGGGCCCGCGGTTCGCTGAGACTGTCGTCGCCGTCGTCGAGGCAGAAGACGAGGCCGAGCCGCCGGACCGGCGCCAGGGCCGCGGCGCGGGTCCCGACGACGACCTGGACGTCACCGCGCAGGGCGGCGAGGAAGCGGCGGTATCGCTCCGCCGGACCGAGGTCGGCCGAGAGCGACACGTGCCGGCCCGGCCCGAGCCGTTCCAGCAGGGCATGGTCGAGCCGGCGGAGATCGCGCGCATCGGGGACGACGAGCAGACAGCCGCGCTCGTGGTGGAGAGTGGCGACGGCCAGTTCGGCCGCCATCGCCGGCCAGCCGGACGCAGCCCCGGCGTCCGCCGGCAGGGTGACGCTGGCCGTGCCGACGTTGTCCGCAGCGGCGACCGCCCGTAGAAATCCCGCTCCGCCGTCCAGGTCGTCCCAGCCGGCCGCGGAGACCTCGGGCACCGGGCGCATCGCGGTCGACGCGGTGACGACCTCGGCCTCGACGCGCGCGTGGCGGGGCGGGATCGCGGTCCGGAGCACGTCGCCTCGGGTGCCGGCGAAACGGGCAGCGGTCGCCTCGCACAGGGCTGCCACTTCGGGGGTCAGCACCCGTTCGGACGAGACCACTTTGCGCAGCGGTGCCAGCACTCGGCCACTGTCACTCGAGTCGGCACGGGCGAGCACGAACCCGCTCCGCTCCTTGCCGGCGAACCGGACCTTCACCCGCACCCCCGGCTGTGCGTCGGCGGCCAGGTCGGCCGGGACGGCGTAGTCGAAGGTGCGGTCGAGGTGCGCCAGGCCGGTGTCGACGTAGACGCGGGCGACAGGCTGGTCGATCACGTCCGGTTCACTCACGTGTGGCCCGGACATGGTGGGCACGCTAGAGCAGCCCGCCGACGCCGGTCAGCCCTGGACGCGCTTGCGGAGCTCCTCGGCGCGGTCGGTGTTCTCCCACGTGAAGTCGGCGCCGGTGCGGCCGAAGTGCCCGTAGCTCGCCGTGGGCACGTAGATCGGACGACGCAGATCGAGGTCGGCGATGATGCGGGCCGGACGGAGGTCGAACGTCTCCAGCACCGCGGCCTCGATCGACTCGACCGGCGCCATCTCGGTGTCGAAGCAGTCGAGGAAGAAGCCGACCGGGTGGGCGCGGCCGATCGCGTACGCGACCTGGCACTCGACCTTCCGGGCCAGGCCGGCGGCCACGATCGTCTTGGCCACCCAGCGCATCGCGTACGCAGCCGAGCGGTCGACCTTTGTCGGGTCCTTGCCACTGAAAGCACCGCCGCCGTGGCGGGCGTAGCCGCCGTAGGTGTCGATGATGATCTTGCGGCCGGTGAGCCCGGCGTCGCCCATCGGACCGCCCACCTCGAACCGCCCGGTCGGGTTGATGAGGATCTTGGCTCCGCTGGTGTCGAGATCGAAGTCCTCCAGCACCGGGGCGATGACCTGCTCGCGGACGTCGGTGGCGAGCATGCCCTCGAGGTCGACGTCCTTCGCGTGCTGGGACGACACGACGATGTTCTGCACGGCCACCGGACGGTCGCCGTCGTACTCGACCGTCACCTGCGTCTTGCCGTCGGGGCGGAGGTAGGGCATCGCCTTCGACTTGCGCACGGCGGCGAGCTGACGCGAGAGCCGGTGCGCGAGGACGATCGGAAGGGGCATGAGTTCCGGCGTCTCGTCGCACGCGAAGCCGAACATCATGCCCTGGTCGCCGGCCCCGAGCTGGTCGTCGGGGTCGCTGGAGTCCTCGAGGCGCTGCTCGTAGCCGGTGTCGACACCCTGCGCGATGTCCGGGGACTGCGACCCGAGCGACACGCTGACCCCACACGAGGCACCGTCGAAGCCCTTGGCGGACGAGTCGTAGCCGATCTCGAGCACGCGCTCGCGCACGATCTTCGGGATGTCGGCGTAGCCCTCGGTGGTGACCTCGCCGGCCACGACGACGAGACCGGTGGTCACGAGCGTCTCGACCGCGACGCGGCTCTTCGGGTCCTGTGCGATGAGGGCATCGAGGACGGAATCGGAGATCTGATCTGCGATCTTGTCCGGATGACCCTCGGTCACGGACTCCGAGGTGAACAGGCGACGACGACCCATGAGGTCCCTTCCAACGGCGGCAAAAGTCGAGCCACAGGCTACGCGAGCGGGCGGCCGGTAGCGGGGATGTCCACGAGGCGGGCTGCGACGGCGTCGAGCAGCGCGTGCGCGACGGCCTCCTTCGACCCGGAAGCGACCTCGACCGACGTGCCGTCCGCGCCGAGGATGACCCCCGAGTTGTCGTTCGTGCCGAACCCCACCGTTTCACCGACCTCGTTGACGAACATCAGGTCGGCACCCTTGGCGGCCAGCTTGGCCCGTCCGTACTCGAGCACGGAGGACGTGTCGTCGCCGGTCTCGGCGGCGAAGCCGACGATGACCTGGCCGGGCCCGCGTCGAGCTACGAGGCCGGCCAGGATGTCCGGGTTCTCGACGAGCTCGAGTGCGAGCTGAGCAGGCTGCTGCCTGCCGCGGCGCCGCGTCGACCGGGCCGGCTTCTTGATCTTCGTGGCGTTGCGGTGCAACGGGCGGTAGTCCGAGGGTGCGGCCGCCATCACGATCACGTCTGCGGTGTCCGCGGCGGCCTGGACGGCGTCGTCGAGCTCGGCCGTCGTCTCGACCGTCCGCGCCACGACCCCTGCCGGAACGGCTCCGGTGGTGTTGGCCGTGATCAGCTCGACGGTCGCCCCGCGGGCCGCGGCGGCCGCGGCGACGGCGAATCCCTGGCGGCCCGACGAACGGTTGGTGAGGAAGCGCACCGGGTCGAGTGGTTCACGGGTGCCGCCGGCGGTGACGACGACGCGCCGACCGGCGAGATCGGGTCGCGCGCCGGCCCGATGCGCGTCGTCGAGGGTGAGGAAACCGCGAAGCGCGGCGAAGATCGCGTCCGGCTCGGGGAGCCGGCCGCTTCCGCTGTCGGCACCGGTGAGGCGCCCGCTTGCCGGTTCGAGGACGACGACTCCGCGGCGGCGGAGGGTGGCGACGTTGGCCTGGGTCGCCGGGTGGTCCCACATCTCCGTGTGCATGGCGGGGGCCATCACGATGGGTGCGCGCGTCGTCAGGAGGCTCGCGGTGAGGAGGTCGTTCGCCCGGCCGGCGGTGGCGCGGGCGATGAGGTCGGCGGTGGCCGGTGCGACGACGACGAGGTCGGCTCGACGGCCGAGGGCGACATGCTCGACCTCGGCCACGGCATCGAACACGCCGGTGTGCACCGGGTGCCCGGAGAGCGCCTCCCACGTGGCCGCGCCGACGAACGAGAGCGCCGACGGTGTGGGCACCACCCGGACGTCGTGACCGGCCTCACGCAGCAGGCGTAACAGGCTGACTGCCTTGTAGGCGGCGATACCACCGGCGACGCCGAGGAGGACGGTGCGTGCGTGCCCGCCGGACGCCCCGACATCGGACGCGGTCATGGTCCTCCCCGTCCGCTGGACGTGCCGAACAACGGGCGGATGCCCGGATGGAACGCCGGCTAGGAAGCCGGGCCGCTCGTGCCGGGGTCGTTGAAGTCGCCGAGGCCCGCGAACGGGTCGTCGGACGAGGTGCCGGTGGCACGGTCGATCTCCGGTCCGAGGTCGTCGAAGGCCGCACCGGCGGCAGCGGCGTCCAGGGTGGGCCGGACGGTCGTCGGATCGAGGTCGTCGGCACCCGGGGTGTAGCGCAGGAGGTCGGAGTTGATCTCGCGCAGCGCCACCGAGAGCGGCTTCTCCTGGACGTGGGTCTCGACGAGGGGCCCGACGTACTCGAGCAGGCCCTCACCGAGCTGGGAGTAGTAGGCGTTGATCTGCCGGGCGCGCTTCGCCGCGTAGAGCACCAGCTGGTACTTCGAGCCGGACCGCTCGAGGAGCTCGTCGATCGACGGGTAGGTGATGCCGTCGCCGGAGTGGTCACGGACGGGAGCCGCGGGCGGCGCTGCGCCACCGATGGGCTCGTCAAAGCTGGGGAGTGACACGAAGACTGCTTCCTTCCAGAGGGGCTGTGAAGCTCGATCGACCGCGTACGGGGGCCGACGGGCACGAGGTGGCGACCGTCGGAACCTGCGGGGATCAGAGCAATGCTACCAACTGCTCCGCAGCCCCCCGTACATCGTCGTTGACGACCGTGACGTCGAACTCCGGTTGCGCGGCCAGTTCGACCCGAGCTGTGGCCAGCCGGCGCGCTCGTTCCTCGGCGTCCTCGGTTCCCCGGCCGACGAGGCGACGCACCATTTCGTCCCAGCTCGGAGGCGCGAGGAAGACGAAGAGCGCGTCCGGCATCCGCTCGCGGACCTGACGGGCGCCTTGCAGATCGATCTCGAGCAGCACGGATTGGCCGGCGGCCAAGGCGTCGGTGACCGGGGCGCGGAGCGTGCCGTACCGAGCGACACCGTGCACGGTCGCCCACTCGAGGAAGGCGTCCTGCTCGACAAGGTGGTCGAACGCTGCGTCGCCGAGGAAGTGGTAGGCGATCCCATCGACCTCGCCTGGTCGGGGAGCGCGGGTCGTGGCGGAGACGGACAGCCGGATGTCGGGGTGGTGGTCCCGGATGTACGCCGCGACCGTGCCCTTGCCCACGGCGGTCGGCCCGGCCATCACGACGAGTCGCGGCCGGTGCGGCTCAGGACTCACCGAACTCCCGCTTGAGGGCCGCGATCTGGTTGTCGCCCAGGCCACGGACGCGACGGGAGGGCGAGATGCCGATGCGTTCCATCAGTTGGCCGGCGCGGATCTTGCCGACCCCGGGCATCGCCGCGAGAAGGTCGGCGACGCGCATCTTGCCGACGATGTCGTCGTGCTGACCATCGGAGATGACGCCGGACAGCGACGCTCCCGAGTGCTTGAGGCGGCTCTTCACGGCGGCTCGCTCGCGACGGGCGAGTGCGGCCTTCTCCAGTGCTGCTTTGCGTACCTCGTCGGACAACGGGGGCAACGGCACAGGAACACACCTCGCGTGTCGGGACGGGCTGGACTCGTGTGAACCTACCGAGAGGGCGACGGGATCGGCAACGTGGTCCGAATCGGCACGTCAGGGCAGCAAGGCATGCGTCTCACGAGCCCGGTCGACGACATGGGGCCCCGGCGCAGTGGCGACCGCACGGCGGCGCTGGTGTCAGACGAACCGTGCGGTCCAGCGCACCTGCCGTCTGACAACCCACCGACCCTCCCGCGGCGGTCAGACGAACCGTGCCGTCCAGCGCACCCACCGCCTGACAACCCACCGACCTCCCGCGCCGGTCAGACGAACCGTGCCGTCCCGCGCACCCACCGCCTGACAACCCACCGACCTGTTGTCCACAGCTGGGTTCTGATCCGTTCGGCTGTCCACAGCCTGCGAGCATCCTTCGCTCACGGCGGCATGCTCTGGCCGTGGACCTCAACGCATCCGTCGCCGTCGCGGCGATGACGCAGGCGGGCGTACTGAATCGACGTCAACTGGCCGAACTCGGGATCACTCGCTGGAACATCAGAGATCAGGTACGGGCCGGTCGATGGCGCCTGGTCGGCCGTCAGGTGGTCGTCCTCGATCGAGGCCCGTGGTCGACGGAACGCCGCGAGTGGATCGCCCTCCTCGAACTCGGACAGCGATCGGCGTTGTGCGGCCCGTCGGCGGCCGCGCGGTGGGGCCTCACCGGATTCGAGCCGTCGCGGGTCCACGTCGTGGTAGCCCGCGGAGGCAGGGTCCGTTCGTTCGACTGGCTCCACGTCCACGAATCACGCCGATACGACGCGGTGCGTGACCGCCATCCCGTGCGGACGCCACCGGTCGTCAGGGCGGAGCGAGCCGTCCTCGACATGGCGGTGTGGACACGTCAGGCCCGAACGGCGTGTGCCATCGTGGCAACGGCGGTGCGACAGCGGATCACCACGGCGGATCGGCTCCAAGCCGAGCTGGAGGAAGCGGGTGCAGTGCGACACCGGCTCCTTCTGCAGTCGGTGCTGGCTGATGTCGCGGGCGGGTCACAGGCGTTGAGCGAGATCGACTTCGTCCGGTTGTGCCGTGCCGCCCGACTGCCGACGCCGCGTCGACAGCAGATCCGTGTAGAGCCGAACGGCCGCCGGCGTTACGTCGACGCGGAGTTCCTGCTCGGCGACGGTCGTCGCTTGATCGTCGAGGTCGATGGGGCGGTCCACCTGGACCCGTCGATCGCGTCCGACGATCTGACCCGGCACAACGAATTCACGATCGCGGGCGATCTCGTCATGCGGTTCTCGAGCATCGCGATCCGGACCGAACCCACGCTCGTGATCGATCAGCTTCGCCGGATGCTCGCGGCCCACTCCGATCGGCTCGCAGCCTGAGCGCGGTCAGGCGAACCGTGCGCTGCTACGCACTCTTCGCCTGACAACCCCGCGACCCAGGCCCGCCGTCAGACGAACCGTGCGCCCCCACGCACCCTTCGCCTGACAACCCCGCGATCCAGGCCCGCCGTCAGACGAACCGTGCGCTCCGCACGCACCCTCCGCCTGACAACTCGCAACCCCGCGCTCCAGGCCCGACGTCAGCCCAGCACCGCGCGCAGCTCGGCTTCGTAGCGCGCCACGACCGACCGCAGCTCCCCTACGTCCGGCCCGGCCTGACTGACCGACCGGGAGGCACTCGGCAACACGTCGGGCATCGCGTCACCGAAGACCGCCGGCAGATCGGCGATCCCCGCGCCCTGCGCACCGACCCCCGGAGCCAGCAGCGGTCCCCCGATCCGCAGATCCTCCGACGTCGATCCGATGGTCGCCCCCACCACGGCGCCGAACGAGCCGCCGGCCACCTTCCGGTTCCATTCGGCGACCTCGGCCAGCACCGTGCCCGACACCGTCGCACCGCTCGACGTCGTCGCGCCCTGCACCAGCCGACCGTCCGCGTTCGACGTCATCGCGAGCACGAACACTCCCGCTCCGTTGGACATGGCCGTCGTGAACATCGGCTCCAACGCTCCTACCCCGAGGAACGGACTCACGGTGATGGCGTCGGCGGCCAGCGGGGACGACACGTCCAGGTACGCCTGGGCGTACGCCGCTGTGGTCGAGCCGATGTCGCCCCGCTTCACGTCCAGCAGCACGAGCAGATCGACTTCCCGGGCCGCTGCCAACAGGTCCTCGAGGACCGCGACACCGGCCGCTCCGTGTCGCTCGAAGAACGCCGACTGCGGTTTGACCACGGCCACCCGTCCCGCGACCGCCTCGATCATCCGCAACGCATACTCGCGGGCACCCGCTGCGCTGTCCGGCAGCGACCAGGACGCCAACTCGCTCGCGTGCGGGTCGATCCCCACGCACAGCAACCCCGAATTTGAGCGCGCCGTCGCCAACCGAACCCCGAACGGCACCGGAGCCGGCACCGCGGCACTCCCGTTCATCGTCTCGACCATCACGTCCGTCCGACCTCCACTCGTCGTCACCACTCGTGCCACCCCGCGTCTGCGGACCACTCAGCCGACCGGCCGGTGAGCCAGCCCGACCACATCCCGCACCGACCCGAACCCACGACCCGCCAACTCGCCCGCGAGTTCGTCGCGCACCCGCACGGGCGCATGCGGGTCGCCGAACGTCGACGTCCCCACCTGCACGGCGCTCGCACCGGCCAGCAGGAACTGGAACGCGTCGTCGCCCGTCCGGATCCCCCCGATCCCGATGATCGGCACCTGCGGCATCGCCGCATGCACCTGCCACACGCACCGCAGCGCGACCGGGCGCATCGCCGGACCGGACAGCCCACCGGTCACGCCGGCAAGGGCGGGTCGCAGCTTCGAGGTGTCGATCACCATGCCGAGCAGGGTGTTGATGAGGCTCAACCCGTCCGCGCCGGCGTCGACGCAGGCCCTGGCCACCGACACGATGTCGGTGACGTCGGGAGTCAGCTTCGCGAAGACCGGCACCCCGGCCGGGATCTCCCGGCGGACGGCCTCGATCACGGTGGCGGACGCGCCCGGGTCGCAGGCGAAGACCATCCCGCGGTTCTCGACGTTCGGGCAGGAGATGTTCGTCTCGACGGCCGCGATCCCGTCGATCCCCGCCAGCGCACGAGCCACCTCGACGTAGTCCCCGACGGCACCGCCGGCGATCGACACCACGGGCCGTGCCCCGACCGACAGCAGCCAGGACAGGTCGTGCTCGATGAACGACGCCACCCCCGGACCCTGCAGACCGATCGAGTTGAGCATGCCGGACGGCGTCTCGGCCATCCGCGGCGTCGCCCGACCCGAGCGGGCGTGCGGGAAGATCGACTTGGTGACGACGGCGCCGAGTTCGCGGACGTCGAAGAACTGGCCCAGCTCACGACCGGCGGCGGCACATCCGGACGCGGTCATCACCGGGTTCGGCAGCGTCAGGCCGGCGAGGGTGGTCGTGAGATCGACAGCGGCGGTGGTCGTCGTCATGACGCGGACGCCTCCTCGACGAGTCCGTCGGTGACGGCCTCGGTGGCCTCCAGCGTGGCGTCGGTCGCGGCCTCCGACGGCGCACCGACGGTGTCGGCCGGGACGGTCCCGACGTCGTCCCAGCGGACGGCGGTCCCGTCGAACACCGGACCCTCGGTGCAGGACCGCACCATCCTGGTCTGGCCGTCGGCCCCACGGACCGGCAGCACGCAGGTCATGCAGACGCCGATACCGCAGGCCATCGCCTCCTCGACCGCGCACTGGCTCGCGATGCCGTGCGCTTCCGCGACCCGGGCGACCGCGCGCAGCATCGGCATCGGCCCACAGGCGTAGACGATCGTGGCGCCGGATCCGGTGATGAGGTCGTCCAGCACGTCGGTGACTCGGCCCTTCACGCCGGCCGTCCCGTCGTCGGTCGTCACCACCACGGAGGCCGCATGCGAGGCAGCCTCCGCCACGCCGAACAGCCGACCGGCCGTCGCCGCGCCGAGGACGACGTGCGCCGATCCGCCTGCGTCGCTGATCGCGTCCGCCAGGGCGAACATCGGCGCGCTGCCGTAGCCGCCCGCGACGAGCACGGCGGTCGACGGCGATGCCGGCACCCGGAACGGACGCCCGACCGGGCCGACGATGTCGATCGGGTCGCCGGGTCGGACCCCGGCCAGCCACACGGTTCCCTTGCCGGCCACGGCGAAGACGATCTCGACGGTCCCCGGCGGTGCCGCCTGTCGTGTTCCGAGGCGGGGGTGGCCCGGTACACGCTGAACGACCGGCGCAGCAGCATCGACGACTGCGGGCCGCCGACGGCAAGAGCGACGAAATGGCCGGGCTGGACCTGCTCGGCGATGCCAGGCGCTGTCATCGTCAGATGCCAGTACTCCCCCGCCGGCTGGAGGGCGACGACCTCACCGACCACCTGCCGGGGGCTCATGCGCGCCCGCCGGTGGTCAGCGGCGCGTCCAGGTCACTGCCGAACACGTCCGGGGCGTCGTCCCCGGCCGGCGGCGCCGTCGGGACCGGCGGGAGCGGCCGGTGTTCGGCGTCGGTGGGCACCGGCCGCGACACCGCGGCCCACTCCTGCAGGGACTTGACGTCGGCGATGCCGCCCGGCCTTCCAAGCAGTGCCTCGACACCTTGCACGACCGCCGCCAGGCCCTGCACGGTGGTGATGCACGGAAGCCCGCGGGAGACGGCGGCCGACCGGATCTCGTACCCGTCCACCCGCGGACTGCCGCCCGAGGTGACGCCGTGCGGGGTGTTGACGATCAGATCGACCTCGCCGTCGAGGATGCGGGTGACGATCGTCGGCTCCCCGTCCGGGCTCGCCCCCTGGGTGTGCTTGCGCACGACGGTGGCGACGACGCCGTGACGACGCAGGACGGCTGCCGTTCCTTCGGTGGCGAGGATCTCGAACCCGAGATCGGCCATCCGCTTGACCGGGAAGATCATGTGCCGCTTGTCGCGGTTGGCCATCGAGACGAACATCCGACCGGAGGTCGGCAGGTGCTGAGAGGCGCCCTCCTGGGCCTTGGCGAACGCGAGGCCGAAGCCGGCGTCGATGCCCATCACCTCGCCGGTCGACCGCATCTCCGGGCCGAGGATCGTGTCGACGCCCCGGCCGTCCACGCTGCGGAAGCGGTTGAACGGCATCACGGCCTCCTTGACCGCGACGGGTCCGTCCTCGGGCAGCCGGCCACCGTCACCAGAAGACGGCAGGAGCCCTTCGGCTCGCAGTTCGGCGATCGTCGACCCGGCCATCACCCGGGCGGCCGCCTTGGCCAGCGGTACCGCCGTGGCCTTCGAGACGAACGGCACCGTCCGGGACGCCCGCGGGTTCGCCTCCAGCACATAGAGCACGTCACCGGCGAGCGCGAACTGGACGTTGAGCAGCCCGCGCACCCCGACCCCGGCGGCGATGAGCTCGGTCGAGTGGCGCACCCGGTCGATCTCCTCGCGGCCCAGCGTGATCGGCGGCAGGGCGCAGGCCGAGTCGCCGCTGTGCACGCCGGCTTCCTCGATGTGTTCCATGACGCCGCCGAGGTAGAGCTCGGTGCCGTCGTAGAGCGCGTCGACGTCGATCTCGACCGCGTCGTCCAGGAAGCGGTCGACGAGCACCGGGTGGGCGAACAGGTCGCCGGAACTGTGCTTGTCGAGGTAGGCCGTGAGCGCGGCCGGGTCGTAGACGATCTCCATGCCGCGGCCGCCGAGCACGTAGGACGGCCGGACGAGCACCGGGTACCCGATCTCGGCAGCGATCGCCTCGGCCTGCGCCACCGATGTCGCCGTCCCGTGCTTCGGGGCGGGCAGCCCGGCCGCCGCGAGCACCTGGCCGAACGCACCACGCTCCTCGGCCAGGTCGATCGCTTCGGGCGGGGTCCCGATGATGGGCACGCCGGCGTCTGCCAGCCCGCGCGCGAGCCCGAGCGGGGTCTGCCCCCCGAGCTGCACGATCACGCCGACCACAGGCCCGACCTGCTGCTCGGCGTGGACGACTTCGAGCACGTCCTCGATCGTCAGCGGCTCGAAGTAGAGCCGGTCGGAGGTGTCGTAGTCGGTGGAGACGGTCTCGGGGTTGCAGTTGACCATGATCGTCTCGAACCCACCCCACTCGTTAGGTGCGGCGCCCAACGCCATCGAGGCGTGTACACAGGAGTAGTCGAACTCGATGCCCTGCCCGATCCGGTTCGGGCCGCTGCCGAGGATGAGGATCGCCGGCCGGGTACGCGGCTCGACCTCGGTCTCCTCGTCGTAGCTCGAGTAGTGGTACGGGCGTGCTCGCGGCGAACTCGGCCGCGCAGGTGTCGACGGTCTTGAACACCGGCCGGATCCCGAGCGCCCAGCGGACACCGCGGACGACGTCCTCGGTCATCCCCCGGATGTCGGCGAGCTGGAGGTCGGAGAACCCGTGCCGCTTCGCGAGCCGGATCAGTTCCGGCGTGCAACTCGACGGCCTCGGCGATCTCGCGGGCCACCTCGTCCAGCAGCACCAGCTGGTCGCAGAACCACGGGTCGATGCCGGTGGCCGCGACCATCTGCTCGACGGTCGCACCGGCCCGCGCCGCGTCCATCAGCACCTGTAGCCGGCCCTCGCGCGGCTCCGACGCCTCGGCCAGCAGGTCCTCCATCGGCCTCGGCGGGCTGGCCCAGGAGAACGAGGCGCCCTTGCGTTCCAGCGAGCGCAGCGCCTTCTGCAGCGCCTCGGTGAAGTTGCGGCCGATGGCCATCGCCTCGCCGACGCTCTTCATGTGGGTGGTGAGGATCGGGTCGGCGCCCGGGAACTTCTCGAACGCGAACCGCGGCACCTTGACGACGACGTAGTCGAGCGTCGGCTCGAAGCTCGCCGGGGTCTTGCGGACGCCGTCCACCGCGGTGATGTCGTTGCCGATCTCGTCGAGGGTGTAGCCGAGGGCGACCTTCGCGGCGATCTTGGCGATCGGGAAGCCGGTCGCCTTGCTGGCCAGCGCCGACGAGCGCGACACCCGCGGGTTCATCTCGATGACGATGACGCGACCGTCGGCCGGGTTGACGGCGAACTGGATGTTGCAGCCGCCGGTCTCGACGCCGACCTCGCGGATGATCCCGATCGAGAGGTCGCGCAGGTGCTGGTACTCGCGGTCGGTCAGCGTCAGCGCAGGGGCCACGGTGATCGAGTCGCCGGTGTGCACGCCCATCGGGTCGACGTTCTCGATGGAGCAGACGATCACCACGTTGTCGGCGGTGTCGCGCATCACCTCGAGTTCGTACTCCTTCCAGCCGATGATCGACTCCTCCAGGAGCACCTCGCTGGTCGGGCTGGCAGCCAGGCCGGCGCCGGCGATCCGGTCGAGGTCGCCCGGTGTGTAGGCCATCCCGGAGCCGGCGCCGCCCATCGTGAACGACGGCCGGACGACCATCGGGTAGCCGAGTTCGTCCGCCGCGGCATGGCAGTCGTCGAGGGTGTGGCAGACGGCGCTGCGGGCCACCTCGCCACCGACGATCTCGACGACCCGCTTGAAGGATTCCCGGTTCTCGCCGCGCTCGATGGCCTCGACCGAGGCGCCGATCAGCTGCACGCCGTACTTCTCGAGGACGCCGTTCGCGTCCAGCGCCATCGCGGTGTTCAGCGCGGTCTGGCCGCCGAGGGTGGCGAGCAGGGCGTCGGGGCGTTCCTTCGCGATGACCCGCTCGACGTAGGCCGGGGTGATCGGCTCGACGTAGGTGGCGTCGGCGAACTCGGGGTCGGTCATGATCGTGGCCGGGTTGGAGTTGACCAGGATGACCCGGACGCCCTCCTCGCGCAGCACCCGGCAGGCCTGGGTCCCGGAGTAGTCGAACTCGCAGGCCTGGCCGATGACGATCGGCCCGGACCCGATCACGAGGACCGAGCGGAGGTCAGCGCGCTTGGGCATGCGGCTCCATCTGTGTGCGGCGTGCGGTCATCAGGTCGGCGAAGCGGTCGAACAGGTAGGCGGCGTCGTGCGGACCGGCCGCGGCCTCGGGGTGGTACTGGACGGAGAACGCGAGCAGGTCGCCCGACCCGGGCTGCCGCAGTTCCAGGCCCTCGACCACGTTGTCGTTCAGGCAGACATGGCTGACCCGGACCTCGCCGTAGGCCGAGTCGGTGTGGCCGTCGACCGGTGCGGCGACCGCGAACCCGTGGTTGTGGGCGGTCACCTCGACCTTTCCGGTGGTCAGGTCGGCCACCGGTTGGTTGATCCCGCGGTGGCCGTAGACCAGCTTGTAGGTGTCGAGACCAAGCGCCCGGCCGAAGAGCTGGTTGCCGAAGCAGATGCCGAAGAACGGGATCCCGCGGGCGAGCACCTCGCGCAGGAGCGCGACCGGTCGGTCGGCGGTGGCCGGGTCGCCGGGCCCGTTGGAGACGAAGACACCGTCGGGTGAGACGGCGAGCACGTCCTCGATCGTCGCGCTCTCGGGAAGGACGTGGACGTCGATGCCGCGTTCGCTCATCCGCACCGGGGTCATGGTCTTGATGCCGCAGTCGAGGGCGGCGACGGTGAACTGCCGCTCGGACCGGGCCGGGACGACGTACGCCGTGTCCGTGCTCACCTCGCCGGCCAGCTCGGCACCGGCCATCTGCGGGGCCGAGCGGACGGCGGCGAGGAGCGTGTCGACGTCCGGGCGCGGATCGCCGGGTGCCGCGGCCGAGGCGATGCCCGCTCGCATGGCTCCGCGCTCCCGCAGGTGCCGGGTGAGTGCGCGGGTGTCGACGCCGGAGATCCCGACGATGCCCTGGGCGGTCAGCTCGTCGTCGAGGCTGCGGACCGAGCGCCAGTTCGACGGCCGACGGGCGGGGTCGCGGACGACGTACCCGGCGACCCAGATGCGGCCGGACTCCGGGTCCTCGTCGTTGACGCCGGTGTTGCCGATGTGCGGCGCGGTCTGGACGACGACCTGCCGGTGGTAGCTCGGATCGGTCAGCGTCTCCTGGTAGCCGGTCATCCCGGTGGTGAAGACGGCCTCCCCGACGGTCGTCCCGCGGGCGCCGTAGGCGGAGCCGACGAACGACCGTCCGTCCTCCAGCACCAGTACCGCGTCGTCCCGGCTGCTCATGAGGCCATCCCTGCGAACTCGTCGTGCGCGGCGGAGTCGTGCGTGCGGGCGACCATCGTCCGGTCCAGCACCGTCGGTCGGCCGCGGAGGAGGACGGTGACGACCGGGTCGGCCAGGTCGCGGCCGTGGAAGGGGTTGTTACGCGAGAGCGAGAGCGACTTCCCGGCGTCGACGACCGCTCGCGAGGTGCGGTCGACGAGCACGAGGTTCGCGGGCGCACCGACCTCGAGCGGCCGGCCATGGTGCCGCAGGCCGGCGATCCGTGCCGGCGTGTGGGACATGCGGTCGGCGACGCCGGCCCAGTCGAGCAACCCGGTCGTCACCATCACGTCGGCGACCACGCCGAGGGCGTTCTCGAGGACGATCATCCCCGGCGCGGCGTCACCGAAGGCGTGCTCCTTGTCCTGCCGGGCGTGCGGTGCGTGGTCGGTGGCGACGACGTCGATGGTGCCGTCGGCCAGCGCTTCGCGAAGGGCCTGGACGTCCTCGGCCGGCCGCAGCGGCGGGTTGACCTTGAACAGCGGGTCGTAGCCGGCCAGCAGGTCGGTGGTGAGCAGCAGGTGGTGCGGCGTGACCTCGGCCGTGACGGCGATGCCGGCCTTCTTGGCCCACCGGAGGACGTCGACTGTGCCGGCGCTGGAGACGTGGCAGACGTGGACCCGGGAGTTCGTGTGCCGGGCGAGCATCACGTCGCGCGCGACGATGCTCTCCTCCGCCACACCCGGCCAGCCCGGCAGTCCGAGCTTGCCGGACAGCTCGCCCTCGTGGCAGCAGGCGTCCACGCCGGCCAGCGAGGAGTCCTGTGCGTGCTGGGCGATCACGCCACCGAAGGCCCGGACGTACTCGAGTGCACGGCGCATGACCCGGGCGTCGTCGATGCAGTGCCCGTCGTCGGAGAAGTAGCGCACACCGGCGGACGAGCGGGCCATCAGGCCGAGCTCGGCGAGTTCGCGGCCCTCCAGGCCTTTCGTCACCGCCCCGACCGGGACGACGTCGACCCACCCCGCCCGACGTCCGAGCGCCGCGACGTGCACGGCGGCTTCGGCGGTGTCGGTGACGGGGTTCGTGTTCGCCATGGCGAGGACGGCCGTGAAGCCGCCCCGAGCCGCGGCGGACGTGCCACTCTCGACGGTCTCGGCGTCCTCGCGGCCGGGTTCGCGCAGATGGGTGTGGAGGTCGACGAGGCCGGGCAGCGCGATCAGCCCGTCGGCGTCGATGCGGGTCGCTGTGCGGGTGTCGACGTCGAGCCCGGTGCCGACGGCGGCGATCAGCCCGTCGCGGACCAGGAGGTCGGCTCGTCCCGCCCTGCCGGGGAGTTCGGCGCCGACGATGAGCAGCTCGGACGTCATACGGCGACTCCTGTGGTGACGCGGGTGGTGCCCGACGCTGGTGTTCGGCACCGACGGCGGGCGTTCCGGCCCCGGCGGCCGCGCGGATGGGTTGGTGGTTCTCCGAGGTGACGCCTTCGACGTCGCCCACCGACTCGCCGGCGAGCAGGTGGTAGAGGATGCTCATCCGCACGGCGACCCCGGCGGCGACCTGGTCGAGGACCAGCGAGCGAGCCGCGTCGGCCGCGTCGGCCGAGATCTCCAGCCCGCGGTTCATGGGGCCGGGGTGGCAGATCACGGCGTGGTCGGCCATCAGTCCGAGCCGCGCCCGGGTGAGTCCGTAGCCGACGGTGTACTCGCGAGGGGTCGGGAAGTAGCCGCCGGACATCCGCTCGCGCTGGACCCGCAGCATCATCACGGCGTCGGCCTCGGGCAGGACGACGTCGAGGTCGGAGCTGACGTCGGCGTCCCACGTGTCGACTCCCGCCGGGAGCAGGGTCGGCGGCCCGACCACGGTCACGCGCGCCCCGAGACGGTTGAGGGTGAGAACGTTGCTGCGGGCGACTCGGGAGTGCGTCACGTCGCCGACGATCGCGACATGACGCCCCTCGAGCGAGCCGAACCGGTTCCGCAGCGTGAAGGCGTCGAGGAGTGCCTGGGTCGGATGCTCGTGCGTCCCGTCGCCGGCGTTGACGATGCTCGCGTCGACCCAGCCGGCGACCTGGTGCGCGGCGCCGGAGGCCGGGTGCCGGATGACGATCGCGTCCACGCCCATCGCCGCGACGGTGAGGACCGTGTCGCGCAGGGACTCCCCCTTCGACACTGACGATCCCTTGGCGGAGATGTTGATGACGTCGGCGGAGAGCCACTTGCCGGCGATCTCGAAGGACGAGCGGGTGCGGGTCGAATCCTCGAAGAACAGGTTGACGACCGTGCGGCCGCGCAGTGCCGGGAGCTTCTTCACGGGGCGGGCCGCGACCGCGGCCATCTGGGTGGCGACGTCGAGGAGGCCGTCGATCTCGGCCCGGCTGACGTCGGCGGACGAGAGCAGGTGACGCATCAGGAGTCCTCTCCGGTCGTGCCCGTCGGGCCGTTCGTCGTGGCGGGTCGGGAGATCGCGACCTCGTCGACGCCGTCGACCTCGACGAGGCGGACCGTCACGTGCTCGGTTGCCGAGGTCGGCAGGTTCTTGCCGACGTGGTCGGCGCGGATCGGGAGTTCGCGGTGGCCGCGGTCGACGAGGACGGCGAGCCGGACCGCGGCCGGGCGCCCGAGGTCGCCGATCGCGTCGAGGGCAGCGCGGACCGAGCGGCCGGCGAAGAGCACGTCGTCGACGAGGACGACGACCTTGCCGTCGACGCCGCCGGGGACGTCGGTGCGACCGACCGAGCGGATCGGCTGGTTGCGCAGGTCGTCGCGGTACATGGTGATGTCGAGCGACCCCACGGGAACCGGGACGCCCTCGACGTCGAGGATGCGTGCGGCGAGGCGCTGAGCGAGGACGACGCCGCGGGTGGGGATGCCCAGCAACAGGAGTCCGTCCGGGCCCTTGTTGGCCTCGAGGATCTGGTGGGCGATGCGGGTGAGCGAACGGCCGATGGCGTCGCCGTCGAGAACGACGCGTTCGTCGGCAGGCATGCGGGCGCGTTGCGGCACCTGAGCCACTCCTTCCCCGCCTCACAGGACGGGCCGTTAAAGGATGGTTGTTCGGCTTGCGGGAGACCTTACCGGATGGCGGGCTCGTGGTGGAGTCGGTGACGCCCGGCCAGCTTCGCGGGGACGATCCCCCTCGGGCCTGGAACCGAGTGAAATGTCGGCGGTGCCGATTAGTATCGAACGTATGTTGGAGATCGCGGATCGGCCGGTTCCCGGGCAGGCGTTGCTGGCGGCTGCCCTGGTCGAGCTGCGATCTGCCTGTGCCGATGATGGGGAGCGGATCGATCGGATCGGGTTCCTGGAGCGAGCGAAGTCAGTCCTGGCGGCGGTGCAGGTGCAGTTGATGGTCGACTTCGAGACCTCGCAACTGCGGGTTGCAGGAGGCGCAGGCGGTGCCGGCGCGGCGGCGTGGGCTGGGGATCGCGGATCAGATCGGTTTCGCGACCAAGACGTCCCCGGCGTCGGCGTCGCGGCGGCTGGCGGACGCCCGGGCGTTGGTCGACGGAGATGCCCGCCACGCTGCAGGCGTTAGCTACTGGGCAGATCGTCGGAGCGGGGTGTGCAGGCGGCGATCACCGAGACGCGGTGTCTGACCCGGGAGGACCGTGGCCGGGTCGATGCTGAGCTCGGTCCGGTGGTGGGGTCGATGTCGGTGCCCGAGATCAGCGCAGGCGGTGCGGCGTCGGGTGATCGAACTCGACCAGGACGCCGCCGTCCGTCGGGCGGCACGGGCCCGGGAGGACCGGTACGTGTCCATCCGACCGTTACCCGACACGATGGCGAAGGTCACCGCAGTGCTCCCGGTGGAACAGGCCGTGGCCTGCTTCGCGTCGCTACGCGCCGCCGCGGAATCAGCCAAGGCGAGCGGTGACGAACGCACCAAAGCCCAGATCAAGGCGGACGCCCTCGTCGAACGCGTCACCGGCCAGACCACCGCGACGCGATCCCGGTGGAGGTCCGGGTGGTGATGACCAGCGACGCCCTCCTGGGACGCTCCGAGGAACCCGCCCAACTCCCCGGCCATGGACCAGTGCCGGCGTTCCTAGCCCGGCGGATCATCACCCGAGACCCGCAGGCCACCGCAGCCCGGGTGTGGGTGCGGCGTCTGCTCACCGACCCCATCGACGACACCGTCGCCACCATCGACACGAAACGGCGCCGGTTCGACGGGGCGTTGGCGGTGTTGATCAACGCCCGCGACCAAGTCTGCCGCGACGCGTACTGCTCACGCGCCCGATCCGGGACCTCGACCACCTCCACGACCTACTGCGAACGGCGGACCCACCACCGCCGACAACGGCGTCGGGCTCTGCCAACGCGGCAACCTGGTCGACCAGATCCACGGCTGGCACACCACCGGCACCGCCACACACCGCACCGTCATCACCCCCACCGGCCACCGCTACGACACCCGACCACCACCAGCCCTCGGACCCCGACTACCGACGTCACGACCAACCCGGCGACAACTCCCCGAGCCGGCTGACGACCCGCGCGCGCATCGGCGACATTCGTCTGTCAGACCTACAGTCCTGGTGCAGATGCGGTCCGATCAGCCGCTTTACGCCCTCACGGGCAGTTCGCACACGTCTGGTGTGACTCGGGGTAATCGTGAAAAATGTGACCTTGAACTGTCCGTGACCGAACCGCGGCCGTTTTGAGTACGCTCGGTGAGCATTCCCGGTGTACGCTACTTTCCGTGACATGCAGACGCGTCCCGAGCGGACAGCCCCACGGGTCCGTGCGCGTCTCCGCCCGCATGTCATCTGCCCTACGGCAGAGATCACGAAGGTGAGTACTGATGGTCGCTGAATACGCCCGTGAGCTGGGCGCCCGGCTCCGCGCGATCCGGCAGCAGCAAGGCCTGTCGCTGCACGGCGTGGAGCAGAAGTCGGACGGTCGCTGGAAGGCGGTCGTCGTCGGCTCCTACGAGCGCGGGGACCGTGCCGTCACCGTCCCGAAGCTGGCCGAGCTGGCGCAGTTCTACAGCGTTCCGCTGGCGGAGCTGCTCCCCGGCGGAGGACGTGGCGGAAGCGCCGCCTCCGAGCCGATGCCGAAGGTGACGCTCGATCTCGAGCGTCTTGGCGAGGTGGAAGACCCCGCGGCGGCGCCGCTGAGTCGCTACGCCGCGTCCATCCAGTCGGTACGCGGGGACTACAACGGCAAGGTCCTTTCGATCCGCAAGGAAGACCTGCGCACCCTGGCCGTCATCTACGACGAGCCGGTGAGCGAGCTCGCCAAGCAGTTCGTCGGCTGGGGAGTCATGAACTCCGAGGCCGCCGCACTCGCGTCGGAGGACTGAACCGACGCGTTCGGCTTGCCGAGCGCGTCACCAGAGAAATCAAACCGGCCGCGATCCCCTCGGGGGTCGCGGCCGTTGCTGCCGGCTCATCAGCCGATCTCGCTGTCAGGCAGACCGTGCGCCCGAACGCACCCTCCGCCTGACCAACAACGGAGGCGACTGCACTGTCAGGCAGACCGTGCGCCCGAACGCACCCTCCGCCTGACCGGCAACGGAGGCGACTGCGCTGTCAGGCAGACCGTGCGGGCGTCAGGCCTGGCCGGTCTGTAGCTGCGGTTTGAGCTCCCGCACCCGGGCGAGCAGGCCGTTCACGAAGGCAGCGGACTCGTCCGTGGACAGGTCCCCCGCCAGGTACACGGCCTCACTGATGGCGACCTCGTCGGGGACGTCGTCGACGTAGAGGATCTCGAACAGACCAACCCGCAGGATGTTCCGGTCCACGGCGGGCATGCGGTCCAGACTCCACCCGTGCGAGTACGTGGCCAGCAACTCGTCGAGCTGCTCGCGGTGTGCCTCGGTGCCCTCGACGAGCATGACGCTGTACTCCGAGACCGGCGGGTCGCCGACGGCGATCCGCTCGGCAAGCGTGTCGGTGGCGCTGCGCCCACGGAGCTCCGACTCGAAGAGGATGTCCAACGCCCGCTTGCGCGCCTTGGTGCGCGCGGCCATCAGACCCGGCCGAGGTAGTCGCCGCTGCGCGTGTCGACCTTCACCTTGTCGCCGGTGGTGACGAACAGCGGAACCTGGATCTCGTACCCGGTCTCCAGCCGCGCCGGCTTCGTCCCCGCACTGGACCGATCACCCTGGAGCCCGGGCTCGGTGTACTCGATGGCCAGCTCGACCGACGCGGGCAGCTCGACGTAGAGCGCAGCACCCTCGTGAGTGGCGACGACCGCTGACTGGTTCTCGAGCAGGAAGTGGGACACGTCACCGACGGTGCCCTCGTTGATCAGCAGCTGCTCGTAGTTCGACTGGTCCATGAACACGTAGTCCTGGCCGTCGTGGTAGAGGTACGTCATGTCTGAGCGATCGACGTTCGCGACGTCCACCTTCACGTCCGAGTTGAACGTCCGGTCGACCACCTTGCCGGAGAGCACGTTCTTCAGCTTCGTGCGCACGACGGCGCCACCCTTGCCGGGCTTGTGGTGCTGGAACCATACGACCGACCAGAGCTGCCCGTCGATGTTGAGCACCATGCCGTTCTTGAGATCGTTCGTCGTCGCCACGCAAGGTCCTCTCGGGTACACCGCTTCACCGGAATCATCGGGCGGCAGCCTCCACCGCCCGGTTCGCCGACGCGTCGTTCACCGTCGGCGACCCCGAAGTCTATCGGCTCGGGGCGGTCCCGGCCGAACCGACGATGTGGGCCAGAGCCGTGAGCGCCAGCGTGTAGGACGCTTCGCCGAACCCGGCGATCGTCCCGGTTGCGACCGCTGACACCACGCTGGTGTGCCGGAAGCTTTCCCGTGCGTGCGGGTTCGACAGGTGCACCTCGATCAGGGGCGCTGTGAGCATCGCGCACGCGTCCCGGACCCCGTAGGAGTAGTGCGTGAACGCGGCCGGGTTCAGGACCACCGGGGTTTCGGCGTCGGCGGCCTCGTGCAGCCAGCCGATCAACTCCGACTCCGAGTTCGTCTGCCGGAGTTCGGTCTCGAGGCCGACGCCGGCTCCGTGTACCCGGCACGACTCGGCGATGTCTGCCAGCGTGCGCGCACCGTAGACGTCCGGCTCCCGGGTACCGAGGCGGTTCAGGTTGGGGCCGTTGAGGATGAGGACGCGCACAGCGGCAGCCTACGGACCTACGCCGTGGCGATCGACGTGTAGGCCTGCGCCAGCAGGGCCGGGGACGGACCCTCCAGGAGCGCCGGTACGGCCAGCCCGTGGAGGACGACGAAGCGGAGCGTGTCCCCCCGGGTCTTCTTGTCCAGCCGCATCCCCGCAGCGAGCTCGGGCCAGGCCTCAGCGGGATAGCTCACCGGAAGGCCGACTCCGGAGAGGATCGCGCGGTGTCGATCGGCCGTGGCGTCGTCGAGCACCCCGGCCGCACGGGCCAGCTCGGCCACGTAGACCAGGCCGACCGAGACCGCATGGCCATGCCGCCACGCGAAGTGCTCGCGTCGCTCGACTGCATGGGCCAGGGTGTGCCCGTAGTTGAGGATCTCGCGGCCGACACCGCCGTCGGCACCCCGCTCGGTCAGGTCACCGGCGACCACGCGTGCCTTGATCTCGACGCTGCGGCGCACCAGCTCGGCCGACAGGCCCGGGGCGAAACGTGCTCCGACGGCCAGATCCGCCTCGATCAGGTCGAGGATCACCGGGTCGGCGATGAAGCCGCACTTGATCACCTCAGCCAGCCCGGCCTGGTACTCGACCGCCGGGAGGGCAGCCAGCACCTCGAGGTCGCAGAGCACGGCGGCCGGCTCGTGGAAGGAACCCACCAGATTCTTCCCGGCCGCGGTGTTGATGCCGGTCTTGCCTCCGACCGCCGCGTCCACCATGCCGAGCAAGGTCGTCGGGACGCTGACGAACCGGACACCGCGCAGCCACGTGGCCGCCACGAACCCGGCCAGGTCCGTCGTCGCACCGCCGCCCACACCGACGACCCAGTCGGATCTCGTGAATCCGGCCGCGCCGAGCGCATCCCAACAGCTCACGGCCACGTCCGCGGTCTTCGCCTCTTCGGCATCGGGGACCTGCAGCAGCGACACCCGGACGCCCACCGCACTCAGCGCGTCGGCACACCGTCGGGCGAGGTGGGACACCCCGGCGGGGTGGACCACAGCGGCCCGCACCACCGAACCGTCACCGGAGGATCCGACCACGGTCGCGAGCTCGGTGAGGACCCCGTCACCGATCAGTACGTCGTACGGCGACGGCCCCTCCACGCGAACGGTCACACGGGCGACGAGGTCGGTCACGAAGCACCGGTCCCGGACGTCACGGCCTGCGCGTCGAGCATCGCGACGGCCTCCTCGACGGCCCCGACGACATCGTCGATGCTGCGGCCGGAGGTGTCGACGACCACCCGGGACACACGTTCGTAGGTCGGGTGCCGCGCCTCCATCAGCGACTTGAGCTGGCCCCGGACGTTGCCGAGCAGCAACGGGCGCGCGACGTTCAGGCCCACCCGCGACCCGGCGTCGGCCAGCGACACGTCGAGGAACACGACGCGCGCGGTGGCGAGGCGCTCGGCCACCGCTTGCGTCATCACCGCACCACCACCGAGGGCCAGGACACCGTCGTGCTCGGCCAGCGCGGTCTCGACGGCGACCCGCTCGTGCTCCCTGAACGCCGGTTCGCCCAACTGCACGAAGACGTCCGAGATCGGCATGCCCAGCAACTCCTCGACGTCGGCGTCGCTGTCCCGGAAGCCGACCCCCCACCGTTGCGCGAGCGCGACTCCGACCGACGTCTTCCCCGCGCCGGGCGGACCGACGAGCACGACCCGCGGACCCGCGTCGGCTCCGGCGGCACTGTCGGTGGCGCCGCTCACCGGATCTGCAGCCCATCGACGAATCCCGCCAGGTTTCGGCGCGTCTCCGTCACCGAGTCGCCGCCGAACTTCTCCGCGAACGCATCGGCGAGCACGAGCGCGACCATCGCCTCAGCGACGACTCCCGCCGCCGGCACCGCGCAGACGTCGGACCGCTGGTGGTGTGCCGACGCCGCCTCGCCGGTCCGGACGTCGACAGTCCGCAGCGCACGGGGAACGGTCGAGATCGGCTTCATGGCCGCCCGGACCCGAAGGAGCTCGCCGGTGGACATGCCGCCCTCGATCCCCCCGGAACGTCCCGAGGTCCGCACGATCCGCCCGTCGGTGGTCACGATCTCGTCCTGAGCGGCCGACCCCCGGGTGCGGGCCAGCTCGAAGCCGTCGCCCACCTCCACCCCCTTGATGGCCTGGATGCCCATCAGCGCACCGGCCAGCCGGGCATCGAGCTTGCGGTCGCCGTGGACGTGGCTGCCCAGCCCGACCGGGAGGTGGTGAACGACGACCTCGACCACGCCGCCGAGGGTGTCGCCCTCCTTCTGCGCGGTCTCGACCTCGGTGACCATCGCGGCCGCGGTCTCCGGGTCCACGCACCGGGTCGGGTCGGCGTCGATACGGCCCAGATCCTCAGGCTGCGGCGGCGGTGTGCCCGCGGGCAGCGCGACGGATCCCAGCGCGACGACGTGACTGAGGATCTCGACTCCCGCGACCTGGCGCAGGTAGTTCTTCGCCACCGTGCCCACGGCGACCCTCGCCGCGGTCTCGCGGGCGCTGGCACGCTCGAGGATCGGGCGGGCCTCGTCGAAGCCGTACTTCTGCATCCCGGCGAGATCGGCGTGGCCAGGACGCGGCCGAGTCAGCGGGGCGTTGCGGGCGGAGGAAGCGAGCCGCGTGGCGGTCTCGTCGTCGACGGGGTCGGCGGACATGACCTCGGACCACTTCGGCCACTCCGTGTTGCCGATCCTGATGGCCACCGGGCTGCCCAGCGTCCGACCGTGGCGGACCCCGCCGAGGAGTTCCACGTCGTCCTTCTCGAACGCCATCCGAGCGCCGCGGCCGAATCCGAGCCGGCGCCGGGCCAGCTCGCTCGCGACGTCGTCGGAGGTGATCTGGACGTCGGCCACCACGCCCTCGAGGATCGCCACCAGGGCCTGTCCGTGGGATTCCCCAGCCGTGAGCCAACGCATGACGCCAGTGTTTCACGCCGGGCGGACCGCGCTCGCCGACGGATCCTGGTCAGCCGACGGGGGCGAGCACGCTGGTGAGCAGGAGCGCGGCCCACCAGCCCACCAGTAGGAACGGCCCGAACGCGACCGCCTGTCCGCGTCGGATCCGTCGGGTGAGGAGGAGCACTGCACTGAGCAGTCCCCCGGCCAGGATGGCGAGAACGACCGCCAGCACCGCCGTGCCCATGCTGACCCACCCGGCCGTCAGCGCGAGCACGGTCACGAGTTGGACGTCGCCGAAGCCGAACCCTCCCCGCGCGATCAGCGCCAGCAGCAGGAACACGCCGAACGCCACGACCGCCGCCGCGAGCGCCACCAGCAGGCCGGACCAACGCGACAGCACGGCCGCCTGGACGACTAGCACGAGCAGGGCGATGCCGGCCGTCGGCCAGAGGATCCGCTCGGGCAGGAGGTGCTCGCGCAGATCGACGTAGCCGAGCGACAACCCGGCCGCCGCCACGACCGCCGCCGACGGGAGTGCGATCGGGGGTGCGAGCCAGCCCAGGAGGCCGAACACGACGACCCCGATGACGGCGGCCCCGAGCCGCAGCCGCGGGAGAGCCGCGATCGCCACGTAATCCGGCGCGGTCTCGTCGGCGGCCAGGTCGGCGGGGTCCGGGACCGGCAGTCGACGGACCACCGTGGGGACGAGGGTCCCGACCACGCCGCCGACGACAGCACCGCCGATGACCAGCAGCGGGCCGCCGCTCACCCGGGCGGCCTGGCGGCCAGCGCTGCCTCTCCGGCGGCCCGCATGGCCACCGTCGGTGCCACCGGACAGCACGTCATCAGCTCGACCTGGCGGGCGGCCTGCTCGACGAGGAGGTCGAGACCGCCCACGACGGTCGCCCCGGCTCTGGTCGCCGCCGCGACCAGTGCCGTCGGCCACGGGTGATACAGGACGTCGAACACCAGGGCAGCGTGTGCGGCCGCGTCGGCGAACTCGTCGAGTGCGCCGGCCGGAGTGGTGGCGACGAGGACGTCGGGTCTGCCGATCGCCGCAGCCGTGAGCTCGCCCACGACGAGCCGCACCCCGAGGGCGGCGGCGACCGGCGCGAGGGCGGCCTGCGCCGTGGCCGGACGCCGGGCGAGCACGCGGACCGAGGTCGAGCCGAGCCGAACCGACGCGGCGAGCATCGCTCTGGCGGTACCGCCCGCACCGATGATCAGGACGTCGGCCCCGGCCAACTCGGTCGTGCCGTGTCGGGCCAGCGCCCCGATCGCGCCGTCCACGTCGGTGTTGGCCGCCCGCCAACCACCTGGAATCGGGGTGAGGGTGTTCGCCGCACCGACGACCGTGGCCACGGGATCGGCCTCGACGGCGAGTGCGAGCGCGGCCTGCTTGAGCGGCATGGTCACCGAGACGCCGGACAGGTCGTGCGAGCCCACGTAGCCCGCGAGCTCAGTGGGTTGCAGTTCGACGGCCTCGTACCGCCAGTCCAACCCGAGGGCCGCATAGGCGGCGAGGTGAAGCGCCGGTGAGAGCGAGTGCGCGATCGGTGACCCGACGACGATGCACAGCGGCGGCGCGTCGGCCGGCGGGGTCATCGCGCCCATCGGGTCAGCAACGCCCCTTGTGGACCGAACACCACGTCAGCAGCTTCTGCCGGGACTTCTCGAACCCGGCGTCGTTCAGGCTGAACTCGGTCCGTCCGCTGTTCAGGTCGACCGCCACGAAGTACAGCCAGGCACCCGGCGTCGGATCGACTGCCGCGCCGAGCGCCTCGGCGCCGGGCGAATTGATGGGCGTGGGAGGGAGCCCGTAGTGCTGGTAGAGGTTGTACGGCCCCGGCTCGTTCAACTGCTTCGCGGTCAGCAGCCCCTTTCCGTCGTAGCCGTGGGCGTACTTGGCCGACGTGTCGAACTTGAGCTTCATCCGCTTGGCCAACCGGTTGTACACGACGCGGGTGACCTTGCCGTAGTACTCCGAGCGGTTCACCTCCGCCTGGGCCAGGCTGGCCACCGTCACCAGCTGGCTCACGGTGAGGCCGTGGCGCTTGGCGGCGGTCGCCAGGCCGAGCTTCTCGGCCTCGTCGAGGTACCTGCTCGCCATCGCCCGCAGCATGACGTCGGCCGAGCTGTTCGGCTCGAACGTGTACGTGGCCGGGAAGAGATAGCCCTCGACCGACTTCGCGTACGACGGGAGCCCGAGGTCGGCCGGCTTGGCCGCGGCGGCCTGGAAGTCCTTGACCGGCAGTCCCGACTTCTTCGCCAGGATGGCGTAGATGTCGACCGCGCGCGTGCCCTCGGGGATCGTCACCTTGAGCACGACGCGGTTGCGCGGGCTCAGCAGCGCGGTGACCGCGGCGGAGCCGGACATCTTGGACTTCATCGTGTAGGTGCCGGGCTGGATGGTCGCGGCGGCGTCGTTCTTGTTGGCCGCTCGCACGAACGCGTCGGCGTTGAAGACCACGCCCGCGTCGGCGAGTGTCGAGCCCATCGCCGAGAGGCTGGACCCCTTCTCGATGCGCACGGTCACCTTGCCGGTGCCGCTACCGTCGTAGTCGCGCTGTTGGTCGACCATGGCCGCGAGCGCGTTCTTGCCCTTGACGACGACGAAACCGATCCCGCCGCCGACGACGGCCAGTGCCAACAGGACTGCGATCGCGCCACGTAGCCGCGCGATCCGGTGCCGGCGGCGTCGCACGTGTTCGGGCACGGCTACCGCTTCGCTCATGACCTCTCCGCCTTGTCGCCGCGATCCGCGCCCCCTGCCACGGCCACGAGGTGGCCCGCAGGCACGCCGGTTGCGCGCTCGCGGTCCAGGGCAGTCTGCACGATGACGGCGGCTGCTGCAGAATCGACTCGCTGACGCCCCCGTGCGACGGACGTGCCCCCGGCGCGCATCCCGCGGGTCGCCTCGACGGTCGAGAGTCGCTCGTCGACCAGCCGGACCGGCGTTCCGGCGACGCCGGCGACCAATCCGTCGACGAACTCCCGGACCTTCGCCGCGGCCGGGCCTTCCCGGCCCGACATCGACAACGGCAACCCGACGATCACCTCGAGCGCCTCGTACTCGGCCACGATCTCGCCGATCCGGCGGACGTCGCCGTCCCCGCGGGGTACCACCTCGACGGGGACGGCGAGCAGACCGGACGGGTCCGACCGGGCGATGCCGATGCGTACGTCACCGACGTCGACGCCGATGCGGACGCCGGTGCGCATCAGTGGCTGTCCCGGTTCGCGATCGCCTTCTCCACTGCGGGGAGCACGTCGGGTAGGGACACCAGGTCGACGCCGCCGCCCTGGGCCACGTCGTCCTTGCCGCCGCCGTTGCCGCCGAGCACGCCGGCAGCCACCTTGACGAGCCCACCCGCGCGCAGGCCGGCGTCGCGCGCCGCCCGGTTCGTGGCCACGACCACGCCGGGTTTGCCGTTGCTGTCCCCGACGACGGTGACGACCGCCGGATGGTCCTCTCCGAGACGCCCGCGGATGTCGAGCGCGAGGGTCCGCAGATCGTTCCCGCCGACACCCGTCGGCGTCCGGTGGCCGGCGAACAGCACCCCGCCGATGTCGGTCGGCTTGGCCGCGACGTCGCCGGCGACGGCGAGCACGGACGCCAGCCGCGCGGACTCGAGCTCCTTCTCCGCCGCTCGCAGCCTGGCCACGAGCGCGGACACCCGCTCGGGCAGCTCCTCCGGACGGACCTTCAACTCGTCCGCCAGCCCGGCGACCAGCGCACGCTCACGGGCCAGGAACCGCAGCGCATCGATGCCGACCAGGGCCTCGACCCGCCGTACTCCGGCGCCGACCGAGCTCTCGCTGATGACCGACAGCGCCCCCACCTGGGACGAATGCGCGACATGGGTGCCACCGCACAGCTCCCGCGACCAGGGCCCGCCGATCTCGACCACCCGGACCTGCTCGTCGTAGGTCTCCCCGAACAGCGCGAGCGCGCCCCACTCCCGCGCCTCCGGCAGCGTCATGTACTGCGCCGACACCGGCAGGTCGGCCCGCACCGCGAGGTTCGCGACGTCCTCGAGCTCGGAGCGCAGGTCGGCGCTCAGGCCCTTGGCCCACGCGAAGTCGAGCCGCAGATAGCCGGGCTTGTTGTACGACCCGCTCTGCAGCGCGGTCGGCCCGAGCACCTGGCGCAGCGCCGCGTGGACCACGTGCGTGCCCGAGTGCGCCTGACACGCCGAGATCCGCCACTCGTGATCGACCTGCGCCCGGACGTCCGCGCCGGTGCGGAGCAGGCCGCCCTCGACGTCGACGGTGTGGACGACCAAGCCCTTCACCGGACGCTGGACGTCCCGGACCCGCAGGCTCACACCGTCCCCGGTGATGAGACCCTCGTCGGCGATCTGGCCGCCGGACTCCGCGTAGAACGACGTCGTGTCGAGGACGACCTCGACGCTCTGACCGGGCTCGACGGATTCCACGAGCTCACCGTCGACGAGCAGCCCGAGCACCCGCGCATCGGTGTCGAGTCGCTCGTAGCCGACGAACGACGTCGGGCCGGGTTCGAGCAACCCGCGGTAGACCGACAGGTCGGCATGCGCGTGCTTCTTCGACCGCGCGTCCTGCTTGGCCCGCTGCCGCTGTTCGTCCATGAGCCGCCGGAACTCGCCCTGGTCGACCTCGAGGCCGGCCTCCGACGCCATCTCGAGGGTGAGGTCGATCGGGAATCCGTAGGTGTCGTGCAGCGCGAACGCACGGTCGCCGCCCAACGTCGCGCCGCCCGCGGCCTTCGTCGACTCGACGGCCAGGTCGAAGATCGCCGTGCCCGACTTCAGCGTCGACCGGAACGCCTCCTCCTCGGCGTACGCGATGTCGCTGATGCGCGCGAAGTCGCGCTCGAGTTCGGGGTAGCTCGCCTTCATCCGCTCGAGGCTCACCGGCAGCAGGGTGGGAAGCACCGGGGCGTCGACGCCGAGCAGCCGCATCGAGCGGATCGCGCGGCGCAGCAGCCGGCGCAGGACGTAGCCGCGGGTCTCGTTACCCGGCTTGACCCCGTCGCCGATCAGCATCAGCCCGCTGCGGACGTGATCGGCGATCACCCGGAGCCGGACGTCGTTCTCGTGGTCGGCGCCGTAGGTGTGGCCCGACATCTCCGCCGCGGCGTCGAGGACCGGATACACCTCGTCGATCTCGTAGAGGTTGTCGACGCCCTGCAGCAGATACGCGACGCGCTCGAGGCCCATGCCGGTGTCGATGTTCTTCCGCGGCAACTCCCCGACGATCGGGTAGTCCTCCTTGGCCCCGCCCTCGCCGCGGATCCACTGCATGAACACGAGGTTCCAGATCTCGAGGAACCGGTCCTCGTCGACGATCGGGCCGCCGTCGGGTCCGTACTCCGGGCCGCGGTCGATGTAGATCTCGGAGTTCGGCCCGCACGGTCCGGGCACCGTCATCGACCACAGGTTGTCGACCATGCCACGACGCTGGATACGCGCATCCGGCATTCCGGCGACCTTCTTCCACAACCCGACGGTCTCGTCGTCGTCGTGGTAGACGGTCACCCAGATCTTCTCGGGGTCGAACCCGTAGCCGCCGTCGTGCTGGGACCGCGTGATGAGGTCCCAGGCGAACCCGATGGCCTCTTCCTTGAAGTAGTCGCCGAAGCTGAAGTTGCCGTTCATCTGGAAGAACGTGCCGTGCCGGGTGGTCTTGCCGACCTCGTCGATGTCCGCGGTGCGGACGCACTTCTGCACGCTCGCGGCGCGCTTGGCCGGGGGGTCCTGGTGGCCGAGGAAGTACGGGACGAACGGCACCATCCCGGCGTTGACGAAGAGCAGGTTCGGGTCGTCGAAGATCAGGGAGGCGCTGGGCACCTCGACGTGCCCGGAGTTCGCGAAGTGCCGGAGGAACCGGCGGCGGATCTCGGCGGTCTGCATGGGGGAACTTCCTGTGGCGCGGCTCGGCGCGCTCATGCGCGCGAGCGGGGGGCGGCTGGACGGCGAAGGCGGCCGCAGCGGCCGACGAACCCGCGGGCGATGATCACCCGGCGATGGTTCGACCGTCTGCGGCCGAGCGAGCTCGTGCTCCCGGCGCCGCGGCGCCGCGCGTCTGGAGAGCGCTGTCGGTGACGCGGTACGGCACGGACACGTGGACTCCCTTCCCGGACGGCACGGTTCGCGCCAGCTTACCTTGACGTCGATTCGGTGGGCGAGCGCTCATTCGCTCCCGCGCACGATCGCCCGGATCCGCTTCCACCGCTGCTCGGCGTCGCGCTCCGCGCCGATCGGGCGTGGCTGGTAGTACCGCCGGTCGGCCACCGCGTCCGGGGCGTACTGCTGCTCGACGACGCCGCGCGGGTCGTCGTGCGCGTAGGTGTAGCTCTGGCCGTGACCGATCTTCTTCGCACTCGAGTAGTGCGAGTCGCGCAACGCGGCAGGCACGCCACCGATCCTGCCTGCCCGGACATCGGCCTGCGCCGCGCCGATCGCGGTCGTCACGGCGTTCGACTTCGGCGCCAGCGCCAGGTACACCAGCGCGTGTGCGAGGTTCAGGCCGGCTTCGGGCAGACCGACGAGCTGCACGGCCTGGGCCGCCGCGGTCGCGATCAACAACGCCTGCGGATCGGCCATGCCGACGTCCTCGCTGGCCAGGATGACGAGCCGGCGCGCGATGAACCGCGGATCCTCGCCGGCCTCCAGCATCCGGGCCAGGTAGTGCAGGCCGGCGTCGACGTCGCTACCGCGGACCGACTTGATCAGCGCGCTCGCCACGTCGTAGTGCTGATCCCCGTCCCGGTCGTAGCGGACGGCCGCGCGGTCGACCGCTGCCTCGAGCGTGGCCGCGTCGAGCTCCGGGACCTTGCGCGCCCGGGTCGCCGACGCGCCCGCCTCCAGATAGGTCAGCGCCCGCCGCGCGTCGCCGCCGGCGAGCCGGATCAGGTCGCCCCGCGCCTCCACGGTCATCCGCAACGTCCCGCCGAGTCCCCTCTCGTCGGTCAGCGCGTGGTCGACCACCTCGGCGATGTCGTCGTCGGTGAGCGGCTCGAGGGTGAGCAGCAACGACCGCGAGAGCAGCGGGCGAGATGATCGAGAAGAACGGGTTCTCCGTCGTCGCCGCGATCAGGGTGACCCAGCGGTTCTCCACCCCTGGGAGGAGTGCGTCCTGCTGGGCCTTGGAGAACCGGTGCACCTCGTCCACGAACAGGACGGTCTCGGTGCCGCTGCGGGTCAGCTCCCGGCGGGAGTCGTCCAGGACGGCCCGGACCTCCTTCACCCCGGCGGACACCGCCGAGACCTCGACGAAGCGGCGATCGGTCTGGTGACTGACGATCCCCGCGATGGTCGTCTTGCCGGAGCCCGGCGGCCCCCAGAGGATGACACCCATGGCCTGGTCGGTCTCGACCAGCTGTCGCAGCGGCGACCCGGGTTGCCGCAGATGCTGTTGACCGACGAGCTCGTCGAGCGAGGTCGGGCGCATCCGGACCGCGAGCGGTTGTGACGCGTGCGCGGGGGTACCGAGGCTGCCGGGCGGGAGATTGACGGCGGACCCGCGGGCCACGGCTCGGCCGCCGGCCGGACGCTCGGGACCGGGCGCGTCGAACAGCCCTTCGGCGCCGATGTCGTCGGCTTCACCCGCGGTCACGGCCGCGACCCTACTCCGGCTTCCCGCGCACGCCGGAAGTCATCTCGTCGGTCGCCGGAGTGGTCACGAACCCACCACTGGGCGGCGTGTCGCAGGAGGACGCGCCCAGTCGGGGTCACCGGCTGGCCGCGCTCGCCAGCCCGCTCGCCGGTCGGCCCTCAGCCCGCCAGCGGGTGCTCGTCGTTCAGGGCCTCGAGCAACGTCGGATCGTCCACCGACTCGACGACGAGCTGCTCGGCCTTCACCGCGTCTGTCGACGTGAGCGGGCCGGCGAAGTGACATGCCACCTCGTGGCCCGGTGACAGCTCGATGAGCGGCGGTTCCTGGGTGGCGCAGATGTCCGCGGCCCGCCAGCAGCGGGTGCGGAACCGGCAGCCGCTGGGCGGGTCGATCGGGCTGGGTACGTCCCCGACGAGGCGGATGCGGTCGCGCCGCTCACCGGTCGCGGCCTGGGACACGTCGGGGACGGCGGAGAGCAGTGCCTGGGTGTACGGGTGCATCGGCTCGCGGTAGATCTGATCGCGCGGGCCCTTCTCGACGATCTTGCCGAGATACATCACCGCGATCTCCGGGCAGAAGTGCCGGACGATCGCGAGGTCGTGGGCGATGAACACGAAGGCGATGTTGAACTCGTCGCGCAGGTCTTCGAGCAGGTTCATCACCTGCGCCTGGATCGACACGTCGAGGGCCGAGACGGGCTCGTCGGCGACGATCAGCTTCGGACGCAACGCGAGCGCCCGGGCGATGCCGATGCGCTGGCGCTGGCCACCGGAGAACTCGTTCGGGTACCGGTTGTAGTGCTCGGGGTTCAGCCCCACGATCTCGAGGAGCTCCTGGACCCTGGCGAGGGTCTTGTTGCCCGGCACGATGTTGTGGATGCGGAGCGGGGTGCCGATGATCGATCCGACCGTGTGCCGCGGGTTCAGCGACGAGTAGGGGTCCTGGAAGATGATCTGGACGTCGCGCCGGAACGGCAGCAGGTCCTTGTCCTTGATGCTCGCGATGTCGTTTCCGTCGATCTCGATCGAGCCACTCGTGGGCGTGTCCAGCCGTGTCACCAGCCGACCCGTCGTCGACTTGCCGCACCCCGACTCCCCCACCAGGCCGAGCGCCTGCCCTGCGTCGACGCCGAACGAGACGCCGTCCACCGCCTGGACCTGACCGATCGTGCGGCGGACGATGCCGCTGGAGAGGACCGGGAAGTGCCGGACGAGGTTGCGGACCTCGAGCAGCCGGCCCTTCGGCGGGGCGACTGCCGGCCGGCGGCGAGCTGGCCGTCTGCTGGCTCATGCGGGCTTCTCCTCGGCCTCGAGGGCGGGCGGGCTGCCGGCCCGGGAGCCGATCCGGAACAGCTCCTGCGGGTTCTCCAGGTAGCAGCGGCTCAGGTTGTCCGGACGTCCGCGCGGCGACATCAGCTCCGGCAGCTCGGTCCGGCAGCGGTCGCCCGGCACGTGCGACTGGTACGGGCAGCGCGGATGGAACGAACACCCGGACGGCAGGTCGACGAGGCTCGGCGGGTTGCCCTTGATCGGGTTCAGCCGGACGTTCGGGTCGTCCTCGAGGTCGGGGGCGCTCGAGAGCAGGCCCCAGGTGTAGGGATGGTCGGGCGACTGCAGCACGTCCCGGGTCGGTCCGAACTCCACGCAGCGGCCGGCGTACATCACGAGCACGTCGTCGGCCATCTCGGCGACGACGCCGAGGTCGTGGGTGATGAGGATGATCGCGGACCCGAACTCGGCCTGCAGACCCTGCAGGAGGTCGAGGATCTGAGCCTGCACGGTCACGTCGAGGGCGGTCGTCGGCTCGTCGGCGATGAGCAGCTTCGGGTCGTTGACCAGGCCCATGGCGATCATCGCGCGCTGACGCATGCCGCCGGAGAACTGATGCGGGTAGTCGTCGTAACGCTGCGGGGGTTCGGGATGCCGACGAGACCGAGCATGTCGACCGCGCGCGCTCGCGCGATCTGCTTCGACGCGGAGTTGTGCGCCCGGTAGGCCTCCGCGATCTGGTCGCCGATCCGGTAGAACGGGTGCAGGGCCGACAGCGGGTCCTGGAAGATCATCGCCGCGGTGTTGCCGCGCACGCGCCGGAACGAGGCCTCGCTCTCCCCGACCAGTTCCTTGCCGTCGAGCCGGATGCTGCCGGAGATGCGCGTCTGCTTGCGGTCGTGCAGGCCCATGATCGCCATGCTGGACACGCTCTTGCCGGAGCCGGACTCGCCGACGATACCCAGCGTCCGGCCGAGCTCCACCTGGTAGCTGAGGCCGTTCACCGCGTGCACGACCCCGTCCGGGGTCGGGAATGCGACGGTGAGGTCCTGCACGACGAGGTGGGCCTCGTCGGCGTCCGCGTCGGTCGTGCCCGGGTTCAGCGCAGCGCTGCTCACGTCAGCCCCCTACTCGGACGCGCGGGTCGAGCACGCTGTAGACGATGTCGACGATGAGGTTGAAGAAGACCAGCAGGAACGCCGTGAAGATCACCACGCCCATGATCACCGGCAGGTCGCCGGTGTTGAACGCCTGTAAGCCCATCAGGCCAAGGCCCTGCACGCTGAAGATCTGTTCGGTGAAGATCGTCCCGGTGAGCAGGGCCGCGAGGTCGAGGCCGAGGATCGTGACGACCGCGGTGAGGGCGGCCCGCAACGCGTGCTTGAGGTAGACGCTGCGGGTGGAGAGACCCTTGGCGCGTGCGGTCCGGACGTAGTCCTCGGACAGGCTCTCCACCATCGCCGTGCGCGTGTACCGGGCGTACTGGGTGGCGTAGACGATGCCGAGGATCACCCAGGGAAAGAGCAGGCCCTTGAACCAGGCCCACGGATCCTCGGTGAACGGCGTATAGCCCGATCTCGGGAAGATGGGGAACTTGAGGGTGAACGTCAGCCAGGCCAACAGGGCGACGAGGTAATAGGGGAACGCGTTGATCACCAGCGTCGACCCCATCATCGCCCGGTCGACGATGGTGCCGCGTCTGGCCGCCGCGATCACCCCCAGGGTGATCCCGACGAACAGGAAGATGACGGCGGCCCCGAGGGCGACCGACAGGGTCACCGGAAGGCGTTGCAGCATCATCTGGGTGACCGGCTGGTCCTGCAGGAACGACCAGCCGAAGCAGGGTGCCTCGCAGTGCTTGACGATCCCGCCGGTCTGGATCTCACGACCGACGAAGACGCCCTTGTAGTACTCGGCCAACTGCTCCGGGATCGGGGCGTCCAGGTGCAGGCTGGAGCGGATCGACTCGAGCCGGTCCGGCGTGCAGTTGCGGGTGCCGCAGATCGCGTAGGCCGGGTCGGTCGGACCGGCGAAGAACAACAGGAACGCACACACGGACACCGCGGCGATCACGGTGAAGCCGGCGATGCACCGCCTGACGATGTAGCCGAACATCTGCGCACTCCTGTCTGACGTGACAAAGCTAGGCGGGTGGGTACCGGTCACCCGTTACCCACCCGCCGCGCTGGTGACGACTACTGCTTGATGTAGAGCTTGGTGAAGTCCGGGCCGCCCGCGAAGCTGTCCATCACGGTGCCACCGACCTTCGAGCCCGACAGGTAAGCGATCTTGCTGTAGTCGATCGGGATGACCGGCAGGTAGTCGGTCATGATCGTCTTGTCCATCTTGGCCCACTCCGGCGGCTGCTCAGCCGACGGCAGTGCGGAGATGCGGTCCATCTCCTTGTCCACCGACGGCTCGTTCAGGAACGACTTGTTCGGCGCAGCATTCGGGGCCGCGGCGATCAGTCGACCGTCGAAGATGGCCGGGAAGACCGTTCCACCGGACGGCCAGTCGAGGCACCATCCGCCACCACGGAGGTTGATGTCCGCGTTCGGGTCGTCCGTCTCGTCACGGACCTTGTCCTTCGGCAGCGTCTGGACGGTGTACTTGAAGCCCGCCGCCTCGAACGCCTGCTTGTACACGGCCGAGACCTTGGCCGCGATCGGGTCACCGTCGGTCAGCAGGGCCTTGAGCTCGAAGCCCGTCGCACCCGCCTCGGCCAGCAGCTTCTTGGCCGCCGCCGGGTCGCCGTTGCCCTTGCCGCCACTCTTGTTCGGGGAGACGTCGAAGTTCTCCCAGCCCGGGGTGACCTTCGGGTCGATCGTGGTGGCCGGCTCGTACGTGAACGTCGAGTCGCCGGCCGCCTTGTGGTAGTTGTCGAACGGGTAGGCCTCGTAGATCGCCTGCCGCACCTTCATGTCCGGGATCTTGCGCAGGTCGATGTAGCGGAAGGTCACGCAGGTGCCGGCGCCGACGAGCATGCGCTTCTCCGGCTCCTTGTTCAGGATCTGCGGCAGCGTCGAGGAGTCGACGTTGTCGTAGGTCGTGGCCATCTGGTCCGGGCCCTTGTCCGCGATCAGGCGGTTCTGCACCTGCAGCGCGTCGAGGCCGAACTGGAAGTCGTACTTGTCGACGTACTGGTGCCGGCCCGGGTCGGACGCCGGATCCCACTGGTCGTTCTTCGCGAGGATGAGTTCCTTGCCCGGGGTGTACTTCTCGAACTTGTACGGGCCGCTGGCGAGCGGGTGCAGACCGTAGTTCGCCTTGGTGTCCTTGGCCTGCGGGATCGGCGAGAAGATCGGGAAGGTCATGTAGTACGGAAGGTCGGCGAACGGCTTGGACATCTTCATGACCAGGGTGTAGTCGTCCGGGGTCTCGACACCGGTGTAGGGCGTCTTGTCCTTGTACGGGACCCTTGTACTTGTCGCCGTCCTTGAAGTAGGTCACCTGGTACGTCGGGCCACCGGGCAGCTCCTCGAGCGCGAACGAACGCTCGATCGAGTACGCGAAGTCCTGCGCCTTGATCTCGGTGCCGTCCTCGTACTTCATGCCCTTCTTCAAGTGGAAGGTCCACTCGGTGAAGTCGGCGTTGTGCTGACCGAGGTCGGTGCCGAGGTCGGGCGTGAGGTGGTACTTCCCGTCGGCCTGCAGCGACATCTCCACCATGGTGCGCGTGACGGTGCGCAGCACGGCGAGGGCGTCGATGTAGTACGCCTGGGTCGGGTCGAACTTCGTCGGCACGACCGAGGTCAGCACGTCGACGGTGCCGCCCTTCTGTGCGCCGTCGACGTCGGGCGCCGGACCAGTCGCGTCGGCGTTCTCGACGACCTGGAAGGTCTCCTGACTCTGACCGGCTGAACTCGGCAGCGGCGACGCACTCGCGTCACCACTTGCCGCGGTCTGCGACGGCGATTTGCCGCCGCATGCCGCAGCACCGAGCGCCAGCACCACGACTGCCGCCGCGAGGCCTTTCTTGCGCATGGCTCTTACTCCTGCCCTGGATGGATTGACGCCGGCGTTTTCACTGGCGCTTGGTGGCTGACGATGGGGTAGTCATCGCCGCGTCTTGGGGTCGAAGGCATCGCGGATCGCGTCTCCGAGGAGGTTCAGGGAGAGGACCAGGAACATGATGCCCAGGGCCGGGTACCAGAAGTAGATCGGGAAGTTCTGGTAGTAGGGGGTGGCAGCGGAGATCGTGCGGCCCCACGAAGCGGTCGGCTCGACCAGGCCGATGCCGAGGTAGGAGAGGCCGGCCTCGGTGGCCACGTAGACCGGCAGCGAGAGCGACATGAACACGATGATCTGGCCGGTGACGTTGGGGAGCAGCTCGCGCGTGATGATGCGGCGGGTGGGCACCCCGATCGCGCGCGCCGCGAGGATGAACTCGCGTTCGCGCAGGCTCAGCACCTGGGCCCGGATCAGCCGGCAGAGGCCGGTCCAGCCGAAGACGCCGAAGATGCAGATCAGCGTCCACAGCCGCACCCGCGACAACGTGTCGGAGTCGGCGGCGAAGTGGGAGGCGACGATCGGGCTGATCGCGATGACGAGGAGCAGCAGCGGGAGCGACAGGAAGAAGTCGACGATCCAGGACACCACCCGGTCGTAGGTACCACCGATGAACCCGGAGCTGATGCCCATCAACGTGCCGATGAATGCGGACAGGACCGTGGCCATGAACGCGATCAGCAGGGACGGCCGCGCGCCGTAGAGCCAGCGGGCCAGCAGGTCGCGCCCGATTCCCGGTTCGATGCCGAACGGGTGTTCGCGCGTCTGCAGAATGGTCGGGAATCCGTACTGGTCGATCAGGTCGAAGTTGGTGGTATTCGGATCGATGCCGAGAATCTTGCAGATCACCGGCGCGAACACAGCGATGAAGATGAAGAAGAGCACGATCAACGCACAGATGATGGCGAGCGGGTCGTGCTTCAGCCGGTCCCAGGCGATCCGGCTGGGCGACTTGCTCTTGATCGACGGGCCGGTGCCGAGCGCGTGTCCGGGGTCGGCTTCAGCCTGTTCGATCAGCTCAGGCAGTACGTGCTGACTCATCCGGTCCGAGTGCCCTTCCGTGTCCCTGTCGCCCGGGCACCTGTGGTGCGGCGGCCGCCCGTGGACCTGATCGCCCGCCCGGTGAACATGGTCGCGTCATCGCGCGTGCCGACCATAGTTGACGGTCGAACTCGTTCCGGGCAAGAAACGGTCACGATTGGCTCACGCTTGAGCGTAGGACTTCCGGTGTAACAGAACGGTTTCGCAAAGAGCTCCACTCGAAGTCGCGATTCGCCATATTTCCGGTCGCTTCTCGCATTGTCGTGTTTTCAACCCCGTCGTGCAACAACGGGGTCGCTCTCCGTAGCGGTTGCCGGAGGCGAGCGAGCCGGGGCGGCTGCCGACTTCGGGCGGGCGTCGACGCCGGCCTCGCGGCGCTGCTGCGCCGTGATCGGCGCCGGTGCTCCGGTCAGCGGGTCGAAGCCGCCGCCGGACTTCGGGAAGGCGATGACGTCCCGGATCGAGGGCGTCCCGGCCAGCAGCGACACGATGCGGTCCCAGCCCAGTGCGATCCCCCCGTGCGGCGGGGCGCCGAACGCGAAGGCGTCGAGCAGGAACCCGAACTTCTCCTGGGCGTCCTCGGGGGCGAGTCCCATCACCGCGAACACCCGCTCCTGGACGTCCCGGCGGTGGATGCGGATCGACCCGCCGCCGATCTCGTTGCCGTTGCAGACGATGTCGTAGGCGTAGGCCAGCGCAGCGCCCGGATCGGTGTCGAAGGTGTCCATGCTCTCGGGCCGGGGCGAGGTGAACGCGTGGTGCACCGCTGTCCAGGCGCCCGAGCCGACGGCGACGTCGCCACTCGCGATCGTGTCGGCCGACGGCTCGAACAGCGGCGCGTCGACCACCCAGACGAACGACCAGGCGTCGTGGTCGATGAGGCCCTTGCGTTCGGCTATCTCGACCCGCACGGCGCCGAGCAGCGCGCGGGAGGGTTTGACGGCACCGGCGGCGAAGAAGATGCAGTCACCCGGCTCGGCGCCCACGTGCGCCGCCAACCCGGCTCGCTCGGTGTCCGAGAGGTTCTTGGCCACGGGGCCGCTGAGACCGCCGTCATCGCCGACGAGGACATAGGCCAGACCCCGGGCGCCACGCTGCTTGGCGAACTCCTGCCAGGCGTCGAGCGTCCGGCGCGGCTGGTCCGCTCCCCCGGGCATCACGACGGCACCGACATAGGGCGCCTGGAACACCCGGAACGGGGTCTCGGTGAAGAACGCCGTGCAGTCCGTGAGCTCGATGTCGCAACGCAGGTCGGGCTTGTCACTGCCGTACCGGCTCATGGCGTCCGCGTAGGTCATCCGCGGGATCGGCGTGGGGATCTCGACGCCGACGAGCGCCCACAGCGAGGTGAGCACGCGCTCGGTCAGCGCGATGACGTCGTCCTGGTCGACGAAGCTCGCCTCGATGTCGAGCTGCGTGAACTCGGGCTGCCGGTCGGCCCGGAAGTCCTCGTCGCGGTAGCACCGGGCGATCTGGAAGTACCGCTCCATGCCGGCGACCATCAGCAGCTGCTTGAACAGCTGCGGGCTCTGCGGCAGGGCGTACCAGCTGCCGGGTGCCAGCCGCGCCGGCACGACGAAGTCGCGGGCGCCCTCGGGCGTCGAACGGGTCAGCGTGGGCGTCTCGATCTCGAGGAAGCCCTCGTCGTGGAGCACGGTGCGGGCGGCGCGGTTGACCTCGCTGCGCAGCCGGAGAGCCGCGTTCGGCGTGTGCGCACCGGTGCGTCGGAGGTCGAGGTAGCGGTAGCGGAGCCGGGCCTCCTCGCCCACGTCGACCCGCTCGTCGATCTGGAACGGCAACGGGGCGGCCCGGTTGAGCACCTCGAGGCGCTCGGCCACGACTTCGATCTCTCCGGTCGCCAGCTCGGGGTTCACGTTGCCGTCCGGACGGACCCGGACGGCACCGGCGACGAGGACGCAGAATTCGTTGCGCAGGTCGTGCGCGCCACCGTGCTCGAGGACCTCGTCCCGGACGACGACCTGGACCACGCCGCTGGCGTCGCGCAGGTCGATGAAGGCGACCCCACCGTGGTCGCGCCGTCGCGCCACCCATCCCGTCAGCGTCACCGATGCGCCGTCGTCGGCCGATCGCAGGGAGCCGGCCTGATGGCTGCGCAACACGAGGGGGTCCTCCAGTGGTTGAAAAGTCCCGCAGATCCTACGGCGCCGGCACGCAGTTACCGAACCGAGCGGGAGTCGTGCGCGCTCAGTGCACGAGAGTTGCTCAGTGCACGAAGAGTTGCTCAGTGCACGAGGAGTTGCGGACGGAGATCGGCCGCGGGCGGAGACCACACGTCGGGGTCCGCCGGTGCCTGCTCCCCGCTGCGGATGTCCTTCACCTCGTCCTGAGCGTCCGGGCCGGCCGCGGGGAACCAGACGAACGGGATCCCGCGGCGCTCGGCGAACCGGATCTGGCGGCCGAACTTCGCTGCGTTCGGGGCTACCTCGGCGGCGATCCCGCGAGACCGCAGGGCCCGGGCGACCGTCTCGCTCCCACCCCGCGAGGCCTCGTCGGCCAGGGCGACGAGGACGGCCGAGGGAACGCTGCGGCTGGCCTCGATCCGGCCGCGCGACACCAACGGGACGAGCATGCGCGACACCCCGAGGGAGATGCCGACGCCGGGATAGACGTGCCGTCCGTCGTCGGCCAGGGCGTCGTACCGGCCACCGGAACAGATCGAACCGAGGTGCTCGAAGCCCTCCATCTGCGTCTCGAACACCGTGCCGGTGTAGTAGTCCAGCCCGCGGGCGATCCGGAGGTCGGCGGTCACGTCGACGTTGCCCGCGTCACCGGTCACCGCGGCCAGGGCGGTCATCACGGCGGCCAGTTCGGTCAGGCCGGTGTCCAGGCGCTCGTGCTCGACTCCCAGCGCACGCACCTGGTCCACGAACGACGCGTCCGCCGTGCGGATCTGCGCCAGTGCCAGGCAGCGCTGCGCCTGCTCGGCACTCAGACCGGCGTCGGTCTGGAGCATCGTCGCGATGACCTCGGCGGGCACCTTGTCCAGCTTGTCGACCACCCGCATCACCGCCTGCGGTTCGGCGACGCCCAGGCCGAGATAGAAGCCCTCGAGGAGCTTGCGGTTGTTCACCTGCATCCGCAGTCGTGGCACGGGCAGGGCCGAGAGTGCAGTCGCCATGACCGTCGCGACCTCGACGTCGTAGTGGAACGGGAGCTCGCCGGCGCCCACGATGTCGATGTCGGCCTGGGTGAACTCGCGGAACCTGCCCTCCTGGGGCCGCTCCCCCCGCCAGGCCTTCTGGATCTGGTAACGACGGAACGGGAAGTCGAGCTTGCCGGCGTTCTCGAGCACGTAGCGGGCGAACGGAACGGTCAGGTCGTAGTGCAGGCCGAGGGCGTCGGCCGGCACCGAACCGGCGTCGCCCGAGCCGTCGGGTTCGGCGTGCAGCCGCCGGACGACGTAGACCTCCTTGTCGATCTCGCCCTTGCGCAGCAGCTCCGACATCGGCTCCGCGGCGCGCGTCTCGATGTTCGCGAAACCGTGCAGCTCGAACACCGACCGCAGGCTGTCGATGACCTGCTGCTCGACGATGCGCTGGGCCGGGAGGAACTCGGGGAATCCCGACAGCGGAGTCGGCTTGCTCATGGTGTGCTCCCGTCGGTGGTCAGGTACCCGGCCTGCAGGTACGGATTGGCGGCTCGTTCGGCCGCCATGGTGCTCGCCGGCCCGTGTCCCGGGAGGATGCGCGTCTCGTCGGGCAGCGCGAGGACCCGGGTCGCGAGCGAGTGCCGCATCTGCTCGTCGTCGCCGCCGCGCAGGTCGGTGCGCCCGATCGACCCGGCGAACAGCGTGTCCCCGGTGAAGGCGAACCGCTCGGAACCGGCTGGATCGTCGAGGCGGAACATCACCGAGCCGAGGCTGTGCCCCGGCGTGTGCTCCACCTCGAATCGCAGCCCGGCGAGTTCGAGGGTCGCGCCGTCGCTCAACTCGCGGACGTCGTCGGGTTCGGCGAACTCCGCACCCATCTCCGCGAGCATCTCGGACGTCCCCGGTGAGAGCCAGGCGCCCGGGTCGGCCAGTTGCGGGCGATCGTCGCCGTGGATCCAGCAGGCGGTGTCGTACGAGCCGGCCAACGGCAGCACCGACCACGTGTGGTCGAGGTGCCCGTGGGTCAACATGATGGCGACCGGGCGCAGCCCGTGGTCGGCGACGATCTCCGCGACCGCCTCGACGACGTCGTAGCCCGGGTCGATGACGACACAGTGTTCGCCGTCACCGCTCGCCACGACGTGACAGTTCGTTCCCCACAACTGCGCGGGGAAGCTGTGCAGGAACATGACGGGGTCCTCGAGGTTCTCGCCGGGTGCAGTGACGCGGCGACGGGCGCGGGCGGGCTGGGTCGCCTACGGAGAGACGGCGACTCGTGAGCGTAACCGCAGGACCCGGCGCTTCGCGCGACGCCCGCTGCGGGGTTCTCGCCGTTCGACTGTCCCGGCGACATTAGACTCCTCTCTCATGGCCAAGAGCTCCGCACGACGACGTGCTCTCGCCCGCGCCAAGTGGGAACGTCAGGAACAGCGACGCATCGAGCACGACAAGCTGGTGAAGTCCCGCGAGCGAATCGTCGTGGGCGTCGTCGTGGTCGCTGTCGTCGGCATCCTGGGAGGGCCTCGGCCTGCGTCAGCTCGTCGCTCCGACATCCGTGGCCGTCGCGCCGGTGCCCGCCACGACGGTCACGCCGACCCCGACGGCGGCGCCGTGAGCGTCCCGGAGTCCGGCCAGGAGATCCCGGGCGCCGAGGTCCCGAGCGCTGAGGTGCCGACCGCTGAGGTGCCGACCGCCGAGGTCCCGACCCAGGACGAGGTCACACCCGTGCCGGTCGCCCCGCGGCCCGGTCCGCCACCCCACGCACCTCGACCGGTCCCCGGCCCGCCACGCGCCGGCCGACCGTCACCAGCGCAGGCAGCGCCCGTCGCCGCGACAGGCACGCCCGAGGATGTGCCAGCAAGCGCAGGCGCTCCGGCGTCCGGGGACCACGCCGAGTTCGGTCGCGTGGACCCGAGCGGAACGGTCTACGTCCGCACCGCCGACTCAGAGCGCGAGATCGGCACCTGGCAGGCCGGTGATCCCGACGGTGCGGTGGCGTTCTTCGGGCAACGCTTCGACGGCATCGTGGCCGAGGTCGACCTGCTCGAGCAGCGGTTGCGCAGCGGCAAGCTGAATCCCGACGAGGCGCGGTCGATCCTCCGCAAGCACCGCAGCGACTGGCTGAGCGCCCACGCCATGGGCGACTTCGTCGGACTGGAAGCACGGCTGGCCGAGCTCGACGGGCTCGTCGACGCGCAGCGAGCCGAGCGGTCGGAAGCGCGGGCCCGGGTGCAGAGCGCTGCGAAGGAAGTCAAGGAGCGGCTGGTCGCCGAGGCCGAGAATCTCGGACGTTCCAACGACTGGCGCTCCGGCGTCACCCGGTTCCGGCAGTTGCTCGACCAGTGGAAGGCTCAGCCTCGACTCGACCGTCATACCGACGATGAGCTCTGGCATCGCTTCAGTGCGGCCCGAACGGCCTACACCCGCCGCCGCAAGGCCCACTTCGCGGAAGCCTCGGCCAAACGCGACGGTGCACGTGAGGTGAAGGAGCGGCTCGTCGTACAGGCGGAGGAGCTCGCCGGATCGACCGAGTGGGGACCGACCGCCGCGAAGCTCCGCACGCTCATGGACGAGTGGCGAGCGGCCGGTGGTGCGCCGAAGGACATCGACGACGAGCTCTGGGCGACGGTTCCGCGCTGCGTCCGACGCCTTCTTCGCCGCTCGCACGGCGCACTTCTCGGCCCAGGACTCCGAGTTCGCGGCGAACCTCGTCGCGAAGGAGGCGCTGCTGACCGAGGCCGAAGCGCTCCTCCCGGTTCGGGAACCGGGCCCTGCGCGAGCCACGATGCGGTCGGTGAACGAGCGTTGGACCGAGATCGGCAAGGTCCCGCGGGACTCCATGAAGAGCATCGAGGCACGTCTGCGGGCCGTCGAGAAGGCGATCGACGACGCCGAGCAGCAGCGTTGGCAGCGCACCGACCCCGAGCTGCGCGCCCGGGCCGAGTCGACGGTGACGATGCTCCGCGATTCGGTCGACAAGCTCAGCGGTCAGCTCGACGCGGCCAACGCGAAGGGTGACAGCACGAGCGGCGGCTTCGGCGCAGGAGGCGCTCACCACCCGCCAGTCGTGGCTGGCGGAGGCCGAGCGGGCGCTGGCCGACTTCTCGGGCTGAGTCAGGTGGTCGTGCGGGCTGAGTCAGCTCGTCACGCGGTAGACGTCGAAGACGCCCGGGACGTTCCGCACCGCGGCGAGCGCGTGCTCGAGATGGGTCAGATCGGCCATCTCGAAGCTGAACCGGCTCTTGGCCACCCGGTCCCGGGTCGTGGTCAGCGAGGCGGACAGGATGTTGACGTGCTGGTCCGACAGCACCTTCGTCAGATCCGACAGAAGCCGGGCCCGGTCCAGGGCTTCGACCTGGATGGCCACGAGGAAGACGCTGTCGGCCGTCGGGGTCCATTCGACCTCGACCAGCCGGTCGCCACGTGCCGCCAGCTGAACGGCATTCGCGCAGTCCCGGCGGTGCACCGAGACTCCCGCGCCGTGGGTGACGAAGCCGAGGATGTCGTCACCGGGAACGGGCGTGCAGCACCGGGCCAGCTTGACCCAGATGTCGCTGGCCCCCTTGACGCTGACGCCGGAGTCGCCGTTGTTGCGGGCCCGTCGAGGGCGGGGACGGCGCTCCTCGGCGGTGTCGTCGTCGACGTACCCGGTGCTCGACTGGCCGTACTCCACCGACACCGCTCGCACGACGGCGTCGGCGGTCAGGTTCCCCTCCCCGACGGCGGCATACATGGCACTCACGTCGGCGTAGTGGAGTTCGTGGGCGACGAGCGTCATCGAGTCGTGCGTCATCAGCCGCTGCAGGGGCATCCCCGACTTGCGGATCATCGCCGCGATGGCGTTCTTGCCGCGCTCGATGTTCTCCTCGCGACGTTCCTTGGTGAACCAGGCCCGGATCTTGGACCGGGCCCGCGGTGACCGGACGAACGTCAGCCAGTCCCGGCTCGGACCGGCGCCCTCGGCCTTGTTCGTGAAGATCTCCACGACGTCGCCGTTGTCGAGCGGGCTCTCGAGCGCCACCAGCCGTCCGTTGACCCGGGCCCCGACGGTGCGGTGCCCGACCTCGGTGTGGATCCGGTAGGCGAAGTCGACCGGCGTGGACTCGGCCGGCAGCACGATCACCTGCCCCTTGGGCGTGAAGACGTACACCTCGAGGGCGTTGATCTCGAACCGCAGCGACTCGAGGAACTCCTCGGGGTCACCGGTCTCGGCCTGCCAGTCCGCGAGTTGGCGGACCCACACCATCTCGTCGGCACCCGCGTCGCGCTGGCCCTTCGCGCCCTTCGTCAACTCCTTGTACTTCCAGTGCGCGGCCACGCCGTACTCAGCCCGCCGGTGCATGTCGAACGAGCGGATCTGGAGTTCGACCGGCTTGCCCTCGGGCCCGATGACGGTCGTGTGCAGCGACTGGTACATGTTGAACTTCGGCATCGCGATGTAGTCCTTGAAGCGCCCGGGAATCGGGTTCCAGCGTGCGTGCACCTCCCCCAGCGCCGCATAGCAGTCGCGCAACGACTCGGTGAGCACCCGCACGCCGACGAGGTCGTAGATGTCGGAGAAGTCGCGCTCGCGGTTCACCATCTTCTGGTAGATCGAGTAGTAGTGCTTGGGCCGGCCGGTCACCGTGGCCCGGATCTTCGCCTCGGCCAGATCGGCCGACACCGCGTCGATGACTGTCGAGAGGTACTCGTCGCGCGCCGGCGCCTGGTCGGCCACCAGCCGGACGATCTCGTCGTAGATCTTCGGGTGCAGGGTGGCGAACGCGAGGTCCTCCAGCTCCCACTTGACGGTGTTCATGCCGAGCCGGTGCGCGAGCGGCGCGAAGATCTCCAGCGTCTCGGTGGCCTTGCGCCGTTGGGTGGCCGGCTTGAGATAGCGCAGCGTCCGCATGTTGTGCAGGCGGTCGGCGAGCTTGATGACCAGCACCCGGATGTCGCGGCTCATCGCCACGACCATCTTGCGAATGGTCTCGGACTGCGCGGTGTCGCCGTAGGTGACCTTGTCGAGCTTCGTCACCCCGTCGACCAGCCCCGCCACCTCCGCCCCGAAGTCCGCCGTCAGCTGAGCCAACGTGTACGACGTGTCCTCGACCGTGTCGTGCAGGAGGGCCGCGCACAGCGTCGACGGCGTCATGCCCAACTCGGCGAGGATGGTCGTCACCGCCAGCGGATGGGTGATGAACGCGTCGCCGCTCTTGCGTACCTGACCGGCGTGGTGGCGCTCGGCCGTCCGGTAGGCCCGTTCGAGGACCGACAGATCCGTCTTCGGGTGCGTCGTCCGAACGACCGCGAAGAGCGGCTCGAGGACGGGGTTGGCGTTCGGGGCCCGGCCGAGCCGGGCGAGCCGGGCTCGGACCCGGGAGGACTCGGGCGCGGCGGTGGCGGGGCTCTGGGCGATCGGTGTGCTGTGCCGGCGAGACTCGACAGCCGGTGCGGCAACGGCCGCAGACTCGGGCTCGGGCGCCGTTGTCTCCGCAGGAGCAGGACCGGCCGGCTTGGCCTCCGTGGCGGGCTTGGCCGCGAGCGTCGAGGTGTCCTCGACCGCGGGTGCCGACATCGGCGATGCATCCTCGCCGGCGACGGCCGGCTCGGTGCGCGCGCGCACTCCGACGGACGATTCGCGGTCACTGGCCACCCGGCGTCCTCCTTCGCTGTCGACGCGCGATCGTCACGGCGGCGATGGACACGCCGGCGGCCGATCGAGACTTCGTCGATGCTGAAGGGCCAGTGTACGGCCGGCGGCGCGAGCGTTTCCCGGCTGACAGCGTCGGCCTCGCGGCCGCCCGGCGGTGGGGCCGGTGGCCGTGTCGGGTCAGGTGCGGCTCAGGCTCGGAACAGCGCACACACCGGCACGCCGGGCAGACGGTCGCGGCCGCCGAGCGCTGTCAGTTCCATCAGCATGCTCACACCGACGACCTCGGCGCCACCGGCGCGGACCAGCTCGATCGTGGCCGCGACCGTCCCGCCGGTGGCCAGCACGTCGTCGACGACCAGGACGCGGGCGCCCGGTTCGAACGCGTCCTCGTGCGCCTCCAGCACCGCCTGCCCGTACTCGAGCTCGTAGGCGACGGCGCGGGTCGGGCCGGGCAGCTTGCCCGCCTTGCGCACGGGCACGAAACCGGCACCGAGTTCGAGCGCGATCGGCGCCGCGAGGATGAATCCACGCGCCTCGACACCCACGACGACGTCCACGTCCTCGGCGTTCCACGGCGTGGCGAGCAATGACATGGACTCGGCGAAGCCGGCCGGATCGGCCAGCAACGGGGTGATGTCGCGGAACAGGACCCCGGGCTGCGGATAGTCGGGGATGTCGCGGATCAACCCGATGAGACGCGCGATGTCGTGGCCGGCGGCCTGCGCGTCGGCGAACTCCGGGCCGATCGCCACCTCACTGGGATCGCTCATCGGCTCGCTCCGTCGTCGGGTCGGCTGCCCGGCCGGCGCTGGGACCGCGGCCGCCGCTGGGGCTGCTGCCGGGGACCGGCCGCGGTCGGGGCGGTGCGCTGGGGCACGCCGGGCGCAGCGGCGACGCCGACGGCCTCGACACCACCCTCGGCGGTGACGGCGGACGCGGCGGCGGCGCGGCGGGCGGCCACGCGTTTGGCCAATGCCTTCATGGCGGGTTCACGTTCCTTCAGCAGGGCGAGGAGGGGCGTGGCGACGAAGATCGAGGAGTAGGCGCCGGCGGCCATGCCGACGAACAGGGCGAGGGCGAGGTCCTGCAGGGTACCGACGCCGAGCAGCCAGGTGCCGACGAAGAGGATCCCGGCGACCGGCAGCAGCGCGGCCACCGAGGTGTTGATCGAGCGGACGAGCGTCTGGTTGATCGCCAGGTTCGCCGCTTCGCTGTACGTCGAGCGCGAGCCGGACGTCACGCTCTTCGTGTTCTCCCGCACCTTGTCGAAGACCACGACGGTGTCGTAGAGCGAGTACCCGAGAATGGTCAGGAGGCCGATCACCGTCGCCGGGGTGACGGTGAACCCGACGAGCGCGTAGATCCCGATCGTGATGATCAGGTCGTGGAAGAGGGCGACGATGCCGGCGATCGCCATCTTCCACTCGCGGAAGTACGCCCAGATCACCAGGCTCACGAGAACGAGGAAGACCAGGAGGCTGATGATCGCCTTCTGGCTGATCTGCTGACCCCAGGACGGCCCGATGGAGCTGTAGGCGACGTCGCTCTCCTGGATGCCGAGTTCGTCGGCCACCGCCTTGCGGACCGTCACCGTCTGGTCGGGGGTCAACGTCCCGGTCTGGACGCGCACCTGGGTGTCGCCGATCGCGGTGACGACCGGCTGCGACGCGTTCTCGATGCCGGTCGCCACGACGGCGTCGCGCACCGGCTCGATCTTCTCCGGCGCGGACGTCGTCGGGGCCTGGATGTCGACGCCGCCGCGGAAGTCGATGGAGAAGTTCATCCCCCGCACGGCCACCCCGAGGATCGCGATGACGATGATCGCGCCCGAGATCATGAACCAGCGTCGCCACTGGCCGGTGAAGTCGAACGACAGTTCGCCGGTGTAGAGGCGGTGGCCGATCCCACCGAGTCGAGACATCGCTCAGCCCTCCACGATGGCGGAGTCGGTGTCGCCGGGCGCTGACGCGGGCGTGCCAGGTCGTGGCCGCCTGCCGCGGATCGGCGCGCGGCGCACGCCGAGGCGATCGGGATCGAGACCGGAGAACCGGTGACCGTTTCCGAAGAACTCGGTGCGGGCGAGGAGCGTGACGAACGGCTTGGTGAAGAGAAGGACCACGACGAGGTCGACCAGCGTCGTCAACCCGAGCGTGTAGGCGAACCCGCGCACGCTGCCGATCGACAGGGCGTACAGGACCACTGCCGCCAACATGCTGATCGAGTCGGACGCCAGGATCGTGCGCCGGGCGCGCAACCAGCCGCTCTCGACCGACGTGCGCAGAGACCGGCCGTCGCGTACCTCGTCCCGCAGCCGCTCGAAGTAGACGATGAACGAGTCGGCGGTGATGCCGATCGACACGATCAGGCCGGCGATCCCGGCCAGGGTCAGCGTGAGCCCCTGCGCCTTCCCGAGCAGGCAGACGGCCGCGTAGGTGATCGACGCGGCGACGGCGAGCGACAGGACGACCACGATGCCGAGCCCGCGGTAGTAGAGGAAGCAGTAGATGATCACCAGCAGCAGGCCGATCGCACCGGCCACGAGGCTCCACTTGAGCTGATCGGCGCCCAGCAACGGCGACACGGAGTCGACCGAGCTGACCTCGAACCGCAGCGGCAGCGCCCCGTACTTGAGCACGTTGGCCAGATCGAGGGCGGACTGTTGCGTGAAGTTGCCGGTGATGCTCGCCTGGCCGCCGGGGATCGCGCCGTTGACGACCGGCGCCGAGATGACGCGGCCGTCGAGGACGATGGCGAACTGCGACAGCGGCGGCGCGAGGGTGTAGAGGATCGAGGTCGCGTCGCTGAACTTCTTGACGCCGTCGCCCTTGAGATCGAGCTGGACTCCCCAGGTGGCCTGGTTCTGGGGGATGCCGGCCGACGCGCCGCCGATCTCGGTGCCGAGGACGATGGCGGGCCCGAGCAGGTACTTCACGGTGCCGTCCCGGTCACACGCGAGGAGGTTCTCGTCCGGGTTGTCCTTGGCCGGGTCGTAGTCGCTGCAGGTGAACGCGTCGAGCTGCGCCTGCTCGGCCGCGGTCGGCTGCGTGGTGCGGATGAGCTTGTCGGTGGACGTCGCCCCGGCCGTGGTACCCGCGCTCGCCGAAGCCGAAGGGGATGGGGACGCGGTGGCCTTCGCACTCGGGCTCGGCGACGGGGCGGCGTAAGCCGGGAAGCGGTCGTTGCTGCCCTTCTTCGACGGGCTGGCGCTGGCCTTCGGGCTGGCGCTGGACTTGGGACTGGCCTTCGGAGTCGCCTTGGGCGTGGCCGACGCGGTCGGGGCAGGCGCGGTGACGGCCTCCTCGGCCAGCACCTGGCGGAAGCGCAACTCGGCGGTCTGTCCCACGAGTTTGACGATCTCGTCCGAGTTCACACCCGGGACGGCGATCACGATGTTGTCGCTGCCCTGGGTGGTCACCTCGGGTTCGGTCACGCCGCTACCGGAGACACGGGAGGAGATGATCTGCGACGCCTGGTCGAGCTTGTCCTTCGTGACGCCGCCCTGGCCCGCGGTCGGCTTCGCGGTCAGCGTGATCGAGGTGCCACCACGCAGGTCGAGGCCGAGCCGGGGGGTGAGGGTGTCGGTCGCGAACATCACGACGTAGAGCACCGCGATGATCAACCCGAGCGCTGCGAGTGAGCGCCAGGGTCGGGACTTCGTAGGGGGCACGTCGATGTTCTCCGGGGTTGTTCGGGCCGGCTGCCGTCCGCGCCGTGACGGCGGCGGTCGTCAGATCAGTCGCGGCGGTTGTTGCCGTTGTCGGTGACGGCACTCTGACCGTCGGTTGACGACGGCGGCTTCGTCGGCTCGGACGGAGCGGCATCGGAGACACCGTCCGGCGTCAGGCGCGCGGCATCGGTCGCCGAGGTGTCACCGGCGGAGGTCGACGTCGAGAGAGAGCCCTCGTCGAGCGCTCCCGGAGTGCTGGAATCGGTCGCCTCGACCTCGTCGGGGAGCGTGCGTGCGATCGCGGTCGCGAGCACCCGGACCGTCAGGCCCGGAGCCAGCTCGACCTCGGCCTGGTCGCCGTCCTTCGACAGCAGCGTCCCGATGAATCCCGAGGTCAGGAGCACCTTCGAGCCCGGGCTGATCGCACTCCGCTGCTCGAGCTGGGCGGCCCGGCGCTTGCGGTTCTGCATGAGCAGGAAGATCCAGAAGATGGCCAGGACCGCAAGAAGGATCCAGGTGATCGGGAGGCCTCCCCCGGAGGTAGCGGCGAGCGTGGCAGCGGTAGTCACGGAGAAACAGCCCTCTCGGGGTTGCGGGTACGGACCTGGCGGAGTGTAGCCGTCCCGACGCCACCGATCGGTCAGCTCTCGTCGAACAGCCCGGGCGCGCCGAGTGCACCGGGCGGCGGGCGGAGACCCAGGTGTTGCCAGGAGGCAGGCGTCGCGACCCGACCGCGCGGCGTCCGGGCGAGGAGCCCGTTGCGGACGAGGAACGGCTCGGCGACCTCTTCCACGGTCTCGGTCTCCTCCCCGACCGCGACGGCGAGGGTGCCGAGCCCGACCGGGCCGCCGCCGAAGCTGTGGCACAGCGCGTAGAGCACGGCCCGGTCGAGCCGATCGAGCCCGATCTCGTCGACCTCGAAGAGCTCCAGCGCGGCCTTGGCCTGGGTGAGCGTGACCGTGTTCGCGGCCGAGTCCGCGCCGTGCACCTGGGCGTAGTCGCGGACCCGGCGCAGCAGCCGGTTGGCGATCCGCGGTGTCCCCCGGGAGCGGCCGGCGATCTCGGTGGCCGCGGCCGGATCGAGGCGGATGTCGAGCAGGGCGGCGGACCGGACGAGGATGCGGCGGATCTCGGCCGCGTCGTAGAACTCGAGGTGCCCGGTGAAGCCGAACCGGTCACGCAACGGGCCTGGCAGGAGGCCGGCACGGGTCGTGGCGCCGACGACGGTGAACGGCGGGAGTTCGAGCGGGATCGACGTCGCGCCGGGGCCTTTCCCGATGATGATGTCGACCCGGAAGTCCTCCATCGCGAGGTAGAGCATCTCCTCGGCGGGTCGGCTCATCCGATGGATCTCGTCGAGGAAGAGGACGTCGCCGTCCTTCAGTCCCGACAGGATCGCCGCGAGGTCGCCCGCGTGCTGGATGGCCGGACCGGAGGTGAGCCGCAGGGGCGCGTTCATCTCGCCGGCGACGATCATCGCGAGCGTGGTCTTGCCGAGCCCGGGCGGGCCGGAGAGCAGGATGTGGTCGGCGGTGCGACCCCGATTGCGCGCCGCCGTCAGCACCAGGCCGAGCTGCGCACTGACTCGGGGCTGGCCACCGAAGTCCGCGAGTGCGGTGGGCCGGAGGGTGGCCTCGAGCCGTCGCTCGTCGGCATCGGCGTCCGGCGACACGTACCCGCTGGCCACGCCGCCGCTGTCGCTCTCGTCGACGCCGCCTGTCGTCGAGCCGTCCCCGTGGCGGGTGGGGCCGACCTCGTCGTCGCCTGACTCGTCGTCGCGCATCTCGACCGAGCCTACGTTCGGGCCAGCTGGCGGAGCGCGGCGCGCAGCAGCTCACCGACGTTGACCGCTCCGGCCGCCATCATCTCGTCGGCCATCGGCTCGACGCCCGTGACCGCGGAGTCGGCGTCGCGGGCGGACCAGCCGAGCCCGACCAGACCGGTGTGCACCTGGTACTTCCAGTCCACGTCGGTCGGCGCCGGAGCCGGCTCGCCCCGGACCGGCCGCCGAGGCGACCGGTGGCCCGAGCTTGTCGGCGAGCTCGAGGACCAGTCGGGCGGCGCCCTTGCGGCCGATGCCGGGCACCTTCATCAGCATCGTCAGGTCCTCGGCGGCCACGGCACGACGCAGGTCGTCCGGACTGTGCACGGCGAGCATCGCCTGCGCGAGCCGAGGGCCGATCCCGGTGACGGACTGGAGCACGAGGAATGTCGCCCGCTCGTCGACGTCGGCGAAGCCGAACAGGGTCAGCGAATCCTCCCGCACGACCAGGACGGTCGCCAGGGTCGCGGTCGCGCCCAGACGTAGGTCGGCGAGCGTTCCGGGTGCGCACTGGACGTCCAACCCGACGCCGCCGACCTCGACGACGGCCGACGACGGTCCGAGGTACTGCACGACACCGCGTACGGACGCGATCACGACGCCTGCCGGCTTCCCGGACGGGCCTGGCGCGCCGCGGCCTCTGCGAGCCGCCGTTGCGCGGAGCCGCGCCAGATCTGGCAGATCGCGAGGCCGAGCGCGTCGGCGGCATCGGCCGGGCTCGGCCGGGTGTCGAGCGCGAGCAGCCGGGTGACCATCGTCGTGACCTGGGTCTTGTCGGCCCGGCCGTTGCCGGTGACGGCGGCCTTCATCTCGCTCGGGGTGTGAAGAGCGACCGGCAGACCGTGCCGCGCGGCCACCACCAGCGCCACCCCGGACGCCTGGGCGGTCTGCATCACCGTCCGGACGTTGTTCTGGCTGAACACCCGCTCGACGGCGACCACGTCCGGGCGATAGGTGCGGATCCACGCGTCCAGGGCCCGGTCGATGCCGAGCAGCCGCAGTTCGACCGGCTCGCTCGCACCGCTGCGGATCACGCCGACGTGGACCATCGTCAGCTGGCGTCCGGGCTCACCGTCGACGATGCCCACGCCGCATCGGGTCAGGCCGGGGTCGACGCCGAGTACCCGCACGTCGGACCCTCCCATCGTCGGCGCCCTCGTCCGAACACGTGTTCGGACGGGTCGCACGCTACCGGCGCGTCGGCCGCCCCTTCCCGGCGACGCGCCGACCGACGGTGAGGTTCAGGTTCGGGGCCAGGTGGACCGCCTGAGTCAGACGGAACGTGCGCCGGCCGCACCCATCGCCTGACCACGCCCCCAGTCTGCCGCTCCGTCAGACGGAACGTGCGCCGGACCGCACCCATCGCCTGACCACCCCCGGGTAGGCCGACTCGTCAGACGGAACGTGCGCCGACCGCACCCATCGCCTGACCACCCCCGGGTAGGCCGCCCGTCAGACGGAACGTGCGCCAGACCGCACCCATCGCCTGACCACGCCCCCGTCGGACCGGCCCGCTCAGAAGTCCGGCCCGGCGGCCAAGCGCTGCGCCAGCAGGTCGCGCAGGTCGATCGCCACTCCGTCCGGGCCACCTCGCCCGACCACCAGCGGCGGATCGGCCGCCGGCACCGACACTCCGCGGAGCGAGCCGAGGAGCGAGCCGGGAACCGTCAACACGAGGTAGGTCGCGTCGGCCGCGACGCCGATGGAGTGGTCGCGGCGGAGGTACCAGCCGAACCGATCGGTCCGGTAGCGACGGGTGCCACCGCCGAAGGCACGGGCGAGGAGCCGCTCGGTCGGCAAGGTCTGGATGGCCGCCGCGACGAACGCCTCGATCATCGCCTGAGCCTTGGCCGTGTCACTGGCCGCCTGCCGGCGAGCGACCTCGGCGTGGTGCTCCGCCGCACGCCGGCGCTCGGCCGCCCAGGACTGTGGATCCTCAGCCACCGAACCAGTGCGACCAGCGGTCGAGCAGTCCCGATCCGTCGATCGGCAGCGGGGCGAAGGACACCGTGGTCGCGCTCGCCACGTAGATGGCGAGTACACCCAGGGCGATGCCGAGCACGCTCGCGATCAACCGTCCGTACCTCGGGGCGGTGAGCCGGCGCAGGATCGTGAGGGTGCCCCCGCGGGTCGACTCGCCCCCGAACCCGTGCCACGCGTAGAGACCGGCCACCGCCCCGACGCCGAAGAGGAGCACCCCGAGCGGCACGCCCGTCAGCCCGGCGATCCGCATCACGACGAGGACCGACACCAGCAGGCAGACCGCCACGAGCGCGCCGACGACGACGGCTGCGGCCGACACGGCGGCACCTCGCGCGACGTGCCACGGGCTCGACAGTCCGACCACGACGCCGTTCGCGCCGCGACCGCGATCGGTGCGGCCACGGAGTTGCCGCCCGGCCGATGTCGTCACGTGTGCGGCCGTCAGCCAGGCGGCGATCCCGGCCAGGCCGAGTGCCGGCGCCGCGACCGTCACGCAGGCCCAGCCGAACCACCACGACGCCACGACCGGCGACAGGTAGCGCAGACCGACGTGTCGCGGAGCCTCAGTGGTCGCTGGGCGGGCCACCTGTGCGCTCGCCGACGGGCCGGCGGCAGGCTGTTCGACGGCGCTCGCCAACGGGGGGTAGGCCTCGCGGGCCGGGTGGCGGCGAGTGTCGCCGGTACTCGGACCCGGCCGGCGGCGACGCCGTGGGCGACAGATCGAAGGCCGGCGAGCTCGGCGGCCGGAACCGGCTCTGGCCAGGTGGCCGCCGGCGCCATCCAGGTGGAGGCGTCGGTCAGCACGGCCCGATCGACCCGCTGCGTGGGGCCGGTCGGTGCTTCGGCGAGGCGGCGGTCGTGCTCACCGTCCCCGAACCGGCCGCTGGAGAACCAGGCGACGAGTTCGGCAGCGCTCGGGCGTTCGGCCGGGATCCTTCGCCATCGCCGCCGCCAGCGCCGGCTGGAGCCAGCGATCGATGCCGGCGAGGTCGGGTTGGCGCTGCATGACGGCCAGCGCGACGGCCTCGAGAGCGCCCCGGCCGAACGGCGGGCGACCGGTGGCGGCGAAGGCGAGCGTCGCGCCCCAGGAGTGGATGTCGCCCGCCGGGCTCGGGTCGGCACCGGTGAGCAGCTCGGGCGCGAGGTAGCCCGGGGTACCGAAGACCATCCCGGTCATCGTGAGGCGCACGTCGTGAGTCAGCTGGGCGATCCCGAAGTCGATGACCTGCGGTTCGCCGTCCTCGAGCAGGACGTTGCCGGGTTTGAGGTCACGGTGCACGACGCCGGCCGCATGGATCGACTCGAGGGCGTCGAGCAGGCCGAGCGCCACCGACTTCAACCCGGGACCCCGCAGTGGGCCGTCGGCGTCGACGACGTCGTGGAGGGACGGACCGTCCACGAAGCGGGTCACCAGATACGGAAGGTCGTTGTCGAGATCGGCCTCGACCACCTCGGCGATGTGGGTCCCGCGGATCCGCGAGAGCATCATCACCTCGCGCTCGAACCTCATCCGGAGCTGGGGATCGGCCGCCAGATGGGTCCGGAGCACCTTCACCGCGACCTGTCGGCCGTCCGGGGCGAAGGCCCGCCAGACGACGCCCATGCCGCCTTCGCCGACGCGGTCGAGGAGCTCGTACCGTCCGAACGTGCGCGTGACCGGGCGCTCGTCAGCGGCGCCCCGGTCGGTGATCACGGCACAACGCTAGCCGCTGGCGGCCGGAATCAGCCGATTCTGTCTGTCAGCCGACTCTTTCCATGACCTCGTCGCTCACGTCGAAGTTCGCCCAGACGTTCTGGACGTCCTCGAGGTCGTCGAGCGCCTCGATCATCCTGAACACCCGTCGCGCGCCGTCTTCGTCGAGGTCGATCGTGACGGACGGGACGAACGCCGCCTCGGCCGACTCGTAGTCGAGGCCGGCCTCCTGCACCGACGTCCGTACCCCTACGAGGTCCCCGGACGCGCTGATCACCTCGAACGCCTCGCCGAGGTCGTTGACCTCTTCCGCGCCGGCGTCGAGAACCGCCATCAGCAGGTCGTCCTCGGCCAGTTCGACGGTGCCCTGCTGCTTCGGCACGAGCACGACGCCCTTGCGGCTGAACATGTAGGAGACGCTGCCCGCATCGGCCATCGAGCCGCCGTTACGGGTGACCGCGACCCGCACCTCGCTCGCTGATCGGTTGCGGTTGTCGGTGAGGCATTCGACGAGGACCGCGACGCCGCCCGGACCGTAGCCCTCGTACGTGAGCGTCTGGTAGTCGGCGCCACCGGCCTCGGCCCCGGAGCCGCGCTTGACGGCCCGGTCGATGTTGTCGTTGGGGACCGAGCTCTTCTTGGCCTTCTGGATCGCGTCGTAGAGGGTCGGGTTGCCGACCGGGTCACCGCCACCGACGCGCGCCGCGACCTCGACGTTCTTGACGAGTTTGGCGAAGAGGTTGGCCCGCTTGGCGTCGATCGCGGCCTTCTTGTGCTTCGTGGTCGCCCATTTCGAGTGTCCCGACATGTGCAGTCCCTCCTCGGAGCTCGTCCACGCGAGATAGATCGTCGGCCGCAGTTCGTCCGCAGTCGCGCGGCGCCGAGGATTGTACCGACCGTGCGAGCCGGGCGCCGCCCGCACGGTCAGGTCGACCCAGCCCCGGCTAGCGGCCGGAGTTCTCCCGTACCCGTTCGACGAAGAGCCCGTGCAGGCGGTTGTCGCCGCTGATCTCCGGATGGAAGGCCACGGCGACCAGCGGGCCCTGCGCGACCACGACCGGGTGACCCTCGCGGGAACTCGCCAGGACGTCGACGCCGTCGCCGACCTTCTCGACCCACGGTGCCCGGATGAAGACCGCGTGGACCGGCCGATCGAGCCCGGCCACGTCCAGGTCGTCCTCGAACGAGTCGACCTGCCGACCGAAGGCGTTGCGGCGGACGGTGATGTCGAGGCCACCGAGCCCCGTCTGCCCGGACGCCGGGTTCGCGATCCGATCCGCGAGCAACACCATGCCCGCGCACGTGCCGAACACCGGCAGCCCGCCGGCGATCCGGTCGTGCAGCGGGGTGAACAGGTCCCAGGCGCGGAGCAGCTTCTCGATCGTCGTCGACTCGCCGCCGGGAATGACGAGACCGTCGACCGCCGCGAGCTCGGCCGGCCGGCGGACGGTGGACGCGACGGCGCCGGTGGCCGTCAGCATCGCCACGTGTTCGCGGACGTCGCCCTGGAGAGCGAGGACGCCGATGCGGCAGGGGCTCCCGCTCACCAGCCGCGTTCGGCGAGCCGGTGCGGTTCCGGGATCTCGTCGACGTTGATGCCCACCATGGCCTCGCCCAGCCCGCGGGAGACCTTGGCGATCACGTCGGGGTCGTCGAAGAACGTGGTGGCCTTGACGATGGCCTCGGCCCGCTGGGCGGGGTTGCCGGACTTGAAGATGCCGGACCCGACGAACACGCCTTCGGCGCCGAGCTGCATCATCATCGCCGCGTCGGCGGGGGTGGCGATGCCACCGGCGGTGAAGAGCACGACCGGGAGCTTGCCGGCGGTGGCGACCTCGGCGACGAGGTCGTAGGGCGCCTGCAGTTCCTTGGCCGCGAGGTACAGCTCGTCCTCCGGCAGCGACGCCGAGGCGACGGATCTGGTCGCGGATCTGGCGCATGTGGGTGGTGGCGTTGGAGACGTCGCCGGTGCCCGCCTCGCCCTTGGAGCGGATCATCGCCGCACCCTCGGAGATGCGGCGCAGCGCCTCACCCAGGTTCGTCGCACCACACACGAACGGAACCGTGAACGCCCACTTGTCGATGTGGTGCGCGTAGTCGGCGGGGGTGAGCACCTCGGACTCGTCGACGTAGTCCACCCCGAGCGACTGCAGCACCTGCGCCTCGACGAAGTGGCCGATCCGCGCCTTGGCCATCACCGGGATCGAGACCGCGGCGATGATGCCGTCGATCATGTCCGGGTCGCTCATGCGGGAGACCCCGCCCTGGGCGCGGATGTCGGCCGGCACGCGCTCGAGCGCCATCACGGCGACCGCCCCGGCGTCCTCGGCGATCTTGGCCTGCTCGACGGTGACGACGTCCATGATGACGCCGCCCTTGAGCATCTCGGCCATCCCGCGCTTCACCCGGGTGGTACCGGTGACGGGCTGGGAGGCTGACGCTGACGGACCTGGTCGTGCGGACTCTGTTGACACGCCGATCATGGTAGATGCTCGGCCGGGACGCCGCCGTCCACGTTCACGCCGGCGGTCCGCCGGTGCCAGCGCGCGCGTATCTCGATCCTCCCTTCGTCGAACACCGCCGACAGGCCGGCCCGATCGAACCTCGCGAGGACGTCGCGCAGAAGCACGTCACCGGGCGCGGCGTTCGCACTGTCGCCGTGCCAGAGGTTGATCTCGAGCATGCCGTGATCGATCGCGTGCCAGACGTCGGGCGCGGTGAACCAGGCGATGCCCGCGGGTACGGCGCCGAGCTCGTCGAGACGCTCGAGTTCGCGGGCCGCCGACCAGTGGTCGGGCACGCCCTCGAGAACGACGACGCCGTCGGCGCGCAGGAGGGCGAAGACGTCGTGGAGACGATCGACGTCGGTGATCGACGGCCAACCGGCCTGCTCGGCGCCGAGCGCCCGATACGCCTGCCGCACCGCCGCGACGGCAGTCGCCGCCGGCTCCGGGAGGCCCTCGTCGACGGCCACGCTCGTGACGTCGGCCGTGATGTCCGGGCGCGCCGCGAAACCGGCCCGGACCAGCAGTCGGGCGTGCTCGTTCACCCGCCGCACCGCCGCTGCCTCGCGAGCCGAGTACATGGCCGGATGCTACCCATCGCCGCGGGTCCGAACCGTGGCTGCGACGGGCACGGGCACAGCGGCCGACGGACAGGTGCTGGGATCGGTCGCACGGTCAGCGGGCGAGCTCGGCGATCGTGTCGTCGAAGTCGATCGTCTCGGGTGCCACGCTGTGGCCGGCGAGCCGGAACCAACGGACCACCCGCAGTCGCCGCAGGGACACCGCGTGCGACACGGCGTCGTTGTAGATCCGCCGGGCCATCGGCACGAGGACGCAGGCGTGCCGGAGTTCGGCCAGCGCGGTCGCGTCGAGCACCGGAGTCGAGTCGAGTCCGTCGGCTCCCGCGCCGGTCTGTGCCCCGGCGACGACGGCGGCCCGCAACGCCTGGGTCAGGTCGGTCTCCGCCCGCACGAGCTCGGTCGGGTCGGCCGACCGGGCCCGGTGAGCGGCGTCGGCGACCAGCAGCGAGGTGGCCGGATCGAGCAGGCCGCTGGTCGCGAGTTCCAGCGAGCACGCCGCCCGGCCCTGGAGCGCCGCCTGCAGCGCAGCGCGTGCGGTCTCGACCCGTTGGTTCATCCGGTCGAGCCTGGTCGCCGTCCAGGACAGCAACCCGAACACGACGACGAGGACGAGGATCACGGCCAGGATCGACGACAGCATCACCGCGGTCATCGGACCACCAGCGCGTACACGTCGAGGATCTGCTCGGTGACGACGTCCCAGTCGTAGGCCCAACTGGCGGCGTGGCCGTCAGCCGCCAACTGTGCGCGCAGAGCGTCGTCGGACAGCAGTTCACCCGCCGCCCGGGCGAGCGCGGTCGCGTCGCCGACGGTGAACAACCGGCCGTAGAGACCATTGCCGAGGACGCGCCGGAACGCGACGAGGTCGCTCGCGAGCACGGGCGCACCTGCCGCCATGGCCTCGATCAGGATGATGCCGAAGCTCTCGCCGCCGGTGTTCGGTGCGATGTAGAGGTCGGCCCCGGCCAGCAGCGCCGCCTTCTGCACGTCGTCGATCATCCCGAGGAAGCGGACCCTCGAGTGCCACTGCGCCGGCACCTGGGCGCGCGCCTCCTCGATGTCACCCTTGCCGGCGATCAGCGCGGTGACATCCGGATGGTCGCGCGAGGATCTGCGGCAGGGCGCCCAGGAGGACGTCGAGGCCCTTGCGTGGCTCGTCCATCCGCCCGAGGAACACGATGGTGCGCCCGGTGCCGGTCAGGCCGGGATCGGGCCGGGCGTCGGCGAAGCGGGACACGAACACACCGTTCGGGATGATCACCGGCTCGCCACCCAGATGCTGGACGAGGGTGGCTCGCGCCTCCTCCGAGACCGCGATCCGCGCCGACAGCTTCTCCAACCCGGGCAGCAGGAACGTCGACGCCGCCGTCATCGCCCGCGAGCGCGGATTCGAGGAGTGGAACGTGCCGACCATCGGATCCGAGCACGCCCACAACGTGAGCAGCGAGAGCGACGGGGTGGCGGGCTCGTGCACATGGACGACGTCGAACTCGCCGTTCTGCAACCAGCGGCGAACCCGGGCGTTCGTCACCGGACCGAACGCGAGCCGCGCCACCGATCCGTTGTACGGGACCGGGACGGCTCGACCTGCCGGCACGACGTACGGCGGGAGGCCGGCCTCGTCGTCGGCCGGTGCGAGCACGCTCACGTCGTGGCCGCGTGCGATCAGTGCCTCTGCGAGGTCGCGCACGTGATTCTGCGCCCCGCCCGGGACGTCGAGGGAGTACGGACAGACGAGTCCGACCTTCACGCGACCACCGTCGAGGAGGTCGCGTCGGTCGTGGCGTCGTCGACCCAGATCCGCTGGAGCATGTGCCAGTCCTGCGGGTGCGCGGCGATTCCGGCGGCGAACGCGTCGGCGAGCCGCTGGGTCGTGGCGGCCGCCGGCGTCCGGTCGGGTGTGCGGGTCGTGTCGATCGGCGCGCTGAACGTGACGACCAGCGGGTCGCGGACGCCGGTGCCGTCGTAGTGCAGGGTGGCGGCGAGCAGCGTCGCGCCGGTCCGGCGGGCCAGCGCGGCCGGGCCGGCCGGCATCCGCGCGGTGGCCCCGAAGAAGTCGACCGGAACGCCGCGCTCGGACAGGTCCCGGTCGGCGACGAGACAGACGAGGCCTCCGCTGCGGGCCCGCTCCACCAGCGCCGGGAACGGGTCGTCACCGGTGAGCGCGACGATGTCGATGCCGATGGCGTTCCGGTAGGCGACGAAGGCGTCGAACAGCTCGGCCGGTTCGAGTCGTTCGGCGACCGCAAGGACACCCACCTCCGACGTCGTCGCCGCCCAGGCGCCGGCCAGGTCCCAGTTCGCCAGGTGCGGCAGCGCCACGACGACACCGCGGCCCTCGGCGATGGCGGCCCGGAAGTGCTCCTCGCCGACGGTCCGGACGCGCTGCTGGATGTCGACCGCCGAGAGGCGAGGGAGCCGGAACGCCTCGCAGAAGTAGCGCATGTACGAGCGCATGGCCGCCCTCGTCAGGGCGTCGAGCTCGGCAGTCGAGGCCGGTCGGACCACCCTGGCCAGGTTGGACCGGAGTCTCCGCACACCCTTGCCGTCCCGCCTCGTGGCCACGTCGGCGATCCGGTCGAACACCGAGCGGACCACGCGTTCGGGCAGTCGCCGGACCGCCCACCAGCCGAACCGGTAGCCGGCGAGCGCACCCTGCTCGCGGAGTGTGGCGAGGCGACTGTGGTCAGGCATCGGAACCGGCAGGGTCGTCCTGCCGGTGAAGCGGCTGAGTCGAGGGACCCACCGGTGGATCGGCGGCCGGGTCGGTCGTGCCTGCGTTCGACTGTGCTGAATTCGACGGTGCTGCGTTCGACGTGCCGCGTTCGAAGGTGCCACCGGCGGCTCGGGCGGCTGACCGCCCGGTGTTCGGTCGGTGGATCGTCCGTCGCTGAGGCCGCCGTGATCGCGGTCGGTTCGATCGCGTCGGCCGCGGCCGGCGGGAGGGCTTGTCTACGGACGATCAGGATGCGCTGGACGACTGTGATCGAGCTGGCGACGGCGAGCAGCACCAGGACCACTTCGAGGATGTAGGGGACACCCATCCCGGAGAACCCGGCCGCCACCAGGACCGAGACCAGTCGGTCGGCGCGCTCGGCGATGCCGCCCTTGGCAGTCATGCCGAGGCCCTCGGCGCGGGCCCGGGCGTACGACGTGAGGCTGCCCATCACGAGGCAGGCCAGGGCGAACCCGGCCCACACCTTCGAGTCGCCGACGCCCATGTAGTAGAAGACGAGCCCGGAGAAGATCGCCGCGTCGCCGAACCGGTCCAGCGTCGAGTCCAGGAACGCCCCCCACTTCGACGAGCGGCCCTGCATGCGGGCCATCACGCCGTCGACGGTGTCGGAGAAGACGAAGACCGTGATGACCAGCACGCCGATGAGGAGGTGGCCGGTCGGGAAGAAGACGAGGGAGCCTGCGCACACGCCCAGGGTGCCGACGATCGTGACGACGTCCGGGCTCACCCCGCGGGCCAGCAGGAAGCGGGCGACGGGGGTGAAGAGCTTGGCGAAGAACTCGCGGGTCCTGTCGAACATCGGCGCAAGGTTACGGCAGGTTCGGCGTGGCGCCGGGCGACTCGCGCGCACTGCGAGGAGCCGAACCGTCAGCCCGTGGGCAGTGGCCAGGCTCCGGTGATGAGCTCCCAGACTCTGCGAGAGCAGCAACGGCAGGCTCTTGGTGTTCCCGATGACCGTGATGAAACCCGCGTCGCCCTGCCAGCGCGGGACGACGTGGAGATGCAGGTGGTCGTTGACGCTGCCACCGGAGACGGCACCCTGGTTGAACCCGACGTTGAACCCGGCGGGATTCGAGGCTCCGCGGACGGCGGTCATCGCGTCCGCCGCCAGCGCCATCGTCTCGGCTCGCTCCTCGTCGGTGGTGTCGGTCAGGTCGGCGACGTGCCGGTACGGGCACACGAGCAGGTGTCCGGGGTTGTACGGATAGAGGTTCAGCACGACGAACGCGTGCTCGCCCCGGTGGACGATCAACCCGTCCTCGTCGGACATCGTCGGGATGTGGCAGAACGGGCAGACGGGTTCGGCGTCGGACCGGCCGGCCGCGTCCAGGGCACCGTGGTAGGCCATCCGGTGCGGTGCCCAGACACGCATCAGCGCATCCGGGACACCGACACCGGCCTGGTCCACCACGCCGCCGTCGGGCGCGTACGGGTTCGGCGCGTCCGGACGGTCGGCATAGGTCACGCCGCGGCTCAGATCTGGATGCGCCGGGCCACGGCGTCGACGATCTCGGCGACCGCCTGCTCGACCGGGACGCCGTTGCGCTGGGTGCCGTCCCGAAAGCGGAAGGACACCGCGCCGGCGGCTTCGTCCTCGCCACCGGCGATCAGCACGTAGGGCACCTTCTGCTTACTGGCCGTGCGGATCTTCTTCGGCATCCGATCGTCGGAGGCATCGACCTCCACCCGGATGCCGTGGACCTTCAACTTGGCGGCGATCTCCTGCAGGTAGGGGACGAACGCGTCGGCGACGGGCACGGCGACCACCTGGACCGGGGCGAGCCAGGGCGGGAACGCACCGGCGTAGTGCTCGGTGAGGACGCCGAGGAACCGCTCGATCGACCCGAACAGGGCGCGGTGGATCATCACCGGCCGCTGCCGGTTGCCGTCGTCGCCGGTGAACTCCAGGCCGAAGCGCTGCGGCAGCATCAGGTCGACCTGGATCGTCGACAGCTGCCAGCTGCGGCCGATCGCGTCGCGGGCCTGGACGGAGATCTTCGGTGCGTAGAACGCGGCACCACCGGGATCGAGGACGAGGTCGAGACCGGACGCCTCGGCGGCCTGCCGGAGCGCATCGGTCGCTTCCTCCCACTCCGCGTCCGAGCCGATCGACTTGTCCGGGTTGCGGGTGGACAGCTCGAGGTAGAAGTCGTCGAGCCCGTAGTCGTGGAGGAGGTCGAGGACGAACGCGAGCAGAGAGCGGATCTCGGCCTGCATCTGGTCGACCGTGCAGTAGATGTGCGCGTCGTCCTGGGTCATCCCGCGGACCCGGGTGAGGCCGTGCACGACGCCGGACTTCTCGTAGCGATACACCGAGCCGAACTCGAACAGCCGCAGCGGCAGCTCGCGGTACGACCGACCGCGGGACCGGAAGATCAGGCAGTGCATGGGGCAGTTCATCGGCTTCAGGTAGTAGTCCTGCCCGGCGCGCCGGATCGTCCCGTCCTCGTGCCGTTCCTCGTCGACGTGCATCGGCGGGAACATGCCGTCGGCGTAGAAGCCGAGGTGTCCGGAGATGTCGAACAGCTCGGCCTTCGTGATGTGCGGGGTGTTGACGAACTCGTAGCCGGCTTCGACGTGCCGCTGCCGCGCGTAGTCCTCCATCACCTTGCGGAGGATGCCGCCCTTGGGATGGAAGACGGCCAGGCCGGAGCCGATCTCGTCGGGGAAGCTGAAGAGGTCGAGCTCGGCCCCCAGCTTGCGGTGGTCGCGTCGGGCGGCCTCCTCCTGCCGGGACTGGTACGCCTTGAGCGCGTCCCGGCTCTCCCAGGCGGTGCCGTAGATGCGCTGGAGTTGCGGGTTCTTCTCGCTCCCCCGCCAGTACGCGGCCGCCGACCTGGTGAGGGTGAAGGCCGGGATGTACCCGGTGTGCGGCACATGCGGCCCGCGGCACAGGTCCTTCCACACGACGGCACCGGTGCGGTCGAGGTTGTCGTAGATCGTCAGCTCGGCGCCACCGACCTCGGCGCTCGCGCCTTCGGCGGCCTCTTCGGCGGCACCGCCCTTGAGGCCGATGAGTTCGAGCTTGTACGGCTCGTCGGCCAGTTCGGCCCGGGCATCGTCGTCGCTGACCGCGCGGCGCACGAACCGCTGGCGCGCCTTCACGATGCGCTGCATGTTCTTCTCGAACCCCGACAAGACCTCCGGGGTGAACGGTTCGGCGACGTCGAAGTCGTAGTAGAACCCGTCGACGATCGGCGGGCCGATGCCGAGCTTCGCCGCCGGGATCTCGGCCTGGACCGCCTGGGCGAGGACGTGCGCGGCCGAGTGCCTGATGATCGAGCGGCCGAGGTCGGTGTCGGCCAGGACCGGCTCGATGAGGTCGCCCTGGCCGGGGATGTGGGCCAGGTCGCGGGCGACGGCCTCACCACCGGAAGCCGGGGTGACGAGCGCGGCGACGACGGCGGTCCCACCGGGGATGCCGTCGGTCGCGGCGAAGATGTCGGCGATCGTCGTGCCCGTGGTCACCACTCGTTCGGCTGGTGTGCCAACGGTGGACGCGGAGCCTGCGCTCCGCACGGTGACCTGCAACTCGGACACGGGGTCGTTCCTCTCGGGTTCTCCGCGCCGCCCGGTGCGGCGCAGAGCGTGTCCAGGGTAGTCATCCGCTCAGGTGCCGCGGCACGGGTTAAGCGCACTCGAGTGGGCGCGCCCTCGCGGGACACGCCGCCGTGGAGAGCCGACGCGACCACTCGGAGCGGATCGGCGGTCCGACGGCCCACCTTGGTCGGACCTGCACATGCTCGTGTTCGGGCTGACTGCGGAGCGCGATGCCCACCCCCGTGGGGCACCGCGTCCGGCCGCCTCGTCAGCGGAAGTCGCGGGACCGGACCGGTGCCGACAGCGGCAGCCGGACGAGGTCGTCGGCGAGCAGGTTCGTCACCCCCTCGGACTTCTCCAGGACCCCGCGGATGATCAGCGCCTTGGAGTCCCGGCCGATCCGCCGTCGCCGGTTCCAGAGCCCCACCGTGCAGATCACGTTGAGCATCCCGGTCTCGTCCTCGATGTTGATGAAGGTGACTCCCCCGGCGGTTGATGGTCGTTGCCGGTGGGTCACGACCCCGCCGACGAGGATGCGACGACCGGGCTCGACCCTGGTCAGGGCGCCGATCGCCAGGACGCCGCGCTCGTCGAGTGCCTGGCGCAGGTGCACCATCGGATGGTCGGTCGGGGAGATGCCGGTGGCCCACAAATCGGCCATCGTCTGCTCGGGCGGCGTCATTCCCGGCAGCATCGGCGCCGGCGTGAGAACGGCCATACCGGCCAGGCGGTCCGGGCTCTCCTGCGCAGCCTGGCCGGCCGTCCACAGGGCTTGCCGAACGCTCAGACCGAAGCCGTCGAACGCACCGGCGGTGGCCAGTGCCTCGAGATGAGCGGCCCGCAGCTCGACCCGGCGGGCGAGGTCGGTCATGTCGGCGAACGGGCCGCCGGCGTCGCGTTCGGCGACGATCCGCGTGGCCAGCGTCTCCCCGATCGTGGCGACCCCGGCGATCCCGAGCCGCATCGCGAAGTTCGCGTCGCGGCGGTGGTCGCTGAAGTCGAACAGGCCGCTGGACACGTCCACGTCGTTCCCGTCCGGGTGCGGTACCGACGGCTGGTCGAGCTCGCGACAGCTGTCCGGCCCTGTCGCCACCGACTCGCGTCCGTCGAGAACCTCCAGGCCGGCATGGACACCGGAGCGGAGGATGTCGGGGCGCCGTACCTCGACTCCGTGCCGGCGTGCGTCGGCCACCAGGGTCTGCGGTGAGTAGAACCCCATCGGCTGCGACCTCAGCAGCGCCGCCGTGAACGCGGCCGGGTAGTGCAGTCGCATCCACGAGCTCGCATACACCAGGAGGCCGAAGCTGATGGCGTGGCTCTCGGCGAACCCGAAGTTGGCGAACGCCTCGATCTTGGCGTAGATCTCGTCCGCGGTGTCGCCGACGATGTCGTGTTCGGCCATGCCCGCATAGAGCTTCTCCTTCAACTTGCCGATCTTGACGATGCCGCGCTTGGAGCCCATCGCGCGTCGGAGCAGGTCGGCGTCGTCACCGGTACAACCGCCGACGGCCATCGCCATCTGCATCAGTTGCTCCTGGAACAGCGGCACCCCGAGGGTTCGTGCGAGGACCGGCTCGAGCTTGGGATGCAGGTAGGTGATCGGCTCCTTCTTCAGCTTCCGGCGGATGTAGGGGTGGACGGCACCACCCTGGATCGGCCCCGGCCGGATCAGCGCGATCTCGATCACCAGGTCGTAGAAGCACCGTGGGCGTAGTCGCGGCAGCGTGCCCATCTGCGCACGGCTCTCCACCTGGAACACCCCGACGGAGTCGGCGCGGCAGAGCATGTCGTAGACCCCTGGCTCCTCCTTCGGCAGGGTGGACAGGTTCCAACGCTCGCCCAGGTGTTCCTCGGCGAGGTCGAAGGTGTGCTGCAGGGCGCCGAGCATCCCCAACCCCAGCAGGTCGAACTTCACCAGGCCCATCCGGGCACAGTCGTCCTTGTCCCACTGCAGGACGGTGCGCTTCTCCATGCGGCCGTGCTCGATCGGGCACACCTCGCCCACCGGGCGTTCGGTGAGCACCATGCCACCGGAGTGGATGCCGAGGTGTCGAGGCGCGGTGAGCAGACTCTGCGCCAGCTCGACCACGGGGAGCGGTACGTCGTTGTCCACGGTGCCGGCGACGACCCCCCACTGGTCGATCTGCTTCGACCACGCGTCCTGCTGGCCGGGGCTGTGCCCGAGCGCCTTCGCCATGTCCCGGACCGCGGACTTTGGTCGGTAGCTGATGACGTTCGCCACCTGGGCCGCGTTGTGCCGGCCGTACTTCTGGTAGACGTACTGGATGACCTCCTCGCGGCGGTCGGAGTCGAAATCGACGTCGATGTCGGGCTCCTCGTCGCGGGTGGCGGAGAGGAACCGCTCGAACGGGAGGTCGTAGTAGATCGAGTCGACAGCGGTGATGTCCAAGGCGTAGCAGACCGCCGAGTTGGCCGCCGATCCTCTGCCCTGACAGAGAATCCCCTGTCCCTTCGCGAAGGCGACGATGTCGCGGACGATGAGGAAGTACCCGGGGAAGTCCTTCTCCTCGATGACGGCCAGCTCACGGTCGAGGCGCTCGTAGGTCGCGTCACCGGGAACGGCTCGGGGGTACTTGACCATGGCTCCCGTTCTGGTCAGCTCCCGGAGCCAACTCATCGGGGTGTGACCGGCCGGGACCTCCTGGCGGGGCAGCTTCGGCTTCGCTTTCAGGAGGTCGAAGGAGAGCGCATCGGCATACTCCATGGTCCGGGCGACCACGCCTGGGTAGCGGGCGAACCGCTGGGCCATCTCCTCGCCCGAGCGCAGGTGGGCGGTCCCGGCGGCGGGAAGCCAGCCGTCCAGCTCGTCGAGGCTCCGGCGTGCCCGGACGGCGGCGACAGCGGTGGCGAGTCGCCGCTCGGACGGCGCGGCATAGTGGACGTTGTTGGTGGCAACCGTCGGGAGTTTCGCCTGACCGGCCAGGGGAACAGCGCATCGTTGAGGCTGGAGTCGAGCGGGTGGCCGTGGTCGAACAGCTCCACGACGACGTGCTCGGCGCCGAACCAGCCGGTCAGCCGGTCGAGCTCCCGCCGGGCTGCGGCGGTGCCGGTACCGCCGAGATTGCTCGTGAGAGCCTGCCGAACGGTTCCTTTGCGGCAGCCGGTGAGGATCGTCCAGTACCCGTCGGCGATGGCGGCGAGCTCCTCGAGGTCGTACCGGGGACGCCCCTTCTCGCCGCCTCGGAGCTGCCCGTCGGTGATGGCGCGCGCGAGCCGGTGGTATCCCTCCTCCCCCTGTGCGAGGACGAGGAGGTGGCTGCCCTCGGGGTCGGCGACGCCGTTCTGTGGTGCGGTGAGGTCGAGGGAGAGTTCGGCCCCGTAGACGGTGGCGATCTCGTACTCCTCCGCGGCGTCGGTCATCCGGACCACCCCGTAGAGGCCGTCGTGGTCGGTCAGGGCGAGGCCGTTGATCCCCAGCCGGCAGGCTTCCTCGACGAGCGCCTCGGGCGAACTCGCCCCGTCGAGGAAGCTGAAGTGCGAGTGCATGTGCAGTTCGGCGTACGGCACCGTCGGACCGTCGGGTCGCTGTGGCCGGTCCTCGGGTTCCGGGGCGTACTTGCCGCGCTTGCGCGACCAGGCCGGGCTGTCGCCGCCGTCGGAGCCGACCGGTGGGCCGTCGGGTCGACGCCGATCCGACAGCGACCGTTCGAGCTCAGCCCACGGGATCGGCGGATTGTTCCACCCCATCGCCGGGTTCTCCTTTTCCTTCCCCTGTTCGTGCTGGTGTTCGTGCTTGGTGTTCGTGCTCGCCTCGGGCCCTTGCCCGGTACCGACTTCTGGTGTCGTCAGCTGTCAGTCGTAGCGGGCCTCCACCCACCAGGTGCCGTTCTCGACCAGCAACAACCAGGCCGAGCCTTCGACGTCGACGACCTGGAACCGGGCGACCTGTCGCGCGGCGTCGTCGTCCCACCACCGCTCCTCGACCGGCCAGGGACCTGCCCAGGCCTGGACCGGTCGGGGCGGCGCACCGTCCGGGGAGAACCGTGTGAGCGTGCCCGTCAGCACCCCGCGGTCGTTGATGGCGATCGATTGACCGGTCTCCCCCAGGACGACGGCAGGACGGGCTTGGGCGTACACGGTGGCCGGCGCCGGCGGGGGCAGACTGCCGGGCCACGGCAGGTCGTACCGCTGGGCTGGGGTCGGCGGGTCGCCCCAGGGAACCCGGGTCTGCCGTTCGGCCGGGCTGCGTCCCCCGCTGACGACCGTGGAGACGACGGCGTCGTGCCCGAGCATGCTCTGCATCCGCGACATCGCCCGGTGGATGCGCTCGTCCGGGCCACCACCCCACAGCCCGTCCGCGTGGTCGCCGACCGAGGCGATGTCGACGGGGACGAAGTGCACCCGGGTCACCGGCGCGGTCAGTGATCCGCCCGGCTCGTCCTGGCCGCCTTGGCCGCCCTGGCCGCCGCGGGCACCGTGGCCGCCCTTCGCCGGTGTGCGGCTGCGTACCGATCCCTGCAACTGCCAACGGACCCGATCGACGAGATCCACGGCGTCGAACCAGCGTGGGTGCAGCCACTGACGTTCGTGCAGTTCGAGGGCGTCGCTGGTGACCTCGATCCGGACGGTGGTGCAGACCAGTCCCTGGGCGCTCAGCCCGGCGACGAACCGCTCCGCGGTGGCCCGCACGCTGAAGGCGACCGGGTCGACCTGCTCGAGGGGCGGTTCGAAGTCGATCCCGCACTCGAGTTCGGGAGCCGGCCGGCGCAGGGTCAACGGTCGGGTGTCGGAGCCGGTGGCCAGCCGGTGTGCGAGCAGACCGGGGCTGCCGAACCGGGCGAGGACGTCGGTGGCGCTCAGGCCGGCGAAGGAACCGAGGGTGCGCAGTCCGAGCCGCTTGAGGAGGCTGACGAGTTCGGGGTCGCCGAGGAGATCGACCGGGAGATCCCGCAGGAAGCGCGCGGATCTCCCGGTGGGCACGATGACAGCGGTCTGGACCTCGGCCGACCTGGCTGCCTGCTCGGCGGCGAAGGCACCGTCGGCGACCCCGAACCGGCAGTCGGGGACGCCGAGTCCGACCAGGTGCTCGGCGATCACCGCCGCCGCCTGCTCCTCCCCGCCGTAGTACCGGCTCGGACCCTTGGCCCGGACCACGCAGGTACCCGGCCGGACGATCGAGACCCCGGGACTGATCTGGTCGACGGCGGCGACGATCGGCTCGAACGCCCGGGCGTCGGCCGGCTCGTCGTAGGTGAGGGCGACCAGGTCGGGGCACCGGGACTGGGCCTCACGCAGCCGCATCCCCCGTCGCACCCCCTCGAGGCGCGCGGACGCGGTGGAGGCCAGGACCAGCCCCCGGTCGAACACCGCGGCCGGATCGTCGGCGGGGAGCTCGGCGGCGAACAGCGCGGCGTGCACCGGCCAGTCGGGACACCACACCACCAGGGCACGGGCGGCCGGCGACGACGCGCGTGACCGTGCCGGCGCACCGGCAGTGGCGACCACGTCAACTCACCGCCCGGATGTCGGACCGGACCATGTCGGCCTGGATCGGGTCGATCGCACCAGCCGGCTCGACTGGCCGGACCTGCGCATCGGCACCCGGCAACCAGAGCCTGCCGGTACGCGCCTGCCCACCCCGGCTGTCGACGCTCACGGTGGCGATCCGGGCGCTGAGATGGCCGAATCCGTCGCCGAGCCCGATCCAGGTGTTGTCGAGAATCGTCAAGCGGGCTTCGGCTTGTGGCCACGAACCCATCGCCAGCAGGGTCGATCCGCGCTGGCGCAACCGGGCGCTCAACCTGGCCGCCTCACCCTGGTGGACCGGACCCGGTGGTTTGACCAGCACGAGACCCAGGACGTCGATCATGGCCGCGGCGACGGTGACCCAGCGATACCCGGGATCGGGGACGAACACCACCCTGGACAGATCGACCCCCAAGGCGGTCGCCGCCTCCGCCCCGAACTCCGGAGCTCCGATCACCCCGCACCAGGTGCCGGCCGTGGACGGTCCGGCCAGCAACGCCATGGCCAGACTGGTGGACCCGACCGCATAGCTGGCACCAGGCCGCAGCCCACCGTGCGGCAGCAGATCGGCAAGGGCGGGCACCGTCTCGAGCGTGGGCGCCGAGTTCGCTCCCTCGACCTGACGGACTCGTTGCTGGAGGTCGCGCACCTTCTGCAGGAGGGCGACCTCCTCGGCGTTGCGCGGCCGTACCTCTGACCTCAGGTCGATGGCGGGAGCTGCGGTCACCCGTCCATGTTCGAATACTTGTTCGATTGTGTCAATGTGGTGCAGAACTCTCCCTGAAGCCCTTGCGCCCAGCAACCCGATGGCAACAGGTCCATCGATCGGTCAGGGTGGCCGCATGCGAATCGACGACACTCCGTCCACCTGGGACGAGCGGACCACCTTGCTGACGATGCTCGACTACACCCGCGACACCGTCCGGGCCAAGTGTGAGGGCATCGCCGAGCTGGACGCCCGTTCGGCCCCGCTGCCCGGCTCGCCGTTGACGTCGATCTCCGCTCTCGTCAGCCACGTCCGCTGGGTCGAGTACTCGTGGATCCAGACGACGTTCTTCGGCGAGGACGACCTCGGCCCGTGGACCGACGAGGACCCCGACCGTGAGTTGCGCATCGGCCCCGAGATCCCCCTGGCCGAACTCCTGAGCGACTACGCCGAGCAGTCTGCCCGCTACCGCGCCCTCATCGACGGCCACGACCTCGACGAACGCGCCGTCCGCCCACTCAGCAACGGTGACCATCCGACCCTCCGCTGGATCCTGCTGCACCTGATCGAGGAGACTGCCCGGCACAACGGCCACATCGACCTCCTCCGCGAGATGGCCGACGGCGTCACCGGAACCTGACCCGATCGGCCTCACGCCAGCGTCATGACGGACGTGGCCGAGGGACGCGGCACCCCCGGTGGCTCGGCGACCCCGGCCGTCGAACGCTCGGTGGTCCGTCCCCTCGCCGCTGAGCACGCACCGGACCGACCAACGACGAACGTGCCCGCTCTCGGACACGTCGGACGACCGGGGCGCCACAGGCGAACGGGCATTGCCACAATGCACGCATGACAAGCACCCCCGTCGCCGGACCCCGCGCCCGCGAGCGTCGAACGCTCGGTCACTCCGCTGTCCAGGTCAGCCGGCTGAGCCTCGGCACCGCCCCACTCGGGGGCATGTACGAGCACGTGCCGGACGACGTGGCCACCGAGCTCATCGGCGGAGCCCTCGACGCCGGGCTGAACTACATCGACACTGCGCCGCACTACGGCCGTGGCGTCGCCGAACAGCGACTGGCCACCGTCCTACCCGGGCGCGACCGCAGCACGTTCGTCCTGTCCTCGAAGGTCGGCCGACTCATCGTGGCGGTGGACGGCCCGGCCGACACGAGCGAGTTCCTCGATGCCGGCGCCACCGAGGCGGTCTTCGACTTCAGCGGTGACGGGGTCCGTCGGTCGATCGAGGAATCGCTCGAGCGGCTGAAGCTCGACCGGATCGACGTCGCGCTCATCCACGACCCCGACGACCACGTCGATCAGGCGATCGACGAGGCCTACCCAGCGCTGCACGAGCTGCGTTCCCAGGGCGTGATCGGAGCCATCGGGTTGGGGATGAACCAGTCCGCGGTGCCGGCACGGTTCGTGCGCGAGACCGAGATCGACGCCGTGCTGCTGGCCGGCCGGTACACGCTGCTCGACCAGACCGGCCAGGCCGATCTGCTGCCGCTCGCTGCGGAGAAGGGCGTGAGCATCATCATCGGCGGCGTGTACAACTCCGGCATCCTGGCCGACCCGAACCCGGACGCGCGGTTCAACTACGCGGCGGCGCCCGAGCACCTCATCGAACGGGCGATCGCGATCAGGGAGGTGTGCGGGCGGCATGACGTAAGCCTTCCGGCCGTGGCCATCCAGTTCCCGCTGGCGCATCCGGCCGTGGCCACCGTCCTCACCGGATCCCGCACCCTGGCCGAACTCGGGACGAACCTCGAGGCGTTCGAGGTCGAGATCCCCCACGACCTGTGGGCCGACCTGGCCGAGACCGGGCTGCTGGTGGAGGCCGAGGCTCGACTGCGCGCCGTCTGACTACCCGTCCGAGGAGCCGTCGGCCTGCGCGGTCCGTCGGTCCCCGGGGCGACCATCGGCGTTCAGCGGGTCGTCGTCGGGACGAGCTGCGACCCGGCTCGTGCCCCATGGGAGGTCCCGCGCGGCACGCTCGGCCGCGAGCCTCGCCGACCGTCGCCGCCGCATCAACGCCACGAACGGGACCAGCCACGCCACCCACCCCACGACGGTGAGCAAGGTGAGCGGCCACCATCGGTCGTAGAAGGCCACGCACGTCAGCATGAAGAGGAAGTACGCGACGGTGAGCAACTGACGTCCGGTCACCGATGCCTCCTTGCCCTGAGGACGGTCTCCGAGTCTGCCACTGCACCCCGACGATCGACGGCACTGGAACGTCACGGTCGGGCAACGGTGGAAGACAACGGTGGCAGACGGCGGCGGCAGACAAAGGCGGCCGGACGGCATCGACGGGTGTGTGACCATGGCGCGGTGAGGATGCACGCCGACCAGGTCGACATCGATGTCGGCACCGTCGCCCGGCTCGTGGCCGAGCAGTTCCCTCGCTGGCGGGACCTTCCGGTCCGTCCGGTTCCGTCGTACGGAACCGTCAATGCACTCTTCCGGGTCGGCGACGAGGTCGTGGTCCGGTTCCCGTTGCAGCCCGGCCGCGAATCCGAGCGGCGCGCGGAACTCGTGTCCGAGCAGGACAACGCCCGCCGCCTGGCCGGCCACGTCGCCGTGGAGATCCCCGAACCACTCGCCCTTGGCGAACCCGGCGACGGGTACCCGGGATCGTGGGCCGCATACCGCTGGATTCCCGGTGAGACGGCGAACCCGGACGACCTGGTCAGCCCTGACCGCTTCGCCCGCGATCTCGCCGCCTTCGTCGGGGCACTTCGCGGTATCGACACCGGCGGCCGCCAGTGGGACGGGACGAGCCGCGGTGGCCCGTTGAGCTCGAAGGACGAGGGCGTGCGCGATGCCCTGGCTGCCAGCACGAGTCTGGTCGACACGTCCCGGCTCACCACAGTCTGGGAGACCTGCCTCGCTGCTCCCGCCTACGCCGGCGCCCCGGTCTGGATACACGCGGATCTCATGCCGGGCAACCTGTTGGTGCGCAACGGTCGGCTGGCCGCGGTGATCGACCTCGGGTCGCTGTGCGTCGGTGATCCGGCCGTCGACCTGATGCCGGCATGGTGCCTGTTCGACGCCGCCACAAGAGCCGCCTATCGGACGGCCCTCGACGTCGACGACCTGGCCTGGGAGCGCGGCCGCGGGTGGGCGATCGTCCAGGCGATCATCGCGTTGCCCTATTACGTCCACACGAACGCGGGGATGGCCGACACCGCTCGTCGCACGCTCGCGGCCGTGCTCGAATAGCCGCGGCCGCAGCGACCCGGCGGATCAGCCGAGCGATTCGGGATGTGCCTGCAGCGGTGTGTGGTCGCCGACCAGCCACAGGTGCCCGAACGGGTCCATGAACGCACCCTGCCGGTGCGTTCCCCACGGCATCTCATGATCGCGAACCGGGTCGAACGACCCGTCCGCTCCGGCAGCGACGGCGCGCGCGACGAAGGCGTCCGGGTCGTCGGTGAAGACTTCGACGCGCACGCTGGTGGAACCGAGTTCGACCGGCGACGACCAACGGTTCTTGGCCGGCTCGCCGAGGAAGATCGGTGCGCCCTCGACGCTCATCCCGACGACCGATCCGAGGTCCCAGAGCACCTCCGCCCCCACCGCTTCCCGATACCACTCCTTGGCCGCCGGGGCGTCCAGAACCGCCAGCATCACCGAGATCACCAGGTCACGCCGCTCCGCTGCCATCACCGATCTCCCGCCCTCTTGCCTGATTGCGCCGAGGATGAATTCCTCAGGACACGGTGTCGTAGTCCTTTCGGAACACGATGATCGTGCGTTCGACACTGAACCCGATCGATTCGTACAGGGCAAGGGCTGCGTCGCGATCGGAGTCCGTCTCGACGTACACGTCGCGAGCACCCTTGGCGTACATGCGGCGAACGCACTCGGCGGCCATGGCGCGACCCACCCCACTCCCACGGTGTCGGACGTCGACGCCCAGCGGCTCGAGCTGACCGGCCCGGCGACCGCCGGGGCCGACGGCCGAGATCCATCCGACGCAGAAGCCCGCGAGCGTCCCGTCGGGTGCCGTGACGACCAGGTCGAGGTCGCCGTCGTAGGCCGGATCCTCCAACACGGCACGCCGCCATCCCTCGGTCATGCGTCGCTGTCGAACACCAGGCGGTGGAGTTCGACGTACGCGGCCACCTCAGAGGTGCCACGGAGCGAGCGGATCGTGAAGCCGGGTGGGACTTCCGGCGATGCCGTGGCCGGCCCCGGCTGGTGCCGCATCAACACCATCGACCAGGGAGAGGACGCGGTCGCCCGCGACTCGAAGCCCGCGCGCTCGAGCGCGTCGATCGCGAGCCGATCGTCGGCGAACGCGAAGGCGAACCACATCGGACGACCGAGATGGGTTCCCGCCACGGCCCGAGCTCGTTCGTCCACCCACGCCAGGACATCCGCCGCGACCGACGTCGACGCGTCGGGGTGCACGGCGAAATCGACGGACCAGAACGGTGTCTGCAGGCATGCCCACGCCTCCAGCTCGCCGGCCGGGGCCGTCCAGAACCTGGTCTGATCGCGCACCGACCATGCCCAGGAACACAGCGGTACGGGAGATCGACGGTATGGACATGTCGGCTCGGCGACGCTGCCAGGAGACGACCGATTCGATCCCTGGTGGTCGTCGGATCATCCGCCCGCAGCTCCGAACGCCCTGCCATCGCGACCTCCCACCGTGCTGTGACGAGCCGCGCCGTTCGGTGTCGGTCTGCGCGTCACTAGGCTGGCGACCATCCTGGACCATCTGACCACCATGCGGAGGAATCCATGCCGGAACCCACGATCGTCCTCGTCCACGGAGCGTGGGCGGATGCGTCGAGCTGGAACGCCGTCGCGTCCGATCTGCGCGGTCGAGGCCTGACCGTCCTGGCTCCGCCGAACCTCCTCCGTGGCGTGGCCACCGACGCCGCGTACATCGCGTCGTTCGTGGCCCAGCGCACGACCGGTCCCGTGGTGCTGGTCGGTCACTCCTACGGCGGATTCGTGATCACCAACGCGGCCACCGGCGGCGGTGACGTGCAGGCCCTCGTCTACGTCGACGCGTTCGTTCCGGACGAGGGCGAGACTGTGTTCGCGATCCTCGGTGGTTCCGGCTCGGCACTCGATGTGCCCGATCCGACGACGGTGCTCGATCTCGTCGGCTACCCGGACGCACCGACGGGGGACCTCGAGGCCTTCTTGAAGCCGGACACCGTGCACCAGTCGTTCGCCCAGGACCTCGACGAGAACGACCGCTGGCTGATCGCCGAGACCCAACGGCCGATCACGCTGCGCGCGAACACCACGCCGTCCACCAGCGCCGGGTGGAAGACGCTGCCCAGCTGGGCCGTTGTCGGCACCGAGGACCGTGTCATCCCACCCGACACCCAACGACACATGGCCGAACGCGCGGGCGCGACCATCACCGACGTGGCGGGGTCGCACGTGTCGATGGTGTCCCACCCGGAGGTGACCGTCGACGCGATCCTGGCGGCCGTGGCAGCGATCGGCGACTGACCGCTGAGGTCAGAGCGAGACCGACGTGGAGCACACGACGCTGCCGCGCGTGGCACGCACAGTGATCCTGTCCACGCCGGACCGGTTGGGGATCCGCTTCTCGACCGAGAACGAGCCGCTGGGAGCGACGGTGGTCCGACGGCCACTGAACGAGGTCACCCCGTTGTCGACCAGCTTGACGGACCAGACCTGACCGTTGCGGTTCGTGTCGACCTCGGCCTCGACTTCGATGCGCCCGTCGTCGTGCTTGGCTTTGAGCTTGATGATCCCGGTGCCGCAACTGTGGCTCGATCGGACGTCGTGCCCACCGCCCTTGGCGATGGCCGGCGCCGCGGATCCGAGCGACACGGTCGTCGCCGCCATCGTCGCGGCCAGTACCAGTGCGAAGCGTCGTGCGTTCATCGTGTCCTCCGGAGTTCAGCGCCCGATCGGCGGCTGCGGCGGATCGCCTTCTGCGATCGGCCTTCTGACCACAGTTGTCTCCCGGTTCGAGTACCGGCCGCCATCGGACCTTGGTACTAGTACCGAGAGGGTGTGCGCGATCGGACGTCAGGTACGGCGTTCGTGCCGCACCGGCTTGAGCTCCTCGGGTGCGTTCGTGGCCGGCACGAACTCGCAGCGGAACTCGCCGTCGGGCGTGCGTAGCACCGTCGCCGCCGCGGTATGTCTGTACACGGTGCTACCAGGGGCCTCAGCCGTGCTACGAGCCCGCGACGACGCTGGCGACGCGCGCTGATCAAGGTTGGCTCCAACCCGTGAATCGGCGATGGCGTCGGCGCCCGGCATGGGCGACGATCTGGACCGACACATGCGACGCGCCGGCCCCGCCGGTGCTCGACGGGAGCCTCGTTCATGAGCACAGCAGAATCGCCGCGTCACCACTCGGCACGCGAACACATTCGCGAGACCGTCGTTCTCGTCGTCCTCTCGGTCACGGCGGTCTTGACGGCGTGGTGTGGTTTCGAGTCGGCGAAGTGGGGCGGCGCGATGTCGACGTCCTTCAGCGCGGCGTCCAGCTCCCGAATCCAGGCCGCGAGGTACGACAGTGCCGCGAACTCTGCCCGCCAGGCAGACCTCAGCATCTGGACGGTGTACGTCCAGGCCACGGCCCAAGACGACACCGCTCTGAAGAGCTACGTGGAGAAGCGATTCACCCCGGCCTTCGCGGTGGCCTATCGGGCCTGGCGCGCTGCGGACGAGCCGACGAACGGCCCCTTTGCGATGCCGGAGTACGTCCCTCCGGGAAGCAAGGAGGCCACCGCTGCGGACGCCCGGGCCGATCGGTTGTTCGCCACGGCCCTGGCCGACAACCAGCGCGGCGACAACTACACGGCGCTGACCGTTCTGCTGGCCCTCGTTCTCTTCTTCGCCGCCGTCTCCTCGCGATTGGGTCGGCCGCGTGCTCAATGGGTGATGATCGGGGTCTCCCTCTTCTTCCTGATCACCGCGACGGTGGTCGCGGCAACGCCTGCCGGTCACGATCTGAGGCCGGTCCGCTCACCGGGGCGTCCGCTTCATCCGTTGTAGGTGACGACACCGGAGATCGTGAGGTCGATCGTTGGCCACGATCGACGTCGTCCGAGGAGAAGAGTCAGCACATGAGTGGTTTGGTGACCTATGAAGACGGTCAGCCGTTTCCGGGTGTGATCGGTCGCACGGCCGACGAGTCGAGCCCCGCCTGGCCGACGCCACCGCGCGCCTCCGAGGGTGCCCCGAACGTGCTGGTCTTCGTCCTGGATGATGTCGGCTTCGGTCAGCTGTCCAGCTTCGGTGGTCTGGTCGACACCCCCGTGATCGACCGCTTCGCCGAGACCGGGCTGCGGTACACGAACATGCACACGACCGCCCTGTGTTCGCCGTCGCGGGGTTGTATCACCACTGGTCGCAATCACCATTCGCTGGGATTGGCGACGATCGCGGAGACCTCGACCGGGTATCCCGGCTACAACGCGATCCTGCCGTTCGAGAAGGGCATGCTCAGCGAGATGCTGCTGCCCCATGGCTACAACACGTTCCTGGTCGGCAAGTGGCATCTCTCACCGCCTGAGCACGAGACCCCGGCGGGCCCGTACGACCGCTGGCCGCTCGGTCGCGGATTCGAGCGGTTCTACGGGTTCCTGGGCGGCGACACCAACCAGTGGTATCCCGAACTCGTCTATGACAACCACTCGGTCGAACAACCGGCCCAGCCCGAGGACGGGTACCACCTGAGCAGTGACCTGGCTGACCGTGCCATCGAGTTCATCCAGGACGCGCACGTCAACGCCCCCAGCAAGCCGTTTTACCTGCACTACTGCACCGGCGCCGGCCACGCCCCGCACCACGTGCCCACCGAGTGGGCGGACAAGTACAAGGGCAAGTTCGACGCCGGCTGGGACGAGTACCGACGCGAGGTCCACCAACGCCAGCTGTCCATGGGCATCATCCCGGCCGGCACGGAACTCTCGGCGCACGACCCGGACGTGCCCGAGTGGGACACCCTGCCCGAGCCGGCTCGCAAGGTCTTCGCCCGGATGATGGAGGTCTACGCGGGCTTCCTCAGCTACACCGACCACCAGTTCAGCCGGGTGGTCGATTTCCTCTCCGAGATCGGCGAACTGGACAACACGTTGTTCCTGCTCGTCTCGGACAACGGGGCCAGCCCGGAGGGCGGACCAGTCGGGTCGCTGAACGAGATGATGTTCTTCAACAACGTGCCCGAGTCGATGGAGGAGAACCTGGCCCGCCTCGACGAGCTCGGCGGCCCGAACGTCTTCAACCACTACGCCTGGGGGTGGACGAACGCCGGGAACACTCCCTTCCGGCGCTGGAAGCGCGAAACGTACCGGGGCGGGACCACCGACCCGTGCATCGTGTCCTGGCCGGCCAAAATCACCGCACACGGCGAGATCCGCACCCAGTACGCCCACATCATCGACATCGTGCCGACCGTGCTGGACGCCCTCGGCATCGAGCCGCCGGCCGCGATCCGTGGCGTCACCCAAGCGCCCATCGAGGGGGTGAGCTTCGCCCACACCTTCGACGACGCCGACGCGCCGACCAGACACCACACCCAGTACTTCGAGATGTTCGGACACCGCGCCATCTACCACGACGGCTGGCGCGCGGTCTGCCCCTGGCCCGGCCCCAGCTTCACCGAGGCCGCCCAGAAGGACCGCCACTACGGCAGCCCCATCGACGCGACCGTGCTCGCCGACATCGAGGCCAACGACTGGGAGCTCTACGACCTCACCACCGACTACGCCGAGACCCAGAACGTGGCAGCCGGACCACCGCGACAAGGTCATCGAGATGATCGGCCGTTGGTGGGCCGAAGCCGGCAAGTACGGCGTGATGCCGATCGACGGGTCCATGCTCGAACGGCTGCGCGTCGAACGCCCGACCATCGCCGCGCCGCGCGACTCGTTCGTCTATTACCCGGGCGGGTCGCCGGTGCCGTTCACCGCCGCGCCCAAGGTCTACAACCGCGCCTTCAGCATCACCGCCGACGTCCACATCCCCGACGGCGGTGCCGAGGGTGTCCTCGTCGCCCACGGCGGCCGGGTGGGCGGCTACTCCCTCTTCGTGAAGGACCGCCGCCTGCACTTCGTCTACAACTTCCTCGGCCGCGACTTCTTCACCGTCGCCTCCAACACCGACGTCCCCACCGGCGACGTGGCGCTCCGCTACGAACTCGAACCGACCGGCGAGCCCGACTTCGCCCACGGGAAGGGCGTTCCCGCCAACGGCGAGCTCTACATCGACGGGAAGCTCGTCGGAGCCGTCGCGATGCCGCACACCGTCCCCAACGTCTTCAGCACCGAAGGACTGACCTGCGGCCGCGACGGTGGCAGTCGGGTCGCACCCGACGACTACCAGGACGACTTCGCCTTCACCGGCACGGTGAAGCGCGTGACGATCGACATCTCCGGTGACCTCATCCCCGACACCGACACCGACATGAAGGTCGCCATGGCCCGCCAGTGAGCGCTCGCTCTGACGATCGGACGACCCTGGACGACCACCGCCGACGCTCGACCGAGACGAGGTGTCACCGATGACCGAATCAGTCGATCGCCCACCGGCACTCGAGGCACGGTTCTGGCGCAGCCGGAGCGCGGCCTCGATCGCCGGCATCATCTTCGCGGTGTTGTTCATCACGGCTCTGGTCATGATCCGGTTGGCCCTGGGCCGCGACAACCTCGATGTCCTGATCTCGGATCCCTCCCGCCAGAAGTGGATCAAGGCCAGCCTGAGTCTGATGCCGTTCGCAGGCATCGCATTCCTCTGGTTCATCGGGGTGGTGCGTGAGCGACTCGGCGACAGCGAGGACCGACTGTTCTCGACGGTGTTCCTCGGCAGCGGGTTGTTGTTCCTGGCGCTGATGTTCGTGGCCACGGTGATGGCCACGAGCCTGCTGGAGATGCTGGCCAGCTCCGAAGGTGAACGTCGACGTCTGGTTGTTCGGCCGCGACACCGTCCACACGATCGTGTCGGTGTACGCGATGCGCATGGCCGCCGTGTTCATGCTGTCGGTGAGCACCGTCGCGCTCCGGACCCGCTCGCTGCCACGCTGGATCGTCTTCGTCGGTTACCTCGTCGCGCTCGCCCTGTTGCTCACCAGCCAGCGAAACGACTGGACCACACTGCTCTTCCCAGCCTGGGTTCTGCTGATCAGCATCGCCTTGCTCGTCGTTGCGCGCACCCGACACCACACCGCGAGCGCCTAGCATCCCCAGCGGTGCGGCAGGTTCGGCCACCGCCACGCGTCTCACCGTTCCGATGTCACATCCCGCCGGGCTGTCTCGTCTCGGGCTCAGAGAATCGAGCCGATCGGGAGGGTGATGGTCATGCGGGTGTTCGTGGCAGGTGGAACCGGGGTCGTCGGACGGCGACTGGTCCCGCAGTTGCTCGCGCGGGGCCACCAGGTCACAGCCACCACGACGAATGTCCGGAAGCTCGCCGAACTCGAGCGGGTAGGCGCTACCGCAGTGGTGATGGATGGGCTGGCGCCCTCGTCGGTCGGCGAGGCCGTGGCGGCGGCTCGGCCTGACGTCGTCGTCCACCAGATGACCGCCATCTCCGTGGCGCACGCCGGCAAGCCCGATCTCAAGCACATGGACCGTTGGTTCGGGCCGACGATCCGACTGCGTACCGAGGGGACGGATCACCTCCTCGCCGCTGCCGAGGCCACCGGCGTGGAACACATCGTGGCCCAGAGCTACGCGAGCTGGAACGGAATCCGCACGGGTGGCTGGGTGAAGACCGAGGACGACCCGCTGGACCCGGAGACCGGGACGGCGGCCCAGCCGGGAATGGATGCGATCCGTCATCTCGAGGACGTCGTCGTGAAGGCAGGTGGGGCCGCGCTTCGGTACGGCGGGCTCTACGGGCCGGGCGCCAGCGACGACCAGGTCGAACTCATCCGCAAGCGGCAGTACCCGCTCGTCGGTCGCGGCACCGGCTACTGCTCGTGGGTCCAGGTCGACGACGCGGCGAGCGCTACCGTGCTGGCCGTGGAGCAGCGGTCGAAGGGCGTGTTCAACATCGTCGACGACGAGCCGGCTCCGGCGAGCGAGTGGCTCCCCCACCTGGCTGCGTGCGCCGGCGCCAGACCTCCGAGGCGGGTGCCGAGATGGGTGGCTCGACTGCTGGCCGGCGACGTCGCCGTGACGATGATGACCGAGGGTCGCGGCTTCTCCAATGCCAAGGCCAAGAAGGAGCTGGGCTGGCAGCTGCGGTACCCCTCGTGGCGTCAGGGCTTCGAGGAGGCGCTGACATGACCCGGATCGAGGAGTTCGTGGCCCTGCGTCCGCTGCTGTTCTCGATCGCGTACCGCGTGCTCGGAAGCGTGAGCGAGGCCGAGGACGCGGTCCAGGAGACCTGGCTGCGCTACGAGGGCACTGCGACCGAGCCCACGTCGCCCAAGGCTTTCCTCTCCGCGGTGGTCACCCGGATCTCGATCGACGTGCTGCGTTCGGCTCGTGTTCGTCGGGAGGAGTACGTCGGTGAATGGCTACCGGAACCCCTGCTCAGCGACCCGTACGAGGATCCGGAGCGGTCGGCGGAGCTGGCCGACTCGGTCTCGATGGCCGCACTGCTTCTCCTGGAGCGGCTCAGCCCGCTCGAGCGCGCCGTCTTCGTCCTCCGGGAGGTGTTCGGCTTCGACTTCACCGAGATCGCCTCGGCGGTGGGCCGCTCGGACACGGCCTGCCGCCAGCTCGCAGCGCGGGCGCGTCGTCACATGGAGGCCGGGCGTCCCCGATTCGAGGCCGATCGCCGCGAACGGGATGAGCTGGCGGAGCGGTTCTTCGACGCGCTCCGGGTAGGCGATATCGACGGCCTGCGAGAGCTGCTGGCCGCTGACGTCCAGGTGGTCGGTGACGGTGGTGGAAAGGCTCCGCAGTGGGCGCGACACATCGTCGGCACCGACAACGTGACCCGGCTGCTCGCCGCGATCTTCCCCCCGTTCTTCCAGATCGGCGGGCGATTGGAGCCGCACCTGGTGAATGGTCATCCCGGCGCGATCTTCCGTGATCGCGACGACAAGGTGGTGAACACCTGGACCCTCGACATCCTCGACGGGCGTATCCAGACGATCCGATCGGTCATCAACCCCGACAAGCTCGGACATGTCGGCCCGGTGGCGGATGCGTGGACCGTCGTGCGCGAGGCGAACGAGGCCCGTCGACCCGCCACCTGATCGACCGGCGGTCGCTCAGGTGAGGTCGAGCACCTCGGGATGGTTCGCCCAGATCTGACGGGACACGACCTCGGGATAGTCCGTCACTGTCGGCTCGACGTCGAAGATTCGTACCGACCCGGTCTCGTAACCCGGCCAGCCCGGATCGCCGCTCGTCGCGAACCCTGTCCAGGCGTCGCGCAGCTGTCGCGACAGGTCCTCGGCCTCGTTCGTCGGGTCGCCGATCAGCATCGCCGGCTGACCGGCGGTGAGGTTGCCGAACACCAATGGCACGTCCAGGCCGTGACACGCACCGAGGCCGCCACCCAGGCCGGGAGCCGGCCAGGTCAGCTCGTAGAGATGGGCGCAGCCGCCCGCCTCGAGCTGGGCTTCGGCGAGGTGCAGTGAGGGCATCCGGAACAGCCAGTCCGAACGCACCACCTCGTAGAGGTCCTCCGGGTCGGGGAAGGCCTCGCGGTACCGCTGCGGATCGGGCCCGAAGATCTCAGCCGTCGCGTTCGCCTCCGCCCGGGTGATCTGGCCGAGCCGGCCGGTCAACGCCGTCAGCAGTCGCTGCTCGTCTCGCGTGTGGCCGACCATCAGATCCACCTGGCCGGTCAGCCCATTCCAGGGGATGGCCGGCAGCACGTCACCGTCGACGATCGGTGCGAACGGGATCACCGCGTGTGCCGCACGTCCCCAGCGGTCGGCGAACCGGTCCATCGTCGCGGCGACGGCATCACCGGCGGCGGGGAGCGACCGGGGATCCACGCCAGGCAACTCCGAGGCTTCGATTCCCAGTTCCGCGGCGCACGCTCGCGTGATGTCTGCCGCCAGCCGAGGCGTGAAGTACGTGCCCGGCACGCTCTGAGCGATGGCCCGGTGGAACAGGCCGACCGCCCGCGGCATCGCCATCAACGCCGCGACCGATCCCCCACCCGCGGACTGGCCGAAGACGGTGACCCGGTCCGCGTCACCGCCGAATGCGCGGATGTTGTCCTGGACCCATTCGAGTGCCGCTACCTGGTCGAGCAGGCCGCGGTTGGAGGAGGCTCCCTCGATGTATCCGAAGCCTTCCAACCCGACACGGTAGTTGAACGTCACGACCACGACGCCACCGCGGGCGAGGATGCTGCCGTCGTATTCGGGGAGGCCGGACATGCCGAACGTGTAGGCACCGCCCTGGATCCACACCATCGCCGGCAGTCCGCCACGAAGGTCGGGCGACCACACGTTGACCGTCAGCCAGTCGTCGCCGTGCACCTCGAACGCGTCCATACCGAACGCTCCGGACTGTGGCGGCGGCGGGCCGAACCTCGTGGCCTCCCGCACGCCTTCCCAGGGCTGGACCGGCTGCGGCGCAGCGAATCGCGCCGGGGGCGCCGCATAGGGGATGCCGCGAAAGACGGCGAGGTCTGCCTCGGCTCCACCGCGAACGACGCCCCCGGTGACGTCGACGTCGATGTGCATCCACACATGGTCCTCAGCACATCGACCAGCGCGCCAGCGATTTCCACGCCGGCGTTCTGCGGATCGACGGCGATGAGTTTCCCGCCGGCTCCCGGTCTGTACCTCGACCGAGTCAACCGGACGCGAGGAGAACGACATGACCGCCATGTACACCTTCGATGTCTTCTCGAGTCTCGACGGGTTCGGGGCCGCCAGCGCCAACTGGTCCGGCTATTGGGGGAAGCAGGGGCCTGAGTTGCTCGACCACCGCCTCGACCTCTACAGCGCAGAGCAGCGGATGGTGTTCGGTGGCAACACATTCCGGGCGTTCACCCAGATGCTGGCGTCGAGCGACGAGAACCCCGACGTGCTCGACCCCTGGGTCACGAGGATGCGAAGCCTTCCGGCCACGGTGATCTCGGGGACGATCGACGGCCCGCTCGACTGGCCGAATGCCACGCTCGCCGCCGGTGACGCGGTCGATGTCGTCGGCCGGCTCAAGGGTGAGTCGGACGTGCCGCTGCGTTCACACGGCAGCCTGTCGATGAACCGGGCCCTCATGGCCGCCGGCCTCGTCGACTACGTTCAGGTCACGCTCTATCCGGTCATCACCGGCGAGACCGGGCTCGACCCGATCTTCGGTGGCGCGGCCGACTTCGACCTGGATCTCGTCGAGAGCCGGACCCTGGACGGCCGCACCCTGGAGCTCCTCTACCGGCCGAGTCTGCACTGAGCTGTTGTCGGATCCGCGGCCGGTCCGGTCGGGCAGCCTCCCGAGTACGGCGAGACGTTCACGCCACTGACTGCTCGACGAGCTCGGCGGCCTGCAGCAGTGCAGCCGCATAGGCGCGGGCTTGGCCGGCCGTGATCGTCACGTCCGTGATCTCCACCTGGATGACCGCGGGGTCGATCTCGGGATGCTCATCCGACCACTGCATCCGCACCACTGACACCGAGCCCTGCCGCCCGTGGTCGAGAAGCGTCGCGGTGCACTCTTCGGCTTCGGCCGTCAGCCGCCGATGCTCCGTGCACCAGGAAGCATGATCGGCCTGGGGTGAACGAGCTGTCGTCGGTGCGGTCATGACATCAGTGTCGCCAGTCGGCGCGGCAAACCGACGCGACACGCCCGTCCGTGCCGCGCGGCGCCGAGCTGGGCGTGTGTCAGTCGCGGGCCATTGCGGCAGCGAGGTGGGATTCGAGGTCGATGTACGCGTCGTCGGCGATGTCGAACACGACTTTCGTGATGGTGCCGCCAGTGAAGGGGAAGGTGGGTGTGTAGAGCGAGCTGACGCCGTCACATCGCCGCCGGGACGGACGGGTCGGTGTGGGGACTCGCCAAGGCGACCATCGCCGGCGGTCATCAGGTCATGCGCTGCGTGCCGGGCACCGGGACCCACTCATGGGAGGTCGAGAGCGCGGCGGGACGGCAATCTCCGTCGGCCCCGATGGACTTCCCTGGGTGGTCAACGACGCCGGCGCCGTCATGAAGGGCGCTCTCCAACTGGGCTCCTCTGCCGGCGGACCACTCTGGACCGACGTCGCACCCAAGGGCCGAAGGCCACGGACGTCGGCCTCGGGTGCCGGCAATGCCGCTCAGACGCCTGGCCACCGGGGGTTCCCTGCGGCGGGGCGGGATCCGCTCACGAAGTAACCTGACACGTCATGGACCGGTCGGACGTCACGCGCGCGATCGCGGCTGCCACCTCGATCGCCGCATCCCTCGACCTGCCGGTCCGTGACGCCGTCGTTCTGCACAACTCGAACAAGTTGACGCTGCGGCTGCGGCCCTGCGACGTCGTGGCCCGGGTCGCCCTCGTGGGGCAGGAGGTTGCCCAGCTCGAAATCGAGCTCGCGCAGCACCTCTCCGAGCTCGGCTGCCCGGCGGGCGCGCTGGACCCCCGGGTGGATCCTCTCGTGTACACGCACGACGGATTCGCAGTCACGCTGTGGACGTACTACGAACCCGTGGCAGCTCACGTCTCGCCGGTCGAGTTCGCCCACGCGCTGCAGCGCCTGCACGTCGGCATGCGCCAGATCGATGTGGCGACACCACGCTTTACCGATCGGATCGCGGAGGCGGAACACATCGTTGCCGACCCGAATCTCTCGCCAGAGCTGCCCGACGCAGCAGACCGCGAGTTCCTCATCACCAGACTGGCTGGCCTGCGCCGGGCGATCGACGACCGCGCCGCGCCCGAGCAGTTGCTGCACGGCGAACCGCATCCGGGCAATGTGCTCAGCACGGCGAACGGCCCGTTGTTCATCGACCTCGAGACGTGTTGTCGCGGACCTGTCGAGTTCGATCTCGCCCATGTGCCCGAGGCGGTCTGCGAGCAGTATCCGAGCATCGATCAGGGATTGCTGGACGACTGTCGGCAGCTCGTGCTCGCCATGGTCACCGCGTGGCGTTGGGACCGAGGGGACCAGTTCCCGAACGGGATGCGGTTCGGAGAGGAACTGCTGCGCATGCTGCGCGACGGTCCCCCCTGGCCGACGCTCGACATGGTGACCGGCCGCCTGGATGGTCTGTAGACCCCGGCTCGTCACGGACTCGCCTGACTGGCTCGAGGAAGGAACTGCTGGCCAACCTGCGACGTCACAGGACCATGATCCAGTCGCCGGAAAGGCCCGGCGAGCAGCTCACTACCGTGGGATGCAGCATCGACGCCGACACCGCCGAGGTGGTTGCCAGGTGTCGTGGCCATCGAACCCGGTCCACCACCATTCTGGTAGCGCGGGTTCGAAGCCCGATGACTGGTCCTGGTCACCGGACGGCGCGAGCAGCCGCTATGTCGAGGCGATGGTCGCCGGATGGGCAACCGACAAGCCGACGGCTCGCCATCCCTGGATGCTCTCCTCCCTGGTCCGGCTCTACGCGGCAAGGCGGCTCGGGGTGATCTCCGAGGCGACCTTCCAGCAGGGCAGGGAAGCCGCCCTGGAGCGCTTCCGCCGGCTGCTCGCCCATACTTCCCGGCCAACACCGGGCCGAGAAGCCGCAGGAGGCCCCATGCTGCGCCGTCTGGGCGATCCAGCGGGTCGCCACGATGACCGACGCTCAGGTCGCTCGGCAACTCGGCAATCACACCGAGGGCGAGGGGCGCCCGAGGCTGCGGATCGTCAACCCAGACAGGGAGAACGAGCGAGTCCGAGCGGGTCGCGATGCCGCGCACGCTCGCGCTGCCGCCGGAGTTCTGGGAGACGACCTCGACGTTGCGCTCGATCCGGGACGCCGGCTACGCCGAGTCCACGTCGCCCGAGCCGGCCCTCGGGGCGCACCTCGCGCTCGCCGGCTGGATGACGCCATACGGGATCCACCTGCCCTCGTTCGGGAATCTCGGATCGCTGAACGTCTCGATCGCGCTGGTCACCCCTACCGGCGGAGGAAAGAGTTCGTCGGTGCGGATCGCCCGTGACCAGACACCGGCCAGCCACTACATGCAGAAGCCCTGCGTCTGTGCCTCTGGGCACGCCGGGCCGCGGATCGTCACCGACGGCACGGGCGAGGGACTGATCGGCGCATTCCTGGAAGACGTGACGCTCGACACGGGGAATGAGAAGCCGAACGCTCCCCGAGTGCTGAAGCTCGACCGGCACGAGGTGCTCGCCATCGTCGACGAGGTCGCCACGGTGACGGCAACGTCGATCAGGTCCGGAGGAGGGATGCGGGGAGCGATCGAACGGTCCCTCTGGTCCGGCGGAGACGTCGGCCAGGCGCTGGGCACCCGAGGGAACTCCCGGTCCCTGCCAGCCGGGGAGTATCGGTTTGCCAGCATCACGAATGTGCAGCCCGAGCTGGCCGGTCCATTGTTCGCCGACACCGCCGCCGGGAGCCCCGGCCGGTTCCTCTGGTTCCCCGGCACCGGTGCCGGTGTCCCTCGGCTGGCCGACGGCGACACCCTGCCCGCGCCGCCGGGACTGCTCCCGGTGTGGCGACCCGACCCGGCGACGATCGTCTCGCTGGACCCGGATCCTGTGCGCCTGTTCCGGGGAGTGCCCGATGACTACGAGATCTCGCTGGCCGACTCGGTCCGGGACGCCGTCCGCGTGGCCGTCAACGAGGCAGGCACGAACCCCGGTGCGGTCGACCCGCTCGACGGGCACCGACGTTCCTCCGGCTGAAGGTGGCGGCGCTGCTTGCCGGGCTGCACGCGGCCCGTGAAGTCGACGAGCAGTCGCCCGGGATTCCCGGACGATCATCCGGGTCGCCGAGAAGATACGGGTGCACCTGGTCCAGAACCATGCCGACGGCTCGGAGTGCCGGAGCGGATGCATCAGGAACGCGCTCCAGCGGACCGCCGTGTCCGAGCGCGAAGCCGCTCAGGAGCACGGCCGAGGGTGCGGCTGGTTCGTGGTTCGGACCGAGCCGACGAAGCCGGGCTCGGCTGCGGTCATCTACCGGCTGCCTGAAGACGCGGTGAAGGGCTCGTGACGTCCCTCCGGCCGGAAGGGGTGACAGGGGTGACGCTGTCACCCTCCGGCCATTCATTGAGGAGGATCTGCGACGCGTGATTCAGATCGAATCCCACTTATATGCGTCGTCCCAGATCCGTCGCCCCGGATCTCGCCTTCGAGCCGAGCAACGTGAAGGCGGCTCACCGGTCGTGCAACTCGGCTCGGGGTGATCGCGCATCTCCGCTGATCGAGGTCGCCGAAGGCTGGTGAGCGGCCCGCGCTAACCAGGCGCGGTCAGTTGCTGCGCCGGGTGGCTACCAAGAATCCCTGGTGGTTGAAGCCGGCATCCGGCGGCCCCACCCGTTCACAGTCCCCGGCCAAGGTGCACCGGACGACCTGCCACCCGTCCGTGTCCTCATCGAGGGCCGTGAACAGCACCGCGTCGGCGTCCTCCCACACGATGCGCTGCCTGCCGAGGGTGTAAACGACGAGGGGGTTGGTGCCGTCCGACGCACGCCAAACCGCGAAACCGCCCTGGACGGAGCTCGCGTAGACGCCGATCCCGCCGGCGATCAGCTGGTCATCGGCAGACCAAGAGGCAAAGGCTGCTTCGTCCCCGAGCCCCCATGACGGGCCGGTCGTGGGCGGTATGTCCTCGACGACCTGCTGGCCGGTCCCGTTGTCGAGACGGCGTAGCTGCTGGGCGGCCGTCCTGTCTGCCGCCTCGACCCTCAGCCCCGAGGAGGCGACGGCGACGGCGTTGGTGCGCGGGTCCCACCGGATCAGCCGGTCGTCCAGGCCGAGCAGGACGGAGCCATTGTGGTTCTCGAAGAGAGCCGGTGCCGAAGAGAAGGTCCGCTTCCGGGTGATCTTGAGAGCGGGCAGGGAGACGGTCCGGGTGTCGATGTAGATCCCCGGGGCCAGCGCCCGGTTGAACGTGACCGAGTCACCGTCGGAGTCGACCGCCACCTCGCTGCGGAGGCAGTCGCAGGTGGGTCTCTTCCAGTGCTGGGTGATCAGCGTCCGTTGGCCGCTGCTGCTGACGAACACCAGGTCGGACCTCGAGCTGCTCACGGCCCGTCCCAGCAGATACCCGCCGTCGACCTTGTACAGGTGCGTCACGGCCCCCTGCAGTCCGCGGACGTCGACCTGACGGGTTCCGTCGACGATCTTCTGTCCTCCGTCGAGATAGGGCAAGTGAGGTGGCTCGCCTTGTGGCAGGGAAGCGACGTCGAGCACGAACGGCTCGGTATCCGCTGCCCCCGACGGAGCGCTCACCATCAGTGACACCGCCACGAGCAGGACGACTAAGGCCGAGCGGAAACAGGTGACGCTACGTAGGACCATGGTCGACGGTACCCGGCGACAGTGCGGCACTCGTAGCCGCGCCGTAGCGATTCCCTCCAGACTTCGGCAGCTCGGCGAGCAGCTTCCGAGCCTTGCGTTGCGCTTCCAGTGAGTAGGCAGCCCAATCTCGCTGCGCGTCCTCGCCCAGTCCGGCTCGCTTGGCTGCGACCTTCGCGGCTTCGGCGTAGTCGACCAGCTTCGAGACGTCGGGCAGCGTGTCGGCCTCGGCCAGTGCCCGGCGTCCGGTCGTCAATTCTTCGGCCTGGAAGTCGGCGCGTCCCGGCGCTGGTACTCGGGAACCTCGGTCGACGTATCTCCTGACTCCTGGAACCGCTGGACCTCAGGGCGAAGGATGAGCGCAGCGCGAGCGGCGAGAGCCTCGATCCTCGTGGCCAGCTCGTTCGCCATCGCCGGATCGGCGTCCGTGCGCTCGCCGGACCTCGGATTCCAGAGCTTCGGCTTCGGGCCGAGGGTGTCGTAGGCGATCGCGTGGACCCAGAGGTGACGCTGGTCCTGAACGTCCCGGAAGTCGGCCAAGAGTCCGTGCAGCGCTCGGCCGAGTTCGCCGCCGATCGTCCCGGCGAGCGCCTCGATCTCGATCTCCAGATCGATCCTGGACGACGAGTTCAACCCCCTCCGGAGCCGTCCGAGTTCCCGCTGCGTGGTCGCGAGAGTGGCAGGCAGCTCCATGACCTGCAGCTCCAGCGCACTACTGGCGAGCGCGATCCGTCCGACCGCTCGCAGCAGCTCATCACTGAGGCCGATCACTGATCGCCACGCACCGTCGACCCGGCCCGTAGATATGCGCCGATCTCGCCGGCCAGCTCGTGCGGGATCGCGACGGCGAAGCTCGGCCCGGCGGCTCTGGTCAGCGTCAGCTCGGGCAGGTAGTCCGGCGGCTGCTCGTACCACGACCACGAGGCGACGAGATCAGGCGAGAGGCTCGTCAGCTCGGCACCGCTCGTGCTCGTCTTCTCTGTCATGGAACGCGAGTCTCACCGCAGAATCGGCGGTCGGCAACGATCGAAACGCGTTTCGCGAAGCCCGCGGGTTGCTCCCCACGAACGCTCGGCGCGATCGAGACCGGTTGGCACTATGGCAAAACTATGGCAGCAACGAGGAAGGCCCTGTCCCGAGTTCGGGACAGGGCCTCTGACCTGCATGTTTACCGTGGGCGATACTGGGATCGAACCAGTGACCTCTTCCGTGTCAGGGAAGCGCGCTACCGCTGCGCCAATCGCCCGAGGTGCGGACGGGATTCGAACCCGTGTGCGCGGCTTTGCAGGCCGCTGCCTCGCCTCTCGGCCACCGCACCGCAAAGCCGAGTCCACAAGACTCGCTCCGAGCGGACGACGGGATTCGAACCCGCGACCCTCACCTTGGCAAGGTGATGCGCTACCACTGCGCCACGTCCGCGCGCCCACCCAGGTCTCCCCGGGAGGTGCCCGTGAACTTTATCGGAGTACGGCTCAGACACAAACTCCGCGTCATCCTCGACGTGGCGTCGTCCCGACGGCACGCCGCGTCGGGCCGATCTCGCGTCGTCGGTCAGAATGGCCCGCATGGTTTCGCTTCCCACGACCCACGCTGCCGGCGCTGTCGAGGACGGTCACCCGTCTGTCACGGTGTGGGCCAACGGTCGGCTCGTCGATCCAGCCGAGCCGGTGGTCTCGGCCATCGACCATGGGCTGGTGGTCGGCGACGGCGTCTTCGAGGCGTGCAAGGTCGTCGACGGCCGGCCCTTCGCGTTGACACGACACCTTCGCAGGCTCGGGCGATCGGCCGCCGGGCTCGGCCTGAGGGATCCGGACACGGCGATGATCCGCGATGCCGTGGACGAGGTCCTCGGGGCGACTCCCCTGGCGTTCGGCAAGCTGCGGATCACCTGGACGGACGGCCTCGGACCGCTCGGGTCGGGTCGTGACCCGGACTCGACGCCGACGTTGGTCGTGGCTGCCGCACCGGCGACGCCGGCGGCACCGGAGGCGGTGATCCACACCGTGCCGTGGACTCGCAACGAGCGCGGCGCACTGGCAGGTCTGAAGACGACGTCCTACGCGGACAACGTGCTGGCCCTGGCGCGCGCAGCCGAGCACGGTGCGAGTGAGGCGATCTTCGGGAACACGGCCGGGCACCTGTGCGAGGGCACGGGGTCGAACATCTTCCTCGTGCTGGACGGAGTGCTGACGACGCCGCCGCTGTCGTCGGGCTGTCTGGCGGGCATCACGCGGGAACTGGTGCTCGAGTGGACCTCGGTCGTCGAACGGGATGTCACGTTCGACGAGGCGGCGACTGCGTCGGAGGTGCTGCTCACCTCGTCGCTACGCGATGTTCAGCCGGTGGTTCGCTGGGACGCCCGCTCGCTGCCGGGTGCGGCCGGGGCGGTCGCGCGGAGGCTGTCGGCAACGTGGTCGGCGCGCAGTGCCGAGCGGGTCGATCCCTGATCGTCGGTCTGGAGTAGGGCCGGGTCAGGAGTCGAGCGTCGTCACTTCACCCGGCGGACGGATCGCCGAACCGGGCGCACGGTGGTGCCCACGGTCAGGGTCATCGCTGCGTCTCGTCATCTGCCGTGGCGGCCGGCTGGTCGCTGAGCAGCGACTGCAGCATGGCGTCGAAATCGACGTCCGCACTCTCCGCACCGAGTTCGACCAGGTTTGCGGTGGCGTGCACGAACTCCTCGACACCGGCCCCCGAGAGCTCCACCAGCGCCTGCCCGTCGGGTGACATCAACAGCATCGCCACGACGGCGGAGTGATCGTCACCCATCGTCGGCCACGCATGCACGTCACCTTCGCCGACCGGCTCGTCGAGAGCGGTACTCAGGAGGTCCCGGGCAAACGTCCAGGTGACGCCCGGATCGCCGGGCCGTTGGGGTGCGACGAACGTGGCGTCGACGGCGAACGGCTGGTCCTCCGCGTAATGCATGATCACGATCAGCGGGTGGCGCTCACCCAGCGAGTCGACGACGTGCGCGTCGATCTGCATCGTGACGGTGGTGTCGATGGTCATGTGGTCCTCCTGTGTGCCCGGCGGCGAACGCACGTGCGCGTTCATCCACATAGAGGCGACGACACGTCAGTTATGACGCGACTTTCCCGATCTTTTTTGGTTCGCACTGCTCCGCACTACGGATTGGACCAGTATCGGCTACAGAGAGCGACGAAGATAGTGGATCACATCCCGTCGACATGTTGACCTGCCCGATGCGGTCCACCACGATCGATCCGCCCGTTCCGCCGTGGCAACGGGCGTCCACCACCCGACCTCGCACACAGTAGGAGCCGCATGCTCATCGAGAGTGCCGACGTCATCGTGACCAGTCCGGGGCGCAACTTCGTCACGCTCCGCGTCGTGACGTCCGACGGCGTCGGTCGGTTGGGGTGACGCGACTCTCAACGGCCGCGAGCTCGCGGTGGCCAGCTACCTCCGGGACCACGTCGCCCCACTCCTGGTCGGACGGGAGGCGCACAACATCGAGGACACGTGGCAGTACCTCTAGCCGCGGTGCGTACTGGCGCCGCGGGCCGGTGACGATGGCGGCGATCGCGGCCGTCGACGTGGCGCTGTGGGACATCAAGGCCAAGGTCGCCGGCATGCCGCTCTACCAACTCCTCGGTGGCGCGAGCCGGACCGGGCTGCTCGCCTACGCCCACGCCAGCGGCACCGACACCGAGCGCTCTTCGATTCGATCGACGAGCATCTCGAGCTCGGCTATCGGGCCATCCGCGTCCAGACCGGCGTGCCCGGGCTCGGCCAGGTCTACGGCGTGTCCGCCGACCGCGCGGTCGGCCAGCGCTACGACTACGAGCCGGCCCAGCGCAGGGCTGCTCCCGACGGAAGAGACGTGGGACACCGCGGCCTACCTGCGACACGTGCCCGGAGTCTTCGAGTCCGTGCGGGCAGAGTTCGGCCCGAGCACTCCCCCTGCTGCACGACGGGCACCATCGCACTGACGCCGATCGAGGCCGCGAAGTTGGGCAAGGCTCTGGAGCCGTACGACCTGTTCTGGCTCGAGGACTGCACGCCGGCCGAGAACCAGGAGGCACTCCGGCTCGTCCGCCGGCACACGACGACGCCGCTGGCGATCGGCGAGGTCTTCAACACCGTCTGGGACTACCGGACCCTGATCACCGAGCAGCTCATCGACTACGTCCGCTCGTCGGTCACCCACACCGGCGGGATCTCCCCGATGAGGCGACTCTGGACTTCGCCGGTCAGTACCAGATCAGTTCCGGCATGCACGGGCCGACCGATATCTCGCCGGTCGGCATGGCCGCGGCGCTGCACCTCGGACTGGCGATCCACAACTTCGGGATCCAGGAGTACATGCAGCACTCGCCGCTCACGCTCGAGGTCTTCCGGACGAGCTACACGGTTCGCCGACGGACTCCTGCATCCCGGCGAGCAAGCCGGGCTCGGCGTCGAGCTGGATCTCGACGCGGCCGCGGCGCACCCGTACGAGCCCGCGTACCTGCCGGTGAACCGCCTGCGCGACGGCACGCTGCACGACTGGTGAGCACCGGCGCGAGCGACGACCGCGTTCGCGTTCGGAGGTGGGATCGGCGATGCGCTATCGTTTGCCACCGCAGCGCCGGGCGTCCGGGGCTGCCGGGGGCGATTGGCGCAGTGGTAGCGCGCTTCGTTCACACCGAAGAGGTCACTGGTTCGAACCCAGTATCGCCCACCAGCATCACCGCAGGTCAGAAGGCCTTTGGGCACTTGCTTCTGACCTGCGTGCCAAATACCAGCCAGAAGACGCGCCCGCGCCTGTCACCATGGCTCGGACCTCTCGGGGACGCTCGCCGTGACCAGCATTAACTGCGACCTCCCGTATCTCCGGGCCTCAGAGATCGGTCGCGGCAAGCGAACGACCCTCATCTCCTCGGTCGAGCTGCAGGGGAGCTCGACCCGGGTACCCACTGCCGGTGCCCGGCTCGGTCGGCGAATGGCAAGACGAGCAGGAGCAGGGCAGCGTCGCGCTCGTTACCTGCGAGGCGGGAGTCGATTGCTTCAATGAGACCCCGCTTGGAGCGGCACTCGAGGAGTGCTCGGCTGGGATCCCACGCTGCGATGTGATCGGCCTGACTCGACGTCGGCCCCAGCGGTGGCGGGCACAACGACGTCGTTGCTGTCGTCGTGCACCTCGCGATAGCGGTTCGCGTAGTCGCCGATGTCGGTGAAGTAGACGTCCCAGTTGCCGCTCGGATCGGTCAGGGCAGCTTGTGCGTGCATCTCGTCGAGTTCGATCTGTTCGAGATGCCACGGAATCGGGCCAGGCGTGTCCACGGGCCAAGGGTCCCGCAGCGCCAACGACGGGCGGAGGTGCAGGCTTGCCGATCAAAGGCGTTCGGGTGGGTAGGGCTCCTGTGCGACCTTAGAGAGCTGACGCTTGGGATCCATGCCTCTCGTGACTCGCCGGTTCGCCCGGGTAGGGACGAACACGACGCGGCCCCACCATTCGTCGCCTCGGTGCTGCCACTCGAGGAGGAGGCCGGTCCAGGGGCGCTCGCCGGCGGGGATGCCGCCGTAGATCCAGACGTGTCGCCGGACGCCGTCGCGGCTGTAGAGCTTCGGGACGTGATCCCGCTTCCGCGTCCCCATTCGACAAGTATCGAATAGGCCTCCGAAGCTCCGTCTTGCCGGCGTGTCGGCGATGCCGACCAGTGTGCTCAGGCCGCCTACGCGCAGCAGCAGGCACAGTCCTGAGAAGCCCCGTCCTCACCCGGACAGGAAGACCGCGACAACGGCCACGATGATCGGGATGATCGCGGAGCTGGCAGACACGACGGCGAGCCGGTACGACGCCCTCGCGAGGCCGTCGCTCGCCTCGATCGCGGCGGCTTGTTCGCGGCGGCGGATCTCGCCGATGTAGTAGTCGACATCGACGACGGTGCATCGCCTGCTCGCGTGGAGCCGAGCGAGTTCGTCGTCGGAGATTGACTGGATCCTTGATCGAGAGGGCCATGTCGCGACCCTGGTGGAGGTCTGCGTGCCCGTCGAGGAGCGACGTCAGCTCGTGGTCGACCTACCCGAGAACGACATGTCCTCCAGGTCGAACACGCCCACGGCCTCAGAGCCCTCAAGGCGCATAGATCCGCTCCAGCCGGGAGATGACGAGCTTGTAGTCGTTCGCCTCCGACGGCTTCAGCTCACCGGTCACCCGGACCAAGACGCGCCCGAGCAGGTAGTGGTACTCGCTGCCCAGGACTGGCGCCCCCTTCTGCACCTTCGCGATGTACCTCGCGCGCTGCTTCGCGTCATCCGCGGTACGCCATTGCTCGACGGACGCACCGCAGTCGACTCCAAGCTCGGTGCACTTCACCCGCTTGTCGTACACGACGACCGCAGCGGTGTACCCATTCGGCCTGCCGATCAGATTGTTCGGGTCGTTGTCCTCAGTGATCGTCACCAGCTTGGTGATCGACGGGATCCCGGCCTTCAACGCCTTGGCCACCGACGCGGCGGTCGCAGGCTTGACCGTCGGCGTGGTGCTGGGCGTCGGGGTAGGTGTCGGGCTCGAGGCGTCAGCGGGCAACGTCGGCGACGCTGACCCGCTGGCGATCGCTGACGCCGCAGCGCTCGGCTCACTGGTCGGCGGATCATCGCCACTGCACCCGGCAGCAAGACACCCGAGCACAACGACGGGCACCAGGCAACGACGCACGCACGTGAGACTACGCACAGACACGGCTTCAGACGAGGCGCCTCGGCACCCTCACGCGAGCATTGGAGCGACCAATCAGGAGATGGGTTCGTCGAGAGCGGCAGTGCTACGAGGTCGTTCAGCGCGGGCCTCGAGGAGTTCGATGAGAGGGGCGAGCCGGCGGCGGGCGTCGAGGACGCCCCTCGAGGACTCATTGGACCGGTGACTACCGATCAAGTCTGGCAGGCGTCGAAGCGCTCAATCCTCACTGCTGTCCAATGTCTGCTCGAGCATCACCGCGCCCATCTTGGTGGCGAAGGCGAACTCGTCCACGATCTTTCCGTTCTCGAACAGCGCGGTCGTGGATCCCCGGAAGGTGATGGGCTTCCCGGAGGCCGGGATGCCCCGGTAGTCCTTTCGGTGAACGGCGGTCACGGTGAAGATGATCACGACGTGATCGTCGGCGGCCAACACCACGTCCGGGGTCGCTTGCAGGTCGCTGAACGCGGCTCGAATCTCGTCCATCCACGGGCGGCCAGGCCAGGTTTCATCCCCAGGCCAGTTTTCATCATCCGGATCGCGGCCAGCCCACACATCGTCGAAGAACCGCAGGAATAGTGTCTTGTTCTCTTCCGCTGACATGTGTCCTCCCTGATCGGATGCTGGCTGGAGTCAACATCGGGTATCTAGTGGTGTGCAGCGAGCAGCGCAGGTGCGTCCGGGCCGTCGTTGGATCAGCCGTGTGCCGGGCGCTGGCGTCGGCGGGCGAGACGGGCGGCCAGGTAGAGCTGCGCGGTGAACACGGCAGCGAACGCGACCAGGAGCAGCACGAGACCGACCCATTGCCCGGCGGACAGGGTGTGGGCGGATGCCTCCTGGCTGCCGATCGCGACCGCCTCGAACAGGAGCAGCACCGCACCCGCGGCGAACAGGATCCAGGGCCAGCGTCTCGGGGTGAGGGCGAGCGCGACGCAGCCGGGGAGCAGCGCGACGATGAAGATGACCGCGATGCCGAAGCTGCCGAACACGGTGAAGCTCGGTTCGCCGCCGACGGTGAGGGTGACGAGACGCATCAGGATCCGGCAGATCACCGCCGAGCCGAGGCCGGCGACGCCTGCCGCGACGATGCCGTCGGTGATCGCGGTGACGGTGGTGGGTTTGGTGACGTCGCTGGTGGTGTCCACGACAGCTCCTCGGGCGGGGTTGGTCGCCGAGGACGCTACGCGCGGAGCAACTCCGAGGCCACGGATTTCAGGGTGTTGAGTTCAGTGTCGATGGCGGAGGACGATCGGGGTGAGGTCGACGACCGGAGGCGGGCGCATGATCGCCGCCAGACACTCCGCGATCTCGGCGTTGCGGTCCGCGAGGATCCGACGCGTGCGGACCAACTCAGGAGGATCGGGACGTCGCCGACGATGTTCGCTCCCATGTATGCCGCCACACCGACCAAGCTGCATTCGTGCAGCCGACCGGAGACCACGACGACGCAGCCCTCCGGGTCGATGTTCGTCACCGACGCTGTGAACCCGATCGACAGGCCGACCGCTGATCCGTCGACCGCCCGGGTCAGCGCCTCGTCCCCGCCGACCGTGCGGCTGATCCGGAACGCCCCGTACAGGCCGTCGGACTGTTGCCGCAGCCACATCGACCGGCCCACCGGAGGCTCATGCCTCGAGTGGCCGTGTTCCACGAACATCGGCAACGACCCCGACTTGACCTGGACGTCGGAGGCGAACGCTCCACGCTGAATCCGCTCACCCTTCCGGTGCGGCGTCAGCAGGCTGACCTCGTCGTAGGGCACCAGCCGACCGGTGATCGGACGCGTCGCGGCATCGGCCCGCCGGATCTCCATCGGCGTCGCACGCTCAAGGTCGACGATGCTCACACGATGATCGTGTGCCCCCGGCTGTGATCAGCCAACACCCGTTGCACCTCGAGCGGGTCGCCGATTGTCGGGTCCGCCGGACAGGAGATCCCCGGCTCGGACAGGAGCACCCTCATGACCAGCACGACCACCCGCGACCCGCACTTCATCACGCTCGCGGAAGCGACCTACGCCGAGTTCATCGCCGAGCGGGACCGTCGACAATCGATCTGCGGCTGCATGTGCCTGGCTGCGCGCCATGGTGCGTCGACCACGAAGCCGGTCACCTGCGCTCGACGGCCGACGACTGCTACTCAGAGTCAGAGCGGCTCACGCTCTCGCTCGGGGCACCCATCGAAACCGACGACGACGAGGATCCGCCCGACTTCGTCGAGACCTACCTGTGGAAGTCGTCCGACGAGGGGGTCACAGTCAACGTGTCCCACCACGAGGAGACGTGCCTTGTGATGACCGTCGAACAGGCGCGGCAGCTTGCCGACCCGTTGTTCGCGCTGGTCGCGCTCGCGGAGTAACCCACCGGTGTACCCTCCCGGCGCAGGCATACGGTCGTGTGGGTGCCGTGTGTCTGCGGCTGGTCCCGTTGCCTGACCCCATGCAGGTCGCGGGACCGGCCTCACGGCTTGGACCCGCGATCCCAATGTCCAACCCGCCGGCGAGCCTCCCCGATGGACGCATCGTGATCCCACCGTTACACAGCGGTCGTTACCGCTGGATTGTCCACGGGTAACCTTCCCTCCGAGGCACGCCCTGGGCGCGGGGTGGTGCCTAGCAGCCGGTCCCGCGGCCTGCCCCACACCAGGCGGCGGGACCGGCACCTACCGTTCCCGAGTCTGGTGACGCACGACCGCCGCAGCCTCCGAGGCCGTTGCCGGGTTCGCCCGCCGACTGGCGTAACAGGTGGCCGGGCCAGCTGTGGCTGGATCTAGAGGGCGATCATCGCTCTCCCCGAATGCGAGGGAGCGGAGTAGGTCGGTCTTCGTGCGCGTGCCGTCGTGGAGCACTTGCTGTGTCTCGTCTCGCACGAGTGTGAGGACGGCACCGAAGGGGAACTGGTCGCGCGTGGCGTCGATGGTGGTGCCGTCGATGACGTTCCAGTAGTGCTCGGTGCCCGCGCCGTAACCGTCGTCAGCATGCAGGCCGGCCAGGATGCGGCCACCGTGGCGTTCATGGAGTATGAGCGCCGTGACGTGGCACTGGCCGGTGGATGGTGTCTTCGCCGTCCATCGGTCGGGGAGTTCGCTGGTGGCGTGGCAGTGCGCCGCGCGGATCGCCGTGATGTCCGCCCCGAGGTCGTACGGGCGGTGATCGGATTCCTCCACGACCGTTCGTATCGTTTCGACGTCCACATTGGCAAGTCTGGCACCCCAGAGTCGCGAATATGGTCGTTTTGGACAGCTAGTGAGCGCGTGTCGGGTCAGAGTCGAAGTGGCAGCGCGCTTCTGCCACTCGAGCAGCAGCCCCGGCCACGGGTACAGCTTGGTCGGGTCTGTCGCCTGGTCGTAGATCCACACATGCCGGCGCACACCGTCCCGAGATTGATGATTCGGGGTTGTACTCACGGCGCCGCATCCCCACAGGGATAAGCCTCGAACACGTCGGACGGCGACGTCGACGCAGCTACGGGTTGGGATCGTCTGTCGACTGGGCCAGCCTCGACGACCCCCGCTGCCCAAAGTGAGGCACGAGCGGAGTCAGGCGGTGTTCTTGGGGGGCTTCGGCCGGCGAACTGGGAACGACTCGGTGAGGCCAGCGTTGGCAATGGCAGGATCATCAGCGCCCATCCGGTCGGCCAGGGTGAACAGGTCCCTGATGAGACCAGTTCAGCCCCGCTGAACTGGGCCGGCGGGTCAGCCTCAGCCACCTCAGTACTGCCACACCTTGGTGCACCCACACTGCTCACACCTGTTGTGGCAGTAGCCACCCCGTGCGGTGGACAGTGAACTCACCTTCACCCCAGCGGTGGCCCCAGATCCGGCAGGAGGGGCCCGGCTTGCCTTGGAAGGTCAGGGGCATGACTTCGGCGTAGGACAGTGCCCACTTGCGCCGCAGCTTGGGGTTCCCTGCCCCTTTCACCTCTTGCAAGGCGTCCCCTGATGGGGCGGGCGGGGAGTTTCGCGGGAGTCTCAGCCCCAGCACATCCAGTGGGTGGGTCATCAGAAACGCTCCTCAGGCGAATGCAGCCCGGCATGGCCATTGCCCATAGGCCGCCGCGAACATCAGGACCAGCAGCAGGAGCAGCCACCCAGGGCTGATCCAGAACGCCCACATGGCCACCACAGCAGCCAGCACGACCACGAAGAACGTGGCCGTGAGGGCGATGCGAACAGGCCGCGTCCCGTGCAGCGGGCGCTTCGGCAGGTCGAAGCCGCTCATGCCGCTTCATGCTAGACACCTGACCGCTGGTTGCACACCGGATCAGAGCACGATGTCGACGCGGCTGAAGCGATCGACGCGCTTCGCGACATCGTGAAAATGATCGCGACCGTCGGCGACGTCGAGCGTCGTGCTCGACGAGGTTCAGAGCTAAGGGGACATCGAGCGCCTGCCTACGGCACCTCGGCACTTGTCCGGACCGACCTTCCACGCCTCCTGCCACTCTTGGTCGGTCGCTCGAACCACCTCGATCGCAGCGCCGATCTCAGGCGCGAACAGGTCGAACATGCCGTCACGGCTCTTGTCGTCGTGCTGGCAGACCCTCACACCCAGGACGTCACGGACAACGCCCTGCGCATACATCTCTGCGGGGGCGAGTGGCTTCGGTTTGCGCGGCACGACGCCACAGTAAGCCGCGAACGCCGCGGGGTTGGTGACCCAGTGGGAGGCACCCTCGACCGTCCGCGCCCGCCACCCCGGCACTGGCGAGGCTTCACACAGAAGGCAGTCCACGAGTTGATGTGGAACCGGGACAGTCGGGGGTATCGATCGCAACGCCGAGCATGCGCGCCGGCGCCGAGTGCGACCCGTCCTGCAGGGGTCAGACGAACGCAGCGGAGTAAGGGCAGGTCGCGAGTACCTCGTGGCGGTGGACTCTGCATTCACGGACGGTGAACGCGGGGGCGGGTAGGGGATGCCGTTGCGGTCGTACTCGCCGCGGTAGCGGGGCTCCAGGTGCGGGCACGTTGGGACGGTCGGATTTGCTGCGGTTGCATCCGTGGCAGGCGAGGACGCAGTTGTCGGGTTCGTACTCGAGGTCGGGCCTGCGCGCGACGGGTTGCAGGTGGTCGATCTCGATGTCGTCGTCGGTGTTGCGTGGTGCGGTGGGGTCGAGGACGCGGGCGCAGTGGTGACATACGTGTAGGCGTTCGGGCGTTCGCGGATGAGCTTGACTCTGAGTGCCTTCCACTTCGCGGTGCCGGTGCAGCTGGTCGATCTCGACCAGCCCCTTGCCCATCGTGCGGATCACGCGCCAACCGCCGACGAACGTCCCCACGGCGATCGCCAACGCACAGCAGACGATGACCCAGAACGGCGCTTCTGCGCCGGCGGCGGCGTTGCCGTTGGCGATCAGGGCGAGCGTGATGATGCCCATGGCCTTCTGCGCGTCGTTCGTACCGTGCGCGAGCGAGACCATCGCGGCCGACCCGATCTGTCCGAGCCGGAACCCGTGCTGGCGTCCCTTGTCGCTCACACCGCGGCTGATCCGATACACGAGATGGCTGCCGGTGGTGGCGCCCAGGCCCGCGATGATAGGCGACAAGCCGGCCGGGATGATCACCTTCGACACCAGACGCTGCCACTTCACCCCATCCAGGCCGACGGCCGCGATCGTCGCGCCCACCACCCCGCCGATCAGCGAGTGCGACGAACTGGACGGGATGCCGAGCAGCCACGTCAGCAGGTTCCAGACGATCCCGCCGGCCAGCCCGGCGAGCACCACCGTCAAGGTCACGTCTTCGGTGTCACCAGGCCGTGCGCGATGGTCGCCGCGACACTGAGCGACAGGAATGCGCCGACCAGGTTCAGCACCGCCGACATCGACACCGCCATTCGCGGCCTCAGCGCACCGGTCGTGATCGACGTCTCCATCGCGTTCGCCGTGTCGTGAAAGCCGTTGGTGAAGTCGAATCCGAGTGCGGTCACCACCACCAGGACGAGCAATGCATTGTCAGCCACCCGATGGATGTCACACCGCCGCACCGGACCATGGGCCGGCCGCGACCAACGCTCATCGGGGTGTCATCGATCGACCGAGGGGTGCTCACCGAGTGTTCCCCGATCACCAAGCGGGCAGTGGTTTCAGCGGTCGAGGGTCCGCGCTGTCCGGGTCGCATAGGCGCGTCGCATCTTCACCCGATTGCCGCAGTCGACCATCGAGCACCAGCGCCCTGAGCGGTTGCGGGACGTGTCGTAATAGGCCCATTGGCACTCGTCACTGGCACACACTTTCAGCCGGTTCCACGATCCGCTCTTCTTGGCGTCGTCGATGGCGACGAGCGAGCTCCGCCACGGTGGAGGTCACGCCGGTCGTACGGACGGGCGTCCACGCCTGGTCTCCCGTCCCGCTGAACCGCGCCGCGACCGGCGCCTTCTGGAGGGCGTCGTTGAACCGTTCGAGCACGTCGGCAGCCGGGTCGTGGCCGGCATTGATCCGCAAGAGCTGCCGGATCCCTTCGCGAACGTCGACGACCCGGCCCAGGTCGCTCGCCGACGGCGGCGTGACCACGGGCGTGAGCCGGTGACCCGCCACCCACGAGGCCAGCGACGCCGGCGTGTCGAGCCCGTCGATCCCGGCCGCGATATCCACGGTGTTGACGAAGTCCTTCAGCAGCAGCGCCGGGGCCGGGATGCTCGCCCGCGCACGTTGGTCCGAGCTTCCCACGTCTCTCATGACACCAGTCTAGGTCAATCACTGGTGTAACACCGATGAATGTATTTGACTGGTGTCATGGATCTGACGACCACTGGCGCAGCGGCCCTGCCACGGGCGCGCCCGCGTGACTGGGCGGGCCTCGCCGTGCTGGCGTTGCCCTGTCTCGTCGTGTCGATGAACTCCAACGTGCTGAACCTCGCGTTGCCGGAGATCTCCGCGAGCTTGCGCCCTCGAACGCCGAGCTGTTGTGGATCGTGGACGGCTACGTCTTCTTTCTCGCCGGTTCGTTGATGACGATGGGCGCACTCGCCGACCGGTGGGGTCGACGTCGGCTGCTGCTGTATGGCGCGGGCGGCTACGTGATCGCCTCGGTGATCGGTGCCATGTCGGCCGGCCCGGCGATGCTGATCGGGTCGCGCATGCTGCTCGGTGTAGCCGGAGCCACGCTCATGCCGTCCACCTTGTCGCTGATCCGCTCGATGTTCGAGGACCCACGCCAGCGCACGCTCGCTCTCGGCGTATGGACGGCGAGCTTTGCTCTCGGCGGAGTGGTCGGCCCGATCGTCGGCGGTCTCCTGCTCCGGCAGTTCTGGTGGGGGTCCGTCCTCCTGAGCGGCGTACCCGCCATGCTCGCGCTGATCGCGTTGGGCCCGCGGCTGCTACCGGAGTTTCGAGATCCGGATCCGACGGCGTTCGATCCGGTCGGGGCCGCACTCTCGCTCTCGGCCGTCCTCCTGGTGGTCTACGGCCTCAAACGGCTCGCGGCTGCCGCACCCGGTCCCGCTCCGCTCGTCACGATCGTGCTCGGTCTCGTGTTGGGTCTGCTGTTCGTCCACCGGCAGCGACAGCCCGCGATGGGGGCCTTCGGTCTCCACCTCCTCCGCCTCCCCGCCTTCACCGTCCCCATCACCGCGAACGCGCTCTCGTTCTTCGTCCTGTACGGCACCCAGGTCCTGATCGCCCAGTACCTGCAGCTCGTCCTCGGTCTGTCGCCCCTGCGGTCCGGGCTCTGGACGATCCCTTCAGCGCTCGGATACCTGGCCGGGTCGGTCATCGGCTCCGGACTCGGCGATCACCTGCGCCCGGGCCACCTCCTGGGTGCGGGTCTGCTCGTCGCGGCGGCCGGCTTCGGCAGTCTCGCGACGATGACCGCCAATTCGGGTCTGGCCACCTACGTGATCGGCTCGGTGGTGTTCTCGATCGGACTGGCACCGGTCTACCTCGTCGTCACCGGCCTGGCGATCTCCGCGGCGCCGGTAGACGAGGCCGGTACCGCGTCGGCACTCCTCGAGACGGCGACGAACCTGGGTGGCGCGCTCGGGATCGCGGTACTGGGGAGCATCGCGGGCGCGGCTTATCGCACCTCGATGGGCGTGACCGTGCCGGCCGGTACATCGGGGCAGGTGGGGGAAACGGCTCGCGAGACGATCGGAGGCGCCGTCGCCGCAGCGCGCCACCTGCCGACGATCGGGTCGACCGACCTGCTGGATCGCGCGAGGGACGCGTTCGTCGGAGCCTTCCGGATGGTGGAGCTCGTCGGAGTGTCGGTGCTGATCCCGACCGCAGTCGTGGCGGTGATCGTGCTGGAACGAGTGACGCACCGATCGGAGACGTGATGTCGAGCAGGAACCGACGCAACTCCGCGTCTAGAGTGTGGTGCATGGTCATACTCGTGGTGGTGCTGCTCGTCGTCTGGCTCGTACTCACCGTGGTCGGGTTCGTGATCAAGGGCCTGTTCTGGCTCGCCCTGATCGGGATCATCCTGTTCGTGGGCACGGCGATCGTCGGTTGGATCCGCCGTCGATCGGTCACCAGCACGAAGTCATGAGCCGCCCCCCGCCGGCGGTGATCGGCTGACCTCCCCGACGGGAATTCACCTCGATTTGACGGCCCCGCAACTCGATCTGCAGAACCCCGCGGTTCGATCCGGCCAGAACCGCGGGGTTGTGCACTCTCAGGGTGACAGTGCAGAAGGACCGCGTCCCGCCGCCCGATCGAGCGGCGGTTCTGCACTCTCGCCGTCGGCGCGCCGTGTCGCCGAGGAAGACCGCCTCGTCGGACGGTCAGCCGCTGTTCGCGCTGGTGTTGATGGATCCGTTCACCCCGGACGGGAAGAACCCGCCCTTCGTGACGGGCTTGGGGTTCAGGTAGACGACGTTGAGCACCTGGCCGGCGCTGCGGCTGTAGACGATCGCGTTCCCGTCGGTCGGAGTGACGTTGACCCGACAGTCGAGGCTTGCGCCCTGGTCGTCGTCAGTCGACCCGTCGAGACTGTCGCGGGCGTCCGAGATCTTCACCGTGGCAGCGCTCAGGCCCTTGGCCAGCAAGGCTGCACGCACGCCGGCGGCGTGATAGGCCTCGACGGCCAGGATGCCGGCGGCCGCCTCGAGGTAGGTCTTGTTGGTGATGAGCGGAGCGGCGCCCTTGTAGGCCGTCACGCCGACGTCCTCGAAGATGAACGCAGCCAGGAGGAAGTTGTTCTCGTTGGCGAACGGGTCGAACGTCTGGTAGCTGTGGATCAGGCCGGCCGCCTGTGCAGCCGCTGTGAAGCTCTCCTGCAGATTGATGTCGGGCTGGGCCACGGCGGCCGAGCCGAGTGCGCCGCGGAGGAACGACACGTGCGCCTTCTCGTCGGAGGCGATCTCCTTGGCGAACTGCCTGACGAGGGGCGAGCGGAACGGGACCGCATGTCCACCCCGGACCTTCCCGTGCGCGAGCTTGCCGGTCGTCAACGACGCCGGGATGCCGTGTCCGTGCACCGCGAACAGAGTAGAACTCGGCCTCGAGGTATTCGAGGTTGAGGGCGAAGTTGAGGATGGCACCGTCGCTCGGTGCGTCGGTGGCAGCACTCGCCGCAGCCATGCCCGTGCTCGAGAGAACCCCGGCGCCGACCACGCCCAATCCCGCGACGCCTGCGCTGCGCAGGAACCGTCGCCGGTCGGTCTCGTTCTCGGCGCTTCTCTCCATGAGCGTTCGCACGAAGTGCTTTCCGAACATGTGATGCCCTACCTTCGATCGCGGCGCCCACGGGATGCAGAGCACCTGGACGATCGTCATTCGGCTCGGCGGCGCGGACGGATTGGTCGACGGTTGGAGAATCGTCCGTCACCGTTGGCAGAACGGTCCTGCAACCGGGCTCGGGCCGCGTCGGTCGATACGCAGTTGGCTGGTCAGCCGACGCGTGCGCTCAGACGCACTCTCCGCCTGACAGGCCGTGGCCGATCCGGGCCCGGCGACCGGGGTCAGCGGGATCGATGTGCGAGTTCCTGTCGCCGCGTCTCGACCAGGCGGGCCACGATCTCGGCGGGCAGCGGCTCGTCCACCCCGAACTGGATCGAGCCCTTCGAGCAGACGAAACCGTCCAGCTCAGCCGCCAGTGTGGTGGTGACCGTCCCACTCATCGGGAGATACGAGCAGTGGTCGGCATACGAACCGAAGCCGGCCACACCCTTCCCGTTGAGCTTGAAGCAGGGGACGCCGTAGGCGATGCCCTGCTCTGCGTCGGGAAGGAGATCGGCCAGCATCCGCCGCATGGCCTCGAGCGTGGTGCGCTGCGGCTCGGGCACGGCCGCCAGGTACCTGTCCACGTCGTCGCCGGACACCCGCGCCCCTCTCGTCGATGTGTGCCGGACGCTACCCGACCTCGCGTCGACCCAGGTTGGTCATCACGACATCGGATTCCGCACCTGCGGCTCGCAGTGCCAACAGTGCTGCCCCGCGGACCGGATCGAGCTTCGCGTCGACGACGGTGAAGCCACCGGCTGGTCCTTGCAGCGCCGCGGCGACCCGCTTCGAGAGTGCGGAGTCGGTCGCCACCGCGCCCGCCATGGACACCGGGACGGGTCGGGCCTCGACGTGCGCACCGACCAGGCGGACACCGACACTGGTCAGACCCGCCAGCCAATCGCACGAACTCGACGCGAGCTCGGAGTGCGCCGCCGCGGCCGTCACGAGCGGCGCCATGCCCCCGTAGAAGCGCTTGATGTCGTGGGGATCGCGCGCGGCAACTTCCCCGATCCGGTCACGCAACCCGGACCGATCGGTCACGTCCCAGTACTCGAACACCGAGGCGACGAACGCGTCGTCAGCTGCCTCGTCGCCGATCAGGATGCGCGCCAACGCATCGAAGGACAGATGACGCGCTCCCCGGCGTAGTGGTGATACCGATCGTTTCGCACCTGCTCACCCGTCTCCGAGATCGCCAGGATCATCGATCCCGTTCCTGCGACGACGATGACGCCGGGCCCCCCGGCGAAGGCACCCGCGTGCGCGACCACGGTGTCGTTCACCAGCTGACGCGGGCAGTCCAGCCCGCGGATGCCGAAGAATCCGTCGGCCCACTGCCGGTCCTCGTCCCGGTTGAACCCAGCCAGACCGGCCGTCAGGTGGACGACGTCCCTCGGCACGACTCCGGCTCGCCCCAGTACCTGCACGACCGCGTGCAGCACCTGGTCACGCGCATCCGTGTTGTGCGTCGGGCTTCCGCCGCCTGCCTGCGACAGGGCACGGATGCGGCCGTCTAGGCCGACGCACACTGCCCGGGTATGGCTGCCGCCGGCGTCCACGCCGAGCACGACCGGCTGAGTCACCCGGGGACCCTAACGAACGGTCCGGCCGGCGATCGACCGGTCGTCTCAGCCGTGCTCGAGCAACCGCTTGAGCAACCCGAGGTCGGTCCTGACCACACCGGCGTCGCGATCGAACTCCTCGTCGGTGGCACCCGGCACCCGGCGCACGCTGAACACGACCTCGGATCCGGTGCCGGCGGGCACCACCCGCATCGGATTGGCGAACGTCTCGCCCGTCGACGTCCACACCTCATGGTCGAGCACGCCGAACGTGTTGGGTGCGGCGAAGGCGACCCGCACTCGACCCATCCCACCCTCGACGAACCACTCGTCGCCCACGTACTCGACCGACGTGCCGAGCCCGGGCGCCCATTCGGGCAGATGTGACGGATCTCGGACCCACTCGTACACCTCGTCGGCCGGCCGGTCGATCCACTCGCTCACGTGTCGCGATTCGACGCTCATGGCCCCCAGTCTGATCGAGGTCACCGACAGACGCGGCGGAAGCGCGGGCACGACGACGGCTCAGCCCAGGTGCGAGCCGCCCCGTCGTCGCCGACGACCCAGCACCAGGATCGCGCCGATCGACACGAACGCCACACCCAGGATCGTCAGCGGAAGCAGCGTCGGGGCACCGGTGCCGGCCAGTGCTCCACTCGACGACGGCTCCGGAGCGCCGGGGGTCATCGACGTACCGGGCGGGCCGGACGGCGTGGTTCCCGACGACGCCGATGGGCTCGACGATCCGGTCGTCGCCGTCGGCGTCGATGTCGGGCTCGGCGTCGGGCCAGAAGTCGGGGTCGGGGTCGGAGTCGAGGTGGGGGTCGGCGTCTGTATGAGCGGGGCGAGCGCCGCGGTGGCGTCGTCGAAGTTGTCGTCGCTCAATCCGTCGAGTGCGCCCGAGCCCACCGAGGCGCCGTTGGGCACGGCGTCCACGTCGTCGCCGGGGAGCACGGTGACCAGGGCCCGCGCATGCTGGCCGACGGCGAGATTGCCGACCGCGCAGGTGACCACGTCGACGTCTTCCGGGCGGGTGAGCGGGCAGGCCGCGCCGTCGAACACTGAGGCGGACACGAACGTCACGCCCGGCACCAGCGAGTCGCTCAACGTGACCTGCGGCGCGGTCTGGGGTCCGCGATTCACCACGTCGAGGGCGAACGTCACCGGCTCACCGATCGTCGGGTCCGCAGTCAGCACGGTCTTGACGATCTGCACGTCCGCCACCACGAACACGTCGACGTCTGCCGTCGCCCGGTCGTTGCTCTCGTCGGGATCCGGGGTGTCCGCACTCACGGTGGCGTTGTTCGCGACCGGTCCCCCGGCGGCTCCGGGCTGGATTCGCGCGGTCACTGCCACACTGCCAGCCTGCCCCGGACCGAGCCTGTCCACCTCGCAGCGGACCGTGCCCGTGGTCCGGGCACAGGTGAACGGTCCGGTGTCGCCGAGCGATTCCACGGTCAAGCCGGTCGGCATCGTGTCCTGCAGCACCACCCCACGCGCGGTCGACGGCCCGGCGTTGGTCGCGGTCAGCGTGAACGTCACCGAGGAGCCCGCTGCCGCGCCGGACTGGTCGACGGTCTTGACGAGCTGCACATCCGCGGAGCGGGTGGTGTCGATCGACGCCATGGAGGTGTTGTCGGTGTCGTCCTGATCGGGCGTGGTCGAGGACACCGCCGCGGAGTTCGAGAGCGTCCCCGCGGCGAGATCGGGATCGAGCGTCCCGACCACCCGGACGGTCCGCGACTGACCGGCCGGGACGGAGCCGAGAGCGCACGTCAACGGCGACGTGGCGGGCAGGCAACGGGCGTCCGTGGCGCTCGTGTCCAGGGTGACGGACGTCGGGAGTGCGTCCGTCACGACCACGCCCGCCGCCGTGGACGGCCCGGAGTTCGTGACGACGAGGTTGTACCCGACCGTCCCACCGGCGGGCACGGTCGGCCGGTCGGCGAGCTTCGTGATGGAGAGGCCGGCTCGGCGTACGACGTTCGTCGTCAGTGACGCCTCGTTGGGCACCTGGCCCGGATCCGGCGTCGGCGAGTCGATCGTGGCCCGGTTGGTGATCGGGCCGACCGGCGCGTCCGAGTCGACCGTCCCGGTGATCACGATGGTCACGGCACCGCCGAGGAAATCCTGGAAGAGCTCGGGCACGACGTCACCGACCTCGCAGCTCACGCGCTGCCCGGTGATGGCGCAGCTGCCGGCACTCGTCTGAGCCGATGTCGGGGTCAGGCCGTCCGGGAGCACGTCGGTCACTACGGTGTCGGACGCGGTCGACTCACCGCCGTTGGTCGGGGTCAGCGTGTACATGAACGCCTCCCCTGCCACCAGCGTGTCCGGCGCGACGGTCTTGGTGATGCCGAGATCGGCGCGGCGGGCGCCGAGCGTGAAGTCGACGCTGTCGACGTTGTCGTCGAGGTCGGCCTCGGGCGTGGTAGTCGAAGCCGTCGCCGTGTTCGTGTACGTGCCCAATGCCTCATCCGGGAGGGACGCGACGACGACGTAGTAGGTCTTCGTCTGCCCCGGCTCGAGATCGCCGAGACGGCAGACGAGGTCATTGTCGGTGAACTCGCAATCGTCGCGGCCGATGTCGCCCTGGATGTCGGCTGCGAGTCCGACCGTGGCGGCGTCGAGCACGCTGACGTCTCGGGCTGTGGACGGACCGGTGTTGGTGACGTCGATCTGGAACGCGAACACCTGTCCGGGGGCCAGCGGGTCGGGCGGCGAGGTCAGCAGCGTCTTGCCCAGCTTGATCGCCGCGTCCGTGGCCACGGCGGTCGTCGCCCCGCTGCTGTTGTTCGAGTCGGTCGGATCGGGGGTCGACGAGTCCACCGACGCGGTGTTGGTCAGCTGCCCGGGGTCGGCGTCGGGAGGCACGGTCCCGCGCACCGTGAGCGTCCTGGTCGATCCGGCGGCGAGGGTGCCCAGCGTGCACGTCACGGTCCGGTCGGCCTCGGTGCACGGACTCGTCGCGGACTCGAACGACAGCCCGTCGGGGAGGTCGTCCGTCACCACCGTGGCGGCGGCCGCGGACGGACCGCGGTTCGCCACGATCAACGTGTATGTCACCGTCCCACCCGCGTTCACGGTCGCCAGCGCGTCCTTGACGATCGACACGTCCGCCTGGGCGGCGGTCGAACTCCGGTACACCGCTTCGTTGTCGCTCGTGTCGGCGTCGGTGGCGTCCGAGGTCGTCGTCGCGGTGTCGGTGGCGGACTGCGGGCCGGGCGGGATGCCGAAGTCCGGCGGAACGTCCATCGTGACCGTGATCGACGCCGAGTCGCCGACCGCCAGATCACCCACCGGGCACTCCACCGCTCCGGCCGCCGGTGACGTGCACGCTCCGGCGGGGCCGCTCGCGGACACGAAGTCGAACGCGTCGGCGTAGTCGTCGCGCACTGTCGCGTTGCGGGCGACCGACGGCCCGGCGTTCGTGACGGTCATCGTGTAGGTGACCGGGTCGCCCGCCACCGCCGCGGTCGCGGTCTTGACCAGGCCCAGGTTCGCCTCGGCCGTGACGGTGGTGCGGGCACTGGCCGAGTTGTCGCCCGGCACTGGATCGCCGGTGTCGGCGTCGACAGTGGCGATGTTGACCCGGGCGCCGGTCGCGGCACCCGGGCCGACCTGGGCCAGGACCGTGATGGTGGCCGAGGCGCCGACGAAAAGGTCGCCGAGGTCGCAGGTCACGTCCGCGCCGGTCGTGCAGGTGCCGCGCGTGGTGGCGGCGTTGACGGCAGTGAAGCCCGCGGGAAGCAGGTCGTCGACGGTCACCCCGGTGGCCGTCGATGGACCGTCGTCGTTGCTCACGACGATCGTGTACGACACGCGGCCGCCGGCGACGACCGTCGGCGCCGACGCGGTCTTGGTGATGGAGAGGTCCGCTCGGGGAGCCGCGATCGGGACCGTGAGGGTGTCGGTCGCGCGCCCGGGATTCGGATCCGGCACATCCGAGACGGCGCTCGCGGTGTTCGTCACCTCGGAGCCGGCGAAGTCGCTGTCGATGCTGCCGGTGAAGCGCACGGTGACGGAGTCGCCGGCCTCGACGACCGGGATCGTGCACTGGGACGCAGCCGAGCACAGAGCCGGCCGGTTGTTGCCTTCGATGCTCAGCGCCGCGGTGCCCGACACGTCGCTCAGGGTCACGTTGGTGGCGTCCGAAGGCCCGTCGTTGTGGACCGTCACGTCGAACGGAATCGTGTCGCCCGGCCGATAGGGGCCGGGGGACGCCAGCGTCTTCGTCACGACGAGGTCCGCGGCCCGCTCGATCGCCACGGTCGACCCGGCGGTGTTGTTGTTCGGATTCGGGTCGGAGGCAGCCGAGCGGGTTCCGCCGACGTCGACGGCCGACATGGCGTCGGAGCCCGACGGGATCCGGCCGACGACACGAACCGTGACGACGTCGCCGACGGCCACGGTGCCCACGTCACATGCCACGACGGAGTCGCTCTCGCGGCACGAGCCCGAGCTGGGTGTCGCGCTGACGAAGGAGGTGCCGTCGGGCAGCTGGTCCTGCACGTACCCCTCGGGAGCCGAGTTCGGCCCCTGGTTGCGCACGGTCAGGACGGAGGTGAACGTCGACCCGGCGGCCACGGGGTCGGGAGTCGTCGACTTGGTGAGCACGAGATCGGCGGCCCTGACCACACTGACGGCCGCGGGATTGACCCGGTAGGTGAAGGGTTGGTCGAGCGTTTGAGCGCGGTACCCCAGATCGGCGGTGTTGGTCACCGTGCCGCCGGCTGCGTCGGGCTGGACCTCGACCCGGAAGGTCACCTGGGTCGACTCGTTCACGCCCAGAACTCCGCCGGCGGTGCCGGACGCACCCGTCCCCAGTCGGAAGCGGACGGCGTTCTGGGCATCGAGAAACTCGGCTCGGTCGTCGCCGGCAGCATCACTCTGGTGACCGCGGTTGGCTCCGGCGGTGATCTCGAGGGAACCGGGGAGGTAGGTGGTGCCCGCGGGGATCGGGTCCGTGACGACGGACTCCGCTGCCGGATCCTGGCCCGTGTTGTTGTAGGTGAGGGTGTATTGGAGCTCGTCGCCGGGGAAGGCCGGATCGCGCCCGCCGAGGTTGGCCACCGTCTTCGTACTGGTGGAGAAGTCCGGGGCATAGAGGTTGATCGCCGTCGTGACGACGCCCGGGAAATACCGGTCGCCGGTGCTGGACAACGCGATGGTCGCGGCGGTCGCGTTGTTCCCGATCCCGGCGGCGGGGAGACTCTTGCGGTCGTAGCCGAGCATGTTGACGTCGGCAGGGACGCGGGTCGTGACGCTGCGGCCGGCGTCGTCGTTCGTCCCGTTGAAGAAGTTGTTGCTCTTCGACAGCGGTGAGGTCGAGAGCAAGGTGTCGTTCAACTTGGCCTGGTCGCCGGAGGTGGTGAAGTCGCCCTCGTAGGCGATCAGCCCCAGCGAGGTCTCGACCGGTCCGGTGCGCGGTGTCCGGAAGCCGGAGATCTGGATGTTCTGGGGATTGCCCTGGCCGACGTCGTTGAATCCGTCGAAGACCGTCAGGTTCCGCAGCGGGAGGTCCGGGGAGCGGTAGACGACCACGAGACTCCAGCCGGCGTAGCGGTCCTCGCCCGTCCCGGCCAGCACGTTCGCACCCCAGTAGGCACCGTTACCGGCGCCCTGCACGATGCCGGTCACGTCCGCGAACTCCTGGTAGGCCTGGTCTCCGACGGTCGGTCCGAAGGTCTGGGCCGAGGTGATCGTCTGGTAGCTGCCACCGGGCGCGCGCAGCGACATCTGGGTGCGAACACCGGCCCGCAACGTGCCGCCGGCTCCGGCGCTGGCCCGTGCCCCCCAGTACAGGCCGGCCCAGACCACGCTGCCACCGTCGGGAATGGTCACCGTCGAACTCGACGAGTTCACCGTGCTCGGATCGGCGTCCGCGTCGAGGTCGACCATCTTGAACCCGTTGTTGTTGAGGCCGACCGTGCCCGCGCGCGTGCCGTCGCACCGGCTGTCGGAGGCCGGACAGGTCAGCAGGTTGTTGCCGAAGAGCGAGATCCCGCCGTTGTCGTTGTCCTGGAAGCGGATACCGAACGGGACCGTCGGCGCCGCCTGGCTCGACTGAACCGGCATGACGACCAACCAGGCGAGCAGGCAGGCGGCGACGGCCACGGGCACCGTCCGCCAGCGAGTCGACAAGCCCGCCACCCTTCGCTCTGCTCGACCGTCGCCGCCTCGGGCGACGACGGAGAGTGGCGTCATCGTCACATGAGACACGTGCCTTTGGCGAGGAGTTCGCAGGAATGGGCGTCGTCGGTCGAGTGTGTCCGGATTCGAGAACCGCGGAGCCACAGTGGAGGACGCGGCACGTCTGCCCGGCGGCGAGGTGCCTAAGGTGCCGTCCGTGGCCGGTGACCGTGACGACAGGGACGACTCCGACCCCTTTCGAGCAGCGTGCTGTCGGCTCCGACGAGCTGGTGGCCGACCTCGCGCGGGGCTTCGGAATTCCGGTTGTCCACGGGTGGGAGGACATCGGCGGCGGGTGGACGACGAATCTGCGTCTCGACGTCGACGGCCGGCCGCTGGTCGCACGCATCCACCCGATCCGTACGACGACGGCCCGGCTGCTCGCCATCCAGGCCGCCCGGATCGCACTGGCCGAGGCCGGGATCCCCACCGTCCGGCCGCTGGCGGCACCGGACGGCACGACGCTCGTCGAGTTGTCGGACGGCCGGCCCGCCGAGCTCGAGCCGTTCGTGACGTGGGAGGACCGGATGAACTCCGCGCCGCTGCTCCGGCTCGGCCACTCGCTGCTCGCCCGCGTCCACGACACGCTCCGCGCCGTCGAGTTGCCCCAAGCCGCCGATTGGATGCCGGAGGCGAACCACATCCCGTCCGAGGAGGCGCTCGCGGCGACGCGTCAAGGAGCGCGTCGCATCCGCAGCTGGCGGCACCCGGCACTTGCGGTCTTCGCCGACGCGGTCGTCGACCATGTCGAGACCGTGTCGGCCCTGGAGTCGCCGCTGCGCGAGGACCAGCTCGTCCAGGTGGTGCACGGCGACTTCTGGGACGACAACGTCCTGTTCAGCGGCGGCCGGCCGACGGCGTTGCTCGACTTCGGCTTCATGGGCAGGCGGCCGCGGATCGACGACCTCGCTCTCACCGCCTACTTCTTCCTCCTGGAGCCCGGGAAAGGAATTCCCGGGTCGGAGGCGCGCGACGACATCCGGTCGTTCGTCGACGCCTACGACCAGGCGGCAACGATTCCCCTATCGACGGCCGAACGGGCCGCTCTCCCGTTGGCCATCGCCCGCCAACCGGCCTGGTCGGTCGGCAGCTGGGTGGTCAGGTTGGACGACGCGGCGGCTCGGGCACACGCGCTCGCTGCTGCGCGGGAGTTCGGGGTCGCCCGGTCCGTCCTGGCGAACCTGTCCAGCTGGCAACGCGCGCTCGCGTGACGGTCGACGCGCACGGCGCCGTGGAACAGTTGCCCCCGTGATCACGAGGAGACCAAGCAGATGAGCGTCCCCGTCATCGATTCCGCACTGCCACCGACGTACTGGCTCGACAACGTGCTGGTGGAAGCCGCCATCGTGGATACCGACGAGGGAGCCACGACGCAGACCCGCCGCGCGGCTGTGAGGGTCGACGGCGGCGAGTTCGCCGAGATTCGCGTGGACGTTCCGGCACCAGGGGACGGCTCGCTCGTCGTCGATGCCGACGGACTCCTCATCCTGCCGGCGCTACGGGACACTCACGTGCACCTGGACAAGACGTTCTACGGCGGCCCGTGGCGCGCCCCGATTCCAGGTCGGCACTGGCTGGCTGAGGAAGTTCGCCTGTTGCCCGAGATGTCGGGGGACATTCCCGTGCGCAGCAACGCGATCCTGGATCTGCTGGTCTCCCACGGAACCGCCAGGGTCGTGGCGCACTGCAACGTCGATCACGTCGTCGGCACACGCAACGTCGAACGGGTGGGTGAGGTGGTCCGTCACCGGAACGACGTCACCGTCGAGGTGGTCGCCTACCCTCAACACGGCTTGCAGAACGGGAGAATCGTCCCGCTCCTGGCCCAGGCACTGGACGCCGGCGCGACCGTGATCGGCGGTCTCGATCCGGCCCTGGTCGAAGGGGACATCGAGAAGACCCTGGACACGATCTTCGGTCTGGCGGTGGCACACGACGTCGGGATCGATCTCCACCTCCACGACGCGGGCACCCTGGGCCTGTTCGAACTCGACCGCGTGATCGCCCGCACCGTCGAGGCCGGTTGGCAGGGTCGGGTGCACCTCAGCAACGCGGGTGCCTTGGGAAACGCCGACCAGCGAACTGCGTCGGCGCTGGCCGCCCGCCTGGCGGAGAGCCGGATCGGCGTCAGCACCACGATGAGTGTCGGAGGATCCGTCATCCCGGTTCCGCTGCTCTTCGACGCCGGTGTCGACGTCTCGCTCGGCAGCGACAGCATCACCGACATCCTGACCCCGTTCGGGCAGGGTGACATCCTCGAACAGGTCTGGATGCTGGCGCAGCGGTTCGGTTGGTCCGACGAACGTCGCTTGGCCCAGTCACTGGTCTTCGGCGCCGGCGAACCGGCCCGCTGGACCGACGACGGGCATCGCCCGTGGCCGGCTGTCGGCGACGGTGCCAGCTTCATGCTGGTTCGAGCGACCTGTACGGCCGAAGCGGTCGCGCGACGCGGGCGTCGAGAACAGGTGTTCCACCGTGGCCGGCGGACTTTCCCGGCGCCACCGTCGTCGTGAACCACAACGGCTGATGGCACCACCGTGCGGTCAGCCGACGTCGACGACGACCGCGAGTGTTCCCCCACCAGGAGGACCTTGATGGGTGGCAGAGCCGGAGATGTACAAGACGTTGTCCTGCAACCAGGACGAGAACATTCCCGCGACCGCTGCCTTCACCTCGCTGCCGTACGCCGGATTCTCCACGACCTGGCGACGACCTCGGAGCCGTCCGTCCGGCGGCGGTCCTACCTTGACGTAGACCGCCACCACGCGCGCTCGCTCCGCCGGCGTCAACGGACCGGGCCCGACCTCGAGTCCCGCTCGGCGTAGGGCCCGAGGAAGCGCCTGCACGTCGAGCAGATCGGCGATCACGGCATGACCCACCCGAAGCCGCCCGCCCGCGCCCTGGCGATTGCCCAGCAGGATGACCTGTGTATGCGGTCCGTCCCCGCCGACCGGTTCCCACGCGTTCGCCGATGCCGATGCGCGACCGCTCCACAGATCCATCTGGACACCGACGTCGTCCCCGTCCGGGACGGCGAGATCGCCGAGCGCGACCCCGATGCCCAGGCCCGCGCTTCCGCTGGTCTTGCGGAACAGCGTGCCGTCGTCGAGGTCGGCGACCGTTCGTCCGGCGGTGCGGGCGGCAGCAAGGTCCTGCTGGGACGGGTGATAGGCCTTGCCGATCACGTACTCCGCGTCGGCAGGGGTGACGCCGGCGTCGGCAGCGGCCTCGCGCACAGCGTCGGCCGTCACCTCGATCACCCGTGACGTCCCGGTCCACTCCGGCTGCATCACCGCCGAGCGCGCGGTACCGACGGCGAGACGGGACACCCCGTCAGCAGCCGCCGGAGCCGGGCGCCGGGAGTAGACCACGACCTGGGGTGCGAGGATGCCGACGCCGCCCGAGGTGAAGACCATCGGGATCTTCGCGATCTGCGACTCCGTCCGCGAGCCCTGCTCGGCGAGGAGGCGGCGAATGGCGCGGTCGGCATCGACACGGCTGGTCTCGCCCGGCACGCACCCCTCGGTCTTGCCGGTGACGGCCACCACCTCGTCCACCCGTAGCCGGCCGTCGGCGATCAAGCCGGCCAGGCCCGAGACGTCGCTCGCATGTTCCAACGGCACCTGCACGGCATCGGCGGCAACCGACGACGACTCGTCAGACATCTGCTCTCCTCACGATGCGCCGCGACCGGCCGCGGCCCACGACGCGACCGTATCGTCGCGCCGTTACGTCGGCGTATCTGCTTCGTGTGAGGCGATCCCGCGGCACGGCACTGATCGTGAAGACCGCCCGGGGATCGGCCGGCAGTGACCGCGTGAGCCGATCAGGCGGTCGGCGAGATGTTCTGGTTCACCCGGAACAGGTTGTCCGGGTCGTAGGCCGCCTTGATCCGGGCCAACCGCGGATAGTTGTCGCGGTAACTGGCCCGCACACGCTCGTCGCCCTCGTCCATCATCATGTTCACGTACGCGCCTCCGGCCGAGTACGGATGCAGGGCCTCGAAGTAGTCGATCGACCACCGGCGGATCGACTCCGCGTCGGCGGGCTCGGGACCGACGCCGGCGAACACCGAGGCCCAGGTGGCGTCGCGGTAGGCCCAGGCCGTGTCGGTGGCACCGACGTCGTGCGCAGCACCGTCGATCGGGTAAAGATGCATGGTCGACTGGGACGTGGCCAGCGCCGACCCGAAGCGCTGGTGGATCGACACGGCCGGGTCAGGAATCGCGTTGACGAAGTCGGCCCGCCAGTACCACTGCTGGCCCTTCGGGTAGAGCGCGTCGAACGCACCCTGCAGAGCCGAGTGCGGCATCGGTGCGACCCCGTGCAGCAGCGGCTCGGGAAGCGCGTCCAACAAGGGAGCCATGGCGGCCCGGGCACCGCTCTCGCCACCCACATAGGCCCACACGACGGCGCACACAGGCCGAAGGTGCAGCTCTGCGGGAAACGGCGGCGCGGGCGGCACTGTGGTGTAGGCGAAGAAGCCGTTGAGTTCTCGGGGCGCGCCGATGATGAACTCCCGATAGGCCTTGAGAACCTCCTCGCCCTGGTCGACCGCCCAGAACGTCGGGCCGCCGACGAAGCGCGACACGTCGTTCAGCTTGAAGGTGAAGGAGGTGACGACGCCGAAGTTCCCGCCGCCCCCGCGAAGCGCCCAGAACAGGTCCGGCTCCTGATCGGCGCTGGCGCGGACCTCGCGCCCGTCGGCGAGCACGACGTCAGCGCCGAGCAGGTTGTCGATCGTCAGACCGTACGCACGGGTCAGGTGACCGAGCCCGCCACCGAGGGTCAATCCGCCGACACCGGTGGTGGAGATGATGCCGCTCGGTGTCGCGAGTCCGTGCTCGCCGGTCGCCTTGTCCACCTGCCCCCAGGTGCATCCGCCGCCGACGGTCACCGTTCGTGCGTCCGGATCCACCTCGACCGAGTCGAGCGCGGCGAGGTCGATGACCAATCCGTCGTCGCACGTGCCCAGCCCGCCACCGTTGTGGCCGCCGCCACGAACCGCCAGCAGGACCCCGTGCTCGCGGGCCACCTTCACGGCCAGGGCCACGTCGGCCTTGGTCCGCACCCGCGCGATCAGCGCCGGGGACTTGTCGATCATCGCGTTGTAGACCCGGCGGGCCTCGTCGTAGCCAGAGTCCGTGGGTGTGACGATCTGACCGGAGAAATCGACGAACTCTGCCTGCACATCGACGTTGACGGCCATGCTCGAGCTCCTTCCAGGGATGGGGAGCGAACCGCTCGCTCGACCTTCCAAGGTAGCGGTGACGACGCCGCGCCACGCCGGTCGAAAGCCCGCGGTTTCCGCTCCCGCCCGGCCGCTCGACTGCCCCACGTGAGCGCTCGCCGTTGTCCACGTTTGCGTCGAGGCCGGAATACTCGGCCGTGGTCCGGTTGCTGTCTGGACATGACCGTTCAGGACACCGAACTCAGCAGGTTCACCGACGAGTGGCGCAGCTGGCATGCCGATCGTGAAGCGAGGCTCGCCGCGCCCCACGGCTTCCTCGCGATCACCGGGATCCACTGGCTGTCCGACGAGCCGGAGCGATTCGACGACGTTCCCGGTGCCTGGTCGACGGATGAGCGCGGCCCTCGCGTCGTCCTCGCCGACGCGGAGGAACTCATCGTCGACGGGACACCGGTTCACGGTGAGCACGCGTTCGGCGTCATCGACGAGCGGGGCGGGATCGACGTCGCCTTCGACGACGCGATCGTCGAGATCGCCAAGCGTGGCGGCTACGACATCGTCCGGCCGCGGCACCCGGAGAACCCACTTCGCCTGACCTTCACCGGAACACCCGCCTACGACCCCGACCCTCGTTGGGCCGTCCCGGCACGGTACGTGCCCTTCGACGAACCTCGTCCCGTCACCGTCGGTGCCGCCGTCGAGGGCCTTCAGCACGTGTACGACTCCCCCGGTCGGCTCGAGTTCGAGGTCGATGGGCAGCCCCTGAGCCTGACGGCCTTCAACGGGGCGACACCGGGCAGCCTCTACGTCCTCTTCACGGACGCGACGTCCGGCGTGACGACGTACGCGGCGAACCGTTCCCTCGCGATCGACGCCCCGGACGCACAGGGCAAGGTGACCCTCGACTTCAATCGAGCGACCAACCTTCCCTGTGCCTACACGGATTTCGCCACGTGCCCACTTCCGCCGACCGAGAACCAGCTGCCGGTGGCCATCGAGGCCGGCGAACTGATTCCCGTCAGCTCGTGACGGAGCCCACTGCCGACGCGGTCCCCGAGGTACGTCCGGTCATCGACGCCGAGCTGGTGCGGCGCCTGGTCGCCGACCAGTTCCCGCAGTGGGCGTCGCTCCCCGTCACCCCGGTCGAGTACGACGGCTGGGACAACCGGACCTTCCACCTCGGAGACTCCATGTCCGTGCGACTACCCAGCGCGGCCGGGTACGCGCCGCAGGTCGCCAAGGAGAACCGCTGGCTCCCGTACCTCGCGCCCCAGTTGCCGCTGCCGATCCCGTCGCCGCTCGCTCGCGGACTACCCGGTGAGGGTTACCCGTTCGACTGGTCGGTCCTGCGATGGCTGTCTGGACAGACCGCGGCGGTCGCGACGATTCACGACCTGCACGGCGTTCGCGAGGTCGCTGGCCGACTTCCTGACCGCCCTGCAGGCGATCGATGCGAGCGATGGGCCGGCCGCCGGTGCGCACAGCTTCTTCCGTGGTGGCGCACTCTCGACCTACGACGACGAGGCCCGGCGTGCGATCGACATCCTCGGAGACGGCATCGACACTGCTGCGGCAACCGAGGTCTGGGACACCGCGCTCGCCGAGCACCTGGACGGCGGAACCGGTCTGGTTCCACGGCGACGTCGCTTCGGGGAATCTCCTCGTCGACGACGGCCGGCTCGCGGCGGTGATCGACTTCGGCTGCTCCGGGGTCGGCGACCCCGCGTGCGACCTCGCCATCGCCTGGACCTTCTTCGACGGGCAGAGTCGCGAGGTGTTCCGGGCTGGGCTCCCACTCGACGCCGCCACCTGGGAGCGTGGTCGTGGTTGGACGCTGTGGAAGGCCCTCATCACCGTGGCCGGCCAGTTCGACACCGATCCAGCTGCTGCGGGCGTCGCTCGGCACGTCCTCGATGCAGTGATCGAGGACCACCGCCGGCACGATTGAGCCAGGGTCGAACCTCCCGGTACACGGTCGAACGACCGGCCCAGCCCGAACCGACGGCAGCTCCCCCGGAATCCGCGACTTCACGTGCCGATTCGCCCGACCCGCCGTTGGTCCGGGTGCGTCGTCAGACGGCCACCGACGCCGTGATCGCGTGCTCGACCTCGAGCGCTGCCCACTCGTCGTCGCCGGCGCCGTCGTAGATCAGCGCCAGCGGCCCGGCGTAGGCGTGGTCTCGCAGAATCGTCAAGCAGCGTTCGAAGTCCTCGGCATCCGGTGCACCATCGGTGAAGTGGCACTTGGCGTGGCAGGTCTCGGCCAGTCCGGCCACGGAGTCGAGTTCGGCGTACTTGCCGGGACCCTTCCAGTTGCCGAGGTCGATGAGGAAGCCGACGGCACCCTCGGTCGGGTCGAGCACCGCGTGCACGTCGGCCGCCGTCGGCATCAGCGCCAGCCAGTTCTCCGTGACCACCCGCACTTCCGGGTGCCGCTGCGCGAGCCTGGTCAGCCGGTCGGAGCTCGCCCGGAGGCGTTCGGGCGTCGGGTTGGACTTGCCGGCGATCACCCTGGCCCGATGCGCACCGAGGAAGGCCGCATCCTCCAGCCACCCGCCGATCCAGGCCTCGTGGGTGTCGGCCTCCGTGGCGTGGGTGAGATCGCCGTCGTCGACCAGGACGGCGTCCAGCTCGATGCCGGACGCGTCGAGCGACGCCCGCAGCTCGGTCAGATAAGCGCGGTCACGGGTGGGTAGGTGGAAATGGCAGATCTGGACCATGTCGTAACCGCGGCGGCTCAGCTCGGCAGGCAGATCGAGCAGGGCCATACCGGCCGTCGGCGCCGGTACCTCGGACGCGGTCGCCGGAGATCGCTCGGCGGTCACCGGATCGGTGGCCCAGAACGAGCCGAGTGTGCGGTGCAGGGACCAGGTCGACACTGCCTTCGTCATGTCCCGAACCTAGCCCGTCGCTCAGGCCAGCGTGCCGGCCGCAGGCCCGACCGCCGGCCCCTGTCCTCCGTAGCTCACCGGTGCCGGGTCGAGCCACCGCACCAGCGCACCCTTCACGGCGAAGGCGAAGAAGTGGTTGCCGCTCGGCGTGTAGTGGCCGTTGTAGTAGCGGTCGCAGTAGCGATCGGCCGGCAGCGCGAAGGCCGACGCGTCACGCCGATGAGCCTCCAGGCCGTCCACGAACAGGTCCCGGTGCGAGACGAGGTCGTCGACCAGGAGCTGATCGAATCGCGGCCGCCCTTCGAGGGCCTCCACCACGGAGTCGGCGCTGTAGCTCAGGAGGACGAGCAGCTGCTTTCCCTGCTCGGCCACGAAGGCGCGAACCATTGCCAGTGTGGCCAGGGTGGCCCGGAGCCCGATCGCGGTGAGAAGGTCCGCAGCGGCCGTGGCCACGTCGCCGGTGCGAAGGTCCGTGGCCAGGCCCGTCGCCGCGGCCAGCGCCTCGAGCGGACCGACGTCGCCCACGGCGATCCCTCGGCTCAGGGCATCGAGCATCACCACCGGATCGTCGGCGTACGCGGCCACCACCGCCACCGGATCGGCGAACGCCCGTAGCGAAGCCTCGGTCGGCAGCGGATTCGGCACCTCGACGAACGTCCCGGACGCCGGGTCCAGTCGCAGGTGCGCCCACGGGTTCGCGTGCAACATCGGCTGGATGTCGTCCCCCAACGCCGTGGCGAAGGCGCCGACGCGGAACCACCGCGCCGTGTCGAGGTTGCGGACGTGGTCGTCGTCGAAGATGTTGAGGACGACGTAGTCGGCGCCGTGTGAGGCGGGTTCGATCGCCCGCATCCGACAGAAGGCCTGATACACACCGAAGCCGCCGACGCCGAAGTTGCGGATCGGCTCGCCGAGGTGTGCGGCCAGCACCTCCTGCCAGGTCTCGCCGTCGCTGACCTGGTGGCACTGGGTGAAGCTGTCGCCGTAGGTGTTGATGCGACACGGGTTCTCGCGGTAGCGCACCGTCCGCCGGGCGACCGGACGATGCCGTGGGTCCGTGGTCGCACCTGCGCCGAGATCCTCGTAGCTGTTGATCGTGAAGCTGTCGTCGACGCCGTCGCGGATCACGATGTCGCTCGGGACATACCCGGTCAGCGCGTCGAACCGCGCCCAGCTCGGTCGCGCGGGGTCGAGGAAGTAGTCCACGTCCTCTTCGGACCAGGTCATCGCCGCCAGCTCGTCCCGAATGTCCATGACCTCGGATCCTGACAGAGATCGCCGGGCGCCGGGCCGAACGTCGCCACCGGACGTCGACGCCACGTTCACCTGCCGTTCAACAACCTCTCCTACGGCGCCCGGAAGCTCGGTGTCTTCGACGACTACCGCAGCCTCCATACCCCGCCCGTGTCGGTCGGCTTCTCCGGTGCCACCACTCGCGCCTCGCGCGGGTTCAGGTGTTCCATGAACCGCTTGATGGTGCCGCCCTTGCCGGCGGCGTCCGGCCCTTCGCACAGCACGACGAGGTGGGCGCCGGTGGCCCGGACCCACTTCTGGAGCTTCAGGAGCTCGATCTGCAGCAGGCGCTTCGTGTGGTCGTACTCGTCACGGTCGAGGCGCTCGTCGTCCGGATACCCCTCCCGCCACGTGTCCACGAGTGTTCCGTCGGCAGCCCGCAGGACGGGATCGTCGTCGTAGAGGTCCTCGACCGTCAGTTCGCCGACGCCTTATTTGTCGTACAACCAGGTCAGCTGGTCGTCCAGGATGCTCATCGTGTCGTCCGCTCGTCCTCGGTGGGCGCGCTCCACATGTATCGCAGCGCGGCGAGCCGTGGGTGACCAGGAGATGAAGGTCAGAGTTCGCTCGACGCGAGCAGGACCAGCGCGGCCGTCCACGCGAGCGGCGCCACGGCGGCCGGCGACCCGTCCGGATTGACCTTCTCGGGCAGCGACCCGAGGCCGGTCCGATGATCGGACAACCAGGTCAGGACGGACTCGGCGTTCGCCCGGTCGCCGGTAGCCGCGAAGGCCAGCGCGAAGAGCGCGGTCTCCGGGGTCCACGAAACGCCGTCCCGATGCCAGTTCGCACCCGGTCGCACGCCGCCGTTGGGGTTGCGAATCGCGGCGAAGGCCTCGTCGAGCACGGCGGCAGGGCCCGTCACGGCTGGTCGGACGAACGGCGGCAGGGTGAACGTCACCGCGGCATCGAACTCACCGCCCCTGGTCCGGTGCCAGCCGTCGGTCCCGAACTGCCGCGCCATACCAGCCTGGAGGCGGTCAGCGGCACCAGCCCATCGGGCCGCGTCGCCCGGGCGGCCCGCCGTCTCCGCCAGCGTCGCGGCCGCACGCAATCCGGCCAGATCGGGCGCGGCGATGCCCAGGGTCAGCGACCGTTCACGGCGTTCCCAGTAGTCCGGCGAGGCCGGCGGCAGACCGTTGCGATCCAGTGAGGAGGCGATCGCATCAGCCGACGAGGACACCATCGGCCACAGCTTTCGGACCTCCGCGGCCGTCCCGACCGGGTCGTTCGGTGACGCGCCGGCCACGTACTCACCGGTAGCCCACAGCACCCACCCGGCCCCGTCGAGCTGGACGCCGCGCCCGTCCGGCGCGGCGCCGGACCCGTCGGGGAGGTAGCGAGCCTGCCACCGGCCGTCTGCCGGGGCGATCCGGGCCAGATAGGAGAGGACGCGCACGGCGTCGTCGTGATGGCCGGTGGCCGCGTAGGCCGCGACCGCGAACGAGGCGTCACGTGGCCAGACGTAACGCCAGGCCGGCGTCCAACCCGCGATGACCGCGCCGTCGGCCGCGGTGAGCGAGCGCAGGTCGAGCAGGGCCTGCTGGTTCATCGAGGCGAATTCGCGGCCGCCGGGGACCCCGCCGCTCTCGAGCCACCGGCGGTCGCCGGCGGTGTCGAGCGCCGCGGTCCGGCCACTTCGGGACGCGGGATCGGACAGGACGCGCGAGCCGGCGACGAAGCGGGCGGGGCTCCCAGCCGGGATCACGACCAGCGAGGAGTTCGCCGAGTCGATCGCCAGACCGTCGCTGAACAGCCCGGTCGGTCCGGGTTGCGGACCTGACGCGGGCATGCACGCCACGGTGACCACCGCGACCGCGGCGATCAGCGCACGGAGCACGAACGCCGGCCGGGAGCTTCTGATCGCGGTCACGGTCGCACCGGGCGGTCGGCCGGCTCGGCGGAGTCGGCCGAGGTACCAGCGCGTTCGTTCTCCCCCGACTCGTTCTCCCCCGACTCGTTCTCCGCCGGCTCGATCACCTCGCCGGATACGTCGGAGTCGTCCGGTCCCGACTTGCGTCGCGGCGGCCAGACCTGAGCGACGGCGGCGTTGAGCGCCGCGGCGATCAGGACGGCGATCGAGATGACGTACAGCCAGACGAGCACACCGATCGGGGCTGCCAGCGGCCCGTAGATCGACGTGGACTGACCTCCGATGGAGGCACCGAGGAACGTACGCAGGACGTAGCTGCCGCCGAACCAGATGACGAACATGACCACGGCGCCGGGCAGCCCGTACCGCCAGGGCAGGCGATCCGGTGGTGCCCAGTGGAAGAGGCTCGTCATCAGCAGCATCGAGCCGAGGACGACGATCGGCCAGTACAGATCCGCCAGACGCTCCAGGCCGTTCGGCAGGATCTCCTGCACGAGCCCCGGACCGGCGAGCAGCAGCGGCAGCGTCGTCACCGAGATGAACAGGCCGACCGTGTAGACGCTGAACGAGATGGCACGGGTCTTGACGATCCCGCGCTGCCCGCGCATGCCGTACATGATCGTGACGGTGTCGATGAACACGTTGAGGGCCCGGGAGCCCGACCAGAGCGCGAGCACGAAACCGATGGAGATCACGTCGGCTCGACCGCGATCGAGCACGGCGTTCAGGGTCGGCACGATCACCTGATTGACCGTGTCCTGGGTCAGCGCCCGGCCGGCGAACTGGACCAGCCCCTGCTTGACGCTCTCGACGGTCTGGTTGCCGAAGATGCCGACGACGTACCCGATCGTGCCCGCGAGTCCGAAGACCAGCGGAGGCAGTGAGAGCACGCCGAAGAACGCCGCCTCGGCGGCCAACCCGGTGACCCGGTACTCCATGCTGGCTCGCACGGTGGCCGCCACGACTCGGAACAGGTGGCTGCGGCGCCACCGCGGCGTGGACCGCGTGGCGTCCTCGGTCTCCGATCCCGGTGCGGACAGGCCGTCGGGGCTCTGGGTCCGCAGCGCGCTCCGCGTCGTGGTCCGCGAGTTCGGGCTCGAGGGGCTGACGCCAGAAACGTCGACCCGGCGCGGACGGGTCGTCACGTGCACTCTGCTCGTCGGTGCGCGGGCCGTCCGGGGCAGCGGGGTGTCCGGTTGCGGACTCCGCCGACTCCTGCCCCATGGCGTCAAACCCTAGTGCGGCGGGGTTCGGCGACACCGGGCCGAGCACGAACGAGCCCATCGCCCGGGCCCCCGGTCGGCTACGCTCGGCCGCAGTCGCGACTGGCGCAACGCAGGTGGAGTACCACCGGGGAGCGGCTGATGGACCAGCTCACACCGTGAGGACGACCTCTGCACCGCGCGCCTGGGTGCCAACGTCGAGTACCACCGACGCCGAACCTGTCCGCACGCTCTGGGAGACCACCATGACCGACACCGTTGCATCCCCCACTCTCGTCGACGCCGCGAGCGCCGCCTATCGGAACGCGCTCAGCGTGATCGAGGCCGTCGAACCACGGATCGCCGCCGCGTCACGCGCGGAGCTCACCGACCAACGCGCCTCGCTCAAGCTCATCGCCAGCGAGAACTACGCCTCGCCGGCGGTTCTCCTCACGATGAGCTCGTTCCTCTCCGACAAGTACGCCGAAGGCACCATCGGCCATCGCTTCTACGCGGGCTGCCAGAACGTCGATACCGTCGAGGCGCTCGCCGCGGAGCATGCGCGCGAACTGTTCGGGGCGCAGCACGCCTACGTCCAGCCGCACTCCGGCATCGACGCCAACCTCGTGGCCTACTGGGCGATCCTCGCCCATCGGGTCGAGTCCCCCGCGCTGGCCGAGGCCGGTGTCCGCAACGTCAACGACCTCACCGACGCCGACTGGGAGACCCTGCGGCGCTCACTCGGCAACCAGCGCATGCTCGGTATGTCGCTCGATGCGGGTGGTCACCTGACCCACGGCTTCCGGCCCAACATCTCCGGCAAGATGTTCGCCCAGCGCAGCTACGGCTCCGATCCGGAGACCGAGCTCGTGGACTACGACGCGATCGCGACGATGGCGCGGGAGTTCAAGCCGTTGATCCTGACGGCGGGTTACTCGGCCTACCCGCGCCGGATCGACTTCGCCAAGATGCGGGAGATCGCGGACGAGGTCGGCGCCACGCTGTTCGTCGACATGGCGCACTTCGCCGGGCTCGTCGCGGGCAAGGTCTTGACGGGCGACGAGGACCCGATCCCGTTTGCCCACGTGGTCGCGACGACGACCCACAAGTCCCTACGCGGACCTCGCGGCGGCATGGTGCTCTGCACCGACGAGTACGCCGAAGCCGTCGACAAGGGCTGCCCGATGGTCCTGGGCGGCCCCCTCTCGCACGTCATGGCGGCGAAGGCGGTCGCGCTCGCGGAAGCCCGGCAGCCCGACTTCCAGACCTACGCCCAGGCGGTCGCGGACAACGCCAAGGCACTCGCCGAGGGCTTCACCTCCCGTGGCGCTCGGCTCGTCACCGGCGGCACGGACAACCACCTCGTGCTGCTGGACGTCGCGCCGTACGGCCTGACCGGGCGACAGGCGGAGTCGGCGCTGCTCGATGCGGGCATCGTGACCAACCGGAACTCAACCCCGCGCGACCCGAACGGCGCCTGGTACACCTCCGGCGTCCGGATGGGCACGCCGGCCCTCACGACCCGCGGATTCGGGGCGGCGGAGTTCGACAAGGTCGCCGAACTCAGCATCGCCACCCTCACCGGTACGTCACCGACGACCGCGAAGAGCGGCCAGCCCTCCAAGGCCGGATACCGGATCGCCGACGGGCTCGCGGCCCGGGTGCGGGCACAGGCCGACGAACTGCTCGAAGCCAACCCGCTCTATCCGGGGCTGGACATCAGCTGAGTCGTCCACATGTCAAGACGTAGGTCCGAGGTGTGAGACCAGGGGGTTTCGAGAGCGTTCGCTACGGCAGAGTTCGACTGATGCCCAGCCTGGAGAAGCTCGTCGCGCGCCTGCACGTCGACCTCGGTCGCAACGCCAGCGCACGCTGTCACGCGCTCTGATCCAGCCGAACCGCTCGCCCGTTCCGTACGCCGGCCCGCCGTTCACCCGAACGCCGCGGTCGCCCGTGCACCACCTCCTCTGGGATCTCGATGACTGAGCAGCGCAGCCCCTCCCCCCGCCCTGCGGCCGCTTCGCCGGCGGCCGGCCGCGCTTCGGCCGGCCGTGGTGCCGCCGGGCGAGCGAAAGGACAGGGCCAGTGGGCGCTCGGGCACCGTGAGCCGCTCAACGCGAACGAGCAGTTCAAGAAGGACGACGACGCACTCAACGTGCGGGCGCGCATCGAGAACATCTACAGCCAGCGGGGTTTCGACTCGATCGACCCGAACGACCTGCGCGGGCGCATGCGCTGGTGGGGTCTCTACACCCAGCGCAAGCCGGGCATCGACGGCGGAAAGACGGCCATCCTGGAGCCGGCCGAGCTCGACGACAAGCACTTCATGCTCCGGGTCCGGATCGACGGCGGTCAGCTCACCGTCGCCCAGCTCCGCGCGATCGCGGACGTGTCGACGACGTACGCTCGCGACACCGCCGACCTCACCGACCGGCAGAACGTCCAGCTGCACTGGATCCGGGTGGAGGACGTCCCGGCGATCTGGAAGCGGCTCGAGGACGTCGGCCTCTCGACCGCGGAGGCGTGCGGCGACTGCCCGCGGGTCGTGCTCGGGTCACCGGTCGCCGGCATCGCCGAGGACGAGATCATCGATCCGACGCCGGCCATCAACGAGATCGTCGACACTTACATCGGCAGCCCGGAGTTCTCGAACCTGCCGCGCAAGTTCAAGACCGCGCTCACCGGGCATCCCTCGCACGACGTGGCCCACGAGATCAACGACGTCGCGTTCGTCGGCGTCGTCCATCCCGAGTACGGGCCCGGGTTCGACGTGTTCGTCGGCGGCGGGCTCTCGACGAACCCGATGCTCGCCCAGCGACTCGGTGCGTGGGTGCCGATCGAGGAGGTCGCCAACGTCTGGTGGGGCGTCGTCTCGGTCTTCCGCGACTACGGCTACCGGCGGCTGCGGACGAAGGCCCGCATCAAGTTCCTGGTCAGCGACTGGGGAGCGGCCAAGTTCCGCGAGGTGATGGAGACGGAGTACCTGAAGCGGAAGCTGATCGACGGGCCTGCTCCGGACGTTCCGGCCGTCCCTGGTGACCACGTCGGCGTGCACACGCAGAAGGACGGCACCCACTACATCGGCTTCGCGCCGACGACGGGACGGGTGTCGGGCACGAAGCTCGCCGCCATCGCCGACGCCGCCGAGGCCGCGGGAAGCGATCGGATCCGCACGACACCGCACCAGAAGCTGCTGATCCTCGACGTGCCCGGTGACCGGGTCGAGCCGCTCGTCACCGCGATGGACGCCCTCGGTCTCCAGGCCCGGCCGTCGGCGTGGCGGCGCAACACCATGGCCTGCACGGGCCTCGAGTACTGCAAGCTCGCGATCGTCGAGACGAAGGCACGTGCGGCGTCTGTCGTCGACGAACTCGAACGGCGTATTCCCGATCTCGACACGCCGATCACGCTCAACGTCAACGGCTGCCCGAACTCCTGCGCCCGCATCCAGGTGGCCGACATCGGACTCAAGGGCCAACTCGTGCTCGACGACGCCGGCAACCAGGTCGAGGGCTTCCAGGTGCACCTCGGCGGCGGACTCGCGCTCGACGCCGGGTTCGGACGCAAGGTCCGTGGGCTCAAGGTGACGGCAGACCAGGTCACCGACTACGTCGAGAAAATCACTCGCCGATATCTGGAAGAACGCACGGACGGTGAGCGTTTCGCAACGTGGAGCTTGCGAGCCGACGAGGAGGCCCTGACACCGTGAGTGCATCACCGGCAAGCGTCGTACCCGTCTCCAGCCTGCAGTTTCGCGACCGGCGACCCGCAGTCCCCGCACCTCGTACCGACCGTCGGCTTTCCGAGGGGCGGTGGGCAGGAGCGAGCGCCGAAACACTGGAGTTTGTGGCCCGCCAGGCCAACCGGGACCTCGAGGGCAAGTCCGCGCAGGAGGTCATCGCGTGGGCGGTCGAGGCGTTCGGCAACCGGTTCTGCGTCACGAGTTCGATGCAGGACATGGTCCTCGCGCACATCGCCAGCACGGTGGCTCCCGGCGTCGACGTCGTCTTCCTCGACACCGGCTACCACTTCGCCGAGACGATCGGGACCCGGGACGCGGTCGACGCGACCATGGACGTCCGCCTGATCACCATCCGCCCGACCCAGACTGTCGCCGAGCAGGACGCGACGCTCGGCGCGAAGCTCCACGACCGCAATCCCGAGCTGTGCTGCCAGTTGCGCAAGGTCGCACCGCTGCGCCGGGCGCTGGAGAACTACCACGCCTACGCGACCGGCGTCCGTCGAGTCGAGTCGCCGGTACGAGCCCTGACGCCCGTCGTGCGCTGGGATCCGAAGCAGCAGGCCGTGAAGATCTCGCCGTTGGTCGAATGGACCGACGACGACGTCACCGCCTACATCGAAGAAAACGGTGTGTTGGTCAACCCGCTGATGTACGACGGCTATCCCTCCGTGGGGTGCGCGCCGTGCACGACGCCGGTCGAGGACGGTGCGGACTCCCGCAGCGGACGCTGGGCCGGTCGGTCGAAGACGGAGTGCGGACTGCACGCCTGAGGTTGACCTTACGTCCTGGCGGGTAAGGCCACGCTTGTAGGCTGACCGGCCCACGGGGACTGAGCACGCCCGTCGGTGCAACACCGCCCGCTCCGTGACCGACGGCGAAAGGACACCCCGATGGTAGAAGTCTGGCCAGGAGTGCCTTACCCACTGGGCGCAAGCTACGACGGCGCCGGCACCAACTTCACCCTCTACTCCGAAGGCGCCGAGAGGGTCGAACTGTGTCTGCTCGATGACGACGGTGCCGAGACCCGGATCGAGTTGACCGAACGGGAGTCGTTCGTCTGGCACTGCTACCTGCCCCACATCTCCCCCGGCCAGCGCTACGGCTACCGCGTGCACGGCCCGTACGAACCCGAGAACGGGCACCGGTTCAACCCGAGCAAGTTCCTCCTCGACCCGTATGCCAAGGCGATCGACGGGGAGATGGACTTCGACCAGGCCCTCTACTCCTACGACTTCGGTGCTCCCGACGTCCGCAACGACAGCGACTCGCTCGGCCACACCATGACCTCCGTCGTCGTGAGTCCGTTCTTCGACTGGCAGGACGACCGCCCGCCTCGGCATCCGTACAACGAATCGGTCATCTACGAGGCGCATGTTCGTGGCCTGACAAAGCTGCACCCCGAGGTGCCCGAGGCCGATCGCGGCACCTACGCCGGCCTGTATCACCCGGCCGTGATCGAGATGCTGAAGTCCCTCGGGGTCACCGCGATCGAGCTCATGCCCGTCCACCAGTTCGTCCAGGACGCCACCCTGCAGGAGAAGGGGCTCCGGAACTATTGGGGCTACAACACCATCGGGTTCTTCGCCCCGCACAACGAGTACTCCAACCCGGACGCGCCACGGGGCAACCAGGTGCAGGAGTTCAAGGCGATGGTGCGAGCCATGCACCGCGCCGGCATCGAGGTCATCCTCGACGTGGTCTACAACCACACGGCCGAAGGCAACCACCTCGGGCCGACCGTCGGCTTCCGCGGCATCGACAACGCGACCTACTACCGGCTCACCAACGACAAGAAGTTCTACTTCGACACCACCGGTACCGGCAACTCGCTGAAGATGAACCACCCGGCCGTGTTGCAGCTCATCATGGACTCGCTGCGCTACTGGGTGACCGAGTGCCACGTGGACGGATTCCGCTTCGACCTGGCCGCCACGTTAGCCCGCCAGTTCCATGAGGTCGATCGCCTGTCGGCGTTCTTCGACCTCGTCCACCAGGATCCGATCGTGTCCCAGGTGAAGCTCATCGCGGAGCCGTGGGACGTCGGCGAGGGCGGCTACCAGGTCGGGAACTTCCCACCGTTGTGGACCGAGTGGAACGGCAAGTACCGCGACACCGTGCGCGACTTCTGGCGCGGACAGCCCTCTACGCTGGGCGAGTTCGCCGAGCGACTCACCGGCTCCGCCGACCTGTACCAGGCCGACGGCCGCAAGCCGTACGCCTCGATCAACTTCGTCACTTCCCATGACGGCTTCACGTTGCGGGATCTCGTGTCCTACAACGAGAAGCACAACGAGGCCAACCTCGAGAACAACAACGACGGCGAGAACCACAACCGCTCGTGGAACTGCGGCGTCGAGGGGACGACCACGGACAAGACGATCCTGGCGCTGCGGGCACGGCAGCAGCGCAACTTCCTCGCGACGCTGATCCTCAGTCAAGGCGTGCCGATGGTCGCCCACGGTGACCTGGCCGGTCATACCCAGGGCGGGAACAACAACGCGTACTGCCAGGACAACGAGATCTCGTGGATCGACTGGCAGAGCGCGGACACCAAGCTGCTGCAGTTCTGCCAGACCCTGATGGCGCTACGACGCGACCACCCCGTGTTCCGACGCCGGAGGTTCTTCGACGGGCGCGGATCGGGTGAGGACATGGCCGACATCGTGTGGCTCCGCCCCGACGCGACGCCGATGGACTCGGCCGACTGGACGAACGGGTACGCCAAGGCGCTGATGGTGTTCCTCAACGGCGAGGCGATCGACGAACCCGACATCCGGGGCAAGCGGATCATCGACGACAACTTCCTGCTCATGTTCAACGCCGACGCGTCCGACATCGCCTTCACGCTCCCGCCCACCGAGCCCGGGATGACCTGGGAGCCCGCGCTCGACACCGACCACACGACATCGCGCAGGAAGAAGCTCACCGCCGGTTCGGAGTTGTCGGTGACCGCACGCTCGCTCGTCGTGCTCCGCCAGCCCCAGCTGCCCGACTCGGCCGACGTGAGCTCAGATCGACGAGGAGCTGCGCCGCTTCTTCGCGGCCAGAGCAGCTGACGGCCGACCGCGACGGGCCGACGACGGAGGTTGGATGCTGGCCGCCTGACGCACGCCCTTCGACTTGGCGACCTTGGCGCTCTTCCTGGCGGACGCACGCTGGCGGGCCGCTGGCCGCTTGGCCACCGGTTCGGTCGTCGACGAGTGCCGCAGACGTGCCTTCTCCGTGTCGGGATCGAAGTCAGGTTCCGGCCAGCTCAGATCGAGCGCCTCGAGATGTTCGAGGACGAGCTGCGCGACTGCCAGGTTGCGATACCACTTGTGGTCGCTCGGAATGACGAACCAGGGCGCCACGTCGGTCGAGCACTTGACCAGCGCGTCGTCGTACGCGGCGGCGTACTCGCCCCAGAACCCGCGTTCGTCCACGTCGGCCGGGTTGTACTTCCAGTACTTCGTGGAGTCGTCGAGCCGGGCGAGGAGCCGCTCACGCTGGACCTCGGGTGAGACGTGCAGGAAGCACTTGATCAGCGTGACGCCGGCTTCGGCCAAGTCGGCCTCGAAGTTGTTGATGGACTCGTATCGGCTGAACCAGGTCGACCGTGGCGCTAGTTCGTGGACGCGGACCACGAGGACGTCCTCGTAGTGCGAGCGGTCGAAGATGCCGACCATCCCATCGGGCGGCAGGGCACGTCGTACCCGCCAGAGGAAGTCATGCTCGCGTTCCTCGGCGGTCGGCGCCTTGAACGACCTGATCGCGAGCCCCTGCGGGTTCATCGTCCCGGCCACGTGCGAGATCGTCCCGCCCTTGCCCGCGGTGTCCATCCCCTGCAACACCACGAGCAGCCGCCGGTGATCACCGGTCCGGCCCGCGGCGTACAGGCGTTCCTGGAGGTCGGCGAGCCGCTCGCCGGTGGCCGCGGTCTCCTTGAGGGCATGCTTCTTCTTACCCTTGAAACCGGGAGTAGAGCTCGTGGGCAGGGAGGTCGGCTTGTTCGTGCCGGCGGGAAGTCTCAACAGTTTCGTGTACGGCTCGCCCATGTATCGCAACCTCCGATATCTGTCGCACCGTGTCGGCACGCGTGACGACACCGTACTGCGACGTCGCGGCGCGTGGTGTGATGACACGGTGCGTCAACTCCTTCCGGCCACCAGTGAGCAACCGGGCTCGGTGGCCGACCTCGCCCACCTGTACGTCATGCCGGAGCCGCCGCCGGGTCGGTCTGCCTTCCTGAGAACGAACTTCATCGCCACACTCGACGGCGCGGCGCAGGGCCCGGACGGCCGGTCGGGAAGCATCAACAACGCCACCGACCGGGCACTGTTCGCCCTCCAGCGCGCGTTGGCCGACGTGGTGCTCGTCGGGGCCGGCACTATCCGGGCAGAGGGGTACGGGCCGGCGGCCGTCGATCCGCTGTACGCCGCTGCTCGGGCCGACGCGGGCCACGAGGTCGCACCGCCGCCGATCGCCGTGGTGAGCGGGCGACTCGACGTCGGTGAGGCCGTGCTCGCCGACCCCCGGACGATCGTGGTGACCACGGCGGCGGCGCCGCGAGCCCGGCGCGACGAGCTCTCGGAGCGGGTCGACGTCGCCGTGTGCGGCGACGACGAGCTCGACCTGGCCGCGGTCCTCGACGCGCTCGCCGACCGCGGTCACCTCCGGATCCTCTGTGAGGGTGGGCCGATGCTGGTCGGCGGCCTCGCCGCGGCCGGACTCCTGGACGAGGTGTGCCTGACGCTGGCGCCGTTCCTGCGCGGTGGCGAGGCCGAACGCATGCTCCGCACGGACGTCCTGGCGCCGATGTCGCGCTGGGGGCCGGCAAGTCTCATCCTCGATGAGGACGGCTATCTCCTCGGCCGGTGGCTGCTCGTCGACGAGTGATCCCGCGTGGCTGCATGTGTCGCACCCGTCAGGATGTCGAGCCCAGGCCCGGCACGATGTCGTCGAGGGCGAACGTCAGCGGCTGGTCCAGCTGTTCGTACGTGCACGACTCGGGGGTGCGATCGGGCCGCCACCGGTTGAACTGGGCGGTGTGCCGGAACCGCTCCCCCTCCATGTGCTCGTACCGGACCTCCACGACCCGCTCGGGGCGCAGCGGAACGAACGAGAGGTCCTTGCCGGCGTTCCAGCGTGACCCTTCACCCTTGCGGGGCGTCCGATCGCCGGACTCGTGGGCGGCCCAGTTCCACGGATGCTCGTCGAATGTCGTCACCCACGGTTGTAGTTCGGCGAAGAGTTCCCGGCGCCTTGCCATCGGGAAGGCACCGATCACGCCGATCGAGTTCAGCGTGCCGGCGTCGGTGTAGAGGCCGAGCATCAGCGAACCGATCGCGTCCGGACCACTCTTGTGCAGCCGGTAGCCCGCGACGACACAGTCGGCCGTCCGCTCGTGCTTGATCTTGAACATGACCCGCTTGTCCGGCTGGTAGGTGCCGTCCAGAGGCTTGGCCACCACGCCGTCGAGGCCCGCGCCCTCGAACTCGACGAACCACCGCTTCGCCTCCTCGAGGTCGTGGGTCGCCGGGGTGAGGTGAACCGGAGCCGCGACGTGGGCCAATGCCGTTTCGAGCGCGGCCCGGCGCTCGGCGAACGGCCGGCCGGTGAGGTCGTCGTCCCCGAGCGCGAGCAGGTCGAAGGCGATGAAGGAAGCCGGCGTCTTCTCGGCCAGCATGCGGACCCGCGAGACCGCGGGGTGGATCCGCTGCTGCAGCGCGTCGAAGTCGAGACCCGAGTCGGTCGCGATCACGATCTCGCCGTCGATCACGCACCGGTCGGGCAGTTCGGCCTTGACCGCCTCGACGAGCTCGGGAAAGTAGCGTGTCATCGGCCGTTCGTTGCGGCTGCCGAACTCGACGTCGTCGCCGTCCCGGAAGACGATCGACCGGAAGCCGTCCCACTTGGGCTCGTAGGACGCACCGGCGGGAATCGTCGGGACCGACTTGGCCAGCATCGGGGACACGGGCGGCATCACAGGCAGCTGCATGCGCTCAGTGTGACCTCTCTGCCCACCCCGGAACCATCGGCGTTCCCGAACCGGAGCCGGTCCGACCGGGAGCGTGGAGGGCGTCGGACCCGGACGCCGGCCCGAGATTCGGGCCATCGCCGTGGGGTACGTTTCGGTCCACCGTGGAATCTGCCCGGGAGGGAACCCGATGTACGACGTCGTCATTCTGATCGAACGCGAGATGAGCAAGGCGGACGCCACCGAAGTGGTCGGGCTGCGTGATCAGACGGCCGAGCGGACGCGGTACTGGGTGATCCTGCCGGTGGACGACGCCGCCGGCCGGGTCGAGGCGTCGCTGGGAACGATGGCGGCGAACGAACCGTTCGGGGGCGCGCCGGTGCTGCTGCCCGACGTCGATCTCAGCGAGATCCAGCGCGACATCGTCGACGCGAGCCACCGTGCACTCGAGCACAGCACCGAGCGCATCATCGAGGCCGGCGGTCATGCCGACGGGGACGTCACGAACATCGACCCGGTCGACGCGCTGGCGAAGGCGGTCGTCGAGCACCAGGCGTCCGAGGTCATCGTGCTCACCAGGTCGCACCTCGTGTCGGAGTTCTTCCACGTCGACTGGGCGTCGAAGGCACGCCGGCGCCTCGGTGTGCCGCTGCTGCACCTGCCCGAGGTGGGAGTCGAGGACGAGAACGCCAGCGAGGACGAGGGATCCCCGGCGGCACCGGCTGCTTCGACGGCTGAGTCGCCGGCAGAGCCCTCGAAGACTGAGCCTTCGAAAGACCAGCCGTCAGCGAGCTGATCGGTGGGCCGGGTGTACCGCTAGTCGGGCAGAAGTGCGGCGCCGACCCGGCGCTCAGGCGTGTGCTTTCGGCGTCGCCCGAGTTCGGCCCGGCCGGGCGGTTTGCCCTACCGTCGTCCTAGGACGGTTCGACGCGGCGACCTTGCTCGTCCCAGTGTGCTGCGACCTTCTTGCTCGGCTGTACCCGTGGCGGCTCGTCCGGCTGCTTCGGGTAGTCGGGTGGGAAGTTCAGTTCGCCGCCCGGCAACGACTCCCACAGACGAAGGAGGGGGTCGAGCGACTGCGCGACCTCGTCCATGTCCTGCCACGGGTCGCCCTCCGCAAGGTGCGCCGGCACCGTCGTGAGGTTGTACGCACGGAGGTCTTCGAGGTCGGCCAACTGCGCCCAGGTGAGCGGCGTGCTCACAGGAGCACCAGGTCTCGCTCGCAGTGACCATGCGCCTGCCACCGAACGATCCTCGAGGTTCTGGTTGAAATCGATGAACACCGATCCAGCCGGCCTCTCCTCACGCCACCAGCTCGTGGTGACGCCGGCACCTCGCCGTTCGAGTTCACGACCGAGCCCGATGGCGGCGTGCCGCACGTCCTGAAAGGTGTGGGCAGGTTCGATGCGGACGTAGACGTGGATCCCACGACTTCCGCTCGTCTTCGCGTAGGCCGTCAGGCCGACCTCGTCGAGCAGCTCTTTGGCAGCGAAGGCCACGCGCTTCACGTCGGCAAAGGTCGCACCCTGGTCCGGATCGAGGTCGATGCGCAGCTCGTCTGGATGAGTGAGGTCCGTTCGCCGCACCGCCCACGGGTGGAAGGTCAGCGTCCCCATCTGTGCAGCCCACACAAAGGCTGCCGGATCGGTCGGGCAGAGCTCGTCGATGGGCCGGCCGTTGGGGGTTCGCACCTGCACGGTTTCGAGCCAGTCGGGCGCGCCCTTGGGCAGCCGCTTCTGGTAGAAGCCATCGCCGTCCCGATCCTGGGGCCCTACGGCGAGACGCATGCCCTCGCGCCAGCCGTCCGGCCACCGCTCCATGGCAGTGGGCCGCTCACCGATGGCCCGTACGAGTGCGTCCCCGACCAGGGCGAAGTACTCGCACACCTGAAGCTTCGTGATGACCGGAGTGCGGTCCGTGGCCTCGTAGATGATGCGGTCCGGGCTGGACACACGTACCTCGTGGTCACCTGCCGTGACCATGGTCGCCGGGATCTTCGCCATGGGCCCACGTTAGGCGACCGGCACGACGGGCCAGGTCAGCCTGTTGAGGGCACCGCGCGTCGCACGAGCTCCGGCTCAGATCGAGCCGCCGATCACGGGCGGTGCTGCGTCGTCGTCCCGCGCACCCCAGATGTCCTCGTCCTCGATGAGCCAGGTCTGGTGCTCGGAGGCCTGACCGCCGGCGCCGCCACCCCCCATCATCGGCGCCATCATGCCGCCGCCGGCACTTCCGCCACCGCTGCCGCTTCCGGCGCCGCCGTTTCCAGCGCCGCTGCTACCGCTAGTGCCTGTGCCTCCCCCGGCGGTCGATCCGCCGGCGCCGAGTGCTGCCAGGTTCCCGCCAGCCGACCCTCCGCCTCCGAGTGACCCACCGCCGAGGCCGGAGCCGCTCGATCCGGATCCACCGGCACCCACGCCGCCGAAGCCGCCGATACCGCCCGACCCGGTGCCGGCACCGAGTCCGCTCGAGCCGGCGCCCAAAGAGCCGTACGCGCCGCCGGCACTCGACGTCCCGAACGCACCGCCACCGGCCCCACTGGCGTCGTAGCGGGCCAGGTCGCCGCCGGTGTCGACATCGGTGGCCCCGTCTGTCCACCCGGATGAACCGGCACCGTAGGAGCCGTCACCGTAGGAGCCGCCACCGTAGGACCCGCCGGCACCGCCGAAGGAGCCCGCCACGCCCGACGTCGATCCGGAACCGCCCACCCCGTAGGAGCCGCCCCCCGATCCGCCGGAACCGTACGTGCCTGAGCCATAGGAACTGCCGCCAGATCCGTAAGAACCCGAGCCCGAACCGGAGGAGCCACCGGCCGAAATACCGCCGGTTCCGGGGCCGTACGAACCGCCACCGGTCCCGACGCCGCCGTTGCCGCCCCCGAGATCCGTGCCACCCGTGCCGCCCAGGTCGGTGCCACCCGTGCCACCCAGGTCGGTGCCACCCGTGCCACCCAGGTCGGTGCCACCCGTGCCACCGAGGTCGGTTCCGCCTGTGCCGCCTGTGCCACCCAGGTCAGGCGAGGCGAAGTGGTTGCCCGCGGCACCGGATCCACTGACGCCGCCGACGCTCCCGCCGCCGCCGAACCCACCGCCCCCGCCACCGGCGCCGCCACCACCGAGACCGCCGGTGTCTGGCATACCGCCGGTCGAACTCAAGGTCGGGGCCTGCGGGGCGGCGCTCATGCTCTTCGTCAGGTCCTGGTACTTCGCGGCCAGGTCGTTGCCGGCCCGCCGGCAGTCGTTCTGTTCGCTGGTGTTGTACTCCTTCGCCTCGAACGCCTTGACCGCCTCGTCCCAGTCCTTCGGCAACGGGTGTGAGACCAGGAAGTCGCTCGCGTCGTCGGTCTGGATGTTGTGCGATCTCATGAAGTCGACGAAGCCGTCGCCGTTGATGTCGCCGTGGACGACGCCGCCGTCATCGCGAACCTCGTAGTTGAAGTGCAGTGGGTTGTCGTACCACTTCCACCACCAGCCGTTGCCCTTCTGCCACGGCAGTCCCGGCGCCTTGGACGTGCCCGTGTAGGTCGTGATGTGCGCGCCGAAGTCGGTGAAGACCTGCTTGTAGCCTCGGTCGGTGCTCGCTGGGGCGAACGAGCTCGCCCCGCCCGCTGCCGGAGCCTGGTTGTCGGAATCGGCGTGATGGGCGATCGCACGTGCGAAGGCGACCACCTTCTCGACGTTCTTCGAGAACTCGTCGGCGGCCTTCCCCTCCCAACCCTTGAGGAGTTGGGTCAGTGCGCTGTCGAGATCGTCGGCCACGCCCGTGGCCTGCGTGCCGACGCCCTGCCAGGCCTCGGCATTCGTGGTCATCGAGGAAGCACTCGGGACCGATCGGGAGGAGTCGTCGGGAAGGTCGCACCCCGAGAACCGCTCCCCCCGCAACAGCAGGATCACGTTGGCCTGCTTCACGCTGTCGAACTCACCCACGTCGATTCCCCTGTCTGTCTGGCGATCCGCTGCTCACGTCGTGCACCTCGCTCGGTCAGGTCACCGGTGGACCGGCGGTCCCGCCGTCGTCCGACATCGACTCCGCCAGTGCCTTGTCGACGTCGGCTACCGACGCATCGGCCAAGGCCTCGGCGGTCTGGTAGTTCTTCGCGATCGCCGCGCTGGTCTGACGAACGTCGTCGAGCAGCCCCGCCAGGGCTTGGAAGGCGGTGCGGTAGGTGTCGAGTTTCGCGGCGTACCCGCTGTCGGCCGACGTGGCGGCGGCGAAACTGCCGAAGCTGGGCGCGGCGACGGTGGCGCGGCCGAGCCGTCCGGCTGCGAAGTCGGGCTTGATCCAGTCGTCGTGCAACTTCGCGACCGCCTTGGCGAAGTCGTCGATCTCGCCCGGCGTGACCTGCACATCACCCATCGCGGGCCTCCCGGCTCAGCATCGGTACATCGCGCCGCTCAGGTGTCGGCGGCCATCGGATCCGTCGCCACGACGCTAGACGAGCCGGCCGCGCCGACGTCGATCCGTGGGACCGGCCTGTGGACAACGCCACGGGGCCCGAGCCACCCCACGATCGGCCCGTTTGCGTCGATCAGCAGACTGGAGTCATGACAGCTCAACGCATCTCCAAGACCGACGCACAGTGGCGTGAGGAACTCACCCGCGCGGAGTACAAGGTCCTGCGCGAGGCCGGTACCGAGCGAGCCTTCACGGGCGAACTCACCGACAACAAGGCCGTCGGCATCTACCGGTGTCGCGCCTGCGGCACCGAACTCTTCCGGTCCGACCAGAAGTTCGAATCGCACTGCGGGTGGCCGTCCTTCTTCAGCCCACTCGCCGGTGACCGCATCGTCGAGATCGAGGACCGCTCGTTCGGCAGTGTGCGCACCGAGGTCCGCTGTGCGGCGTGTGATTCCCACCTGGGCCACGTGTTCGCGGGTGAGGGTTACGACACGCCCACCGACCTGCGCTACTGCATCAACTCGATCAGCATGACCTTCGAGCCGGCGGGCGAGAACGCCGCGGGCTGACCCGGCGAAGGGACCTAGGGCAGCGCCCCGACGAGGTCGGCGATCTCACGGCGCCGGCCGGAGTAGAACGGCAGCTCCTCGCGCACGTGACGGCGGGCGCTGCTGGCCCGCAGGTGGCGCATGAGGTCGACGATCCGGTGGAGTTCGTCGGCCTCGAACGCGAGGATCCACTCGTAATCGCCGAGGGCGAAGCTGGCGACGGTGTTGGCCCGGACGTCGGCGTACTCCCGCGCCATCTGGCCGTGTTCGCGCAGCATGTCCCGGCGCTCCTCGTCCGGCAGGAGATACCACTCGTACGAGCGCACGAACGGGTACACGCAGATGTAGGCACGTGCTTCCTCGCCGGCCAGGAACGCCGGCACGTGGCTCTTGTTGAACTCCGCCGGCCGGTGCAGTGCGGCGTTCGACCAGACCGGCGTCAGCGACCGGCCGAGTGCGGTCCGGCGGAACCGGGAGTATGCGTCCTGCAGTGCGTCGATGGTCTCGGCGTGCCACCACACCAGGATGTCGGCATCGGCACGAAGCCCGGCGACGTCGTACCAGCCGCGAATCACCACGTCGGCGTCGGCGAGGTCGCCCTGCAGGGCCTCGACCTCCTTGACCAGCAGGGACCGGTCGGAGTCGCCGAGCGGCGTCGACACCGCGAACACCGACCACATCGTGTAGCGGATGACGTTGTTGAGGTCGCGAGCCTTGGGACGGGCGGGAACGGCGTCGGTCATGAGGCCATGATCCCCGCTCCCCGGCGGACCTTGTCGCGGGGGTTCACGCACCCGTGAGGTCGGCGACCGCCCGTTCGGCGCTCGCGATGCAGGCGGGGATGCCCACGCCGTCGTAGGCGGCGCCCGCGATCGCCAACGAGGGAACTCCGGCCACTGCCGCTCGGATGCGCTCGACCCGCTCGAGATGCCCGACCGTGTACTGGGGAAGGCCACCGCCCCAGCGGGTGACGCCGGCGTCGACCACCTCGCCCAGTCCGACTCCGTCGGTGCCGAGGACGTGGTCGAGATCCGATCGGGCCAGTTCGATCAACTCCTCGTCCGGGCGCTGGAGCACCTGTTCGTCGCCTCGGCGTCCGATCGACGCCCGGACGACGACGACACCGTTCGGCGCGTGCTCCGCCAGCCACGGCCACTTGGTGGTCGAGTAGGTCCCGCCCTTCACCGCCGCCAGGCTGCCGGCGCCGGCCAGGAACCCGGACCCGGCCAACGTCGAGTCCCGGCGGACCGCCAACGTCACGATCGCCATGCTGGCATAGGGAATCTCCGCCAAGGCGTGCGCGGCGACCGGCACTTCAGCGCTGAACAGCCGAGCAGCGGGCGCGGCCGGGCAGGCGAGGACCACCGCATCGGCCCGTACGAGTTCGGGATCCCGAGTCGAGCCGCAGACCAGCTCCCATCCGTCCGCCGCTCGCCGGAGCTCTCGCACCGTCACCCCCGTGCGTACCCGGGCGCCCGCGTCCTCGGCGGCCGCACGAACAGCCGCGGCCAACTCGTGCACGCCACCCTCGATCCCGGCGAACACCGGCGCCGGCGGTCGATCAGGCTCGCCTGCCTTCGGGGCCGCCGGGGTGGCGGCGCGCACGGCGTCGATGAGCGTGGACCCCTCGACCAGTGCCGGCCAGAGCTGTGGCAGGCACGCCTGCAGGGAGAGCTCCTCCGCCCGCCCGGCATAGACACCGCCGAGCAGTGGTTCGACCAACCGATCCACCACCGTGGTCCCCATCCGAGCGGTGATCGCGGCCCCGACGGAGACGTCCGCCGTCGGAGGTTCGACCGCCGCGTCAACCGTGCGTCGTACGCGGGCCAACTCGGTCCCGCTCAGGATGCCCGTCTCGGCCAGGTCGTCCAGATCGCCCGGCACTCCCTGCACCATCGGCCGCGGGAAGCGCCGCAACGCGCCGCGCGCCCACAGCGCCGCCCGGGTCGTGCCGGGATCGCGCAACCGATCGCCCAGTCCGACCTCGCGAGCGAGCGACAACGCCTCCGGCCGGCGAGCGAGCATCGCCTCGGCGCCGAGGTCGACCGGCATTCCGGCGATCGACCCGCCGAGCAGCTTGCCGCCCGTGCGGGGCGAGCCCTCGAGCAGTTCGACCCGGTACCCACGCTTCGCGAGCCGCAACGCCGCCGTCAGCCCGGCGATGCCGCCACCGACGACCACGACATGGGCGCCCGGAACGATCACCTCGCAGCGACCGGCTGCTCGTGCACCCACTCCGTGAGGCGGCTCAGGACGTCGGGATCCGTGCTGGGCAGGACGCCGTGACCGAGGTTGAACACGTGGCCGGGTGCGCTTGCTCCGTCGGCCAGGACGCGCTCCGCAGCCGAGCGCAGCGCGTCCCACGGCGCGAACAGCAGTGCCGGGTCGAGGTTGCCCTGCACCGGGTGCGTGCCGCCCGTCCGCTCGACGGCGGCACTAAGCGGTACCCGCCAGTCGACACCGACCACGTCGTTGCCGGCTTCGGTCATCGCCGCCAGCAGTTCACCGGTCCCGACACCGAAGTGGATCCCGGGGACCGCGAGCGCCCGGACGGTGTCGAAGATGCGCGTCGTGTGCGGCAACACGAACCTGCGGTAGTCGGCCTCCGACAGCGCTCCCGCCCACGAGTCGAACACCTGGACCGCTCCGGCGCCGGCACGCACCTGCTCGCCCACGAAGGTGGCCGCGATGTCCGCGAGCTTCCCGGCGAAGGCGTGCCACGTCTCGGGAGCGCCGTACATCATCGCCTTGGTGTGCAGGTGGTCCCGGCTCGGTCCGCCCTCGATCAGGTAGCTGGCCAGGGTGAACGGTCCCCCGCAGAACCCGATCACCGGAGTGGCCGCACCGAGCTCGGCGACCAGGAGCCGGACCGCGTCGGCCACCGGCCCCACCTGCTCGGCATCGAGCGCGGGGAACGCGGCCACGGCATCGTCGTCGCGGATCGGCGACGCGACCACCGGTCCGACACCGGGCTCGATCGTCACGCCGACGCCGGCCGCGGCGAGCGGCACGACGATGTCGGAGAAGAGGACGGCGGCGTCGACGCCGTGGCGGCGAACCGGCTGCATCGTGATCTCGGCGACGAGGTCGGGCCGGAAGCACGACTCGAGCATGCCGATCCCGGCCCGGAGCTTGCGATACTCCGGCAGGGACCTGCCCGCTTGGCGCATGTACCAGACCGGGTGGCGCTCGACCGGGAGGCCGCGGCACGCGCGGAGCAGGACCGACGTCGGCTCCGGGGCGTCGGCTGACGCACGCTCGTCGGTCGGTTCGAGAAGGTCGGCAGGCTGCTCGGGCACCCGAGCAGGCTAGCGACGAGTCGGCCGATGAGCTGCGGCGCGTCGCACGGCGTCGGTGTCCGCGTCCCGACATAGGCTCCCCCTCGTGCCCACGGTGAGGGGTTCTGTCCAGAACTTCGATGATGCAGTCGCGGCGATCCGCGCTGTCCGACTGCGCCCGGAACTCCAGTGGGAAGAGGCGCCTGCACCCACCCGGATCGCCCCTCACACGGTCGCGATCACAGCCGATGTGGTGGTCGGCGACGACGAACTCGCCACCGGCCGACTGGTGCTGCTGCACGACCCGGCCGGCCACGAGGCCTGGGAAGGCACCTTCCGGCTGGTCGCCTACGTGCGGGCCGATGTCGAGGCGGAACTGGTGACGGATGCGCTGCTCGGCACGGTCGCGTGGTCCTGGCTGACCGAGGCCCTGACCGTCCGCGGTGCCGACCAGCACGCGCTCTCGGGCACGGTCACGCGCGTGTCGAGCGAGGGCTTCGGCGGCATGGTGGAGGACCCGGCCCAGGCGCAGGTGGAGATCCGTGCGTCGTGGACGCCGACCGCGCTGTGCGAGGACGACTCGGATCCTGATCTGATCGCCGGTCACGTGCTGGCGTGGGGTGACCTGATGGCGACCGCCGCCGGGCTCCCGAGCGTCCCCGACGGCGTGTCGACGCTGCAGCCTCGCCGGCGTGCCCGCTTCTGACGTCGGCCGAGCTGATCGCCCGGACGCCGGGTTACCCACGGGTAACATCGACCGGGTGAGTGCGTCCGTGCAGCCGACCGACCTCCCCGATGTGACGGAGACCGACACCCCCGACGCCGCGCCCGCGGCGACCCCACTCCTCCTCCCGCGCGACGGCGTCCCCGAGGTGGTCACGTCCCCGGATGCACTGCGGAGAGCGGTGGCCGCCATCGCCGGCGGCACCGGTCCGATCGCGATCGACGCGGAACGCGCGTCCGGCTACCGCTACTCCATGCGCGCCTACCTGGTCCAGCTCCGCCGGGCCGGCAGCGGCACGTGGCTGATCGACCCGATCGCGTGTCCCGACCTGTCCGAGCTCGGTGCGGTCATCCGTGACGTCGAATGGGTCCTGCACGCAGCGAACCAGGACCTCGCGTGCCTGGCCGAGATCGGGCTGGTGCCGACCCGGCTGTTCGACACCGAACTCGCCGGCCGCCTGCTCAACCGTGAACGGGTCGGCCTCGGACCGCTCGTCGAAGCGACCCTCGGCCTCGCGCTCGAGAAGGGTCACTCAGCCGCCGACTGGTCCCGCCGCCCGCTGCCCGAGCCGTGGCTCGTGTACGCCGCGCTCGACGTCGAGGTGCTCGTCGAGTTGCGCGACATCCTCGCCGACGAGTTGGTGACCACGGGCAAGGACGAATGGGCGAGGCAGGAGTTCGCCCACGTCATCGCCCAGGCTGCCCAACCGCCGACCGTGCGAGCGGAGCCCTGGCGACGGACCTCGGGCATCCACAAGACCCGCGATCGGCGGCAGTTGGCCGCCATCCGCGCGCTGTGGACAGAACGTGACGCCGTCGCGCGTCGACGTGACCTGTCCCCGTCGCGCCTGCTCACCGATCAGGCGATCGTCGAGGCCGGGACGTCGGAACTCGACACGCCCGCCGAGCTCGGCCGGATCCGCGGGTTCACGGGGCGCAACGGAGGGCGTGCCGACATCGGCCGGTGGTGGGACGTCCTCGTCCAGACCCGCAAACTCGGCGAGGACCAGCTCCCCACCCCGACCGCCAAACCGGGGGACGGCCCGCCGCCGCCGCGGGTCTGGGACCGGCAACGCCCGGACGCCGCCGCCCGCCTGAAGCGCTGCCGCGCCGTGGTGCTCGACCTGGCCGAGCAGCACAACGTCCCCGCGGAGAACCTCATCACCCCCGAGTTCGTGCGCCGGCTGGCGTGGTCGCCACCAGAGCCGACGAGCGCAGGCGTCTCCCGCCGGCTGTCTGCTGACGGTGCGCGGCCCTGGCAGATCGATCTGGTCGCCCAGGGTCTGGCCCAGGCGCTGCCGACCCCGCCCGCCCCGGCTGCGGCACCCTCTGTCGAAGGCATCGGCGGCGAGATCCCGGTGGCGAGACCCCCGGCGGCGTTTCGTGACCGGGCCGGCAAACGGCCGCTCGTTGCGCGACGTCGTCGTCGTCGACGCCGTCCGCACCCCGTTCGGGCGTGCGGGTGGCGTGTACGCAGGCACCCGGGCCGACGATCTGATCGTCCGTTGTCTGCGTGAGCTGATCAGACGCAATCCGGGACTCTCCACCGACGAGATCGAGGAGGTCGCGATCGCGGCGACCACCCAGACCGGCGACCAGGGCCTGACGCTCGGTCGAAGCGCCGGGCTGCTGGCGGGACTGCCCCGATCGGTGCCCGGGTACGCGATCGACCGCATGTGTGCCGGTGCCCTGACCGCCGTCACCACCACCGCCGGTTCGATCGCCGTCGGCGCCATCGATGTCGCGCTCGCCGGCGGCGTCGAGCACATGGGCCATCACCCGATGGGCGAGGGTTTCGACCCGAACCCGCGGTTCGTCGCAGAGAGGCTCGTCGATCCCTCGGCGCTCGTGATGGGTCAGACCGCGGAGAACCTCCACGACCAGTACCCGCAGCTCAGCAGGGAGCGCGCCGACGCGTTCGCATTGGCCAGCCAGCAGCGCTACGCGACCGCGCTCGCCGCCGGTGACTTCGAGGAGCACCTGGTACCGATGTCGGCGCGCGCCGAGGACGGCGGCTGGACCCTGGTGACGCGTGACGAGCAGCCCCGTCCGGACACGACCCTGGCCGCGCTCGCCGGGCTCAGGACCCCGTTCCGCCCACATGGACGAGTCACAGCGGGCAACGCCGCCGGACTGAACGACGGCGCCACCGCCGCCCTGCTGATGGACGGTGGCACCGCGCAGCGGCTCGGCCTCCGCCCGAAGCTGCGCATGGTGTCGTTCGCGTTCACCGGCGTGCCGCCCGAGACGATGGGCTACGGGCCGGTGCCCGCCACCCACAAGGCGCTGGCCAAGGCCGGACTCGGGATCGCCGACCTGGGGCTGATCGAGATCAACGAGGCGTTCGCCGTCCAGGTCCTCGCGTTCGCCGATGCCTTCGGGCTCGCCGACGACGACGCGCGCATCAACCCCTACGGCGGCGCGATCGCCATCGGCCATCCCCTGGCGGCGTCCGGCGTGCGCCTGATGGCTCAACTGGCACACGGTTTCGAACGTCGGCCCGACGTCCGGTACGGACTCACCACCATGTGCGTCGGCCTCGGGATGGGCGCGAGCGTCGTCTGGGAGAACCCCCATCACCCGGAGGCGGCGCCTCGCCACCGGCGCGCCAGCCGGAGCAGCGGCATGAACACGGCGCCCCCCGAGGTCGTGACCCACTCCCGCAGCCACGACGTCGACCTTCCCGGACACGCCGGGACGATGGTCCTGATCACCCTCGACAACGCGGCCGACCATCGTCGGCCCAACTCGTTCGGTGCCGAGGGGCTGGCCGAGCTCGATGCCGCCGTGGCGGCGGCGCTGGGCCGCGGCGACGTCGTCGCGGTGGGCATCACCGGCAAGCCCTACTCGTTCTGCGCGGGCGCCGACGTGACCGCCATGCCGTTCGTGACCACGCGCGAACAGGCGCTGGCCATCGCCCGGCACGGCCACGCGGTCTACGGACGCATCAGCACCGCCGACAAGCCGACCTTCGCCTTCGTCAACGGTCTGGCCCTCGGCGGTGGCCTCGAACTGGCGCTGCACTGCCGCTATCGCACGGTCGGGACGGACGTGCCGGCCCTCGGTCTGCCCGAGGTCTCGCTCGGCCTCGTCCCCGGCTGGGGCGGGGCGTACCTGCTGCCGAGGCTGATCGGCGTCGAGAAGGCGCTCGGGGTGATGGTGTCGAATCCCCTGCAGAACAACCGGCTTCTCCGCGGCCCGGAGGCCTTCGAGCTCGGGATCGCGGATGCCGCCTTCGAGCCGGCGGACTTCCTCGAGCGGTCGCTCGAGTGGGCGGCTGACGTCGTGGCTGGCCGGCACGTGGTCGAACGTGCCCCGGTAGAACGGGACCCCCGAGTCTCCGGTCGCGTCATCGCCGGCGCGACGGCACTGCTGTCGGCCCGGACGCACGGGGCCGCGCCGGCGGCCGAACGGGTGCTCGAACTGGTCGCCGCCGCCCCGACGAGCGAGCCGGCGGCCGCGTACGCCGCCGAGGACGAGGCGCTGGCCGACCTGCTGCTGTCCCCGCAGTTCCGTGCGGGCATCTACGCGTTCGACCTCACGCAGCGGCGGGCCAAGCGGCCCGCCGGGGCCCCCGACCCGTCGTCGGCCCGGGCCGTGACGAAGGTGGGCGTGATCGGCGGCGGGCTCATGGGCCGGCAGCTGGCCGTGTTGTTCGCGCGGCGGCTCCAGGTGCCGGTGGTGATCGTGGACGTCGACGCCGACCGCGTCGAGGCGGCGATCGACGGCGTCGCCGAGAACGTACGGAAGACGGTGGCCCGCCGGCGCATGACGCCGGGTACGGCCGCCCGCATCGAGGCGATGGTCAGCGGCAGCACGGAGCTCGCCGACCTGGCCGACGCCGACCTCGTGATCGAGGCTGTCGTCGAGCGGGCCGACGTGAAGGCGTCGGTCCTGGCCGACGCCGAGAAGCACGTCCGTCCCGAGTGCCTCCTGGTCACGAACACGTCCGGACTCTCGGTGGCCGGCATGGCCGCCGGTCTCCAGCACCCGGGACGCGTGGTCGGGCTGCACTTCTTCAACCCGGTGTCGGCGATGCCGCTCGTGGAGGTCGTGCGTGCCGCGGCGACCGACGAGGCGACCCTGGCCACCGCCTTCACGGTGGCGCGGTCGTTGCAGAAGGTGCCGATCCTCTGCGCGGACGCGCCGACCTTCGTGGTGAACCGGGTTCTCACGAGCTTCATGGGCAGCATCCTGGCGGCCATCGATCAGGGTGCTGACATCGCCGCCGCGGACGCCGCGCTCGACCAGCTCGGGCTGCCCATGACCGCCCTCGAGCTGGTCGAGCTCGTCGGTCCCGCCGTCGCCCTGCACGTCGGCCAGACCTGCCATGACGCGTGGCCCGACCGTTTCGGCGTGTCCGCCCTGCTGACCGGCATGGTCGAGCGCGGCATTCCCGGTACGTGGGAACGCCCGGGCGACCCCCGAGACCCGCGAACGGCGCTCGCCCCCAAGACCCTGCGCCCCGATGTCAGTGCCCTGATCGACGAACTCCGGGCCGCGGGGTCGATCGCCGGTCCGGAAGGGGCTCCCGGACCGGCGGACATCCGGGCGGCCACGTTGACCGCGGTCACCGACGAGATCGGCCGGATGCTCGACGAAGGCGTCGTCGGCGACGTGCGCGACATCGACCTGGCCCTCATCCTCGGTGCCGGCTGGCCGTTCTGGCTCGGCGGCATCACGCCGTACCTGGACCGTTCCGGATACAGCGAGCGCGTACGAGGGACCCGCTTCCTCGGCCCGGGCGTGGCCAGCCTGCCGGCCTGAGCCAGGTCGCAGCCGAACTCGGCCCAGCTTGTCTTCAGCCCAGTTCGTCCGGGATCGAAGTTTCGGATGCCTCGGAATCGTCGCTGCGCGGATCGAGCACGACGCCGGCCACCCGGGCGTGCGCCTCGACGATCCGCCGGGTCAGCTGCTGCGGAGTCAGCCCGCAGTCGGCGAGCACCTCCGCGCGGTCGCCGGGCTCCGGGAACTCCTGCGGGATCGCGCACACCAGGACGGGAACCTCGACCCCGGCCACGGCGAGCAGGTCCGTCACCTGGCTGCCGACGCCGCCGACGCGGCCGTTGTCCTCCACGGTCACCACGAGCCGATGCTCGGCGGCGAGCTCGGCCAGCCCACCCGGCAGCGGCTTCACCCACACCGGGTCGACGGTGGTGACGCGAACCCCGTGTCCTGCCAGCCGCGCCGCGACGTCCAGGCAGGTCACCACCATCGCACCGACGGCCACGATCAACACCTCGGCGCCGGAATCCGCTTGCAGGACGTCACATCCACCACGCTGGTCGACGGCGACGATCTCGGCCGGTGCGGCGCCCTTCGCGTAGCGGACGACGGTCGGGGCGTCGGTGACGTCGACCGCCGCACGCAGCGTGCTCCGCAGGCGGACCGCGTCCCGCGGTGCGGCCATCCGCAAGCCGGGCACGAGGTTCATGATCGACATGTCCCACATGCCGTTGTGGCTCGGACCGTCGGTACCCGTGATCCCGGCCCGGTCGAGCACGAACGTCACGCCCAACCGGTGCAGCGCCACGTCCAGCAGCACCTGGTCGAACGCCCTATTGAGGAACGTCGCGTAGAGGGCGACGACCGGGTGCATGCCACCCATGGCCAGGCCGGCGGCCGAGGTGACCGCGTGCTGCTCGGCGATGCCCACGTCGAAGAAGCGGTCGGGGAACTCGGCCGCGAACGCGTCGAGCCCGGTGGGGTACATCATCGCCGCGGTGATCGCCACGACGTCCGGGCGTTCGCGGCCGAGCGAGCGCAGCTCCTGGCGGAACGCCGACGTCCAACTGTCGGCTGCCAGTCCGACTTCGGGCCCCAGCTCGGGGTCGAACGGCTTCGACGGCGAGTGGAGACGATCCTCCTCGTCCCGCTCCGCCGCGAGATACCCGAAGCCCTTCTTCGTCACCACGTGCACGATCACGGGGCCGGTGAAGCCCTTGGCACGATCCAGGGCCTGTTCGAGCACCGGGAGGTCGTGTCCGTCCACCGGGCCGATGTACTTCAGGCCGAGGTCTTCGAACATGCCCTGCGGGTTGACGACGTCCTTGAGGCCCTTCTTGAGCCCGTGCAGGACGTCGTAGAGCGGCTGTCCGACCAGCGGGGTCCTGGCCAGGCTCGACTTCACCAGCTCGAGGACCTGCTCATAGCGCGGATTGGTCCGCAGGCCAGCCAGGTGATCGGCGAGGCCGCCAACCGTGGGCGCATACGAGCGCCCGTTGTCGTTGACGACGATGACGAGCGGCCGGTTCTTGGCCGCCGCGATGTTGTTCAGCGCCTCCCACGCCATCCCGCCGGTGAGGGCGCCGTCGCCGATCACCGCGACCACGTTGCGCTTCTCACCCCGGATCGCGAACGCCTTGGCCAGGCCGTCGGCGTAGGACAACGACGTGGACGCGTGCGAGTTCTCGACCCGGTCGTGAGCGGACTCGGCGCGGCTCGGATAGCCGGACAGCCCACCTCGGCGGCGTAGGTTCTCGAACCCGTCCTGGCGACCGGTCAACAGCTTGTGGACGTAGGTCTGGTGCCCGGTGTCGAAGATCAGCGCGTCCGTCGGCGAGTCGAACACGCGGTGAAGCGCGATCGTCAACTCCACCACTCCGAGATTCGGGCCGAGATGGCCGCCGGTGCGCGAGACCGACGCCACGAGGAAGTCACGGATCTCAGCCGCGAGTTCGGTCAGTTCGGCGGGGTCGAGGCTGCGGAGGTCGTCGGGCTGCTCGATGCGCTCCAGCACGCTCATCCGCTCTCCTCTCCCGTGGCGTCGTCGCGGTCCGCCAGTCTAGGTCCGGGCCGGAAGTCGGCGTTGTGCGGACTCGAACGGTCCGTCCCGATCTCAGAACGCCCGGTCGCACCCTGATCGTTCCACGGCCCCGGGCGTCCCGGTGGTCGCGCCCTACCCTGGAGCCATGGCGCGCCGTGACGAGAACACCGCATTCGTGTGTTCGCACTGCGGCCGTCGGGTGCTCCCGGTGACGAACGGGAGTTACCGGAACCACTGCCCCCACTGCCTGTGGTCACGCCACGTGGACGACGTGCCGGGCGACCGTGCCAGCAGCTGCGGCGGGGACATGCGAACCGGTCGGGCTCACCCGCCCGCGGGGGAAGGACCTGGCGATCGTCCACGTCTGCGTGCGCTGCGGGCACCGAGGAGTGAACAAGGTCGCGCGGGACACGGCAATGGCCGACGATCTCGACGCGGTCCTCGCCCTCCCACCGGCCTGATCCCGGCCCGGCACCGGCCTCGACGGCCCCGCTCAGAGCCGCTGGTGCAGCCAGTCCAGGCTGCGCGCCACCAGGCCGGATACGTCGTCGTACCCCACGAAACAGTGGTCGGCGTCGGGCACGGGCACGAGGTCGATGTCCATGCCGGCGGCGCGTCCGGCGGCGAGCAGGTCCTCGCTCTGGCTGAACGGCACGGTCTTGTCCGCCGTCCCGTGCACGAGCAGCATCGGTGCGGCGCTCGCGGCGACGTAGGTGACCGGGCTGGCGGCGATCGCGGCGGCCGGGTCCGATGGGTCGCCCGGTGCGAGGCCGAGGAGCTCGTGGATCGGGCTCCGCTCGTCGTAGTCCTGCTCGCCGGCCCACTCGCGCATGTCGTGGACGCCGTACCAGTCCACGACCGCCGCCACGGCGGCACTCCCGTCCGCCACACCCTCCGAGCCGTCCATGGCCGGCTCACCTGCCGTCAGGGCGAGCATCGCGACGAGATGCCCACCAGCGGACTCGCCGAGTGCGCCGAGACGGTCCGGGTCGATGCCGAAGACATCGGCGAAACTCTTGACGTAGCGGACCGCCGATTTGACGTCGTGCAGCTGGGCGGGGAACGGCGACTCGGAGCTGAGCCGGTAATCCACCGCGACGTAGGCCATTCCCCGCGCCAGGACCGCGTCGACGAGTTCGTCCGGGACGAGCGTCGGCGGGAGGTACCGCCGGTCACCGGCCCACCACGCGCCACCGTGGACCCAGATCACCGCCGCCAGCCCGGTCGGGATCGGCGCCTCGGCGGAGCCGGTCGGCGGGGTGCGGACGTCGAGCAGCACGGGCCGGTAGCCGATGCCGGTCGAGAAGCTCAGTCCCGCCCACGTCCGCGAGCCGTCGGTGGCGACGATGCCCGCACCGGGTGGCGTGTACGGGAGATCGATCACGGCGTCGTCGGCATCGATCGGGACGGCGGAAGCGTCGGTTGTCATGCCCTGATTGTGCCGACCCGACGGATCGGTGGCGCGGCCGTGCCGAAAGCTGCCATCGGACGGGGTTGTGTGATGACTGGTGGTGAGCGAAGAGTGACGTTTGTCCGGCAACCGCCGGGAACCTTGCGCAAGGAGGCGCCATCGTGGCCGTCAACGTGAATCTGGACAAGATCCTCGACAAGGCCTGGGAGGAGAAGTCTCTGCAGGAGATCCTGGCCGCGCCGGTATCCGCTCTCGCCGGGGTGACCGAGGCCGACGGCGAACACCTGGCCGCGGCGTTCAACATCAAGACCGTGCGCGACCTCGGGGCGAACAAGTACTTCGCCGCCGCGGGCGTGCTCGTCGCCTTGTCGCGGCACCTGGACTGACCTGCGCGCAGCCGGCGAACACCCAGCAGGAGTCGATAGCACCGCCGGCGTGTTCACGCGCCGTCGACGGTGCTATCGGCACCACTCCCACTGCCACCCGGCATGATGGCGCCGTGGTCGCACACCCGGACGGTTACGACGCCAACTGCCTGTTCTGCCGGATCGCCGCCGGCACCGAGCCCGCCGAGGTGGTGCTCGAAGCCGACGACGTGATCGCGTTCCTCGACGTGCGGCCGGTCTTCAAGGGTCACACGCTCGTCGTCCCCCGCACCCACGTGGTCACGCTCCCCGACCTCCCGGCGCCCTTGTATCCGGCGCTGTTCGGGGCCACGTCCCGGCTGGCGACCGCGATGGTCGACGGCCTCGGCGCCCAGGGTTCGTTCGTGGCCGTCAACAACGTCGTCAGCCAGAGCGTCCCGCACCTGCACACCCACGTCGTCCCGAGGACGAAGGGCGACGGGCTCCGCGGGTTCTTCTGGCCGCGACAGCGCTACGCAGACGGCGAGGCGGCCGCCTTCGGCGCACGGCTCCGCGACGCCCTCGCCGGTTGAGCGCGAGGTCAGGGCAGCGTCAGGTACCGACCGCGGCGATGGGCCAACGCGGGCCGCGATTCGTCCACGAGGTCGATCGACTCGATGACCGCCTCGACGAGGATCCCCCAGCCCACCTGGTGATCCAGCGGCCGGTCCACTCGGCATCCGACCCACCCTGACCCGTCGGCGAGCCTCGGTCCCCACTCGCCGCTCGTCCACGTCCCGGTCCGAAACGGACCACCGGCCGACGGTGCCGTGCCGGCGAACACGTCGGCCACCTGACGATGCTCCGGTGACGCCGTCAGCACGCTGACACAGAACCGGCTACCGGTGGCCGGCGCAGCCAGGCCGTCGGCGAAGGCGGAATCCGGGTCGACCAGGCCCAGCACCCGCCCGGGTGATCCGTCCGCGACGAGCATGGACGACACCGTCAACCCGGACCGGTCGGCACCGGTGCCGCAGGCCCACACCGTCACCGGGGCGACGAGGCGGCCACGGAGCCGGCGCAGCGGGTCCCGGTCACCTTCCGGGGTGGCGAACGGGTGTCCGGAGTGGATCGTCATCGATCACCGGTTCCGCACCGCGCCCACCGCACCGCCGTCCCCGTCCTCAGCCGTCCCGGTCAGCGGCTGACCAGGGAACGCAACACGTACTGCATGATCCCGCCGTTGCGGTAGTAGTCCGCCTCACCCGGGGTGTCGATGCGGACGACCGCGTCGAACTCGACCGCCGACCCACCGTCCTTCGCGGCCGACACATGCACCGTCGCCGGGGTCGTCCCGTCGTTGAGTGCGGTGATGCCGGTGAGGTCGAACGTCTCGGTGCCGTCGAGGCCGAGCGACTCCGCGTTCGCACCCTCGGGGTACTGCAACGGCAGCACACCCATGCCGATCAGGTTGCTGCGGTGGATGCGCTCGTAGGACTCCGCGATGACGGCCCGGACCCCGAGCAGCACCGTGCCCTTGGCGGCCCAGTCGCGCGACGAGCCCGACCCGTACTCCTTGCCCGACAGGATGACGAGCGGGACACCCGCTTCCTGGTAGTGCTCCGACGCCTCGTAGATCGAGGTCACCGGGGAGTCGGGCACGGTGAAGTCGACGGTCAGGCCGCCTTCGGTGCCGGGAGCGAGCTGGTTGCGCAGCCGGATGTTGGCGAACGTCCCGCGGATCATCACCTCGTGGTTGCCGCGGCGTGATCCGTAGGAGTTGAAGTCCCGACGCTCGACGCCGTGCTCGCTGAGATAGCGACCGGCCGGGCTGTCGGCCTTGATCGACCCGGCCGGGCTGATGTGGTCGGTCGTCACGGAGTCGCCGAGCTTGGCCAACACGCGGGCGCCGGTGATGTCGACGACAGGCTCGGGTGCGGCGGGCATGCCGTCGAAGTACGGGGGCTTGCGTACGTAGGTCGACTCCGGATCCCAGGCGAACGTGTTGCCTTCCGGCGTGGGCAGTCCGCGCCAGGTCTCGTCGCCGGCGAACACGTCGGAGTAGTCGCGCGTGAACATGTCACTCGCGATGACCTCGCCCACGACCTTCTCGATGTCCTCGTCGGTGGGCCAGATGTCGCGCAGGTACACGGGATTACCGTCGAGGTCGTCGCCGAGCGAGTCGGTCAGCAGGTCGACGTCCATCGACCCGGCCAGCGCGTAGGCGACCACGAGCGGCGGTGAGGCGAGGTAGTTCATCTTGATGTCGGGGTTGATCCGGCCCTCGAAGTTCCGGTTGCCCGACAGCACCGACACGACGGCGAGATCCGCGTCGTTCACCGCCTGGCTGACCTCCGGGATCAGTGGGCCGGAGTTGCCGATGCAGGTCGTGCAGCCGAAGCCGACGAGGTTGAAGCCGAGCTTGTCGAGGTAGGGCGTCAGGCCGGACTTGTCGTAGTAGTTCACGACGACCTTCGACCCGGGCGCGAGAGTCGTCTTGACCCAGGGCTTGCGCGACAGGCCCTTCTCCACCGCGTTCTTGGCGAGCAGTGCGGCGCCGATCATCACCGACGGGTTCGACGTGTTCGTGCACGACGTGATGGCAGCGATGGTCGACCGCACCGTGGTCGAGGGTGAAGCTGCTGCCGTCCTCGAGCGTCACCGGGGTCGGCGCCGACGGCCGTCCGACATCGGCGACGGCAGCGGTCTCCTTGGGCGCGGCCGCGCCGTTCGACCCGTGATAGGCGGGTGCGTCCGACGCCGGGAAGGACTCCGCCTCGGCCTCGTCGTAACCCTTCTCGTCCGCCTGCACGTAGTCCCGGAGCGCCACCCGGAAATCGTTCTTCGCGTTGGTCAGTTCGACCCGGTCCTGCGGGCGCTTCGGGCCGGCGATGGACGCGACGACGGTGCCGAGGTCGAGCTCCAGGTATTCGGAGTACACCGCCTCGCGCTCGTCGTCGTGCCACAGCCCCTGCTCCTGCGCGTAACGCTGGACGAGTGCGATCTGGGCCTCGTCGCGACCCGTGAGGCGCAGGTAGTTCAGCGTGGTGTCGTCGATCGGGAACACCGCGATCGTCGAGCCGTACTCCGGGCTCATGTTGCCGATCGTCGCGCGGTTGGCCAGCGGCACCGCGCCGACCCCGGGTCCGTAGAACTCGACGAACTTGCCCACCGCGCCGTGTTTGCGCAGCATCTGCGTGATCGTGAGCACCAGGTCGGTGGCGGTGGTGCCCTCGGGCAACGCGCCGCTGAGCTTGAAGCCCACGACCCGAGGGATCAGCATGCTGACAGGCTGGCCGAGCATCGCCGCCTCTGCCTCGATGCCCCCGACGCCCCAGCCGACGACGCCGAGCCCGTTCACCATCGTCGTGTGCGAGTCGGTTCCGACGCACGTATCGGGGTACGCCTGCAGCACGCCGCCGACCTGCCGGTCGTAGACGACCTTGGCGAGATGCTCGATGTTCACCTGGTGCACGATTCCGGTGCCCGGCGGGACGACCTTGAAGTCGTCGAACGCCGTCTGACCCCACCGCAGGAACTGGTAACGCTCGCGGTTGCGGCCGTACTCGATCTCGACGTTGCGGGCGAAGGCGTCCGACGTGCCGAAGACATCGGCGATGACGCTGTGGTCGATGACGAGTTCGGCCGGGGCGAGCGGGTTGATCTTGTCCGGATCGCCGCCGAGGTCGGCCATCGCCTCACGCATCGTCGCGAGGTCGACGATCGCGGGCACGCCGGTGAAGTCCTGCATGATCACCCGGGCGGGCGTGAACTGGATCTCCTTGCTGGGTTGAGCGTTCGGATCCCACTCGGCGAGGCCACGGATGTCGTCGGCGGTGATGTTCGCGCCGTCCTCGGTGCGGAGGAGGTTCTCCAGCAGCACCTTCAGGCTGTAGGGCAACCGATCGGCGCCGGGCACGGCGTCGAGTCGGAAGATCTCGTAGGTCTGCTCCCCGACGGTCAGGTCCGCACGCGCGGAGAAACTGTCGGGATGGGACGAACCGGTCATGGTCACGACTCCTCGCTCGGGTGCTCGACCCAGACTGCCCGGCCCGCGCGCCGCAGGACCAGTCAGGTCACCCTAACTTCGTCGCTCGCGTCGGCTGGCCGGCTTGGTCGGCACGCTTCGACGGTGCCTGGTGTGCCGGCCCGTCGAGGTCAATTGTCTTGACGTCAAGATACACAAGATCGAGAGATCGCGCGAGGCCACGCCGGGCGCCGGGTCTCAGTCTCGGGTCCGGGTAGCACCGGCCGCCGTCCGTATGGCCGTTCAGGCCTCCGTAGTCCCGCCGACGGCCATACCAACCGTCGGCCGGTCATACCGACGGCGGTGGGTCATACCGACGGCGACCGCACGACCGCACGCCCGGCGACCGCACGACTCACAGCGCGGGCAGCACCTCGCGTGCCACGAGCTCGAGGTGGGCGATGTCGGTGACGTCCTGGACCTGCAGGTAGATCCGCGCCGCACCGAGTTCGGTGATCTGCCGGATCCGGGCGACGACCTCGTCCGGTGTCCCGACCAGGCCGCGATCGCGCATGTCGTCCGGCACCGACCCGTGGGTGGCCGCGCGTGCCTGCAGCGTCGCGTCGTCGATCGCGCAGGCCAGTTGGTGAGCCGCAGAGAGCCGCAGGTCCCTGGCCGGCCGGTCGATCACGGCACAGGCGGCCCGGACCCGGTCGAACCTGGCCGCGGTCGTCGCGAGGTCGACGAACCCGGTGTTGTACTCGGCAGCGAACCAGGCCGCGAGCGCCGGGGTGCGCTTGCGGCCACCGCCCCCGATGACGATCGGTGGGTGCGGTTGCTGGACCGGACGGGGGAACGGCGGCGCGTCGACCAGCCGGTAGTGCTGCCCGTCGTAGGAGAACCGCTCGTCCGGCGGCGTCGTCCAGAGGCCGGTCACGATGTCGAGCTGTTCCTCGAGCAGGCCGAACCGGGCCGTCGGGAAGGGGATCCCGTACGCCTCGTGCTCGCGGGCGTACCAACCGGTGCCGAGACCGAGCTCCACCCGGCCGCCCGACATCTCGTCGACGCCGGCCACCTGGATGGCGAGGATCCCCGGATGGCGGTAGGTGACCGAACTGACGAGGGTCCCGAGCCGCAGCCGCGAGGTGTCCCGGGCGAGGCCGGCCAGTGTGGTCCACGCGTCGCTCGGGCCCAGACCCGGATCGCCTTCGGACGTGTGCAGGTAGTGGTCGGACCGGAAGAACCCGTCGAAGCCGAGCTCTTCGGCCGCCTGGGCCAGATCCTTGAGCTGCGCGTAGCTCGCGCCGTTCTGGGGTTCGGTGAACACGACGCACTCGACTCTGGCCATGACGGGATTCTCGCGTGCCGACTCGTGACCGCTCCGGCCGGGTCACGACCGCTTCGGCGCCGGCTGAGGTGCGTAGCGTGGCCGCGTGCCGACCGACCTCGACGAGCTGCTCGGTCACTGGGATGTCCGGGCCGATCGCGTGGACCCGGCGCCCCGCGGGTCCAACAACTCCACCCGCCTCGTCACGAGTGGAACCACTCGATACGTCCTGCGGTGCAACGACTGGCTCGACGAGGGCCAGGTGGAGGCCGAGTCGCGGCTGCTGGACCGTCTCAACGAGTCCGCGCTCCCGTTCCGGGTGCCGGCACCGCTGCCGACCGGCGACGGACCTCGACATGTCAGCGTCGGCGGCACCCGGGCGACGCTGTGCCGGTTCATCCCCGGCCGACGGCCGCAACTCGATTCACCCGACGCGTTCCGGCGGTTCGGGGAAACCGCCGGACGACTCGGCGCCGTGCTGGCGACCGTGCCCGAACACATGCTGGTCAGCGACTGGTCGGGTGGTCCGCTCACGCTGGTCGACGGGGCCGGGGAGGTCGGAGCGATCGCCCGGGCGCTGGGCGCAGCCGGGGCGACGCCCGCGCAGACCGGCCCGATGCTCGGCTACGCCGCCACCCTGCTCACGTCCTGGACGTCGATGACCGCGGGACTGCCCCGGCAGCTCGTGCACGGCGACCTCGCCGCCTCGAACGTGCTCGTCGACGAGGCCGGTGACGCGGTGGCCGTCCTCGACTTCGAGCTGGCCGGACTCGACCTCCGCGTCCAGGACCTGGTCGCCTGCCTGGCCCTCACCGACGCGCTGGACCGGCCGAGCTGGACGCGAGCCGTGATCGGAGGCTGGGCGGCCGCGCAGGTCCTGACCTCGCCGGAGGTCGCCGCACTCCCCCGCCTGCTGGAGGCGCTGGCGTTCTCCTCGCTGCTCTGGCGTGCGCAGAAGTGGCGGTCGGGCACCGCGACGACGGAGGAGGCGTTGGCTCGCCTCGAGCGGTTCGCCCGAACCCGGGACTGGGTGCGGGCGCACGGCGACGAGCTGGTCGGCGCCGCGGGCGAATTCGCCGTCGACTGACACCCCGGAATGGTGAGATCCGTCGGACCGGAGGGTGACGCCGCGACGTCAGCGCGGGGTCAGCTGCGCGATGCACTCCACGTGGTGGGTCATCGGGAACGCGTCGAACGCGCGGAGGCTCTCGAGCCGGTAGCCGAGAGACCCGAACGTCGCGACGTCCCTGGCCAACGACGCGGGGTCGCACGCCACGTACGCCACCGTGCGGGGTCCGAGCGCGACGATCGATGCCACCACGGCTGCGCCGGCGCCGACCCGCGGGGGGTCCAGCACCGCGACGTCGACGTGGTCGACGCCGGCCGGGCCGCTCAGCGCCTCGTCGACCCGGCCGGTGACGAGCGTGACCTGCGGAAGGTCGTGCAGGTTGCGGCGCGCGTCGGCCACGGCCGCGGCCGACCCCTCGACTGCCGTCACCCGCCCGTGCTCACCGACCCGCTCGGCCAGGGCCCCGGCGAAGAGTCCGACGCCGCAGTAGAGGTCGAGCGCGGACTCGCCGACCTGCGGATCGAGCATGTCCAGCACCACGTCGGCGTAGGTGCCGGCCGCACCCGGATGGCCCTGCCAGAAGCCCGAGCCGGTCACCCGCCAGGGGCGGCCGGCCGCGCGCTCGGTGAGGTGGGTGCGGCCGCGGAGCCGGGCACCGTCGGTCGTCTGGACGCCGTCCGCGACCAGCCCTGCGGGGACGTGCACCCGGGCACGCACGACCGGGCTCCACGACGACCAGGCGGTCGCCCGACGACGACACGACGGCCTCGACCGAGACCGTGCCCGGCCACGGCAGGTCGGTCACATTGGCCGCCCTCGGGTCGGCGATCGGGCACACGTCGATCGGAACGATGTCGTGGGAGCGGTGCTTGCGTAAGCCGAGCCGACCGGCGGCATCGGTGGCGTAGCGAACCCGGGTACGCCAGGCCAGCCCGTCGGTGTCGCCGGGGACCGGCTCCACGACGACGGCGACGTCGAGCCCGGCCGTCCGACGGAGCAGGTCCCGGACCACCGCGGCCTTCCAGGCCCGCTGCGCGGGAAGGGCCACGTGCTGGAGGTCGCAGCCGCCGCAGCCGTCCGGATGCGCCAGCGGGCACGGCGGCTCGACCCGGTCGGGCGAGGCGCCCACCACCTCGACCACGTCGGCGTACGACACCTTGCTCCGGGTCGCGGTGACCTCGACGACCACCCGCTCGCCGGGCAGTCCGTGACGGACGGACACCACGCGGCCCTCGTGCCGGGCCGCGCAGCTGCCGCCTTCGGTGGGCTCACCCAGCGTCAGCTCGACGCGCTGCCCGACCTGGAGACGAGGTCCACGCCGATCGTCGACCGGTCCGGTCACAGGGGCGGTGGTGGCGTGGCGTCGCGCGCGGCGGCCGCTCGGGCCGCCACTGCCTGGCCGTGCTCGTCGGCCGAGGCCAGGACGTACGGAACGGACGTCACCATCACCCCTGGGGTGAACAGCAGTCGACCCTTGAGCCGCAGCGCGTACTGGTTGTGCAGCGCCTGCTCCCACCAGCGCCCGACGACGTACTCGGGGATGTAGACGGTCACGACGTCGCGCGGCGAGGATCGCCGGACGTTCCGCACGTAGTCGATCACGGGCTGGGTGATCTCCCGGTACGGCGAGGCGATCACCTTCAGCGGCACCGGGATGTTGCGTTCCTCCCACTCGGCCACCAGCCGTTCGGTGTCCTCGGGTTCGACGTCGACGGTGATGGCCTCGAGATCGGCCGGCCGCGACACCTTGGCGAACGCGAGGGCGCGCAACGTGGGCTTGTGCAGCTTCGAGACGAGCACGATCGCGTGCACCCTGGACGGGAGGACCAGGGTCTCGTCGTTGTCGAGCGCGAGATCGCGCGACACCGCCCGGTAGTGCCGGTTGATCCCCTTCATCAGCACGAACAGCACGATCATCGCGGCGATGGCGATCCAGGCGCCGTGGATGAACTTCGTGAGGAGCACGATCACGAGGACGACCGCCGTCATCGCCAACCCGATGGTGTTGATGATCCGGGAGCGGTACATCCGTCGCCGCCGGACCGGGTCGGTCTCGCCCTTCAGGTGTCGCGTCCAGTGCCGGATCATCCCGGTCTGGCTCATCGTGAACGAGACGAAGACACCGACGATGTAGAGCTGGATCAGCCGGGTGACCTGCGCGTCGAAGGCGACGATGAGCACGATCGCGCCGAGCGCCAGCATGACGATCCCGTTGCTGAACGCCAGCCGGTCTCCCCTGGTGTGCAGCTGTCGGGGCAGGTACCCGTCGCGGGCCAGGATCGAGCCCAGCACCGGGAAGCCGTTGAAGGCGGTGTTCGCGGCCAGCACCAGGATCAGCCCGGTGGCGGCGGTCACCACGAAGAAGGCGATCGGGAAGTGGTCGAAGATCGCCCGGGCGAGCTGGCCGATGATCGGGTCCTGGTTGTAGACGGTCCCGTCGCTGAAGCGGACGGCACCATCAGGCGTGGGCAGACCGCGCTTGCCGTTGAGCAGCAGTTCGGTCCACGGCCGCTGCTCGTCGACGTAGCGCACCTGCATGTGCTTGGCGAGGACGATGACCGACAGCATCATCGTGACGGCGATGGCCCCCAGCAGAGCCAGGGTGGTCGCCGCGTTCCGGCTCTTCGGCTTCTGGAACGCGGGTACGCCGTTGCTGATCGCCTCGACGCCGGTGAGGGCCGCACAGCCGGACGAGAACGCCCGCAGGATGAGGAAGAACCCGGCCAACGACGCGAGCCCGCTGTCATAGATCGGCCGGACGGCCGTCGTGAACGACGCGCTCTCCGCGAGCGGCAGGCTCCCGGTGACCATCCGGAAGAACCCCCAGGCCGCCATGCCCAGGATCGAGATCATGAACACGTAGGTGGGAATCGCGAACAACGTGCCGGACTCGCGCACGCCGCGCAGGTTCAGCGCCGTGATCACGATGACCGCGACCACGGCGATCGTCCGCTCGTGGCCGACGAAGATCGGCACGGCGGAAGACGCGTACTGCGCGGCCGAGGAGATCGACACCGCGACGGTGAGGACGTAGTCGACGAGGAGCGCACTCGCCACGGTCAGGCCGGCGGACGGCCCCAGGTTGGTGGTCGCCACCTCGTAGTCGCCGCCGCCGGACGGGTAGGCGTGGACGTTCTGCCGGTAGGACGCGACGACGACGAGCATGACGAGGCCGACGGCGATGCCGACCTTCCAACTCAGCGCGTACGCGGACACCCCGGCGACGGAGAGAGTGAGGAACACCTCGTTCGGCGCGTACGCCACGGACGAGAGCGCGTCGCTCGCGAACACGGGAAGGGCGATTCGCTTCGGCAACAACGTCTCCGAGAGCTGCGTACTCCGCAGCGCGCGGCCGACGACCAGCCGTTTGAAGACGTCGGAGATACCCACGAGCGGTCATCCTTGCAGATCGCCGGACGGGTCGCCGGGCCGTCGAGCGTGTAGCGTCTGGCCAGACATTCGAGCCGGGCACCGACGGGACGCGGGAGAGAACCACCGACGTGCACATCGTGATCATGGGCTGCGGACGAGTCGGCTCGACCCTGGCGCGAAGCCTCGAGACGCGCGGACACAGCGTGGCGATCATCGACCGCGACCGCGAGGCGTTCCGGCGACTCCACCCCGACTTCGGCGGGACCGCCGTCACCGGGATGGGCTTCGACCGCGACGTCCTGCTCGAGGCCGGGATCGACCGCGCGGCCGCGTTCGCCGCCGTGTCCAACGGCGACAACTCCAACGTGATCGCCGCGCGCGTGGCCCGCGAGACCTTCAACGTCGACAACGTCGTGGCCAGGATCTACGACCCGGGCAGGGCCGAGGTCTACCAGCGGCTCGGCATACCCACGGTCGGCACGGTGCGCTGGACCGCCGACCAGATCCTGCGTCGACTGCTGCCCGAGGGAGCCGAACCGGAGTACCGCGATCCCTCCGGCGAGGTCCGTGTGTCCGAGGTCCACGCCAACCCGGCGTGGATCGGTCGCACCTACCGCGACCTCGAGGACGCCACCGGAGCGCGGGTCGTGTTCTTCTCGCGCCTCGGCCATGGCACGCTGCCGGAGCCCGACTCGGTCATCCAGGAGGGCGACCTGATCCACGTCGCGATGGTGAACTCGCAGGCCGATGCCGTCGAGCGGGTCTTCGCCGCCGGACCGGGACGTGACTCATGAGGGTGGCCATCGCCGGTGCCGGCAACGTCGGCCGTTCGATCGCACGCGAGCTCCTGGAGAACGGGCACGAGGTCCTGCTGATCGACCGGGACCCGCTCGCGATCAAGTCCTCGTCCGTCCCCGGCGCGGAATGGCTGCTGGCCGACGCCTGTGAGCTGTCCTCGCTCGAGGAGGCCCGGCTCGACCGCTGCCAGGTCGTGATCGCGTGCACGGGTGACGACAAGACGAACCTGGTGGTCTCGCTGCTGGCGAAGACCGAGTTCGGTGTACCCCGCGTGGTCGCACGGGTCAACCACCCGAGCAACGAGTGGATGTTCAACGAGTCGTGGGGTGTCGACGTCCTCGTCTCGACCCCCCGGATCATGGCCGCTCTCGTCGAGGAGGCCGTGACGGTCGGCGACCTGGTTCGGCTGTTCAGCTTCCGTCAGGGCGAGGCGAACCTCGTCGAACTCACCTTGACCGACGACTCGCCCCGCATCGGCCAGCGGATCGCCGAGATCCCCTGGCCGCCGGAGTGCACCTTGGTCACGATCATCCGCGACGGACATGTCGTGGTCCCGGTACCCGAGATCGCTCTCGAGAAGGGCGACGAGCTGATGCTGGTCGCCGAGGCCGAACGTGAGGACGAGATCGAACAGCTGCTCAACCCGACCGGTCACCACCGGCCGGGCTGATCGCGCCGGTCAGGCCTTGCGATCGGGTCCGTCGGCGGACTGCTCGGCGGCGGCTGGACGCCGGGGCTCGACCGTGCCGGTGAAGGTCTTGACGAGATCGTCGCGCAGGCCGGCCCAGGCCTGCGGGCCGACGCTGGCCTTGAGCACCACGAACGTCCCCACGAGCGTCAGCACGGTGAGCGGCCAGCCGAGCGCGACACGGACGGCGCCGAGCGCGCCCACGTGGTTCGTCAGGTAGAGCGGTACCTGGACGCACAACCGGACCGCGAACATCGCCACCCACAGCAGCGTGGCTTGCTGGTACCCGCGCAGGATCCGTCGGTCCTTGCGCCAGGCCTGGGAGTCGTTGCGGGCGAGGCCGACGATCAGCCCGATCACCGGCCAGCGGACGAGGACCGAGACCAGGTAGGCGACGAAGAACACGGAGTTCAGCAGGATGCCGAGCGCGAACACGTTGCGCGGTTGCCCGGTGCGCCAGGCGAGGACGGCCGAGAGCGCCATCCCGAACACGCCGGTGAGGATGCTGCTCAGCTTGTCCCGGCGTACAAGCCGGACGACCGCGAGGACGAGCGTGACGGCGATGGCGATGAGCAGGGCGGTCCGCAGCGATCGCCCGGTGACCGTGTAGGAGATGACGAAGACGAGGCTAGGCAGGCCGGCATCGAGGAATCCGCCCCACGTGTCCAGCAGCGCCCCGATGGTGCGGCGATCGACGGCGGCCGGCGCGTCGCCCGGTGCTGCCGGCGACGCGGCCTGACCGGCCGGGTCCTGCTCAGACACCGTGAGGTTTCAGCTCGTACCGCGGGTTGTACATCACGCGCTTGTCGCCGTCGACCGCGATGCGTCCGGTCACCTGCATGCTGCGACCGGCCTCGATCCCCGGGATCCGCCGCCGGCCGAGGAAGACCACGACCACGGTGCCGCTGCCGTCGTACAACTCCGCCTCCAGCGACGGCGTACCGGCGCGTGGCTGCAGCGTCACGGTCCGCACGGTGCCGGTGATGTCGACCAGCGACCGGTCCGAACAGTTGATGATCGGCTCACAACCCGACTGGGAGGCGGCCTCGCGGAGGCTCTCGGCCTCGAGCGCCTCGTCGCTGCTGCCCAGCCTGGAGAAAGCCCTGCGCATGCGCGTGGTCATCGAATCTGCCATCGGTCAGTCCTGCTCTCCCTCGGCGCCCTCGGGCGCCTCGATCTCCGGCATCGTCAACGGCAGGGCATCGCGGGGCGCCATCGCCTCACGACCTCGGACCACCACGATGTCGCGTACGAACGCTTCCACGTCCGGTATCTCACCCTCGTCGGTCGCGGCCCGGCCGACGACATTCGCGCGGAGGAACCAGCGGGGGCCGTCGATGCCCCACAACCGCTGGGGCTGCGACTGCTGCTTCCCGCCCTCGTCGACCGTGCGGACGGTCATGTGCAGCTCCCGGCCGAAGACCCCGTCGGCCTCTTCGGCTGTTCCGCCGCCGCGCTCGGTGTCGGCGGCGATCTCGGGCCGGATGTCGTCCCACATGCCCGAGGTCTTGGGCGCGGCGAAAGCCCGGAGTTCGACCGCCGACTCCGGCCACAACGCCACCACGGCGATGACCTGGCCCGAGGCCTCGTCGACCTGCACCCGCAGTTCCATGTCCTCGCGCATGGCGAGCCGGAGACTGCCGAGATCGAGCCGTCCTCCGTCGTCGGGATCGACGTCGGCGAGATCGAACGGGCCGGTCGTGGTGGGCTCGACCTCGGGTTCGGGCTCACCCCGGCGGCGCCGGCGGGACGGCTTGGCCTCCACCATCGTGACCGACTCCGACGCCGGCGGCTCGACCGGGCCGCCCGACGAGTCGGCATCGTCGGTCGCGGCTCCGCGGGCGCGGGTATCGCGTCGCAGCAGCCGTTCGCCCGCGTCGGCGCCCTTGGCTCGGCGGAACATCAGGCTCGCCCCTTCTCGTCCATGTCGATGCTGGTGCTCGTGCTGGTCTCGGCAGCTGCCGTGAAGCCACCCGTCGAGCCGTAGCCGCCGATCGACCGGCCCGAACCGGGCAGATCGCCGACCTCGACGAATGCCGCCCGCTCGACCCGCTGGATCACGAGTTGGGCGATGCGGTCACCGCGGTGCAGGACCACCGGCGCTCGAGGGTCGAGGTTGACCAACAGCACGCCGATCTCTCCACGGTAGCCCGCATCGACAGTCCCCGGCGTGTTCACGATCGAGACGCCCATCCGGGCGGCCAGTCCCGACCGGGGATGGACGAAGGCCGCGTATCCAGACGGAAGGGCGATGGCGATCCCGGTGGGTACGAGCGCCCGCGCGCCCGGCTCGAGCGTGACATCGACGGTCGTCGTCAGATCCGCCCCGGCGTCACCGGGGTGGGCGTAGGTCGGCAGGTGCGCCGCCGGGTCGAGCCGCTGGACGAGGACGTCGACGTCGGTGGCGACGAGGTGGCCCTCCGGCACGGCGCGTTCCGGGGAGGCGGCTGGCGTGGTCGCGGCATCGTCGCAGGCTGCGGGCACGAGGCAGCATCCTAGCGGCGCGAGGCCGGGCCTCCGATTCGCTCGCAGGTTCGGCCGGCCGTCGGAGCCGGAGGCGCACGCTGCCGGTGACGGACCCTTTAGTGTTGGCGGCCGGGGGCCACATCGACAGAGGAGCCGACGCTGGTGAGCGAGACGACGAACAACCTGGCCTGGCGGGCACTCGGGGGCGTGGCCACGATCGCCGCGACCATCGCCGCGCGCAAAGTGCTGTCGGTCGGCTGGAAGCTCGTCACCGGGAACAACCCACCCGACAGCCCGGAGAACCCGGACACCGGGACGGGCGAAGCCTTGATGTGGGTGTTGGCGAGTGGCGTCGGGATCGCCGTTGCGCGGCTGTTCGCGACTCGGAAGGCCGCGCAGTACTGGGAGAAGACCACCGGCGACCTGCCGCCGGGGATGGAGCGCGAGGCCGTTCAGCGCCTCTGAGCTCGTCAGGTCTGAGCTCGTCGGGTTCGGGCTCGGCTGGCCGCGACCGACCCGCACGCGGTGAGGTACCCGTGGCGGGCCCGGACGCGGGTGCAGATCAGGCCGCGCACTCGCGGCAGATCGGCTGGCCGCCCTTCGACCTGCTTGGCGAGCTGGCTGCGGTGGTGGACCAGGAAGCAGCGCGAACACGTGAACTCGTCGGCCTGGCGCGGGAGCACCCGGACCGAGAGCTCTTCGTTCGACAGGTCGGCGCCGGGGAGCTCGAGCGACTCGGCCAGCCTCGGCCTCGTCGACGTCGACCGCGGCCGCGGTCTTGTCGGCGCGCCGTGCCTTCAGCTCCTCGAGGCTGTCCTCGTTCAGCTCGTCGTCGGTCTTGCGGGGGGCGTCGTAGTCGGTCGCCATGTCGTGCGGCTCCTCTGGATGGCAGGCTGCCTGGTAGGGCGCGACGTGTCGCGGTAGCCCGTGATGTAGGGCCCTGCGGCAGAGGGATTGTGCCCGACGCTGTCAAGCCTTCGGCAACCGCCCCCGACCTGACCTGTGTGCAGATCCCGTCGCAGGCGCATCAGCACCGGCGGACGCACGGTTATTCCCGCTTCGGTCGACGGGTCGCCGGTCGGTCAGTCGGAGCCGCAGACGGCCGGCCGGTGGCCGCGGGGGTTGGGGCAACAGCCGGCGGGGCAGACCATCCCTCGCCCAGCCGCCGCCACGTCGACGAGGCGGTCCACGACGGCGCCGACGAAACGCGGATGCGTGCCGGGGGTCGCGACCCGGACGAACGGAAGCCCGGCGGCCGCGGCCGTGTGCGCTGCCTCGGTGTCGAGGTCGAAACGGACCTCCATGTGGTCGCTCACGAACCCGATCGGAACGACGGCGACCCCTGAGGCACCGGCCGCGGCGAGTTCGGTCAGGCGGTCGTTCACGTCGGGTTCGAGCCACGGCACCGACGGCGGTCCGGACCGGCTGCAGAAGGCCAGGTCGGGCGTGTCCGCCCGGCCGGCCGGCGCACGCCAGGACCGACGCCGCCGTCTCGCGATGCTGTGTGGTGTAGGCGCGGCCCGCCGCCCGCTGCCGGCGTCCATGGAGACCGGGATGGAGTGGGTCACGAAGAGCACCCTGCTGTCGGCGGGCAGTTCGCCGAGAGCACGGCGGAGGTTCTCGGCGAACGGTGCGACGAAGCCCGGCTCACGCCGTCGTGCGGGAGCCGGACGAACTCGAGCAGGTCGGCGACGCCGCCCTCGCCGCAGCGGCCGCGAGGTCCTCGCGGTACTGCCGGCAGCCGGAATACGACGAGTAGGCCGAGGTCACGAACACGGCGATGCGCCGATGACCGGCCGCGGCGATGCGCCGCAACTCGTCGGCGAGCAGGGGGTCCCAGTTGCGGTTCCCCCAGTAGAGCGGAAGCTCGATCCCCCGGCCGTCGAGTTCGGCTCGCAGTGCTGCCAGCAGGTCGCGATTCTGGTCGTTGATCGGGCTGCGACCGCCGAACAGGTCGTAGTGCGCGGCGACGCTCGCCAGTCGCTCGTCCGGGATGCCCCGCCCTGCCGTCACGCGGCGGAGGAACGGCATCACCTGCTCGGGTCGCTCGGGGCCGCCGAACGAGACCAGGAGGAACGCGTCGACAGACGCCAGCAGGATCGGCAGCAGGCACAACGGCCAGTCTCTCAGAGGCGCCAACCGGCCCCGGTGGTCGGGCGGAGCTGAGCGGAAGCGACAACAACGCGTTCTCGATCAACTCGGGCAGCGCGGGGTGGATCCAGTACTGACCCGGGCCATGTCGGCCACGGGCAGACCGAACGACATGGCCTGAATGAGCGGCTGGAGGAAGGGCGGAGGCCTGGTAGCCGATGATGTGGGCGCCGATCAGCTGGCCGGTGTCGGGGTCGGCGAGGAGCTTGCAGAATCCGCCGGTGTCGCCGTCCTCCTCCATCGCCCAGCCGTAGGCGATCGAGGCATAGGGCTGGATGGTGCTGACGTATCGGCGCCCCTGCTCCTGGGCCGCCGCCTCCGTCAGCCCGACCGTCGAGACCTGGGGGTGCGAGAACACCGCACTGGGCACGAACCGGTGGTCGCTCGCGTGGAACGAGTCCGGGTGCAGCAAGTTGTGCTGGACCACCCGCATCTCGTGGTTCGCCACGTGTTTGAGGAGGTACGGCGAACTGAGGTCTCCGAGCGCCCAGACGTCGGCGACCGGCTCACCGGCGGCGAGGACGCGCTGGTACTCGTCCACCTCGAGGAAGCCGCCCGGATCGACGTCGAACCCCGCTGCCGCCACGTCGAGCCCATCGTTTCGGTACCGCCGGTCGCGACGAGGACGACGTCGGCCGGCAGGGTCGCGCCAGTGCCGCTGCTTCGATCGCGGATCGTGACGTCCGCACCGTCCGGGCGAGCGGCGACGGCGACGAGGTCGTGCTCGAGCCGGACGTCCCACTGATCGGCGGCCTGCTCGGTGAAGCGTTGCGACACGTCGGCGTCGAAGGAGCGAAGGAGGCGCGCGGATCGGTTGACGATCACGACCTCACTGCCCAGTGCCGAGAAGACGTGGGCGAACTCGGCCGCGACGAAGCCTCCGCCGATGATGACGACACGCTTCGGCAGCGACGGCACCCGCATCACCGTGTCCGAGGTGTGCACCGGGAGCTCCGGGTCGGCCACAGCCTCGGCCAGCCCGGCGATGTCGAGCGGGCACCGTCGCCCGTCGAGCCTCCGCAAGCACCAGCCGGTCGGCGGTCAACTCGCGGCCGTCCGCCGTGACCAGCGACCGTGGGCCGGTCAGCCGCACGCGGGTCTCGTAGACCTCGACATTCGCGTTGTCGGCCACCCGCCAGCGTCGGCCGCCCGCGGAGATCGCGTCGATCCGCCCGAAGATCCGGTCGCGGATGCCCGGCCAGTCGGCGCCGTCGACGCGGGCCTCGACACCCAGGCGGGCGGCGTCGGAGCGCACTCCGCGGGCGATGTCGGCCGGATACACGAACATCTTGGTCGGGATGCAGCCCACGTTGAGGCAGGTCCCACCGAAGGTGCCGCCCTCGACGAGGCCGACACTCCAGTCGGCGAAGCGTTCGTCGATGATCGAGTTCCCGGAGCCGCTGCCGACGATGACGAGGTCGTGGTGGGTCACAGGTACAAGGCTCCCACGTGCCCGCCGCGCGCTCCCGACGACCTGGGCTCCCTGGGCATCGAGTGCGCCGGTCCTCGATTGCACCGCAGACTGGCCCCGAGTGGGCGCGTCCTCGCGCGACGCGCCGCCCGGATGCGCGTTCTCGACCAGTCGATGCGAGAAGCGTCTCGGACCCCGGCGTGTCACCGGCGGCCGAGACGCGTTCGCCGCTCTAATGGGACGAGGCCCCGCGAAGTATGAGTTCGCGGGGCCTCGCTTGTGGTCAGGCTCGTGACGCTGCCCGGCCTCCCGGACGTCGACGATGCTCACCGAGCCGCGTCACCGGCTCACGTACCAGCGCCCGAGGGCGTCAGCGATGGAGTTCCGTCTGGGTCCGTTCCCGCTCTCCGAAGAGGGCGTGAGGGAATGTCTACCCGCTGAGAACCTCAACCACACAAGGGTTTCCGCGAACATTCTCGGAGAACTTCGGTCGTCCACAAGAAGACCGACTCCCTCCACACGGACGCCGTGGTTCTCCACAGGTTGTCCCCAGCGAACACGCATCGGCGTGACGGATTCCATGACCGGAGCGACGGCGGGGCGGTTCATGAGGCAGACTCGCGCGGGAGCACGGGCAGGGTCGACGATCGAACGGACGGACCAATCAGCGGGGCTGATGAGTGGACCCGAATGAGTGGGCCGGTGAGCACAGCCAAGGAGGCGGACGCGCGGATGCGATATCTCGAACTCGTAGGTCTTTCCGAGGACGGCACGTCCGTCGTCCTGAACGACGTCGAGACCGGCGAGTCCTTCGGCGTCCATCTCGACGACCGGCTGCGTGCCGCGGTCGTGCACGACCGCGTCCGGCTCGGCCAGCTCGAGTTGGCGCTGACCTCGACCCTGCGGCCCAAGGACATCCAGGCCCGCATCCGCGCGGGGCAGAGCAGTGCCGATGTGGCGGCCGCGGCCGGTGTGTCGGTCGAACGCATCATGCGGTTCGCGAGCGCGGTGCTCGCCGAGCGCGAACACGTCGCCACCCAGGCTCAACGCTCGGTGCTCCGCCGGCCGGGCAGCGACGCTCCGCGCACCTCTCGCCGACGTCGTGTCGGAACGGCTGGACGGGCGGCACGTGCCGGCGGCGAGCCTCGACTGGGACGCCTGGCGCCGCGACGACGGTCGATGGACGGTGAGCGTCCGGTACCGCTCTGGCGAACGGGAGCGCACCGCGCACTTCGTGTACGACCCGCTGGCCCGGGTGGTGGTCACCTCGGACGACGAGAGTCGCTGGCTGGCCGGCGAGCCCGGACCGTTGAAGGGACCGCAACCGCGCGGACGCAGCGAGCGGCCCGACGACGAACGCGCGGTCGAGTTGGCCAACGAGGGCAGGGCATTGCGGCTCGCGCCGATCGAGAGCGACGACGAGGCCGACCACGATGCCGGCAACCCGGAGCTCTTCGACGGCCCGTTCCGGCGGCGTTCGAGCGGAGCGGTCGCCGAGGTAGCGGGCGAGCTCGAAGACGACCGGCCGACGGCGACCATCCCGCGGATCGACGTGGCCGACCTCGGCCACGACGAATGGAATGACCTCGACGAGCCGAACGACGTCGAGGATGGGCCGGACGACCCCGCGGCTGCCGTGGCCACTGGCGTCGACGGTCGTGTCGCCGACGAGCCCGTGGCCGACTCGGCGGCAGCGGAGCCCGTGGTCGACGAACCCGTGGCTGATGACTCGTGGCGGACGAACCCGTGGCGGCGAGAACTCCACGAGGTCGTCGAAGCCCGGACGCCGGAGCCCGATCCCGAGCGCACACCCGAACCGGCCGACGAGCAGCCGGCCGCCAGGACCGCCCGGAAGAGCAAGCGCGCGGCGGTACCGAGTTGGGACGACATCCTGTTCGGCAGCCGCAGCGACACGCCCTGACCCCACCTGACCGGCGGGCGGGAGAGTCAGGGCGCGAGCGGCAGCGGGATGTCGCCCGCGTGCGGTCCGAGGTCCCCGTCACGCCAATGGCGGCGGCAGAGCACGCGATACGTGACCCCGGAGCCGGACCCCTGCACGTCGTCGGCAGTGTCACCGACCGCCACCTGTCCCCCGGTCCTGGCCACGTCACCGTTCTCGATGCGCGCGTTCATCAACCCCGGAGCGCCGCACCAGCACACCACCTCGACCTGCAGCGGGATCGTCTCGTCGGCGAGTTCGACGAGCCGGCGCGAGCCCGGAAACAGTCGCGAGTCGAACGCCGTCAGCAGGCCGAAGCAGTCGATGTCGACGCCGTGCTCGTCGACCGCCCACGCCAGCTGGTCGACCTGCTCCTCGGTGAGGAACTGCGCCTCGTCGACGATGACGTATCCGCGGGCCGGGACCGCGTCGATCACCATCTGCCGGAGGTCGGTGGTGTCGTCGAACTCCGAGGCTGAGGCCGCGATACCCAGCCGGGAGGTCAACCGGCCGGCGCCGGAGCGGTCGTCCCGCGTCAGCAGCAGACCCGGCCGGCCGGCGGTCCGCCGGTGATGCGCGAGCTGCAGAGCCAGCGCGGACTTCCCCTGCCCCATGACGCCGCCGTAGAACCGGAGGCGCCCGACGACCCGCGGGTGCGCCGGCCACGGTTCGTCGCCCGTCGCCGCGCCGACCTCTGACCCGGACACCCGGCGCTAGGCCGACCCGCTCGTGGCCCCGGTCACCGCTCCCGTGCTCTGACTGGTCCGCGACGACAGCGCCTTCACGAAGTTGAGCAGACCGGCGACGGCGTCGGGACCTTCGGCGGCCGCCGACACCCGGATGGTGAAGTCCTCGTTGCCGACCGATCCGGAGTACCCGTGGTCGGCCTCGCAGTTGGGGTCGTTGCAGCCGGCCGGCTCGAGTTCGACCCGACCGACCGCGCCCCAGCCGAGCGAGACGACGACCTCGTGGATCGGGTCGCCGCGGTGGTATCCGGCGGGATCGGCCACGACGCGGGTCACCATCACGTTGCTCACGCGGCGCAGGGCGACGGTCTCGACCGACGTCGACGCGTACGGCGTCGACACGATCTCGTCGGCGGGGTGTTCGTCGGTGTGGCTCAGGAGGAACCGGGACGGCGTGAGCACCAGGCAGGTCATGTGCCGGCGGATCTCGTCGTGCTCGAACGTCGGCTCGTGGTGCACGAAGAAGCCGACGATCGGCTCGGCCGCGATCGCCGCGTCCAACGCCTCGGCGACGAGCGCCGGGTAGTAGCCGGTCCGCTCGATGTCGGCGAGCAAGGCGTCGTGGACGGTCATCTGGGTCATGCGGTCATCCTGTCACTCCGCTGTGAACCGGCGCAGGCACGCAGCCCGAGCCGGACCCGATCACAGGCGCGGCAACCGCCGGGTGAAGGCGTCCTGCCGGCTGCCGTCCGTCGCCCGAACGAGCTCCGCCCGGCAGGCCAGGACCGCCAGACCAGAGGATCCGGCCAGCACCGGGCCGACCTCGACGAAGGCCGCCTCCGGCATGTCGTCCGCCAGCCTCGACAGCCGCTCGATCAGGTCGGTCACGGCGTCAAGGTCCACCCGCTCGCCGCCCTCGTGGCCGAAGAGCATGGGCGACGCGCGGATCTGGCGCACCATCCGGTCGGCCTCGGCCGTGCTGATCGGGGGCACCCGATAGGCGACGTCGCCGAGCAGGTCGGTGGCGAGGCCGGCCAGCCCGAAGGAGACGACCGGTCCGTAGGTGTCGTCCTGCAGCACCTGGAGGACCAGCGGGACCCCGCGGGGAGCCATCCGCTGGACCACGAACCCCAAGTCCTCGGGGGGCCCCAGGTCGGTCGTCAACGCACGCCAGGCCGCCCGGACCGCGTCCTCCGACCCGAGGTTGGGCCGCACGTCGGCCATGTCGAGTCGCTGCCGCATCTGCGGGTTGGTGACCTTCAGGACGATCTCCCCGCCGAGCTCGCGCCAGTGCGCCACGGCCTCGTCCTCGGTGGCCGCCGGCATCGAGGGCCAGACCGGGATCCCGTACGCAGCCAGCAGGTCGCGGCTCGCCGGCTGGGTCATGGCGATCGTCGTCGACGGTCCGGTCACGTCGCCGGTCGCCGGGACCGCGGCCAGCGCGGCATCGACGATCGAGTGCGCCCGCAGGGTGTCGACGTGCGGCAGGTCCGACGACGGCTCGCCATCACCCGGCTGCGCCCGCCACCGGCGATACTCCACGGCCTTCGCGAGCGCACCGACGGCGGCCTCCGGAGACTCGTAGGCCGGAACGGTGCCCCGTCCGGGCGCGCCGGCCGGATCGAGCCTGCGCATCACCATCGGGAGCTGGTCGACGCCGGCGAACACGGCGGCCACCGGCTTCGACGCGGACGCCGCCGCCCACGTCAGGGACTGGGCCGCGACCACCGTGTTCCCCTCGATCGACGGCGCGAGCACCACCAGCACGGCGTCGGCGTCGGGGTCGGCCAGGGCTGCGGCCACCCCGTCCTGCAGCCCCTGCGCGTTGGGCACCGGACGCAATGCCTCGTCGGCTCGGTGCAGCCGCAGCCCGGAGCGTTCGATCTCGTCGGCAGCCAGCAGCTGCAGCGCCTCGGAGTTGCCGACGACGGCGATCCTGTCCCCTGTCGGCAACGGCTGGAACGCCAGCAGGGCGGCGGTGTTCGCCAGGTCGGTGACGGAGTCGACGAGCACGATGCCGGACTGGGCGAACATCGCGTCCGCGGCCAGCGGCGGCACCCGGGCGGTCGAGGACGCCTCCGGCTCGTGCGGTCGGCTCAGACCGCTCGTGCGACCGGAGCGCACGGCCACGACCGGCCGGGTGAGCGAGAGCCGGCGGGCGATCCGGGAGAACTTGCGCGGATTGCCGACCGACTCCAGGTACAGGAGCACGACGTCGGTGTCCTCGTCCTCGCCGAAGTACTGGAGCATGTCGTTCGCCGAGACGTCGCCCCGATAGCCTGCGGCGACGAACGACGAGACGCCGAGGTCGTGCGCGGCCAGGCTCGCCAGCAGCACCGGCCCCAGCGCGCCCGACTGCGAGAACACTCCGACCCGTGAACGGGTGGGAGCGATGTCGGCGAGCGAGGCGTTCAACCTCAGGGTCGGGTCGGTGTTGATCGCACCGAAGGCGTGCGGCCCGATCATGCGCATCCCGTACCGGCGCGCGATCCGGATCAGGTCACGCTGGGACTCCACGCTGTCCCCCGGCGCCGGACGGCCCTGAGGTCCGGCGGCGGTCGACACGACGACCAGCCCCTTGACCCCCTTCGCCGCGCACTCGCGTACCACGCCGGCGACGGCGTCGATCGGCACCGCGATCACGGCCAGGTCGATCTCGCCGGGCACGCTGGCCACGTCGGGATACGCGGGAAGCCCTGCCACGGACTCGGCGGCCGGGTTGATCGGATAGACCGTCCCGGCGAAATTGCCCATCACGACGTTGCGCAGCAGGGTCTGCCCGACCTTGTCGGCGAACCGCGACGCACCGACGACGGCGACGCTGCGCGGACGCAGGAGCCGTTGCACGGACCGGGCCTCGGCTCGATGTTCGCGTGCTGACATGACGTCGATCGAGCTGTCCGTCGGTGCGATCTGGAACTCCAGCGACACGACGCCGTCGTCGAGCGAGTCGGTGATCGTGTAGCCGGCGGCACGGAACACGACCATCATCCGCTGGTTGTGCGGCAGCACCTCCGCGACGAAACGGCTGATGCCGTTCTCGCGCGCCGTCTGGGCGAGGTGCTCGAGCAGCACGCTCGCGAGCCCCCGGTTCTGGTGCGCGTCCTGCACGAGGAACGCGACCTCGGCCTCGCCTGGCTCGGTCTGGTCGTAACGGCCGACGGCGATCATCTCGTCGCCGATCGTGACGATCACGGCCACCCTCGTGCGTTGGTCGACGGTGGTGAAGTGCTCGACGTCGCGGGCCGAGAGCGTCGGATACGGCGCGAAGAACCGGAAGTACTTGGACTCCTCGCTGACCCGCGCGTAGAAGTCGACGAGCAGCGGTCCGTCGTCGGGGCGGATGGGCCGCAGGAGCGCCGTGCCGCCGTCGGACAGCACGATGTCGGCCTCGCGGTGGGCCGGGTAGGACCCGGCCGCAGGAGACGAGCCCCGCGGTGACACTCCACCACCCGATCCCGCATCCACGCCGGTCATGCTAGCTGCGGCTCCGGCCCGACCGATCGGTCGATCGCGGCGGCGGGTCAGGGCGTGATCGCTGCGGCACACCGGCGACAATGAGCCCGACCACCCGCCCGCCACATCGAGTGCCCGTCACTCCGTTCCCCGAGGAGCCACCCGTACGCATGGCCCCCACGAGCAGAACCGCACCGCCGCCGGACGACTTCACCGAGAACATCGTCGACATCGACGTCGACGACGAGATGCGCGCGAGTTTCCTCGAGTACGCGTATTCGGTGATCTACGCCCGGGCGCTCCCGGACGCCCGCGACGGTCTGAAGCCGGTGCAGCGCCGCATCCTCTACACGATGTCGGAGATGGGGCTTCGGCCCGACCGCGGTTACGTGAAGTGCTCGCGCGTGGTCGGCGAGGTCATGGGCAAGTACCACCCACACGGCGACACGGCCCTGTACGACGCCCTGGTGCGGCTCGGCCAGGAGTGGGTGATGCGGCTGGGGCTGATCGACGGGCACGGCAACTTCGGCTCGCTCGACGACCCGCCGGCGCACATGCGATACACCGAATGCCGACTCGATGCGCCGGCCCTTGCGATGACGGGCTCGCTGGACGAGGACGTGGTCGACTTCAAGCCGAACTACGACGGCCGCGAGACCGAGCCGACCGTGATGCCGGCGGCCTTCCCCAACCTCCTCGTCAACGGGGCCAGCGGGATCGCGGTCGGGATGGCCACGAACATGGCGCCGCACAACCTCGTCGAGGTGATCGCGGCGGTCCGCCACCTCATCAGCCACCCGGACGCGGGCCTCGACGAACTCATGCGTTTCATCCCCGGGCCTGACCTGCCGACCGGCGGTCGCATCGTCGGCCTCGACGGCATCCGCGACGCCTACGAGAACGGCCGCGGCACCTTCCGGATCCGGGCGAGCACCCGTGTCGAGGCGATCTCGCCGCGCCGCCAGGGCATCGTGTGCTCCGAGCTCCCGTACAACGTGGGCCCGGAGCGGGTGAAGAAGGCGATCGCCGATCTCGTCCAGGCGAAGAAGCTGCTCGGCATCGCCAGCCTCGAAGACCTGACCGACATGGACAACGGCCTGCGTCTGGTCATCGGCATCAAGAACGGCTTCAACCCCGAAGCGGTGCTCGAGCAGCTGTTCAAGCTGACGCCGATGGAGGACAGCTTCGGCATCAACAACGTGGCACTCGTCGACGGACAGCCGCGGACGCTCGGACTGCTCGACCTGCTGACGATCTACCTGGCGTTCCGCGTCGACGTCGTTCGCCGCCGCACCACGTTCCGGCAGCAGAAGGCGCAGGCCGAGCTGCACCTGCTCGAGGGCCTGCTGATCGCCGTTCTCGACATCGACGAGGTCATCCAGGTGATCCGGACCTCCGACGACACCGGCGAGGCCCGTGATCGGCTGCAGTCGGTGTTCGATCTGACCCTGTTGCAGGCCGAGCACATCCTCGCGTTGCAGCTGCGCCGGCTGACCCGGTTCTCCCTGCTCGAACTCGAACGTCAGCGCGACGAGCTGACCACCCGTATCGCCGAACTCGACGCGATCCTCGCGGACGAGGGCCGGCTGCGATCGTTGGTGTCCGACGAGCTCGCCGAGATCGCCACCGCCTACGGCACGCCCCGGCGGACGGTGCTCCTCGAATCGGCCGGGGTGCCGGCGACGACCGCCACCCCGCTGGAAGTGCCCGACGACCCGGCCCTGGTGTTGCTCTCGGCGACCGGACTGCTGGCGCGCATGCCGGTCACGGCGGCCGCCGACGGTCCTTCAACCGGCGCTCCGGGCGGGCGGCGGGCCCGGCATGACGTCGTCGTCGCGGCCGTCCGTACGACCAACCGGTCGACGATCGGTGTCGTCACGTCGAGGGGCCGGATCGTCCGGTTGCCTGTTCTCGACCTGCCCGCGCTCCCCCCGACCGCCGGGAGCCCGACACTCCAGGGCGGCGTGCCGCTCCGGGACGTGCTCGCGTTGGCAACCGGCGAGCGGCCGCTCACGCTGACGTCGCTGGACCCGGACTCCCCCGGTCTGGCGCTCGGGACCGCGACGGGCGTCGTCAAACGCGTCACGCCCGATCATCCGGCCAACCGGGACGCCTGGGAGGTCATCGGCCTCAAGGACGGCGACGAGGTGGTCGGCGCTGTCGAACTGACCGAGGCCGGAGCCGACGGCGACGCGGCCGAACTCGTGTTCGTGACCTCCGACGCGTCCCTGCTGCACTTCGCCGCCGCCTCGGTGCGCCCCCAGGGCCGCCCCGCCGGCGGGGTGGCAGGAATCAAGCTCGCTGCCGGCACCCGGGCGGTGTTCTTCGGTGCCGTCCCGCATTCACGTGCCGCCGGCGCCGAGGTCGTGACGATCGCCGGGTCGTCCGGGGCGCTGCCGGGCACCGAGTCCGGATCGGTGAAGGTGACGTCGTTCGAGGTGTACCCGGGCAAGGGTCGCGCGACGGGTGGCGTGCGCTGTCACCGGTTCCTGCGTGGTCAGGACGTGCTCGTGCTCGCCTGGGTCGGCACTGGCCCGGCTCGCGCCAGCGCCGGCAGTGGGGCGGCCGTCGACCTGCCCGGCGTCGACCAACGGCGGGACGGGTCGGGCGACCCTGCCGCGCAGCCGATCGCGGCGGTGGGTGGGCCGGTCGGCTGACCGACCCCCCACCGCCGACGTCTCAGGCGGAGGGAACGAACAGGCCCGACAGCTTGGCCAGCCTCGCCCACTGCTTCGGGCCGAGCTCGCCGTCTGCGGCGTTGTTCAGGCTCGCCTGGAACGCCCTGACCGCGCGATCGGTGCCGGTGCCGTAGTGACCGTCGACCGGTCCCGGGTTGAAGCCGAGTTTCTTCAATGCATGCTCGGCCGTTGCGACCGTCACCGGGTGGTGGCGCACGTCGCGAGGTTGGCTCATCTCCTTGGCCCGCGAGTCGTTGAATCGTCGGAGTCGAAGCGTCGGCAATTCCTTGGCCACGGTCGCCCGGCGCTCCCCGTCGGCGATGTCGAGCCGGTAGATGCCGCCGTAGTTCGTCGCCCAGCCGGCGTAGGAGAGCGTCGTCCACGAGCGGTTGATGGCGGAGATCGCGACCTTCGTCTGGTGCAGCCCGGGCACCCAGTCGACCGTCCAGCAGTAGCCGTCGCCGGCCGAGACGGCGATGTGCCCGAAGCCGTGCGAGCCGCCGCCCCACAACACGACCGCGCCCGCCGGAGGCACGCCGGTGGTGTGGCGGTTGGGTGTCAGCGCGATCATCTTCGCCGCGCTGCTGCAGCCGATGGGTTGCAGGCCGAGGTCGCGCATGGTGGTCTTCAGACAATGCGCTCGGGCGTCCGGGGTGATGCTGGCGCAGTTGGAGAGCACCTGGGACAGGGTCAGCGGTGCAGCCTTCAGTTCAGCCATGGTCTGCACTCAGCCCATGTCGTCGGGGCCGGAGGTGGAACCGTCCTGCGGTACCACCTCGTCGGGATCGCGGCCGTCCACGTCGGGATCGGCCAGCGGGACAGCGACTTCCTCGGCGGTGCCGTCGGCGACGATGTCACCTTCCGCGGCCGGGACGTCCTTCTCGTCGTACTCAGGATCGACCACGTCGATCACTCCTCATCGATCGAAGCTGCGTTGCGTCCGTCGGGCGGCAGACACACGTGCGGGGCCAGTGACCTGCGAGCCGCCCTCGGGAGTCGGGTTGCCGCTATCGAACCGTGACACATCAGTCAGCTGACGACCCAAGCATCGTCACCGGCGGGAGCCACGACAAGGCCTGTCCGCGCCGAGCCTGTCCGCCCCGAGAACGGCGGGCCGAGCGGCTCGACGGGATCGCTGTCAGGCCACGGGGACGAACAGGCTCGACAGCTTCGCCAGTTTCGCCCACTGCTTCGGACCCAGTTTCCCGTCGGGCTCGTCGTCGAGGCTGGCCTGGAAGGCCTTGACGGCCGCGTCGGTTCCCGTGCCGTAGTGACCGTCGACCGGTCCGGGATGAAAGCCGAGCTTGCGCAGGGCGTGCTCGGCGGTGGCCACGGTGAGCGGATTCTGCCGGACATCGCGCGGCTGGTGGATCTCCGCGCGGGACTCGATGAACCGCGAGAGTCGAAGCGACGGCAGCTCGGCCATCTGCGCGAGGTCGGGAACGTCGAGCCGGTAGACGCCGCCGTAGTTGGTGGCCCAACCGGCGTATCGGAGGTCGGTCCACACCTTGTTGATCGACGCGATGGCCACCTTGACCTGGAACAGCCCGTCACCGCCGAAGTCCACGCTCCAGCAGTCGCCCTGGCCGGCCGACACGGCGACGTGGCCATCGCCTTCGGACCCGTGCGACCAGAGCACGATGGCGCCGCGGGGCGGGGTACCGGTCGCATGAAGATCATCGGTGCGCGGGATCATGTCCGACGCGCGGTCGCAGTGGATCGGCTGGAGCCCGTAGTCCCGCATCACGGTGTTGAGGCACATGGCCCGCTTGGGCGGCTTCAGGGCCTTGCAGTTGTCGAACACCTGGCTCACGGTCAGTGGCGGTGGCTTGAGCATCTCGTCCACCTCACCCGAAGTCGTAGGGGCCGGAGGTCGATGCCGCACTCGTCGTGACGACGTCCGGATCAGCCCCGTCGGAGTCGGGATCGGGCAACGGCACGGGGACGTCGTCACCGTCGTGGTCGTCGACGATCAGGTCGCCAACCGCCGGCCCGAGCAGGTCCTGCTCCGCCGGCCTGTCCTTGTCTGGATCGAGCATGCCGACCCCTCCCTCGTGGCTCGCGACAGCGGGGCCGCCGGCGGGCGGCCGCGATGTCGACCGATCGGGTCGATCGACGGAACGGCCGTCGGGTCTCCCCGGTTCTCCTCGAGGGGTGGGGCGTTCGCCGGGCCCGGTGATACATCACGCGGCCCAGTGGCTTCCCGGCCACCGGCGCGGCGCCGCCCGCGGTCAGGCGTCGATGCGGGACTCGTCCAGCTCGTAGGCACCGGCGACGAGGAAGTCGCGCCGGGGTGCCACGTCGTTGCCCATCAGCAGGTCGAAGACACCCTCGGCACGGACGGCGTCCTCCACCCGGATCCGGCGCAAGGTGCGGTGCCGGGGGTCCATGGTGGTCTCAGCCAGCTGATGGGCGTCCATCTCGCCCAGGCCCTTGTACCGCTGGATGTCGGACTTGTAGCGGACGTTGCGGCGTTCGTAGTCGACCAACGTGCGCTGGAGCTGCGCGTCGCTGTAGGTGTAGATGTAGCGCTCGGCGCCCTTCTTCGGGTTGGTGAGCTCGATCCGGTGCAGCGGCGGCACCGCCGAGTACACCCGGCCGGCCTCGACGAGCGGGCGCATGTACTTCCAGAACAGGGTGATCAGCAGGCAGCGGATGTGCGCGCCGTCGAAGTCGGCGTCCGCCATGAAGATGATCTTCCCGTAACGGGTGGCCTCGAGATCGAACGTGCGACCCGAACCCGCCCCGAGCACCTGGATGATCGACGCGCACTCGGCGTTGCGGAGCATGTCGGCGATCGAGGACTTCTGCACGTTCAGGATCTTGCCGCGGATCGGCAGCAGCGCCTGGAACTCCGAACTGCGGGACTTCCGCGCCGTGCCGAGCGCGGAATCGCCTTCCACGATGAACAGTTCGCTGCGGTCGGTGTCGCCGCTGCGGCAGTCGACGAGCTTCGGCGGCAACGCCGACGACTCGAGTGCGGTCTTGCGGCGCTGGTTCTCCCGATGTTGACGAGCGGCGAGGCGGGTCCGGGAGGCGTTGGCGATCTTCTCGAGCGCGGCCTTGGCCTGGGCTTTCGTCTTGGCCGGCTTGGGCTTGGACGAATCGAGGAAGGTGCCGAGTTCGTCACTGACGATCTTCGCCACGATCCGTGACGCGGCGGGCGTACCGAGGACCTCTTTCGTCTGGCCCTCGAACTGCGGCTCGGCGAGGCGAACCGTGACGACGGCGGTCATGCCCTCCAGCACGTCGTCCTTGATCACCGCGTCCTCGCTCACCCGCAACACCTTCTGGGCCTTCAGCGCGGCGTTCACGGTCTGGGTGAGGCCGCGCTCGAAGCCGGCGACGTGGGTGCCGCCCTTGCCGGTGTGGATGACGTTGACGAACGACCGTGCGACGGTGTCGTACCCGGTGCCCCAGCGCAGCGCGATGTCGACCTCGAGGGTGCGTTCGACCTCCGTGGGCGACATGTGACCGGCGTCGTCGAGCACGGGCACGGTCTCGGTGAAGGTGTCCGAGCCCTGGAGCCGCACGACGTCGGTGACCGGGTCGTCGGCCGCGAGGAACTCGCAGTACTCGGTGATCCCGCCGTCGTGCTTGAACTCCTGCCGGACGGCCGGCTCGGCGCGCTCGTCGAGCAGGGCCAGGGTCAGGCCGGGGACGAGGAACGAGGTCTGCCGCGCGGTGGTCACCAGCTCGTCGAAGTCGACCCTGGCGTCGGCGGTGAAGATCTGCGGATCGAGCCAGTAGCGCACGTGGGTGCCGGTGACGCCCTTGCCGACACGACCGAGCTTCGCGATGCCGGACGCCGGCGTGAAGCCGGCGCGCGGGCCGTCCGCGTCGAAGGTGCCCGGCTCGCCCCGGTGGAAACTCATGCCCCACGCGCTGGGCGCGCGATCGACGACGACATCGAGGCGAACCGAGAGGGCGTTGACCACGCTCGCACCGACGCCGTGCAGGCCACCCGAGGCCGTGTAGGAGATGCCACCGAACTTGCCGCCGGCATGCAGCCGCGTGTAGACGACCTCGACGCCCGACAGGCCCGTACGCGGCTCGATGTCGACCGGGACACCGCGCCCGTTGTCGTGGACCTCGACGGAGCCGTCGCGATGCAGCGTCACCTCGATGCGGTCGCACGCACCTGCCAGCGCCTCGTCCACACCGTTGTCGACGATCTCGTCGACGCACTTCATCACGCCGCGCACATCGGTCGATCCGATGTACATCCCCGGCCGCTTGCGGACGGCCTCGAGCCCCTCGAGGACGGTCAGATGCCGAGCCGTGTAGGCGTTCGCACCGCCTCGAACCTGCCGTGCCGTCACGCGTTGCCCGCCTCCGTGAAATCCGCCGTTCCCGTGCTCCGACACGCATCCGTCGGCGCTCGGCTCAGGGTAGCGAGCGGTTCCGACGGAGCCGGGAAGGCACGACCGGTTCGAGGCCGTGGCGCGACACGTGTCTCAAGCGCCACACGATTTACCTCTTCGACACATGTCGGTTGCGGGCGTGCGACACACTGCAGGGGTTAGATGACACGTACGAACACGGAACCACGGCGACGATCGAAGGCGAAGAACTGCAAGTCAGCGAGTCACTGCGACGATTCGTCGGGAACAGTGCCGACCTGCTTTGCTGTTACACCCGGTGCCCGTCCTCGAGATCGGAGAGAAGAGCACGTGACTACCACCGCACTTGCCACACCACTGTCTGCAGCCGATCGCTGCGACCGTTGCGGCGCCCGAGCCTACATTCGGGTGAGCCTCACCTCTGGTGGCGAGCTGCTGTTCTGCGCCCATCACGGACGTGAACATGCTGACCGCCTTCGCGAGGTCGCAACGATTCATGACGAGACGACGAGGCTCGTCTCCAACGACTGACATCCACACCCCTGAAGGGGTCCGACGGCGATGATGCCGTCCTAGCTGCCACGAAGGCCGCTCCGCGATGCGGGGCGGCCTTCGCCGTTCGCGCACAGCGAACACCGCATCGTGAGCCGAGCGTGCGCACCCACCAGGCAGACTCCTGATCGTGCACATCCTCGGGCTGGTCCTGGTCGGCACCGCGATCGCGGTCGGGCTGCTCGGCATCATCCTGCCGATCCTGCCCGGCGCGGCCATCGTGCTCGGCGCGATCCTCGCCTGGGCGCTCGTGGAGAAGACCACGACCGGCTGGGTCGTGCTCGGCGTCGCCGCGACCGTGATCGTCGTCACGCAGGTGCTCAAGTACGTGCTGCCCGAGCGGCATCTTCGGGGTCAGGGCGTGCCGTGGACCAGTTCCGCGGTCGGCGTCGTGGTCGGGATCGTCGGCTTCTTCGTCGTCCCGGTGATCGGTCTGCCGCTGGGTTACGTGGTCGGGGTCTTCGTGACCGAGACGATCCGCCGGCGGAGTCTGCGACTGGGTTGGCGGGCCACCGTCGCCGCCCTCAAGGCCGTGGGGATCAGCACGGTGATCGAGTTCGCGGGTGCGTTGGTCGCTGCCTACGCCTGGGCCGCCGGCGTGCTCCTCGGCTGAGGCCGTCAGGGTCCAGTGGGGTGAACACCCAGGGGAAAGGGCGGGTTCTCCCGCTGTCCGCGCGCAGGCGACCGCCCTAACGTCGATGCGGTGAGACCGATCGCGCCACCGCGGAACGAACCGAACGACGAGTCACGCCTGCGCCGTCGACGCCGCTGCGAGCCCGCCGAAGCGTCCTGGCCGCCGTGCTCCTCGGCCTGGTCGTCGCCGTGGTGCTCGGTGGGTGGGGACGACCCTCGTCGGTCACCGCGACCGCCGCGCACTCCTCCGCTGCCGCCGCCGACGCCGCCCGGCAGGCCGCCAGATCGGTCCGCGCGCTGACCGGGCCGATCGAGGACATGGCGGCCGGGGTGCCGTCCGACTTCGTCGCCACCATGGGCTACCGGCCCACATTCGGAGGGCAGGTCGGCGATCGCGAGCTCGTCGATCCCCGCGGCGGCTGCTCGTCTCCGTTCGGTGCCACCCGATTCGACTTCGACCTGGCCTGCAAGCACCACGACCTCGGCTACGACGTGCTCCGGTACGCCGCCCGGCACGGTCAGCCGCTCGGCACCGCTGCGCGCGAGGCGGTCGACGCCCGATTCGGCCGCGACCTGCGTGCCCGGTGCGCGAGCGTGTCGGCCGCGGAGATGCCGTTCAGCCGGCTTCCGGTCGAAGCCGCCTGTCAGGCCAGCGCCCTCGTCTACCTCGGCGCGGTCGACCTCAACTCGTGGCGCCAGGGCTGGGGCACGCCCTCGCTCGAGTCGGCGGTCCCCTGGTTGGCCGCCGGCGCGATGGGGTTGCTCGCAGCCGTCGTGCTGGGTCTCGTGCTCGCGGGACACGCCGGCGCTCCGGCGGATCCGAACGCCCGTCCGGGTGCGGGTGAGCAGGTGCTCAGGACGGGCGGACGTCGACCGTCAGCGCCGCCGGAGCCTCCAGCACCTCCAGTGCCGTTCCGCTGACCCGGACCGACAGGCGCCCACCGGCGATCCGCAGGCCGTGCACCGTCAGGCCGTCGAGACGCCCGTCGGTCAGGCCGATCGGGGTCAGGCGGAGGGTGCCGCGCGGGACGTCGGGATCGAGGCCGAGGATCGCGGCGAGCATGGCGGGACCGGCGGCGGCAGCCCAGGCCTGCGGGCGGCACGACGCCGGATACGGCGACGGCGCTACGACGACGTCGGCGGACTCCCCGGAGAAGAGCTCGGGGAACCGATGGTCGAACGCCGGTGCCGCGCGGAGCAGGCCGTCGATGAGCGTCCACGCCTCGCCGCCGCGCCCGCTCGCGGCCAGTTCGCCGATGACGACCGCGGTGTCGTGGGTCCAGACCGAGCCCGTGTGGTACCCGAGCGGGTTGTAACCGCGGGAGCGGTCGCTCATGGTCCGCAGCCCGAACCCGCTCGCCAGCTCGGGGGACGTCAGCCGCGCGGCCACCGTCGCGACCTGCTCGGCGCTCAGCAGTCCGGAGGTGAGCAGGTGCCCCGGGTTGGACGTGATCGTGGCGACTGGTTGCTTCTCGGCCGTCGAGAGCGATCGCCACGTACGAGCCGGTGTCGTCGCTCACCCAGAAGCGTTCGTGGAACGCGGCGGCCAGCCGGCCGGCCCAGGCGGAGATGCCGGCGACGTCGTGAACGGGATCGGCGACGTCGAACGTCTCGTAGAGCTCGACCGCGGCGAGCGCCGCCGCGTAGGCGTAGCCCTGCACCTCGCAGAGCGCGATCGGCGCCGCCGCCAGCGTCCCGTCGAGGTGCTGGACGGAGTCCGACGAGTCCTTCCAGCCCTGGTTCGCCAGCCCGTGACCGGACTCGTCGATGTACTCCAGCAGCCCGTCGCCGTCGGCGTCGGAGTGGTCGAGCAGCCAGCCGACGGCGGCGACGAGGTTCGGCAGCAGCTCACGTACCTCGGCTTCGGGCATCCCCCACCGCCAGGCCCGGTGCAGCAGCCGGATCCACATCGGTGTCGAGTCGATCGAGCCGTAGTACACGGGCGGCAGCCGCAGCCCGGTGTCGTGACCGAGCACCGGCGGACGGAGTTCGTGCAGGATCTTGCCGGGCTCCGCGGCGATGGACGGGTCGAGCTCGGTGGCCTGCCGACGTGCGAGCACGCGAAGTGTGGAGGCGGCCGGCTCCACCCCGAGCGGCAGCGCGAGCCATGCGGCCCACAGTGAGTCGCGACCGAACATCGTCAGGTACCAGGGCGCGCCGGCAGCGTAGAACTCGTCCTCCGGGTCGACGGGATCGCTGAGCACGAGCCGGTCGAGGTCGTCGATCGACCGGGCGAGCAACGGCCCGAGGACGCCGTCGCGCGAACTCACGGTCGGTGCGGCGTCCGCCGGGTCGTCGCGGCCGACGACGTCGCGACGTCCGGGCGGAGCGACGACCCTCGCGTCGACCGGCGCGACCGGGACCACCGTCAGCACGATCGACGCAGCACCGCCGCCGGGGATCTGGAGCGGGAAGCCGAGGTCGACGGAGCCGTCGGCGGCCGTAGACCGTGTCGCTCGGCGCCGGGGTGGCGTGCACGGCGACCGACCAGCCCGGCACCTCCGCGGAGGTGACCTCGAACCCGTCGGCCGTCGTCGTGGTGGTGACGGGGACGGGGGTGGCAGCCCCGTCCTTGACGGAGGCGACGTCGGCGAAGTCGCACCCGAGCCGGATGGTCGCCGTGACGTCGACGGGCGCGGCACCGGCGTTCGCGAACATCAGGGTCTCGGTGAGCACCTGCCCGGCAGCCGTGTCGTCGATGACACGTCGCCGTTCGAGCCGCAGGACGACATCCGGCGTCGGCGCCTCGACCCCGCGGAGAACGGCGACGAAGCGGGCGCCGTTCGCGCCGACGAGCTCGTCGTGGATCGGCTCGGGTTCGGCTCCACCGACCTGGACGCGCAACACCGAGAGCACGCGCCGATCGGCCGTGTAGAGACCGCCGGCGCCGGTGCCGTCGAGTTGGCCGGACGGCGGGCAGATCGCCATCGTGGGTGCGCTGACGAGCACGACCTGGTCGTGGAGGAATGGCTGCCGGCCGGCGGTCATGCCGCGCCGCCGGCGAGCAACGAGCGCAACGTGAGGGCCTCGGTGGCGAGCAGCGACGGTTCGTCACCGGCGACGAACTCCAGGAGCGCGTCGGTGCACCGCGGACTCGACTGGGCCGCGGTCAGCGCCTCCTGCCACATCACCGCGCGTGCGGCCAGCGGCAGGCGTTCACCGGCTGGGCCCCACGAGAAGACGTGGACGGCGCTGACGTCCGGAAGTAGCTCGTCGAGGCCGGCTCAGCGCGGCCGCGTCGTCCGCGCCGACCGGTGGCTGCCAGTAGCTGGAGAGGTTGTCGCGACCCACCTCGCCCAGCAACTGACGGGTGCTGGCCACGGTGTCGGTGAGCGTGCCGCGGTGGAACTCCAGCGCGAGTGCGGCACCACCGTCGGCGGCGATGTCGCAGGCGCGGACGAGCTCGGCCACGGTGTCGGCGCGCTGCTCGGCGGTCGCGTCGGCACTGCCGGTCCGGCCCGCCCATACCCGGATGCGACGGGCGCCGAGCCGCACGGCCGCTGCGGTGAGGCCGGCTGGTTCCGCCCGCGACCCGTCGTCCGACTCGGCCCGGTAGTAGGAGCCGTAGGAGGCCACGACGAGGCCCGCGTCCTCGGTCAGCCGTCGCACCCGGTCCAACTCGGTGAGGTCATCGGGCCGGGCGTGGACGTCGGAGCCCCACTCGATCGACTCGAGCCCGGCGGACGCGGCAAGCTCCACGACCTGCTCGGCGGTGAGCGAGCGGAAGGTCACCGAACAGAGGCCGGCACGGACCCGCCCCGCCGTCGTCGGCGTGCTGATCGGGCTGACGGATTCATCGGACACCGGTCCACCCTAGGCGGCGCGGCGCCCGGGCGAGACCCGGCCCGGATGTGGGAACGGCCCCCGACCCGGGCGGGTCGAGGGCCGTTCTCACATCGTGCGGGAAGGTGCGGGCCTTGCTCAGTCGAGGTAGTCGCGCAGGACCTGTGACCGGCTCGGGTGCCGCAGCTTGCTCATCGTCTTCGACTCGATCTGCCGGATCCGCTCACGCGTCACCCCGTAGACCTTGCCGATCTCGTCGAGCGTCTTCGGCTGGCCGTCGGTGAGACCGAACCGCATGGAGACGACGCCGGCCTCACGCTCGGAGAGCGTGTCGAGCACGGCGTGCAGCTGCTCCTGGAGCAGCGTGAACGACACCGCCTCGGCCGGGACGACCGCTTCGGAGTCCTCGATGAGGTCGCCGAACTCCGAGTCGCCGTCCTCGCCCAGGGGCGTGTGCAGCGAGATCGGCTCACGGCCGTACTTCTGGACCTCGACGACCTTCTCCGGCGTCATGTCGAGCTCTTTGGCGAGCTCTTCGGGCGTGGGCTCGCGGCCGAGGTCCTGCAGCATCTGACGCTGGACCCGCGCGAGCTTGTTGATGACCTCGACCATGTGCACCGGGATGCGGATGGTGCGGGCCTGGTCGGCCATGGCCCGGGTGATGGCCTGCCGGATCCACCAGGTGGCGTAGGTCGAGAACTTGTAACCCTTGGTGTAGTCGAACTTCTCGACCGCGCGGATCAGGCCGAGGTTGCCCTCCTGGATGAGGTCGAGGAAGAGCATGCCGCGGCCGGTGTAGCGCTTGGCCAGCGAGACGACGAGGCGCAGGTTGGCCTCGAGCAGGTGGTTCTTGGCGCGGCGGCCGTCCTCGGCGATCCAGTCGAACTCGGTGACCTGCTGGGCCTTCTTGACCTTGCCGGCGCCGAGGCTCTCCTCGGCGAACAGGCCGGCCTCGATGCGCTTGGCCAGTTCGACCTCCTGCTCGGCGTTCAGCAGGGGGACCTTGCCGATCTGCTTGAGGTAGTCCTTGACCGGGTCGGCGGTCGCACCGGCGACCATGACCTGCTGCTCGGGCTCGTCGGTCTCGTCGCCCTCACGCAGGGTGAAGCCGGCGTTCTCGTCGAACTCCTTGATCAGTTCGGTCTCGACCTGGGCCTCGGCCGCGAGGTCGATCGGTTTGCCGTCCTCGACGACGACGGCCTCACCGTCGGTGGCGGCCGCCTTCTTGGCGGGCTTGCCGTTGGCGCGCTTGGCGGCGGGCTTGCCGTTGGCCTTCTTGGCCGGCGCCTTCGCGGCGGCGGTCTTGGCGGTCGCCGGCTTCGCGGCCACGACCGTAGGGGCCTCCACGTCGGACGTGGGGTCGGCGTCGGATGTGGCGACTGTGGACTTGGTGTTCCGAGACGTGCTGGGCGACACGAACTTCCTCTCGGGCCGGTCGGATGGTGGCGCAGAGAGCCGGGATTCTGGTGAGCGTCCGTGAGGACGTCGCCGGACCTGACGACCCGTCATTCTGACACGCGGACACCGGATTGTTCGCATCGAAGGCGGGTCGATCGGGGTCGTCGGTGCCGAATCGGACCGGTCGTCGTGACCCGGATGATCGACGAACTGCGAGCTTGTGTGGGTAGTTTAACCAAGCTGGGCAACGAAAGGGCAGCGCCCGTGCGCCACCGTTGCCGAATGGACGGCGTTCGACCGGCGGATCGGGTCGTCACGAATCCGCCGACGCCGCCGCTTTCGCTGCCGCCTTGACCGACTTCTTGTGCTCACGGACGCGCTGCAGGGACGCGTCGTCGACGACATCGGCGACCGATCGGTACCCGTCGAGCCCGTAGTCCCCGGCCGCGGTCTGCCAGCCCGCCGGGGTGACACCGAACTGCTTTCCGAGCAGCGCCGTGAAGATCCTGGCCTTCTGGTCACCGAATCCAGGGAGGGCGCCGATGCGCTTCACGAGTTCCTGGCCGGACCCGGCGTCCAGCCAGATCGAGGCCGTGTCGCCGTCGTAGCGCTCCACGATCGTGTCGGCCAGCGCATGCAACCGGGTGGCCACGGCGCGCGGGAACCGGTGGACAGCGGGGCGCTCGGCGCAGGCGGCTTCGACGGTCTCGGCGGACGCGGCAGCGACCTCGGCGGCAGTGAAGGTGCCGCCGAGCCGCTCCCGGAGAATCGCCGGCCCGCTGAAGGCCTTCTCCATGGGGATCTGCTGGTCGAGTTGCATGCCGACGAGCAGCGCGAAGGGGTTCTCGGCCAGGATCGCGTTCCCGTCCGGGTCGCCCGCCAGGTGCAGTTCGGCCGGCCGCGTCGAGGGTGGGGTCGACGTCGTCCGTGCCGTCGTGGTCTGTGGTGTCGCGGTCTGCGTCGACCATCGTCAACTCCCGTCGATGGAGCTTCCGGCCTTCACCGCGAGGACCGGGCAGGGCGCGTCCAGCAGGATCCGCTGGGCGTTGCTTCCGAGGATCAGTTTGCCGACCGGAGACCGCCGGCGCAGGCCGATGACGATCATGTCGGCGGCGACCTCCTCGGCGATCGCGATGAGACCGTCTGCGTAGTCGTCACCGGCGGGCACGTCGCGCACCGTGTGCTCGATGCCGATGGAGGTCAGGGTGGCCGTGAGCGCCGCGTCCGCGGGACCCGCCGGCAGCGGCACCGTCGACAGGACGGGCGCGCCGGCGGCATCCGGAGCGGCCTGCACGAGGATCAGCGGGAAGCCACGGCGGCCGGCCTCCTCGGCCGCGCGGCGTAGCGCGGCTCGACCCTCGGGCTTGTCCACGTACCCGACGACGATTGCCGACATCAGCCCCTCCGCTCGTGTCGCGGGTGACGCCGACCGGCCGTCACCCGCGGGCCGCACGGTACTACGGGTGGGTGACGGTGAGGCAGGTTCGCGGCGCGGCGAGCGCGGCGGTGCGAGCACTCGCCGTACCCCTGTGGACAAGCCGCCGGGCTGTGGATGACCACCGGGAACCGGCCGGTGACCCACTAGACAGGACACATGGACGGCGACCGCACGATCCCGGCGAGTTCGTCGCGGCCGGCAACGTCGCCGACACCGCGGCGCATCCCGGCTCCGCGCGCGGCGGACCGACCGGCCGACTGGACTCTCAACATGCTCGCTCAACGGCGTGCGACCCACCTGCTGCGCCATCGCGGCGTCACCCGAGCGTCGTCCAGCCGTGCAGTGTCGGGCGTGATGCTGGTCGCGGTTCGATCGGCCATGACGGCCACCGGTCAGCGGTGGTTCCTCACGGCGGCCGAGACGGGGCCGGGCAGCGAATCGCGTTGGCAGCCCCACGTGCTGCCGGACACCGATCTGGACCATCCCCTGCGGGTCGACTTGTTGCTCCGCTGGCTGCCACCCGTTCCCCCGCGGCTGCTCCCCCGGCCTCTCCTCCGCCGTCCGCTCCCCCGTCCTCCGCGCCCGCCGCGGGCGACGCAGGGACCGATGCTCCGGCTCGGCCGATGCCGGTGTGGCCGGTCGCCATGCTGGTCGAGCGGCGCGGCCCGTGCGTCGTCGACGACGGCGACCTGGCGTGGTGGCAGTCCTTCGTCCATGCCTGCGGCATCGTCGGACGGTCGCCCGCGGCCGCCCTCGTCGTGTGCGCGACGGGCATCCGGGACATCGTCGCCGGCCGGACGAGTGATGCGACCTGACAGTCGGTGGCGCATGGCACCCTGAGCGGCGTGCCCCGCTCCGCTCCGAGCATCGCGCACGTCGACCTCGATGCCTTCTTCGCGGCCGTCGAGCAGCGCGACAAGCCGTCCCTGCGCGGCAAGCCGGTCGTGGTGGGTGGCATCGGGTTGCGCGGGGTGGTGTCGACTGCGTCGTACGAGGCCCGCGTGTTCGGGGTCGCCTCGGCGATGGCCACCGGGATGGCCCGGCAGCGATGCCCGCACGCGGCGTACCTGTACCCCCGATTCGGGGCCTACCGGCAGGCGAGCGCGCTCATCATGGCGGCGCTCCAGGAGTTCACCCCGCTGATCGAGCCGCTCTCCCTCGACGAGGCGTTCCTCGATCTGGCGGCATCGGACGAGCCAGTGACCGACGAGGCGCAGGCGCGGGACGTGGCGGCCCGGATCAAGACCAGGATCGCGGAGGTCACCGGCGGGTTGACCGCCTCGGCGGGAGTCGGTTCGTCGAAGTTGATGGCGAAGATCGCGAGTGACCTCGACAAACCGAACGGACTCGTCGTCGTGGACGTGGGCGACGAACAGCGGGTGCTCGACCCGCTGCCGGTACGGAGGCTGCCCGGGGTGGGTCCGGCCACGGCCGAACGCCTGCGCAAGGCGGGGATCACGAAGGTCGCCGACATCCGGCAGGCCGACGACGCCGAACTGGTGGCTCTCCTCGGCGTCTCGTCCGGCGGGGCGCTGGCACGGCTGGCGGTGGCCGACGACGATCGCGTCCTCAGTACCGATCGAGCGGCCAAGTCGGTCAGCGTGGAGGACACCTACGAGCGGGACGTCACCGATCCGGTCGTGCTGGCGAGCCGGCTGGAGGAGCTGGCGACGCGGTTGTGCGGTCGGATGCGGGAAGCCGGCCTGTCGGGACGCACGGTGACGATCAAGGTCCGGCTGTACGACTTCACGACGCTCTCCCGGTCGAGCACCCTCGCCGACCCCACGGACGACGTCCGGGTGTTCGTCCCGGCGGTCCGCCGCCTGCTGGCCGAGGTCGACACGAGCGCGGGGGTGCGGCTCCTCGGCGTCGGCGTCTCCGGCCTGGCGGACTGGGTGCAGGACGACCTCTTCGTGGAGTCGGAGCAGAGCTGACACCCGACGGTGGTGCTACCGACGACGCCGATGATCTGGTGGCGACGGCGTTGCCGATCGACACGCCGCTCGGAACGGACCTGCCGCTCACCGGACCGCCCGATCGGACGTTCGCCGATCGGTTCCCGGGCCGGCGGAATCCGGGCTGGCAGCCTGGCCAGGACGTCTGGCACGCCGATCGCGGGCCCGGTTGGGTCTGGGGGTCGGGCGTCGGTCGCGTGACGGTGCGCTTCGAGACGGCCGTGTCCGGGCCGGGTCCGGTAGCCACGTTCGCGGTCGACGACGACGCGCTGGCACCCTACGAGCCGTGGGTCGCGGTCGACCACGGTGGACCGGAGCCGATCCCGGATGCAGCAGCTGTGGGCTGATCCGGTCGCCGCGAACGACAAGGGTTCCGTCGGGCATCGCCGAGGGTCGGGTCGGGCCGCCCTCCGATCACCTGACAAGCATCCACAGACCCGCGGTCTCCGGCTGAGCTGCAGGGCCTTGTGGACAACCTGCTCGCGTGTCACGGGCAGCCGGACAGTGCCGTATGCCGCTCGTCGACCGCCTGCTTCGCCGTCATCGGGCCACGCCCGGCGACGTCCTGCTCGGCCTGGTGGACGACGCCGGTTACGTGCGGGACCGATCGGTGGTCGCGCTGGGAGTAGCAGTCGGGAGATCCGACGCCGAGATCGCCGTCGTCGTGCGCGCCCTGAGCGGTTCGCTCGATCTCCGACGGCGCGACGTCATGCGGCTGTGCGCCGTGCTCTGCCGGTCGGGGCCGGTGGTGTGGCTGCCCGACGACGTGCGGTGGCGGGCAGCGGTCGATCGCGAGGCCGAGTTCCGCGGTGTCCGGAGAGGTACGACGTTCCTCGTCACCGAGGCCGGCTGGCGCGACGACGCGGGCGGTACCGGTCTCCGTCCGAACCTGCCGGCGCCGGAACCGTCACCGTGGGACTGAGAGCGGGAGCTCGATCAGTTGGCGACGTTCACCGGGTCGGACGGGACGACGGTGATCTGAGCGGTCTGAACGTTGTCAGGCGCGTCGATGTCGAGATCACCGCCGGGGTACGTCGGAATGTCGACGAACACAGCCCACGCCTGGGTGACGGATGCGGTGTACGTGCCCGCCGCGGTGTACGTGTGCTCCACGCTGTAGTGGCCGGGCGCCTCGTTCGGCAACGTGCCGTCGAAAGCGTCGCCGCGACCTTCAGCCCCGGCCGAACCATCACCGAACGACCATGTGTAGGAGGCCTTCGCCCACACGCTGCCAGTCAGCGGCGCCGGGATGGTGAGCTCTGGGGTGTCGTCGTTCGCACCGTCCACCCACATCACATTGCCGAGGTTGACGAGGGTGGAGTTTGTCGGCCGGATCTGCATATCGGGCGTGTGGAGCTTGCGCAGCAGTTGCTCTCGCAGGTCTGCGATCACCTGCGCGAGCGGGATGATCAGCTCTGCGGCGTCGAGACAGAAGATGCCACCGACTCTCTCACCGACGCCGCCACTGCCCGCCGGGCGACGCCAGGCAACGTTCCCCGTGCCGTTTGGACACTGCATGCCGGCGGGCGATGCCGCCTTCGCCGCGCACGTGTGTCCGTCGTCCGGGTACTGCTTGAACGGTGAGCCGGCGTCTGACATACCGACGCATTCGTCCTGATACCGGTACTCGTAACTCGCCCCAGCGCCACCGCCGCCACTGCCGGCCGGCAGCGCGACGAATGACGACTGGCTCTGGCTGTAGACATAGGAGATCGAACCGTCGGCCTTGGCCGGTTGCTCCGTCGTGGCTGTCCACACCCCGAGTACGAGAACGAGCGCCGCGATCAGCACCGCCGCCCGGCGGCTGCGCAGCATCGTCATAGCGTCACCTTCCCGGGAGCGCCGTCGACGACCTGCCAGCGACCGTCGATCTTGGCGATCCCGAACGTGAACGGGCTCTTCGTGTAGCCCTTCGTCGTGAGCTGCGTCTTGCCCTTGTCGTCGACCACCCGGCCGGGAGTCACCGACAGGGTGGCGTCGTACACCTGTTGACCCTGCTTGCCCAGGCCGCGATAGCGCACCGCGACGTCGCTCACCGTGCCGCCCTTGCGGGAGCCCTCGAGGAACGTCGCGAGGTCGATCGACTTCGTCTGGTCCGCGCACCACAGGCACGTGGCCTGGTACAGCGGCTTCAGCGCGTCCGAGGTTCGGGCCGCGCCGGCGGCGTTGAGCCCGGTGAGGAAGGCCGTGAGGTTCGTCTTCGCGGCGACCTTGTCCGCTGTCGTGACCTTCGGCGCGACCGGCGTCCGATCGGCTGCGGGCGAGGTCTTCTCCGCTGGCTGTCCTGCTGATGAACTGGCGGTGGGGCTCGCCGTCGCCGAGGTCGATCCGAGCGGTGGAGGCGTCGGCCCCGAGCTGGAACACCCCGCGGCTCCGACGACGACAGCGGCAGCCAGGGCGCACGCCCCGAGCATTGCTCGCATCGTCATCGCATCCCGTCAGCCACGTCATCGCAAGGTCCTCGGGACCACTGCCGGCCGACTTCATACCATCGGTTCTCCGGCAGTTTCTTCCCACCGGCATCGTAAACGGACCAATCGCCCTCGAGGTTCGCTCTCTCCACAGGGTGTGGTCGCCATCACACGGCACACTGTGAACCGTGCACATCCTCGTGGTCGACGACGAGCCGGCCGTTCGTGACTCCCTGCGTCGTTCGCTGACGTTCAACGGCTATCAGGTCGGCCTCGCAGCCGACGGCGTCGCGGCACTCTCCGCGATCTCCGAACGGCAGCCCGACGCTGTCGTCCTCGACGTCGCCATGCCGAAGCTCGACGGCCTCTCCACCTGCCGGGCGTTGCGAGCTTCCGGCAACGACGTGCCCGTGCTCGTGCTCACCGCGCGCGACGCGGTGTCCGACCGGGTGGCCGGGCTCGACGCCGGCGCCGACGACTACCTCGTCAAGCCGTTCGCCCTCGAGGAACTCCTCGCCAGGCTCCGCGCGCTGCTCCGCCGGACCGCACCGTCGGCCGACGGGTCCAGTCAGGTCCTCACGTACTCGGATCTGAGCCTCGACCCGGCCACCCGCGACGTTCGGCGTGGTGAACGGTCGCTGTCGCTGACCCGCACCGAGTTCTCCCTCCTCGAACTCCTCATGCGACACCCGCGGATCGTGCTCGACCGCGCCCGCATCCTCGACGAGGTCTGGGGGTTCGACTTCGCCACGACCGCCAACTCCCTCGAGGTCTACGTCGGCTACCTGCGACGGAAGACCGAGTTCGACGGCGAGAACCGTCTCATCCACACCGTCCGCGGGGTGGGCTACGTCCTCCGGGACACCCCGCCGTGAGCATCGTGGAGAGGCTGGGCTTCGGCCCGACGATGACCCTGCGCAAGCGCATCGGCATCCTGGCCGGGCTCGCCGCAGGCATCAGCGTGCTGATCGTCTCGGTCGCGACCTACTGGGCGATCCGGATGTCGCTGACCAGCCAGGTCGACACCACCCTGCTGGCTCGCGCGAACGCCGTGGTCGCGGCCGCGCAGGCCGACCCCGACACGATCGGGCAGACCACCGACGTGTCGTTCGGGGCCGCTGACGTCCGGGTGGAGTTCGTGCTCGCCGACGGGAACGATCCGCCCCACATCTCGAATCCGAAGACGAACTCGCTGCCTGACCTGCGGCGCTCGCCGGCACGGCCCAACCAGCCGACCCCCGAGGAGGAGGTCGCGCTCGGGCAGGAGCCGTCCAGTGTGCGCACGGTCGGAGGTCTGGCACCGGGCGACACCGCCACGTACCGGGTGGTCGCGGTGCCGTACCCGAGCCGCTTCAATCTCGCGTTGGTGATCTCCCAGCCGTTGACCGACACCCGCACGCTGTGAACCGCATCGGGCTCCTCATGGCAGGGCTCTCGGTGGCCGGTGTGGCCATCGCCGCCTGGGCCGGGTTCGCGGTCGCACGATCGGGTCTGCGTCCCATCGAGGACCTGACCGAGGGCGCCGAGCAGGTCGCGCGGACGGGTGAACTCCGTCCGGTCTCCGGTGCGCGGCACCGACGAACTCGCCCGACTCGCCACGAGCTTCAACACGATGCTGAGCGCGCTCGGTGCGGTCCGCGAGCGCGAGCGACGGCTGATCGCCGACGCCGGACATGAACTCCGGACGCCGCTGACGAGCATGCGCACGAACCTCGACCTCCTGGCCCAGAGCGACGCCAGTACCGACGGGCACCATCTCTCGCTCGAGGACCGCAGCGCGATGATCTCGGACGTCCGCGCGCAGATCGAGGAGCTCACCGTGCTGATCGGCGACCTGGTCGAGCTGTCCCGCGACACCCCGGTGGAGCAGCGGGTGCCGGTCGACCTCGCCGAGATCGTCAGCCGGTCGGTCGAGCGCGTCCAGCGGCGCGCGCCCGGTGTCCGCTTCGCCGTCGAGGCGGCGCCTTGGCCGATGATCGGCGATCCGCAACTGCTCGAGCGCGCGGTCACCAACCTCCTCGACAACGCGGCCAAGTGGAGCCCCGAGCGCGGCACCGTCGCCGTCTCCCTGCACGAGGGAGTCCTCAGCGTCGCGGATCAAGGTCCGGGCGTGGCGACCCGGGACCTCCCGCATGTGTTCGACCGCTTCTATCGCTCGGAGGAAGCGCGCTCGAAGCCCGGCTCCGGGCTGGGACTGTCGATCGTCGCGCAGGCGGCCGCCCGCCACGGCGGGTCGGTCACCGCGACCCGCGCGCCCTCCGGCGGAGCCGAGTTCCTCCTGCGGTTGCCCGGCGACCCCCGAGGGCTCGCCCCGGACGAGGACGGCGGGTCCGACCACGCCGCCGATCTCGCCTCGTCGCACCCCTGATGGCGGCGGCTTTCCTTCCCCTCAGTTCATGGCGGACTCAGGGTCGTTTCAGGTAGCTGCGTCACAGTCGCGCCATGAGCGAAACGCCACAGCAGCCGCAGGGACCGTCCGTGCCGGACTCCGGTTCTGACCAGAACCGACCCGAGTTCGTCAGTCATGACCAGTCGAGCACGCCCGAGGTGACCCCCGGCGGTTCGGCGCAGTCGACACCTCAGTCCAGCGAACCGAGTTGGGCGAGCGGAACGTCGTACGACCGGGACAGCCACACCAGCACCACCCCGGCCGGCTCGTTCTACGACTACGGCCAGGCGCCCGGCTACACCCAGCCGAACGCCTACGGCCAGGCGCAGACTCCCTACGGCTACGGCTCATCCGCCGCTCCGGCGACCGTCGCCCAGCCCACCGTCCGCGCGGCGCGCAAGCGCCCGCGGACGATGGTCATCGTGGCCACCGCACTGGTGGCCGGCCTCATCGGCGGCGGCGTCGGCGCAGCGGGTAGTTACGCCCTCGCCGACGGCGGCAACGCGACCAGCGGCGGTACCCCGTCCGTGGCCGCGGCGCCCGTCTCGGTCGCCTCGTCCGGGAGCGTCGCCGCGGTGGCGAAGAAGCTCCTCCCGAGCGTCGTCTCGATCAACGCCAGCAACAGCCAGGAAGCGGGCACGGGTACCGGCGTCATCCTCGACACCGCCGGCCACATCCTCACGAACAACCACGTCGTGGTCCCGTCCCTGAACGGCGGCAAGCTCACCGTCACGCTCAACGACGGCCGCACCGTGCCCGCCACGCTCGTCGGCCGGGACCCCGTCACCGACCTCGCCGTCATCCAGGTGAAGAACGTCAACAACCTGAGCCCGGCCTCGCTGGGCGACTCCGGCTCGCTCATCGTCGGACAGGCCGTCGTCGCGATCGGATCCCCGCTCGGCCTCACCGGCACCGTGACCTCCGGCATCGTCAGCGCGCTGGACCGTCCGGTCGCCACCCAGGCCGAGGACGAGCAGCAGCAACAGCAGCAGACCGACCCGTTCGGGTCGCCGAACTCGGGTCAGAGCCAGAACCAGAGCAACACCGCCACCCAGGCGACCGTCGTCGACGCCATCCAGACCGACGCGGCGATCAACCCCGGCAACTCCGGTGGTCCGTTGGTGGACATGAACGGCCGCGTCGTCGGCATCAACTCCTCGATCGCCTCGCTCGGCGCGTCCGCCGGCAGCCAGAGCGGCTCCATCGGACTCGGCTTCGCCATCCCGACCAACGTCGTGAAGCCGATCGTCGACGAGCTGATCAGCACCGGTAAGGCGACCCACGCCCTCCTGGGCGTGAGCATCGGCGATGCGAGCGACAGCTCCGGCGCGAAGGTCAGCGCGGTCACGAAGGGCGGCGCAGCCGACGCCGCCGGCATCAAGACCGGAGACGTCATCGTCAAGGTCGGCACCCGGCTGACTCCCGACGCGAACAGCGTCATCGCCGCGGTCCGTTCCGAGCGGCCCGGCGACAAGGTCGAGGTGACCGTGAAGCGCGGCAGCGACACGAAGACCGTGACCGCGACGCTGGGCAGCGACGGCTGAGCCACCCCTGACCGGCTGCGACCAGCCCGGTATCCCCACACCAGCGGCGTACCGCCCCCTCCGTCGAGGCGGTGCGCCGCTGCTCCATGCATCGTCGCCTGTCGGTCGGCCAGGGCACAATCCCCGGTCATGGACCTCGCCGAGCTCGTCGCGACCTCCGCCGCCGTGGCCGCCACCCGGTCACGCTCGGAGAAGGCGGTCCTCATCGCCGCCACCCTGCAGGCAGCGACACCCGGTGAGATCGGCCTCGTGGCCCGCTATCTCACCGGCGGCCTGAGACAGCGCCGACCGGGCGTGGGATGGGCGTCGTTTCGCGACGCGCCACCGCCGCGTGCCGACATCGACGGGGCCGATCGGCTCACCGTCGGCGATGTCGACACGGCGTTCGAGGCCATGTCGACCGACACCGGCCCCGGTTCGGCCGGACGACGGGTCGCCCTGCTGCACGAGCTGATGAGCCGCGCCACCGCAGACGAGCAGCGGTACCTGGCCGGCCTCGTCGGTGGCGAGCTCCGCCAGGGTGCGCTCGAATCGATCGTCGTCGACGCCCTGGCCAAGGCGTTCGCGGTCCCCGTGGCGGCCGTGCGCCGAGCGGTCATGCTCGGCGGTGAACTCCCGAGCGTGGCGACCGCCCTGGCACGCGACGGCGTGGACGCGCTGGCCGGTTTCACGCTCACCGTCGGCCGCCCCGTCCAGCCCATGCTCGCGGCGGCTGCGCCGGACGTCACGGAGGCATTGGCCAAGGTCGGCGCCAGCGCGGCGGAGCCCGCCCGGCTCGACCGCAAGCTCGACGGTGTCCGTGTGCAGGTCCACCGCGACGGCGAGCACGTCATCGTCGCCAGCCGGTCCCTCGACGACCTGACGGCCCGGCTCCCCGAGGTGGTCGGCGTGGCCCGGGCACTGCCGGTGGACCGGGTCGTGCTCGACGGCGAGGTCATCGTCCTCGACGAGACCGGCCGGCCCGCGCCGTTCCAGGTCACCGCATCCCGCACCGCGAGCCGGCCGCTTCCGTCGTCGGCGGGTCCGACCGGCGGGTTGTCCGTCTTCTTCTTCGACATCCTGCACGTCGACGATCGCGATCTCATCGACGCGCCGGCGGCCGAGCGGTGGCGCGAACTCGCCCGAGTGATACCGACCGAGCACGCGATCCCGTCGCTCGACACGGCCGACCCCGACGAAGCGCAGGCCTTCTTCGACGCGGCCCTCGATGCCGGTCACGAAGGCCTCGTGGTCAAGTCCTCGACGGCGCCCTACGCCGCCGGCCGCCGCGGTGCCGGCTGGGTCAAGGTGAAGCCACGGCACACGTTCGATCTGGTGGTCCTCGCCGCCGAGTGGGGACACGGACGACGCACCGGACTGCTCTCCAACCTGCACCTGGGCGCCCGCGGCGACGACGGGGAATACGTGATGGTCGGCAAGACGTTCAAGGGGCTCACCGACGAACTACTGACCTGGCAGACCGAACAGTTCGGCCGCATCGAGGTGGGCCGAGATTCGTCAACGGGCACAGTGTTCCTGGATCCGGTGATGGTCGTGGAGATCGCGTTCGACGGGGTGCAGACCTCGCGCCGTTACCCGGGCGGGGCGGCGCTGAGATTCGCCCGGGTGTTGAGGTATCGGCCGGACAAGACGGCCGATCAGGCCGACAGCATCCTCGACATCCTGCGAATCAGGGACATGACACCTGCATCCACCGACGACTGAAGACCGGAAGCAGTGGAAGCAAGTGGAAGCAGTTGGAACGTGTTCATCGATTCGTAATGGAGAAGGCCGGCGATCGACCGATCTATCGGCCGAAGCACGGCGAATCCTCAGGCGAATCTCAGGTGCGCAGGGGAATCTGCATTTCCAGTGGTTCGTTTGACCTGGTGAGAGTTGTAAGCGCTGCCTGTCAGCCGACGAGCAGCGTGGACCGGCCTCGTTCACCATGAGGACAGGGAGGCACCACCATGGCTCGTGCCCGCACCAACGCGAGTGAGTCTGCCGAAGAGCGCGATCTGTTCGGGCAGTACCTCGAGGAGATAGCCCGGACGCCGCTGCTCGACGCCGCCACCGAGGTCGAACTCGCCATCACGATCGAGGTCGGCCTCTACGCCGAGCACGTGCTGGCGACACGTGCCGAGGGACCCTCGACCACACGTGCCAAGACCGACCCCACCGACGACGAACTCCGTGCCCTCGCCGAGGCCGGCCGCGCCGCGGTCCGCCACTTCCTCGAAGCGAACCTTCGACTGGTCGTCTCGGTGGCCCGCAAGTACACCCGCTCCGCCATGCCGATGCTCGACCTGGTCCAGGAAGGCAACACCGGCCTCATCCGCGCGGTCGAGAAGTTCGACTACACCCGCGGCTACAAGTTCTCGACGTACGCGACCTGGTGGATCCGCCAAGCCATCACCCGTGGCATCGCCCAGCAGGGCCGCGTCGTCCGTCTCCCCGTGCACGTCGTCGAAGAGCTCAACAGCCTCTCGACCTCGCGCCGCGACCTGGAGCGCCTGTTCGGGCGGGAGCCGAACACCACCGAGCTCGCCGAGGCCATGGACTCGACCGAGGCCCACATCGTCGAACTGATGGGCTGGGGACGCGACCACGTCTCCCTCGACATGAGCATCGACGACGACGGCGATACCACGCTCGGTGACCTCGTCGCCCGCACCGACCGGCAGATGCTGCCAGAGGAGGTCGCCATCGACCTCGACATGCGGCATCAGCTCGGCTCGCTGCTCGGTGACCTCGACGACCGTTCGGCCTCGATCGTGCGGCTGCGTTACGGGCTCGACGACGGCCGCCCGTGGGGTCTCGCCGAGATCGGCACGAAGCTCAACCTGTCCCGCGAGCGCGTTCGGCAGCTCGAACGGGCCGCGGTACGGAAGCTGCGCGAGTCCGCCAGCCCCGACCTGCTGAGCCGGAGCGTCACGATCGACCCCAACGGGGACACGGAGTCGACGGTCCGGCCGGCGGCCGCCACAACCGCCCGCAAGAAGACCACAGCGCACGCCGCCTGATCCAGATCGTCGCGATGCCCCGGACCCCGTGTCCGGGGCATCGTCGTCGGTGAGGCAGGATGACCGCGTGCGACTCGACCACGTCTCCTACGCCGTCAGCGCCGGTGCCTTCGTCCCGACACTGCAGCGGCTGGGCTCTGCGCTGGGCGCGTCGTTCTCCGACGGCGGTGTCCACCCCGGCTTCGGGACGCGCAACGTCGTGCTCGGCTGCACGGGTGGCACCTACATCGAGATCGTCAGTCCCCTCGACCATCCCGCCGTCGACCGCGTGCCGTTCGGTCGTGCGGTCAAGCAACGTGCGGAGGAGGGCGGTGGCTGGCTCGGTTGGGTCGTCGGGGTCGAGTCCCTGGAACCGATCGAGGAGCGCATCGGCCGTCAAGCCGTCGAGGGACACCGCATCCTGCCCTCCGGCGAGCGACTCTCCTGGCACCAGATCGGCGTGCTCGATCTGCTCCGCGACCCTCAGCTGCCGTTCTTCGTCAGCTGGTCGGAGGAATCCGCGCACCCCGGCGACGCCGCCACGTCCGCCGTCTCCGTGGCCACCCTCGAGATCGCGGGCAGCCCGGATGCCGTCGACACCTGGCTGGGCGAACCGGCCGACGAGGCGCTCGACCCCATCGACGTCGACTGGGTCGACGCTGAGGAACCCGGCCTGGTGGCGGTCCGGTTCATGACGCCGAGCGGCATCGTCCGGATCGACTGATCCGGACGACGCCGACACGCGTCAGTCGCGCGGCAGCCGCGAACTCTCCCAGAGGTCGATCCCACCCTCGACGGCGAACTCGTCGATGCGGGCCAGCTCCTCGTCGGTGAACGTGAGGTTGGCCGAGGCCGCCACATTGTTCTCGAGCTGGGCCACACTGCTGGCCCCGATCAGCACCGAGGTCACCCGCTTGTCCCGGAGTGCCCATGCGAGCGCCAGCTGGGCCAGCGACTGCCCGCGTGCGCCGGCCAGTTCGTTGAGCTTCCGGATGTGGGTGAGGTTCTGCTCGTTCAGCATCGACGTCGACAACGACTTGCCGGCCGCGGCCCGGGAATCGGCCGGGATCCCGTCGAGGTAGCGGTCGGTCAGGAGTCCCTGCGCCAACGGTGAGAACGCGATGCATCCGATCCCCTCGTCGCCCAGCGTCTCCACGAGGTCCTCCTCGATCCAGCGGTTCAGCATCGAGTACGACGGCTGGTGGATCAGGCACGGAGTGCCGAGGTCCCGCAGGATCGCGGCGGCGCGCTTCGTGTCCGCGGCGGAGTACGACGAGATCCCCGCGTAGAGGGCCCGCCCGGAACGGACCGCCGTGTCGAGGGCGCCCATCGTCTCCTCGAGCGGGGTGTTCGGGTCGAAGCGATGGGAGTAGAAGATGTCGACGTACTCGAGGCCCATGCGAGCCAGGGACTGGTCGAGACTCGACAGCAGGTACTTGCGCGATCCCCACTCACCGAACGGGCCCGGCCACATGTAGTAGCCGGCCTTGGTCGAGATCACCAGCTCGTCGCGGAACGGCGTGAAGTCCTGCGCGTAGAGCTTGCCGAAGTTCGCCTCGGCAGCGCCCGCCGGCGGGCCGTAGTTGTTGGCCAGGTCGAAGTGGTTCACGCCGAGGTCGAAGGCGCGGCGGAGGATCGCGCGCTGGTTGCCGAGAAGCGCGTCGTCGCCGAAGTTGTGCCACAACCCGAGGCTGACGGCCGGGAGGTGGAGGCCGGACGCACCGACGCGGTGGTACGGCATCTCCTCGTAACGGTCGGCGGCGGGCGTGTACTGGGTATCGGGCAGGAAGGGCGAGTGTGCGGTCACGATCCGGAAGTCTGGCACGGCCGTCCGTCTCGCTGCCGTGGCCGCCCGGACTACACCCGGAACCGGCCGTGGCTGCCGTGCCAGACTGACCCGATGGCCGGGCGTGCACGCAACAGTCGCCCGAGCGGTTCGCGCGTCGCCGGGTCTCGAGGACCGGCTGCCCGGCAGTCGGAGACGGCGATGTCGATGGCCGGACACCACGTGATCGACACCGGTACCGCCGACCTCGTGCCCGATCCGGCCGACCCGGACGGCTTCCTCCTCAGCGTCAACGACGTGCCGAGTTCCTACGTGCATGCGGATCCGACCAGGCTCGACTTCGAGTACATGCAGTGGTTCGCCGACGTCCTGGACGCGTGGTCCGAGCCTCCTGCGGCACTGAAGGCGACGCACGTCGGCGGCGCCGGGTGCACGATGGCGCGCTACCTGGCCGCGACCCGCCCCGGCTCGACCCAGGTCGTCTACGAGATCGACGCGGCACTCGCCACCCTCGCCCGCCAGGCCTTCGGGCTCAAGCAGGTCGCCGGTGTGCGCATCCGGGCCGAGGACGGGCGGAGCGGCCTCGCCGGCGCCCCGGTCGGCGTGGCCGACGTCGTGATCCGGGACGCGTTCGCCGGCGCGACCGTTCCCCCACACCTGCGGACCGACGGCTGGCTGGACGTCGTGCGGGCGGCGTTGCGGCCCGGCGGTCTGTACGTGGCCAACATCGCCGATCAGACGACGCTGGCACTGGCCCGCCGCGAGGCCGTGACCGCCGCGGCGGCCTTCCGCTACGTCGCGCTCGTCGCCGAACCGGGCCAGCTGCGGGGACGGCGGTACGGCAACGTCGTCCTGGTGGCGAGCGACGCGGAGCTCCCCGAGCAGGCGGTGACGCGGCGACTCGCGTCGGGTGCCGTGCGCGCCCGGTACGTCCCGCCCGAGCGGGTCGCTGAGCTGACGTCGGGTCAGACGCCCCTGGTCGATGCCGAGCCCGGCACCGGGACGTGACGCAAGAGCCCCTCCTGCGCCACCGAGGCGACCAGCGAGCCGTTCCGCGCGAACAAGCGACCCGTGACGAATCCGAGACCGGCCGACGCCGACGGGGAGACCTGGTCGTACAGCAGCCAGTCGTCGGCCCGGACCGGCTGGTGGAACCACATCGCGTGATCGAGGGAGGCGACGAGCAGGTCGGGCGCGCCGACGTAGGTGCCGTGCGGGACCAGGGCGGCGCCGAGCAGCGTCAGATCCGAGGCGTAGGTCAGCACGCTCGCGTGCACCGCGGCGTCCTCGGGTAGCGCGCCGGACGTCCGGATCCACAACCGTGCCGTCGCGGGGTGCTCGGCGTCGGTCAGCCCGCCGCCCGCGCGGCCGTCGCCGACGTAGCGCACCTCCAGGGCGTCCCATTCGGCCAGGAACGCGTGCGCGTCGCGGCCGCTCACGGCGGCGAGCACCTCCCCCAGCGTCGGGCAGGCGTCAGGCGGCGGCGCGGCGGGCATCGGGTCGGCGTGGGTGAACCCCGGTTCCGGACGGTGGAACGACACGATCGACGCGAAGATCGTCGCCTCACCCTGTTGCGCCTCGACGCGACGCGTCGCGAACGACCGGCCGTCCCGAATGCGCTCGACGCGGTAACTGATCGGCTCGACCGGCCGTCCGGGGCGTAGGAAGTAGGCGTGCAGCGAGTGCACGACCATGCGGTCGTCAGCGGTCCGCTCGGGCATCGTGCGGGTGGCGGCCGCCAGCGCCTGCGCGGCGACCTGCCCGCCGAACACCCGTTGCAGCGCCGTCTCCGGTTGGCGGCCGACGAACGTGTCGTGATCGGTCGGTGTCAGGTCGAGCAGGCCGAGGAGGTCGGCGACGGTGGCGGGCATCAGCCACCGCTCCCGGCGTCGCGGTGGCGGGCAGCCATGGCCAGCAGCTGGTCGAGGACCACATCGCCGTCGCGGATCCCGTCGTGCAGGTAGTCGGGTGTCAGCCATGCCTGGACGTTCGCGACCTCGCCGGCCGCCCGGAGGGACAGCTCGGAGGGGACGAACAGGTCGTGCTCGTAGACGGCCGCGAAGACCGGGACCTCGTTGCGCGACAGCCGGTCCAGGTCGTACAGCGGCGGCCAGTCGTCACGCGCAGCCAGGTTCTCGGCCACGGCCGCGAGCGGCCGGAGGCCGGGGTCCTCATCGAAGAAGAAGGGCTGGATCACCTCGCCGAGCAGGCAGGGCTCGTGCGCGTCGACCGCGAGCTCGGGCCGTTCGGCGAGGACCGTGGCGGCGGTCCAGCCGGTCGACTCCCCCTGTGCGTAGATCGATTCGTGCAGGACGGCGTAGAGCGGGCCGTCGGCGTAGGACACCCGGCCCGCCATCTCACCGAGGAACACGTCGGTCAGCTGGTCGGGCCCGTTCGGGTCGCTCGCCGGCGCGAAGGCGTCGGTGAGCATGACGTGCAGCTGGGTCTGACCGGCGCGGAAGCCGAGGAGGCCCCCCACGGTCTGGAACAACCGAGGGGTGAGCCGCACGCCGTTCGGGAGGCGCTCGTCGTGTTCACTCAGGTGGGCCATGATGCGGCGGACCACGTCGCGGTCCTCCGGCCAGCGCCCGAAGTAGTCGGCGTTCGTCGCGACGGTGGTGGTGAGCGTGTGCTCGTAGACCTCGCGCGTGGTCGCCGTCGGACTCGGAAGGCCGCCGGTGATGAGGCATTCACGGAGCCCACCCGGCGCCTGCGAGAGGTAGGTCAGGGTGACGAAGCCGCCGTAGCTCTGCCCGAGTGACGTCCACGCGTCGTCGCCGACGATCGCCCGGCGCACGGCCTCGGCGTCCGCCACGATCGCATCCGCGCGGAAGTGCGTGAGGTAGTCGGCGGTCGCGTCCACACCGTCGGCCGCGATCATCCCGGCCAGCGTCCGCGCGGTCGCCGGGGTCGACCGTCCGGTGCCGCGCTGGTCGAGCATGACCACCCGGTAGTCGGCGAGCAGCTTGTCGACCCAGCTCGGTGCAGGCGGACGGACGGCGCGCCCACCAGGACCGCCCTGCAGGTACACCAGGGCCGGCTGCTCCTCGCCGACGGCCAGCTTCTTCCTGGCGGTGATCGAGCTCAACTCGCGCGCGAAGACCTTGACGGTCCGGCCGTCCGGCTCCGACAGGATCAGCGGCACCTCGACCTGGTGGTCGACCATCTCGACCGTGTCGTCACGTCCCGGCAGCTGCGACCGTCCGAGAACCCGATGCGCGCCGATCCCACCGCTCGCACCGCCGGCCGTCACGTCGTCACCGGCTCGGCTTCATCGGCCGGGTCGCTCGGCGCGGCCTGCCGGCCGTCCTCGTACGTTCGACGCGTCCGTTCCCGTTCCCGCCGGCGATGCCGCAGCACGTACGCGATGACGACCTTCGCCGCGGCGGCCACCGGCAGCGCGACCAGGGCGCCGACGATCCCGCCGAGACCGCCGCCGACGAGGACCGCGACGAAGACGGCCAGTGGCGAGAGGTTCACCGCCTGGGAGAAGATCCGCGGCGAGATCACGTAGTTCTCGAGCTGCTGGTACGCCAGGATCACGCCGAGGGTGACGAGTGCCGACTGCCAGCCGTTCGACAGCGCGATGGCCGTGCCGATCACCGCGGCGATCGTCGCGCCGACCTGAGGCACGGCGTCGAGCAACGCGACGATGAGGCCGATGACCGCCGAGTACGGGACGTGGAGCAGGGACAGCACGACCGTCGACACCACACCCGCGAGCAGGCACAGCGTCAACTGGCCGCTCACGTAGCCACCGACCTTCTGCAACGCGGCCTCGACCACCAGCCCGCGCTCGCGGGTTCCGAGCATGTGGGCGAGCGAGGCTCGCAGCCGCGGGAGCGCGAGCATGAAGTAGATCGAGAGCGCGACCACCGTGAACGCGTTGAAGACGGCCGTACCCACGGCGCCGAGGACCGCCCCGAGTGACCCGACCGACGCGGCCAGGAGCTTGGGCAGTTCCTTCGCGAGGTCCTGGGCCCACCCCGAGATCGACGCGGTGTCGATGGTGATGCCCCAGCGGGTCAGCTGGTCGATGGACGAGTCCACGACGGACGGGAGCACCTTGATGAGTTGCGTCGCCTGCTCGATCGCGGGCTGGAGCAGGATGTAGCCGACACCGGCGGTGAGCAGGAGGAAACCGAGCACGAGGATGGTGACCGCGAGGCCACGGCGGAGTCCGCGGCGCGTGAGCATCCGGATGAGAGGCTCGAACCCCACCGCGAGGAACAGTCCGAGGAAGAGCGACAGCAGGATCCGGCGCACCTCGTAGGCCATGAACAGCCCACCGAGCACGAGGACGATGACGGCCGTGACCTTCGCGTAGTAGCTGGGTGGCGGCCAGCGCGGCGGGATCCGCTCGTCGAGCGGCGTCGGGCCCCGCAACGACGGCAGGTCGCTCAGCGGGGAGGTCACGGCTCAGTGCCCCGGTGCGGTGACGGTGACCCCCGTCATCGGAGGGAACTGCTCGCGGGCGATCCTGGCGATGCGCCGGATCAGGATGGCGTCCAGGCCGGCGCCGATCACGCCGCCGGCCAGCGGGACGCCGCGTCCCAGCCAGCTCAACGAGCGCTTGCCGAGCCCGGTGACGAGGCGGAACGCGACGCCCTTGTTGATGACCATGAGCATCGACGGCGGGAGCCCGGCGAGCACCTGGTGGGTCACCCGCGAACCGCCGCCGCCGAGTCCGACGTTGCGCAGGATGTCGGTGGCGTCCTCGCCGGAGAGGCAGACGAGGACCGCACTTCGCACCGCATGGTCGTTCAGGTCGTAGCCCGAGGCAGCCGCGATCGACGCGGTCATCCGGGTCGCGATCACGTAGAAGCCGATGATGTTGGCCGGGATCGCGATCGGCAGGGTCACGAACCCGCCGAGCCCGGTCACGAAGCCTTCGGCACCGGCCATCGCGGTGTGCTTGCTCACGAGCCGGCCGACGATCTCGTCCCGGTCGCCGCCGCGAGTCGCCTCCCGCGCGGCGGCCTGCGTGGCGGACGGCAACTTTCCGTGACCGTCGATGCCTGCGGCGAGCAAGTGGTCGGCAAGGCCGCGGCTGAGCCGCTCGGTCCGGCTGTTCTGCTCGGGGGCATCGGGTGCAGTCATGGCGCGAGTATTCCATCCGGGTGCTGCCGGCCCCGCGCCCTCCGGCAGTCGCCGGGCCCTCGAGCCCTTCCCTTGCCGCCGCTTGCTTGGCAGAATCTTTCGGATGGAACCCAATCGACGACAGTTCCTGGCTGGTTCTGCGGCGGTGGCAGCGGCGGGCGGACTGACCGCGCTCGCGGGCCCGGCCAACGCGAGTGACCAGAGCGCCGGCAGGCGTTCGGTCGCGGCTTCGGTGAGCTCGGCTACGGCGGCGTGCGTCACCGATCCGGCCGCTCCGAAACATCAGATGCGGGGAATGTGGATCGCGAGTGTCGTCAACATCGACTGGCCGTCGGCACCCGGACTGACAGCGGCCCAGCAGAAGGCCGAACTCGTGGCGCTCTACGACATGGCGGTGGCTCGCGGCATGAACACGGTCGTCCTGCAGGTGCGGCCCACCGCGGACGCGTTCTGGCCGTCGCCGTACGAGCCGTGGTCGAAGTACCTGACGGGGACGCAGGGCCAGAACCCGGGATACGACCCGCTGCGCTTCGCGGTCGCCCAGGCGCACGCGCGCAACCTGACGATCCACGGTTGGTTCAACCCGTACCGGGTCAGCATGGACGTCGATCGCAGCGCGCTCGCGCGCGACCCACCCGGCCCGTGTCCACCCCGACTGGGTGCTCGCGTACGGCGGCAAGCTCTACTACAACCCCGGCATCCCCGAGGCGCGACGGTTCTGCGTCAAGGCGATCGTCGACGCGGTCGCGCACGCACGACCTCGACGGGGTCCACTTCGACGACTACTTCTACCCGTACCCCGTGGCCGGCGAGGTGTTCGACGACGACGCCACGTTCGCGAAGTACGGAGCCGGGTTCGCCGACCAAGGCCGCCTGGCGGCGGCACAACATCGACCTGCTCGTCCGCGAGGTCGCCGCCGCGGTCCGTGCCCTGAAACCGCACGTGCAGTTCGGTGTGTCCCCGTTCGGCGTCTGGCGGAACAAGGCCACCGATCCGCTCGGGTCCGCGACGACCGCCGGTGTCCAGACCTACGACGACCTCGCCGCGGACACCCGCAAGTGGGTCCGCGAGGAGTGGCTCGACTACATCGCGCCGCAGGTCTACTGGGCCCGTGGCTTCCCCGCCGCCGACTACGACGTGATCGTGGCGTGGTGGGCGAGGCAGTTGCGCGAGTCCGGGTCGCGGGTCCGCCTCTACATCGGCCAGGCGACCTACAAGGTGGGCGCGTCCACCCAGTCGCCGGCCTGGAACAACGACCCGGCGGAGTTGTCGAACCATCTGACCTACAACCGGGGATTCCCGGAGGTGTCGGGTGACCTCTGGTACAACGCCAGCTCGGTCGTCGCCGACCCACTCGGCTCGATGACGCTGGTGAAGTCGGCCCACTACGCCCATCCGGCGCTCGTGCCGACGATGACGTGGTTGGACGGATCGGCACCGAGCCGGGTCCGGCTCGTCGTCGCCTCGACTCGCGCCGGCCACGTGCGCCTGAGCTGGCTGGACGGACTCCCGGCCGCGCGTGGCTTCGCCGTCTACCGCTTCGACGGCCACGCCGCGCCCACCGAGTGCCAGCTCGCCGACGCGACCCGGCTGGTCGCGACGGTGCCCTCGAGGCCGGGCCGACGGCTTCATCGCTGGGACGACCCGACAGCCGACCCCGCCGGCGCCTACACCTACGCGGTCAGCGCGTTCGACGTCCTGGGCAACGAGAGCCCGGTGGTGCTCGCTCGGCACTGAGCCGGCGAGCCGGAGGCTCAGTCGCCGTCGGTGCGCTGGTCGCGCAGGAACTGCTCGACCTGCTCGGCCAGTTCGTCGACGCTCGGGAGCTCGACGTCGCGTACGGCCGGAAGAGCGGTGCTGCCGGCCGCTGCGGCGTACTGGTCGTACTGCTGCTCCAGCGCGCTCACCACGCCGGCCACCTCCGCCGACGCCGCCACCTCGGAGGCAATGGCGGCACGTTCGGACTCCGCGAGTTCGGTCATCTCCCCGATGGGCAGCCGCAAACCCGTCGCGTCGGCCATGGCCTGCATCACGTGCAGCGCACCGTCGGCGAACCGACTGGTCGCCAGGTAGTGCGGGACGTGCACCGCAAAGCCGATCGCGGCGTGGCCGGCCTCGCCGGCCCGGAACTCGAACAGGGCGTTCGCACTGGCCGGGACGTCCACGGCCTCGATCCAGGACGGGTTGGTCGTGGGCAGCAGGTCGGGATCGGTGGCGTGCGACGTCAATCCCACCGGCCGGGTGTGCGGCACTGCCATCGGGATGCCCTGGAAGCCGACGGCGAGGCGGACGCCGAACTGCTCGACGACCTCGATCAGGCCGGCGACGAAGGTGTTCCAGTACCGGTCGGGCTCCGGCCCGGTGAGGAGCAGGAACGGCTGCCCGTCGGCATCCACGACCCGGTGGATGACGATGGCGGGCTCGTCGTAGCTGGCCCAGTGGTCACGCTCGAAGTGCATCCGTGGGCGGCGCGCGCGGTAGTCGATGAGGCGATCCACGTCGAAGCGGACGACGACCTCGTGCTCGAAGACGTCGAGGATCTCGTCGGCGACCATGTCACCGACCGAACCGGCATCGAGGAATCCGGCCAGCGCATGCAGCAGCACGGGATTCTCGTCGGGGCGCGGCGCACGCTCGACCTTGTACAACTCCTGCGGATCGACCACGGCTGTGCTCCTCCCCCGGGCCCCTGCGGGGTCCGACGCGTTGACCTGGAAGGTTCGACGGTACCCGTCGCTCCTCGAGCGGTTGACGGCCGTTCGGCCGGCACCCGTTGTGTGTCGGGCGTGGAACGTCTGACCGTGCCCGCGCATTCCGCGGGGGTCATCGGGCGTCAGTGGCGGCGTGCGACCGCCTCGTCGAGGCGGTCGAGCTTCGCGGTCATCTCGCCCGTGTACCCGCTGCGGATGTCGGCCTTCAGGACGAGTCCGACCCGCGGATAGTGCGCTGCCACGACATCGACGGCCGACTTGACGGCCGCCATCACCTCGACCCACTCGCCTTCGATGTTGGTGAACATCGCGTTCGTCTCACACGGCAGGCCGGAGGCCCGAAGTGCGGTCACCGCGGCGGCCACCGCATCGGCCACGCCGGCGCCGTCGACGCCGAGGTCACCTTCGGTGCCATCGACACCTCGGAGGTCGGAGCCGGGACGTAGCGGCCCGGAAGGGGAAATCGAGAGCGCGACGATCATGCGTCCGAGGCTCCCACGTGCCCCGATCACGGCACCCACCGGCCAGCCGAGTGGTAGGCGCGCACTCCGGGCGTCATGGCAGGCTGGGCGTCCCGACGCCCAGCCAGCCCCTCGATTGCCAACCAGCCGTCCGATCGTCACCGCTCGATTGCCAGCCAGGAGGTCACCCGTGCCCGAGGGTCACACGCTGCACCGGTTGGCCAACGCCCTCGGAGACGCCTTCGCCGGTCACCAGGTCGAGGTGTCGAGCCCGCAGGGCAGATTCGACCTCGGCGCCGCCCGTGTCTCGGGGCGGCTGGTCACGGCGTCGACCGCGCACGGCAAGCACCTGTTCGTCGAGTTCGACCACGACCTCACCTGGCACGTCCACCTCGGTCTGATCGGGAAGTTCGACGTCGCGCCCCGCTCGGCGGTCATCGGAGCCGACGAGCCGCGTGGCCAGGTCCGTGCCCGGATCGCCGACACCGAGTTCATCGGGGACCTCCGCGGCCCGGCTGCCTGCGACGTCCTGGAGACGCACGAGGTCGACGCGATCATCGCGCGGTTGGGACCGGATCCGCTGCGCGAGGACGGCGATCCGGCCACGGCCTGGCAGCGGATCCATCGCAGTGCGAAGCCGATCGGCGCGCTGCTGATGGACCAGACCGTGCTCTCCGGCATCGGCAACGTCTACCGCGCCGAGGTGCTGTTCCGGCAGCGGCTCAACCCGTACCGGCCGGGGAACAAGCTGAAGAAGGCCAGCTGGCAGGCGATCTGGAACGATCTGCGGTTGCTGATGCCCATCGGCGTCGCCACCGGAAGGATCGACACCGTGCACGCCGACCACACGCCCGAGGCGATGCAGCGCGACCCGAGGATCGACGACCACGGGGGCGAGGTGTACGTCTACCGGCGCAACGGAATGGCCTGCTACGTCTGCGGATCACGCGTTCGCACCGAGCTACTCGAGGGGCGCAATCTCTTCTGGTGCGGCCGCTGCCAGCGCCGGGGCTGACGCCGCCGCGACGGATTTCCTCAGTCGAACTGCCAGGACCGCTTGGACAGTCCGTGCCAGAACCCGTCGATCACGCTGTGATGGCCACTCGCGCTGCCGCTCCGCCGATCGCCCAGGGCGGCGCCCAACGACACGAACAGCGGTGCGAAGTGTTCGGTACGGGGGTGCGCGATCGTCGCGGCCGGGGCCTTGTTCTCGAAGTCCAGCAACGCGTCGACGTCGAGCCGGGCCACCGCTTCGTCCACCCAGTGGTCGAATTCCGATGACCACGACTGCGGCTGCCCGTCGGCCTCGACGACCATGCCGTTGAGGTTGTGGGTGGCGAATCCGCTGCCCACGATCAGCACGCCCTGCTCACGCAGCGGAGCGAGTCGGGCACCGAGGTCGTAGAGGCCCGCCGGGTCGAGGGTGGGCATCGAGATCTGGAGCGTCGGGATGTCGGCGGCCGGGTACATCTCGACGAGGGGGACGTACGCGCCGTGGTCCAGCCCGCGTTCCGGGGCGTCGACCGTGTGGGTGACGTCGCCCAGCAGCCCGCGGATCGAGGCCGCCAGGGCGGGCGCGCCGGGTGCCGGGTACGTCACCTCGTAGTAGTGCTGCGGGAATCCCCAGAAGTCGTAGGTCAACGGCACGGTGTCCGTGGCCCCGATCGCCAGCGGGGCGGACTCCCAGTGCGCCGACACCATCAGGATCGACGTCGGTGCCGGCAGGTCCGCCGACCAGTTCGAGAGCTGCCGCGTCCACACGGCATCGTCGGCCAGCGGGGGTGCACCGTGCCCGAGGTACAGCACGGGCATGGTCGGGGTCGCCGGGGTGGATTCGGCACTGTCGTTCGTGTCGGTCATGTCGGCACTCCTCGGTCGCTGAGGGGACGAGCCTAACAGAGGTAGTGCAACATTCAACGATCTTCGGCGGCCACGTCCACCACACCCAGCGTCACCAGGATGTTCGCGTAGGTCCGCACATCGCCGGTCTGCACGACGAGTGCCAGGTCCGGACCCTTCGCGGCGTCGTAGAAGGCGAAGCGGTCGAGGTCGACCCGCGGTGTCCCCGTCGGCAGGATCGACGCGAACTCACCGAAGATCTCCGGGGTCGGCAGTTCGACCGGCGGCACCATCACGGCCACGGACTCGATCGCGACCGCGTCGACCAGGAGCTCGAGGACCTCGGTCACGGTGACCGTGCCGGGCGCCAGGTTGAGCGGCACCGTCACTGCGTTGGGGCCGGCCGCTGTCGACGCCGGATAGTGACCGTCGGCCAGGAGGACGGTCGAGCCGTGCCCCGCCGAGGCCAGCGCGGCCAGGATGTCGGGATGCGTGAGCCGGTAGCGCAGCACGGTGTCTCCTCGTGAACGGCAGCGAACGGGCATGGACGCCCTGGTCGGATCCGACCTGTACCCAGCCTGCCAGGCACTCGTCGAGCGGGCAGCACCCCGATAGCGACGATGGCCGCAGTCGTGCCGAGAAGCCACCACACGTGGGTTCGTCACGTCGCCCAACGACGACTTCCGGCATCTGACCGGCCCCGCGCTCGAACGGCAGAACCCCGCGGTTCCGGCAGCTCCGACCTGCGGGCTTCTGCACTCTCGACGGTTGACCCCCGTCGATGCGGCTTTTACCACCAGATCGCCGATATGCGAGGTGCAACACGCCGTACCAGAAGGACAATCCTGCCCCAATGCTTTACACCAAACGACTGCCATGCAATCCTTTCGACGATTTTGTAACCCTGAGCACTGATTGACGTCACTGCGTGCAACTACTTGAGGTGCCAGGGCCACCGTGCTGCCCAGGAGTCCGTCCATGCCCGTTGCCTCGAGTGCCCGTGCGTGGGTCGCGGATCGACCCCGGCCGTTCCGTTGGCTGCTGGTCGGCGCGATGTCCGCCGCTCTGGTCGTGCTCTCGGCTGCCCCGGCCGGCGCGGTGGCCAAACCCGGCATCCCCACCGGGTTGCCGAAGACGGCCGAGGCGCTCAGCTCCTATGTCCCGCCGGTCAGCTGCGAACCTCGCATCCTGCCGGGCACGTCGGCCCTCGCCGCGCTGCTGAAGGCGACCTACCCCACGACGTCCTACGGCATGAACCGCACCTGCGGCGAGGGATCGGGGCGCGCCAGCGAACACACCGACGGACGCGCTGTCGACTGGATGACCTCGGCGCGCACCGCGACCGGGAGGGCGCGCGCGCAGGCCCTGATCAGCTGGCTCTTCGCCACCGACAAGAACCATGTGACGTTTGCGAACGCACGGCGGCTCGGCGTCATGTACGTCATCTGGAACAACAAGATCTGGGGCGCCTACTCCACGACCGAGGGGTGGCGGCCGTACAACAACTGTGCGGTGACCCCGCAGGCATCGCTGGACGCGGCGTGCCACCGCAACCACGTGCACATCTCCCTCAGCTGGGAGGGCGCCATGAAGAAGACCAGCTTCTGGACGAAGAAGGTCGCGGCCCACGAGTACGGGCCGTGCCGTGCGCGCGACATGAACTGGGCCGGTCGCTACGTCCGGCGCCTGTCACCCTGCCCGAGCTACCCCGCCGTGGCCGCCCCGCCAGGATCGAGCACCGATCATGAAGAACCTCGTGCGCTACGGCGGCATCACCCTGACGAGCGGCGACGTCGGCCCGGCGGTGACGGCGGTCCAGGCCGCGCTCGAAGCGTCGAGAACGGTCGGTGTCTACGGTCCGAAGACCTAGGCCGCGGTCCGGAAGTTCAAGGCGAAGCAGACATCCGGCGTCGCACCCAACGGCACTGTCGGCGCCGGCACCTGGCGGAACTGATGCGTGAATGCTCCGAAGTCGGCCCCGAAGGTTCTCGTCATGCCGATCGCCGGTCACGAAGGGCGTGCGCGTCGAGGGCGGCGACTGAGCAGACGCGCCCACGGGGTGGTCAGCCTAGCGGGTGAGCGCGGCCCGCAGTCCGGACGACCACCTGCCCTGCGCCGGCGGCCGTCCCAGGCGCCCTCTCGATCGCGATCAGGCTGACCCGGTTGACGCCGGCGCACGACGGACTCGTCCCAGACCTGCGCGGCGGCGTCCGGGCCGACCTCGCGGCGGGTGTCCTGCACGAGTTCCGTCGTGTTCGACGACACTCTGCGACTGTCCGCGGGCCCGTCAGGCCCGCGACGACGTCGGTAGCCGAACACTTGGCCAGCAGGCCCGACAGCGTCGTCATCAACCTCGGCGCGTCGGCTGCGCCGAGGTGTAGTCGAGCACGAGCGCGACAGCGAGCCGGCCGTCACTCGGCCCGATACGTCTGCTGCCAAGCCCGGGCCGGCAGCGGCACAGTGCCCGGCCTCGACACCGGGACACCCGAAGGGAACGAGCCCGTCGGCGACGTCTTGCGGCGTTCGTTCATCTGCGCCCGCACCGTTGGCGTCGGTCGCCTGTTCGCCGTCCGAATCCTCCGCGTGCACGCGAAATCCGTCACCCACCGACGCGGCCGCTCGGTAGGTTCGACTGGCCCATCGAGCCGGCCAGCCGTTGCTCGCCGCCAACTCCAGACGAACGTCGACCCGACGACGCCGCCGCCGTCGCACTCGCCCGGCTCGCCGGCGACGGCGTCGCGGCCGTCGACGGAGCGTCGGCCACGACCGTCGTGGGTGGCATCGGACGCGCACGCAGCCGACGAGACCGCGCAGGAGCGGGCGACACCCGGTCGTCGCCGCGACGCCGCGCCCACGCTGGCGCGAGCCGATGCCCATGTCGTCACCCACCGTTCGAGGAGAAGTGCTGGTAGTCCGGCTCGTTCCAGCGGGCGCCCCACGGCCATCCCATCGCCGCGAACCGCTCCGCGACCGTTCCGCTCTTCAGGATCATGCCCTTGCGATGGTCGGAACGATCCAGGTACGTCTTCGAACCCTTCGGGTAGACCGTCCCGCCGGCCACGTAGGGGTTCTCGAAGGTGTTGATGTCGATGGCGTTCCCGTAGCTGTGCTGCGAGACCCGGTAGGGGTTCCCCGTGACCTTGCGGCAGTTGAACGCCGAGGTGTCGTCGGCCTCCATCGACCTCACGTCGCTGCCCTTGTAGGTGTCGACCGGGGTGACCCGGCGGAACGGCCAGCCGGCGGCGTACGCCTTCTCGAACACCGACGTGATCGCACCGACCACCGAACTGCGGACGACGATCGTGCCCCGCTGGTCGTCCCCGGAGAAGTTGCGGAACGTCAGGGTCATCATGCGCAGGCTCGACGGGCCGACCGGACACCCGCTTCGGTACGTATACGGCACGTCCGCCGCTTTGGTGTCTTGGAGCGACGGTGAAGGCGACCCGGACGTGCGCGGTGCCATTGCTCGCGGTAGGAGTGAATGGAGGCCCTCTCGAAGCGCTGCGACTTTCCGTACGACGTACGGCGTCGCCGCCGTGAGAGGAAGGCCGATCCATGAACGGCAGCTCCGATCATGCTGTACCGCTGATTGATCCGACCGATGACTTCGCGGACGCCGCCGACTTTGTCGCCCGAGTAGATCCGAGCGGTCTCGAAGCGGGTCACGCGCACCCCGGACACACCGCCGGTAGCGACCCGACGGTCGGCAGCCCGAGGGATCCGGATGGCCCGCCCAGGCGCGGTACCGCTTCAGCGTCGTGGTGTACACCGGGTGCGCACCGGTCGACTTCGCGTAGTAGATGCGTCCGTTCGCGAATGCCTGCGCGACCGAGCCCTTCCCTCCCGCGAACTGCGCGCCGGTGGCGGACACCGACCACGCTGGCTTCCGCGCCGAGTTTCACGTAGTAGCTCAACAGCGGTCCGGAGCGACACCTCGTGTGCGCCCATGGCGGTGCCGGACCAGATGCGACCCCCCTGGAATCGGCTGACGCGCACGCCTGCCTTCTTCGTCGGCATGCGAGCCCACGGTGGGCAACCCGAGCGACACCGGCCGGGACCACCGAGCGCCAGATAACGGCGCCAGGGTCAGTGCCGTACACGCCACGCGCGCCGGTGGCCTTCGAGTAGTAGATCCGGCCTTTCGCGAACGACTGGACCGTCGAACTCTTCGCACTCGCGAACGCCGATCCGATGGGCAGGCCGAGGCCGCTCGAGGTGGCGCCCAGCTTCAGGTAGTAGTCGAGCAGCGGCCCAGAGCCGAACCTCGTGGGCGCCGGTCGTCGCGCTGTAGTAGATCCGTCCGCGCGTGTAGGTCCTGGCGTAGCCCTGGTGGACCTCGACCACAGCGCCCTTCGCCGGGCCGAGCACGCCACCCGTACCGCCGAGCGCGTGGTACCGGGCCTCGATGGCGGCGACGGCGGACGGCGGGACGGCGGCCTCGACGGCGGCGAGCGGTTGGCCGAGCAGCACGACGACGACCGCGACCACGACGGCGATCGCACGCCGACGCCGGCGTGCTGGCCCAGACATCGACGGCATCAACACGTCTTCCCCTCGTCCCCTCGTCCGGTCACGCGGCGAAGAGCGCGCCCGACCATCACGCTGCGATCTCCCCCACTACCCAGGGTCAACCATGCCATGAGCATCGACCGATGCGACCCGAGCCGCGGGTCACGATCGACGCAACTCCTCGACGTCGCGCCGCGCCGCCGCGAGTGCGTTCCGGATCCGCTTCTCCGACACCGGCTGCTGCGTCCCTCGTAGGTTCTGGGCGAACTCCGCCACCCGCCAGTCCTGCAGCATCCAGAAGATGGCGTCGAGCGAGGCGGGCCGCTCGCGGCGCGGGGGCACGTCGGCCACGAGCCGTCGGTAGTCGTCCTCCACCCGCCGCACGGTCTCGAGCCGGACGAGATCGCGACCACCGGACGCGGCCAGCCGATCCAGTCGCTGGCGGGTGCCGCGCAGGTACCTGAGCACGTCGTGCAGCCGCCGACGACCGGTCCGCCCCACGAAGCCCGGGCCGACCAGGTCGTCGACGTTGACCGCCATGTCGTCGATGGACGGTTGCGTCACGGCGGTGCCCCGGACGGCCAGGTCGGCTCGGAGACCGGTCGCCGTCTCGAGGACCGCGGCCGTCGTCACCAGCACCTCGTGCACGACGTCGACGAGGTCGGCACGCACGGCTTCGCGTAGCCGGGCGAAGCCGGCGGCGTCGGTCGCGGGTGCTCCGTTGACCCGCATGAGGTCGTCGACAGCCGCGGTGGTGGCGTCGTCGAACAGCCCGGTGGCGCTCGCGTACGGGCTGTGGCTCAGGGCGAGCTTCGCCGTGTTGTCGAGCCGGGCGAGCACCGGCCGGACGGGCGATGCCATCCCGAGGAGCAGCAGCCGCCGTTGACCGGCCCACATGCTCCGCTGTTGCTGGTCCACCGACTCGAACACGCGGATCGACACGGCAGACTCCGTCGTCGACGAGCGCCGGGAAGCCGGTTACGCGGACCCCGGCTGACGACGTCGGCGCGTTCTCGCTGATCGTGGCCGGCAACTCGCCGAACGACCAGGTCGTGAGGCCACTCTGCTCGATCCCACGACTCGCCCGACCCAGGGTCTTCCGCACCTGCGGCGCGAGGTCACGTTGCAGAGCACCGAGGTCCTTGCCGGCACCCACCTCCCGGCCGCGGGCGTCGACGATGCGATACGTCACCCGGAGACGGTCGGGCAGCCGGCCGAGGTCGAAGTCCCCATCGTCGAGACGATGGCCGGAACGGCGGCCGAGCGCCCGGGCCAGCGCCGGACGCAGCGGCCCTGTCGACGGGCCGAAGCCGTCGGCGAGCAGCGCGCCGGCGGTGTCGGGTGCCGGGACGAACGACGTGCGGACGGCCTTCGGCAGCGAACGGATCAGCGCGGTCAGGAGCTCGGCCCGCAGTCCTGGCACCTGCCACTCGAACGGCTCGGCTGTCAGCTGGTTGAGGATGGCGAGCGGCACGTCCACCGTCACGCCGTCGCGAGCCGAGCCCGGATCGAACTGGTAGCCGACATCGAGGTCGACGCCGTTCACGGCCCAGGTCGTCGGGTAGTCCTCGGTGACCGAGCCCGCGACCGTGGAGTCGACCAGCAGCTCGGGTGTGTAGGTCAGCAGGTCCGGCTGTTCCCGGCGAACCTTCTTCCACCACGAGTCGAAGTGCCGCCCGGAGACCACCTCGGCCGGGATCCGCTCGTCGTAGAAGGCCATCAGGGTCTCGTCGTCGACCAGCAGGTCGCGGCGCCGGGCCCGGTCCTCGAGGTCGGCGACCTCCTCGAGCAACTCCCGGTTACGGACGAAGAACTCGTGCCGGGTGTCCCAGTCCCCGTCCACCAGCGCGTGCCGGATGAACAGCTCGCGCGACAGCACGGGATCGATCGAGCCGTACGCGACGCGACGCTGCGCGACGACCGGGATCCCGTAGAGCAGCACCTTCTCGAACGCGACGACGGAGCCGGCCTTCTTCTCCCAGTGCGGCTCGCTGTAGCTGCGGCGCAGGAGGTGTCCGCCGCACGCCTCGATCCACGCCGGATCGATCTTCGCGGCTCGGTGCGCCCAGAGCCGCGTCGTCTCGACGAGCTCGGCGGTCATCACCCAGTCGGGTTGCTGACGGAACAGCACGGACCCCGGCGACAGGGAGAACCAGGCACCCCGGGCGCCGAGGTACTCACGCCGTTCGCGGTCGCGGAGCCCGACCTGCCCGAGAAGGCCCGTCAGCATCGCCTGGTGCACCGCGGCGGCCTTCGCCTCGACCTCGACGGCGCCCGACGAGACGCGGAGCCCGAGTTGACGGCAGGTCGTGCGCAACTGGGCCTCGAGGTCCTGCCACTCGCGGATCCGCAGGAAATGCAGGAACTCCCGCGTGCACAGGCGCCGGAAGGCGCTGCTCGAGAGCTCCTTGCGCTGTTCGCGGACGTAGAGCCAGAGGTTCAGCAGGCTGAGGAAATCCGACTCGCCGGCCGCGCCTGACCGGAAGCGTCGATGCGACTGGTCGGCCGCCTCCTGGCGGTCGGCCGGGCGCTCGCGCGGATCGGCGATCGTCAGGCCCGCCACGATCACCAGCACTTCGCGCAGGCACCCGAGCGCGTCCGCGGCCAGCACCATCCGGGCCAGCCGCGGGTCCAGTGGGAGCTGCGCCAGCGAGCGGCCGACCGGCGTCAACCGGCGACCCGCGTCGGTCGTGTCGGGCCGGAAGGCGCCCAGTTCCTCCAGCAGCCGCACGCCGTCGGTCACGGTCCGGGCGTCCGGCCGTTCGACGAACGGGAAGTCGGCCATCTCGCCCAGCCCGAGCGACGCCATCTGCAGGATCACCGACGCGAGCCCGGTCCGGAGGATCTCCGGGTCGGTGAACGCGGGCCGGGCGAGATAGTCGTCCTCGCTGTAGAGCCGGATGCAGATGCCGTCCGCGACACGCCCGCACCGCCCTGCGCGCTGGTCGGCGGACGCCTGGGAGATCGCCTCGATCGGCAGTCGCTGCACCTTGAGCCGTCGGCTGTACCGCGAGATGCGCGCGGTGCCCGGGTCGATCACGTAGCGGATGCCGGGGACGGTGATCGAGGTCTCCGCCACGTTGGTGGCGAGCACGACCCGACGCCCGGTGTGGGCGGCGAACACCCGATGCTGCTCGGCGGCCGACAGGCGGGCGTAGAGCGGCAGCACGTCGGTGGCCGGCATCGCCATCGCCTTGACCGCGTCGGCGGCGTCGCGGATCTCACGCTCGCCGGAGCAGAAGACGAGGATGTCGCCGGGGCCGTCGCGACGCAGCTCGTCGATGGCGTCGCAGATGGCGGTGATCTGATCACGCGCCTCGTCGCGGGCGTTGGCACCGAGGCGAGGGGCCGGGTCCTGCCGGCGAGGCGAGCGGGATCCGCTGCGGCGGCCGGAGAGCCTCGTCCGTCGGATCGTCCTCGTCGTCGTCGGTCTCGGCGCCGGGGAGGGGGCGATACCGCACCTCGACCGGATAGGTGCGGCCGGACACCTCGATGATCGGCGCGTCGCCGAAGTGCCGGGAGAAGCGCTGCGGGTCGATGGTGGCCGAGGTGATGATCACCTTGAGGTCGGGGCGGCGCGGCAGGAGCCGGGTGAGATAGCCGAGCAGGAAGTCGATGTTGAGGCTGCGCTCGTGCGCCTCGTCCACGATGATCGTGTCGTAGCGCAACAGGTCGCGGTCGTGGGCGATCTCGGCGAGCAGCACGCCGTCGGTCATCACCTTGACGAGGGTGTCGTCGCCGGTGTGGTCGGCGAACCGCATCTGGTAGCCGATGACGCCACCGAGCGGGCTTCCCAACTCCTCGGCGATGCGTTCGGAGACCGACCTCGCCGCGATCCGCCGAGGCTGGGTGTGCCCGATCATCCCGCGCACGCCGCGACCCAGGTCGAGGCAGATCTTCGGCAGTTGGGTGGTCTTGCCCGAGCCGGTCTCACCTGCGAGCACGATCGACCTGATGGTCGCGAATCGCCGCGGCGATCTCCTCCGCCCGCTGCGACACCGGCAGCTCGGACGGGTACCGGATGTGGTCGGGCCGCGCGTCGGCGCGGAGGGCGACGCGGACCTCGGCGGTCTCGATGTCGGCGGCGACCGCGGCCAGGTCCCGGGTTCGGCGACCACGGTCGCGTTGGGCGCGGGCCCGCTGGAGCCGGGACCGGAGCCGCTTCTCGTCGAGCAGGGTCAAGCCGGCCAGCCGTCCGGCGAGCGACGCCTCCGCGGTCGCAGGGGAGGTCGTCGACGCATCGGGCATGGCCGTTCCAGCATAGGCGCGGGTCCCGGCCGGCCCGCGGCCTTTACCGATCAGACCGGTCGCCGACCAGACCGGCCACCGATCAGACCGGTACCGATCAGACCGGTTGCAGGCCGAGTTCGACCAGGACGTCCCGGATCGCGCGTCGCCCGGAGTCGGTGACGCGGGCGACCGGCGCGGCCGGCGTCTCCCCCGACCCGACCAGCATGGCCACGGCGACCTTCAGCGCGGCGAGCCAGTCGCCGTGGGTGAGGATGGTGCCGGCCAACGCGACCCGGGCCACGGCCGCGTGCTCGGCGGCGGCGTCGCCCGACTCGATGGCTGCGATGACCGACTGCACGAGTCCAGGGACGACGTTCTCGATGCCGGCCACGAAACCGTCGCTGCCGGCCCGCAGCAGTGCGGCCATCTCGGCCTGCCGCGTGCCCTGGAGGACGGCGAAGTCGTCGGTGCGCAGCTCGAGCAGGGCAGCGAAGAGGTCGACGTCGCCGCTGCTGTCCTTGATGCCGACGATGTTGGGGTGTCGTGCGAGCTCCACCACCGCATCGACAGTGATGTCCACGTGGGTGTTCTGCGGGATGTTGTAGAGGAGCAGCGGCACCGCGGGACGCGTCGGCCAGGGCCGTGTAGTGCGCCACCACCAGTTCGCGCGCGGCCGGGAAGTAGTACGGGGTCGTCGCGGCCACCGCCGTGATGCCGGCGCGCACCCGGCGCAGGTTGTCGACGGCCTGGGCGGTTCCGGCCGCCCCGACGCCGAGGACCAGGGGGACGTGACCGCCCACGCGTCCGACGACGACGTCGACGACCTGCTCGGGCACACCGTCGGGCAGCACCGCCAGCTCGGCGGTGGTACCGAGAACGAGGAGCGCGTCGACGCCGCCGACCATCCGGTCCAGCTGGCGCTCCAGCGCGGCGACGTCGAGTGAGCAGTCGGGGTGCAACGGGGTGATCAACGGCGGGACGGAACCTGCGACGACCTTCACGAATCCGGGGGCCTCTCCTGTGCTGTCGGCGGTGTCATCCTCGCAAACGCCGGGCGCCCGCGACGAGCCGATCGCCGCCTTGGCCGACACATGGCCGAAATCCTGACGGACACCCCCACGAAACCTGCGCGTCGCTAAAGTCCGACCATGGCTGACCTCCTGGACGAGTACGCCGTCGGCAAGGCGTGGGACGAGATGTTCGATCCCGACGGGCAGGTGCGACCGTCCTACCAGGCCATGCACGACGTGCTGAGGATGATCTCGCCCGCCGACATGGGCGCGCGTGCCGACGCACTCGCCAGCGGATACACCGACCAGGGCGTCACCTTCGACATCGGCGGCGTGGAGCGGCCGTTCCCCCTCGACGTCGTCCCCCGGGTCATCGCCTCGGCCGAATGGGAGACCATCGAAGCCGGCGTCGGACAGCGTGTCCGTGCCCTGGAGGCGTTCCTGGCCGACGTCTACGGGCCGATGCTGGCGGTCCGCGACGGGATCGTGCCCGCCCGCCTGATCACGTCGTCGCCACACTTCCACCGCTCGGTCACGGGGATCGAACCGGCCAACGGGGTGCGGATCCACGTCTCCGGGATCGACCTCATCCGTGACACCGCCGGGGTGGTACGCGTCCTCGAGGACAACGTCCGGGTGCCGAGCGGCGTGTCGTACGTGATGACGAACCGCCGCGCGATGGCGAACGCGTTGCCGGAGGGCTTCAACACCCAGCGGATCCGGCCCGTGAGCGGCTACCCGGGCCGGCTGCTGGCCGCGCTCCGAGCCTCCGCGCCGCCGGGTGTCGACGACCCGACCGTCGTCGTGCTGACACCCGGCGTGTTCAACGGTGCCTACTTCGAACACAGCCTGCTGGCGCGCACGATGGGCATCGAACTGGTCGAGGGCCGCGACCTGCTGTGCCGGGCGGGCAAGGTCTACATGCGGACCACCGAGGGGCTCCACCGGGTCGACGTCATCTACCGGCGGATCGACGACGAGTTCATCGACCCCGTGCACTTCCGGTCCGACTCGCGGCTCGGCGTCCCCGGGCTGGTCAACGCGGCGCGCAGCGGCGGAGTCTCGATCGCCAACGCGATCGGGAACGGGGTGGCCGACGACAAGCTCGTCTACACGTTCGTGCCCGACCTGATCCGCTACTACCTCAACGAGAAGCCGCTCATCCCGAACGTGGACACCTGGCGGCTGGAGGAGGACGACGCACGCGAGGAGGTCATGGACCGGCTCGCCGAACTCGTCGTCAAGCCCGTCGACGGGTCCGGGGGCAAGGGCATCGTCATCGGCCCGGCGGCGACCCGCCCGCAGCTGGACGCGTTGCGTGAGCGCGTCCAGGCCGATCCCCGCGGCTGGATCGCCCAGCCCCTCGTCCAGCTCTCGACCGTCCCCACGCTCGCAGGTGATCGGCTCGAACCACGTCACGTCGACCTGCGACCGTTCGCCGTCAACGACGGATCGTCGGTGTGGGTCCTGCCCGGCGGCCTGACCCGGGTCGCGCTCACCCGCGGCGAACTGATCGTCAACTCGAGCCAGGGCGGCGGAAGCAAGGACACCTGGGTGCTGACCGCCTCGCGCAGCCGCCCGGAGCCCGCGCCACCGCGCGACGCCCCGGCCACCGTCACCGACTCGGTCCCGCTGAGTGATCCGGCGCACGGCTCGTCGGCGGCCACCGCGGACAACGCTGCCCAGCAAGAACAGCAACAGCAGCAGCAACAACGAGAATGTCAGGCCGCTGACACTCTCACGGCGCAGGTGTCAGTATGCTGAGCCGCATCGCCGAGTCGCTGTTCTGGATCGGGCGGTACTGCGAACGGGCCGACGACACCGCGCGGCTGCTCGACGTGCACATGCACCTGCTCGTCGAGGACCCATGGGCCGACGAGACGATGGCCGGACGGACGCTGCTCGCGGTGATGGGCGCCCAGGACCAGTTGCACGCCAGCCAGGAGGTCGTCCTCGAACTCCTGGCCCACAGTGCCGTCTCGCCGTTCTCCATCGCCTCCTGCCTGAGCGCGGCCCGCGAGAACGCCCGGCGCGCGCGTGAGGTCGTGCCGGCCGAACTCTGGGAGGCGCTGAACTCGACCTGGCTCGCGCTCCAGTCCCGGCGGCGGCACGGCGATGCCCCGCACACGTTCCTGCGCTGGGCGCGTGAGCGCGTCACGCTGGTCACCGGCGTCGTCGAGTCGACCATGGTGCGCGACGAAGGATGGCAATTTCTCAGCCTGGGCAGGCACATCGAGCGCGCGGACATGACGTCGCGGATCGTCGCGTCGGCCACGTTGTCGAGCCAGTTGGCCGCCACCTGGTCGGTGGTGCTGCGCAGCTGCGGCGGCTACGACGCATACCTCCGCACCTACCGCGGCGAGCGAGGCGAAGCACGCGCGGCCGAGTTCATCCTGCTCGACCGTGCGTTCCCGCGTTCGGTGGTGCACGGGCTGGACCGGGCCGAGCTCAGCCTGCGGATGCTCGAACCGGCATCCGACCGCACCGGCGTGCTCGACGAGGCGCGGCGGGTGCTGGGCCGGGCCCGCACCCACCTCGAGTACACGCCGCTGCCGATGTTGCTGGAACGACTACCGGAGGAGATGGTGGCCGTGCAACGGGCCTGCGAACGTGCGAGCGCGGCCGTCTCGCGCCGGTATTTCGACACCTCGGACTCCACGTCCTGGAGCCAGGAGGCGGCCCTGTGAGCATGCGGCTGCGGATCGACCACAACACGGGCTTTCGCTACAGCGGGACCGTCGCCGCCTCCTACAACGAGGCCAGGATGACGCCGAGGTCCGGGCCGGGCCAGAACGTCTGGAGTTCGCGCCTGAACGTCGAGCCGTCGCCGTGGAGCTTCACCTACACCGACTACTGGGGCTCCACCGTGACCGCGTTCGAGGTCCACGAGCCGCACGACGAGCTCCGCGTGCAGGCCCGCAGCCTCGTCGAGATCGTCCCGCGGGAGAAGTCCGAGGCCGAACGCACCTGGGCCGACGGCGACGGCGCACCGGTCCCGGGCGACCTCGACTGGGACGGCCTCGCCGATCGGAGGATCGCCGAGGAGTACAACGAGCTGCTGGCGATCACGCCGCGCACCGATCCGGGCATCGAGCTCACCGAACGAGCCCTCGGCATCGCCGCCGAGCTGCCGCCGCGAGTGGCCGCGCTCGGCATCTGCCGGATCCTCCGCGGCGAAGTGGCTTACGTCCCCGGTGCCACCCGGGTCTCCTCGCACGCCGTCGAAGCGTGGGACGTCCGCCAGGGCGTGTGCCAGGACTTCGCGCACCTCGCGGTCGGATCGCTGCGCACGCTGGGGATCCCGGCCCGGTACGTGTCCGGCTACCTGCACCCGAACCGCGAACCGACCGTGGGGAAGGCGGTGCCGGCGGAGTCGCACGCCTGGATCGAGTTCTACGTGGGCACCTGGGTGGCCTACGACGTGACCAACCTGCTGGTCCCAGACGACCGGCACGTCGTGGTGGCTCGAGGCCGGGACTACGGCGACGTGTCACCGCTACGCGGGATCTACTCCGGCCCCCCGTCGGAGATCTTCGTGTCGGTGGAGATGACCCGGCTCACCTGAGCACCGGACGCGGGGCCGCCGAGCTCCGGCCGGAACGCCTTCGAGAGAATGGGCCACCATGCCCGCCGACACCGCTGCCGAATCGGCGTCCCGGCCGATCACGCTGCGGACGATCGCCCCTTCGGCGTACGGACCGGCCGCCCTCTTCGGCGTGGGGCAGGGCGCCGTGATCCCGATCATCGCGATCTCGGCGACCCACCTCGGCGCGTCCGTGGGCGTCGCGGCGTTCGTCGTCGCCTTCCTCGGCATCGGTCAGATCCTGGGCGATCTCCCCGCCGGTGCCCTCGCCGCGCGCATCGGCGAGCGGCACGCGATGGTCATCTCGTCGTTCGTCATCTGCGCCGGCCTCCTCCTGTGCATCGCGGCTGGGTCCGTGGCGGTACTGGCCGTCGGGGTCGGCATCGTCGGCTTCGCAGGCGCGGTCTTCGGGCTGGCCAGGCAGAGCTACCTCACCGAGGTCGTTCCGCTCGAACTACGGGCCCGGGCGCTGTCCACCCTCGGCGGCAGCATGCGCATCGGCGCCTTCATCGGCCCTTTCCTGGCGGCGTGGGTGACGACCTGGGCCGGGACCGCGGGCGCCTACTGGATCTTCGTGATCTGCGCGTTCGCGGCCGGTGTGCTCGTCCTCGTGGTCAAGGACCTCAGCCCGCCGAAGGTACGCGGCGCCGCGCCGCATCCGCCGCATCCCGACGGACGTTCCGGCCTGCTCGGCGTGGCAGCACGCCACAAGGCGGTGTTGCTCTCACTCGGGACGTGCGCTCTGCTGCTGATGGCGGTCCGTCAGGCCCGCCAGAGCGTGCTCCCCCTCTGGTGTGAGCACCTCGGCCTGTCGGTGTCGACGACGAGCCTGCTGGTCGGGGTGTCCGGCGCAGTGGACATGCTGCTCTTCTATCCGGCCGGATCGGTGATGGACCGGCTCGGGCGGGCCTGGGTAGGAGTGCCGTCACTGGTCGTGCTGGGCCTGGGCTTCGTCCTGCTTCCCTTCACCCACGCGGTTCCCGGCGTGGCGCTGGTGGCGATCGTGCTCGGAATCGGCAACGGGATGGGCGCAGGCCTGGTGATGACCCTCGGCGCCGACGTGTCGCCGGCGGTCGGACGCCCGCTGTTCCTGTCGATCTGGCGGCTCGTCACCGACTTCGGGGCCGCAGGTGGGCCCATCGTCGTCGGCGTGGTGGCGGGGTTGATCGGGCTCGGCCCGGCGTCGTTCTTCATAGGCGGGTTCGCCGCCGTCGCCGCCGTGATGCTCGGGCGGTTCGCACCCCGCCGCGCCGCACTCGTGTCGTCGACGGCTGCCGAGGATCCCGCCCAGTAGCGTGGACAGGGTGCCCGCTCTCGAAGCCGATCCGACGCCCGCCACCTCGAGACCACGACACTCGGCCGCGTCACGAACCGATCGCGTCGCGGTGATCACCGGCGGAGGCAGCGGCATCGGCCGTGCCAGTGCGCTCGCGTTGGCCGCGGAGGGGTGGCGCGTCGTCGTCGCCGGTCGCCGCCCGGAGCTCCTGGACGCCACCGTCGAGGCGCTGGATGCCGTGGGCGACCACCCCGACGGGAGCGGCCTCGCGGTGCCGTGCGACGTCACCGACGAGCGCTCCGTCGATGCTCTCGTCGCGAGAACCCTGAAGCGGTTCGGCCGGCTCGACCTGCTGTTCAACAACGCCGGCATGGGCGCGCCCGGTGTCCCGATCGACGAACTCACGCTCGAGGACTGGCAGTCGGTGGTCGACGTCAACCTCACCGCGTCGTTCCTGTGCGCGCGCGCAGCCGTGCGGCAGATGAAGGGCCAGTCGCCCCAGGGTGGCCGGATCATCAACAACGGATCGATCTCCGCCCACGCTCCGCGCCCGAACTCGGCGGCCTACACGGCCACGAAGCACGCGATCACCGGCCTGACGAAGTCGCTGGCCCTCGACGGTCGTGCGTTCGGGATCACCTGCGGCCAGATCGACATCGGCAACGCGGCGACCGCGATGGCCGCCGGCATGCCGGCGGGGATGCCGCAGGCCGACGGTACGGTCCGGGGCGAACCGACGATGCCGGTGGACGATGTCGCACGTGCCGTCGTCTATATGGCGTCGCTGCCGCCTGGATCGGTCGTGGCCACCATCACCGTCATGGCAGCCGGGATGCCGTTCGTCGGTCGCGGCTGAGCCGGCAGAGCTGGACGAGCGGTCGATCGCTCAGAGCGCGAGCTCCCACGCGAGGAACCGGTCGAGTTCGACCCGCGCACGTCGGGTCGTCCAGCCGACGATGGCCACGTCGTCGAGGTAGCCGACCATCGGCATGTCGTCCGGGATGACGTCGATCGGCGACTGGATGTAGAGCAGCGCGGCGACGACCTCCACGAGATCGGCGTCGGTCGACGGGACGTAGTGGCCGCGGGCGACCGCGACCGCGAGCCTGATCATCGTGCGCACGTCGTCCACCGCGTCGACGAAAGGACCACTGCGCAGTGCCGTCGACCGGGCCGTCGCGGATGCGAGCGTGAGCAGTCGCTCTGGCTGTGACAGCACGAGCGACGCCTCCGCCCGCGCCGAGGCGAAGAAGCTCGAGTCGACGACCTGGCGGGTCGCCTCGTCACTGGCGGCGGCGTCGTCGAGCTGGACGTGCGTCGGGTCGGTCATGCCGGGACGATACCGAGAGGAGACGAACACCCGGCCGACGTGGACACTGGGCCACTCGGCCGGTGCCGAGCAGACGGTATTCTGTGCGCGCCGCCCCGCCCTGGGACGCGCCGTGCCCGACCCGCTCTCCCCGACCCCGTTCGCCGCCGATCGTGACGGAGCCGCCGGTGCTCGCTCTGCTCGCCGCCCACGCGGTGGCCGCAGTCTGCGCACCGACGCTGATCGCCAAGCTGGGTCGGCGCGCCTTCGTCCTGCTCGCGCTCGCTCCGGCCGCCGTTGTGGTCTGGGCGCTGGCGCACACCGCGCAGGTGACATCCGGCGGGGTCGTCTCCGAGTCGCTCAGCTGGGTGCCGAGCCTGCAGCTGGAGCTGTCGTTCCGCGTCGATGATCTCAGCTGGCTGATGTTGCTGGTCGTCGGTGGCGTCGGTGCGCTCGTGCTGGTGTACTGCGCGGCGTACTTCGACGACGACGAGCCCGGGCTCGGCCGGTTCGCCGGTGTCTTCGTGGCCTTCGCCGGCGCCATGGTCGGTCTGGTCGCGTGTGACGACATGCTGGCCCTGTACTTGTTCTGGGAACTGACGACGGTCTTCTCCTATCTGCTGATCGGCCACTACCCGGCCGCTGCGCCCAGCCGCGCGGCGGCCACGCAGGCGTTGGTGGTGACGACGGCCGGCGGCCTCGCCATGCTGACCGGCATCGTCCTGCTGGGCCAGCGCACCGGCACCTACCGGTTGTCCGAGGTGATCGCGGCCGCGCCGCGCGGGCCCACCGTGACGGTGGCGATCGCCCTCGTGCTCGCGGGGGCGTTGTCGAAGTCCGCGCTGTTCCCGTTCCACTTCTGGCTGCCGGGAGCGATGGCGGCACCGACACCGGTCAGCGCGTATCTCCACGCCGCGGCCATGGTCAAGGCCGGCGTGTACCTGGTGGCCCGGCTCGCTCCGGGCTTCGCCACCGTGCCGATCTGGCGCCCGGTGGTGCTGATCCTCGGCGGCGCGACCATGCTCCTGGGCGGATACCGGGCGCTGCGCCAGGACGATCTCAAGCTCCTGCTGGCCTTCGGCACCGTCAGCCAGCTCGGGTTCCTGATCGTGCTGACCGGCACGGGCACCCGCAACGCCGCGCTCGCGGGCGTCACGATGCTCGTCGCCCATGCCCTGTACAAGGCGACGCTGTTCCTGGTCGTCGGCGTCGTCGACCACAGCGCCGGCACGCGTGATCTGCGCCAGCTCTCCGGGGTGGGCCGGTCGCTGCCCGGCGTGGCCGTGGTGGCCACTCTGGCGCTGGCGTCGATGGCCGGGCTGCCGCCGTTGCTCGGCTTCGTGGGCAAGGAGGCCGCTTACGAGGCCTACCTGGGCAACGCACACACGCCCGGCCTGGGCTGGAGCCCAGCCGTGCTCGGGGTCCTCATCGCAGGGTCGGTGTTGACGTTCGCCTACTCCGTCCGATTCGGGTGGGGCGCGTTCGCGCGCAAAGCCGGGCTGTCGGACACGCCCGTGCACCGGCCGACGTCACTGTTCGTCGCGGCACCGGCCGTCCTCGCCGCGCTGAGTCTGATCGGCGGCGTGCTGTCCGCTCCGGCAGAGTCGTTCGTGCGCCCCTACCTCGACGCCTTCCCGCCGACCCTGCACCCGACCCATCTCGGGCTCTGGCACGGTTTCACCCCGGCGTTGGCGTGCTCCGCCGTCACGGTCGCCCTCGGGATCGTCGCCAGCCTCGGCCGCCGCCCGGTGGCGGCATTCCAGGCGGCGGTGCCGTCCTTCGTCGACGCAGGTCAGGTGTACCGGTCGAGCATGCGCGGGCTCGACCGCGCTTCCCTCGAGGTCACCGGCGGACTCCAGCGCGGGTCGCTGTCGGTGTCGCTGGCCCTGATCCTCCTCGTGTGGATCGCCCTGCCGGGCAGCGCATTGCTGATGGGCGTGCCGTGGCCTCAGGTCCGTCTGGTCGACACCCCGGCACAGATCGTGGTGGCGGTGCTGATGGTCGCGGCCGCGATCCTCGCCGCGCGCTCGAACCGACGGATGCGAGCCGTCCTGCTGGTCGGGGTGACGGGTTACGGGACTGCGTACCTGTTCCTCCTGCACGGCGCACCCGATCTGGCACTGACCCAGGTCCTCGTGGAGACGGTGTCGCTCGTGGTGTTCGTGCTGGTGCTGCGTCGACTCCCGACGAGGTTCTCGCTCGCTCCGCTAAGGGCGGATCGTCGGGTGCGAGCCGTACTCGGCGTGCTCGTCGGGGCCGTTCTCACGCTCACCGCGGTCGTGGCGGCCGGGTCGCGGACCGCGCTGCCCGCCTCGGACGGCATGGCCGCCGAGGCCGTGCGGTTCGGTGGTGGCCGGAACATCGTCAACATCATCCTCGTCGACATCCGCGCCTGGGACACGATGGGTGAGCTGTCCGTCGTCCTGGTCGCGGCGACCGGGGTCGCGAGCCTCATCTTCCTGACCCGGCGCGACGCCGCCGGACCGGTGACCGCCGCCCCGGCCGCTGCCCCGGCCCCGGCGACCCGCCGCTCGTGGCTGGTCGGCAGCTCCACCCTCGACCCGGCCAACCGGTCGGTGATCTTCGAGGTCGTCACCTGGCTCGTGTTCCACACCGTGGTGGCGTTCTCGGTCTATCTGCTCTTCTCGGGCCACAACAACCCCGGCGGCGGATTCGCAGCCGGCCTGATGGTCGGCCTCGGTCTGACCATGCGTTACCTGGCCGGTGGCCGGCACGAACTCGCCGAGGCGCTCCCGATCCGGCCCGGCTGGTTCCTCGGCGCCGGCCTCTTCCTCTCCGCCGGAACGGGGCTCGTCTCCCTCCTTGCCGGCGGTGACGTCCTGCAAACGTGGATCTTCGACCTGCACCTGCCGCTGATCGGCACCGCCCACCTCGTGACGTCGGTGTTCTTCGACATCGGCGTGTACCTCGTGGTCATCGGCCTGATGCTCGACGTGCTGCGCAGCCTCGGTGCCGAACTCGACCGGCAGATCGAGGGCGAACACGAACCGGAGGCCCTCGACGCTGCCGAGGCGGCGCTGCCGATATGACCCCCAGTCTCGTCCTGTGCGTGCTGGCCGGAGCTCTGGCCGCAGTGGGCGTGTATCTCCTGCTCGAACGCAGTCTCAGCCGGGCCCTGCTCGGGATCATCCTCTTCGGGAACGGGGCCAACCTGCTGTTCCTCGTGGCCAGCGGCAGAGCCGGCCAGGCGCCGATCGTCGGCCGGTCGGTGGTGGCGGCGATGAGCGACCCGCTCCCCCAGGCGATGGTGCTGACCGCGATCGTCATCACGCTGGGGATGACCGCCTTCCTCCTGGCCATGGCGCACCGGAGCTGGCAGCTCGCGCGCTCCGACGACGTCGAGGACGACACCGAGGACACCCGCATCCACGACCTCGCCGAGCGCAACGACATGTCCGGCTCGGAGTTCGGCGAGTCCGGGCACGGCGACGATCCGCCGGCGGTGGCACCGTGACGTCGGCCGTGCTCGTCCCCCTTCCCGTCGTGCTGCCACTCGTGGGCGCTGGAGTCGCGGTCGTCGTCGGCCGTCATCGCCGGCTCCAACGCGCGGTCAGCGCGGTCACCCTGACGTCGGTCGTCGTCGTGTCGGCATTGCTCCTGCACGCCGTCACCGTCGACGGGCCGCAGGTCGTCGAGGCCGGCGGATGGCCCGCTCCGATGGGTGTCGTGCTCGTCGTCGACCGGCTGTCGGCCCTGATGCTGCTGGTGTCGGCAGTCGTGACCCTCGGAGTGTTCGCCTACTCCGCCGGCGAGGGGCGCGCCGGCGGCGACGAGGACACGCCGCTCCCGATCTACCATCCGACGCTGCTGGTCCTGATGGCCGGTGTGGCCGACACGTTCATCTCCGGCGACCTGTTCAACCTGTACGTGGGCTTCGAGATCCTGCTGGCGGCGAGCTTCGTGCTCATCACCCTGGGCGGGACGGCCAGCCGGATCCGAGCCGGCTCGACCTATGTCGTCGTCAGCCTCCTGTCGTCACTGCTGTTCCTCGTCTCGATCGCGCTCGTCTACGCGGCGACCGGCACGGTCAACCTCGCCCAGCTCTCGGTGCGACTGGGCGAACTGCCCGCGCACGTCGCGCTCATGCTCCATCTGGCGCTGCTGGTCGGGTTCGCGGTCAAGGCGGCGGTGTTCCCGATGTCGGGCTGGCTGCCGGACTCGTACCCGACCGCGCCGGCGCCGGTGACAGCCGTCTTCGCCGGGCTGCTGACCAAGGTCGGCGTGTACGCGATCCTGCGCACGCAGACGCTGCTGTTCCCCGAGCACCGCATCCAGAACCTGCTGTTGGTGGCCGCGTTCGCGACGATGGTGGTGGGCATCCTCGGTGCGGTCGCCCAGGACGACATCAAGCGACTGCTCTCCTTCACCCTCGTGAGCCACATCGGTTACATGCTGTTCGGGATCGCCGTGGCCTCCACCACCGGCGTGTCTGCGGCGATCTTCTACGTCGCGCACCACATCACCGTGCAGACGACGCTGTTCCTCGTGACCGGGCTGGTGGAACGTCGTGGCGGCTCGACATCGCTGCGGGAGCTCGGCGGGATGGCCCGGGCGGCTCCGATCGTGGCAGTCCTGTTCTTCATCCCGGCGATGAACCTGGCCGGCATCCCACCGTTCTCGGGGTTCCTGGGCAAGGTCGGGCTGCTCCAGGCAGGCGCTGCCGCCGCGACGCCGTTGACGTACCTGCTGATCGCCGGCTCCGTCCTCACCAGCCTGCTGACGTTGTACGCGATCGGGCGCGTCTGGAGTCAGGGCTTCTGGCGTGCGCCGTCAGAGCTCGTCGTGGCCAGGACCGGGTCGCCGGCGAGCCGGCTGACCGCGGGCCTGGTCGTACCGGCCGCGGCCATGGTCGCCGTCAGTGTGGGACTGAGCATCGTCGCCGGGCCGCTGTTCGCCTTCACCGACGCCACCGCGGTGGACATCCTGCACCCGTCCGTCTACATCGACGCGGTCTTCCCGGGAGGCATCCGATGACGGCGCGACGAACCGCTGACCCGGCCACGCCGGCCCGCCGGCGTTTCCAACCACTGGCCGTGCTGGCGGGAACGGCCGTCTGGGTGCTGTTGTGGGGAAACCTGACCGTCGCCAACGTGCTCGCCGGGCTGGTGGTCGCCGGCGCCATCGTGACTGCGTTCCCGCTGCCGCGTCTCGACACGGGGGTGCGGCTGCATCCGTGGTCGTTCCTCGTCCTGGCGGTGCGATTCGCCGCCGACCTGGTGGTCTCGAGCGCCGACGTCGCCTGGCGGACCGTGCGCCCGGGTCGAATGCCACGGAACAGCCTCGTCTGTGTGCAGCTGCGCTCACGCAACGAGCTGTTCCTGACGCTCACGTCCGACCTCGTCACGCTCATCCCCGGCTCCGTGTCACTGGAACTCGACGCGCTCTCCGGGCGGCTGCTGATCCACGTGCTCGGTGCCGAGACACCGGCGGACTGCGAACGGGTCCGGGCGAGCGTCCTGGCCCAGGAGGAGCGGGTCTTGCGCGCGCTCGCCGACCGGGACGGTCAGCGCGTCCTCGACGACCGCGGAGCCGGGGTGGCGTCGTGAGCGCCACACACGTCCTGGCCTGGATCGCGGGAACGATGCTCTCGGTCGCCGCCGGGCTGGTCCTGGTGCGGATCGCGCGGGGCCCGACGATGCTCGACCGGGTCGTCGCCATGGACGTCCTGGTCGCCCTGCTCGTCTGTGCCATCGGGCTGGAAGCGGCCGTCGACCGGCACACGACCACGCTGCCCATCCTCATCGCCATCGCCCTTGTGGGCTTCGTCGGCGCCGTGAGCGTCGCATGGTTCCTGGGCCGCGGCGGCGGCCCCGTCGATGCGGGTTCGGGGGTCGACCGGGATGCGCCGGACGACGCGGTGGTCGAGAGCACAGACACCGCCGGGTCGGAGGAGACCCGATGAGCTGGACGGACGTGGCGGACACCACCGGCATGATCGCGCTCGTGGCCGGTGCGGCCCTCTCGCTCACCGCAGCCATCGGGCTGTTGCGATTCCCGGATCTGCTGTCCCGCATGCACGCGGCGACGAAGCCCCAGGTCCTCGGACTGCTGTTGACGTTGCTGGGAGTGGGGTTGCGGGTCCGTTCCGGTCTCGACGTGGGGATGCTGATCCTGGTGGGGGTGTTCCAGCTGCTGACGGCACCGGTGGCGGCTCACCTGGTCGGCCGAGCCGCATACCGGACGCACGACATCGACCCGTCCACCCTGGCGATCGACGAACAGGCCGAGCTCGGCGCCGCCACCAGGCCGCCCGACGGGTGACGCTGCCGAGCGGGGGGAGTCAGGCCGCGTCGAGCCGTGCCTTCTGGCTTCGGGTCAGCACGAGATCCGCAGCAGCGACCGAGTCCTCGATGGTCTCCGGCCGCCGCGACCCGGGGATCGTGATGACGCGCGGCGACTGTGCGAGCTCCCAGGCGAGCGCCACCTGCTGAGGGCTGACCTCGAGCTCGGCGGCCACCTCGGCGAACGGTGCGAACGACGAACCGAGCTCGGCCGCGTTGCTGATCCCGCCGAGCGGCGACCACGGCAGGAACGCGATACCGAGCTCGTCGCAGAGGTCGAGCTCGGCCTGGGAGGAGCGGAACGCCGGCGAGTACTGGTTCTGGACGCTCACGAGGCGTCCGCCGAGCAGGTCCTGCGCCAACCGGATCTGTTCGACGTCGGCGTTGGAGATGCCGGCCTGCCGGATGACACCCTCGTCGAGCAGCTCGACCAGCGCGCCGATCGACTCCGCGTACGGCACGTCTGGGTCGGGGCGGTGGAACTGCCACAGGTCGACGTAGTCGCGACCGAGCCGACGGGCGGAGGCCTTGGCGGCTTCCTTCAGATACCCAGGACGTCCGTCCACCGTCCAGGAGCCGTCACCCGGACGGAGGTGCCCGCCCTTCGTGGCGATGACCACGGCGGACGTGTTCCCGCCGTACCCGGCCAGCGCCTCGGCGATCAGCTCCTCGTTGTGGCCGACCTCGCCGGCGTCGCGGTGGTAGGCGTCGGCCGTGTCGATGAACGTGACGCCGGCATCGAGTGCGGCGTGGATCGTGTCGATGGCCTGCCCGCGGTCGGGGCGGTCCTCGATGGAGAGCGGCATCCCGCCGAGGCCGATGGCGGAGACGACTTCGTCGCCGAGGGCGCGGTAGAGCATGAAGGACTCCAACAGGTGAGGTGATGTGTCGATGGTTGCGCAGGGGACAGTAGTCGGCGCTGTCG
>CAVPUH010000009.1:0-650670 GCA_963708795.1 uncultured Actinomycetota bacterium
ACAGCGGGCTGCGTACTTTGTCACCCCGACGTTCTATGCCCTCCTCGTAGCTGTGGTGTTCGCGATTTGGTATCGCCGTGAACGCACCTCGTCGATTCACCAGATCAACAGGCGACGGTGCGAACGGTTTCACTGGGGCCCGGCATCCCGTCGACGGCGCAGTAGACGGAATCGGCAGTGACCACGCCCAACCCGCGCACGCGGACCTGCTCCGTCAGGCCAGCTGTGTGCCCACTGACGCTCAGGTGCGCGCCTGAGCGTTCGTCGAGTCGGCCGCGGTCATAAACGCGTCGGTCGCGCGGGAGCGTGACGGACCACCGATGCGTGTCTTGGTCGAGGGACCGCACGTTGGATGACAGCTGCCTGCGGCACCAGCCACGACTGGTGCTCCTGGCCGCCGGCGTCGGCATGGCACCGGACATCGCAGAGCGGCTCGTCATGAGACGGCCGTCGGTCGATTTCTACACGCGGCTGCAACCCAATCGGCTAGGAGTTGCGTCGATCCGCTTCGGCCAGCAGCAGATCACCGAAGGGCTGAAAGCCAATGCTGCAGGCGTAGACGCCGCTGACAACGCGGTGGATCGTTCCCCATTCCCAGATGGCAGTGGCATCCACGCCCGTTTGCGAGGCCAGCTGCTCCGTCCGCGCCCAGAGGTCATCGCCGAGATCCGGGTTGCAACGCACGATGGTGCCGAGGTCGCAGGCCGGTTCGGCTCGCAGCCCGGCTGGGTCGATGAGCTTGTAGCTGCCGTCACCCGCCTGCAGGGCGTTCATCTCGTGGATATCGCCGTGGACCAGAACCGCGGACCGGTCGTCGTGGGCGAGGCGGCGACGATCGATGCACTCGAGCGCGTCCGCCACCGTGGCCGGCGAGCACGGTCGCCCTGCCTGCTTCCACAGTCTCGGTAGCCGATCGGCGTACTGCTCAGCCAACTCCGCTCCGGTCGGAAGGCCAACGTCAGAACCGATCGGACGCCATAGGCGCACCGCCGCTTCGCACAGCAGTTCGTGGCGGCTCGCAGCGTCGGCCACCAGGTTGTACATCGGCGCCCCGAGGCGCTCCAACAGAAGGGCTTGTCGACCCACGTCTTCACCGAACAGCTCGGCGCATGCGGCGCCGTTCGCCAGGCGCAATGCCGTGGCTTCCTGCCCGACGTCCCGACCCGGCACACCGAGCTTGAGGACCGCAGCCGTGCCGTCAACCAGTGTCGACCTCGATGACCAGGGCGACGTGACCGCCCGCCAAGGTGGAACCGATCATCAGCGACCACTCGTGCGCCAGCGAGTCGACCAGGCCTGGCAGCTCGTCCAGCCAGGATTCGTTCCCGTCCGCAATGACCGTCTTGCGGACCTGATCAGGAACGTCGAGGCTCACGCTGCCAGCCTAGAGAGGACGACGGTCGAGAAGGGTGCGAGCTCGCTGGATGCCGATCCGTGCGCAGGCCCGGAGCTTTGCACTGTCCCCATGATGTCCCCGCACAGGCCCAGAACGCGTGGACGCACACGGCTGCAGGATCCGGCACCTGACGGCGCTCCCGCCGTCGTCATGGCAAAGGCGTGGTCTCGTCGTCGGTCCGGGGTCGGCCGCGCTTCGGCAGTGGACCCGCCAGCTTCGGCATCCGGCCGGCGTCGGCGAGGGCGTGTCGCAGCAGCACCTCGACCTGTGCGTTGAGGCTGCGGAACTCGTCGTTGGCCCAGCGCATCAACGCGTCGTGGACGGCCGGGTCGAGGCGCAGCAGGACCTGCCGCCGGCTGGTCACGCGCTTCGCTCGTCACGTGTACAGGGAGCCGGCGTTCACGACGGGCGTCGGTGGTTGATCACCGCAGAGGACGACGAGCAGGTTGCTCACCATGCTGGCCTTGCGCTCCTCGTCGAGCTCGACGACGTCGTTGGCGGCGAGACGGTTGAGCGCGAGCTCCACCATGCCGACCGCACCCTCGACGATCCTGGCTCCGGGCCGCCACGACGGCGTTCGCCTGCTGCCGGCGCAGCATCGCCTGGGCGATCTCCTGGGCGTAGGCCAGGTGCGAGATCCGGACCTCGACGACCTCGACGCCGGCGAGCGAGACGCGCTCGGCCACCTCGTGCGCCAACTCGGCGGCCACGATGTCGATCGATCCGCGCAATGAGATCTCGCTGCCCTCCGCGTCGTCGTAGGGATGCGTGGTCGCCACGTGCCGCAACGCCGACTCGGCCTGCACGGTGACGAAGTCCTGGTAGTTGTCCACGGCGTACGTCGAGCGCGCGGTGTCGGCAACCTGCCAGACGACGATCGCCGCGATGTCGACCGGGTTGCCGTCGGAGTCGTTGACCTTGAGCCGGTTCGTCTCGAAGTTGCGAACCCGGACGCTGACCCGGCGACGTCTGCGTCAGCGGCAACACCCACCAGAAGCCAGGTCGACGCACGGTGCCGACATAGGTGCCGAAGAACTGGACCACCGACGTCTGACCGGGCGGAATGATCACCAGCGAGGTGACCACCAGCACGAACACCAGCAGCGGCACCCACAGCCACCCGGCGTGGTCGCCGAGCAGCACCTTCATCGCGTAGCCGCAGATCGCGAGGAGGATGACCCCGAACCAGCCGCTGACGGCCAGCGCCGGTCGTTGCGGTGATGTCGACCCGGGCGCCCTGATGACCCACGGGTGCGACGGGGTTGGGTGACGCGGTACTACTCATGGCCGGCTCCTCGATCCGAAAAAGTGATATCAGATAGATAGCACTTTTCGGAGGCGCATTCAAGACCTCGCCGCTGGCCGCCGGCGGGGCGCCGATGGCGACGGCGCGCTCTCCTGAACAGACTCCGCCACGAGCCACCGCCACCCCTCGCACCCGACGATCGGCTCACCATCGCCATCGCCATCGCCATCGACGCGCGTGCCGACGGCGGTCGGACGTCAGCGCAGCGCGTCGGGATCCGCGGGAGCGAGGATGAGCCTCCCCGCTGCGTCATCCTGCTCGAGCACCTTCACCCGCACGGTGTCGCCGGCGTTGAGGTAGTCGTGCACGTGGACGTACCCGGTGAGCTCGAGGGCGTCCTTCAGCGCCCCGGCACTCAGGAGTCCGCGGCGGGAGCCGATCACGACGAGCGCGTAGTTCGGGCCGGAACTCACCACGTGGCCGGCGTATTCGGCGTCGTCGAGCAGGCTGTTGTGTTCGTCGTCGTCGGTCTCCCGCCGCACCAGGTCGTCGAGGAGCGAGTCGGTCTCGATCGCCAACGTCCGCGCCAGTTCGTCCACCTGGTGCAACATGTCGGCCATGTGCTTGGCGAGCGCCAGGTACAGGTCGGGCAGCGCGTGCTCGCCGGGCTTGTAGCTGTTCTCGTGCGTCAATTCGGCCCACGCGTCCTGCATCATCGTGCGCACCTGCACCTCCACGACCACGTGCGTGGACTCGGCGGCGGCCGGTCGCGGGACCGGGACCCGCAGATAGACGTGCACCGATCGGTACCCGGACGGCTTGGGATGGGCCACGTAGTCCGTGGGTTCGCCGAGGACCGTGATGGTGTCGCCGTCGGCGAAACGCGCCACCAACTGGTCGGTGACGACCGAGACGTCGCGCAAGGTCTTGCCGATGACGCGGATGCCGAGTGCGTCGGGGACCAGGTCGAGGATCAACCGCCTGGCTTCGGCCGTGGCCAGAGCGGCGATGTCGATGTCGGCCGGGCATCAGCCGCTGAGCCTTGTCCAGGAAGCTCTCGAGGCTCTTGATCCGGCTGTTGCCGACACGCGCCCGGGTCGGGTCCGAGTCGCGGAAGAGCGCCGTGACGATCGCGTCCAGTTCCGCCTTGGCCAGCGTGAGGGCGCGCTCCCACGCCGACCGGTCGCTGCGGTACAGGTCGGCGACGACGGCCGCGAGTTCGTGGTCGACGTGGGCCATGGCGCCATCCTGCCATCGTGTCCGCAGGCGGTCGCTCCGCGCGGCGGCACACGTCGACGACCCACGACTCCGCGGCCTAGCGTGGAGGCATGAGCAGCTCTGCGAGCACCGCCGGATCGTTCGTCGCCGTCGACCCGCTCGACGCCGACTTCATCGAGCGGTTCACTCCCCGCGATGACGACGTCGAACACTTCCGCGAGCTCGGCTGGTGGGTGTCTCCCCCGGTCCTCGACGACACCGTCATCGAACGGGCGATTCGCGGCGCCGACCGGATCTACGCCGGCGAGTCCGATCGACCGTTGCCGGATGGACGAACCCTCGTCGGCTGGTCACCGGCCGACGGGGACGTCCTGCGCAAGAACGACATGTCGAGTCTTCTCGTGGACGAGTTGCAGGCCATCACGCTGAACCCGATCATCGGCCTGATGGCCGCCCGGCTGGCCGGCGTCGGCGCGATCCGGCTGTGGCACGACCAGTTGCTCTACAAGCCGTCGCTCACCGCGACGCCGGTCGTTCCGGCCGGTCCACCGCCGAACGTCGGCTGGCACACCGATCGGCAGTACTGGATGTCGGCGTCCTCGACCCGCATGCTCACGGCGTGGGTGCCGTTCCACGACGTGCGCGAGGAACACGGACCGGTGATGTTCGTGGACGGCTCGCATCGCTGGGACGGTGTCGTGGGCGACTTCTGGAACACCGACTTGTCCGCGCTCTCCGCGCTGCTGGCCGACCGAGATGCGCACGTGTCGCACGCGCTGGTGCCGAAGGGCGGCATCAGCTTCCACCACTGCCGCACGATCCACGGGTCCGGACCGAACACCAGCGGCGAGCCAAGGCGGGCCATCGCCGTGCACCTGCAGGACGGCGCGAACCGGTACCAGCGGTATCAGCGTGCTGACGGGACGGTCGCCGACCACGGCCTCGATCAGCTCGTCCGTGCCGACGCCGACACACTGCCGGACTACACCGATCCGAACGTGTGTCCGCCGCTCTGGCCCGGACGGCGACGTTGACACACGCAAGGCGTCGCGCCACGCTCGTGCGGTAGACCGGGAGAGCGCGGGCCGGTCGATCCCTCAGGAGGACCCATGGCCCCGGCTGATCAGCCGCAACCGACGACCACCTTGTCGGTGGATGCGCGCCCCAACGATCACACCGTCACCGAGCTGCGGTTGGCGCTCGTCTGCTACGGCGGGGTCTCGCTGGCGATCTACATGCACGGGGTGCACGAAGGAGCTGCACAAGCTCGTCGCGGCGTCGCGTCGATTCGACGAACTCGGCCCCGCGGCAGCGAACCCGTTCGACCGCGCCACCGACACCGAGCACGCGTACTTCGAGACGCTTGCCGACCTGGCCCGCCGGACCGAGCTGCTATCGGTCAACGTCGACGTCGTGGCCGGCACGTCGGCCGGTGGGATCAACGGCGTCTGCCTGGCGAAGGTGCTGGCGCGCAACGGATCGCAGGACGCGCTCACGCGGCTCTGGATCGACGAGGGCGACCTGACGAGGCTGCTGAACGCGCCGGCCGGTGCTGGGCTGGCGCACGCGCGCGGCCCTCGCGGCGGGCGGACTGCTGCCGCGGCTGCACAAGCCGATCTCCCCGCTGCGCGGCGAACGGATGTCGCGGCTGCTGTACGACGCGATCGCGCGACATGGAGAAGCCGGTGCGACGCCGATCGGCGCTCGCTGCTGCTGCCGACGACACCGTTGGACCTGTTCGTCACGACGACCGACCTGGACGGCTTCCGGACGCTGGTGCCCATCGGGCACCGGCGGCGTCGAGCCAGCGCGAGACGAACCACGCGCAGGTCGTCCAGGTGCGCATCGAGCGGCTCGGACGACGCGTTCGGCCCGGACAGCGTCGGTGCCCTGGCGTTCGCGGCCCGGGCCACGTCGTCCTTCCCGGGGGCCTTCCCGCCGGTCAGCCTGGAGCAGCTTCGCGGCGGAGCTGGCCGGCCGCCCGCTGGATCGATCCCGCGGCAGGTCACCGCCGCGCTTCCGCCGCCGCTACGTCGACCGAGACTCGGCTCGAGACGCCTGGTTCGTCGACGGCGGCGTGCTCGACAACGCGCCGTTCGACCTCGTCATCGAGGCGATCGCCAGAAGCGTGCCGCAGACCGAGGTGGTCCGGCGGCTGGTCTACATCCAGCCCGATCCCGGCGCACCGCTCGAGTCCGTCGCGAGCACGGCGGCGTCGGACGCGGCCGACGCGCTCAGGCGCGCCGGGATACCTGCGCGGCCCTGCTGCAAGGGCGTCGTGCACGCGTCAAGGGCAGCCACTCGATCCTGCGCGATCTGGAGGCCTTGCGCGACCTCAACCTGCGCATCGGCGAGCTGGGCGCCGATCGCCCAGGCAGCAGATGGCGCAGGTCAACACCGCGATCGACGAGGCCTGGGCCCGGGGCGCGTCGGGTACCGACCGACCCGACGTGTGGACGCTCGACGACGTCGGACGAGGTCAAGCGACTCGCCGACACGATCACCGGCAGCGCGACGTCCTTCGTCGGCGCGGGCTATCAGACCTACTGCCGGCTCAAGGTCGAGGCGGCCGGTCGCCGGCTCGCCGACGAGGTCGTCGCCCGATTCGTCTACCCGCCCGGGTCCAGCCGGTCCAGCTTCGTCCGGGCGGCGATCACGGCCTGGGCCCGCGGGCGGGTGGAGTGGCAGCAGCCCGACACCACCGTGCTGATGGAGCTCCTCGGCCCGGTCGACGTCCCGTACCGGGAGCGCCGGCTGATGTTCATCCTGGCCGGGATCAACGAGCTCTACGCCGACGTCGACAGCCCGCTCAGCCTGGTCCGGCGTCTGGATCTGGACGGATGAAGACCCAGGCGTGGCGGCTGCTCGAGGAGTTGCGGAGCGCGCCCCGCGACGGCGGTGACGGCCGTGCACCGATGAGGACATTGCCTTCCTGGGTGTGGATCTGACCGACGAGACCGACGTTCAGCAGCCCGGAGGCGTTCGGCGCGGCGAACAACGACGCGCTTCCAGCGGCTCTTCACGGCCTACCGGACCAGCCTCGAGGTGCAGCTCGCGGACAGCAGCATCCCGATGTGGAAGGCCTTCGTCGAGCTCACCCGGAACTGGGACACCACGCCACCGACGGGTCCTGCTCTCGCGCTACCTCGGGTTCCCGCTTGTGGGACGCGCTGATCTTCCCGACGGTGGCCCTGGCGGAACTGCCTCAGTTCACGCCGATCACGGTCAGCCAGTTCAGCCCGCTGACCGCGCTGGCACTGCGAGCGAAGGATCCGGGGGGCCACAAGCTCCGGGGGGTGAGCCTGCATCACTTCGGCGGGTTCATCGACGCCGGCTGGCGCGAGAACGACTACCTCTGGGGTCGGCTGGACGCGGCCGAACTGTTGCTGCGGATGCTGCGGACCAGCGCACCCGGGCATCCGCCCGTGACGCCCACGTCGCCGGAGCACGCGGCCGCCATCGCTGGGCGCTGGCTGGGCCCGGCGCTGGGCGCCGTGCTCGCGTCCGAACCCGGCATGCAAAGGAATCCCGACCTGATCGACGACCTCAAGCCGCAGATCGCCGCGTTGTCGGCGCCGCCGGCGTAGATCCCCAAACCGGGGCCAACCCCACCGGGCGATGCCGCCATGGACAAATCGTCGTCGCGCATCGGATACTTCGGCTGACACAGGGTGACTGACGTCACTCTCGTCACGTGACTCGTTCGGGTCGCGGCAGCTCGCCCGGCGGAGGCCCAGTGTTTTCGAAAGCTCGTCGCCCCGTGTTCGTCGCGGCCTCGATTGTGCTGATGCTCGGCCTCACCACCCCGGCGATGGGCGAGCCCGCCACACCCACGGTCACCCCCACGCCGACGGCATCCGCTTCACCCACCGGCACGCCGACGCCCACACCGAGCGAGACCCAATCCCCATCCGCGACGGTCACGCCGACGCCGACCAGCACGCCGAGCGCGACGACGAAGCCGACTGCCACCGCGACGCCGAGCTCGACCCGGACACCGTCCGCCTCGCCGACGGCCACGCCGAAGGCCAAGGCGAAGGCCGCCGTCGCCCCGGCGATCGTGCCGCCAGCGACCGGCAACGACGCGGTGATCACCGTGAAGGTGGGTGGCAACCGGACCACCCAGACGGCGATCAGCAACCTGGCCGGCGTGCGACTCGGCTTCTACGCGGCCAAAACGGGCGGAACGTCGCTCTTCAGCTGCGTGTCGGACACGGACGGCGATTGCTCGGTCACCATCCCGAACACACAAACCGGCGGTGCCAACCGCGACGTGCAGTACTGGGTGCGTCAGGACGGGACGGCGACCGGCTACTTCACCAACCCCAACCTCGGTACGGGCACTACCGCGACGTCGGACCCGTATGTGTTCCAGACCGGCGCCCAACTACGCAACGGAACCATCTACCGGTCGACGGTCGACTTCATGATCTCCACCGGCACCACGAACAACGAGGCCTCCGGCGGCATCTGGCAGAACTCGCTCAACAACCCGGCCTTCCCCGCCAAGTGCGGGGTCAACGTCGCGATCCTGCACGACCTCTCGAACTCGGTCACCGCCCCGCAGCTCGCGGCGATGAAGACGGCCAGCACCGGCTTCGTCAATGCGCTCACCGGCACGCCGTCGCAGGTGTCGACGTTCACCTTCGCCTCCGCTGCCCCTGCGGCCGGCGGCGCCAACACGACACTGCCGCTGACGTCGGTCTCGACAGCGGCCGGCGCGGCGACCGTGGACGCCAAGATCAACGGGATGACGCTGCCGGGTGGCCAGGACGGCGGGACCAACTGGGATCGCGGGATCTACCAGGTCGCTCAGTCCTCCTCGAACTTCGACGTCCTGGTCGTCATCACCGACGGAAGTCCGACGTTCTACGGCAACCAGGAAGGCCCCGGCAGCCGAACCCGATTCCGGGAGGTCGAGAACGGCATCTTCTCGGCCAATGCGGTCAAGGCCGAGGGCACGAAGCTGATCGCGTTCGGCGTGGGTGACGGCGTCGGCAGCACCGCCGCCGGGCTGAACCTGCGGTCCATCTCCGGGCCGACGCTCGAACACCGACTACTACCAGACCAACGATTACGCGGCTGCCGGTGCGCAATTGCGGGCGCTGGCCCTCGGCAAGTGCGCGGGATCGGTCTCGGTCGTCAAGCAGGTGGTGCCCTCGACGACCGCTACAGGCAGCACCGCCGGCGCCCAACCGCAGGGCGGGTGGACGTTCACCGGCGCCAGTGGCAATGCCGACATCAGCTTCGACTCACCCTCCACGCGGATCACGGCGCCGGGAACGGGCGCGGCCAACTTCCCACTCACGTTCGTCAACGGGACGGCCACCGGACCGGTCACTCTGACCGAGACGCCGCAAAGCGGCTATACGCTCCACGAAGGGGTCGCCGGCCAGAACGCCGTCTGTACCAGGCTGGACACCGGTGCGAGCGTGCCGATCACCAACGTCACCAACGGCTTCACCGTGGCGGCCCACTCGGACTATCCCGATCAGCTGCACGGTCTACAACAAGGCGCCTACTCCGCTGGCGTCGGTCGTCGTGAACAAGACCTGGAACATCAACGGCACGAACTACGCCGAGGGCTCCCAGCCGACGAACTTCGACGCCGGCGCCACCATCAACGGGATCGACCAGGCGTGGGGATCCGAGCGCACCGGATTCCGGCAGGGCGACACCCCGAGAATCAACGAGAGCATCAGCAACATCCCGCTCCAGTGCACCCTCGCGTCGAATCAAGTGGTTCTCGCGAACGGTGCGACAGTGGCTCAGAATCTGCCCTACACGCCGACACTGATCGCTGGCCAGAACACCTACACGATCCGCAACGTCGTGACGTGCCAGACGAAACTCAGCCTGGTGAAGTCCGTCAACGGCGGCACCGAACCCGTGGCCAGTTGGACCCTTCACACGGTGAACCCGACTGGTGCGGCCGCCGGCCCGAACGGAACGAGCGGATCACCCGGTGCGACGGGTGTGGCGGTGACGCCAAGTGTGACCTATCCGCTGGCTGAGACCGGAACCACCACGGGCGCCTTGAACTACGTCCAGTCCGTCGCCGCGAACGCTGTCCTCATTCCTGGATCGACCGGTTCGTGGACCTGCCAAGAAGTCGGGACCGACGGGATCACGGTGATCCCCGGCTTCGCCGACGGCCTCAACGGTGGCGTCACAGTGCCGCTGGGCAAGTGGGTCCGCTGCACCGCGATCAACCAGACCGCGACGCTGGTGCTGCGCAAGCTCGTGCAGAACACCCACGGTGGGACGGCCACTGCCGTCGAACTGGTCCCTGATCGCTCGACCCACCGGCACCTTCCCCGCGGGGCTGCCCACCCAGACGGTGACGGGTTCGACGGCCGGGGCAACGTTTCAACGTTCGCCCGGGCAGTCACCTACGCCATCAGCGAGGCCGGCGGCCCCGCCGGCTACACCCTCGACTCGACTCGCTGCGACGTCGTGCCGGCGAGCCACGAGTCACCGAACTCGCGTTGAATCCGCTCGGACACCGCCACCTGCACGTTCACCAACGTCGACATGCCCGCGCACGCTGACGCTTGGTCAAGACGGTGACCAACGACAACGGCGGCACCGCGGTGCCCGACGGCGTGGACGCTGACCGCCGCCGGACCGACCCCGATCACCGGCGCCACCGGATCGGCGGCGGTCACCAACGCGCCGGTCAACGCCGGCACCTACACGCTGTCGGAGTCCGGCGGCCCGGCCGGGTACACCGCCGGGAGCCTGGTCGTGCACGGGCGGCACCGTCGACGGGTGCATCGGTCGTGATGCCGCCAACGGCGCGAACGCGACGTGCACGATCAACAACAACGACCAGGTCGCCCACCTCACGCTGGTGAAGACCGTCACCAACGACAACGGCGGCACCGCTCTGCCGACCGCCTGGACCCTGACCGCCGCGCGGCCCGACCCCGATCACCGGTGCCAACGGGTTCCGCAGCGGTGACCAACGCGGCGGTCAATGCCGGCACCTACACGCTGTCGGAATCCGGTGGCCCGACCGGTTACACGCCGGGCGCCTGGTCGTGCACCGCCGGCACACTCACCGGAGCGAGCCTGGTGCTGCCCCTCGGCGCCAGCGCCGACCTGCACGATCAACAACAACGACCAGGCCGCCCACCTGCACGCTGGTGAAGACCGTCACCAACGACAACGGCGGCACCGCCTCGGCCGACCGGCTGGACCCTGGCCGCCGCGGGACCGACGCCGATCACGGGCACCACCGGCTCGGCGGCGGTCACGAATGCGCCGGTGAACGCCGGTACCTACACGCTGTCCGAAGCCGGCGGACCGACCGGCTACACGGCGGGAGCCTGGACCTGCACCGCCGGCACTCTCACCGGCGCCAGCCTGGTGCTGCCGATCGGCGTCAGTGCCACCTGCACCATCAACAACAACGACCAGCCCGCGACACTCACCCTGGTCAAGACGGTGACGAACGACAACGGCGGCACCGCCGTACCGACCGCCTGGACCCTCGCTGCCGCGGGGCCCTCCCCGATCACGGGAACCACCGGTTCCGCCGCCGTGACGGCGGCCGCCGTCGATTCCGGCACCTACACCCTGTCGGAGTCCGGTGGCCCTAGCCGGCTACGCCGCCGGAGCATGGTCGTGCATCGGCGGCACGCTCACCGGTTCGAGCCTGGTACTCACACCCGGCGTCAGCGCCACCTGCACGATCAACAACAACGATCAGTCCGCTCACCTGACACTCGTCAAGACGGTGACGAACGACAACGGCGGCACCACTTCCCCGACCGCCTGGACCCTCGCTGCGGCCGGACCGACGCCGCTGACCGGCTCGACCGGCACGGCTGGGGTGACGAATGTCGCCGTGTCGGCAGGCGCGTACACCTTGTCCGAAAGCGGTGGCCCAACCGGCTACACCGCTGGGGCGTGGTCGTGCACGGGCGGTAGCGTCACCGACGGCATCGTCACGGTTCCCACCGGTGGCACCGTCACGTGCACGCTCGACAACGACGACCAGCCGGCCACCCTCACGCTCGTGAAGGTCGTCGATCCGGCTGCCTCCGGCTCCGGGAAGGTCCCTGCCGACTGGACGCTCACTGCTGCTCCGAGCGGAATCGTCGGCCAGGGCCCGGTGTCCGGCAACGGCGATCCGACCTCACCCGGTGGCGTCTCCGGTGTGTCGGTCTTCGCCGGGTCGTACGCGCTGACCGAGAGCGGTCCCGACGGCTTCGACCCCGGTGACTGGGTCTGCACGGGCGGCGTCGTCGGCGGGGACGGCGACTCGGTGACGATTCCGAGCGGCGGCAACGTCACCTGCACGATCACCAACACGGCCGTCGCTCCCACGCTGACGCTCGTGAAGAGCGTGGAAAACGACCACGGCGGCACCGCCGTACCGACCGACTGGACACTCACCGCCGCTGGACCGTCGTCGATCTCCGGCGCCAGTGGGGCCGCCAGCGTGACCGATGCGGCGGTGGAGGTCGGCAGCTACGACCTCAGCGAGTCCGGCGGACCCGGTGGGTACAACGCCTCGGACTGGGTGTGCACCGGAACCGGCGATCTGACCGACGGCTCGACGGTCAGCCTGGCCGAAGGCCAGCACATGACCTGCACCATCACGAACAACGACGAGCCGGGCACCCTCACCCTGGTCAAGACCGTCACCAACGACAACGGCGGCACCGCGCTACCCACCGACTGGACCCTCACCGCCGACGGACCCACACCCATCAGCGGATCCGTCGGCGACCCGGCGGTCACCGACGCCACCGTCGACGCCGGCGCCTACGACCTCTCCGAATCCGACGGCCCCACCGGCTACACCCCCCGGCCCTGGACCTGCACCGGCGGCACCGTCACCGACGGCACCGTCACCATCCCCAACGACGGCGACGTCACCTGCACCATCGACAACGACGACCAACCCGGCACCCTCACCCTGGTCAAGACCGTCACCAACGACAACGGCGGCACCGCGCTACCCACCGACTGGACCCTCACCGCCGACGGACCCACACCCATCAGCGGGAGCACGCGGCGACGCCGCGGTCACCGAGCGCCACCGGTCGACGCCGGCGCCTACATCCTCTCCGAGTCCGACGGCCCCACCGGCTACACCCCCGGCGCCTGGACCTGCACCGGCGGCACCGTCACCGACGGCACCGTCACCATCCCCAACGACGGCGACGTCACCTGCACCATCGACAACGACGACCAACCCGGCACCCTCACCCTGGTCAAGACCGTCACCAACGACAACGGCGGCACCGCGCGACCCACCGACTGGACCCTCACCGCCGACGGACCCACCACCATCAGCGGGAGCACCGGCTCGGCCGAGGTGACGAGCGCGACGGTCGACGCCGGCGCCTACATCCTCTCCGAGGGCGGCGGACCCACCGGCTACACCGGTAGCGACTGGTCGTGCACCGGCGGCACCGTCACCGACGGCACCGTCGAGGTGGCCGACGGCAGCGACGTCACCTGCACCATCGACAACGATGACGAACCCGCTCGGCTGACCCTGGTGAAGACGGTCGTGAACGACGACGGCGGGACAGCGGAGGCAGGCGAGTGGACCTTGTCGGCCGATGGCTCTACTCCGATCTCCGGGGCAACCGGCACCGCAGCCGTCACCGAAGCCACCGTCGACGCCGGCGCCTACGACCTCTCCGAATCCGACGGCCCCACCGGCTACACCCCCGGGCCCTGGACCTGCACCGGCGGCACCGTCACCGACGGCACCGTCACCATCCCCAACGACGGCGACGTCACCTGCACCATCACCAACGACGACCAACCCGGCACCCTCACGCTGGTCAAGGTGGTCGACGGCGAGAACGCCGCGGAGCCGAGCGCCTGGACCCTGACCGCCGACGGCCCCACGCCGATCGAAGGCGCGGGGAACTCGGCCGACGTCACCGCCCAGCCGGTGACGGCCGGCGACTACGACCTGTCGGAGTCCGACGGTCCGACCGGCTACACGGCATCCGACTGGTCGTGTGCCAACGGAGCAATGACCGAGGCGACGGTGACGGTCGGTGTCGGCACGAACGTCACCTGCACGATCACGAACACGCTGCCAGGGACGTTCAGCGTCTCGAAGTCGAGTGACCCGGGATCGGGTGCGACGGTCCAGCCCGGTGATGTCATCACCTACACGCTGACGGCACGCAAACTCGCCGGCGTCGACCCGACGAACGTCGTCGTCCATGACGACCTCACCAACGTCTTCGGCAACAGCGCGCTCGTCCCGGGCAGCATCGACGCGAGCGCCGGCGCGGCCGTGCTCAGCGGGCGCCGGCTGACCTGGACCATCCCTCGACTCGGTGGCACCCAAACGGTCACCTACCAGGTGAAGGTGAACGACGGTGCCTTCGGCGTGCGTCTGCGAAACGTCGTCACGAGCCCGGGAAGTGAGACGTGCCTCGAGACGAGGCCGCTGTTCCAGCGGGCAACGCTCAGGTCGGCCGGCAGGCTCGCCGCTGACGACGCCGTCTGTTCGACGACCCACATCACTCCTCGGTGGACATTGGCGAAGACCAGCGATCCCGAATCGGGGACCGTGGTCGCGCCGGGGAGCACGATCACCTACCACCTGACGGTGAAGAACGTCTCCGAGGCGGTCGTCGCGCATGCGTCGGTGAAGGACGACCTGAGCGGCGTCCTATCGCACGGGACCCTGTTGACACCACCGGCCGGCGCAGTCGTCGATGACACCACGCTGACGTGGACGGTGCCCTCGCTCGACCCGGGAGAGTCGGCGGTGCTGAGCTACCAGGTCCGACTGGACACCGACGCGTTCGGCGTCACCGTCACGAACGTCGCCACCCCGAGAATCGGTGGTGACTGCGTGGCTGCGTGCACGACGACCCACAAGACGCCGCCGAGCCCGACGCCCACGCCGACCCCGACTCCCACCCCGACGCCCACCGCGTCGCCGACGCCCCCGCCGACGACGGCCCCGCCGACGACACCCGCGATAACGACGCCCCCGGCACCGGTGCCACCACTGGCAGACACCGGTGGTGCACCGATCACGCTGTCTCTCATCGGCTTGGCTGCCCTCATCGGCGGCGGCGTGCTCGTCGGAATCAGCCGGCGAAGGACAGGTAGCCGCCGGTCGTGAGCCCGTGGTGCGGATCCTCAGTGCTCGACGAGGATCCGCACCGCCAACGGCTCCAGCACGATCGTGTCGACGACTTCGGCCGCGGTGAGGAGATCCCGGCCGGGGTGCGCCAGTGTGACCTCCACTGCCGCCGTACGGTCGTGATTGACCAGGAAGACCACCGAGCCGCCCGGCCCGATCCGCCGTGTCACCTCGACACCAGCCGGTGGCGCCACGCCCTCGGCCAGCGGTGACCCGATGTCGTGCCGGGCGAAGGCCGAGCCGAGGATCGCCCGCCAACCGGCGACGCTCGGAACAGCAGCGACGTAGAGGGCCTCGCCTGATCCGACCGCCTGCCTGGTGATCGCGGGCTCACCGGCGTAGAAGTCGCTGGTGTAACGGCCGACCACCGTCGCAGCATCGAGGTACAGGCGCTCGCAGATGACGCCGACGTCGATCACGCCCTCGTCGACCGAGATGCTGTTGATCCGGTCGGCTGGTAACGCGTCCACCTCCTCGACGGTCACGCCGAACAATCCGCGCAGCGGCCCCGGCGCACCGCCCGGATGAACGGTATCGTCGGCATCGACCAGACCGGTGAACGCCGTGCCGATGACGGTGGCGCCGCGCTCGGCGGCAGCCGTCAACGCTGTGGCGGTCTCGTCGGTCACCATGCTCAACAGCGGCGCGACCACGACGTCGTAAGCCGAGAGGTCGGCCGAGGGCGACAACACCTCGCATCCGACGCCGAGCTCCCAGAGCGCCGTGTAGACCTCGGTGACCGCTTCGACATAGTCGAGGTCGATACTCGGCCCGCTCGAGGCGTCCAGCGCCCACCGGTTCGGCCAATCGAACAGGACCGCGACCTTCGCGTCGATACGGGCGTCGAGAGTCGTCGTGCCGAGGGCAGCCAGGTCGTCGCCGATGGCGGCCACTTCGCGGAACACCCTCGCATCACTGCGGCCGTGGTGTTCGACCACGGCGCCGTGCAGTTTCTCGATCCCGGCCTGGGATCGTCGCCACTGGAAGTAGGAGATGCCGTCGGCCCCCTGCGCGACGGCCTGCATCGTCTGCGCACGCAGGAGCCCGGGCGCCTTGAGCCAGTTGTAGGGCTGCCAGTTCTGCTGCGACGGGCTCTGCTCCATCAGGATGAACGGTTGCCCGCCCTTCAGGCCACGCATCAGAGCATGGCTGAACGCCACCGTCGCCGGTGGGTCGTGCGGACCGGGATAGGAGTCCCAGGAGACGACGTCGAGGTGGGCTGCCCAGCGGTGGTAGTCCAGCGGCTCGAACGTGCCCATCAGGTTGGTGGTCACCGGCACCGCTGGCGTGATCTCGCGGATGACCGCCACCTCGGCGCGGTAGGCGCCGAGCAGGTTGTCCGACGCGAATCGCTTCCAGTTGATCGTCAGCGCCTGGATCGAGGATTCCCCGTCCAGGTAAGGCGGTTCGACCTGTGACCAGTCGGTGTACGTATGCCCCCAGAATGCGGTGTTCCAGCAGGCGTTGAGCCGCTCGAGCGACCCGTACCGGTCCCGCAGCCAGTCGCGGAAGCGATCGGCGCACAGCCCACACCAGCAGATCTGCCCGTATTCGTTGCCGACGTGCCACAGCCGGAGCCCAGCATGCGACCCGTACCGCTGGGCGAGCTGACGTACCAAGCCGGTCGACAGCCGGGCGAAATCGGGTGAGCTCGGGCAGAACGTGTGGCGCTCGCCGTGTCGTCGCCGACGGCCGTCCGGCCCGGTGCGCAGGACGCTCGGATACGCCTGGTCGATCCACGCGGGCACGGAAGCCGTGGCGGTGGCCAGGTAGAAGCCGATGCCACCGGCGTGGAGCCGGTCGAGGATGTCGTCGAGCCAGTCGAACTCCCACACGCCCTCGTCCGGTTGGAGTCGCACCCAGCTGAAGACCGGGAGGCTGACGACGGTCAGGCCGGCTTCGCGCATCAGCGTGACGTCGGCGTCCCACACCTCACGCGGCCATTGGTCGGGGTTGTAGTCGGCCCCGTAGGGCACGTGGCCGAGGAGATCGGTGAGCCGCACGTCGCAGTCGAAAGTCATGGACGTCGAGCGTAGTGACGACCGCGCGGCCGCACATGGCCACCCACCGCCCGTGCCGTCGGCCGCCGTCCAGGAACATCGGCTCGCGAACCGGCGTTCGGCCACCATGACCACCATCGGATTCATCGGCAGCGGGCACATCGGCAAGGCCGTCGCGGGACTGGCGATCGCGGCGGGCCACCACGTGGTGATGAGCAACTCACGGGGGCCGGAGACACTCGCGGACGTCGTGGCCGCGCTCGGCCCACGCGCGACCGCTGCGACCGCCGCGGGCGCGGCCGAGGCGGCGGACATCGCCGTCGTCACCATCCCGTTCAAGAACTACCGGTCGGTCCCGGTCGAACCACTCGGCGGCAAGGTGGTCATCGACACCGACAACTACTACTGGGAACGCGACGGCCACTTCGCCGAACTCGACGACGGCACCACGACGAGTGCCGCCATGTTGCAGGAGCACCTGCCGACCTCCAGGGTGGTCAAGGCTTTCAACCACATCACCGCCTCCGACCTCGCCGAGCAGGGCCGGCCGGCCGATCGTGACGGGCGACGCGCACTCGCGATCGCCGGCGACGACCCCGAGTCGAAGACGACGGTGGCGGACCTGATCGACGAGTTCGGCTTCGACGCCGTCGACCTCGGCACCCTCGCCGACAGTTGGCGCATCGAGCGGAACATGCCTGGCTACGGTCCGCGCCTTGATCGAGCCGGCATGGTGGCTGCCCTGGCCGCCGCGGTGCGGGCGTAACGGGCCCGACACGGATCGTCTGTTCAGGCGCCGGCGGAGACGCCCGCCTCCCTGGCGGCGACGTGGCAGGCCGCCGAATGGCCGGGGCTGAGCTCCACGCGAACCGGCGTGACCCGCGAGCACACGTCCTCCGCGATCGGGCACCGGTCACGGAAGCGGCAACCTGGCGTGGGATCGACGACCTTCGGCGGTTCGCCCGCGGTCATCTCCGAGGTGACCGTCAACGCCGACCGGGGATCGGGCACAGCGGCTACCAGCAGCTGCGTGTACGGATGCCGCGGGCTCGCGAGGACGTCCTCGATCGGGCCGGCCTCGACCATGTGCCCGGCGTACATGACGATCACCCGGTCGGCGACGTACCGGGCGCTCGCGATGTCGTGGGTGATGTAGAGGAACGACACCCCCTCGTTCTCTCGAAGCGACGCCATCACGTTGAGGAGCCCGATACGGATGGAGACGTCGAGCATGGACACGGGCTCGTCGGCCAGGATGACCCGCGGCCGATAGGCGAGCGCCTGTGCGAACCCGATGCGCTGGCGCTGACCGCCGGAGAGCTCGTAGGGGAAGCGATCGAGGATGTCGGCCGCCGGCGAGAGCCCGACCGCAGACGTCACCCGCTCCGCCTCCAGCCGCCGTTCGCGCCCGGAGAGTTCGGGACGATGCAGCGTCAGTCCCCGCATGATCCCGTGCGACACGCGGTGGGCGGGGTTCAGCGAGCTGAACGGATCCTGGAAGACCATCGGAACGTCGCCCCGGTACGCCAGGTTGTCCTTGCGCCCGCGCAACGAGCTCAGCGGCCTGCCCAGATAGCGGATCTCGCCGCTCGTCGGCTTGTAGACACGCGCCAGGAGCCTCGCGATCGTGCTCTTGCCGCTCCCGCTCTCGCCGACGAGAGCGACGATCTCCCGTTCGTGGATGGCGAACGAGGCGTCGTCCACGGCATGCAGTTGCCCGCGCCGGGTCAGTCCGCCGACGCTGAAATGCCGGCTCAGATCGCTGGCCTCGAGCAGCGGTGTGGCTGCCGCGGCGGCGCCCGCGCGGTTCGCGGTCGTCGGTTCCGTCATCGCGGGCTCCCCGACAGGGCGGCGACGTCGTCGTCGTGCAGGAGACACCGCGACTCGACCCCGTCGACGTCGTACAGCCGCGGACGCACCGTCTTGCACGCGGTGAACGCTCGCGGACACCTGGGCTCGAACCGGCAGCCTGGCGGCGGATGCGCGAGGTTCGGCGGGCTCCCGGGGATACCGAGCAGATCCACCCGCGGACCTCGGATCGACGGGAACGCGTCCATCAGGCCTTGGGTGTAGGGGTGTGCCGGCTGGTCGAAGACCTTCCGGGTGTCGCCGAACTCGATCGTCTGCCCGGCGTACATCACCATCAACCGGTCCGAGAAGTGGCTGACCAGCGACATGTCGTGCGTCACGAACAGCACCGCGAAGCCCAGTTCACGTTGGAGTTCCTTGATCTGCAGCATCAGCGAGCGCTGGGCGACCACGTCGAGCGCCGACGTGGGCTCGTCCATGATCACGAGGTCCGGAGTGAAGAGCAACGCCATGGCGATCATCGCGCGCTGGCGCATGCCGCCGGACAGCTGATGGGGGTAGCTCTTCAGATGCACGGCATCGATGCCGACCAGCCGCATCACCGCAGCCGACCGCTGCCCGATCGTCGACTTCGACGATTCGCCGTGTGCACGCATCACGTCGGCGAACTGAGCGCCGATCTGCTTGACCGGGTTCAACGCGTTCATCGCGCTCTGCATGACGACGGACATGTCCCGCCACCGGGTGGGCGCGAGTTCCCGGTCGTTCATCGTCACCAGGTCGCGGCCGCGGAAGTTGACGGACCCGCTGGTGATCCCGGCCGGCGGCGAGAGCAGCTGGGCGATCGCGAACAACAGCGTGGACTTCCCGCAGCCGGACTCACCGACGATGCCGACGAACTCCCCCGCGTGGACGTCGAGATCCACGGCGTCGACCGCCCGGACCGGCGACGAGCCCGTGTCGTACTCGACCGTCAGGCCACTGACCTCAAGAAGAATGTCGTCTGCCACGCTTCCTCCTCACGGGGCGCAGGGCCGGGTTGCCGATCTCGTCGAACGCATAGTTGAGTAGCGCGAAGCTGGCGCCCAGTGCCGCGATGCACAAGCCGGGCGCGATGATCCACCACTGCTGGCCGGTCTGGAGCGCCTCGCCGCTCTGGGCCCAGTAGAGCATCGTCCCCCAGCTCAGCGAGGACGGGTCACCGAGACCGATGAACTGCAGACCCGATGCGGTGAGCACGGCGAACAGTGCGACGCCGAGGAAGTTGGCCGTGATGAGCGACGTCATCGTCGGGAGCACCTCGACGACGATGATGTACAGGCGGCGTTCGCCGCGGACCTGTGAGGCGACGAGGAAGTCGCGGTTGCGAAGGGATAGGGACTGGGCCCGCAACTGCCGGGCGCCGTAGGACCAGCCGGTCAGCACGAGGATGACGACGATCCAGATGAAGCCGCCGCTGCTGGCGTACGCCGCGACCACGATGATCAGCGGGAAGGCGGGAATCACCAGGAACACGTCGGTGAGCAGCGAGAGCAGGTCGTCCGCGAGGCCACCGAGGTAGGCCGCGGACACGCCGATGATCACGGCCAGGAACGTGGCTCCGATCCCGACGAGCACGGCGACCACCAGCGTCTGGCGTGTTCCGTAGACGAGCTGGGCCCAGATGTCCTGACCGAACGCGGTCGTGCCGAGGATGTGGTCCTTCGACGGCGGCAGGCTCACGTCGAAGGCGCGCTTGTTCGGGTCGGACACGGACGTGAACAGCTGCGGCCTGATCGCCACGAGGGTGAACAGGGCGAGCATGAGCGTCCCGGCCAGCGCCTTCGGGTTCGTCCGGATGGCGCGGACGAGGCCACTCCCCCGCCGGGGACGCCGGCGGTTCTGGTCGTCGCCGGTGCCTTCGGAGACGCCGCCCTCGGACGGAACGCCGGCGCCGCTGAGCAGTGTCGTCATCGGGTCACCGTCATCACCCTTGGGTCCGAGCTCGGGGATCCAGCAGGACCGTGAGGAAGTCGCAGATCAGCACCGCGACGAGGACCGTCACGGTGATCAGGAGGAACAGGGCCTGCATCAGCGGGAAGTCCTCGTTGGACACGGCACTGAGCAGCATGTACCCCACTCCGGGGTAGTTGAACGTGTACTCGACGAGGATCGCGCCGCCGACGACGAAGCCGAGCGAGATCGCGAAGCCGGCCAGGTTCGGGAGAATCGCGTTGCGCGCGGCGTAGTCGAGCATGATCCGCTGGTTCGACAACCCTTTGGCGCGGCCCATCCGCACGTAGTCCTCCGCGAGCACCGTGACCATGTTGTTCCGCATGGTCAGGATCCAACCGCCGATCGACACGATCAACAGAGTGGCCGCGGGCAGGATGGCGTGCTCCAGCACGCTCAGGATGAACGGCCCGTTCCAGCCCTGGGTCAGGGCGGTGTCGTAGCCGCCGTCGTTGGGTAGCGCGCCGTTGGTCCAGACCGAGAACACCAGGATCAGGATGAGCCCGACCCAGAAGAACGGCAGCGCCGAGGTGATCACGAAGACGGGCGGAAGGACGCTGTCGATGGCGCCGCCTCGTCGCCAGCCCGCCACGATGCCGATCCCGGTGCCGAGGACGAAGCTGATCAGTGTCGTGACACCGACGAGCAGGATGGTCCACGGGAGCGCCTGCCGCACGACCGTCTCCACGGGCACCGGGAAGAACGTCAGCGAGATGCCGAAGTGGCCGGTCAGGCTGTTGCGCAGGTAGTCGATGTACTGGTGGAACGTGCTCTCCTGGCTGTCGATGCCGAACGCGACCTCGAGCGCCTTCAGCGCCTCGGGATTCACCCGGCCCTTGAAGCGCGACATCATCGCCTCGGCCGGGTTCCCCGGCATCAGCCGTGGGATGAAGAAGTTCAGGGTCAGCGCGGCCCACAGGGTGACCAAGAAGAACCCGAGCCGCCGCAGCACGTACCTGATCGCCGTACCTCCTCGTGTGGTCCCGGTCGGTCGCAGCGGCTGCCGCGACCGACCGGGACGGTGTCACCTGCCCGGCCGCATGTGGCTACTTCGGTTCGAGCTTCAGCAACACCTGCTCGAGGTCCGGCAGGTTGTACGGCGCCGGCAGCGCGTACGGGTTCTGCTCGGTCGGCCAGCCGGTGAACGACTTGGTCGAGTACTGGTACCAGCTCACCGACTCCGTGGTCGGGATGAGCGGCACCTCGTCGAGCATCACCTGCTGGATCTTGTCGATGATCGTCTTCTGCTCCGACGCGCTGGCCGACGAGTACTCGTCGAACAGCTTGTCCGTCTCGGCGTTGTTGTAGCGCGAGTAGTTCGACGTCGCGTTCTTCCCGAGCGGTGCGGTGTTCCCACCGTAGAGCAGCGAGCGGAGCTCGTAGTACGGCGCCGGGCCGCTCGACCCGGACGAGTAGGCCAGATCGAAATCACCCTTGTAGATCTTGGTGTTGTAGGTCTGACCCGCGAGGTCCTTGACCGTCAGGTTGATCCCGAGCGGCTTGAGCTGCTGTGCGATCTCCTGCAACGAGGCGTCCCAGTCGGTGTATCCGCTGACCGTGATGACGTCGAGGTTCAACGGCTTGTCGGTCGAGTAGCCCGCGGTGGCGAGGAGCTGCTTCACCTTGTCCGGGTTCGGTGCGTAGTTCGCCTTGTCCGCCGCCGCCTTGTTGTACCAGTCCTCGAAGGTGGGCAGGACGATCCCGGTCTGGTTTGCCGGTGGCTGGTAACCGCCCTCACCGATCTTCGACACGGCGGCCCGGTCGATCGCGTACGCGAAGGCCTGTCGGACGGCCAGCTTGCCGGTGATCGGGTGCAGGAGATTGAACACCAGCGCGACGTTCGACGTCGGCGGGTACCAGTAGTGGTTGTTCTCCTTGTCCTTCGCGACATAGAACTTGTCCACGCTCGGGATGAACTGGCCGCCCCACTGAGCCTTGCCGGTGGCGAGGTCCAGGTTCGCCGGGCTGTTGTCGGTGTAGGCCGGGTAGTTCACGGTCTTGACCTTGGGCAGGCCGGCCTGCCAGTAATCGGCATTCGCCTTGTAGGTGATGTTGGCGGGCTTGCACGGGTTCACCGTGTAGGGACCGGTGCCCACCGGCGCGGCGTCGATGAACTGGACCGGATCCTTGGCGGCTTCCCCGGTGGACCAGATGTGTTCAGGGACGATGTCGACCTGGTCAGCGATGTAGTAGAAGTACGGCTGAGCCGCGCCCTTGAAGTCGAACGTGACCGTCGAGTCGTCGGCCGCCGTCACCTTGGTGAGGATCGACTTCCACAGCGCGTTGAGGTCCAGGCCCGGGTACTTCTTCATGAGGTTGTACGTGAACGCGACGTCTTTCGCCGTGAACGGCTTCCCGTCGTTCCACTTCACCCCGTCGCGCACGGTGAAGGTCAGCGACTTCTTGTCCGAGCTCCACTTGTAGCTCTTCGCCAGCATGGGCGTCTCGGCGGCGTTCTTCAGCGTGTTGATGTAGACGAGTGGCTCGTAGACGAAGCCCACCGTCGTCCCCTGCACCGCCGGGTTGAACGGGTTGAAGCCGCAGGTCCACTGCGCCCCGCCGGTGTTGGCGATCGTCAGCGTGGCGGCGGAGGCGTTCGAGCCGCTACCCGAGCCCGATCCCGTGCCGGAGCCGGTGTTCGATCCGCCTCCACATGCGGCGGCGAGCAGGCCCAGGAGGGCCAGCGACACCGCCCCGGTCAGAAGTCTCTTCACGAGGCGCACCTTCCTGCCGACACGAGGTTCGGCCATGAGCAGAACGAAGTCCCGCACCGGCAGCTCCGCCAGGCGATCCCGTCCAAACCACTGGAACGTACACCCGCATCGCGGCCGTGAGCGGCGAATGCCGCCATGGTTCATATGATCGTTACCGAAAGCTTCGGGCACCTTCCGCGCAACTTCGGGCAATCGCGACGCGGCCGTCACGGACCGGTACCGGGGTCGATCCGAGCGTGTCGGACCCATGATTCGGTGTCGTGCGGATCGAGGGAGCACGTATCGCCTGACCGGCCTCAGGGCGCCCCCCCCGGCTGTCAGACAGACCGTGCGCCCCACCGGACCCTCCGCCTCACGGCCACCCCGCACATCGACCTGTCAGACCAACCGTGCGCCCCACCGCACCCTCCGCCTGACAGCCACCCCGCACATCGACCTGTCAGACCAACCGTGCGCCCCACCGCACCCTCCGCCTGACAGCCACCCCGCACATCGACCTGTCAGACCAACCGTGCGCCCCACCGCACCCTCCGCCTGACCGGGCCGCCGCCTGACCGGGCCGCCGTCAGTCGGCCGACGTCGCGAAGGCGGGGAAGCTCGGCGGGAACAGCTCCGCGTACGGACGGCGGAGCCGGTCACGATCGGAGTAGGCCGCCTGCAGGCGGTCGAAGATCGCCTGGGCGCGCTCGCGCACCGCCTCCACGTCGACCCCATGGATCGCGCCGCCGCGCACGACCACCCGGCCGCCGACCATGCTGAGCCGGGTCTGCCGTGCGTTGGAGTTGTAGAGGAGCGTGCGGACCGGGTCCTCGATGACCCCGTCGCGGACGTCGTCGAGCGGGAAGGCGACCAGATCCGCCGTGGCTCCGACGGCGATCCGACCGAGGTCGTCACGACGCAACGCCTTGGCCCCGTTCAGAGTGCCGGCACGGACGTAGGCCGCGGCACCGGCGGCGTCGAGCCGACCATCGACGATCTTCGCGACATTCGAACCGACGTCCATGCCGCGGATCAGGTCGGGTGGGAAGGAGTCCGTGCCGAGCGCGATGTTGACCCCGGCCTCGCGGTAGCGGGCGAACGACTCGAGCGCGCTGCCGTACCTGATCGACGTCAGGGGGCAGTGCACGATCGACGCGCCGGCCGCGGCGATCGCCCGGAGATCGTGGTCGGTGCCCGCCCCCACATAGCTCGACGAGTCGACATAGATGCCGTGAGGGATCAACAGCCTGGAGTTCAACAGGCCGGTGGCGGCGAGCAGTTCCACCGGCGTGGTCCCGTACTTCTCGGCCAGCTTCGACCGCTCGCCCAGTCCCTGCAGGCAGTGCAGGCGCACCAACACGTCCCGCTCCGCGGCGGCACGGGCCGTCGCACGCATCAACTCCTCGGTGAGCGTCTCGATCCGGCAGGGCAGCAGGACGCCGGTGGTGAGGTCGTGACCGTGCTCGAGGGTCCAGTCCAGGAAGCGGAGCGCGTCAGCGAGACCGCGCTCGCCCTCGGCCTCGTCCCACAGCACGGTCGCGCCGCCGTCGTCGGCCTCGACGTTCACTCCCGAGCGGTAGCTCGGGCCGAGGAAGGTACGCAGTCCGAGGCTCTCGGCCGCGGTCGCCATGTCGACGGCGTCGGTGAACGTCTCCGCCCATCCGCTGTGCGTCTCGGCCGCGATCGGCATCGCGGAGGTGACCCCGTGGAGAAGGAGCTGGTAGAACGCGTACCAGCGGATGAACGCCTTGTCCTCGCGATCGAACACATCGGCGCGCCGGTGCCGGAAATAGTCCTCCGACCAGCTGAGCCCGGCCGAGTGCTCGGACCCCCAACACGAGTCGAAGATCGCGTGGTCGATGTCCGCCAATGCGTCGAGGTCGATCAGGCCGGGCATCAGGAGCGAGGTACCGAGGTCGATCGTCTCGTCGACGTCGTGGACCGTCGGCGTGCCCACCCGGATGATCCGGTCGTCGCGGACGAGCACCTCGCCGTCGGTCAGGAGTGCGTGGTCACCGGCCTCGTAGGCCAGCACGTACGCGGCGCGGAGTCGGATGTCCATGAACGTCAGACCAGCTCGAGGTCGTGGGCGACGACCCGGCCGGCATGCACGACCGTTCGGTGGCTCAGCCGGTCCATCACCGCCGCTGCCGGTGCCTCACCGTCCAGCAGCACGAGATCGGCCGGATCGCCGACAGCCACGCCCGGCCGATCGTCCGGCCCCGTCAGTCGTGGGTACCGCGACGACAGCACGGAGGCACCGCCCTGAGTGGCCACGGCGAGGCAGAACTCGACCAGCTCGTCGCGTCGGTAGCCCTGGGTGAACGCAAGCTGCCAGGTCCGGTCGAGTAGATCGGCGTTGCCGTACGGCGACCAGTAGTCGCGTTGCCCGTCGTCGCCGAGCCCGACGCGGATACCGGCGGCCATCAGCTTCGAGAGCGGCAGTGTGTTCCGCCCGGCCGGTGCACAGGTGGTCACGGCCATGTCGAGCTCCGCCATCTGCTCGAGGACGTCGTCGATCACCGGGGACGGCGTGTGCGCCAGGGTGAACGCATGCGAGATCGTCACCAGGCCCCGCATGTCCAGCGCTCGCGTGCGTTCGATGATCTTGCCCAGGCTGAACATGCCGAGCTCGCCGGCCTCGTGGAGGTGGAAGTCGACGGGCACACCGAACCGTTCGGCGATCCCGAACACGATGTCGAGATGCCGTACCGGGTCACCGTCCAACCCGCACGGATCGATCCCGCCCATCACGTCCGCGCCTTGGCGTAGTGCCTCTTCGATCAGCTCGGGAACCCCGGGTTCGCGCAGCAGTCCCGCCTGCGGGAAGGCCATGATCTCCACGTGCGCACGGTCCCGATGAGTCTCCCGGGCGGCGGCCACGGCCTCGAATCGCTCCAACCCGCAGTCCGCGTCGATCTGCGCATAGCCGCGGACGCGCGTGGTGCCCTTGCTGATGAGCAGTCCCAGCATGTAGGTCGACTTCTCGGTCATCGACCACTCGTCGGTTCGCCAGTTGGCCCGGTCGTGCATCACGTTCGGCCACAACCCGCCGGGCGAATCGTTGGGGCGCCACGGAAGTCCGAGACGGGTGGAGTCGAGGTGCACGTGGACGTCGGAGAACGACGGCACCAGCAGTCGTCCGTCACCGGATAGTCGTGGCAGCGGTGCGCCGCCTCGGTCGACGCCCGTTCCGGGCGCATCGAGCCCGACGATCACTCCGTCGGCGACGCGCACGTCGACGGCTGGTCCTCCCCATGGGCGTACGTCGGTGATCAGCAGATCGTCGGTCACGGTCGATCCTTGTCTCGTCGGTGGTGAGGGCACGGTCATGAGCGGGCGGGTCGGATCGCGCAGGGTCAGGTCAGTTCGGGCAGCGCCTCGAGTGACGGCGCCCGGCCGCGGTCGATGTGGGCGTAGGCGACGGACTCCGCCATCCGCGGCCCGCCGGACCTGATCGCGTCCAGGAGGTCGTGGTGCTCCTCGCAGGCGACGGCCGCGTCTCGGCCCGAGGTCAGGTGGAAGAGCCAGACGACACGGCCCGACACCGCCCGCATGAGCGAGATCATCAGCTCGTTGTCGGTCGTCACGACGATCGCCTCGTGGAACGCCGCACTCGCCTCGGCGATCCGCAGCGCATCGCCGGACCGCAGTTCCTCATGCGAGCGGTCGAGGGCCGCCTCGATGTCCGCGACGTCACGTCCGCTGGCCACCCGCGTCGCCGCCAGCCCGGTGGCGGCCACCTCCAGCGCGAGCCGCACGTCGAACAGGTCGTGAACCGCCTGGGCGGTCCACGTCCAGACGACGGCGCCACGACGCGGCAGGCTTTGGACGAAGCCATCCACCTCCAACTGGCGGATCGCCTCCCGGAGCGGGACCCGCGACACGTTCAGGTCCTCGGCGAGCCGCTGTTCCGGCAGCCGCGATCCCTGGGCGTACTGGCCGAGGATGATCCGCTCGCGCAGCGTTGGCATAGACCTGGACGGCCAGTGAGGTCGATTCGGAGAGGTCGGCGTCGAGGGCGCCGAGCACAGCGTGGGAGGCGGTGGGGACGCCGGTGCCGGCGGATGCGGAACCCATCAGGCCGAGCCTCCGCCGCCGGACACCAGCGCCATCGGCGGTGGTGAGGCCGACTCCGGCGCGGCCAGCATCCGGATCAGCCGGTTGTCGATGATCGTCGCCATCTCGACGCGGGTGGTTCGCTCCTCGACAGCCGCATCGACGGTCAACCGGTGCCTGAGCCGCTCGGCAATGTCGATCCCACCGAGCCCGGCGGTCGAGACGACGTAGCGGTAGCCGAACCGCTGGTCGTAGTCGTTCGCGAGCGTCACGATCTCCTCGATGACACCCGGCGGAGAGGCGCTGAGTCCAGCCTCCTCGCTGCGGGACAACTGCGCCCGGAGGTCGCGGGCGCCGTCGTCGGACCCCAGTGACGAGAAAGTGCTCGCCATCGCGACCAGGTCGTCCTGGCGGACGGCCAGGGTCACGGAGCGCGCGGCCACGATGAGCGCGGCGGAGTCGGCCGTGCCGGCGGCATCGAGCACCTTCGCCACCCACGGCTCGTACGGGCATGCGGTGGCGAGTGCTGCGCCGACGTCCTCGCTGGATCGCTTCGTCCGAAGTCCGCTCACCACCTCGGTCAACCGCTGGGCCGCGACTGCGGGTGTGAGCCATCGTGGGTACCGCGGAACCAGTCGGACGGTCGCGTCGAGCGCACGCCTGGCCACGGCCACCTCCGCGGCGTCAGATCCAGACCTTCCCGGGTGGCCAAGGCGGTCACCATCGAATCCGAAGCTCAGCCCGCCCCACACCCACTCGACCCGCTGTCCCATCTTCGCGGGCACCAGGCCGTGGCTGATCGGCGGGAAGGCGTCCTGGCCGGTCGTGATCGCCGCCGCGGCGTCGCCCGGCATGTGCTTGAGGTACGCGTACGTGCCGGTCAGCGGTTTCAGTGGCGGGAGCGCGACGCCGGACTCCGTGGCGACGACCTCGGCGGTGTGCTGGATCTGCTCCAGTCGAAGCCCGGTGTCGACCCCGTACAGGGTCTCGAGCGCCAGCACGACCTCCTCCAGGGGAGCGAACCCGGCCCGGTATGACATGCCGTTCAGGGAGACGTCCGGAGAGGCCCCGGCGGTGGCCGCCGCGATCGCACCGGCGGTGGCGAGGCCGAACTCGTCGTGAACGTGCATCGTCAACGGGACCTCGACCGTCAGGCCCTCGCGGAACCTTCGGATGAACACTTTCATGGCCTCGGGGGTGAGGCTGCTCGTCGAGTCCATCAGATCGAGGCGTCGGGCTCCCATCGACACGGCGAGATTCGCCATCGCCAGCATGCAGGCGAAATCCCGGCGACCCACGTTGGCGAAGGTGATCGTAGTGTCGAGCCCGTTGCTGCCCGCATAGTCGAAATACTCGGCGAGGTCGTCGATCTGCCGGGCCTGGGCGTCGGGGTCGGGCGCGGGCACGATGCCGGGCGCCGCGACCTGGACGCCGGCCGCGACCAGCATGTCGACCGTCTGGCGCATGGAGACGGGCTGTAGGTGCCTGCCGTCGCCGAGCAGCGTGTCCGTGTAGACGTTGAGACGGAAGTCGAAGTCGCCTTCGACGATCGCCTCGAGCAACGCCCAGTCCTGGGGTGCGGGTTCGTCGGAGCGCGACCAGCTGATGTTGATGCTCTCGTCCCGGACGCCGAGTTCCACGAGCGCGGCCGCTATGCGCTGGTAACCACGTCGCGAGGTGATGTGGCCCGCGGTGAAGTGGGTCTTGCGCAACGTGCTGTCGATCAGCTCCAACGGGGACGGGAAGTCGAACGCCGCGGTGACCTCGGGATCGAAGTCGAACGGGCTGACGTAGTGGCTGCCGGCGAGGTAGAACTCTCTGGCGGGGTTGAGCATGAAGGACCTGCCGTTCCGGTGGCATCGAGTGACGATGGTGGGAGGTGACCGCCGCTGGCCGCGGGTCAGCCGGTGAGCGCCGTGCGTGCACTCGATACCGGCCACCCGCGACGGTGCTTGGTGGTCGAGGGTTTCGCGTACGGACCCCACGTGCTGGTGGTCTTTCCGAGGCCGACGAGCACCTCGCACAGATTCACGGCGGCCGCGACCCCGTCGATCACGGGTACGCCGAGGGCGTTCTGCACCCGGGTGTCGAGGCCGCCCATTCCGGCGCAACCCAGCACCAGGACGTCGGCACCGGCCGCGAGCAGAACGCGGCCCTGTTCGATCAAGGCGTCGGCAGTGCGGTCGAGATCGTCGTGCAGGTCGAGGACGTCCAGGTCGCTCGCACGGACGCCGGCGCACCGCGACCACAGTCCCGCGGTCGACAGGCTCTCCTCGATCGGCGCCAGCGCGCCGCGCACGGTAGTGACCACTCCGTACCGGTATCCCACCAGGCAGGCGAGTTGCGCGGCCGCCTCGGTGATGTCGACCACCGGCACGTCGAGGAGTTGGCGCGCGCCGTCACGACCGTGCTCACCGAACCCGGCCATCACGACGGCGTCGAAGGGCTCCGTCAGAGTGCTGAGAACATCGAGGACGGCTGCTGCGCTGATGAAACTCTCGTAGTAGCCCTCGGCGGATTCCGGACCCCATTCGGGCTGGACGCCGAGGATTTCAGTGCCCGGCCGAGCCGCATCGCGAGCGACGGCGGTGATGCTCTCCGTCATCGCGGTCGAGGTGTTGCAGTTGACCACCAGTACTCGCATGGGTGTGTCCTCCGATGTCGCTGCGAGGGTTCCCTCGGCGCGTGCGACGACCCCGCCAATGCGGTCGGGCACTCGAACACCATAACCAAACGGAATACCGTTTTGGAGACCTGATCCACATCGGATCGCCAGAAGCGCTGATTTTACGTCGGTTCAACACAACGACACTGACGGTTCGATTGTCCTTGTATACCGTCGAGGCATCACCCGTGGTCGAGGGTTCGAGCCGAACGCGCCGACGCGTACGTCGTTCGAGCTGGTCCGGATCGTCGAGACGGTCGGTCCCGACGTCACCGGCGTCACGTTCGACACCGCGAACGTGCTGCAGCGCGCCGAGCATCCGGTGTGGGCCGCGCGCCGGTTGGCGCCCTACGTGCGGCAGAGCCACATCAAGGACGCGGGGCTCTTCCGGGCGCCGGACGGTCTGCGCTACCAGATGCGCCCGAACGGGCAGGGCATGGTCGACCTCGTCGAGATCCTCCCGATCCTCTACGCGGGCAACCCGGAGCTGCACCTCTCGTTGGAGGTGCGCGACTTCGACGGCGCGCCGACGCTGCCCAAGCGCGGCCACGACCGACGAGCGCCGATCTCGCTGTACGACCCGGAGTGGCTGGCCGGCCATCCCGACCTGACGGTGGACGAGTTCGTCGCCTACCTGGCCCTCGTGCAGGACTACGACAACCGCATCACCGCTGGCGACGTCCCTGACTTCGACGCCTACAACGCCCAGCCCTGGACGGTCGACGACGCCTGGGACTACGTTCGCGCCTCGCGTGACTACGTCGCGGCCTCCGCGGCGGGCAACGGCATCCCGCTCGATGCGGTTCGGACGGCGGTAGCGTGACCGCCCGTCCACGGCCCGACATCGGCATCGCCCTCCGCGACCTCCCCGATCCCCCCGGCACGCCGGCCGCCCTCGTCGATGCCCTGTCCGGTCAGCAGATCCGGTCCGTTCACCTCCCGTCGTTGACGTGGGTGTCGCCCCCTCTCGAACGCTCTGCACTGGACGACCTGCGGGTAGGGCTCGCCGGGGCCGGTGTCGTCGCGGCGGTCGGGATCGGCGGGGTGAACGCACGCCACCCGGAACGAGTCGCGCAGGTGGCGGCACTGGGAAATGGCGACCCGGTTCGGGGCTGGCAGCGGGTGATCATCGCCTCGGCAGTGGCCGGGGTGAGCTCGCTGCACTTCACCGTCGGGCTCGAGGCCGACCGGTTCGATCGGACGACGCCCTGGGGCGACCAGCTCGCGGCAAGCCACGCCGTCGTTCGGCAGCTGGTGCCGACCGCCCGTGACGTCGGCATCCGGCTGGTTCTCAAGACCCACGAAGAGATGACGACCACCGAGTGCGTGCGCCTGGTCGAGGACACGGATCCCGAGGTGGTGCGCATCGGTTACAGCCCCGTCAACGTGCTGGCCCGGCTGGGGGATCCGGTGGCCGCGGCCGCTCGGGTGGCGCCGTACGTCCAGACGCTGTTCCTCGACGATGCGACCGTGTCCTGGACCCGAACCGGGTTGGTCCGGGACACGGCCGCCATCGGCGAAGGCAGCGTGGACTGGGCGTCGATCCTCGGGATCGTCGACGCGTCGGTCCCCGTCGTGCTCGACCTCCACCGTGCCGAGCTCGACATGCCCTTCTACCGGTCCGACTGGATCGCGGACCATCCGGACATGACGAGCGCGGAACTGCTGACACTGGCCGGCGCCGCGGTCCCCAGGACCGGTCCGGCAGACCTCGATCGTCGGCGGGCGGTCGGGCTCGACGTCCTGCGACGGCTGCGGCTCGGCGCGTGGCCGGCGAGTGACTGAGGTCAGCTCTTCGTGGGATCGACGATCCGCCCGACGAACAACGGGAGGCCGGTGTCGATCGTCGTGATCGCGAAGTAGAACGGACGATCGACGACCAGCGTGACCGGATCGACGGGTAGTTGAGCCGAGGAACGGTCGACGACGACGGCCGTGGCTGCAGCTGCCTCGGTGCCCTGTTCGTCCACCGTGACCGTCGTCTGGTGCAGGACGGCCCGCACGTACAGCTCACCGACGTTCGGATCGTCGCTCATCGGTGCGAAGTCACCAGCGGGTGGTGCGAACGGCGCGGTCACCCCCACGCTGGTCAGCGCGTCGTTGAGCGTCGTCTTGGTGTCGATGTCGAAGCGCGGCATGGTCAGTGTCACCGAGCGGCGTGGCGTCGGCGCGAGCATCGTCGCCATCGCGTCGGGGTCCGCGAGCTCGTGCCCCACCCCAGCCATCGCGCCCGCATCCGGGACGACCAGCGTCATCGCCAGCTTGCCGCCGGCGTACGGGATCCGCACGCTCTGCCAGGTCGGCCCGCGCTGGTAGCCGGTGTCGAGCATCTGTTGCATGCGTGCGCTCGACACCGTTGCGCCACCGTCGGTCGTGAAGCGCCCAGGCTCGAGCGGAGTGAACTCGTGGGTCCACGGCGCTTTCAGGTACAGGGCATTGGTGAGAGTGAGCCGGGTGTCGCGCGAGATCATGCCGGGAGGGATGAGCTCGGGAATCTTGTCGTGGGTCTGATCCCCCACCCATCCGTTGATGTCGCCCCTTGCTTCCTCCGGATGTTGCTCGAAGTCGAGCGCCCGCACGCCGGTTCCGTAGTCGGCTGCGAGGGTTTCGAGGAACGGGCGGTTCCAGGCGAGGCCCTTCTGTACCCACAAGGCGTTGGCCAGGGACAGCGCGATCTTCCGGTCGTCACCGTCGCCGACCTTCCCCGACATCGACTCCAGGTCGCGATCGGTCGCGTTCATGGCGGGCGGGAGCCGCGCTCCGTCCACAGCGAAGAGCCGATCCAGTTGGGAGGCTGACTCCCCCTGCACGCCGGCCCGCAGCATCGCCAGGGCGATCGCGATGCTCACCGGTGAGTACGCGACGTTCTCGCCGTCATGCTCGGCCAGGACGGGAGTCAGGAGCTTGCCGGCCACCGAAAGGACGACGTCTGCGCCACGCGCGTGATCGTCGGCCGCAGGTTGTGCCCGCTTCACGTCGGCCGTCACGACGTGGCCGGCGCCGCCCAGTGATCCGCAGGCGGCGAACCCGAGCAGGCCTGCGGTGACGGCCATCATCGCGACGGCGCGTCGCGCGATCGGTGGTGTGCGTCTCATGTCCGCTTCGACGCACGCACGGCGGCACCGGTTCCGCTGTGCGCGGACGATCAGTCGGGCAGGACGATCTCGTCGGTCATCAGCCGGTTCCCGGCGGTCAGGCCGCCATCGACGGTGATCGTCGTCCCGGTGATCCAGGATGCCTGCGGTGACGCAAGGAACATCAGCGTGTTGGCGATGTCGTCGGGGGTCCCGACCCGGCCGAGCGGATACCACTTCGACACGGTGGTCATGAGGTCGGGATCGTGGGCCACCCGGTCGGCCCAGGCCGGAGTGGCGACGGTGCCGGCGGCGACCCCGACGGACCGTACGCCGAACTCGCCGTAGCGCACGGCGATCGACCGGGTCAGGCTGAGCAATCCGGCCTTGGCAGCCGAGTACGCCTCGTTGCCATAGTAGGCGAGACCGTTCACCGACGTCATGTTGAGGATCACGCCCGCACGGCGCTCGATCATGCCGGGCAGCACGGCCCGGACGGTGTGGAATGCCGCGGTGATCCCGACGGCGATGTCACGCTCGATGGCGTCATCCCCGATCTCGAGCAGCGATCCCTCCGAACAGATCATGGCGTTGTTGACGAGAACGTCGATCCGTCCGAGCTCCCGCTCGATCCGGGCGAACGCCGAGCGCACCTGACCGGCGTCCGCGATGTCGACCGTCACGGCCGTCGCGTGCGCAAGGTCGCCGGCCACCGTCGACGCTGCTGCCCCGTTGATGTCGGCCACCACCACCCGCGCGCCTTCCTCTGCGAATCGTCGTGCTGTCGTGGCCCCGATCCCGGATCCGGCCCCGGTGATCAGGACGACGGCCCCGAGGAATCGGTTGCCGTGCGAGCCGGCGCGGCTTCCGTCGGTCGTCACCGCGACCTCACTGCGTCACCGGTATGAAGACCCGCATGGTCGACGGCCCACGATTCGCCCACAGGTGGTACGGGATCGCGGTGAGTTCCACTGCCCGGCGGCGCGACGGGGGTTCGGCGCCGAGCGTGGCCCACCCGTCGCCTTCCCAGGCGCTGTCGTCCCGCACCGAACCCGGAAACGTCAGCACCGTCGTCTCGACGCCGGCCACGGCCCGGCGGCACCCGGTGATCGTCACGTCGGCGGCGATCTCCACGTGATCGAGCGAGATGTCAGCAGCCTGATCGACGCTCTCGAGGCAGTACACGACCGGGCCGCGTTCGATCGCCACCGTTCCGCGCACGGCGTCGACACTCGGATGGCTCACCGTCAACCGGGGCCGCACGTCGACACCGATCTCGACGACATCGCCGGTCGACCACCCCCGGACGACGTGCTCGTAGCCACCGCACGACGGGTCAGGGTCGACGTCGACCGCCTCGCCGTTGACGCGCACCGTGACGGCCGGCGACCAGGACGGCCGTCGAATGCTCAACGTCCATGGTGATTCCGGCGTCGATGTCACCGACACGGCGACGGACCCGCTCGTCGGGTAGTCGGTGGTCACCTCGAGGCCGACGTGGCCGGCCTCGATCTCCGCGGCGATGGTGGCGGGCAGGAACTGCTGGAGTTGCACGCCCCCGGTGTCGTGCGTCGCGACGTAGCCGCCGAGCGACGCGATCGTCCGCATGATGTTCGGTGGACAACAGGCGCAGCCGAACCAGACCGGCCGGGTGCCCGGTGCGTCGGCCCGACTGGGCCGCACATCGATCGGCGCCGCGGGCTGCTTCGAGCGGCGCTGTGCGGGGTTGTTGTAGAAGAAGCCGGTGCGCTCGACCGACGTCGACGCCGCAAACAGGTTGTACAGACCGCGCTCGATCGCGTCGGCGAACCTCGCCTGACCGGTGACGAGCAGGAGCCGCCAGCTCAGCATGATGTTGCCGATCGTCGCGCAGGTCTCGCCGTACACGAGATCGGGCGGGAGCTCGTAACTGTCGCCGAAGGCTTCGCCCTCGAACCGGGATCCGATGGCTCCGTTGACGAAGGTCTTCGTCGCCGTCATCGACTCCCACTGCCGGACGGCAGAGTCCAGCAGGGCCTGTTCGCCGGACTCGATGTAGAGGTCCACCACACCGCAGAGCAGGTAGACGGCCCGGACCGCGTGCCCCACAACGGTGGTCTCGTCGCGCACGGGAGTCGCGTCCTGGTAGTAGGCGCTGTCGAAGTGCACGTCGACCCCACGGTGGAGAACCCCGTGCCCACGCACGTCGACGAGCTGCTGCGCGAGGTCGAGATAGGCCCGTTCGCCGGTCTCGCGGTAGAGCTCGACGAGCGCCATCTCGATCTCGGGATGTCCATCGGTGTCGTCGCGCCGCCCATGCCCGAAGTCGGTGAGCAGGCAGTCGGCCACCCCTCGTGCGACATCGAGCAGGTCGGTGGACCCCGTGGACCGATGGTGGGCCACGCCGGCCTGGATGAGGTGACCGAAGCAGTACAGCTCGTGTCCGTTGACCAGGTTGCCCCAGCGTTCCGCCAAGCCGGCTTGGACGAAGGAGTTCAGGTAGCCGTCGTCGGCCTGCGCGTTCGCCATGACCGCCACGAGCTCAGCGATGATGGCGCGAAGATCTGTCGAGTCACCCAACGCCAGGTCCCAGCTGACGGCCTCCAGGAACTTGTAGACGTCCGAGTCGGTGAACAGCGGGCCGCGACGCTGATGGCCGGGGAGTCCATCGGGTCCGACCAGCCGGAGGTTGTCGACTGATCCGTCGGCCTCCAGCCAGTGCAAGGCATGTGGGGTCGTGATCGCGCGGTTGTCCAGCTGCCAGCGGCGCCACGGCCCGTCGGTCAGACGCACCTGGTCGAGGCCGAGCGGTTCGAGCCGGACGTTCGCAGACTCCAGCGGGGCCACAGGCCCGCGGACGGACGAAGAAGCTGTCACGGCGAAGGTCTCCCGAGGGTGCGACGAGTGGTCGCCCCATCGTCGCTCATGCAGTGCGACACCCGGGCGGCGGCACTTCCGATGGCCTGGTCCGGCCGGACGTCATCCCAACCGCTCGACCGGTGGGGTCGCCGAACGCGGCGTCTCGACGAGCAGTTGCCACTCGCCGGTGTCGTTGTCCAGCCAGCGCACGTCGTCACGGTGGTACTGCAACGCGTACGCGACCCGCGGCTCGCTCGTCGTGTTCGGGCCGGAGCCGTGCACGGTCCAGCGCGTGAACGCGATCGCGTCGCCGGCCCGCATCCGCATCGGGACGCCGTCGGAAGGACTGACGTCGACCTGCCGGTGCGAGTCGCGGTCGTCGCTCGTGCGAGCCTCGCGCTGGCCGCCGTGCGAGCCCGGGACGATCTGGAGGCATCCGTTCGCCGGGGTCATGTCGACCAGGGCCACCCAGATGTTGATCGATCCCAGCGCGGGCTCGTGCCGGGTGTAGCTGTTGTCCTGATGGAAGTGCATCGTCCCGCCGCCGCCACCGGCCTTGACCGCGGTGAAGGGCAGGTATCGAACGGCTCTTCCGCCGATGAGCCGACCGGCGAGAGCGAGCGACGCGGGCCCGTTGATCAGCGCGTCGAGCTTCGAGCCGGCCAGGTACTGCGAGCACTGACGGAGCTTGTCCGCAGTCGAGCTGGCCCGCGCGAGATCGTCTCGGGAGAGCCCGTTGGCGGCGAGGACGTCGAAGACCTCCTCCCGCAGGGCGTCGACGACGCCGGGATCGAGAAACGCCGGCAGCGGGAGATATCCCTGCTCGGCGTAGAAGGCGACATCGTCATCGATCACCTCGATCGTCCGGGCGACCGGCTGGTACGACGTGTTCGTGGTCAAGGAATCCCCCTGCGCGAGAGCACCGATTTCCTCCGGCTCGGCCAGCCTAGGCGGCCCGGGGCGGGCTCTGGCCGTCCATCGGGTCAGGACGAGGGGGATGGCCGGAACCGGCGCAGCCGAAGGCTGTTGGCCACGACGAACAACGAACTGCCCGCCATGGCTGCGCCGGCGATCATCGGGTTGAGCAGCCCGGCCACCGCCAGCGGGATGGCCGCGACGTTGTAGGCGAACGCCCAGAACAGGTTGCCCTTGATCACGCGCAAGGTCCTGCGCGCGAGGCGGATGGCGTCGACCGCGGTGCGAAGGTCGCCGCGGACGAGGGTCAGGTCGCTCGCCTCGATCGCCACATCCGTCCCGGTTCCCATGGCGATGCCGAGATCGGCCTGGGCGAGCGCGGCGGCGTCGTTCACGCCGTCCCCGACCATCGCCACGACGCGACCGGAGGCCTGCAACGCCTTCACGTACTCGACCTTCTCCGTCGGCAAGACCCCGGCCACGACCTCGACGATGCCGACCTCGTCGGCCACCGACCGGGCCACCGCCGCGTTGTCACCGGTCACCAGCACCGGTCGCAGTCCGAGCGCACGGAGTTCGCTGACGGCCCGGGCCGACGTCGGCTTGACGGCGTCGGCGACGACCAGCACGCCGCGGGCCACGCCGTCCCAACCGATGGCGATGGCCGTCGAACCGGCGGCCTCGGCGCCGGACACCGCCACCGTCAGCGGCGGTGGCAGGTGCTGCGCCCACTCCGCCAGCAGGCGTGGGCTCCCGACGACGACGGCGTGTCCGTCGACGACCCCGTGGACGCCGAGCCCTGCGACCTCGGCGAAGTCGGTGACCACCGGGAGCGGCCCAACGGCCAGCGCAGCGGTCGTCACCGCGGCAGCGACCGGATGGTGCGACGAGTGTTCGACCGCTCCGGCGAGTCGCAGGACCTCGTCGTCGGGGACGCCCGGGGCCGCGACCACAGTCACCAGCGACATCGCGCCGGTCGTGACGGTCCCGGTCTTGTCCAGGATGATCGTGTCGACCCGGCGGGTGGACTCGAGCACCTGCGGGCCCTTCACGATGATGCCGAGCTGCGCGCCGCGACCGGTGCCGACCATGAGCGCCACCGGCGTCGCGAGCCCGAGTGCACACGGGCAGGCGATGATCAGCACGGACACGGCCGCGGTGAACGCAGCGGTCCAACCCGCGCCCGCACCGACCCAGAATCCGAGGGTCGCGACCGAGATCGCGATGACCACCGGGACGAAGACCCCGGAGATGCGGTCCGCCAGGCGCTGGACGTCGGCCTTGCCGGTCTGCGCGTCCTCCACGAGCCTGGCGATCTGGGCGAGTTGGGTGTCGGCTCCGACGCGGGTGGCCCGTACCGTGATCCGCCCACCGCCGTTGACCGTGGCGCCGACCACGGCGTCGCCCGGCGTGACCTCGACGGGAACGGACTCACCGGTGACGAGAGAAGCGTCGATCGCCGAACTGCCGTCGATGACGACACCGTCGGTGGCCACCTTCTCCCCGGGCCGGACCACGAACCGGTCACCCACGATCAGAGCGCCGACGGGGATACGGGTCTCGACACCGTTCCGGAGTACCGCGACGTCCTTGGCGCCGAGGTCGAGCAACGCCCGCATCGCCGACCCTGCTCGCCGCTTCGCGCGCTCCTCCAGGTAGCGCCCGAGCAGGATGAAGGTCGTCACCCCGGCGGCGGCCTCGAGGTAGATGGTCGAGCCACCGTCGGTACGGCCGACCGTCAGTTCGAACGGGTGGGTCATCCCCGGCACGCCGGCGGTGCCGAAGAACAGCGCGTACACCGACCACGCGTACGCGGCGAGCGTGCCGAGCGAGATCAGGGTGTCCATGGTCGCGGCGCCGTGGCGCAGGTTCGTCCACGCGGCCCGGTGGAACGGCCATCCCGCCCACCAGACCACCGGCGTCGCGAGCACCAGTGACAGCCACTGCCAGTTCGTGAACTGCAGTGCCGGGATCATCGCCATCACGATCACGGGGAAGGACAGGACGGCAGCGAGCACGACCCGCCGGCCGAGGTCGTCGACGGCGGCGTGGTGCCCGTCGTGCCGGTGGTCCGCCGAGTCCGTGCTCGGAGGCTCAGCCGCGGGTGGCAATTCGGCCGTGTAGCCGGCGCCGGCGACGGCGGCGAGCAGGTCGTCGGCGCTGACTGACGCCGGGAAGTCCACGCGTGCCTTCTCGGTGGCGAAGTTCACGCTCGCCGTCACCCCGTCGAGCTTGTTGAGCCGCTTCTCGACGCGGTTCGCGCACGAGGCGCAGGTCATGCCGCCGATCGTGAGGTCGATGCGTTCGAGGGTTCGACCGGTGCTCTGGTCGGTGCTCATGGTGAAGGCTCCCTGAGGTCGGTCAACCGTGCGTGTCGTGCATGTCGGTGGGGCTGGTCGATCCGGTCGGCCGGTGCTCCCCCGTGGACGGGTCCAGGGGACCGACCGTGCGGCCGATCGCAAGCCCGAGCCCGAGCGCCGCCGCGAGGACGAGCGCGAAAGCGGTGAGCTTGACAGGCACGCTTTCGAGCCCTGGTTCGCTGCTCACGGCGCGAGCGCATACCCGGCTTCGTCGACGGCGGCACGGACCGCGCCCTCGTCGATCGACCGGGCGGAGTGAACGGTGAGCCGACCGGAGGCCAGGTCGACGCTGACGTCGGTGACACCGGGAATGGCCGAAACCTCCTCGGTGACGGCACGGACGCAGTGTTCACAGGTCATGCCGACCACGGTGAAGCGGGTGGTCGTGTCGGTGACGGTCATTTGTGCGATGGTCCTCTCGGGTGGCAGGGAGTCGTGCGTGCCGTACGGATGCGTGCTCCAGGTGTATGGGTGGTGCCGGCGAACCGGTTCATGAGCGCAGGCGGTTCACGAGCGCAGGGCGGGTTCACGAGCGGACGAGCCGTGCGATCGCGTCGGAGGCCTCGCGCACCTTGGCCTGCGCCTCCGGCCCACCGGCGGCGGCGGCCTCGGTCACGCAATGCGTGAGGTGTTCCTCGAGGAGGCCGAGGGCGACGGACTGCAGCGCCTTGGTCGTCGCCGACACCTGCGTGAGGATGTCGATGCAGTATTCCTCCTCCGACACCATCCGCTGGAGACCGCGGACCTGCCCTTCGATCCGCCTGAGCCGTTTGAGGTAGTCGTCCTGCCGCCCGATGTAGCCGACATGACCTGCGTGCGTGGTGTTCTCGGCCATCGTCTGGTCCCTTCTCCGGATCTGCGGTGTCCGACCATCGAACTCTTGTGACACCGTACCCCCCTAGGGTATGCGGTGCCGACCACTGTCGATCGATTGCTCGTGGCCACCCGGGCCGTTCGACGGTCCGGCCTACCGTGCCCGGTCTACCGTGACCGGGTGACCGTGACCGCGACACGACTGACGGGTGCGCTCGCCGTCCTGCTCGTCGTCGCCGGGTGCGGACTCCTCGGCGGCCATCCGCGCGACCCGGCTCCACGCGCAGCCGGCTCGCCGGCGGCCACACCGCTGCCGTCGCCGACGGCCGTCGCCGCGCAGGTGTCGACCGACGGCGGCCCACTCAGTCCGACGGAGACGTCCGCGGCCGTCGATCGCTGTCTCGGCACGAACATGGCGCCGGCGGCACGTGGTCGGGTCCGGGTGGAATTCGCCCGTTCGATCGCCTACCTGACCGACGACGTGCTCACGTTGCCGACCGTCATCGTCACGGACGGCGGCAAGCGGATCGTCTGCAACCACGACGGGCGGGTGGCCGAGCGAACCGACCGCGCCGCGCTTCGCGTGCCCGACGAGGAACACCCGGTCGTCGTCATCGCCGACCAGGGTGTGACGGGAACGTTCAACGGGGCGTTCGCGGACGGGATGAGCCCCTTCGCGCCGTGCGTCGTGATGCGGGTGTCGCCGGCCGTGGCCACGGTGCTGATGCGGCTGGACTGGCCGAGTGGCGACTCGGTCTGGTACGGGGCGGCGGTCCAGAACGGCTACGCGGTGGTGAGTGCATGGATGGGCGGCACGATCGGCATGGCCGAGAACATCGACCTGTCCACCGTCCGCACCCAGCTGAAGGCCTATGACCGCGCCGGACGCGAACTGCGGATCGGCTGATCCGACCGATCCGGCTGATCCGACGGATCCGACGGATCCGCCCGATCGTGCACCCGGGCTGTCCCCTCAGGCCGACCGCTGACGTCGGAGGGTCCTGCTCGACCCCTGGAGTCGGCTGATCGACAGCCAGATGTCGTCTTCGAGTGCGATCGTCGCGACGCCGAAGCTCGCCGGATCGGTACGGACGGTGCAGAGTCCGATCGACGCGGCCGCGTACGAGTGGGCCAGTGCTTGACGCTCGATCGTCGGGGCGGCGAGTTCGAGGAGCCGCGCCCCACACCTCGGACACCCATCCGGCGAGTGTGACGACCTCCGGGTTGAACACGTTGACGAGATTCGCGAGTGCCAGTCCCAGGTACCGGGCGGTGGTGACGGCGACGGTGACGGCGACCGGGTCACCGTCGCGCTCAGCTGACGCCAATCGCGTCACCGCGGTCGTCTGATCCAGGGCGAGCCAGTCGCTCGCGGGGTCGATCTCACGAAGGGTGGCCAGGATGCCCGGTCCGCCGACATAGGTCTCCACGCACCCCGCGGCGCCGCAGCGACACGGCCGCCCGTCGGGGACCAGACAGGTATGACCCCACTCGCCGGCGGCGTTCGACACACCCCGGTAGAGCTCCCCGCCGATCGCGACCCCGACCCCGACGCCGGTCCCGAGGTCGACGACGACGACGTCACCGTTCGGCGGGAGGGGCGCTGCCCAGAGCTGGCCGATGAGGACGGTCTTCAACGGATTGTCGAGGTGGATCGGGAGTGGCAGCCGTGCGCGGACGAGATCGCCGAACGGCACGTCGTGCCAGCCCCAGTTCGGGGCGAAGATCGAACGACCCGTCGCACGATCGAGCTGGCCGGGCACGGTGACACAGGGAGTGGCGGAGACCGGCATCAAGGGCTGATCGACCCGCTCAGGGTGGCCGGTCGGCCAGACTGTCGGCATGCGAATCGCCGTCATCTCCGACACCCATGCGCCGCGACGGTGGCGTTCGTGCCCACCGGCTGTCGCAGCGGCCATCGAGGGCGTCGACCTGATCCTGCACGCCGGAGACGTCTGTACGCCGGACGTGCTCGAGGAGCTGTCGTCCTGGGCGCCGGTGAAGGCAGTCCGCGGCAACAACGACGGCGCCGACATCGCCGCGTGGGGTGCGCCGGAGACCCTCGAGCTCGACCTGGCCGGCATCCCGACGGCGATGATCCACGACAGCGGACCGGCGACCGGCCGGGCAGGTCGGATGGCGCTGCGATTTCCCGGTGCGGCGATCGTCGTATTCGGGCATTCGCACATCCCGTGGTGCGAGGCCACCGGGTCTCAGGTCCTGTTCAATCCCGGCTCCCCGACCGACCGGCGCCGGCAGCCGCACGGCACGCTCGGCTTCTTGACCATCGAGGACGGCACGCTGCTCGATGCGTCGATCGTCCCGGTGACGTGAGGTCAAATGGGCGACGGTCGGTCGAAGCCCGGCGGCGTGCGGTCGACCTGCACACCGCCGGGCTCACACCCCAGCACGCCTGATCAGCTGCAGCCGCTCGTACTTCCGCAGCCCTCACACACGAAGCACGACCCGGCAGGACGCATCTTCGTTCCACACGTGAAGCACATCGGCGCGTCGGCCGCCGTTCCCTGCAGCGCCTCGAGCAATTCAGCCGAGCTGTGGACATCGACCTTCGCCGGCCGGGCGTCGGCCGCACCGGCTCCGGAGCTGACCTCGTCGGCCACTTTCTTCGCCTGCTGGCGTTCGGGCACCGTGGTGGACACCGACTGCGAGTAGTTCGCCACCTCGTCCTCGACGTCCTCGTCGGAACCGTCGGACTCGGGCAGGTACGAACCCGTCTCGAGTTGGCGGGAGCGTTCCTCGGCGCTGTGGATGCCGAGGTACGAGCGCGTCTCGTAGTCCAGGTGGTCGAGCGCCAGCCGACGGAACACGTAGTCCATGATCGACTGCGCCATCCGGATGTCGGGGTCGTCGGTGAGGCCGGCAGGCTCGAACCTCAGGTTGGTGAACTTCTCGACGTACGTCTCGAGCGGAACCCCGTACTGCAGGCCGATGCTGACGGCGATCGAGAACGCGTCCATCACGCCGGCGAGCGTCGAACCCTGCTTGCCGAACTTGAGGAACAGCTCACCGAGCCCGTCGTCGGGGTACGAGCCGGCCGTGAGGTAACCCTCGGCTCCGCCGACTGCGAAGCTCGTCGTCTGCGACGGCCGGCGCTTCGGCAGGCGCTTGCGCACCGGGCGGTACTCGATCCGCACCTCGGGCGCTGCAGCTGCCTCGACAGTCGAGGATTCCGTGGCCGGCTTGGCCTTCGCGTCGGAGAGCGGCTGCCCGACCTTGCAGTTGTCACGGTAGACGGCGAGCGCCTTCAGGCCGAGCTTCCAGCCCTGGCGGTAGACGTCGGCGATCTCCTCGACGGTCGCGGTCTCGGGAAGGTTGACCGTCTTGCTGATCGCGCCGGAGAGGAACGGCTGCGCGGCCGCCATCATCCGGACGTGGCCCATCGGCTTGATCGCGCGAGCGCCCATCGCGCAGTCGAAGACCTCGTAGTGCTCGGTCTTGAGCCCGGGCGCATCGATCACGTGACCGTTCTCGGCGATGTGCTCGACGATCGCCTCCACCGTCTCCTGGGCGTAGCCGAGTCCTCGAAGTGCGCGCGGCACGGTCTGGTTGACGATCTGCATCGACCCGCCACCGACGAGCTTCTTGAACTTGACCAGGGAGAAGTCCGGTTCGATGCCGGTGGTGTCGCAATCCATCATGAACCCGATGGTGCCGGTGGGAGCGAGCACAGACGCCTGGGCGTTGCGGTAGCCGTTCGACTCGCCGAGCTTGATGACCGCGTCCCATTCCTTCGTCGCGACGCGGTGCACGTCGGAGTCGAGGGTGCCGACCGCGCGCACGGCATCGTTCGCCGCCTGGTGCTTGCGCATGACGCGCTTGTGGGCATCGGCGTTGCGGGCGTAGCCGCGGTAGGGGCCGACGACTGCGGCGAGCTCGGCCGACCGCCGGTAGGACGTGGCCGTCATCAACGACGTGATCGACGCAGCGAGCGCTCGGCCGCCGTCGGAGTCGTAGCCGTGACCGGTCGCCATCAACAGCGCACCGAGGTTCGCGTAGCCGATTCCCAGCTGGCGGTAGTCGCGGGTGGTGTCGCCGATCGCCTTCGTCGGGAAGTCGGCGAAGCAGATCGAGATGTCCATGGCGGTGATGACCAACTCGACGGTCTTCGCGAACCGCTCGGCATCGAACGTGTCGTCGTCGCGCAGGAACTTCAGGAGATTCAGGCTGGCGAGGTTGCAGGAGGAGTTGTCGAGACTCATGTACTCCGAGCACGGGTTGCTGGCCGTGATCCGCCCGGTCTCGGGGTTGGTGTGCCAGTCGTTGATGGTGTCGTCGTACTGCATGCCCGGGTCCGCACACTCCCAGGCTGCCTTCGCGATCTTGCCGAACAGCTCCTGTGCGTCGACCGTCTCGATGACCCGGCCGTCCCCGCGAGCCTTCAGCCCGAACTGGCGGCCTTCCTCGACCGCCCGCATGAACTCGTCGCTGACCCGCACGGAGTTGTTGGCGTTCTGGTATTGGACGGAGGTGATGTCGCGACCGCCGAGGTCCATGTCGAAGCCCGCATCGCGGAGCGCTCGGATCTTGTCCTCTTCGCGCGCCTTCGTCTCGATGAACTCCTCGATGTCGGGGTGATCGACGTCGAGCACGACCATCTTGGCCGCACGACGGGTCGCACCGCCCGACTTGATCGTGCCGGCCGAAGCGTCAGCCCCACGCATGAAACTGACAGGTCCTGAGGCCGTGCCACCCGAGGACAGCAGTTCCTTGCTCGACCGGATGCGCGACACGTTCAGCCCCGCGCCCGAGCCGCCCTTGAAGATGAACCCCTCCTCGCGGTACCAGGTGAGGATCGAGTCCATCGAGTCGTCGACCGACAGGATGAAACACGCGCTGACCTGCTGCGGGGCGGACGTCCCGACGTTGAACCAGACGGGCGAGTTGAAGCTGAACACCTGGTGGAGCAGTGCCCAGGTGAGTTCGTGGGAGAAGATCTCGGCATCCTCGGTACCGGCGAAGTAGCCGTGGTCGGCACCGGCCTTGGTGTAGGTACTGACGACCCGGTCGAGCAGTTGCTTCAGGCTGTGCTCACGGGCCGACGTTCCAGGCGCACCGCGGAAGTACTTCGTCGTCACGATCGTCGACGCGTTGACCGACCAGAAGTCGGGGAACTCGACACCACGCTGCTCGAACACCGTCGCGCCGGTCTTCCAGTTCTGCTGGGAGACGTCACGTCGCTCCCACGTGACCTCGTCGTACGGGTGGACGCCAGGCGTGGTGTTGATGCGCGCGATCCGGAGACCACGACGATCGCCGCGCGATGCGGCGCCGTTCGAGGACGTTGCCGACGTCGCTCCGCTGACTTCTGCGGTCATGGCTGGATGGCTCCCTTGGTGACTGGTACGAGGTCTGGTCGGTGGGACGGTGGGTGATCGTGATCTGGTCGTGCCTGTGTCGGTGGGCCTCCGGGCCGAACGCTTCCCCACGTTCGACCCGGAGGCCGGCTGGTCGAGCCCGCGATCACTCGCGGCGGCTCGTTCTGGACTCCGGCGAACGGAGTACGGGTTCGTCCACGGTCTGTCCGCGCTCGGCGTTCAGCACCGATATCTCTGCTGCGAAGTCGTCGAGGCTGGCGAAGTTCCGATACACGCTGGCGAACCGCATGTACGCGACCTCGTCGAGCTCTCGAAGCGGCCGCAGGATCGCCATGCCCACCTCTTGGGACGGCACTTCGGACTGGCCGAGCGCCCGCAGCTCCTCCTCGACCCGCTGCGCCAGGAGCGCCAACTCGGTGTCGCTGACCGGCCGACCCTTGCAGGCCTTCCGCACACCGACGATGACCTTGTCCCGGTTGAAGGCCTCGGTGCTTCCCGGAGCGCTTCACCACCGTGAGCTGGATCTGCTCGATCGTCGTGAAACGTCCGTCGCATCGCGGGCACACCCGGCGTCGACGGATTGCCATCCCGTCGTCGGAGACCCTCGAATCGATCACTCGGGAGTCCGTGTTCTTGCAGTGCGGGCAGTACATGACATCGACCCCCTCGTGTGCGACCGGCCCGGAGGCCACCTACTCGAGGCTCACAGGCGACGCCATCGCGGTTACGGGTGGCTCCTCAGCTCGTCCTGGGGACGAACATGGGGACAACCACGTCGCGTCTCGGGACAACCTGGGGATGACCTGTGGAGAACCCGACCACTACCTGTGGACGAACTACACCGCTGTGAGCACTAGATGTAGTGCCAGACTACGTCGGTGGCCACTAGGCCGCAAGGGGCTCACGTCACGATCGCGAGCGCCGCATCAACGACCGACAGGCACGACGAGGACCTGGCCGGGCGTGACCGTCGTTCCGGTCAGATGATTCAGCTCGCGGATGGACGAGACCGTGTCGCGGACGTCGGCGCCCGGCGCGGCGGCGCGTGCGAGCTGCCACAGGGACTGCCCGGGCTGGACGGACACCGTGCGTGTCGCGGGTGCCGGGGATCCGATCGCGCGAGCCACGGCGAATCCGGCGGCGGTGACCACGAGAACCACGACGATCGCCGTCGCCATCACGGTGATCCAGCGCAGGACGAGCGCACCCCGCCGGGTCAGGCTCCACCCGGACGACGGGGCGGTCGATTGGTACCGGGCCCCTCGCGACCCGGCTCGACGTTGAACCGGACGGGCCGGCCTGGACGACCGGGAGCGGCGGCGCACCGGCGACGGCTGCGGGTGAGCGGGTCGGATCGGGATGACCGGAGCCACCCGGTCGATGACATCCCGGTCCACGGACCGGACGTCGGCGTCGTGGGTGCGTTCGGCGATCAGTACTGCACTCATGTCGTGCCTCCACATGCGATGGGGCTGGTGGAACGGACGGACGGGATGCGCCCGGCCGGGCACCGACGCGAACTGACGTTCGAATCAGCGCCTGCACGATGTCTACCGACGACCACCGACAGAACAGCGGTCGTCGCCTGAGCCTCGGCCGAAGAACCGCTCGAACCGGTGTTCGAATCGCGCTCCCCGACGGTAGCGCTATCGAACACCTGTTCGCAACACTCGGCCACTGCACGTCTGCGAGCCGCGCCACCCGCGCCGTCGTCACCAACCCGCGGCAACGACCTCGCCCACGTTCCGGCCGCCGCCGAGAACGGGCGTCCGGAGCTGCGCCGTCACGACCTCGGCTTCGACACCGAGGCGACGCAGTGCCTCGGCCATCACCACCGGCCGCGCACGATCGGCCCCGTCCGCGAGCTTCAGCGCGACCGAGCGACCGTCCGGGAGCGCCGCGGCGTAGCAGCCCTCGGCACCGGACTTGGCCACCAGACCGGGCACCCCTTCGACCAGGAACCGCTCGTCCCGCGTCGAGCCGGAAGTGAGCAGGGGGTTCGCCCGGAACGCCTCGGCGACCCGGTTCTCCGGTGACCCGGGCGCCCCCTGCGCGATCGCCGAGAAGGCGCGCGCCAGTCCGAGCACGGAGATCCCGAAGATCGGGGCGCCGCAGCCGTCGACGCCGATCGCGGCCACCGGCTCCTGGGCCAGGTCGGCGACGGTGGACGCGAGCGCCTGCTGGAGCGGATGCGCCGGATCGAGGTAGGTCTCGACCGGCCACCCGGCCGCCACGCAGGTGGCGAGCATGCCGGAGTGCTTGCCCGAGCAGTTCATGTGCGCGCGGTCGGGTTCCTCGCCGGCGCGGATCATCCGGTCCCGGCTCGCCTCGTCCATCGGGTAGGAGGGTGGACACTGCAGCGCGTCGGTGCCGAGCCCTGCGCCGGCGAGGATCCGGCCGACCCGTTCGACGTGCATGTCCTCGCCCGAGTGGGAGGCACCGGACATGGCCAGCAGGTCCGGCGGCAGATCGAGTCCGACAGCGCAGCATGCCGACTGCCTGAATCGGCTTGTTCGACGAGCGCGGGAACATCACGGCGGTCGGCTCGCCCACCGAGAAGAGAACGCTGCCGTCGGGACCGACGGCCACCAGGCTGCCGTGATGTTCGCACTCGTCGAAGCCGGATCGGACGACACGGGCCAGCAGAGCCATCGGGTTCCTCCAGGAAGAGCGTTCAAGGGTTGTCGGTCGCGTGCGCACGGGCGTCGGCGCCGCGATCATGCTCTCGCAACGACCGGTCGACGCGCGAGGACGCCCAGAGCCGCATCGGAGTCGACAAGGGCAGCCGGCGCCCGACCTAGGCGGAGCGAGTGGCGAGGACGCCCATGGCCGCACCCAGGCGCACGATGTCGGCGTGCACCGGGTCGCTCGTACTGAGGTACGACACCGCATCCGGCCATTCGAGGACCTGAACGTCGACCACCTGTTCACCGTCCGCCGGGTTGGTCGGCTCGCCGTCGAGAACGACGTCGGTGACCCCGATCGCCCAGTACGCGAGCGGGTGTGGGAGGTGCGCACGGTACGGCTCGACCGCGCTGCTCTCTGCGCGATGGGCCCCCAGCCAGGTCACCGGTGCCACCCGCCTGGCACCGGCCTCTTCCGCGAGCTCCCGGTCCACGGTCTCCTCCACGGTCTCCCCCGGCTCCCGCGTACCGCCGGGAAGGAAGCGCCAGCCGTTGTCGCTGCGGCAGACGACGACACCGTCGCCGAGCCGCGCGAGAAGGTGCACCCGGCTCACGAGCGCGGGCGGCGGATCACCCAGCTCGAACCGCACCACGATCGGCGCATAGTCGACGCGCGCCGAGGCGAACAGCTCGGGAAAGCGGGTCGCCCAGGTCGACATGCCGCGACCCTAGCCCGCCCTTCCGTCGTGCCGGCCGGCCCCGGGTGATGTGCAGGCACCCGGGCGCCGAGTCCAGGCCGAATGGGTGGTTCCGCTCGTCAGACCTGCCCGAATCCCGTCACTCGTCGGCCCCGATACCGAGTGAGCGCAGATCAACCTTCCCAACGCCCTCGAAGGTGCATCCGTGCACAGTCGCGCTCGGAGGTCTCGCCGACCGATGATGTGGTCCGTGACCGACCCGATTGCCACGTCGATCACCCGACTTCGGGCCGCGGCGGCAGCCGCGCTCGGATCGGCAGTCGACGTCGTGGGTGTCCTGGTGGAGCGTCCCGGTCGGCTCGTCGGTCGGATCCGCACGACCGACGGCGAGTTCGTCGTGAAGGTCGACGACGGTCGCGACGCGTTCGCTGCAGAGCAACGAGCGATGACGCGACTGCGTGCGGCCGGTCTGCCCGTCGGCGAGGTGGTCGCCGTTCACACCGGGCCGCCGGCCGTCCTCGTCGCACGCTGGATCCCGGGCCGCGGCGTCACCGCAGCCGACCCTCCCGACGTGCTGGCCGACGTGGGCCGGCTACTGCGGCGCGTGCACGACCTGCCGGCCGGTTCCAGCTACTCGGGCCGGCCCAGCATCTCCGCCTGGATCGGCGACTGGCTGACGATCGTGCTGGGCTGGTGGGGCCGCAGCGACGACGTCGGCCGGGCCACCGGCACGCAGGTCGCCGCAGCGAGGGCCTGGTTCGCCGAGGTGGGTCCAGCGCTCGCCGCTGCGGGCGCCGGGACGGCGATCCTTCTCGACGGACGGCCGCAGCACGTCATCGTCGATGACGAAGGCGTCGTCGGCCTGATCGATGTCGCCGATCTCGATTCGGGCGATCCGGCGATGGACCTGGCCGTGCTCGAGCTGGACGAGCCGGGCATGTGTGACGCCGTGCTCGCCGGCTATCGACCGGGTTCCGACGAGCGCGCCCGTCTCGATGCCGTCGTCCCCTTCTACGTCTTCCTCCGAGCGTTGGCGGCAGCGGAGTGGCGCATCCGGATCGAGGGCGACAGCGACGTGGAGGATCTGCTCGACCGCGCGTCGCACGAGCTCGCCGCCTGGCGTTCCCGGCGCTGACGACACCCGGCAGAGCTCGCTGAGCTCGCGACACACTCGAACAGGTGTTTGAAACTGTCGGTCCGGCTCGCTAGCGTTCCGAGCACCACCACACGGCGGCACGTCGGGCCCGAGAGCACTCGGTGCCCACGCGCCACCGGCCACACCCAGGAGGACTGACCTCGATGGCTGCCCGGAAGTCTTCGCCCCCACACGATTCCCTGGCCGCGAAGGCCGACGCCACCGCGACCCCCGTCTCGCGACCCGTCGGCCGACCGAGCCGCGAGGCGCTCATCCGGGAGTTCCCCGACGGTCCACCCGACTCCCTCGGGTTGACGGCACGCCAGCGGCGGATCCTCACGGTCATCCGCGAACTGGTCGAGGAGCGCGGGTACCCGCCGTCGATGCGCGAGATCGGCGAGTCGGTGGGACTGACGTCGTCGTCGTCGGTGTCACATCAGTTGCGCGCCCTGGAGCAGAAGGGCTACCTGCGCCGGGATCCGAACCGGCCACGCGCCCTGGAGGTCATCTCGCCGGACTCGGTGCCGGAGGCGCTCGCGGCCGACTTCGAAGCCGCGACCGGCTCTCCCCCACCGGCCTACGTCCCTCTCGTCGGGCGGATCGCCGCCGGCGGCCCGATCCTCGCGGAGCAGTCGGTCGAGGACGTCCTCCCGCTCCCACGCCAGCTCGTCGGCGACGGCACGCTGTTCATGCTCCACGTCCAGGGCGACTCGATGATCGACGCAGCGATCTGCAACGGCGACTGGGTGGTCGTGCGCCAACAGCCGGTGGCCGAGCAGGGCGAGATCGTCGCCGCGATGCTCGACGGCGAAGCGACGGTGAAGACATATCGCAAGAAGGACGGGCACATCTGGCTGATGCCGCACAACCCGGCCTACGATCCCATCGACGGTGACGCCGCCACGATCCTGGGCAAGGTGGTGGCTGTCCTGCGACGCGTCTGACCCGGCGCTGGACAGGCTCGTCACTACACTCGGCGGGTCCCGACCGCCCGTCGTCACCTCGTGGAGTGCCATGTCGAAGCCGGACCCGTCCGACCAGCACGTCGATACCCCGACCGCTGCTGTCGCCAGCACGGGAACGCACGAGCCGCCACCGGTGAAGGGTCTGCTCGACCCCAACGAGGGCAAGCAGCTCGCCATCGAGGTGGACGGCCAGCGCTGGGGTCGTGTTCCGTTGCAGACAGAGCTCTTCGCGCGTGGCGATGACCTCGAGGAGCGCGTCGCCGGTTACGTCGCCGCCGGCAGCGCCGCCCTCGCCCAGTCGGCCGATCTCGCGCCCGGGCTCGACCAGCGGTGGTACGTGATCGTCAGCGAGAAGATCGTCGCGATCAGTCAGGGTCGTTCGTATTTCACCTGGGAGATCAACCCCAGCCGTTCGGCGAAGGTGTTGAGCCGGTTCGTGGTGCGTACCCCGCATGGTCTCGGCCTCGGGACACCCTGGACGATGCAGCTCGCCATCGACGAAGCCGGCCTGCCGCGCATCCTCGCGGCCTCCGCGGCCGGCGCCGTCGGGAAGGTCGTCCGTCGCAAGGGCTGGTTCTATCGGGTCGCCGGTCATCGGGTGAACGCGATCGACGGGCCGACCGAGTACTCCGCGTACCCGTCCAACGTCTCCGCGAAGCTGCCACCGAAGGATCCCGAGAAGGTGGCGACCTCGCTCCGGGCTCGAATCGCCGGTGCGCTGGAGGGTCAGCCCGCTGCCCGGCACTTCGGCGGGGTCGTCGTCATCGACTCGAACGACCTCGGCCGCGAGGTCCTGGGGCAGGACAGCGACCGCGCCGACGATTTCTTCAAGCGCCTGTTCGCCGACAACCCGTTCGGTCAAGGCCGCCAGCAGACGCCCCTGGCCATCGCGCTCCGCCTCGGGTGACACGGCGAGGGACACGGCACCCGGGACACGGCGACCAGACGGCGCTGGTCCTAGGTCGCATCGGCGGCCCGCTCGGCCACCGTCGCCGCCTCATCGAGGCGCCGTAAGGCACCCAGGGCGACCTCACGGTCGGACGTCGGCCACATCGGCGGCAGCGACTGCCGCAGGAAGCTCCCGTACCGCGCCCGGACCAGCCGCGGGTCGAGACAGCGCCACGACGCCGCGGTCGGTGCTCCGGCGGATCAGCCGGCCCGCGCCCTGTGCGAGCAACAACGCAGCGTGCGTAGCCGCGACCGCCATGAACCCGTTGCCGCCGGCCTCCTCCACTGCACGCTGACGAGCCGACATGAGCGGATCGTCCGGTCGCGGGAACGGGATGCGGTCGATCACGACGAGTTGACAGGTGCTGCCGGGGACGTCGAGGCCCTGCCAGAGCGACAGGGTGCCGAACAACGAGGTGGACGGATCAGCGAGAAACGCCTTGCCCAGCTCGGGAAGCTGAGCGTCCCCCTGGCAGAGGATGATCGTGTCGAGCCGGTCGCGCACGTATTCTGCGGCCGCCTCGGCTCCCCGCCGCGACGAGAACAATCCGAGCGTCCGGCCGCCCGCCGCGCGGACGAGCTCGGTCAACTCGTCGAGGGCCGCGTCCCCTGCACCGTCGCGGCCCGGGGTGGGCAACCGCGATGCGGTGTAGAGGATCGCCTGCCGGGCATAGTCGAACGGCGATCCCACGTCCACACCGACCCATGGAAGCGGACGGACGTGCTCGGCCGGCCCGGCACTGCTCAGGCGAATCGAGCCGGCATCGTCGGCGGCACCCGGCGAGGACTCCGCATCACGGTCGTCGTCCGTGACCTGGTCGGTCTGCCGCAACCCGACCTGTCGTGCCATCGCGTCGAAGTCCCCGCCCAGCTTGAGCGTCGCCGACGTGAGCACACAGGTCTTCGAACCGAACAGCTTCTCCCGTAACAACCCGGCGACGCTCAGCGGAGCCAGCCGAAGGTCCTTGCCGCGGTCCCGCCGGTAGCGGTCGGGACCGGCCGAGTGCCGCCCCGCGCCGCCACCCGTGCGTTCACCCGCTGATGCCATGCTCTCGTGCACCCACAGGACGTCGTACTCGGACTGGCTCGCCATCCGCTCCGCGACCAGCCGGACCTGGTCGACCATCACCCGCGCCGTCCGCTTGCCGGGGTCGCGCGTCGGGTCCGCGACGAGCGATTCGCTCGGGATCACCGACAGCACGGCGCGAGCACTGTCGCGCACGTTCTCGACGGCGAGTTGCAGGCCCTCACCGAGCCGGCTCAGCCGCCCACCGTCGAGGGCCTCGAGCGCCTCCCGCAGCGATTCCGAGGCATCGACGAGGTCGTCGACGGCGTCCCGATCCTCGGTGGCGAACGGTCTGGCCCGGCGCGCGGCCCGCTCGACCGTTCCGGGCGCGAGCTCGAGCGAGGCCGCCGACGTCACGCGGGCGACGAGCTCATGACCTTCGTCGACGACGGCCAGGTCGTAGTCGGGCAGGAGCGGAATCCCTTCCAGCGCGTCGATCGCGAGCAATGCGTGGTTCGTCACGATCACGTCGGCCTTCGCCGCGACCGCCCGGGAGCGCTCGGCGAAACACTCGACCCCGAAGGCGCAGTTCGTCGCGCCGGGACACTCGCGCGCCTGGATCGAGACCTGGGCCCAGGCGCGGTCACCGTGGGTCGGTGCACTGTCGCGATCCCCGTCGCCACCGGCGCTCGCCTCGTCTTCCGCCCACTCGCGCAACGTGATCACCTCGCGGCCCAGCGGACCGGACGGGGCGGCCTCGACGAGGACGCCCTGATCGTCGGGCACCCCGTCCCGGACTCGGGCGAGGCACGCGTAGTTGCTTCGCCCCTTGAAGATCGCGAACGTCGGCGGGCGCGGCATGATCGCCGACAGAGCCTCGGTGAACACCGGCAGGTCACGCCCGACCAACTGCGACTGGAGGGCCAGGGTGGCGGTGGCGACGATGACGGGACGTTTCGTCTGCTGTGCGGCCACCATCGCCGGGATCAGGTAGGCCAGCGACTTGCCGGTGCCGGTGCCCGCCTGCACCAGCAGGTGGCGGCCACTGGTGAACGCGTCGGCGACCTCGTGCGCCATCTGCTCCTGGCCGGCACGGTGCTGGCCGCCCAGCGCCTCGACCGAGCGCGTCAGCAGCCTCGAGACCTCGTCGGGATCGATGCTCGGGCGGATGGGCCCGGCCGGCGCGCCCGGCTCGCGAGCAGCGGCCGTGGCCGACTCCGGGCCGGCGGCGGTCGCATCGTCGGTGAACGAGACCACGACGTCCCGATCGCCGGCTCGTTCCTCGGTGTCCGGCACCCCGCGAGGTTACCCGCCCAGAAGGGGCAGTCTCGCGTATCCCCTGATCACACGGGACGACCTCCGTGACGCTGTGGACAACGTGTCACCGGTGGGGTCCGGCCGTCGGAGGCGAGGGAGTGCGGCGGCCAGTTCGGTGAACGCGATCGAGGCCTCCAGCCGGGCCAGGGGCGCGCCGAGGCAGTAGTGGATCCCGCTGGAGAACGCGAGATGCTCGGCTCCGTGGGGACGCCGGATGTCGAAGCGGGCGGGCTCGTCGTAGACCGCCGGGTCCCGGTTCGCGCCGGCGAGCAGGAGCAGGACCCAGCTCCCGGCCGGGATCATCACGCCGTCGACGACGACGTCCTCATGGGCGTGCCGGCTCGTGTTCTGCACCGGCGCGTCGAACCGAAGGACCTCTTCGACCGCGTCCGCGGCCAGCCTGGGGTCCGAACGGAGGAGGTCCCACTGATCGCGATGGTCCAGTAGTGCGGCCACGCCGTTGCCGATGAGATTGACCGTCGTCTCGAACCCGGCGATCAGCAGCAGCCGTGCCGTCGTGTGCAGCTCGTACGGGGTGATCCCGTCGGGCTCGGCGGCGACCAGGTAGCTGATGACGTCGTCGCCGGGATGCGCCCTCTTCAGGGGGATCAGTTCGCTGAAGAGGTCGTACAGCTCCGCGTTGGCGGCCGCGAGCGCGGACGCTGCTTCCGGTGTCTCGATACCCGACAGCGCCGAGCCGACGACCGTGCCGTGACGCGACAACCGGTCCACGTCGGCGTCCGGGATGCCCATCAGGGCGGTGATCACGCCGATCGGGAGTGGTGCAGCGAAGTCGGCGACGAGGTCGAACGGGCGATCGGGATCGGCGTCTGCGCGCGTCACGATGTCGGCGATCAACCCGCGGCTGATCTCGGTGATCCGTTCGCCGTAGCCGGCCATCATCCGCGGTCGGAACGCGGGCGCAGCCAGGCGCCGCAAGCGGGTGTGATCGGGTGGCTCGCGCTCGAGGAACCCGAGGTCGAGCGTGTTGCCCGACGTGTCCTCCTCCGTGAGCCCGGGGTCGCCGAGGGGGCGGACGCCGAAGCGCCGGTCACGAAGGATCGCGTTGCAGACCCGGTGGCTGGCGGTCACGAAGTCCGGTCCAGCCGGCACCACCGGGCCGGCCGCGCGGAGCTCGTCGAAGACGGGGTAGGGATCGTCGTCGGGGCCGAGTGCCCAGAACGTCTCGATCAGATCGGTGGTGGTCATCGGGCCAGCACTCCTTCGGTGAAGGTCGACAGGACGTAACGGGGTGCATCCCGAGGCGCGAGCCACCCGAGCTGCACCAGATCCCAGGCCGCGAACAGCAGGGAGTGGAGCGAACGCACGAGCCACCAGTCCGGGAGCCCGTCCCGGATGGGGCCATCGGCAGCCACGATCGCCGCGATGGCGGGGGCCATCGCGTCGGTGCGCCCGACGATCGAGTCGTCGGCGAACACCTCGGGCTGTTGCATCAGGAAGGTCATGTGCGCGCCGTACGGCAGGAGGTCGGTGATCAGCCGCGACAGCGGCGCAGGGTCCCCCGCGGCCGCGGCGATGGCGGAGTCGCTGACATCGAGGGCGCGGCCGGCGATGGCGACGAGCAGATCGTGACGCGTCGCGTACTGCTTGTGCAGCGTCGTACGGCCGATGCCGACGGCTCCGGCCACCTGACCGAGCGATGCCGCGGGGTCGGTGACCAGCACCCCGGCGGCGATGTCGAGCAGGCTGTCCCGGCTGTCGCGATCGACCGCAGTGCGCGCCGTTCCCGCAGGGTCGGGTGCGACCCGGGGAGGTGCGCCGCCGTCGGACGGGTACAGGCGACGAGCCAGGACGCCCGCCCCCTCGTGGCGGGTTTCGCTCGGGCCAGCTGCACCGCCATCCGCCGCGTGAACACTCATGTTCGCGACAGTACATCATTGTTCGGAAGCCTGCCATCAGTCGACAGTCGTGGCGATAGACGCCCACCTCAGAGGCCCGGAACGACCCGATAGTGTGGGCCGCCGCGCCGACGCCGCCGACGCGGGCACTCCACGAAGGGATGACGATGATCGGGATGGTCCTGGCGGCCGGAGCCGGGCGACGCTTGCGCCCCTACACCGACACCCTCCCGAAAGCGTTGATCCCCGTCGACGGCGAGACGACGATCCTCGACATCGCCCTGGCCAATCTGGCCGCGGTCGACCTGCGTGACGTGGTCGTGGTCGTCGGCTACGCGTCGACCGAGGTCGAGAATCGCCAAGCAGCGCTGGAAGCGCGTCACGGTGTCCGGATCACGTTGGTGCACAACGACAAGGCCGAGATCTGGAACAACGCCTACTCGATGTGGCTCGCGCTCGACCACATGCGCGACGGCGCGCTGGTCCTCAACGGCGACACCGTGCACCCCGTATCGGTCGAACATGCGCTGCTCGCAGCTCGGGGCCCGCAACTGCTGCTGGCCCTGGACACCGAGAAGGTGCTGGCCCACGAGGAGATGAAGGTCCAGGTGGACGACTCCGGCGCGCTCACCCGGATCACGAAGCTGATGGACCCGGCGCTCGCGTACGGCGAGTACATCGGTGCGAGCCTGATCGAGGGTTCCGCCGTCCCGGCGCTCGCCGACGCCCTGCGGTTCACCTGGGAGACCGACCCCGACCGGTACTACGAGGACGGCTACCAGGTCTTCGTCGATCGCGGCGGGGTGATCTCGACGGCGGCCATCCCCAGCGGTACCTCCTGGGTCGAGGTCGACGACCACCGCGATCTCGACCGCGCCCGCTCGATCGCACTGCACTACTGAGGGAGCGCCATGCCCCTGCTCGGCCGCATGGTCGCGAGCCCGCTGTTCGTGGACATCCGACGCGACGCCGTCGCCGACATCCCGGCGTTGCTCGCCGGCCGCTACATCTCCGCCCGCGGCGACGTTCTGGTCGCGGTCGGACCGGGCCAGGGCGGCGAGATCTGGGACCGCCTGCAGTCCGCACTCCCCCGGGCTGACGTGACCACCATCCAGGGCGGGACCGTCGAGGCTGCCAGCGAGGTCCACCAGGTCCTGTCGGCACGCAGCTACGACGCGGTCGTGGCATTGGGCGGCGGCCGAACGCTCGACGTCGCGAAGTACGCGGCCACCCGCGCGGCCGTGCCGATGATCGCAGTGGCCACGAACCTCGCGCACGACGGCCTCTGCTCACCGGTCGCCTCACTCGAGTACCCGGGTGGAAAGGGTTCCTACGGCGTGGCGATGCCGCTCGGCATCGTCGTCGATCTGGACTACGTCGCCGCCGCGCCGGCCCGCATGGTCCGCTCGGGGATCGGCGACGTCGTGAGCAACCTCTCGGCCATCGACGACTGGTTGCTCGCCGGGCGCGAGCGCGGCGAACCGATCGACGGGCTCGCGGTGACGTACGCCCGTACCGCTGCCGAAGCGATCCTGCACCGCCACGACGGGATCACCGACGACGACTTCCTCGTCGCACTCGCAGAGGCACTCGTCCTGTCCGGGATGGCGATGTCGGTCGCCGGCACCTCACGGCCGTGCAGTGGCGCCTGCCATGAGTTCCTGCACGCCGTCGACGCCCTGTTTCCCGGCACGTCCAATCACGGCGAGCTGGCCGGGATCGGTGCGCTGTTCGCCTACTTCCTCCGCGAGATCGACGAGAGTTCCGCCGCCGCCTCGAGCGCGTCGAGGTTCGACCAGCTGGCCTTGTGCCTGCAGCGGCACGAACTCCCCCGTACCCCGGCCGAGATCGGGCTCACGGACGCCCAGTTCGGCGCGGCCGTGCTCAAGGCGCCGGCCACCCGACCCGACCGGTACACGATCCTCGAGCATCTCGACCTCGACGAACGGGCGGTCGGTCAGGCCGTGGCAGCGTTCGTCGAGCGGCTCAGCTGAGGGCCGCCGGCTGAGGTCAGGTCGAGCTGACGGCCGCAGGGACGAAGTCCGCCAGCTCGTGGGCGAGCCCGGCGTCGACCCGGGCGTGCAACCAGGTTCCGGTGTCGCGGTGCTCGAGTTCGAGGATCTCGCCGCGCTCGTGGACCGCAGCGACCAGGTCCCCACGCGCGTACGGCACCAGCACCGTGAGCTCGGTCTGGGGATGCGGCAGCCGCTGGGAGATGGCCGCGAGAAGCTCGTCGATGCCCTCCCCGGTCAGGGCCGAGACGACGACCGCGCCCCGGTGGCGGGCGACGAGACCGGAGATGACGACGTCGTCGGCGATGTCGGCCTTGTTGATGGCGATGATCTCCGGCAGGTTCGCCGCACCGGACTCGGCCAGGACCTCGCGCACCGCGAAGATCTGCGACTCCGGGTCGGCGTGCGACCCGTCGACGACGTGCACGACGACGTCCGCTTCTCCGACCTCCTCGAGCGTCGACCGGAACGCCTCGATCAGCTGATGCGGGAGGTGCCGGACGAAGCCGACCGTGTCCGTCAGCACGATCGCGCGCCCGTCCGGGGTGACGGCCTTGCGGGTGGTCGGGTCGAGGGTGGCGAACAGGGCGTTCTCCACGAGGACGCCCGCGCCGGTCAGACGGTTCAGCAACGACGACTTGCCGGCGTTCGTGTAGCCCGCGATGGCCACGCTCGGAACCTCGTTGGCGTGCCGTGAGTGCCGCTTCACCTCGCGGGTCGTGCCCATGCCGGCGATCTCGCGGCGGAGCCTCGACATCCGGGCGCGGAGCCGGCGCCGGTCGATCTCGATCTTCGTCTCACCCGGTCCGCGGCCGCCGATGCCGGCACCGCCGGCCGCGCGGCCGCCTGCCTGACGGGAGAGGTTGCCACCCCACCCGCGTAGTCGCGGGAGGAGGTAGCTCAGCTGCGCGAGCTCGACCTGGGCGCGGCCCTCGCGGCTCTTCGCGTGCTGGGCGAAGATGTCGAGGATCAGCGCGGTCCGGTCGATGACCTTGACGTTGAGGCGTTCCTCCAGGTTGCGTAGCTGGGCCGGGCTCAGCTCACCGTCGCAGATCACGGTGTCCGCGCCGGTGGAGACGACCGCGTCCTTGAGTTCCAGCACCTTTCCGGAACCGATGTAGGTGGCCATGTCGGGCCGCGAACGGCGCTGCACGAGGCCCTCGAGCACCTCGGCTCCGGCCGTCTCGGCCAGGGCCTTGAGCTCGGCCAGGCTGAGCTCGGCGTCCTCCGCCGTGCCCTGGGTCCACACGCCGACCAGGACGACGCGTTCGAGTTGCAGGTCGCGGTACTCGACCTCGGTGATGTCCTGGAGCTGGGTCGACATCCCGGCCACGCGACGAAGGCCGGCGCGGGCCTCGAGGTCGTAGCCGCCGGTGCTCTCGTCCGCACCGTCCTCGCCCCCGAGGAAGCCCGGCCGCAGCACGGCGTCATCCGGATCGACGGGGACGGGCTCCGCTTTCGAGTCGAGACCCGGCGCCACTACGACCCGTCGGGTGGCGGCGGCTGCATCGATGTCGTCGTGCTCGTGTGCGGAATCGGTCATTCGCCCTCGATCTGTCGGTCGGTCCCGGAGGTTCCCCGGTGTCGTCCATCGTGACACGAACCGACGACTCCGGCACCCGAGATTCGACTCGGCGGCGAACGCATGGCCCGTCGCGGCTGTCCACAGGGTGCCCGCGCGAGCCCGCACGAGCGCGGCCTGCGCTGGGAGGATCGATGAATCCGGGCAGCGACGGCGTTGCCGACTCAGGAGGGAGCACGATGAGCGAGGAGTTGGGAACGGCATCGATCGAGCGCCTGCTCGCCGACACACGGGCCGCGCTCGGCCGGATCACCGCCGTTCCCGCCGGAGCCGCCGATCCAGCCGGAGCTGCCGCGCCGCGGACGGCCGACGGGCGGGACCGGTCCGAGCGCGTCACCGCCACGGTGGCTGCGCCCGGCCGGGTCGTGTCGATCGCGATGGACCCGCGGCTCCTGCGGGACGGCTCCGAAGCCGTCTGCGAAGCGATCGCCGACGCCGTGAACGACGCCCTCGGCGCGTGGCAAGCGGCTGCGCTCGCCGACCTCCCGCAGCTCGACACGGCGTCGATGGCGGCCGATCTGGAGCGTCTGCAGCACGAGTCGCTCACGAGCGCGTCGTCGATGTTCAGCACGCTGCAGGACGTCATGTCCCGGCTCGAGCGGCGGGACTGACGACGTGACCAGCACGTTCAATGCCAGTCGTCTCTTCGACGCCGCCACCGACATCCTCAAGGCCGCCGACGCACTCGACGACGGCATCGACGCCTTCCTCGCCACCGTGCAGTCGATCGGCCCCGCGTGCGGTGACGCGGAACCGATCGGCATGCTGCTCGGCCTGAGCACCGCAGCAGCGGAGGAGGTGCTCGTCGAGAGCCTGCAGTCGGTCGTGGTCGGCTTCGAGGCGGTGGCCGGCACCGTCGGCCAGATGGCCGCCAACGACGACCAGACCGAGGCCGACAACGACGCCGCCGCGGCCGCGGTCGGATCGGCGGCCTGAGCGCATGGCGTCGGGTCTCGATCTCCCCGGTGGCCTGGTCACACTGCTCAGCGACCTCGGCTATCTCTGGCCGGACGCCGACGAGGTGCGGCTGAATCAGCTCGGACAAGCCTGGATCGACCTTCAGGGCACGCTCGACCGGCACCTGCAGGACGCGAACGCCGCCGCAGCCCGGGTATGGACCGAGAACAGCGGTACGGACATCGACGCCTTTCGGGCCACCTGGTCGAAAGCCGAGAGCGCCGTCGACACGCTGAACCGGGATGCCACCGGTGTCGCTGTCGTCGGCGCCATCGTCCTCGTGTGTGGGGCCGTCGTGCTGATGCTCAAGATCTGGGTGATCGCGCAGCTCGTCATGTTGGCGGTCGCGATCGTCCAGGCGATCGCGACCGCCCCGTTCACGTTCGGTGCCTCACTCCTCGAGATACCGGTCTTCAAGGAGATCATCGGCCGGGCGATCAACCTCCTGATCAGCCGGGCCATGGCGGTGCTCCTTGGCTAAGACCCGGGCACTCAAAGGTCTCGCCGGCGCGGCGAAGGGCCGGATCGCGGTCGTCGCCAGGCAGGTACTGCCGGCGGCGAAGTCGATCGGCAAGCACGTCCCCGACATCCCGAAGCGGCTGCCGAAGCCGAAGCCGACGGCCGACGGCAGCAAGCTGCAGAACATCATCAACGACATCTGGAAGCATGCGGGCAGTCCCAGCGCGAAGGGCGACGGGACGACGTTCGACGGACTGCGCAACGAGCTCAGGACCGGAAAGGGCTCGGGAACGCCACCGAAGTTCCACTACCAGAAGGCCGCGGACCTCATGCAGGGACTGACGAAGACGATCAACGACCCGGCCACGTCGGCGGCCGACCGCTCGCTGGCCGAGGATCTGCTGAAGCAGTTCCAGGACGCGTGGAAGGGCCGGCCATGAGCGAGACGTCGGGAGTCGACGCAGACGGGTTCGCGTTCGTCGACCTGCTCGTCGAGGCGGAGCCGTGGTGGAGCGACAGCTGGGCCTACCACCGCGACAACTTCGGCGTGCAGGCCCCGGCGGCGTTCCTCCGGACCGTGGCGATGCTCGGCACCGCCCGGCTGGCCGCGGGCGGGCCCGACCTCGACGCCGTCCACGCGACGTTGTCCTTCCTCGAGTCGCAGTTCGGCGCGGATCCGGTGGTCGACACTTTGATCACCGACGCGTACCTCGCCCATCTCCCGGACCCTGCGCTGCTCGGGTTCGACGTCGCCGGCGCGCTCGGGCCACGGCTGGCCGAGCAGCTGGCGCGGGTGCGACGCGGCGAGGCGGTGAGCGTCCGCTCTGCCGCCCAAGCGCTCATCCCGGACCTCGCGACCGCCGACCCCGCGTTCGCGTCGGTGCTCCGCGCGCACCTGGCGGACTGGGGTGAGCTCCTGCCGACGTCCTACCTGTCCGACCTGGTCCGGGCGTGCACCGCGTGGATCGGGTCGGGCGAGGCGACGGACCGTGCGCGCGTGGAGTCCGTCCTCGCCGCTCTCGACGCCGCCTACGGTCACGATTTCGAGGTCGACGAACTCATCGCGACGGGATTCGTGGAGAACCTCCCCTATCCGCACGAGGACGGGGCGGCGATGTTGACGCTGCTCGGCCCCCGGCTGCGTGCCGAGTACCAGGCCGAGCGGCCGGGCACGCCGCTCTGAGCCACGCCGTGCGCCCAGGGTGGTCGAGTGCTCAGGCTGTCTCGGCGACCGGGATGCTGCCGAAGTAGGTGAGCTCGGCCGGACCGGTGAGCAACACGTGGCCGTCCTCCTCCAGCGTGACCACCAGGGTTCCGCCGGGGACGTCGACCCGAACGCGGGCCGGGAGTTCGAGCGTGTCGGAGGCGACGAGCGCCGCCGCACACGCGCCGGTGCCGCAGGCCCTGGTTTCTCCCACGCCCCGCTCGTGCACCCGCATCCGGACGTGCCCCGGTTCCAGGAGTTGCACGAACTCGATGTTGGCACCCGCCGGCATCCCGGCCACCGGGTCCCAGGTCGGGGCCGCGAGCAGGTCGCCGGCATCGTCGACGTCGTCCACGATGACGACGAGATGCGGGTTCCCCACGTCGACGCTCGTCGACGGCCAGGTGTGCCCGGGCACCGTCACCGTGATGTCCTCGCGGACGACCGACGCGATGCCCATGTCGACGGTGATGGACGTGTCGGCCTCGAAGGTGGCGGTCTTCACTCCGGCGCGGGTGCCGATCGGGATGCCCGCACGGCCGGCCTGCGCGAGTTCGGCGGCGGCCAGGTAGCGCGCGAAGACCCGCACCCCGTTGCCGCACATCTCGCCGACGGTGCCGTCAGCGTTGTAGAAGTCCATGAACCACTCGGGCACCGGCGCGCCGTCGAGGTAGTCGGCGGAGCCCGGCTGCTTGGCGCTGCGGACGACGCGGAGCACACCGTCGGCCCCGATGCCGGTACGGCGGTCGCACAACGACCGGATCAGCGAGTCCGACACCCGGCCGTCGACGAGCCCGGGCATGCTGGCGTCGAGGTCGGGCACGATGACGAAGTCGTTCTGCGCGCCGTGACCCTTGACGAACTCGATCTCGCTGGCCATGTCAGTCCACCTCGCCGTCGTCGTCGGATCGACCTGCCCGAACCGGTCGGGCGCCACCGTACGCGGCGGCCGCGACGTCCCAGGCACGGTCCACCCGATCAGCGGCATCGCCGGGTACCCAGTGGATGCGGGCGTCGCGACGGAACCAGGTGAGCTGCCGTTTCGCGAACTGCCGGGTGGCCACCACGGTCGCGGTGATGGCGTCGTCCGCCGAGCACCGGCCGTCGAGGTACGCGATCGCCTGGGCGTAGCCGAGCGCGTACGCCGCGGTGGGGGCCTCCCGCAGGCCCTGCCCGAGCAGCGTCTGCACCTCGTCGACCAGCCCGTCGGCCCACATCTGCTGCACCCGCTGCTCGATCCTCGCGGCCAGGTGTTCCCGGTCGAGCTGCACCCCGAGCTGCCGCACGTCTGCGTAGGCGTACACGGGCTCGGGCAGGCGGGCGACGAACGGCTCTCCGGTCACCTCGTTCACCTCCAGGGCACGGACGATGCGCCGGACGTTGCCCGGCAGGATCGCCGCCGCGGCGGCCGGATCGACCGACCGGAGCCGCTCGTACATCGTCGAGGCACCCAGCCGGTCCGCCTCGGCGGCGAGGCGCGCGCGGATCTGCGGATCGGTCGGCTGGAATTCGAGGTCGTCGACGATCGCGTGCACGTACAGCGCGGATCCACCGACGACGATGGGGAGCACGCCGCGGCGGACGCAGTCGTCGATCACCTCTCGCGCGAGATCACGCACCAGGACGACCGAGGATGCGTCCCCCAGGTCGAGCACGTCCACCAGGTGGTGCACGACGCCGGCCCGATCAGCCAGGGGCGTCTTCGCGGTGCCGATGTCCATGCCCCGGTAGAGCTGCATCGAGTCGGCGTTGACGATCTCGGCCGGCGTCCCCGAGTTCGCGCTGCGTCGTGCCAGGTCGATCGCCAGGGCGGACTTGCCGACGGCGGTCGCCCCGACGACCGCGAGCACGCGGCCACTCCTCATCGACCCTCCCCGCCTCCATCCGCTCTCAGTCGGTGCGATCCTGCCCACGATCGCTGACCGCCCCGAGGCGGCTCACCCTAGAGTGGGGCCAGCGCACCGGCGCGTGACTGACCATTCGACGGAAGGACGTGCACATGTTCGACAAGATGAAGAAGTCCATGGACGACATCAAGGACAAGCTCACCGACGCTGTCGACGAACACGGGCCCAAGATCGCCGAGGGCGTGGACAAGGCGGCGACCGTGGTCGACCAGAAGACCGGCGGGAAGTACCACGATCACATCGACAAGGCGTCCGGCGCGGTCAAGGGCGCGGTGGGCAAGCTCGACTCCGGCAAACCGGGTTCGACGCCGACCGACCCCACTACCCCCACTACCGCCCGCCGACCCGAGCTGACCCGACCGCCGCCTCGACTGCCGCGTCGAGTCAGGGCCGGCAGCTGAGCGTGGCCACGACGTAGCCCACGCCGTACGGGGCCGAGTGGGTCAGCACCTGGCCTTTCCACGTTCGGGTGTCGCCGGCTGCGATGGCGCCGGCCAGGACCTGCCAGGGTGCCCGGCCGGCGGCCAGCAGCGTCCGGCCCAGCTCGGGGTCGAGGTCCAGGAGTGCCGTCGGGTCGGCCGCCCCCATCCCCTCCACGGCAGCCGTGTCGAACGGCTCCGCCCGATCGTCGAGGTAGCCGGGAGCAGCCGTGCTGCGTCGGGCGGACCCGTCGCCCATCACCAACAGGGCGATCCGGGTGTCGCGCCGGTCGAGATCGGCGCCCAGGCGAGCGGCATCCGCCGCACTCGTGGTCGCGGGGACGGCGAGGTACCGCCGGCGACCGGTCCAGCCGGCCTCGTCCAGCAACCAGGCGCCGATCGTCTGGGCCAGCGGCAGTACCGCCGGGATCGATCGGTCGGGGCCACCAGCGTCGAGTGCCACGCCGTACCCGGTGAGGGTTCCCCAGGCGCCGTCGTCGAGGTCGATTGCGGCGGACCCGTCTCCGACCACCACGATCCACTCGGGTCCTACTTCCACGAGCGAGCGCACGGCCTGCTCGCAGGCCGACCGGATCTCGTCCAGTTCACCCGCAGCGCCGGTGGCGACGGCGGGTACCAGCAGCGGCGGGTGCGGGCACACGGCCGGCGGCCAGCACCGGCACCTACGTGATCCCGCGCCGCTTGAGGATCTCGTCGATGTCCTCCATGCCCTCGAGGCCGGTCGGCTCCTTCGGGTTCTTCGCCGCCACCTGCTTCGGCTTGGCGGCGCCCGTCGAGGTCGACCGCGCGTCGGGGGCCGTCGCAGTGCCACCGCTCGTGTCGGCCGCGGTAGTGCCGCCCTTGAGTTTGCGCACGGTCAGCCGGTTGCCGATGATCAGGCACACGACGCCCGCGGCCGCCATGCCGAGACCGACCCAGATCTGGGGCGCGAACAGGATGTTGGTGACGAAGCGCGCGAGCGATTTCCACAGCTCCTTCAGCACGTCCTGGAGCCCGATCAGCACGATCGCACCCGGCAGGAACGACACGCCGAGCATGCGCATGCCGGCGCCGGGACCGCGTCTACGCCACAGCAGCACGGTCAGGACGAGTCCGATGACCGTCAGCACTCCGGCCACCGGCCACCACTCCACCCCGAACACCTGCATCCCCTCTCGCTCGCTCCGGTCGATCGGCCTCCACCGGTTCGGTCAACCTACCCGCGGACGCCCGACGGTCGGAGATCCGGCCCGGCGGTTCGCCGTCGGCCGGGCTCGGACTCGCGCTCGTGCCCTCGACGGTTCGGCCTCTCCGCCACCGGGATGGCACAGTTGACCCCCGTGCCGCCGTCTCCCGACCCCCAGATCGACCCCACGGAACTCGAGACGTGCCTGCGTGTGCTCGGTCTCGTCGAGACGCTGGCCGAGGATCACCCCGACCACGTCACGGTCCGGCGGGCCACGGCCAAGATGTTCAAGGCGGTCAAGCGGAATCGCCGGACGGTCAAGCGCTCGGCCATCTCGCAGGCCGATCGACTCCTGGTCGCCTCGACTGCCACCGGGTCTCCCGACCGCGTGGACGACGAGACCCGTGGCATCGCGATCACGTCCAGCGTCGAGGGCGCCGTGGCGGGCGAGATGCTCCGCGCGCGACCGTGCTACATCTGCAAGCAGCCGTACACGCTCGTCGATGCGTTCTACCACCAGCTCTGTCCGGAGTGCGCGGCCTTCAACCACGCCAAGCGGAACGCGAGCACCGACCTGCGTGGCCGTCGTGCCCTCCTCACGGGCGGTCGGGCGAAGATCGGCATGTACATCGCGCTGCGGCTCCTGCGCGACGGCGCGCACCTCACCATCACGACCCGGTTCCCGCGCGACGCCGCCCGTCGTTTCGCCGCCCTCGCCGACAGCGACGAGTGGCTCGGGCGCCTGCGGATCGTCGGGATCGACCTCCGGGACCCGGCCCAGGTGACGGCGCTCGCCGACTCCGTCGCCGCCGAGGGGCCGCTCGACATCCTGATCAACAACGCGGCGCAGACGGTGCGTCGCTCCCCGGGTGCGTACGCGCCGCTGGCCCGGGCGGAGTCGGCGCCGCTGCCCGATGATCGGCCGATGCCCGAGCTCATCACCTTCGGCCACACCAACGACGCGCATCCGCTCGCGCTCGCCAGCAGCGTGGCCGCGCATCCCATGTTGGCGTCGGACGCCGAGGTCGCCGACGAACTGACCTCGCTGGCCCTCACGGCCGGATCCGCGTCGCTCGAGCGGCTCGCCGCCGGCACCGCGATCGACGCCGGCGGGCTCGTCCCCGACGTGGCCAGTGTCAACAGCTGGACGCAGTCGATCGATCAGGTGACCCCGCTGGAGATGCTCGAAGTCCAGCTCTGCAACATGACGGCGCCGTTCCTGTTGATCAGCAAGCTGAGATCGTCGCTGGCGTCCTCGACCGCGCGACGTACCTACATCGTCAACGTGTCCGCGATGGAAGGTCAGTTCGGCCGCGCGTACAAGGGCCCCGGCCATCCCCACACGAACATGGCCAAGGCGGCTCTCAACATGCTGACACGCACGAGTGCCGGCGAGATGTTCGAGACCGACGGCATCCTCATGACCGCCGTCGACACCGGGTGGATCACCGACGAGCGCCCGCACTTCACGAAGGTCCGGCTCCAGGAGGAGGGGTTCCGCGCTCCCCTGGACCTGGTGGACGGCGCCGCACGCGTCTACGACCCGATCGTCGTCGGCGAGGCCGGTGTCGATCTGTACGGCAGCTTCCTCAAGGACTACAAGCCGGCGGCCTGGTGAGAGCCTCTCGACCCGATCACCCGAACTGCCGGACGGTCTGACCGCGTACCGCTCGCCGGGCAGAAGTCCGAGCGTCGCCGCGTGACGAGCCTGCCTTCGACCTGGCCGACTCGAGTTCTGCCCGGCCTCCGGTACACCACCGGGCGGGGGGACACGAACGGGGCGGCCCGGCCGGCTGGCCGAACCGCCCCGAGGTGGCGTGCTCGCGAGACGCTCCGACTAGCGGGCGAAACGCAGGGTGACGATCTCGAACGGGCGCAGCGACAGCGCCACCGGACCGTCCTGGTCGAGCTCGCGCTCCCCGAACGGGCGCTCGAGCAGGTCGGACTCCGTCACGCCGGTGGTGGCGAACGTCGGCGTCACGACCGCCTTCGCCCGTGCACCCGTGGCCTCGTAGACCCGGACGACGATGTCGCCCGAGCCGTCGTCGGCAGCCTTCACCGAGGAGACCACGACATTCGGGTTGCTCACCGTCACGAGCGGCTCGACGGTGTTCGCGCCGGTGACCGTGCGGGCGGGCAGGTTGATGCGGTACCCGTCGGCCACGGCGTCGATGACGTCGGCGCCGATCACCATCGCGTAGCGCAGCGTGTGGCCGCCCTGGTCGGTGACCGGGTCGGGGAACAGCGGCGCCCGCAACAGCGAGAGCCGCACGGTCGTCGTGGTCCGGCCGTCGGCGTCGGCGGTGCGGCCGACGTCGTGTCCATAGGTCGAGTCGTTGACGAGCGCGACCCCGAAGCCGGGCTCCTCGACGTGCAGGAAGCGGTGGGCACAGATCTCGAACTTCGCGACCTCCCATGACGTGTTGACGTGGGTCGGCCGGAAGACGTGCCCGTACTGCGTCTCCGCGGCGCTCCGCTCGGCGTGCACGTCGAGCGGGAAGGCGGCCTTGAGGAACTTCTCGCGCTCGTGCCAGTCGACCTCGGTGGTGACCTCGACCCGCTTGCCACCGGCCGGGACCGTCAGCGTCTGGGCGACCGTGGACGACCCGAACGAGCGGACCACCTTGATCGAGTCGCCGACCTGCTCGAGGCTGTCGAGCTCGACGAGGTCGGTGACCTTGTTCCGGTAGAACTTGTCGACGTCCCAGGCGTCCCACATGTTCGGGGTGTCCGGGTGGATCTGGAGCAGGTTCGCGGCCTGACCGGGAGCGACGGCCTCACGATCGAGGTCGAGGTCCACCGCCGAGGTGATGAGCCCACGGCTGTCGATCGTCACGCGGATCAGACCGTTGTCGAGCACGAACCCGCCGTCGGCAGCGGTGATCGTGGCGGCACCGGTGTCCGCCGCCGGACCCGCGCCGAGCGCCGGCACGCCGTCGCGGATGTGCGGGGCGGCGTTGAAGACGACCGGCTGGTCACCCTCGCCGGCCAGCGCCTGCTGAGCAGCACCGATGATGGCCTCGAGCTCGCCGCCGATCCGGGCGTAGGTCGCCTCGGCCTCGCGGTGCACCCAGTGGATCGAGCTGCCGGGCAGGATGTCGTGGAACTGGTGCAGCAGCACCGTCTTCCAGATCCGGTCGAGGTCGGCGTACGGGTAGTCCTGCACGCCGGCCACCAGTGCGGCCGCGGACCACAACTCGGCTTCGCGGAGCAGGTGCTCGCTGCGCCGGTTGCCCTGCTTGGTCTTCGCCTGCGAGGTCAACGTGGCGCGGTGCAGCTCGAGGTAGAGCTCACCGGACCAGACCGCCGGCTTGGGCAGGTCTTCCTTGGCCTTGGTGAAGAACGTGTCGGGCCGCTCGATGGTGACCTTGGTGGACCCTTCGAGGTTCTCGGTGCGCTTGGCTCGGGCCAGCATCTCGCGGGTGGGTCCGCCGCCGCCGTCGCCGAAGCCGAACGGGAGCAGCGACCGGTTGCCCGATCCCTTGTCCTGGTAGTTCGACGCCGAGTACGCGAGTTCGCGGCCGCTGAACGTGCCGTTGTAGGTGTCGGCCGACGGGAAGTGCGTGAACACGCGCGTGCCGTCGATGCCTTCCCACATGAACGAGTGGTGCGGGAACTTGTTGGTCTGGTTCCAGCTGATCTTCTGGGTGAGGAAGTTGGTCGTGTTCGACAACTTCACGATCTGCGGGAGCGCGCCGGAGTAGCCGAACGTGTCGGGCAACCAGACCTCGTCGGTCTCGATCCCGTACTCGGCCAGGAAGAACCGCTTGCCGTGCACGAACTGGCGGGCCATCGCTTCGGCGCCGACCATGTTCGTGTCGGACTCGACCCACATGCCGCCGACCGGGACGATGACGCCGTCCGCGACAGCCTTCTTCAGCTTCTCCCACACCAGCGGGTGGTGGTCCTTCATCCAGGCGTGCTGCTGCGCGGAGGAGAACGCGTACACGAAACCGGGATTGTCGGCGGCCAGCGCCGTCACGTTCGACACGGTGCGGGCGACCTTGCGCACGGTCTCGCGAAGCGGCCACAACCACGCCGAGTCGATGTGCGCGTGCCCGACTGCGGAGATCTCGTGGGCCGAGGCGTAGGCCGGCTTGGCCAGGATCGGTGCGAGCTCGGCCCGGGCGGCCGCGGCCGTGCCGGGGATGTCGGTGTAGTCGAGTGCGTCGAGCGCACGGTCGATACCGCGCAGGATCTCCCACCGGCGCGGGAGCTCGAGCGGGAGCTGCTCCATGAGCTCACCGAGCACGTCCAGATCGAAGAGCAGCTCGTAGACCTCGACGTTGAGGAGGGCGATCTCCGCCTTCTCGAGTTCGAACAGCGGAGTGTCGCCCGCGGTGTCCCAATCGCCTCGCTGGGTCGGGTTGAACCCGTTCTCCATGATCTCGGGGTTGGCCGCAGCCTCGACGTAGAAGTCGATCTGCGCACCGCCCTTGGCGTTGTCACGGCCCTTGCCGCTCACGGCACCCTGGCCGAGCGCGTCGTCGCTGGTCGCGTCGACCGCGTTCGCACCGCGATAGAGACCGCTCAACGGGAGGTAGGCGTTGTAGGGGTTGATGGCCTTGAGCGGCTGGCCCTCGATCGTGTACGTGAGGCCCTCGGCGGTGAAGCCGGGTCCACGCAGGAAGCCCAGGTCGACGACGACCTCCGCGGGCTTGCCGTCGAACTCGGCCGGTACCTCACCGGAGAACCGGAACCAGGAGGTCGCCCAGGCGCGCCCCCACTTCTCCCCCACGGAGGTCTCGGTGAAGGTCTGACCGGTCGCGTCGTCGAAGCTGACGGGCTCGGCCGGCGCGTGCCAGACGGTGACGGACAGCGGCGCTGTGGTGCCGTACAGGGCAGGTGTGATGCGGTCGCGAACGGCGCGGCGGAGGCGCCCTTCGATCAAGGCGCGGTCGTCGTGCATGCGGGGACGTCCTCCGAGGGAGATGGGTGAAGCGGGCGCCGATGAACGCAGTGCCGAACGGGCCCGGTGGCGGGCTCCACATTACGAGCCTGTTACGGCGACCGCGACCCCGGCCAGGGACTGGACGGACGGGCGATGGCGCCGTCCGGACCGGGTGGTTGCAGGCGACGGCATCATCCGATCGGTTGATGTCCGGGTCGCACCCACGCGGACGAGAGGGAGCCTCGCGACCGATGCGGGTGGTGGGGTGAACCGGCAGGCTTGGTCGCATGCCATCACCTGTCATCGAGGTCGACGACCTCCACAAGAGCTACGGCGAGCGTCACGCCGTCGGCGGCGTCTCGTTCACCGTCGAAGCGGGCGAGATCTTCGGGATCCTCGGGCCGAACGGCGCGGGTAAGACCACCACCGTCGAATGCATCGAGGGCCTGCGGGTGCCCGACAGCGGGACCGTGCGGGTGCTCGGTCGGGATCCCCATCACGACCGGTCCGCGGTGACGTCGGTGCTCGGTGCCCAGCTGCAGGAGAGCCAACTGCAGAACAAGATCACCGTGGCCGAGGCGATGACGCTGTTCGCGAGCTTCTACCCCGAGCCCGCCGACTGGCGCGAACTGCTCGCCCGGCTCGGGCTGACCGAGCACGCGGCCGTCCGCTTCGCCAAACTCTCCGGCGGCCAGAAGCAGCGGCTTTCCATTGCGCTCGCGCTGGTCGGACGTCCCGAGGTCGTCGTCCTCGACGAGCTGACCACCGGTCTGGACCCGGCGGCCCGACGGGAGACATGGTCGCTGGTCGAGGACATTCGCGACGCCGGTGTGACAGTCGTGCTCGTCACGCACTTCATGGAAGAGGCCGAACGGCTGTGCGACCGCGTCGTCGTGATCGACAACGGTGACGGGTCCGGCGGACGGGTCATCGCTGCTGGGAGCCCGGCCGACCTGGCCGGCGCGACGCAGACCCAGGTGATCACCTTCGTCCCCTCCGGCCACGTGGACATCGAGCAGCTCCGCGCGTTGCCTGCCGTCGGTTCGGTCGAGCGGCACGGTGAGCGGGTCTCGGTGTCGGGCTCGGACGCGGCGATCACCGAGCTGGTCACCGCACTGGCGCGCGACGGCATCGTCCTGCACCAGTTGCGTGTCCAGCAGGCGAGCCTCGACGACGCGTTCGTCCGGCTGACTGCGCACGAACCGGACTCCGGTACCGGATCGTCCGGTCCCGCGACGGCCGGTCGTCGTCGACCTCGGCCGCTACGTCGTCGACTTCGGAAGGGGCGCTTCGATGACCGCCGACCTCACGCTCATGCCGCAGCCGTCGGCCACCGGTGCACCACGTGGCGCCACCCGCGCCGTGATGACGACCGAGGCACGCCTGTTCCTGCGCGAGCCGCAGGCCCTGTTCTGGATTCTCGTCTTCCCCAGCGTGCTGCTGGTGATCCTCGGACTGATCCCGGCGTTTCGCGAACCGAGTGCCGACCTCGGCGGGCAACGTGTCATCGACCTGTACCTCCCGATCGTGATCCTGTTGTCGATGCTGATGGCGGCCCTCCAGTCGATGCCGCCGGTGCTGGTGGGCTACCGGGAGCGTGGTGTCCTGCGCCGCCTGGCGGTGACACCGATGCGACCCGCGAGCCTGCTCGTGGCCCAGATCGCGGTGCACGCCGTGGCCGTGCTGGCGTCGACGATCATCGCGCTGGTGGTCGGGAAGGTGGCGTTCGACGTCAAGCTCCCGCAGGCCCCCGTCGGATGGTTGTTCGCCTATGTCCTGGCCCTGTTGGCTGCGCTGGCGATCGGCGGCACGCTGAGCGCGCTGGCGCCCACGACGAAGGTGTCGGCGACGATCGGCACCATCCTGTTCTTCCCGATGATGTTCAGTGCCGGTCTGTGGCTCCCGGTCTCGACGATGCCGTCCACACTGCGCACCATCGTGGAGATCCTGCCGATGGGCGCGGCGTCCCAGGCACTGACGGACGCTGCCGCCGGGTCGTGGCCGCAGTGGTGGCAACTCGGGATCGTGGCAGCATGGATCGTGGTCCTGATCGCGGCAGCGGCGCGGTTCTTCCGCTGGGAGTGAAGGTGACGAGTCGGATGACGGACGACCGGATGGTGGCCCGCGCCGGGGTGAACGGCGCTGGTGCCGCCCCCGACGCCCGGCGCACCGGCGCTGTCCCGACCCTTCCGCGATCGGGAACGCTCACCTGGGCGGCCGGAAGGTGGCGCGACAGCATGTTCGCGCAGACGCCCGAGGGTGGCCGACGGCTGACGATCGCCGTCACCTACGCGCTGTTCGCGACCGGGTCGGTGCTCGCCCTGGGCACCCAGCAGAGGTTGTGGCCAGGCGCCGCGCGGATCAGCCTGCTGGTCGGCGGCATCGTCGTCACCCTGCTCTGGCTGCTGTGGTGGACAGCCGTCCGGCCGTACTGGCGCGGCGGGCCCTTCGACGCCCAGATCTACCTGTACGTGCGGGTCGTTCTCCTGTTCGTGCTCACGGTGATCAACCCGTTCTTCGCTGTCGCGGCGTTCATCGGCTACATCGACGCCGACGAACTCCCGAGTCGACGGCAGGCAACCGTCATGGTCGCCGCGACGGCGCTGATCCTGGCCGGGTCGCAGTCCGGCGGCCTGCCGCCGCGCAGCGTGGGCCAGGCGATCGTCGCGGTCGGACTGTTCGGGTTGAACTTCGGCCTGGCCACGGTCTTCCTCCACCAGGCCTTGAAGCAGAACGCGTTGAGTGAGTCCCGCGTGGTGATGATCTCGACCCTGGAGGACACGAACCGCCGGCTCGAGGACGCGATGGCCGAGAACGTCGCGCTGCAGCGACAACTCCTCGTGCAGGCGCGTGAAGCGGGCGTCCAGGACGAACGTCAGCGGCTTGCGCGCGAGATCCACGACACGATCGCTCAGGGACTTGCCGGCATCGTGACGCAGTTGCAGGCTGCCCGCTCGGCGCCGGCGGACGCGTCCGACCACGTCGATCGTGCTGCCCAGCTGGCTCGGGACAGCCTCGACGAAGCCAGGCGCTCGGTTCGGGCGCTGGGGCCGCGGGAGTTGACCGACGACGCGCTGCCCGACGCCGTACGGGCCCTGGTCGCCCAGTGGTCGGCCGACACGGGTGTTCCGGCGGTCCTCCAGACCACGGGGCCGGTCCGTCCGCTGCACGAGGAGATCGAGGCGACGCTGCTGCGCATCACCCAGGAGTCGTTGACGAACATCGCCCGGCACGCAGCCGCGACTCGGGTCGGCGTGACGCTGTCCTACATGAACGACGAGGTGACATTGGACGTCCGCGACGACGGGCGAGGCTTCAGCGCCGATGCCGCCCTGCCGGCCCCCGACGGCGTCGACGATCGGTCGTCCGGCTTCGGGATTCCCGGCATGCGGTTGCGGGCGATGCGAGTCTCCGGCGCGCTCGAGGTCGAGTCCGAGCCCGACGGGGGAACCGCGATCTCGGTTCGCGTGCCGGCGATCGGCCGTGAGAACGGCACGGACGGATGCGATGACTGACGCGGCCGGGGCAGCGCCGGTGTCGGCGCCGATCAGACTCGTGGTCGTCGACGATCACCCCGTGGTCCGCGACGGCTTGCGCGGCATGCTGTCCGGCGAGGAGATCGAGGTCGTCGGGGAAGCCGCCGACGGGGTTGCGGCGGTCGAGTTGATCGCGCGGGTCGACCCCGACGTCGCACTGATGGACCTGCGGATGCCCGGAGGCGGCGGGGTCGAGGCGATCAGGGAGATCGGCCGGCGGAAGCTCCGGTGCCGGGTACTGGTCCTCACGACCTACGGCGCCGACTCGGACACGATCCCCGCGATCGAGGCCGGGGCCACCGGGTACCTGCTGAAGGACGCGCCGAGGGATCAGCTCGTCGCCGGAATCAGGGCAGCCGCGACCGGGCAACCGGTGTTGTCCCCTGCGATCGCGGCCAAGCTGATGTCGCGGGTGCGGGAGCCGGCCGGCGAACCGCTGAGCTCACGGGAGCGCGAGGTCCTGGGACTGGTGGCGCGGGGGACGTCGAACCGGGAGATCGCGAAGTCGCTGTTCATCAGCGAGGCGACGGTGAAGACGCACCTGGTGCACGTGTACGAGAAGCTCGGGCGTGCGGGACCGCGCGGCTGCGGTGGCCACGGCGTACGAGCAGGGACTGCTGGGCGGGCGGTAGTCGGTCGGCCGGGACACGTCGGTTCGGTCGTCGCCGGTTTGCGCACTTCGTCGGTGATCCGCGTTGTCCACAGGTGTCCCTCGGCGAGACCCGGGGGCGCGGCGGGTCGGCCATGCTCGGCCCATGGCAAGGCAGCTCACGTCTCCGCAGGACGAGCCACTCCCGGTGCATCGAGGGACTCCTCGGCGGGCGGTGGTCCGTCGACGCTGCCGCGGGGGTACGCACCAGACCGAACGATCACCGTCGGTGAGCCGCGGTTGTCCACAGGCAGCGCGCTGTCAGTGGCGCGGTCCAGCCAGCCGGTCAGCCTCTGTCCACAGCTGGGCCGCCTGTGTACGGACCTACACACATCTAGTGCATGCTTTGCGGCAATCTCGAGACCGAAGGGCCGCTCGCATGACTCCGCTGAGACGACTGACCGCCGTGACGGCCGCCGCCGTCATGACGTGCGGCGCCGTGTCGTGCACGAAGGACGACCCGAGCTCGACGCCGCCGCCGACGGCCTCGAGCGCGTCGACATCGGCCACACCGACAGCGACGGCCACTGCAACAGCTACACCGACGCCCACACCAACGAAGTCGGCTCCCGTCTTGACGCCCCGAGCGCAGGCCGCAGCAGACGCCGTTGCGATGGTCGGGAAGTACTACGTCGACACCGACGCACTCTCGGGACAGCCACCTCCTGCGGCAGACACGACGACGGCCCGACTCTCGACTGCGTGCCGTCTGGGACCGAGTTCAAGCGATGCCGAGAGCATTATCGCTGACCTTCGCTCGCGGGGCAGCATCAGACCGGCCGTGCGACCTTCGACGACGCGCGCGTTGCGAAAACACGGTCAAGCCGCGGATCCAACGCGATCCGCCGGCGATCGTGTCTCGATTGACGTATGCCTCGACACGAGCAAGATCGACCTCGTCGACAAGACGGGAAAGTCGCACCTCGTGCCAGGCCGAATCGTCCGGCGCCCAACCCACCTTCGACGTGGTCAACGCAGTCGTGGCCAGCCCGCGAACGGTGGCGAGTCAGTTCATCGTCGATGAGAGCCACGACGTGCTGAAGCGCAATCGCGGCCATCGCGACTCTTCGGTGTCGCGACTGCTTCCTGCCACGCTTCGTGGACGCGCGCGTGCGCGAAGGCGCCGAGGCTGCGGCTCAGAATGCGGATGGCCGTCAATGCCAGCGAAACGCACTCGTCCGACGGAAGCCAGCAGACGATCAAGCCGACGAACACGAGCAACTCGGCCGCGGCCCAGCAGCGTGCGTCGACCACAAGTTCTCGACACCGCCTCGCACGATTCCCTGCAGCACGAGCGCTGGCACCTGGTGGAACTCAAACAGTGTTACGGGAAGCAGTACGGCGGCGAGATGACGTGGGACGGGTTGGACGAGTTGGTACTCCTGCGTCAGCCCTGTCTATGCGGGTAGCCAGTTCACGGACGACTTCGTCGTGGTCGAAATGCCAACCTCCGCCCGACCCGGCCACCATCGCTGGCGAGATTCTGGCGAGCATCAATCTGCGAGCGGTGGATATCGGCCTCGCGCCTAAGCCTGGCCCCACGTCAGCGAGCCTGATCGGCTTGCCGGTGTGGATGTGGGTCGACGATCCGTCCGCGACTACCTGGGGTCCGGAATCCAAGTCCAAGACCGAGCGTGGTCTCACCGTCACGGTCACCGCAGCCGTCGATTACGTGGACTGGACCATGGGTGACGGCACGACCGTCCGATGTGACCAAGGCACTGCCCGGCCGGAGAGCGACTCCGTCGAACCCTCACCTGATTGCGGCCACGTCTACTCGACGTCGAGCGCCGATCAGGCAAGCGGGAAGTTCTCGATCACGGCGACGTCGCACTGGACGGTGAGGTGGGTCGCCGGCGCACTGAACGGGACGCTCGACCCGCTCGAGCTGACCAGCACGGGCCCAACTGGCGATCGTCGAATCTCATGCTGTGCTGAGCAGAGGATGATCATGGCGCCGAGCTGGTCGTTCGTCCGGACGATCTGACGGAGGTAGCACCGCCCGCCGAATTGTCTTCTCCACAAGGTCATTCTCGACCGTGAACTGTCGGTGGTCACGTCTAGGTTGATGGCATGTCGATCACCGATCCGCCTCCTGCCGACCATCCGGTCGTCGTGGCGATCGGTGGCGTGGAAGCTTTGTTGCGTCCACTGGCCGAGTCAGGTTCGACACAGCTCTGGCGGCTCACTGACGCGGAGATGCTCATCGCCTACCAGCAGGTCCAGGCAACGACAGCGATGCAGGAAGCATTGCGGATGTCCATGCTCGCCGAGCTGGAACAGCGACAGGTCTGCCAACACGAGTTCGGGCTCGACACTGCCGGCTGGCTACGTGCGACCTGTGCACAGTCCGCGCGGTCGGCCAAGCGGGATGTCCTCGTGGCCACGGCGTTGAACACCCGGTTCGACCAGACAGAGCGAGCCCTCGCCAGTGGCACCCTGTCCGGTGAGCAGGCCACCGCCATTGCCGGCGTGCTCGACCAGCTCCCACCGGATCTGACCGACGACCAAATCCAGGCAGCCGAAGCAAGCGATGGTCGGCTACGCCGCGACGTACGACCCGCTCGGCTTGACCCGACTTGCGCACCACGTGGTCGATGTCGTCGCTCCGGAGATCGCCGAAGCGGCCGAGGCCGAGCGGCTCGAACGCGAGGAAGCCGAAGCACGGCGGACTCGCTACCTGCGTTGGGGGCACGACGGCCACGGAAGCCTCTACCTCTGGGGCAAGCTGCCGATCTCGGACGGCGAAGCACTACGGGCAGTCGTCGATGCGATCGCCAACCACGACCAGCGTGGGATCGACCTCGAGCCGGACGGAGGTGACCGGCGACCCATCGAGCAACGCCGAGCCGATGCACTCGTCACGATCACCGCGTCGTACTGCAGCGAGGCCGCTGCGCCCGCTCACGGCGGCGACCGCCCCAGGATCACCGTCCTCCTCGACTACGACACCCTCGTCCACGGCGTCCGCACCGCCACTCTCATCGACTCGGGCGAGGTGATCAGCGCCGGGGAGGCACGACACCTCGCGTGTGACGCCGATCTGATCCCCGTCGTTCTCGACGGGACGGGCCAGCCGCTCGATGTGGGACGCGAACAACGGCTCTTCGCTGGCGGGCTTCGGCAAGCGCTCCAGACCCGGGACCAGGGGTGCGTCTTCCCCGGCTGCGACCGACCACCGCGGGCCTGCGAAGCCCACCACCTGATCCCTTGGTGGGACGGTGGTCGAACGAGCCTCGGCAACGGCGTTCTACTCTGCCGACATCACCATCGGCTCATCGAGCCGGATCGGCAGGTGCCCGAACACGAGCAGTGGCACATGCGCATGGGGCTCGACGGCTATCCCGACACCATCCCGCCTGCACACCATGATCCGGATCGGAAGCCGATCCGGCACGTGCGCCACCCACAGCGGACCTGACCGATGTCGAGTTGCCACTGTTGTCGAGTTGCCGATGCGTCGCGCCCGCACAAGGATCGTCCGCGATGACTGACACGACCCCACCGACCGATGACTCCGAGTGGCTCACCGGCGGCAACATGAACGCCGTCGAACGGATCGGCGACACCGTCCATCGCGCCGCCGGGCCTTGGACTCCGACGATCCATCGACTGCTCGACCATCTGCACGAACACGGTGTCGGCTGGCTCCCGCGAGCGCTCGGGTTCGACCTCGCCGGCCGCGAGATCCTCAGCTACCTGCCCGGTTACGTCCCCGCCTACCCGCTGCCTGCCTGGATCTGGGACGACGCCGTGCTGACCTCAGCAGTCGAGCGGATGGCCGAGTTCCATGACGCCACCACCGCCTTCACGACTCCGGACGACGTCTGGCAGCTACCTGCTCACGCGCCCGCCGAAGTCGTCTGCCACAACGATTTCGCCCCGTACAACATGGTCTTCGCCGACGACCACACGCTGACGGGTGTCATCGACTGCGACACGGCTTCCCCGGGACCACGGGTGTGGGATCTGGCCTACCTCGCCTACCGGCTCGTGCCCTTGACCGCGCCGGACAACACCGACACTCCCCCGACACCGGCAGTCGAGAAGGCGCGACGGCTCCGACTCGTCACCGACGTCTACGGGCACGAACTCACCGCCGAGGGCATCGCGGAAACCGCCATCCGTCGGCTCGACGACCTCGCGGCCTTCACCGCAGAACGGGTCGCCTCCAATGCCGAACTGGCCGATCACGTCGCGCTCTACCGCAGCGACGCCCGCTGGATCCGCGACAATCTCACTGCGTTGACCGCGGGGGACGCCGGCGTCGCAGGACCCTGACCGTCAGGCGGGGAGGTTCGCCTCGATCGCCGAGACGACCTCATCGGACTCCGGCTCGGTGCCCGGCCGGAAGCGCTTGACGATCGTCCCGTCGGGTGCGATGAGGAACTTCTCGAAGTTCCACTGCACGTCGCCGGCTTCGCCCTCTGCGTCCGGAACGGCGGTCAGCTCGGTGTAGAGCGGGTCGCGCCCCTCACCGTTGACCTCGATCTTCTCGAACATCGGGAACGTGACGCCGTAGGTCGTCGAACAGAACGTCTCGATCTCCGCCGAGGTTCCCGGCTCCTGGCCGCCGAACTGGTTACACGGGAAACCGAGAACCGTGAATCCCTTGTCCCCATAGCGTTCCTGCAGCTTCTCCAGCCCGGCGTACTGCGGGGTGAGCCCGCACTTGGACGCGACGTTCACGATCAAAGCGGTCTTGCCGGCATAGTCGTGCAGGTCTGCGGGGGCGCCGCCGAGAGCAGCGACCTCATGGTCGTAAATGGTCATGCCCACGACCCTACGCTCGGGCCATCCGGCACTCGCGGGCGGTCGTCGACGCTCCTCACCACAGCGATGGGATTCCACACGCCCGAAGCTGCCTCACCGTCTGTGCCGTCACCGCACCCCTGCACGACGTCGTCCGGTCGAGTGTGCTGTCGTGGATGATCACCGGTACCCCGTCGGCCGAGAACCGGGCGTCAGTCTCGATCGCGTCGGCCCGATTGTGGATGGCGGCAAGAAAGGCCGGGATCGTGTTCTCCGCGAGCCCGGGCGTCCCGCCCCGATGGGCGACGATCGAGGGGAGTGTGCTCGCCGTGGCGATCCGCGGCGTCACCCCACGACGATCCGCGTGAGCCGACGGCAAAGCCACGAACACAGCGGCGAGTACGACAGACATCGGCACGGCAGCGCGAGCGACGCGGCGGACGGCGCGACCCATTGTGGACATCGAAAGCCCCCCACTTCGAACTCGTCGGGGACCTGTGTCTTCAGCCACGTCGCGCCCGCGGCTGCCGGAGCCTCCCATGATCGTCACTCGACGTTGAGCACGATCACGTTACGTGATAGCCCGTCCAGTGGACGATTCGAGTGCTACGAACCCGTAACGATCTGGTCGCGGACCGTTCCCGGCCCGGTCACTGGGCCGGTTGTCAGCGCCGCGCGCCGCCTTCCGGCTCCGACGGGACGGGTGCCGCCGGGTCCCACTCCAGCAGGTCCAACGCCTCCACGTCACCCGAACGCGACACCCGGATCGTCTTGATCTCGCTCGGCCCGAATCGCAGGCGGACGTCCCGATCGAGCAGCGGCAGCCGGAGGGTCACCGACGCCCGACGGCCGAACGTCTCGTACGCCCGCACCACCACGGCACCGTCCACCGACCCGTCCTCCGGCGTCTTCAGCACGTTCACCACCACGCCCTGCCCGGTGATGCTCCCGAACGACCCCGACCAACCCAGCTCGCCCGCGTGGAAGGAGTCGACCAGCACGGTCGGCTCCGCGTTCAACTGCTGCGCGGCCCGTACCACCCCGGCATCGCGCCAATCGCCCGCGTGCGGGACCAACGAGTACGTGAACGACTGCAGGCCGGCATCGACGATCGCGTACTCACCGTGCGCCAACTCGGCGTCGGACAGCAGGTACGGGTCGTGCCACGCATACGCCGGACTCCGCACGGCCGTCATCGCCAGCACCGGTCGCTCGTCCTCGCCAGGCCCTCCGGCGCGCACCGCGAACGAGTACTTGCCGTCGTTCAGCATCGCCAGTCCGGCCCCGGACCGCGACGAGCCGGCCCGAGGCGTGCCGGTCCGCGACGACAGCTTCGCACACCGGAGATGTCCACCCACGCGTGGCTCGGGAATTCGTGCCCGTTCATCGGCCGCTCCAGATGCCCGTACGGCACCTCGTGCGTCGCGACCGCACCGTCGACCCCGACTCCGACGCAGATCTTCAACGCCGTCAGGGATTCCTGCCAGTCGATCCGGGTTCGCACGTCCAGTCGCGACGATCCCGCGTCCAGCACGTACTCCTCCCACACCCGCGACTTCCCCGACTCCCAGCGCAGCCACACCGCTTGCCGCACCGGCCCGTCCGCGGTCCGCACGACCTCGACGCAGTCGAAGGCACCCTTGGTCGCCCACAACGAACGGACACCGTGGCTCCACGTGTCCGTCGGGTCGTCGATGAGCTGAAGGTGCTCCGGAGCGTCGGGGTCGAGGACCGACGGCGCTCCCTCGCGCGACAGCTCGAGGAGACGTCCGGTGCTGCGGTCGATCACCGCACGGACGATGCCGTTGTCGAGAACCTCGACACCGCTCGACGGATCGGACTCGATCGGCGCTCCGCTGCCGAACCCCGACGTGTCGGCGCCGTCGACCGCCTCGAGCGGAAACATCCGGTACACCCGGTACCCCATCGGCGGCACGTCGGCCCGGAACGCGATCCGCCGCCGGCCGGTGGCCCGGCCGTGCGAACGGACCTGCTGCAACGGGACGGCCGCGCCGGTGTCGTCGACCAGGCGGATGCTCCGCGGCAACGGGTGCGAGAACCGGAACTCGAACTCCGCCGTCGTCTGCACGGGCCAGGCGTGCGGGTTGAACACGATGACCGGCACCATGTCCGGTTCCGCCGGGATGTCGATGTGCGTCGCGATCGCCTGGACGGCAGCGTTCTGCCAGCGCGCACCGATGCTCGCCGCCTCGCCCATCTGGTCACGCGCGTCCTGGTAGGCCGGTTCGATGGCGGTGCCGGCCATGGTGTCGTGGAACTGGTTGAAGAGAACCTGCTTCCAGGCTTCGACGAACGCCGCACTCCCGTCCGGCCGGCCCGCTACCGCGGACGCGATCGTCGACCATCGCTCGGCCGTCAGCAGCTGCCACTCGGTCCGTCGCATCAGCTTCTTGAAGTCGGAGTTCGCCGCATAGCAACCGACCGCGTGGGGCTGGAGTTCGTCGGCGACGACCGGCAACGACGCCGGGTCGACCTCGTCGAAGAAGCGACGCATGCTCGACGGGAACATCTCCGGGAACAGGTCGCGGGTCGCCAGCTTCTCGATGGACACGATGTTGTCGACCGTGGGTCCGCCACCGTGATTACCGACCCCGTAGAACACCATCAGCGGTTCCGTCGTCACCGGGGCCTGCTGGAGCGCCTTCGTGACGTGGCCGATCACCTGGCCGCCGTCGGAGCAGTACTCGTGCGGGATCCGGTACGCCATCACGCGCGACCCGTCGGGCGACTCCCACCAGAACGTCTGCGCCGGCAGCTCCTTCTCGTTCGGGCTGGGCCGCAGGAAGGCGTACCCGTTCATCCGCGCCTTGCTCAGCAGTTGCGGCAGCATCACGTTGTGCCCGAACGGGTCGACGTTGCATCCGACCGTCGCGATCTTCCCGGTGTGGTGATGAAGGAATCGCTGCGAGTACAGCGCATGACGCGCGAAGGCCTCGCCGCTCGGCAGGTTGCAGTCGGGTTCGACCCACCAACCGCCGACGATCTCGAACCGGCCTTCGCGAATCCGCTCGACGACACGGTCGAAGAGAGTCGGATCGTGCTCGAGGATCTGGGCCAGGTAGGCGATCGAGTCGGCCGTGAACGTGTAGTCCGGGAACTCCTCCATGCGGTCGAGGGCGGACGAGAACGTCGCCCGCGCCTCCTGGTACCCCTCCTGCCAGTGCCAGAGCCACACGGCGTCGATGTGTGCGTTGCCGATCATGTGCAGGGGTCCGCGTTTCATCTCGGTGGGGCTCACTGTTCTGTGGGTTCGCTGGATTCGGTGTCGGGCTCGGTGCCGGAGACCGGTTCGGTTGCCACGGCCCAACGGTCGACGATGTCGGAGATCAGGTGGAGCATCAGCAGATGCATCTCCTGGACGCGCGCCGTCTCCGGCACGGGCGCCACGACGAGGATGTCGACGGCGGCGTCCAACGTCGATCGATCTGCGCGGGATCCGGTGAACAGCGCCGTCAGGGCACCGGCCGCGCGGGCGGCGGCCAGGCCGTCGACGACACTCGGTGAGGTCCCGGAGGTGGAGAAGCCGATGACCACGTCGTCGGCCCGCACCAGCGCTGTCACCTGCCGCGCGAACACGTCGTCGTAGCCGTAGTCATTGGCGATGCAGGTCGTGACCGACGGATCGGTCGACAGCGCCACCGCGGGGAGCGGCCGCCGCTCCCGCAGATACCGGCCGATCATCTCCCCGGCGAGGTGTTGCGCATCGGCCGCCGACCCGCCGTTCCCGAACGTGTAGAGGATCCCGCCCCGTCGGTAGCGGTCGATCAGCCGCGTCGCGACCTCGGCGACGGTGGGCAGCACTGCACGCAGGTCCACGGCCACGTCGACGTGGCGCTGCCACTGGTCGAGCAGGACCGCCGAGACCTCCGCGCCGGTGCCGTCGTCGGCCCCGACCACACCGCTCACGCCGCGTCACCGTTGCGGCGGGCGTCGGCCGCCGTCGCCTCGGACTGCCGGTGCGTGGGCCACCGGTACGTCGGCCGCCGTCGCGTCGGACGCCGGTGCGTGGGCTGCCGGGTGTGCGGCAACGCGATCGCGGCCGCGCCCATCAGGCCGCTCCGGTCGCCGAACCGGCTGAACTCGATCCGCAGGTCGGCGGCGACCGCTCGCATGGCACGCGCCTTCACACCGGTCCTCACCGGATCGAGCAGGAGCTGGCGGCCGGCGTTCGTGACCCCGCCGCCGAGAACGAGGAGAGCCGGTTCCCACACGTTCACGAGGCCGGTGAGCCAACTCGTCATGATCGCCACGGTGTCGTCCCAGATCTGACGCGCGAGCGGATCACCGGCCACGACTGCGGCGGTGAGATCGGCAGCCGTCAGGTCCGCGACGCGTCCGCGGGTGAGCAACGACGGTGGCAACTCACCGGCCGCCATCGACGCGGTCACGGCTTCGCGGGTCCTGGCAGCGATCGACGTACCCGACACGTACGCCTCCGCGCAGCCGACCGCGCCGCACGGGCACGCGCGTCCTCGCCAGTCGACCGGCGTGTGTCCGGGCTCGCCGCCATTGCCGACGGCACCGTCGAACAACTCCCCGTCCACGACCAGTCCGCCGCCGACGCCGGTCGATATCGTCACGTAGGCCAACGACGGCGCACACCAGCTGGCCGAACCGGCTCTCGGCCAGTGCGGCCGCGCTGGCGTCGTTTCTCAGCACGGTGGGCAGATCGAAGGCGGCGCTGACGAGGTCGACGACCGGCACGTCCGACCATCCGGGCAGGTTCGGTGGCGGGCCGTAGACGACGCCCTTCACCGGGTCGAGCGGACCGCCACAGCTGATCCCGGCTGCCGCGAGCTCGCCCGGCCCCGTCCCGGCGGCCACGACGACGCGGCGCGCGAGCCCGACCAGACTCGCCATCACGGGTCCCGGTCCGCGCTCGACCCGGGTCGGCATCGACTCGAACGAGCAGACGGTGCCGTCGGCGGCGACGACGCCGGCGGCCAGCTTCGTGCCGCCGATGTCGAGGGCGAGCACGCGGTCGGGTGCGGTCGGCGACATGTGGATACGTTCCCATAGGGTCGGGACGCGCGGCGAACCACCGCGACGACTGTGGCAGCTCATGTCCGGGTTGGGTCATGAGGTCAGGTCATGAGGTGAGGTCATTCTGCCGCCTCGACGGTGACCGCGCCCCGAGTCTCAGCGGCTGCTGGAGGCCCTCACGATGAGCTCGGGCTGGATGAGTTCGCGCACGAGTTCGGCATCGTCGCCCGGATCGGCCAAGCGGGCCACCAGCAGCTCGAGCCGCGCGACGCCCGATCTCGAACGGATGCTGGCTGACCACGGTGACGGCGGGCTCGACCAGGCGCATCCACGGGAGGCTGTCGAAGGTGGCGAGCGCGACGTCGGAGCCGATACCGACGGCTGCGTCGCGCATCGCGCTGAACGCACCCTGCGCCAGGATGTTGTTGGCCGTGATCAGGGCGCTGACATCGGGTCGCCGCTTCAGCAGGGCCAACGTGCTCGCCGCGGCCGCGTCGGCGTGCCAACTCGTCATCTCGACCAGGTCGTCGTCCGGCTCCAGCCCGGCCTCGCGCAGCGCCTGCCGGTAGCCGTCGAGCCGGCCGGCGCCGGTGCTCCAGCGCTGCTCGTCGAGCAGGAGCGCGATGCGAGTCCGGCCACGCTCCAGAAGGTGCCTGGTCAGCATGGACCCGCCGGACTGGTCGTCCGACATGACCACGTCCGTGCGGGCACGACCGGCCGGGCGGTCGGCACACACGAGGGGCAACCCGAACTGCCTCGCGGTCTTCGCGATCCGCTCGCTCACCGGCGTGACGATCACACCGCCGACCCGCATCGAGGCGAAGGCGGCGATCGCCTCGGCCTCCTTCACCGGGTCACTGTCGTCGTTCACGAGGAGCATGTGCCGCCCGGCGGCGGTCAGCCCGACCTCGATCCCGGCGGCGAGTTCGGCGTAGTACGGGTTGCGCAGGTCGGAGACGAGCACACCGACTGCCGTGCTCGTCCGCACCCGGAGGCTGCGGGCGTTCGCGTCCGCCACGTAACCGATACGCGACGCGACGGCGGCCACGAGTTCGCGGACCTCCGGCGACGCGTAACCGCGACCGTGCAAGGCCCGGGACACCGTCGACGCGGAGACGCCCGCCTCCCGGGCGACGTCGTGGACGGTGGGCTGCCGCGGCGGACCGCCGCTGCTCACCGGCGCTGCACCCGAGGATCGTCCCGGCGCCCGGCGAGTGTCATCCCCGCCGATCCCGGATCACGCACGGAGCGACGGCATCCCGAGGGACACACCGCCCGACACCGGTGCCGCCGGAGTCGCCGCCGCCGGCGTCGCCTGCCGAAGCTCCCAAGCGTCGCCGGCCGGGGTGCGGCGCAGCGACGCCGCGGGAATGTCGGAGAGGAGGTGGTGCGGCGCGGCGTACGTCACGTCGACCTCGACGACATCGCCTGGTCGAGGACGCTGGGTGCCTGGCGTGAAGTGCACGAGCCGGTTGTCGCGAGCGCGGCCGGACATGCGCGCCGTGGCGGCGTCCTTGCTGCCCTCGCCCTCGGCCACGAGCACCTCGAGCGTGCGGCCGACCTGGCGCTTGTTCTCCTCCCAGGCGATCTGCTCACACAGCGCCACGAGCCGCTCGTACCGTTCCTGCACGACCCGCTTCGGCAGCTGATCCGGCATCTGCGCAGCCGGGGTGCCGGGCCGGATCGAGTACTGGAACGTGAAGGCCTGGGCGAACCTGGCCTGCTCGACCACGTCGAGCGTGGCCTGGAAGTCGGCCTCCGTCTCACCCGGGAAGCCGACGATGATGTCCGTGCTGATGGCCGCGTCCGGCATCGCCGACCGGACGTCGGCGAGGATCTGCAGGTAGCGCCCGGACCGGTAGGAGCGGCGCATCGCCTTGAGGACCCGATCGGAGCCCGACTGCAGGGGCATGTGCAGCTGATGCATGACGTTCGGGGTCGCCGCCATCGCGTCGATCACGTCGGCCGTGAAGTCCCGTGGGTGCGGGGACGTGAAGCGCACGCGCTCCAGGCCATCGACACTGCCGCAGGCGCGGAGCAGCTTCCCGAAGGCGTAACGGTCGCCGAACTCGACGCCGTAGGAGTTCACGTTCTGGCCGAGCAACGTCACCTCGAGCACGCCCTGGTCGACGAGCGCCCGCACCTCGGCGAGCACGTCGCCGGGCCGTCGGTCCTTCTCCCGGCCACGCAGTGACGGGACGATGCAGAACGTGCAGGTGTTGTTGCAGCCGACGCTGATCGCCACCCAGGCCGCGTAGGCCGACTCGCGGCGGGACGGCAGTGTCGACGGGAACACCTCGAGGGCGTCGAGCAGTTCGACCTGCGACTCCTCGGCGATCCGGGCCCGCTCGAGGAGGACGGGCAGCGAGCCGATGTTGTGCGTCCCGAAGACGACGTCGACCCAGGGGGCCCGGCGGGTGATCTCGCCCTGGTCCTTCTGGGCGAGGCAGCCGCCGACCGCGATCTGCATACCCGGACGGGCCGCCTTGACCGGCGCGAGGTGCCCGAGGTTGCCGTAGAGCTTGTTGTCGGCGTTCTCCCGGACCGCGCAGGTGTTGAAGACGACGACATCGGCCTGGTCGCCGTCGGCGACCCGGGCATAACCGGCCTCCTCGAGCAGACCGGACACCCGCTCCGAATCGTGCACGTTCATCTGACAGCCGTACGTGCGCACCTCGTAGGTCCGAGCGGCGGGGCCGGTCGGGGTCACGGCCGTCGTCTGGGCGCGGTGGGTCTCGTCGATCGCAGTCATAACCGGTCCAGGGTACGGGACCCGGGACGCCTCGGGCGGGCCGTGACGTCGGGCACACCGCCGGGTTCGTCCTCGCTCGCGCGCCGACCGCACGGGTAACCTGGTCGGCGTCGTGGCAGGCACCGTCGTCTCGCGACAGCCTCCGACTCTGACAGGATCCATGAGTTCCGTCCTCAGCACCGCACGGCCGCACGTCCCCCGTCCGACCTGGTGGAACCCGCGGGTCGCCCGCACCGAGATCCTCGCCGGGCTCGTCGTCGGTCTCGCGCTGATCCCCGAGGCCATCTCGTTCTCGATCGTCGCGGGCGTGGATCCGCGGGTCGGCCTGTTCGCGTCCGTGACGATGGCCGTCACCATCTCGATCTGCGGCGGCCGGCCGGCGATGATCTCCGCGGCCACCGGCGCGGTCGCCCTGGTGGTCGCTCCGCTGACCCGGGCACACGGCATCGACTACCTGATCGCCGCGGTCATCCTCGGCGGGCTCGTCCAGATCGGGCTGTCGGCGCTCGGCGTGGCCAAGCTGATGAGGTTCGTGCCCCGAAGCGTCATGGTCGGGTTCGTCAACGCGCTGGCGATCCTCATCTTCTCGGCGCAACTCCCCCACCTGGTGCACGTGCCGTGGATGGTCTATCCGCTGGTGGCGCTGGCGCTCGCGATCATCGTCCTACTCCCCAGACTCACCCGCGCCGTCCCCGCACCGCTCGTGGCGATCATCGTGGTGAGCGTCCTCACCGCCGTCACGAACATCGTCGTGCCGACGGTCGGCGACGAGGGCGCGTTGCCACCAGCCTCCCCACGCCCGGCTTCCCGCACGTGCCGTGGACGATCGACACGCTTCGCATCATCGCCCCGTACGCCGTCGGGCTCGCCCTGGTCGGGCTCATGGAGTCGTTGATGACGGCGAAGCTGGTCGACGACATCACCGACACGCACTCGTCGAAGACCAGGGAGGCGTGGGGGCAGGGGGTGGCGAACATCGTCACCGGCATCTTCGGCGGGATGGGCGGCTGCGCGATGATCGGGCAGACGATGATCAACGTCCGTGCCGGCGCGCGTACCCGGCTCTCGACGTTCCTCGCGGGCGTGTTCCTGCTCATCCTCGTGGTCGCGCTCGGACCCATCGTGGGCGACATCCCGATGGCCGCTCTGGTAGCCGTCATGATCATGGTCTGCGTCGGCACCTTCGACTGGCACAGCATCGCTCCGTCGACCCTGCGACGACTGCCGTGGAGCGAGACGCTGGTCATGGTCGTGACGGTGATCGTCGTGGTCGCCACGGCCAACCTGGCGATCGGGGTCATCGTCGGGACGCTCACCGCGAGCATCCTGTTCGCCCGGCGGGTGGCCCACCTCGTCACCGTGACCAGCGTGCTCGACCCATCGGGCGCCGAACGGCTGTACGTGGTCGACGGCGAGCTGTTCTTCGCGTCCAGCAACGATCTCGTCACCCAGTTCGACTATGCCGGCGACCCGTCGAGGGTTGTCATCGACATGAGCCGCGCGCGTATCTGGGACGCCTCGTCGGTGGCCGCACTCGACGCGATCACCGAGAAGTACCGGCGCCACGGCGTCGAGGTCGAGATCGTCGGGATGGACGAGTCGAGCGCACGGATGCATCGCAGTCTGGCCGGCGAACTCGGCCGGCACTGACCGCCGCCCGTCCGATCGCCCAGCCGGAAGCGCGCTCGCTCTACCCTTCGCGCTCGGTCGTCTTCGTCCCGGCGTTCGTGCCGGCGGCGACCTCGCGGTCGAACTCGGGATCGGCGTCGGTCTCGGCACCGATGACCTCGGCGCCACCGATCAGCAGACCGGCAGCCGCGACACGACCGGAGGTGCGGCCGCCTCGGCGCAAGCGCAGTTCGACCCGGCGTGCCAGGACGGAGACGCTGTAGTTGATGACGATGTACAGCGCGGCGACGACGATGAACGCCGAGATCAGGTTGCTCTTGTAGTTGCCGATCTGCTCGGCCTTACGGAGCAGTTCCTCGTACGTGATGATGTAGCCCAGCGCGGTGTCCTTGATGATCACGACGACCTGGCTGATCAGCGAGGGCAGCATCGACGTGACAGCCTGTGGGACCAGGATCGCCCGCAGCGTCTGCGCCGGACTCAGCCCGATCGCCAGGCCGGCCTCGCGCTGTCCGCTCGGAAGCGATCCGACACCGGACCGCAGCAGTTCCGCGATCACGGTGCCGTTGTAGAACGTGAGCCCCGTGACGACGGCGGCCAGGGCCAGGTACTGCGACGGGAACAGGCCGTACTTCGAATACAGCGCGTACGAGAACAGCATCATCATGAGCACCGGCACCGCGCGGAAGAACTCCGTGAAGATGCCCGTCACGATCCTCAGCGGACGGTTCTCCGCCAGCCGGCCCAGGCCGAGCCCGAGTCCGAGGATCGACGCCAGGACGACCGAGATGGCCGCAGCCAGCAAGGTGCCGAGGATGCCGGGGATGAGGTACTGGGTCCAGATCTCGCTGGTCAGGAACGGCCGCCACTTGTCCGCGGTCAGCTGTCCCTTCTCCCGCAGCGTCACGATGACCCAGATCAACACCACCACGAGCAGGGCGCCCGCGACCGTCGCGATGATCGCGTGCCGGGCGCGTGCCTTCGGCCCCGGGGCGTCGAAGAGGACGTTCTCGGCGCTCATCGACGCACCGCCAGCCGGCGGGACAGCGAGGTGAAGAGCAGGCCGATCGGAAGCGTGAGGATGACGAAGCCGATGGCCATCAGGAGGAAGGTGAAGAACAGCAGGTCGGGACTGAACTCGATCATCTCGCGCATCAGGTAGGACGCCTCGGCCACGCCGATCGCGTAGGCCACCGTGGAGTTCTTGGTCAACGCGATGAGGGTGTTGCCCAACGGCGTGATCGCTCCGCGGAAGGCCTGCGGGAAGATGACGAACCGCAACGCCGGGAGGAAACCGAGACCGATCGCGCGGGCCGCCTCGGCCTGACCCAGCGGCACCGTGTTGACGCCGCTGCGGATCGCCTCGGCGACGAAGCTCGCGTGATAGATGGACAGGCCGACCACGGCGAGCCGGAAGTTGTTGTCGACGATGAACGTGGGCGAGTCGATGTTCGCCAACCTCAACCCGAGGGTGACCGACAACCCCAGGTTGCAGAACACGATGATCAGCGTCAGTGGCGTGTTCCGCAGGATGTTGACGTAGGTGGTGCCGACGCCACGCAGCACGCCGATCGGCGACACCCGCATCAGGGCGACGGCCGTCCCGATGACCAGTGCGCCGACCGCGCTGAAGACGGTGAGCTGGATCGTCACCCAGAACGCGGCGGCGACGTCGTATTGCGAGAGCAGGTCACGGATCGGACCCACATCGCCTCCTCGTCGGGGTCACACCGGACCGCCCGCCGCCGCATGATCGCGGCGGCGGGCGGAGGGTCACATCACTGGCAGGTGATGTCTTTCGGCGGGTTCGTGGCGGAGTCGAGCTCGAGCCCGGACGCCCCGAGGTTCTTGTCGTAGTTCTTCTGCCATTCACCGCTGGAGACGTACTTCGTGAGCGCGTCCTTCACCTTCGTGCAGAAGTCGCTGTCACCCTTCTTCAGCCCGACACCGTAGTTCTCCGTGGAGAAGGGCTTGCCGACGACCTTGAGCTTGCCCTTGTTCGCCGGCTGCGACGCATAGCCGGCGAGGATCGTGTTGTCGGTGGTCAGTGCGTCGATCGCGCCGCTGTTCAGGGCCTCCACGCACTTGCTGTACGTGTCGTACTCCTGCAACTGCACCGTCTTCGCGAACTTCTCCTGCACGTTCTTCGCGGAGGTGGAGCCTGTGACCGAGCACAGCTTCTTGCCGGCCAGCGTGTCCGGCCCGGTGATGTCGGTGTTGTCGGCCTTCACCAGCAGGTCCTGCCCGGCGACCAGGTACGGACCGGCGAACCCGACCTCGGCCTTGCGCGCATCGGTGATCGAGTACGTCGCGAACACCATCTTGACCTGGCCGTTCTTGATGAGGTTCTCCCGTTGCGCCGACGGGGACTCCTTCCAGGTGATGTCCGATTCCTTGTAGCCGAGCTCGTTCGCGACGTACTTCGCCGTGTCCACGTCGAAGCCGGTGTAGTTCGCGCCCTCCTTCAACCCCAGGCCGGGCTGGTCGAACTTGATACCGATCGTGACGCCGTCGTCGCCGCCGCTACAGGCGGCGAGTCCGAGCGCGATGCCGACGGCGACGGCGCCGATCGCGATCTTGCGGGTGAATCTCATGTGCTCCTCCGTGGGGGATGAGTCGGTCAGATATCAGGATGCTGATGGAGTGGGCAGGCACCGAGGGGGCTCAGTGCGTGAGGATCTTGCCGAGGAAGTCCTTGGCCCGATCGCTCTTGGGGGAGGTGAAGAACGACTCGGGATCGGACTCCTCGACGATCTGGCCGTCGGCCATGAACACGACCCGGTTCGCGGCCTTGCGCGCAAAGCCCATCTCGTGGGTGACCACGACCATCGTCATGCCTTGCTTGGCGAGATCGACCATGACATCGAGTACCTCGTTCACCATCTCGGGGTCGAGCGCCGACGTGGGCTCGTCGAAGAGGATGACCTTCGGGTCCATCGCCAGGGCCCGGGCGATGGCGACACGCTGCTGCTGGCCGCCCGAGAGCTGGGCCGGGTACTTGTCGGCCTGGTTGGCCACGCCGACCCGGGTGAGCAGGTCCGTGGCCAGCTTCCGGGCGGCTTCCTTGCTCTGCTTGCGCACCTTGATCGGCCCGAGTGTGACGTTGTCGAGGATCGTCTTGTGGGCAAAGAGGTTGAACGACTGGAAGACCATGCCGACATCTGCTCGAAGGGCGGCGAGGGCGGCACCTTCGGCCGGGAGCGAGACGCCGTCGATCGTGATCTCGCCGTCGTCGATCGGCTCGAGCCGGTTGATCGCCCGGCAGAGCGTGGACTTCCCCGAGCCGGACGGTCCGATGACCACCACGACCTCGCCCTGTTCGATCTCGAGGTTGATGTCACGGAGCACGTGCAACTCACCGAAGTGCTTGTTCACGCTCCGCAGACTGACGAGGGCCATGGCCGCACACTAACGTCAATGCGGGCCGATTCCGCCTGCACACTGCGACGAACTTGTTACACCTTGGCAGCGATTCCCCATAGGACAGCGATGGACTTTTGGGGTTCCAGCGCTCACCATGCCGTCGTGGGTGGGCCCGTCGTTGAACGCGTCCGGACCGCACGTCATGGGCTCGACGGCGATCCCGCTCGCTCGGCGAGCTCGCCGTGCAATGTGTCTCCCGTGAAGACCTGGAGCCACGGGCATGAACTGTCGGCCCACAAGGCCGTTTCACGCTCGCCGAGGCGCAGCGTCACCCGCCAGCGACCGTCGGTGTCACGAGCGAGATCGGTGAACGCCGTGTCGAGGCGGCGGTCTCCCAGCGGCCCACCGTGGCGGCCGTCCGTCGGCAGCCCGTCGACGGCGGTGAGCCTGAGCGGGAGACCCGTTCGTCGACCTCGAGGTACGTCGCGGCCGGCAGCGTGAGGTCGACGTCGTCCACCCGGCTCTCACCGACAGTGAGATAGGGATGCGCCGCGTAGCCGAAGGGAGCGGGTGTGGCGCCCACGTTCGTCGCCGTGACCTCCACGGTCAGGCCGTTGTCGTCGAGGGAGTGCGCGACGTCAGATCGAGGATGCCGGACCAGCCGGTCTGTGGATGGAGCCGTAGCCGCTGCTCGATGCGGCTGGGTGTCCGCTCAGAGACGACGAACGGCGACCAGCGGACCAGACCGTGGATGGCGTTGTCCTTGTCCGGCTCCGACAGCGCGAGTTGCTGGCGGACACCGCCGAACGTGTACACGCCGTCGCGGATCCGGTTCGGCCACGGCATGAGGTGCTGGCCGCGGCCCGAATGGCACTCCTCGTCCTCGTCGAACCCGTGGACGACGTCGACGCCACCGATCGTGTACGTCCAGGCCGGCCGACCTCCGTGACGACGGCCTCGTGCTCACCGTAGGAGATGCGGTACTGGTCGCCGGTCGGTTTCGCGCTCATGCCGCGAGCCTAGGACGTCACGAACCCGCTCGGCCGCCGTCGTCAGCGGGCCACCTCGGTGGCCCTCGACTCTCGCACGACCGTGACCCGGATCTGGCCGGGGTAGGTCAGCTCTTCCTCGACCTGCTTGGCGATCTCACGGGCGAGCACCGACGCGGCGATGTCGTCGACGACCTCCGGGATGACCATCACCCGCACCTCGCGGCCGGCCTGCATCGCGAACACCCGATCGACGCCGTCGTGCGCTCGAGCGATCTCCTCGAGACGCTGGAGCCGCTTCACGTACGCCTCGAGCGACTCCCGACGCGCGCCCGGCCGACCGCCGCTGATGGCGTCCGCCGCCTGGGTGAGCACCGCTTCGACGGTGCGAACCTCGACCTCGTTGTGGTGGGCCTCGATGGCGTGCGCGATGTCCTCGCTCTCGCCGTAGCGGCGGGCCAGTTCGGCGCCGACGATGGCGTGGCTCCCCTCGACCTCGTGCGTGAGCGCCTTGCCGATGTCGTGCAGGAACGCGGCTCGTCGACATCGGGCGACGTCGAGCCCGAGCTCGGCGGCCATCAACGCGGCGAGGTGGCCGCACTCGATGAGGTGCGCGAGGACGTTCTGTCCGTACGACGTCCGGTACTTCAGGTGGCCGACGGTCTTCACCAGCTCGGGGTGCATGTCCGCGATCCCCATCTCCAGGACGGCGTCCTCCCCGGCGCGGAGGCACATGTTCTCCACTTCCGCTTCGCTGCGTTCGTACACCTCCTCGATCCGCTGCGGGTGGATGCGGCCGTCGAGCACGAGTGCCTCCTAAGCGCGACCCTGGCCACCTCGCGGCGGACCGGGTCGAAACACGAGATCAGCACGGCTTCGGGGTGTCGTCGATGATGAGGTTCACGCCGGTCACCTGTTCGAAGGTGCGGACGTTGCGGCCCTCGCGCCCGATGATCCGTCCCTTCATCTCGTCGTTCGGCAGATGCACGAGCGACACCACGGACTCCGCGGTCTGTTCCGAGGCCAGGCGCTGGATGGCGCCGGTGATGATCTTCCGGCACGCATGTCGGCGTCGGCCTGTGCCTGACGTTCGATGTCGCGCACCAGGCCACTCGCAGCCAGCTTCGCCTCCGCCTCGACGCCGGCGATCAGCTCGGCGCGGGCGGCGTCCGCCGACAGCCCGGCGATCCGCTCGAGCTCGATCTGCTGACGCCGAGCCTTCTCCTCCAGCTCGATCCGGGCCTCGTCCAGCTCGCCGGCGCGGTCGTCGAGCTCACCACGCTGCGCCTGGACCTGCTGATGCTCGAGGTCGAGCCGCTCCTCGCGCTCGGTGAGCCGATGTTCGCGCCGATCGATCTCGACCCGTTCGCCGTGCAACCCGTCGCGTAGGTGCGTCGCCTCCTCGGCCACCCGGTTGCGGATCGCCATGGCCTCCGCCTTCGTCGGCGACGAGCGCAGTCGCCTCCGGATCGCGCCCGCTCACGCGCCTCGGCCAGCGCCGCCGCGGCGTCGGCGGCTGCGTGCTCGGCCGCCACCCGCTCGGCGTCCGCCTGCTCGAGACGTGCTCGGTCGACCGGAGGATCGGCGTCGTCCTGGTGGACGCACGCCCTGCGACGGAACCGTCACAGTGTCGTTCCGTGCGACCTCAGGCGAAGGCAGAGGGTCAGACTCGGGGGCGCCGGACGCCACCCGCTTCGTATCGTGTTCTTGCGGAGCTGCAGGATCAGGATGACGAGAAGAGCTATCACAACGACCAGGCCGACGACCTGGAGTACCGAACTCGTGCTCACGGGACGTGCTCCCTTCGAGTGCCCGAATTCCTTCGGGGACGGGAGCGATCACGCCACGGCGGTGGGTACACATGCCGGAACCAATGCCGGCGCCCGCGCCCATCGTGGGTTGCGTCAGGCGCATGCGTCGGGTCCATCGCCGATCTCGGCGTCGAGGTACTTGATCGTTCGAACTGTCATCGTGGTCGACGACGGTCAGAGGCGTCCTTTCGCTGGATCGACAAGCTCACTGCGTCGAGCATGTGCCGCCGCGCGAGGCGGGTGTTCGCTTCCGTTCTTGGGAGGCTAGGCAGGTGCTGCGGCTCCGTCAAGCCGACGAACCGGGCACTGTCTCGGCAGTCTGCGACTCGCGTTGGCCGTCCTCCGGGCTCGACGGCCGCCCGTCAGTCGTGGAGATCGACAGGTGGCGTGGCGGCATCGGCGACCTCGGCCCGAATGGCTGCCCAGGAGGTACCGGCGGAGTGTCCACGCCGGGCGAGCATCCCGAGGAGTCGCCGATCGCGTGTGCCCGGCTCGAGTCGCCGATGCCGGTCAGTTTTCGGCGCACCAGCCGACGGGCGGCCTCGAGTTCGTCATCGTCCGACACCTGGCCGAGCGCTTCGGCCGCGACCTCCTTCTCGACGCCGCGCCGGTGGAGTTCCTCGCCCAGCGCTGACGCCCGAGGCCGCGGCCGGCATGACGCGAATCGACCCACGCCCGCGCGAACGCGGCATCGTCGATGAGTCCGACATCGGCGAACCGGTCGAGGACCTCGTGGGCGGCGTCGGTCGGCACGCCACGCTTCTTCATCAACTCGGCCAGCTCCGCCCGCGTTCGCGGCGCCATCGTCAGCGCCTTGAGCGCGATCTGCCGAGCCACCGACTCGGACTCGGCTCCCCCGGCGTCGCCGGGTCGTCCGTTGTGGCTGAATGCGTCATGACGCGTCGGCAGTCGCGATCGGATCCGCCTCGATCAGAAGTCGACCGACACCTCGGCGGGCGCCGAGACCTGCGCACCGATACCCAGGCTCTCCTTGATCCGCTTCTCGATCTCGTTCGCGGTGTCCGGGTTCTCGATCAGATAGGTACGCGCGTTCTCCTTGCCCTGGCCGAGCTGGATGTCGTCGTAGGTGAACCAGGCGCCCGCCTTGCGAACGAAGCCCTGTTCCACCCCGATGTCGATCAGGTCGCCCTCGCGGCTGATGCCGTGGTCGTGCATCAGGTCGAACTCGGCCTGCCGGAACGGCGGCGCGACCTTGTTCTTGACCACCTTGACCTTGATCGCGCGAGCCGACTGACCTCCTCGCCGTCCTTGACCGGCCCGATCCGGCGGACGTCGAGCGGCACGAGCTGTAGAACTTCGAGCGCCCGGCCGCCCGGCGGTCGTCTCGGGGCTGCCGAACATGACGCCGATCTTCTGGCGGATCTGGTTGATGAAGATCATGCACGTCTTGGCTCGCGAGACGCCGCCGGTGAGCATGCGCAGCGCCTGGCTCATGAGCCGGGCCTGCAGGCCGACGTGCGAGTCGCCGATCTCGCCCTCGACCTCGGCCCTGCGGCACCAGGGCGGCCACCGAGTCGATGACGATGATGTCGACCGCGTTCGACTTGACCAGCATCTCGGCGATCTCGAGCGCCTCCTCGCCGCTGCCCGGCTGGCTGACCAGCAGCGCCTCGAGATCGACGCCGAGCCGCTTGGCCCAGCCGGGTCGAGGGCGTGCTCGGCGTCGATGAAGGCGGCGACGCCGCCCTGCTTCTGGGCGTTGGCGACGGCGTGCAGGGCGACGGTCGTCTTGCCGCTCGACTCCGGGCCGAAGATCTCGATGATGCGGCCGCGCGGGAAGCCCCCGCCGCCCAGGGCGATGTCGAGCGACAGCGCGCCGGTCGGGATCCCGTCGATCGGTGCGCGTGGCTCGTCGCCGAGGCGCATGATGGCGCCCTTGCCGTGCGCGCGCTCGATCTGGGACAGCGCCGTGTCGAGCGCCTTGTCGCGGTCGTAACCAGCCATGGGTTCCATCCTCGGAATCTGTGGGGACCTGTCGGATCTGTCGTGATGTCTGTCGTGATGCCGTCGGGCTCGATCCATCCGGTCTTCTGGTCGGGTCGATCGATGGAGACGACGTTAGGGACGACCGCCGACAGTTCACGAACGGGCGATCGGGCTGTGGATCGATCCGACGATCAACGGACCTGTGGAGAGACGTAGTCCGAACACCTGTTCGATCAAGCCGACACGCCCGAGGCCCCGTGGACCCACCCTCGGCAGGACTTCAGCGCTCGCTGGCCGGCAGTTCGAGGGCCTTCCAGGCCGCGCGCCAGACCGAGACGACCGGGTCGCCGGCATCGAGCGCCTGGACGACCGTGCGGTAGTCGAGTTCGGCGAGCACCTGGTCACGAGCCCACGCCTTGGCGAAGCCCGGACCGAGATGGTGCTCGAGCCGACCCCAGAACTCCGAGTGACGCATCCGGGGAATCTACCGTCCCGGCGGTGGTGTCCGCGGCGGCTGCCGCCGCGGCGGGAGCGGCTGCGCGAGCGCGGCCTCGACCGCCGCGACGAACCGGGCGCCGGTCCGGTGATCGGTGCCGAACAGCCAGGTGCGGGTCGCGGCCCGGACCACCGCCCGCGGGTCGGTGCCGCCGATCGCGTCGACGAGCGCCTCCACCCCGGCTCCGTCCGGACCCACGGGATACGCGGCCGCCGAGGTCGGGTACCGCTGTGCGAAGACGGACTCGGGGAGCCCGACCGGATCGGTGACGGCGACCGGGATGCCGAGCTCGAGCAACTGCGAGAGCGCGGCCGACACGTCGGTGACGGCGCCGTCGGCCACGGCCAGGACCTGCGCCAGCGTCGCCGACCGCGCCGGCGCGTACACGTGCCCGATCGGTGACGGCTCAGCAGCCGCAACTGCGGCGGTCGCAGGCACCGGCGCCGGAGCCGTCGCGTCGCCCTCGGCCAACCCGAGCATCGACAGCATCCGGGCGTGCGCGACACCGACGCGCCGGTCCCGGGTGCCGGCCAGCGGGTGCGGCCGGTAGACGATCCGGACTCCGAGCTCGAGCAGGCGGGCCACGAGGCCCTCGCCGCACGGCCCGAGGGATGTGGTGTCGGCTCCGTCGGCGACGCCCTCCCAGGTCGGCGTATAGGCGATGGTGACGGCCCCGCCCCGCTGCCCGGGCGGCACCGCGACCGGCCGGGCAGTTGGGCCGACCAGGTCGAGGAACGGTGCACCGACCTCGACCACGTGCTCGTCGGGAACACCCACGTCGGCGGCACGCCAGCGCGCCCGCCCAGCCGGCCCGGCCTCCCAGATCTCGTCGTAGACCTTGGCGTAACGACCGGTGCTCACGGTCTTGTCGGAGTCGCCGTGGCCGATGAAGACGTGCCGCAGGGACCGTTCGCGCAACAGGTGGATGTCGCCGCTCGCGTTGCTCACGTAACACGCCAGCCGCATCGACGCCGGCCACTGCAGTTCGAGCAGGGCGTTGCCACGCTCCACACACACGACGGGCAGGGACGTGGGCGGCACGACCGCCGACGTCGCCGGGTTCCGGAGGACGACGACCGCTCGGCGCTCCGGTTCGCCGGAGCCGAGCCGCTCGAAGACCGGTAGCCACATGGCCAGCTGGTACACCGCCTCCGGCGGCCCGGCGAAGTAGAGCACGATGTCGGGCTGGAGTCGGTCCAGGGCCTCCTCGACTCCGGCGGTGACGCGCCGGGCGTCCACGCGACGGGCCGCCATGACCGCACGCGTCACGACGCCGAGCGCAACGGCCGGGACCGCGACGACGAGCACTGCGATCCCCGCGACCAGCGCCGCGGCGCGTCCGCCGTGGTCGACCGGCAGCGTGGTCGCCGTCACCACGACCGCCGTCACCAGCACCAGCACGTCGAGCGGCCAGCGACCGACACGACCCGTCCAGGGCGCGGCCGGCGGCGGCTGCCTCGTGCCGACCTCGAGACCGCTCGATGACACCGGCCATTGCCGGACCCGTCGTTGCAGATCCGAGAGCGCGGCCAGCGCGACCGCAGTCAGGGGAACGGCGAGAGCGGCGACGACCACCACGACCTGGACGGCTCGACCCCGGCCGTCTGCCGCGAGCTGGGACGCGAGCTGGGAGACCACCAGCGGCACGACGAGGACCGCCCGCACCGCCATCCGGGCGGGCACGCCGATGCCCGCGCGGCCCAATGCCCACAGGCCGAACGGTGCCCGATCGAGGACGGCGAGCTCGGCCGCGGCGCACGCCGACAGCAGCAGGACGCAGCCGACCGTGACGGATGCCGCCGACGATCCGGTCGCGAGCGCCACCAGGACGAGCAGGGCCAGCAGCGTGTGGGCGAGGACCAGCGAGCTGAGCGCCGCCCTGGCCGCGCGGGGCAGCCAGGGCGCGGGCACCGATTCCGTCCATGGGACGGACGGATGATCGACGTCGGTCACCTGCGCCACACGATCCCGGCTGTCCGGTGCTACCGGGGCTGTCCGGCGTCCGCGGCGGCCGCCTGGATGTCGGACAGCGCAGCCGCCACCGGTGAACTCCCCGGGCCCCTGTCCGGGCTGCGCCGGACGTCGACCACGTTGCCCGTCTGGCCGCTCAACAGCACTTCGAGCGAGGCCTGGGCCACGGCATCCGAGGTGAGCAGGGACTCGGCCGGCTCGTCGCCGAACGCCTTGGTGCGCATCGGCGTGGCCGTGCGTTCGGGGTTGATGCAGTTCACCCGGATGCCGTCGGCGGACCACTCGTCGGCGAGGGCTTGAGTCAGGTTCACCACGGCTGCCTTCGTCGAGGAGTAGAGCGAGTAGCCCGACCGGCCGCGCGTGTACGAACTGGACGTGAACAGGAGGAGCTGGCCTTTCGACTCCCGCAGGTAGGGATGGGCGGCGCGACCGGCGTAGATCGGTCCGAGCAGGTTGACGCCGATCGCCTCGTCGACGACCTCGTCGCCGGCGCTGGCGAGTTCCACGGTGTGCAGGACCCCGGCGGTGACGACGACGTGGTCGATCCGCCCGTACTCCGCATCCACGCGGGCCAGCGCGGCCTCGCAGGCGCGCGGATCCTCGATGTGCAGGCCGGTGCCCGAGCGGGACAACCGGATCGCGTGCGCGCCGTGACGCTCGGCCAGTTCGGCGATGTCGGCGCCGATGCCGTAACTGCCGCCGAAGACCACGATCACCTTGCCCGCCAGCAACTCCGACATCCGCTCGTCGTCGAGGCTCGGCGGGGGCGTGCTCGCGAGCCGGAACAGCTGATCGGCGAGGAACACGTCGATCGGATACGTGATCTTCATGTTCTGCTCCGACCCGTCCACGACGTAGATGGGCACGTCGGGCAGGTAGCGGAGCACGACGGAACAGTCGTCCGTGGCGGTGAACTGCGGATCCTTGGCGGCCAGCGCGTAGGCGGCCTGCAACGTGGACAGCAGGAACGCCTGCGGCGTCTGACCACGCATCAGCCGCGCCCGGCTCGGGATCTCCTTGATGATCGCGCCGTCGCCGGTGCGGCTGGCCGGACCGTCCACGACGACGATCGTGTCCGCCGAGGGGATGGCCACATCGACCGCGTCGAAATGATCCAGCGCGCTCACGCAGTCGCTGACGATCCGCTTGTCGACGAGGGGACGCACGGCGTCGTGCAGCAGCACCTTGCAGTCCCCGTAACCGAGCCCGGCCACGGTGTCGAGGGCGATCTGCGTGCTCTCGCTGCGCGAACTCCCGCCCTCGAGGATCCGCCGGACCTTCCCCAGCGACCCGTTCGCCACGATGGCCTCGGCCTCGGCCAGCCACCCGCTCGCCATGAGCAGGACGACGTCGGTGATGTCGTCGCTCGAATCGAACAACTCCAGCGTGTGCGCGAGAATCGGCTTCCCGGCCACCTTGAGCAGCTGCTTCGGCAGATCCAGTCCGACCCGGCTCCCGGTTCCGCCGGCCAGGACGACGGCGATCGCGGGAAGCTGGTCGCGCGGCGGTTGCTCGGACACGGAAAGGGGACCTCCAGCGGCGGTGCGTGCGGGCAGTGCGGTGGACGATTCGTAGCGACAGCGGGACGGCCGCACGATCAACCGGCCATCCGGATCGTAACGGCAGTCCGTGGCCGGCCGCCGGAGCGCCGACCGCCGCGCGCCGCCAGGTCGAGCAACGGCGGGCCGAGCACCGCCGGATTGACCCGCGTCCCCGGTGGGCACACCGCCCACCGTGTCCCCACATCTGAAAGGCTCGGCCCGTGGCTGATCAGCGTCCGGTGCCGACCTCGACCTATCGGCTCCAGATCACCGCCGGCTTCACGCTGGACGACGCCGCTGCGATCGCGCCCTACCTGGTGGATCTCGGTGTCGACGCCGTCTACCTGTCGCCCATCCTGCAGGCGGCGAGCGGCAGCCAGCACGGCTACGACGTCGTCGATCCCGCGACAGTCGACCTCGACCGCGGCGGTGAACCCGGCTGGCGGCGGGCGCGGGACGCTTTTCGGGCGGCCGGTCTCCGGATCGTGCTCGACGTCGTGCCGAACCATCTCGGCGTGGCCGACGCCAGCGAGAACGCCGCCTGGTGGGATGTCCTGCGCCTGGGCCGGGAGTCGGCGTTCGCCCCCTGGTTCGACATCGACTGGGCCGCGGGCGGGGGCACGGTGCTGCTCCCCGTGCTCGGGGACGACGCCGACCTCGAGCGCGATCTCACGATCGTCGACGGCGAACTGCGTTACTACGAGCACCGCTTCCCGATCGCGCCGGGTACCCAGCAGATCGGTGACCGACCGGTCGACGTGCACGATCGACAGCACTACACGCTGATCGGTTACCGGCTCGCCGACACGCGTCAGAACTACCGTCGCTTCTTCGCCATCACGTCACTGGCCGGGGTACGGGTCGAGGACGCGGAGGTGTTCGACGCGATCCACAGCCGCATTCGAGGCTGGGTCGAGGACGACCGCGTCGACGGGCTCCGCGTCGACCATCCGGACGGGCTCGCCGATCCCGGCGGCTATCTGGACCGGCTCCACGCCCTGGCGCCGGACGCTTGGCTGCTGATCGAGAAGATCCTGGAGCCCGGTGAGCTGCTGCCCGACTGGCCGGTCGAGGGGACCACCGGCTACGACGCGATGACCGAGGTCGACCAGGTCTTCGTCGACGACACGGCCCAGGATGCCCTGACCGCGCTGTACCGGCAGCTCACCGGCGACGAACTCGACTTCGCCGGTCACGTCGAGGCCGGTAAGCGGAACGTCGCCGACGACCATCCTGCAGGCCGAGGTCGCACGCATCGCCCGGCTGTTCGGCACGCCTTCGGCGGAGGATCCCGTCGTGCCGGCGGCGCTGGCCGAACTCGCGGTGGCCTTCGGCGTCTACCGCTCCTACCTTCCGCTCGGTTCGCGACGACCTGACCGCAGCCGTCGCGGCCGCGCGTGCACGCCGTCCCGATCTCGATGCCGCGTTCGACACGGTGCTTCCACGGGTGTCCGACGCCGGGGACGAGGTGGCCCGCCGCTTCCAACAGCTGTCGGGAGCCGTGATGGCGAAGGGCGTCGAGGACACCGCGTACTACCGCTACAGCCGGTTCCTGGCTGCCAACGAGGTCGGCGGAGATCCGGCCCGGATCGGGTCGAGCACGTCGGAGTTCCATGCCCGTCAGGTGATCCGGCAGCGCCGGCTCCCGACCTCGATGACGTCGTCGTCCACCCACGACACCAAGCGCAGCGAAGACGTGCGAGCCAACCTGGCCGTGCTCGCCGAGATCCCCGACCGCTGGGCCGAGTTCGTCAGCCTGCTGATGGCGAAGGCGCCCGTGCCGGACCCCGCGTTCGGGTACCTGCTCTGGCAGATCGTCGCCGGGGTGGGATTGATCGAACGCGAGCGCCTCCACGCCTACGCGGAGAAGGCGATGCGCGAGGCGAACCACGGCACGGCGTGGATCGACCAGGACGACCGGTTCGAGGCGGCCGTGCACGACGCCGTCGACGCGCTGTACGACGACCCGGAGCTGCGGTCCGCGGTCACGGAGTTCCGGGCGTTCGTGCAGCCGCACGCCTGGTCGAACGCCCTGGGTCACAAGCTCGTCCAGCTCGGCATGCCCGGCGTGCCGGACGTGTATCAGGGTACTGAGTTCTGGGACGACTCCCTGGTCGACCCGGACAACCGTCGCCCGGTCGACTTCACCGCCCGGGCGCGCGCGCTGGCCGAGCTGGACGGGTCGACCGACGACGGCGCACCGGCGCTGCCTGCCCTCGGTTCGGACGGACTGGCCAAGCTCCTCGTCGTGAGCCGCGCCCTACGACTCCGCCGCTCCCGGCCGGAGGCGTTCCGCGAGCTATCGCGAGGTCGGCGTCCGCGGGGATGCCGCCGATCACGCGATCGCCTTCGACCGCGGCGGCGTCGTGGTCGTGGCCACCCGGCTACCGGTTGGGCTCGAAGCCCGCGGCGGCTGGGGCGACGCCGTGCTCGACCTCGACGGCGCCTACCTCGATCACCTCACCGGTCGCCGTTTCGACGGTGCTGACGGGATCCACCTGACCGACCTCCTCGCGACCTACCCGGTGGCCCTGCTCGAACAGCTCCAGGGGCCGTCCCCGTCCGGCTCTGCGGAAGGATCCACCTCATGACCTCGTTCGACGTCTGGGCGCCGAGGGCGGAGTCCGTCCGGCTGGTGCTGGCCGACTCGACCACCAACGGGTTCGAGCCGACCCGGCACGCGATGGCGTCGGGTGACGGTGGCTGGTGGCACCTCGACATCGAGGCCGCCGGCGGCAGTGACTACGGCTTCCAGCTCGACGACGACCCGGCCGTGCTCCCGGATCCACGCTCCCGATGGCAGCCGCACGGCGTGCACGCGCTGAGCCGGCTGTACTCGGCCGACACCTTCGCATGGACCGACGAGGCCTGGACCGGTCGTACCCTGCCCGGCGCCGTCCTCTACGAACTGCACGTCGGCACCTTCACCCCGGCGGGGACCTTCGACGGTGCGATCGAACGGCTCGATCACCTGGCCGAGCTGGGCATCACCCACGTCGAACTGCTGCCGGTGAATGCCGTCAACGGCACCTGGAACTGGGGTTACGACGGCGTCGACTGGTACGCCGTGCACCATCCCTACGGTGGCCCGGACGGCCTCAAACGCTTCGTCGACGCCTGTCACCAGCATGGGCTGGCGGTCGTGCTGGACGTGGTCTACAACCACCTCGGCCCCAGCGGGAACTACCTCCCCCGGTTCGGCCCGTATCTCACCACCGGGCGCAACACCTGGGGCGACCTGGTCAATCTGGACGGCGCCGGATCCGAACCGGTCCGCCGCTTCATCATCGACAATGCCCTGATGTGGTTGGGCGAATTCCACGTCGACGGCCTGCGGATCGACGCCGTGCACGCGTTGAAGGACGAATCCCCCATCCACGTGCTCACCGAACTGGCGGCCGAGGTCGGTGCCCTCCAAGCCCATGTCCGGCGCCCGCTGGTGCTGATCGCCGAGTCCGACCTGAACGACCCGGCCATGGTCGCCCCGCGCGAGGCGCACGGCTACGGGATGGCGGCCCAGTGGGACGACGACGTCCACCACGCACTGCACGCGCTGCTGACCGGCGAACGCCAGGGCTACTACGGAGACTTCGGCTCACTCGAGGTGCTGGCGAAGGTCCTCACCAGCGTCTTCCTCCACGACGGCACGTACTCGTCGTTCCGCGAGCGCCGGCACGGGCGCCCGGTCGACCGCAGCAACACCGCCGGTTACCGCTTCGTCGTCTGCCTCCAGAACCACGACCAGGTGGGCAATCGCGCCGTCGGCGACCGGCTCCCCGAACTCGCGAGCCGCGGCCTCCTGGAAGTCGGGGCCGTCCTGCTGCTCACGTCTGCGTTCACGCCCATGCTGTGGATGGGCGAGGAGTGGGCGGCCTCCACGCGCTGGCCGTTCTTCACCTCGCATCCCGAACCGGACCTGGCCGAGGCGACCGCCCGCGGCCGGCTGGCGGAGTTCGAGGGGCACGGCTGGGACGTCGACGACGTGATCGACCCGCAGGATCCCGCCGCGTACGAGTCGGCGATCCTGGCCTGGGACGAGGTCGCCGAGCCGGACCACGCCGGCATGCTCGACGTCTACCGCACGCTGATCGCGTTACGGCGCACGGAGTCCGACCTGTCGGACCCGCGTCTCGACCGCGTCGACGTCAGCTTCGACGAGACCGATCGATGGGTCGTGGTTCACCGCGGCATGCTGCGCGTGCTCGCCAACGTCGCCGAGCACGCGCAGGTGATTCCGGTCGGGTCGATCGTCGACGTGCTGTTCAGCACGGCCGATGTCGAGCTCACCGGATCGGGTGCCGTACTGGCGGGAGAGTCCGCGGCGATCGTGCGGGTCGCGTCCTGACCTTCGGGCCGCGCACGTGGCCTTCTGGCATGCTGTCGCGCGTGACCGCGTCCTCCACCTCCCTGCCGTCGTTCGAAGCCCTGGACATCGAAGGTGCGTGGCTGTTCACGCCCCGGGTCTTCGGTGACCCGCGGGGCTCGTTCCACGAGTGGTTCCGCGGCGCGCAGTTCGCCGAGTCCGTCGGGCACCCGTTGCACGTCGCCCAGTCGAACGTGTCGATCTCCTCGACCGGCGTCGTCCGCGGGATCCACCTTGCCAGCACACCACCAGGGCAGGCCAAGTACGTCACCTGCATGCGAGGTTCGGTCCTCGATCTGGTGGTCGACGTCCGCGTCGGCTCCCCCAAGTTCGGACAGCACCAGCTGATCGAACTGAGCGAGGACAACCAGCGTGCGGTGTACCTGTCCGAAGGCCTCGGTCACGGGTTCGTCGCCCTGACCGACGACACCACCTTCGTCTACCTGGTCAGCGAACCGTTCAACCCGACCGGCGAGTTCGGCATCCACCCGTACGACGACGAGCTCGCGATCGCCTGGCCGACGGACGTGGAGCTGTCGCTGTCCGCGAAGGACGAGGCCGCGCCGACCCTCGCCGAGGTGCGCGAACAGGGTCTGCTCCCCGAGTACGAGGTGTGCCGGGAGTACCGGCGCCACCTGGCCGGCTGATCAACGGAGACCAGCCGAGCCGATCGGGCCGCCGAGCGAATCGGACCGTCGGACCCCCCGGCCGTGTCACGCCGTCAGCGAGCCGAACGTCTCTCGAAGCGCGGACTCCCAGCCCGGCGGCTCGGCGAGGCCGGCTTCGGCCCACCGGCGGTGTGACAGCACGCTGTAGGACGGTCGCGGCGCGGGCCGCTTGAAGGACGACGAGTCCGTCGGGCGAACCCGGGCAGGGTCGGCGCCGGCCAGGGCGAACGTCGCCCGGGCGAGGCCGAACCAGGTGGTCTCACCCGAGCAGGTGGCGTGGAAGACACCGGTCGACGTGCCGGCGGCCAGCGACGGGGCCAGCGCCCGGACCGACGTCGACACCACGGCCGTCGACGTGGGCTGGCCGCGCTGGTCGTCGACCACGTCGACGTGTTCGCGTTCGGACTCGAGCCGCAGCATCGTCGTCACGAAGTTCCCGCCACCGGGCCCGTACAGCCACGCCGTCCGCACGATCGCACTGTGCTCCGGCAGGATCTCCCGCACGTGCCGTTCACCGGCCAGTTTCGTCCGCCCGTACGCCGACACCGGTTCGGTCGCGGCGTCCTCGTCGTACGGCGCTACCGCGTCGCCGGCGAACACGTAGTCGGTCGACACGTGCACCAGCGCCGAGCCCGCACGGGCGCAGGCGACGGCCACGTTGGCCGCACCGTCACCGTTCACCGCCAGTGCGGTGGCCTCGTCGCTCTCCGCCGCGTCGACGGCGGTGTACGCGGTCGCGTTGACCACCACGTCGGCCCGGGCGGCCAGCACTGCCCGCAGCACGGACTCCGGTTCGCGGACGTCGACGTCGGCCCGGGTCAGCGAGGCCACCGGACTACCGTCCGCACGCAGATCCGCCACGAGCCGGCTGCCGAGCATGCCGGCCCCACCCAGGACCAGCCAGCGAAGCTCCGAACCGTCGTCGACCATGCCCATCGACCTCTCTCGCCTTCGGTGTGATCGGAGGGCCCCGGCAGGCTCCGCACCGCCGGCCCGCCCTCGCACCGAGGACCCTATCGGCGGGTATCCCGACTGTCGGCGCGGCCGGGCAGGATGGCCGGCATGTCGGAGCAGCCGAACCCCCGAGCACCACTCCCTGGCGGGGCGGTGTTCTCGGCGGCCACGCAGGCCTGGTTCGACACGTCGTTCGCCGAGCCGACACCGGCACAGGCCGGGGCGTGGGCATCCATCCGTGGCGGTTCGCACACGCTGGTGGTCGCGCCCACCGGATCGGGCAAGACCCTCGCTGCCTTCTTGTGGGCGATCGATCGCCTCGTGAGCGGCGGCCCCTCGGCTGCCGGCACCGGGGCGCGTCCCGACGGCCCCCGCACCCAGGTGTTGTACGTGTCACCGCTGAAAGCACTCGCCGTCGATGTGGAACGCAACCTCCGCTCCCCGCTCGCCGGCATCGGCCAGGCCGCCAGGCGGCTCGGGCTGCCGGAGCCCGACCGTGACGATCGGCATCCGCACGGGCGACACCCCGGCGGCTGATCGTCGCCTCCTGATCCGGAGACCGCCCGACATCCTGATCACCACACCGGAATCGCTGTATCTCCTCCTCACCTCTGCCGCCCGGTCAACGCTGACCAACGTCGGCACGGTGATCGTCGACGAGGTGCACGCCGTCGCCGGGTCGAAGCGTGGGGCGCACCTCGCGGTCACCCTCGAACGGCTCGACGTGCTGCTGGCCCGCCCGGCCCAACGCATCGGGCTGTCGGCCACCGTTGCGCCGGTCTCGGCCGTCGCCGGCTTCCTCGGCGGCCGGGCTCCCGTCACCGTCGTCATGCCGCCGTCCGCCAAACAGGTCGAGGTCACGGTGGTCGTGCCCGTCCCCGACCTGTCCGATCTCGAGGCGGCCGGCGCGGCCCCACCGGCTGTCGAGGACCGGCCAGGCGGGCCTCCCGACGTCCTCGACGATGACGACCTGGAGCGGCTCGGCCAGGGGCCGGCCGGCGATCGTGTGCGAGCGTCGATCTGGCCGCACGTCGAGGAGCGGATCGTCGATCTCGTCCAGGCTCACGCGTCGACGATCGTGTTCGTCAACTCCCGGCGGATCGCCGAGCGGCTGACGGCCAGGCTCAACGAGATCGCCACCGAGCGCCTCAGCGGCGACGCCCCGCTCCCCCACGCGCCGCCGGCCCAGGTGATGGCGCAGTCGGGCAGTTCGTCCGGGGCCGCTCACGTCATCGCCCGCGCCCACCACGGGTCGGTGAGCAAGGAACAACGGGCGATGATCGAGGACGACCTGAAGACCGGCCGGCTCCGCTGCGTGGTGGCGACGAGCAGCCTGGAGCTCGGGATCGACATGGGCGCGGTCGACCTGGTCGTCCAGGTGGAGGCACCGCCGTCGGTCGCCAGCGGGCTCCAGCGAGTCGGGCGGGCGGGGCACCACGTCGGCGCCGTTTCGCGCGGAGTGATGTTCCCGAAGTTCCGGGGGGATCTCGTGGCGTCGGCCGTGACGGCGGAGCGGATGGCAGCCGGCCAGATCGAGGCGCTGACCGTTCCCGCCAATCCGCTCGACGTCCTCGCCCAGCACGTCATCGCCGCCGTGAGCCTGGACGTCTGGGACGTCGAGGAGCTCTACGACCTCGTTCGCCGAACGGCGTCGTTCGCGACGCTGCCCCGTTCCGCCTACGACGCCGTCCTGGACATGCTGGCCGGCCGCTACCCGTCCGACGAGTTCGCCCAGCTCCGGCCCCGGCTGGTGTGGGACCGGGTCGCGGGCACCCTCACCAGTCGGCCCGGCGCGCAACGGCTCGCCGTCACCTCCGGCGGGACGATCCCCGACCGCGGCCTGTTCGGGGTCCACCTGGTCGGTGGCGACGAGGCCCGCGGCGGCAACCGCGTCGGCGAACTCGACGAGGAGATGGTCTACGAATCGCGTATCGGCGACGTCTTCAGTCTCGGCGCCACGTCCTGGCGCATCGAGGACATCACCCATGATCGGGTGCTGGTCTCCCCGGCACCCGGGCAGGCCGGACGGCTGCCGTTCTGGAAGGGCGATGCGGCAGGTCGCCCGGCGGAGCTCGGCGCCGCGCTCGGTGCCTTCGTCCGGGACCTCGAACGCGACCACCGACCGGGGCGGGAGCGCCTCGAGCGCGCGGGACTCGACACCTGGGCCGCCGACAACCTGCTCGCGTACCTCGACGAGCAACGCGAGGCCACCGGCCGGGTACCCGACGACCGCACGTTGGTGGTCGAACGGTTCCGCGACGAGCTCGGCGACTGGCGGGTGTGCCTGCACTCGCCGTACGGGTCCGCGCTGCATGCACCGTGGGCACTCGCCGTCGCCGCCCGGGTCCAGGAGCGCTACGGCGTCGACGCCCAGGCGGCCTCGGCCGACGACGGCATCGTCGTCCGCATCCCCGACACCGACGCCGACCCGCCCGGCGCCGACATCTTCCTGTTCGACCCCGACGAGGTCGACGACATCGTGACCGAACAGGTCGGCGGCTCGGCGCTGTTCGCGGCTCGCTTCCGCGAGTGCGCGGCGCGCGCACTCCTGTTGCCGCGGCGCAATCCCGGCCAGCGGACCCCGCTGTGGCAGCAACGGATGCGGTCGGCGCAGCTGCTGGAGGTCGCCTCGCGCTACGGCTCGTTCCCGATCGTGCTCGAGACGCTCCGCGAGGTCCTTCAGGACGTGTACGACGTCCCGGGCCTGATCGGGCTCCTGCGTCGCATCGAGACCCGCAAGATCCGGCTCGTCGAGGTCGAGACGCCGCATCCCTCGCCGTACGCCGGTGCGCTCGCGTTCGGCTACGTGGCCGGGTTCCTCTACGAGGGCGACGCACCGTTGGCCGAACGGCGGGCCGCCGCGCTGTCACTCGACCCGGCGCTGCTCGCGGACCTGCTGGGCCGCACGCAGCTGCGTGACCTCCTCGACGCCGGGGTGGTCGCGTCCGTCGAGGCCGACCTGCAGCGGCTGTCGCCGGACCGCGCCGCTCGCAGTGCCGAAGGCTGTGATCGACCTGCTCCGGGACGTCGGGCCCATGCCGCCCGAGGAGATCGCGCGCCGCGTGACCGAACCTGCCAGCGTCGACGACTGGCTGGCCGATCTGACCCGCTCGCGTCGCACGATCGGCGTCCGGATCGCCGGACGCGACTGCGTCGCCGTCACCGAGGACGCCGCGCGACTGCGGGACGCCCTCGGCGTGGCCCTCCCGGTCGGGCTGCCGAACGCTCTGCTCGAGCCGGTGGCCGACCCACTCGGTGACCTCGTGTCCCGCTTCGCCCGTACCCATGCGCCGTTCGTCGCCGGCGACGTGGCCGAGCACCTCGGGCTCGGGGTCGCCGTCGTCGCCCAGGCGCTGGCGCGGCTGGCCGGTGCGCATCGGGTCGAGCAGGGCGAGTTCACGCCGGGTCGGTCGGGCGCGGAGTGGTGTGACAGCGGCGTCCTTCGCTCACTCCGCAGCCGATCCCTGGCGGCGCTGCGGCGGGAGGTGGAACCGGTCAGCGCGAGCACGCTCGGGCGGTTCCTCCCGTCGTGGCAGCACGTACGCGAGCCGGTCCGCGGAGTCGGCGGACTCATGCGGGTCATCGAACAACTCGCCGGGGCGCCGGTCCCGGCGAGCGCCCTGGAGTCCCTGGTGCTGCCCGCCCGGGTGCGTGACTACACGCCGGCCATGCTGGACGAACTCACCTCCGCCGGTGAGGTGCTCTGGTGCGGCCAGGGCAGCCTGCCCGGCGCGGCGGCCGGGTGGATCAGCCTGCATCCGGTCGACACTGCCCCGCTCACGCTCCCGCTGCCGAGTGGAGGCGACGACGGTGCGGACCTCGGGTCGGCGATGGTCGCCCCGATCGTCGAGGCGCTCGGACCCCACGGCGCGCTGTTCTTCCGCCAACTGTCGGACTCCCTGGGCCCGGCAGGGCTCGCGGCCGCGGTACCAGGATCGCCGACAGCCGGACGGCGGCCTCGATGACGTCGGGCTGGAGAGCGCGATCTGGGAGGCGGTGTGGGCCGGCCTCGTCACGAACGACACGCTCGCCCCGCTGAGGGCCCTAGTGGCCGGCTCGACCCGGTCGGCGCCCGCGGCCAGACTTCGCCGGAATCCGCGTGGCCGCCTGATCGGAGGGCGGCCACGGATGCCGTCACGCAGCGGGCCGCCCACGGTCGCCGGTCGCTGGTCCACGCTTCCGGCCCGAGAGCCGGACGCCACCCAACGCGCTCACGCACTAGCGGAGAACCTGCTCGACCGCCACGGCATCGTCACGCGCGGGACGGTCCTCAGCGAGCACGTCGTGGGCGGGTTCTCGGCGGTGTACCGCGTGCTCAGCGCCTTCGAGGAGGCCGGTCGCGCACGTCGCGGGTACTACGTGGCCGGCCTCGGTGCAGCCCAGTTCGGCGCGACCGGCGCCGTCGACCGGTTGCGCGCGGAGAACGACGACGAGCGCGAAGCCCGCCGACGCCGGCCCGGTGCCGCCGACCACGCCACCCTGGTGTTGGCGGCGTGCGATCCGGCGAACCCCTACGGCGCCGCTCTCGCCTGGCCGGCCGGCCAGTCGGACGCTCCGCGCGGGCACCGGCCGGGACGCAAGGCCGGAGCGGTCGTCGTGCTCGTCGAGGGCGATCTTGTGCTCTACGTCGAGGCCGGCGGGCGGACCCTGTTGTCGTTCGGTGAGGACCGCCCACGGCTCGAACGTGCGGCCGAGGCGCTGGCCGGGGCGGTCAAGATGGGCGCGCTCGGCAAGCTGGCTGTCGAACGCGCGGACGGTGCGAACGTGCACGGCTCGCCGATGGCCGAAGCCCTGCAGGCAGCGGGCTTCACCGTGACACCACGGGGGCTGCGGCTACGAGGCTGACCGGGCCACCCGGGGAGCGCGGACCTGGCTGGACGGAGGGTCAGGCTGCGCTGGCGGAGACCTTCGGGCCACCGATCGACGAGACCATCGCGCCACCCGGGCCGCGACGCGAGACCGGCGAGACCGTGATGCCGGCGTCGGCCAGTTCGACCAACGCCACCTCGTCGCTGACGGCGAGGAGCACGGAGCTCAGCGGGACGTCGAGGGCTGTGCAGATGGACGTGAGCAGCTCGCTCGACGCTTCCTTCTGGCCGCGCTCGATCTCGGACAGATAGCCCAGGGAGACGCGGGCGCGCGTGCTGAGTTCCCGCAGCGTCAATCCCTGGCGCAGCCGGTGTCGGCGCAGGACCTCGCCCAGCTGACGTCTGAGCAGGATCATCGCCGCACTCCCTTCGCTGCCATTCGTCGAATCTACCGTCCGCCTCCGACACCCATCGGCCGCCGACGTCCCGGCGTGTCCACCGTACCCGGGCCGGGGCTGCGAGCCGCGGACGATTCTGCTGCGGATCCGCGGGCGACCGATACTGGTCCGGTGACCGTCTCCGCTCCCGATCCCGGGCTCACGATCGACGCCGGTGCCGGCTCACCGTCGAGCATTCCAACGCCGGCCCGCCACATCCTGTTCCTGGGACTGCCGGCCGCTGTCGTCGTCGGTGTGCTGATCGCGGGCCAGGCCAAGGTGAACTCGCGCCTCGCCGCCTACGTCGGCGGCGGGTTCGAGGGCGGGGTGGAAGCCGCGCTGATCAGCTTCGGCGTGGGTTTCCTCATCCTGTGCGCGATGGTCGGCCCGATCCGCTCCTGGCGCACCGGACTCGTCCGCATCTGGCGCTCGTGGCGAGGTACCGACCGATCCGGGCGACCCCGGCTGGCCAGGTGGCAGGTCCTCGGCGGTCTGGCCGGCGCCTTCTTCGTCGCCTCGCAGGGGTTGACGGTGGCGACGATCGGCGTCGCGTTGTTCATCGTCGGCGTCGTCGCCGGGCAGACCGCGAGCGCGTTGGTCGTCGACCATCTGGGCATCGGCCCCGCCGGCAAGCGCCCGGTGACTGCGCGCCGGGTCGGTGGTGCGGTGCTCGCGATCGGCGCCGTCGTCCTCGGCGTCCTGGCCAAGCTCGAAGGCACCGATCCCCTTCACGGTGCCGGTGTCGCGCTGCTTCTGCTGCCGCTTCTGGCAGGTGTCGGCGCGAGCTGGCAGCAGGCGGTCAACGGCCGGGTGGCCCAGGTCGGCGGGCCGATGCCGGCGACCTGGGTCAACTTCGTGGTCGGCACCGCTGCCCTTGCCGTGCTGCTGCTCGTGGCCATCACGCTCAGCGGGACACCGGGTGCACCTCCGGCACCGACCGCGGGGCAGCTCTGGCTGTACCTGGGCGGCCCGATCGGCATCGCGTTCATCGGGTTGTCGGCCTGGCTGGTCCGCGAGCTCGGCGTCCTGCTGCTCGGGCTCGCGTCGGTGGTCGGGCAGGTGCTCGGCGCGCTCGCCCTGGACGCGTTGGCCGGCGTCCATCTCGGGTTCCTCACGTTCGCCGGCGCGGCCTTGACCCTGGTCGGCGTCGGGATCGCGGCGACCACCGGCCGCTCGTCGAGACGGCGTGAGATGTCCGGGAACCGGACCTGACCGACCCGGATCGCGGCCCGCCGGTAGACCTGGCGCCATGGCTGACACGACGACGCCCGGCGCAAACCCGTACACCCACGGCCACCACGCGAGCGTGCTGAGTTCACATGGTCACCGAACGGCCGCCAACTCGGCCGGCTACCTCTTGCCCTACCTGACGCCGGGTATGACCCTCCTCGACGTCGGCTGCGGTCCGGGCACCATCACCGCCGGCCTGGCCGAGGCGGTGGCGCCCGGAGTCGTCGTCGGCATCGAGACGAGCGCGGAGATCGTGGCCGCGGCGGAGTCGACGGTCGGTGGGCCCACCGGGCCGGCGAACCTGCGGTTCGAGGTGGCCGACGTGTTCGACCTGCCGTACCCCGAGCAGAGCTTCGACGTCGTCCACGCCCACCAGGTGCTGCAGCACCTGGCCGATCCGGTCGCCGCACTGGTCGCCATGCGCCGCGTGACGAAGCCGGGCGGCCTCGTCGCTGTCCGGGACGCCGACTACTCGGGCATGTTCTGGTATCCGGACGTGCCCGGTGTGCAGGCCTGGCGCGAGCTCTACCTGGCCGTCACGCGCGGCAACAACGGGCAGCCCGACGCGGGCCGTCGGCTCCCGTCGTGGGCTCGTGCGGCCGGCTTCACCGACGTCAAGGTCACGGCGAACACGTGGTGCTACGCCAGCGCCGACGACCGGCAGTGGTGGTCGCAGACGTGGGCGGACCGGGTGCGGTACAGCCGGTTCGCCGAGCAGGCCGTCGAGCGTGGACTGGCCACGTCGGAGGATCTCGGCGGGCTCGCGGACGCCTGGCTGCAGTGGGGAGCCGATCCCGACGGTTGCTTCCTCGTCACGCACACCGAAGTCGTGGCGGTCGCCTGAGCGACTCTCGCGTGGTGCGGCGCCGGCGTCACGGGTCGAGCAGCGACGCGAGCAGCGCCAGCACGGCGGTGACCGTGCCGGCTCTCACCGCGCTGCGGCCACCGTCGAGCTGGAGCCGGCGCCCGACGACCGGGCCGTCGAGGTCGGGGCTCGCCGCCACCGCGATGAACACCGTCCCCGCCGGTTGGCCGCCGTGGGCGGCCGGCCCGGCCACGCCGGTGGTGGCGAGGCCGAAGTCGGAGCCGAAGCGCGCCACCGTGGCTCGGGCCATCGCCGCCGCCGTGTCGGCGTGGACAGGTCCGACGCGATCGAGCAGCTCGCGATCGACGCCGAGCACGCCCGCCTTCGCCTCGACCGTGTAGCTGACGATCCCGCCGCGCACGACGGCCGACGAGCCCGCCACGTCGGTCAGCGCTGCGCATACGAGCCCGCCGGTGAGCGATTCGGCCGTGGCCAGCGACAACCCGTCGGCGGCGCACCGACGGATCAACCGGTCGGCGAGCGCGGCCGTGGTCGCCACGCTGGTCATGACGCCACCGAGCTCGAGCGGCCCCGTGCGCGTGACCGGTGCACCGCGGAGACCACGTAGTCGACGCCGGTGACGACGGTGAGGAGGACGGCCACGGCCATCGCCGCCTGGGCGAGCAGGTGCCAGGAGTCCGGCAGCGGGAGCAGGTAGAGCCCGATGGCGATGGCCTGCGCCATCGTCTTGGCCTTGCCTCCCCGACTGGCCGGGATCACCCCGTGCCGCAGGACCCAGAACCTCAGCAACGTGATGCCGACCTCACGGACGAGGATCACGATCGTCACCCACCACGGCAGTTCGCCCAACCACGACAGGCCGACGAGCGCGGTTCCCATCAGCGCCTTGTCGGCCAGCGGGTCGGCCATCGTGCCGAATTCGGTGACGAGCCCGCGGTCGCGCGCGAGTTTGCCGTCGAGCCGGTCGGTGAGCGAGGCGATCACGAAGACCGCCACCGCGGCGAGCTGGTAGCCGAGCTCGTCCGGGTGCGCGAGCAGCAACCAGCCGAAGACGGGCACGAGCAGGATCCGCACCATGGTGAGGACGTTGGCGACGTTGAGCACCCCGGGGGGAACGGCGGGCGCCGTCGCATCTGGGATGCCGGCGGGGCCGGGCAGGAGCGGTGCGGCGGCCGGGTCGCGCGCAGGGTCTCCGGCCATGCTCGTGAGCCTAAACGACCGGGCGCCGGGACCCGCGCACGTCAGTCGAGGGCGACGACCTCGGCGACGAGGTCGACGCCGTCGGTGTCGATGACGACGGCGGTGACGATCTGACCGATCCGCAGGTCCTCGGCGCCCACCAGCATCGTCGTGCCGTCGACGTCGGGGCCCTGGTGCGCCGCGCGGCCCTCGGCCTCGCCCGCCTCGGTGTCGACCGTCTCGACCAGCACCTGAACCGTCTCCCCGAGACGCTCCTCGGCGCGCTGGGCGACCAGCTCGTCGACCAGCGTCTGGACCCGCTCGGCCCGCTCGGCGATGACGTCGACGTCCACATGCCCGGTCAGCCCGACGGCCTCGGTGCCGTCCTCGTCGGAGTACGGGAACACGCCGACGGCGTCCATCCGAGCCGCTTCGAGGAACCCGCAGAGGATGTCCACGTCCTCCTCGGTCTCGCCGGGGAACCCGACGATCACGTTCGACCGGACGCCGGCCGTCGGTGCCTTGGCGCGGATCGACTCGATCAGGCCGAGGAAGCGCTCGGCGTCGCCGAACCGCCGCATCCGCCGCAGCAGCGGGCCACTGGCGTGCTGGAAGGACAGATCGAAGTAGGGCACCACGCCGGGGGTCGAGGTCATCGCGTCGACGAGGGTGGGGCGCATCTCCGCCGGTTGCAGGTAGGACACCCGGATCCACGGGTCGCCCGGCAGGTTCGCCAATTCCGGGAGCATCGTCTCGAGCAACCGGAGGTCGCCGAGGTCCTTGCCGTAGGACGTCGAGTTCTCACTGACCAGGAACAACTCGGAGACACCCTGGCCGAGCAGCCAGCGCGCCTCGTCGAGGACGTCGGTCGGACGGCGCGACAGGTAGGCGCCGCGGAAGCTCGGGATCGCGCAGAACGCACAACGACGGTCACACCCGGACGCGATCTTCAGCGGAGCCGACGGTGAGGACCCGAGCCGTCGACGCATCGACCGTGGACCGCTGGCCGGCGCAAGGCCACTCGGAAGGTCCGGCTCGTCGAGCGCGGCGGGGGCCGGCTGGCCGTGCCCGGGCACCGACGGTGCTGGGGCAGCCGAACGATCGGCCGGGGTGAGGGGCAGCAGGGTGCGCCGGTCCCGCGGGACGTGCGACGTGTGGTGCTCGCCCGCCAGGATCGACTGCAGGCGGGACGCGACGTCGGCGTAATCGTCGAAGCCCAGCACGGCGTCGGCCTCGGGCAGCTCGGCGGCGAGGTCCCGGCCGTAGCGCTCGGCCATGCAGCCGACGGCCACGACGGCCCGCGTGGTGCCAGCCGCCTTGAGGTCGGCCGCAGCCAGGATGGCGTCGACCGAGTCCTTCTTGGCCTGTTCGACGAACCCGCAGGTGTTCACGAGAACCGCCTGAGCGTCCTCGGCATCGTCGACGAGGGTGAACCCGCCGGCTTCCAGGCGGGCGGCCAGTTCCTCGGAGTCGACGTCGTTGCGCGCACATCCGAGGGTGAGGACGGCGACACTGGTCTTCGTGGGTGTTTGAGTGCTCATGGCGTCGTCCAGTATCGCCGCTGCGGGTCGATATCACCGCATCCGCGTCGCCGATCTAGGCTAGGTGGCTGCCCGACCACCGTCGTGTGCAGCCTGCGCCGTCCCGGCGTCCCGCCCCGACCGTCACCTCGTGAGGACTCGCAATGTCGTCCAGCACCGCCCCCGACCCGTCGTCCAGCGCCGCGACCGGATCGCCGCGTGTCGTCCGCAAGGTGGCCCTGCTCACGGCCGGCGGCCTCGCCCCGTGCCTGTCGGCGGCGGTCGGCGACCTGATCGAGAGGTACACCGAGGTCGCTCCCGACGTCGAGATCATCGCCTACCTCTCCGGCTACCAGGGGCTGCTCACGGGGACGTTCCTCGAGGTCACCGACGAGGTTCGCGCCCGTGCCGACGTGCTGCGCCGATTCGGCGGCTCGCCGATCGGGAACAGCCGCGTGAAGCTGACCAACGCGGACGACCTCGTGAAGCGCGGGATCGTCGAGCCCGGCGCCGACCCGCTCCAGGTGGCGGCCGAGCGGCTCGTCGCCGACGGCGTCGACGTCCTCCACACGATCGGTGGCGACGACACCAACACGACGGCCGCCGATCTCGCCGCCTACCTGCGCGAGCACGACTACGACCTGACGGTGGTGGGGATGCCGAAGACCGTCGACAACGACGTCATCCCGATCCGGCAGTCCCTCGGTGCGTGGACGGCCGCCGAGCAGGGTGCCCGGTTCGCCACCAACATCGTCGCCGAGCAGAGCTCCAGTCCGCGGATGCTCGTGATCCACGAGGTGATGGGCCGCCACTGCGGGTGGCTGACGGCCGCCACGGCGGCGGAGTACAAGCGCTGGTGGGACGTCCAGGAGTGGAGCCCCGGCATCGGGCTCGACAGCGCCAAGTGGGCCGTCGACGCCGTCTACCTGCCCGAGGTACCGCTCGACATCGAGGCCGAAGCGAAGCGGCTGCGGGCCGTGATGGACGAGACCGACTCGGTGACGATCTTCCTGTCCGAGGGTGCCGGCGTCGACCAGATCGTCGCGGAGATGCAGGCTCGCGGCGAAGAGCCGGCACGGGACCCGTTCGGGCACGTGAAGATCGACACGATCAACCCCGGCGCCTGGTTCGCCAAGCAGTTCGCCCCGCTGATCGGCGCCGACAAGTCGATGGTGCAGAAGAGCGGGTACTTCGCTCGTTCGGCACCGGCCAACGAGGCCGACCTCGCGTTGATCCGCCAGTGCGCCGAGCTGGCGGTGGAGTCCGCCCTGAACGGCGTGTCCGGCGTGATCGGTCAGGACGAGGAGGTGGGCGACGAACTGCGGGCCGTGGAGTTCGAGCGGATCGTCGGCGGCAAGGCGTTCGACCCCACCGTCCCGTGGTTCGGCGAGCTGCTCGACGCGATCGGGCAGCCTCGGCCGTGAGCCGGCGGCAGTGAGCCGGTGGCCGGGCGCCGGACCACCGCTCACCGCGGGCCGGTCAGGCGCTGCCAGGCCCGATCAGACGGTCACCGGGTCGTCGTAGCCCATCATCGCCAGGAGTCCTTGCATGTAGCCGACGGCATGTCCGCGGCCGCGGTGGTTCCAGGCGGTGTCGTCGTCCATGTGCGGCACGTGGTCGTCGAGCATGAATCCGGTGAACCCGTTGTCGGCGAGCAGTCGCAGCACCTCCGGCGGATTCCAGTTCCCCTCGCCCAGGAACGACTCCTGGAACTCCGGGACGGTGCCCTGGACGTCACGAAAGTGCACGTAGATGATCCGGCCGCGCGGCCCGAACGTCGTGATCGCCTTCCGGACCGCCTCGGCACCGCCGATCATCTCCGAGGTCGTACCCAGGCACAGGTCGAGACCCCACGCCTCACCGGCGCCGGACTCCTCGGCGATCTGCTCCGCCGTCTCGAACGCCTCGGGTGAGATGAACAGCCGGGCCACCCCACCCAGCATCGGGACGGGTGGATCGTCGGGGTGCAGCGCGAGCTTGATGCCCGCCTCCCGGGCCACCGGCAGCACGGCATGCATGAAGGTGCGGTAGTTCTCCCACATCCGCTCCGTGCCGATCTGCTGTGCTGGATCGGTCGTGCTCCAGAGCCCGTCCACCCAGCCCGGCCCCGACGGCATGAACGACGTCCCGCCGTCGGTCGCGGCCTCGACGTCGGACATGGCGAACGACGTGACGTGCGCACCGCCGCGACCCTCGGTCGTGCGGGACGTGCGCCAGACCGAGTTCGGCATGAAGTGGTAGCCGAGGACGGGGATACCGGCCTCGCCCACGGCTCGGATGGTCGCGCAGTAGTTCTCGATCTGCTCATCGGCACCGGGGAGACCGACCATCGCGAGGTGGTAGAAGCGCATCGGGACGTTCTCGATGGCCTCGAGCGTCAGGCCGTAGGAGTTCGCCTTCTCCACCAGGGCGCGGAGATCGGCGACGTCCCAGCGGGACTGGCCGGGCAGCAACGGGTTGTTGAGCTGAACGCTCTTCAGCCCGAGCTGGGCGGCGTAACGGAGCTTCTCGTCGGTCAGTTCGTTGAACTGGCCGAGGGCGACGCGGATCGACATGGTCGGCTGACTCCTGGGCGACTCGAGGATGCGGACCCCGCAGGGGAACGGGTGCTATCCAAGAGGTACCGCGTCGACCCGACGGCGGGAGCGAGACCGGTCGGGTTGGTCCGGTACCGGTCGCGCTCTGCGCTCACTTCTGCGGTCACTCGCCGCGCAGGGTGGCGACGAAGTCGTCGAGCTCGTCCGAGGTCAGCAGGACATCGCGGGCCTTGCTGCCCTCGCTCGGCCCGACGACGCCCTTCGACTCGAGGATGTCCATCAGCCGGCCCGCCTTCGCGAACCCGACGCGCAGCTTGCGCTGGAGCATCGACGTCGACCCGAACTGCGTCGTGACGATCAACTCAGCTGCCTGACACACGAGGTCGAGGTCGTCACCGATGTCGTCGTCGAGCTCCCGTGCGGCGGCGACCGGCGCCGCCACGTCGGGGCGGTAGATCGGCGCGAGCTGCTCCTTGCAGTGGGCGACCACCCGACGGATCTCGCCCTCGGTGACCCACGCTCCCTGGATGCGCACCGCCTTGCTCGCACCCATGGGGAGAAAGAGCCCGTCGCCCTGGCCGACGAGCTTCTCGGCACCGGGCTGGTCGAGGATGACCCGCGAGTCGGCCATCGAGGACGTCGCGAACGCCAACCGGGACGGCACGTTCGCCTTGATCAGGCCGGTGACGACGTCGACCGACGGCCGCTGGGTGGCGAGCACGAGGTGGATGCCGGCGGCCCGGGCGAGCTGGGTGATCCGGACGATCGAGTCCTCGACGTCACGCGGGGCCACCATCATCAGGTCGGCGAGTTCGTCCACGATCACCAGCAGGTACGGGTAGGGCTCGATCGAGCGTTCGCTGCCCGGCAACGGCTTGACCGTGCCGTCGCGCACACCCTTGTTGAAGTCGTCGACGTGGCGGAACCCGAACTTGGCCAGGTCGTCGTAGCGCAGGTCCATCTCCCGCACGACCCACTGCAGCGCCTCGGCGGCCTTCTTCGGGTTCGTGATGATCGGCGTGATGAGGTGCGGAATGCCTTCGTAGGCGGTGAGTTCCACCCGCTTCGGGTCGACCAGGATCATCCGGACCTCGTCCGGCGTGGAGCGCATCAACACCGAGCTGATCATCGAGTTGACGAAGACCGACTTGCCGGAGCCGGTGGCGCCGGCGACGAGCAGGTGCGGCATCTTCGCCAGGTTCGCGACCACGAACCCGCCCTCGACGTCCTTGCCCAGTCCCGACGACCATCGGGTGGTGGTTGTTGCGGGACGCCGACGACCGGAGGACGTCGCCCAGGGAGACGGTCTCCTTGTCCACGTTGGGGATCTCGACCCCGATCGCGGACTTGCCGGGGATCGGCGAGAGGATCCGGACATCGGCGCTCGCGACGGCGTAGCTGATGTTGCGCGACAGCGCGGTGACCTTCTCGACCTTGACCGCCTGGCCGAGTTCGACCTCGTACCGCGTGACGGTCGGACCGCGGGTGTACCCGGTGACGGCGGCGTCGATCCCGAACTGCTCGAGGACGCCGGTGAGTTGGCCGACGACCTTGTCCGACGCGGCGGTCCGCGGCTTGTGCGCCGACCCCGGCTGCAGGACGTCGTTGGGCGGGAGCGAATACACGATGTCGCCGGAGAGCTGGAGTTGTTCGGCGCGCGCCGGCAGCGGTGAGTGCGGCGGCGGCTCGAGGTGGTCGTGCTTGTCCCCGATCAACACACCGTCGCCGGTCTCGTCGAGCGGATCCGGCACCGCGGGTATCGGCGTCGGGCTCGTCACCGGACCCGGGTCCGGTGACGCGCCGGTGAGTGCAGCCGCCTCCTCGTCAGCATGCTGACGTCGGCGGCGGCGCAGCGCGCGCTCGGCGGCGGCATCCTGGATCACGGGTGTGTCGTAGGGCTGATCGCTCGGCTGCTCCCCCGCCGGAGCCCCGTCACCACGCCGCCGGCGGGCCTTCTTGGGCGCCGGGCCGTCACCGGTGCTCACCTCCGGGGCGTCGGCGGCGGTACGGCGGTGCGCGTCGATCTCGGCTCGGAGCGCGGTGATGCGGCCCGGCAGCGAGTGGAGGGGAGCCGCGAGCACGACGACGAGACCGAAGATCAGTAGCAGCACCAACAACGGGACGGCGACATAGATGCTGACGAGCTGAACCAGTACGGACGAGACGACATAGCCGATGCCGCCGCCGGCCGACCGCAAGGCGTCGTTGTCCGCGCCCGGCCGCGGGAGCCCGCGCGAGATGTGGATCAGCCCGAGCAACGCGACCGAGAGCGCCAGCCAGCCCGTGGCCGTCCGGCCCTGACCCTCGCGGTCGGGTCGGCGGAGCGTGCTCCACGCAGCACCGATCAGCAGCACCGGCAGGGCCCAGGCGAACACACCGATCGCGCCTTCACCGAGCAGCCGCACACCGTCCCCGAACTGACCCGGCAACTCCCACCACTCGGCCGCGGCCACCAGGATCGCGGCCGCGATGAGCAGCAGGCCGATCCCGTCGCGGCGGAGCTCGGGCTCCACCGTGGTCGGAGATCCGACGCTGCGGGCCGACCCGCCCACGAGGTGAGCCAGACCCATCCAGACTGCGCGCGCAGCACGGCCGGTCCCGCGGACTGCCCTCGACACCGGACTCGGCCCGGTGCGCGTCGGTTTCGACGGCTTCCGGGCCGGTGTACGGTTCGCCGGCCTGCCGCTGGGAGCCGGCCGCCGGGAGTTCGAGGACTTCGCCGATCGGGACCGCACGGGGGAAGTCGTACGGGTCGCCATGGTCGGAGGCTACGCGAATATCCCAGGAGCCACACCTGTCACACGCCCACGCCGCGGCTGCAGCGTCAGCCGACCGCGACCTCGCCTTCTTGCGGTATCAGTCACACGCCAGCGCCCTCCTTCGGTGAGTCGGTGCGACGACCGCACCGTGAGTCGGGAGGGACCACCATGTCCACCACAGCATCGTCCGCCGGCGAGAAGAGCCTCCTGCCCACCCGCAAGTGGTGGGCGGCGTTCGCCACGTCGGTGGCCGGCATCGTCGTGATGGCGATCAGCGTCGGCGGGTTCAGCAAGGAGGTCGGGATAGCACTCACCTGGGCGGTTGCGCAGGCCGTGATCACCTGGCTGGTCCCCAACCAGGACACGCCCGGCGGCGTGCCGGTCAAGAAGCCCAAGTAGGCACCAGCCAGCCAGCCTCGGGCCTTGCCGGCGGGTCAGCCGGTGCCCGACACCGTCGCGAAGACCTCGGGCCAGCGCGCATCGAGCACCCGGCCGCCGACGCCGACACCGATGCGCAGGACCACGACGCCCACCGTCAGCCCGGCGACCAGCACGGGCCAGCGGAGCCACGGCACCCAGATCGACCCGATGGCCAGCGCGAGAACGGGCAGCGTGAGCGCCAGCGTGACGGCGCCGTTGACGAGCAGCGCGAGCAGCGCACCGGCACCGGAGCCGCCGGAACTGGCGAACGGGTTGCCGCCGGCGGCCGGGGCGGGGCTCAGCCAGCGCGCGCTCACCACCGACGCGACCCCGCTGCCGGCACCCATCACCGACGCCGACACGCCGACCACGATCGGCCAGAGCGACCACCGGTCGGTCCAGGCGAGCGTGACCGGGACGGCGACCAACTCCATCGGAACGGCCCACGTGAACAGGGCCAGCACCCGCCCGCCGCGGTCGGCGCGCCCGCTGAGCCCGCTCGTCACGTGCAGCCACAACGCGGATCCGTCGTAGGAGGTGTCCTGCGTCAGCGACGTCCCGACCACGAGGGCGATGACGAGTGGGGCGAACGCGGCCAACGACGGCGTCGCGTGCGCCCCGACCATCTGACTCACGCCGAACAGCACGGGCACGACCACCACTGCGGCGATCGACGACAGGTAGCGGGGATCGCGGCGCCAGTACCGCAGGCATCGACTCGCGACAGCACCGGTGGGGTTGTCCGGATAGATCCGTTCGGCCAGTCCGGCCGAGGCCCGGACCCGGGTACCAGCGCCGCCGAGATCGGCCGGCGCGGTCAGGTTGCGGCCCAGCAGCCGCTCCCAGGATCGGCCCAAGCCGATCACCAGGCCGACCGCGAGCAGGAGCCGGACGGCCGCGTCCACCCAGTGACCCTCGGCCACCAGACCCGGGAGCGACCACGCCCACCCGAACGGTGTCCACGACGCGATGTCGGCGGCGCGGTGCAGTTGCGCGAGCAGGGCGTCGACATCGCCGGGCCGTGCAGACGCCGAGCCGAGCGCGAGGTCGAAACCGAGCCCGAAGCTCACCGCCACGACCGCCAGCAGCGCGGTCGCGAGATCGCGAAACCGCCGTGACCGCAGCACACGTGCGAACGCCGACGTCAGAACGCGCGCCACCAGCGCGCAGGTCAGCACGCCGAGGAGGGCGGCCACCGCCGCCGCCACGACCGGTGCGGGACCGCGAGACCAGGTGACGACCGACGCGGCGGCCACGACGACGGTCGCGACCCCCGGCACGCCCGCCAGCCCGGCGAGGAGCATGCCCGGGATCAGCTCGCGGGCCCGTGTCGGCAGCAGCACGAACCGGGCGGGGTCGAGGGTCTCGTCCACCCCGAAGACCAGGAGCGGCAGCAACGCCCACGCCAGCGTGAGTGCGCTGAACCCGACGACGGTGGCGTCGGCCGCCACCTCGACGTCGGCGAAGCGGAGCCCGATCAGCCCGGCCACGGCGACGACGACCACGGCGAGAGCCCACAGCCCGGCCACGGTGAGGGCGATCGTCCGGGCGCGACTCTGCCGAAGACCGTTGGCGAGCATCCGCAGTTTCATCCGGACGAGGAGTGCGGCGAGACCACGCGGCGTGAGCGCCTCCGTGCTCGGCCGAGCCGGCGGGTTCGGCGCGCTCGGCACCCCGGACATGCCCGCAGTCTCACACGCGCCGACCGGCCGTTCCCGGTCGCGGGACACCCATGGTCGCGGACGACGCCGAGCCGGTATCGTCCGCGGTGGTCATGAGCGCCAGCAGCTCGTCACGAGCACAGCCCCGGCTCGCTGGCCGGCAACCCTCCACCGCGGCGGGGTGCCCCGGGTGAGGACCAGGTCGGCACGGGTGCAGAGCATGACCGGGCGGTTTCGCCGACCGGCGGCGACGGACCCGGTCGACAAGCGCGGGTCTGGCTGCCAGGCCGCGCACATCCCTGACGGCGCATCGGCGCCCCGACAGCACGGAGTGAGAATGAGCGAGTTCCCCACCGAGACCACCCCCGTCGACCCGGCCGCCGCCTGGACCTTCGAGACGAAGCAGATCCACGCCGGACAGGCGCCCGACCCGACGACCGGCGCACGCGCGCTGCCGATCTACCAGACGACCTCGTACGCGTTCCGCGACACCGACCATGCGGCCGCGTTGTTCGGCCTCTCGGAGTTCGGCAACATCTACACCCGCATCATGAACCCGACGCAGGACGTCGTGGAGCAGCGGATCGCGGCGCTCGAGGGCGGTGTGGCCGCATTGATGCTGTCCTCCGGACAGGCGGCCGAGACCTTCGCGATCCTCAACCTGGCAGTCGCGGGCGACCACATCGTGTCGAGCCCGAGCCTGTACGGCGGCACCTACAACCTGTTCCACTACACGCTGCCGAAGCTCGGGATCGAGGTCAGCTTCGTCGACGACCCGGACGACCTCGACCAGTGGCGCGCGGCGGTGCGGCCCACCACGCGGGCGTTCTACGGCGAGTCGATCCCGAACCCCCGCAACGACATCCTCGACATCGCGGGCATCGCCGCGGTGGCCCACGAGAACGGGCTGCCGCTGATCGTGGACAACACGGTGGCCACGCCGTACCTGATCCAGCCGCTGGCGCTCGGAGCCGACATCGTCGTGCACTCGGCGACGAAGTACCTGGGCGGCCACGGGACGTCGGTGGCCGGCGTCATCGTCGACGGCGGGGCGTTCGACTGGGCGGCCAGCGGGCGATTCCCCGGCTTCACGACCCCCGACCCGAGCTACCACGGTGTCGTCTACGCCCAGCTCGGCGCCCCGGCGTTCGCGCTCAAGGCGCGCGTGCAGCTGCTGCGTGACCTCGGCTCGGCGATCTCGCCGTTCAACGCGTTCCTCATCAGCCAGGGCATCGAGACCCTGAGTCTGCGGATGGAGCGCCATGTGTCGAACGCGGTCCAGGTGGCTCAGTACCTGGAAGCGCATGCGCAGGTCGAGTCGGTCGCCTACGCCGGGTTGCCCAGCTCGCGCTGGTACGCCCGGGCCCAGGAGATCGCACCCCGCGGGGCCGGCGCCGTGCTCGCGTTCGAGATCGCGGGCGGGCTGCCGGCGGGCAAGCGGTTCGTCGATGCGCTCAAGCTGCACAGTCACGTCGCCAACATCGGCGACGTGCGGTCGCTCGTGATCCACCCGGCGTCGACCACACACGCCCAGCTCACGCCCGAGGAGCAGCTCGCGTCGTCGGTCACGCCCGGCCTGGTCCGGCTCGCGGTCGGGATCGAGGGGATCTCCGACATCCTGGCGGACCTCGACCTCGGGTTCGCGGCAGCCGCGCAGTGACCGACGGTCCGCACGCTGGTCGGGAGGCGGCGGTCGCGCTGCCTCCCGACGGCGTGTCGGGCCTGCGCCGCGTCGCCCAGATCGACGTGGGCCGCATCGACCTCGAACGCGGCGGCGTGCTGCCGGCCGTGACCGTCGGCGTGCAGCGCTGGGGTGCGGTCAGCGCCGGCCACGACAACGTCGTGCTCGTGCTCCACGCCCTCACCGGCGACTCGCACGTGACCGGCCCGACCGGGCCCGATCATCCCTCCCCGGGTTGGTGGGGCCCGCTGGTCGGACCCGGAGCCCCGCTCGACACCGACCGGTGGTGCGTGCTCGCCATGAACGTCCTCGGTGGCTGCCGGGGCACCACCGGTCCGTCGTCGCCGGCCGCCGACGGGCGAGCGTACGGATCCCGTTTCCCCGACATCACGATCCGCGACCAGGTCGCCGTCGAGGCAGCGGCCGCCGATCGTCTCGGCCTCGAGCGGTTCGCCGCCGTGCTGGGCGGGTCGATGGGCGGGATGCGGGCGCTGGAATGGGTGATCACCCGACCACAGCGGGTCGGCGCGGCGCTGGTCCTGGCGTCGGGCGCACGGGCGACGGCCGACCAGATCGGCATCCAGACCGCCCAGATCCGGGCCATCACCGGCGATCCCGACTGGCAGGGCGGCGACTACCACCACACCGGGCGACGACCCGACGCCGGCATGGGCCTGGCGCGGCGCATCGCGCACCTCACCTACCGCAGCGAGACCGAACTCGATGCCCGGTTCGCGAACCACCCGCAGCGCGGCGAAGACCCGGCTGCGGGCGGGCGCTACGCGGTCCAGAGCTACCTCGATCACCAGGCGGACAAGCTGAGCCGCCGGTTCGATCCGGGGAGCTACCTGACCCTGACGGAGGCGATGAACTCGCACGACGTCGGCCGCGACCGCGGTGGCGTCGTCCGTGCCCTCGCCGGCATCACCCGGCCCGTGGTCGTGGGTGGCATCGACAGCGATCGGCTCTATCCGTTGCGCCTTCAGGAGCAACTCGCGGCGACCATTCCGGGCTCGAGCGGGCTGCGAGTCCTTCCCTCGACCTTCGGTCACGACGGCTTCCTGATCGAGACCGAGGCCGTCGGTGGCCTCGTGCGGGAGACCCTCGCCCGGTCCGGCGACGCCTGACCCGTCCTCGGTGGCGCGACTCAGTCCCGACCGCTTGGCCCCAGCCAGTCGAGTGTGCCCTCGACCGGCGGCCGCACCCCGACCAGCTCCAGGAACCGCCGTTGCAGGGTGGAGCCGCCGCTGACCTCGGCCACCGGTCCGACCGCGAGCACCCGGCCGTCGGCCACCACGGCCACGTCGTCGCAGAGTCGCTCGACGAGTTCCATGACGTGGCTCGAGAGGACCACGGTCCCGCCGCCCCGGACGTAGTCGCGCAGGATCTCCCGGATCACCTCGCCCGACACCGGGTCGACCGCCTCGAACGGCTCGTCGAGGATCAGGAGTCGCGGCGCGTGGACGAGCGCGCACGCCAGCCCGATCTTCTTCTTCATCCCGGCCGAGTAGTCGACGACGAGGGTGTTCGCGTCCTCGGTGAGACCGAGTGCGTCCAGAAGCGGTGGGATGCGGGAATCGAGGTCCGGCGACGGCAGGCCCCGGAGCCGGCCGGTGTAGCGCAGGAGTTCTGCGCCGGCGAGGCGATCGAAGAGGCGGAGCCCGTCCGGCAGCACGCCGACGACCGCCTTCGCCGCGGGCGGATCCGCCCACACGTCGTGCCCGAGGACCCACGCCCGGCCCGCATCCGGGCGGAGCAGGCCGGTCGCCATCGAGAGCGTCGTCGTCTTCCCGGCGCCGTTGGCGCCGACCAGTCCGAACATCCGCCCGGGCGGCACGTCGAGGTCGAGGGCATCGACCGCCAGCTTCGACCCGAACCGCTTCGTCAGCCCGCGCAGCGACAGCGCCGGCCGATCGGGCGACGGGGCGGGATCCACACCGAAACGGTAGTCGTGCCGGGTGTTCGCTCGTGTGGCCCGGCCGTGTCGTCCGACGCCCGGCGTCCGTGGCGTCCGACCGGTGACATCGACACGGTGACGCTCGTGATGTGAGGTCCGAGATATGAGACACGCGATCACATGACGAGATGTGCACGGCGATGGCGGCGGGCTGGTCTAGCGTTCATCTCGATTGGTCACGAGTGTCAGCCGCTGGACGTCCGGTGAAAGCCGAACGCGCAGCACAGCCCCGGCTTACTGGCCGGCAACCCTCCGACGCGGTGGGGTGCCCCGGGTGACGACCTGGCCGTGCGGATACGCCGTCACGGCAAGCGCGAACGACTTGGGAGCAACCCGATGGCCATTCTCTCCATCCTCGAGCACAGCACCCGCCGAGCGTCCGCCCCGGCCACTCAGCCGGCCGGCACGCCCGCGGTCGTCGGAGCGAACCTGCGGGTTCCGCTGGCCGACGGGCGGACCGTCACCTATGCCAACCTCGACCACGCCGCCAGTGCGCCGAGCCTCGAGTCGGTGAAGGCCGCGGTCGACGCGACACTCGAGTCCTACGCGTCGGTCCACCGCGGCAGCGGGTGGGCGTCGCGTATCACCACCGAGCTCTACGAGCAGGCTCGCGCCGAGGTCGGCGCGTTCGTGGGCGCCCGCGCATCGGACGAGGTCGTCTTCACCCGGCAGACCACCGACGCACTCACCCTGCTCGGTCGCTGCCTGCCCGACGACGCGACCGTGTTCGTGTTCGACAGCGAGCACCACGCGAACCTCCTGCCGTGGCCGACCGGGCGGACCCGTCGCCTCGGCGTGCCCCGGGACCCACGAGAACTGGTCGCCACGTTGGCCGAGGCGCTGCGGGCCGCTCCGGACGGCCCCCGCCTCGTCTGTATCGCCGGTGCGTCGAACGTGACCGGCGAACTGCTCCCGGTGGCCGAGGTCGCGGCGTTGGCGCACGCGCACGGCGCGCGTGTCTGCCTGGACGCCGCCCAGCTCGCGCCGCACCGGCGGGTCGACATCCGTGCACTCGACGTGGATTACGTCGCCCTCTCCGGCCACAAGCTGTACGCCCCGTTCGGCACGGGTGCGCTCGTCGGACGGGCCGACTGGCTCGACGCCGCCGACCCGTATCTGCCCGGCGGCGGCGCCACCGAGCACGTCGACGCCGGTGAGGTCGTGTGGGCGACCGGCGCCGACCGGCACGAGGGCGGCTCGCCGAACGTGATCGGTGCCGTCGCCCTGGCCGCCGCCTGCGCGGCACTGACCGAGCACCGCGACGCGGTCGAGTACCACGAGGCCAAGCTCTCGAGTCGCTTGCGCAAGCATCTGGCGGCGATCCCCGGTGTCAGCCTGCTGTCGATCTTCGCCGGCTCCTCCGACCGGGTCGGGACCATCGCCTTCACGGTGGCCGGATTCCCCTCCTCGTTCGTGGCGGCCTACCTCTCCGCGGAGCACGGGATCGGGGTGCGCGACGGCAAGTTCTGCGCGCACCAGCTGACGGACGCGCTGCTCGCCGACAACGCCGAGACCCGTGCCGTGCGCGCGAGCCTCGGCCTCGGCACCACCGTGGAGCACGTCGATCGCCTGACCGACGCGATCGGTTCACTCGTCGCGACCGGCCCGCGCCTGACCTACCGCTTCACCGAGGACGGCTGGACGGTCGTCGGCGACCAGCGCGAACTGCCGAAGCGGCCCTGGTAACCGCTCAGCCCGTGATCGCGTAGGAGTCGCCGTAGACCCGCCAACGCAGGGGCGGCGTCAACGCGAAGTTCCGCTCACGCAGGAACACCCGTTGAGCGTCGTCGATGCGGCTGGTGTCGCTGTGCGCCTCCTCGACCTTCATCGCCGCGGTCCGGACGTCGAGGAACGTGTCCAGGTAGCGCGCCTCGTCGCCGCCCGCCGACGGCGGCGGCGTACGGGCGACCGCCGCCGCGCGGATGCCGCCGAAGCTCGCGGGGTCCTCGCCCGGACCATGCATCACCATCGCGTCGTAGTAGACGAACTGACCGAGCGCCCCGAGGCCGTCCGCCCGTGCGGCGGCCACAGCCGGATCGAAGTACACCCGGTCGCGCTCCTCGTCCTGCGCACGCCGGAACACCGGGTCGCTCGCGGCCGCACGCCAGGCGTCCACGAAGGGTTTCCCCAACCCGCGATGAGAATCCGAGCCGTCGACGCGGCGCAGCGCGGGCAGGAACACCGACAGCCGGTTACCCGGCGCGCGATCGGTATACGTGCTGACGAGATCGAGCATGTCGCCGGTACCGGAACAGAACCCGATGATGCCGGCCGTGTAGCCACGACCGTCGCCGATGTCCTCGACGTAGCGGTACTGGGACTTCCAGTCCAGGGTCGAGTTCTCCGCGCTCGAGACGAGCTCCATCGCGATCTCCTTCTCGGCCGGTGAATCGAGCCCCAACACAGCCGTGGGCGCAGCCGACCGGGACGGCGGCGGAGTGGTCGGACGAGGCGAGGGGGCCGAGGTGCTCGGCCGGCCCGGCGTCGGCGAACCGGCCGGTGACGGCGCGGCCGGACCGCACCCCGTGGCGACGACCAGACGCCCACGACGCCCGCACCGAGGAGCGCCAGCTGCCGCAGACGGCGGTCACGCCTCATGCGCTCTTCCGCACGGCCCCGGGTGTCGACCCCACGATCCGGCTGAACGCCCGACTGAAGGCGGCCTCGGACTGGTAGCCGAACCGGTGCGCCACCTGCGCGACGGTGGTGTCGGCTTCGCGCAGGGCCTGTGCCGCCACCTGCATCCGCCATCGCGTGACGTACCGCATGGCCGGCTCGCCGACGAGGTCGGTGAACCGGGCCGCGAACGACGACCGGGACATCGACGTCGCGGCGGCCAGCGACGCGACAGTCCACGGCCGCGCCGGCTCGGAGTGGATCAGGGCGAGCGCGCGACCGACCTGTCGGTCCTGCAACGCACCCAGCCAGCCGGCGCGGGCCGCGGGAGCGGATTCGAGCCACGACCTCAACGCCTGGATCACGAGGATGTCCGACAGCCGGGTGATCACTGCCTCGCCCCCGGGACGGAGGGTGCGGGCCTCCTCGGCGATGAGCATCAGGGTGCTGCGCATCCAGGCCGCTTGGGCACCGGGCATCGCCGACAACTCGATCAACGGCGGCAGCGACCGCACGAGCTGATCGGCCACCGGATGGTCGAAGCGGACCGCACCGCAGACGAGCGTCGTCTCCGCTCCGTCCCCGCCGTGGCGCAGGACCGCGTACCGGTCGCTGACGTAGTCGTGCGGGAGGTCGTGGACGAGCGGCGCGTCGGTCGTACCGGCGTCGTCGACCAGGGTGTGCCCGATGCCGTGCGGCACCAGGGCGAAGTCACCCTCGTCGAGCCGGACGGGGTCCGCGCCGGGCACGGAGAGCAGGGACGCGCCGCGGACGACGACGTGGAACCACATCGACCCGGACATCGGCGGCATGGTCAGTCCCCACGGCGCGGTCAGCTCGGAGCGGCAGTAGAAGGAGCCGGACATGCGAAGGAAGTGCAACGCCTGGCCGAGTGGGTCGGGCGTCGTCCAGGGGTCGCCACCGCGCATGGCCTCACCGTAGTCCGGCCGGACTCTCGATCGTCCAGGCCTGCCGGACGAACGAGCAGGCATACCGGCGTATCGGGCATGGATACGCCGGTCCAGGAGACCGAGTCTGGACGCATGACCATTCTCGACCGACTCGTCGCCGTGACCACCGTCGTGTCCGCGGTCGGTGCCGGCGTGATGGCCGGGGTGCTGTTCGCGTTCTCGGTCAGCGTGATGCCGGCGCTGCGGACGCAGCCTGCCCGCGCGGCCCTTCCCGTGATGCAGGCGGCCAACGCGGCCATCCTGACGCCGCTGTTCCTCGTGCTGTTCGCCGGCACGACGGTGTCGTGCGTGGTGCTCGTCGGCACGGCGCCGTTCGCGGACGACGCTGGTGGGGCCACCGCGCTGCGCATCGCCGGCAGCGTGCTGTTCGTGCTCGGCTGCATCGTCGTCACGGCCGTCGTCAACGTCCCGATGAACAACGACCTGGTCGGCCTCGACCCGGATGCGGCGTCGAGCGCAACCGTCTGGGCCCGCTACCTGCGACTCTGGACGGCCTGGAACGACGCTCGCACCGGCGCCGCGGCGATCGCCTGCGTGGTCCTGACGATCGCCGCCGGCCGATGACGGCGGACCCCGGCCGTCCCTCAGCCGTCGATGACCACCGGGATGATCATCGGCCGGCGCCGGTGCCGCTGGTTCACCCAACGCCCGATCGTGCGACGGATGATCTGCTGCAGGGCGTGGACGTCGTCGGTGCCGTTGGCCATCGCATCGGTGATGGCCCGCACGATCTGCGGCACGACCGAGTCGAACACCGAGTCGTCCTCGGCGAAACCCCGGGCGTGCACCTCGGGACCGGCACTGATCGTGCGGCTGGGCAGGTCGACGACGACCACGACGGAGATGAACCCCTCGTCGCCGAGGATGCGCCGGTCCTTGAGCGAGGACTCGGACAGGTCGCCCACGGTGGAACCGTCGACGAACACGTAGCCGCACTCGACCTGGCCGACGATCGTGGCCCGGCCGTCCCGCAGGTCGACCACGCCACCGTCCTCGACCAGCAGCACCCGGTCTTCGGGAACGCCCGTGGCGGCGGCCAGTTCACCGTTGGCGATCAGGTGGCGGGGCTCGCCGTGGACCGGCATCACGTTGCGGGGGCCCACGATGTTGTAGGTGTACAGCAACTCCCCGGCGCTCGCGTGCCCGGAGACGTGCACGAGCGCGTTGCCCTTGTGCACCACCTCGGCCCCGCATCGTGTCAGCCCGTTGATGACCCGGAAGACGGCGTTCTCGTTGCCGGGGATGAGCGAACTCGCCAGCACGACGATGTCGCCCGGGTCGATCTCGATGAACGGATGGTCTCGTGCGGCGATCCGCGCGAGCGCCGACATCGGCTCGCCCTGAGAACCCGTGGAGATCAGGACGACGCGCTCGCGGGGGTAGTTGTCGAGTTCCTTCAGGTCGATCAGCGTGTTCGCGGGGACACGCAGGAACCCGAGGTCGCGTGCGACGCCCATGTTGCGCACCATCGAGCGGCCGACGAACACGACCTTGCGGCCATTCGCCACCGCCGCGTCGAGCACCTGCTGGACCCGGTGCACGTGCGAGGCGAAGCACGCGACGATGACGCGGGTCGTGCTCCCGCCGATGACGCGGTTCAGCACCGGCGCGATGTCCTTCTCCGCCGTCGTGAATCCGCGCACCTCGGCGTTGGTGGAGTCGACCATGAAGAGATCGACACCTTCCTCACCGAGGCGGGCGAACGAGCGGAGGTCGGTCAGCCGGCCGTCGAGAGGAAGCTGATCGAGTTTGAAGTCGCCGGTGTGCAGCACGGTGCCGGCCGACGTCCGTACCGCGACCGCGAGGGCATCCGGAACGGAGTGGTTGACCGCGACGAACTCGCAGTCAAACGGGCCGAACGCGATGCGCTGACCCTCCTTCACCTCGTGCATCGGCACGTCCTTGAGGCGGTGCTCACGCAGCTTGCCGGCGAGCAGGGCCAGGGTCAGCCGGGATCCGAGGATCGGGATGTCGCCCCGCTCGCGCAGCAGGAACGGGACGGCGCCGATGTGGTCTTCGTGGCCGTGGGTGAGGACGAGCGCGTCGATGTCGTCGAGCCGGCCGCGGATGTACTCGAAGTCGGGCAGGATCAGATCGACTCCCGGATGGTCGTCCTCGGGGAACAGCACGCCGCAGTCGATGATCAGCAGCCGGCCGTCGATCTCGAGGACGGCCATGTTGCGACCGACCTCTCCCAGGCCGCCGAGCGGCACGATGCGCAGCGTTCCGTCCTTCAGCCTGGGCGGCTGCCGGGGTTCGGTCGGGGTCAGTCTCACGCGGATGCTCCGCACGTCGTGGGGGCCATGGGGTAGATCTCCTGTTCAGCCCGCGGGGCGGGCGCTCGGTGTCCTCGTTCGGACCAGGTGGTGCACTCGGCTGCCGCGACGACGGGTCGGCGGGCGTCCGGTCGGTTCGCTGGACTCATGTCGTCGCCTGCGGATCAACCCGTCGATCCGGTGGTGGTCAGGCCGGCGGCGGTGAGAGCGGCACGCAGGAGAGCGAGCTCGGCCTCGGTCATGGCGACCTGCGGCAGCCGGACCGTGGCGTCGGCGATCACGCCCAGTTCGACGAGCGCCGCCTTGGCCGCGACGGCACCCGGCACGATCGTCATGATGGCCCGGAACGCGGGGACCAGCGACCGGTCGATCGCCCGGGCCAGGTCGAGGTCACCGATCTTCACGGCTGTGATCATCCGGGCGTACTCGCGTCCGGCGGCGTGGCTGACGACGCTGACGACGCCGACGGCGCCGATCGCGAGCCAGGCGAGGTTGTTCTCATCAGACCCGCTGTAGACCGCGAGGTCGGACTCGGCGAGCAACCGCGTGGTACCGGCAATGTCGCCCTTCGCGTCCTTGACCGCCACGATCCGCGGGTGCTCGGCGAGCCGCAGCAACGTCTCGGTGGCGATGGCGGTCGCGGTGCGGCCCGGGATGTCGTACAGCATGGCGGGCAGGTCGGTGGCGTCGGCGACCGCGGTGAAGTGCGCCAGGAGACCGCTCTGCGTCGGCCTCGAGTAGTACGGCGTGACGACCAGCAGGCCGTCGGCGCCGGCCTTCTCGGCGTCGCGCGCCAGTCCGACGGTGTGGTGGGTGTCGGCCGACCCCACGCCCGCGATCACCTTCGCTCGGCCGGAGACCAGGCCGACGGTCTCCTCGACGAGTCCGGTCTTCTCTGCGTCGGAGGTGGACGCCGACTCACCGGTGGTGCCGTTGACGGCGATCAGGTCGTGGCCGGCGGCGAGCAGGTGCTCGACGACAGCGGCCAGCCCGTCGTGATCGATGGTGCCGTCGGCGTGGAAGGGCGTGACCATCGCGACGCCGAGGCTGCCGAACGGAGCCGTCGGGCGGGCGGATGGCGTGGTCGCTGTGCTCATCGAGGACCTCGTTCGGGGTGTGTCGCGTCGGTGACGGTACCCATCATGGCGTGACGTGCTCCACCGGCTCGACCGTTCCGGCGAGCCGGGCCCGTTCGGCGGCGAACACGGCGAGGTGGGACTCCAGCGTCTCCCGCGGGCCCGAGGCGATGACGTCGGCCTCTCCGGTCGCGATGGCCGTGACGAACGACCTCATCAGCGCTGCGTCCCCGCCACCGTGGCCGGCCATGTCGAGGCCGAGGTACGGCTCGAACGTGTGCACCTCACCGCTGCCGTAGTCGGTGATCGTGTAGGTCTCGCTGTCACCGACGAGCACGGCGTCCGAGCCGAAGATCCGGGTCCGGCGGCCGTCTCGCACCGACAGGCCGGCCAGCGTGAACGTGCCGGTCGTGCCGTCGGCGAACTCCATCGACACCACCTGATGGTCCGGGACGTCGTTGTCGCAGTGGTAGACGCAGCGTCCGTACGGCCCGGTCTCGATCGCCCGGGCGACGCCTTCCGGGGTCTGATCGGTGGTGACGACCGACGCGGGGAACTCCCCCACCCGCGGCAGGTAGATCTTGAGCGCCGAGAACGCGCAGTCCGGCTCGATCGCGCAGTCCGTGCAACGCCGACCGGCCCCCGGGGGCGCCGAGGCAGGCGTGAAGTAGGTGAGGCTGCCGAAGCTGGACACGCGGGCGAACGGCTGGCCGACCACGTACCGCATCCAGTCGATGTCGTGCGACGACTTCGCCATCAGCAGCGAACTCGAGTCCTCGACCCGGCGCCAGTTGCCGCGGACGTAGGAGTGCGCGAAGTGCCAGTACCCGACCGGCTCGAGGTGTTCGATCGAGGTGACGCGACCCAGCCGCCCGGACTGGACCGCTGCCTTCAGCGCCTGCGTGTAGGGCGTGTAGCGCAGGACGTGCGCGACCGCGAACGCGACACCGCTGGCCTCGACGGCCTCGATCACGTCCCGGCATTCGCGCTCGGTCGGTGAGATGGGCTTCTCGAGCAGGATGTCGATGCCGGCTCGCGCGAACGCCACCGCCGGGTCGTGGTGGTCACGGTCCTGGGTGCAGATGAGCACGCCGTCGAGGGCCAGCTCCCCGGCCGTGACCGCGGCCAGCAGATCGCGCCAGTCGGCGAACCGCACGTTGCCCGGGAGGTCGTGTCGCTCACCGATCCGGTCGCGGAGCGTCTGCCGGGGGTCGGCGACGGCGACGAGGTGCGCGAGCGCGGGGTTGGCGAGGGTCCAGTCGGCGTATCCGGAGCCTCGGGCTCCGGCCCCGACCACGGCAAGTCGAACGCGTCGCATCCTCACCAGCCTAGTGGCGCCGGCCGGACACGCCCTGCCCGGTCGCCGCCGACTTGGCATCATGGCGCGGTGTCCGCGACCGCGCCGTCCCCGTCGACCGGCGACGGGCCGACCGCAGCCGAGGACGTGCGCTCGGCGACCGTCAAGGCCCTCTCGGTCGGTCTGAGCACCTCGACCTACGGGATCAGCTTCGGCGCACTCGCGGTCGCGGCCGGTCTGTCGGTGCCGCAGGCCGTCGCCATGTCGTTGCTGCTCTTCTCGGGTGGGTCCCAGTTCGCGTTCGTCGGCCTGATCGGGGTGGCCCCGACGGCGGCCGTCGTGTCGTCGACCCTGCTCGGGCTGCGGAACGGGGTGTACTCGATCGCGGTGCAGACGATGGTGCCGATGCACGGGCCGGCGCGGCTGGCGGGTGCACACGTCACGATCGACGAGTCGACGGCCGTCGCGCTGGGGTCGACGTCGACGGCCGGGCGGCGGCGGGGCTTCTGGCTGACGGGCATCGTCGTGTTCCTGGGCTGGAACGCCGCCACCCTGGCCGGTGCCGTCCTGGGTGACAGGCTGGGCGATCCGGCCGCGTGGGGGTTGGATGCCGTGGCACCGGCCGCCTTCCTGGCGTTGCTCTGGCCTCGTCTCCACGATCGGCTGGCCCGCCTCGTGGCGGTCGCCGCGATGGCCGTCGCGCTGGTGCTGTCTCCGCTGGTGCCGGCCGGGTTGCCGGTCCTCGCCGCCGGCCTCGTGGCCGTCGTCGTCGGCGTGGCCGTCCCGACGCGACCGGCGGCCGGCGGGTGACCGTCTCCTGGTGGCCCGTTCTCGCGGCCTGCGCGCTGTCGTACGCGATCAAGCTCCTCGGCGGCCTCGTCCCGCAGCGCTGGCTGGAGCGACCGGTCGTGGCCCGCTGCGTGCAGTTGCTTCCGGTGGCGCTGTTGAGCGCGCTGGTCGCGACGTCCGCGGTCGTGACGACGACGACGGACAGCGTGCGGTTCGTCGTGGACGCACGGCTGGCCGGCCTGCTCGTCGCGGCGGTCGCGTTGATGCTGCGGGCGCCGTTCGTCGTCGTCGTCGTGCTGGCCGCGGCGACGGCGGCCGCCTGGCGCGCAGCCGGCTGGGGCTGAGCCGGCTCAGGGTTGTCGGGCCGTCCAGTACCCCGCCGCACCTGACGTGGCCGGCGGTTGCCGCAACGGCTGCGCGAACGCCTGCCGCGCCTCCGCCGTCGACTGGAGGAGTCGCCACTGCTCGACGGCGGCGTCGGCGTCGGCGGTCCCCCGGACCACGCGGGCGCGCAGCAACGCGAGGTCGCTGGCGGCGTTCTGAAAGGTCCGCATGGCCCTCAGCGAGGCCTTGCCGCCGGTGCGCCGGGCCCACCGCCGAGCCTGGGTCCGGCGCGACATCGACGTCAGCATCCACACCTCGCCCGGTGAGAACCAGCCGCTGCGGACGTAGTCCCACAGGTAGCGCCCGATGACCTGGCCCTCGCGGCGGCGCAGCGCGATGACCGCGATGACCGCCGCCACGAACAACGGGATCTCCACGGCCGGGAACACGAGGACGACCAGCCCGGTCGACGCGGAGAAGTTCCACAGCGCGTGCAGGAACATCGCACACAGCAGGCCGGCGATCGGCGCCACGAACTTGAGCCAGGTCTTCGTCGTCACGGCCGCGATCCCGATGCCCACACCGGTGAAGGCGGTGAACATCGGATGCGTGAACGGCAGGATCAGGCCGCGAAGCACGAAGACCGTCACCAGCCCACTGGTCCCGGTGCTGAAGTTGGCGCCGGCGAGATACAGGATGTTCTCGGTGGCGGCGAACCCGGCCGCGGACAGGCCCGCGAGCACGATCCCGTCGACGACACCGTCGAAGTCACGCCGCCGCACCAGCAGGATCAGCAACACGGCCAGGCCCTTGGTGGTCTCCTCCACGATCGGCGCCGACACGATCGCGGTCCACGACCCCGCCCCGGCTCGCGTCAGGATGACGTCGGCCGTCGTGTTGAAGACCAGACTGATGACGGTCGCCACGCACGCGCCCCAGCCGAAGGCGAAGAACAGCACCCCCCGCGGTTCCGGCTCGAACCGGTCGAGCCAGAGGAAGGCGGGCACCACGATCCCGAGCGGGATGGCCGCGAACAGCAGGCCGAGCCCGAGGGACTGGAACCCCGCGTTGGCGCCGATCACGAGCAGCATCAGCGCCAGCCCGACGGCCATGACGGAGACGACGATCCCGGTGAAGAGCCATGTGTTCGTGAAGCCGCGCCGCGTGGGCGCCACGTACGACGCGCCGTCGGCGGGCACCGCCGGTGCGGGATACAGGTCGGTCATGCGCACCGCCCCCGGTCGATCGTCATGCCGGGAGGCTAGTGGATCGACCCGGATGACGACGGAAGGAGATCGTCCAGCCCGACGGTGAGACCGGGCCGCCCGGAGACCGCCCGAACCGCGAGCAGCACGCCGGGCATGAACGACTCCCGATCGAGCGAGTCGTGGCGGATGGTGAGGAGTTCCCCCGGCCCACCGAGGAGGACCTCCTGGTGCGCGACCAGGCCGCGGAGCCGGACCGAGTGCACGGGAATCCCGGCGATGTCGGCGCCGCGGGCGCCCGGCTCGGCGGCGGCAGTGGCGTCCGGCGCCGCGGGTGTCCCGGCAGCAGCTCGGGCCGCGGCGATCCGCTGGGCCGTCACCCGCGCCGTCCCCGACGGTGCGTCCACCTTCCGGTCGTGATGGAGCTCGACGATCTCGACGCTGTCGAAGAAGACGGCGGCGCTCTCGGCGAACCGCATCATCAGCACGGCGGCCACGGAGAAGTTGGCCGCGACCACGACACCCACGCCCGGGTGGCCGGTGGTCAGCTCGCGGACCTCGGCGAGGCGGTCGTCGTCGAAGCCGGTGGTGCCGACGACGACGTGGATGCCGTGTCCGACGCAGTAGCGCACCGTGTCCATCACCACGTCGGGCCGGGTGAAGTCGACGGCCACCTGGGCGCCCGCCGCGACGAGCTGGTCGAGCGCGTCTCCGTGCCCGACCTCCGCCACGAGTTCCATGTCCTCGGCGGCAGCGACGGCCGCAGCGGCAGCGGTGCCCATCCGCCCGCGTGCGCCGATCACGCCGACCCGGGTGGTCATCGGCCGAGCAGCTTGCGGGTCGATCGGAACGGGCCGACGACGGCGATCCGCGGTTCCACCGAGAGCAGCCGCCTCGCCGCCGGCGTTGGCGTCCGCCAGCGTCACGGCGTCGATCATCGCGAGGAGGTCGTCGGTGGAGCGGTGCGCCGGGTAGACGAGTTCGCTCTTGCCGAGGCGGGTCATCCGGGAACTCGGATCTTCGAGCCCCAGGACCAGCGAGCCGCGCAGCGCTCCCTGCGCTCGCGACAACTCCGCCTCGGTGATGCCCGAAGCCGCGATCTCGCCGACCGCTTCCGTCATCCGGGCGAGCACCTCCGGCGCCTTCGTGGGCAGGCAGCCGGCGTACACCGCGAGGGAGCCGGCATCGGCGAAGGCGCTCGCGTACGAGAACACCGAGTAGGCCAGGCCACGCGTCTCGCGGATGTCGCTGAACAGTCGGGACGACATCCCGCCGCCGAGGACGGTGTTGACGACCGAGAGTGCCATCCGGTCCGGATCCTCGCGGGCGAGCCCCGGGACTCCGAGGACGACGTGCGCCTGCTCGGTCTGGCGGGTCGCGAGCCGGATGCGGGTGCTGCTGCTGCCCGGCGGCGGTGCGTTGCGCGGGCCCGTGCTGGTGCGCGGCGGGTCGGGTGGTGCCGATGGAGCATCGGCGAGCCGGGACGCGAACGCCTTGCGGACCGACCGCACGAGCCGCGCGTGGTCCACGTTGCCGGCGGCGCTGATGACGACGGTCGGCAATGCGTAGCGGCGGTGGAACCAGCCGGCGATCTGGCGGCGGGTCAGGGACTGGACGGAGTCGAAGGACCCGAGGATCGGGCGAGCGAGCGGGTGACCCTCGAACATGAGTTCCGCGAACAGGTCGTGGACGAGGTCGGCCGGGTCGTCCGTGGCCATCGCGAGTTCCTCGCCGATGACGGCGCGTTCGGCGTCGATGTCGGCCGAGGCGAGCAGCGGGTGGCACAGGATGTCGCCCAGAACGTCGATCGCCAACGGCAGGTCGTCGTCGAGCACCCGTGCGTAGTAGCAGGTGAACTCCTTGCCGGTGAAGGCGTTGAGCTCACCGCCGACCGCGTCGATCGAGGCGGAGATGTCGAGTGCCGTACGGGTAGCCGTGCCCTTGAACAGCACGTGCTCGAGGTAGTGCGTCGCGCCGCCGAGGCTGACCGGCTCGTCGACCGAACCGACACCCACCCAGGCCCCGAGCGCGACCGACCGCACCTGCGGCATCTGCTCGGTGACCACGCGGAGGCCGCCCGGGAGCACCGAACGGCGGACGGTTCCGGCTGATCCGCGCGCGTCGTCACGGACCGGGATCGACCGGTCGGTGGCGCGGGAACGGGCCCGCGCCACCGCCTTCTTCGACACTGTCACGTCGCTGGTGGCGCGACGGTCAGCTGGTCGCTGCCTCGTCGACGACGGGAGCCAGCGACAGCTTGCCCCGGTCGTCGATCTCGGCGATCTCGACCTGCAGCTTCTGACCGACGGAGACGACGTCCTCGACGTTCTCCACCCGCTTGCCACCGGAGAGGGCGCGGAGCTTGCTGATGTGCAGCAGCCCGTCCTTGCCGGGAACCAGCGAGATGAACGCACCGAAGTTGGTCGTCTTGACCACGGTGCCGAGGAACCGCTCGCCGACCTTCGGGAGCATCGGCGTGGCGATCCCGGCGATCATCGCGCGGGCCGCCTCGGCGGAGTCGCCGTCGACGGCACCGATGAAGATCGTCCCGTCGTCGTTGATCGTGATCTGCGCGCCGGTGTCTTCCTGGATCTGGTTGATGACCTTGCCCTTGGGCCCGATCACCTCGCCGATCTTGTCGGTCGGGATCTTGATCGTGATGATGCGCGGCGCGAACCGCGACATCTCGGCCGGGGTGTCGATCGCCTGCGCCATCACGTCCAGGATGTGCAGCCGCGCGGTCCGGGCCTGGGTGAGCGCACCCGCCAGGACGCTGGACGGGATGCCGTCGAGCTTCGTGTCGAGCTGGAGCGCCGTGACGAACTCGCGGGTGCCGGCGACCTTGAAGTCCATGTCACCGAACGCGTCCTCGGCACCGAGGATGTCGGTGAGGGCGACGTAGCGGGTCTCACCGTCGACGGTGTCGGAGATGAGGCCCATCGCGATACCCGCGACCGACGCCTTGATCGGCACGCCGGCCGAGAGCAGGGCCAGCGTCGACGCGCAGACCGAGCCCATGGACGTCGAGCCGTTCGAGGCCAGGGCCTCGGACACCTCGCGGATGGCGTACGGGAACTCCTCGCGGTCGGGCAGCACCGGGATGAGCGCGCGCTCGGCCAGGGCTCCGTGGCCGATCTCGCGGCGCTTCGGCGACCCCACGCGTCCGGTCTCACCGGTCGAGTAGGGCGGGAAGTTGTAGTTGTGCATGTAGCGCTTGGTCACGTTCTCGGCCAGCGAGAGGCCGATGCGCTGCTCCATCGAGAGCATGTTCAGCGTCGTGACGCCCAGGATCTGCGTCTCGCCGCGCTGGAACAGCGCCGACCCGTGCACGCGCGGGACGACGTTGATCTCCGCGGACAGCGGCCGGATGTCGGAGACGCCACGCCCGTCGATGCGGACACCGTCGCGCAGGACGCGCTGGCGCACCTGGGCCTTGGTGACCGACCGGAGGGCGGCGCTGATCTCGGACTCGCGGCCGGCGAAGTCGGCGGCCAGCTTCTGCTTGGTGAGGTCCTTGATCTCGTCCTGGCGGGCTTCCCGCTCGGCCTTCGACAGGATCGTCAGGGACTCCGCGACGTCGGCCGAGGCACTCGCCTCGACGGCGGCGTAGACGTCGTCGTCGTAGTCGACGAAGACCGGGAACTCGGCGGTCGGCTTGGCCGCCTTGGCGGCCAGCTCGACCTGCGCGTCGCACAGGACCTTGATGAACGACTTCGCGGCCTCGAGACCCTCGGCGACGACCTCTTCGGTCGGCGCCTGCTTGCCGGCCTGGACGAGGTTCCACGCGGCCTCGGGGGCCTCGGCCTCGACCATCATGATGGCGACGTCACCGTCGGGCAGCACCCGGCCGGCGACGACCATGTCGAACACCGCGTCCTCGAGCTGCGGCGTCGTCGGGAACGCGACCCACTGGCCGTCGATCAGCGCGACGCGGACACCCGCCGACCGGGCCGGAGAACGGCAGACCGGCGAGCTGGGTCGACATCGACGCGGCGTTGATCGCGATGACGTCGTACACCACGTCGGGGTTGAGCGCGAGGACGGTCACGACGACCTGGACCTCGTTGCGCAGACCCTTGACGAACGTGGGCCGCAGCGGGCGGTCGATCAGACGACAGGTGAGGATGGCCGACTCGGACGGGCGGCCCTCGCGGCGGAGCACGGAGCCGGGGATCTTGCCGGCGGCGTACGAGCGCTCCTCGATGTCGACCGTGAGGGGGAAGAAGTCGAACCCTTCCCGGGGCTTGCTACCGGCGGACGTGGCGGACAGCAGCATGGTGTCGCCGTCGAAGGTGACGGAGGCCGAGCCGGCGGCGAGCTTCGCCAGCCGTCCGGTCTCGAAGACGACCGTGTGCGTACCGAACGCACCGTTGTCGATGACGGCCTCGGACGAGAAGATCGTCGAGGTCTGGACAGAACCCGTCATGGGGCTCCCTTCGGAAAGGGAGCGATCACGCACAACGCCTGCCTACCGGGGTGGGCCGGCCTTCGATCGAGGCTCACGGGGCTGCTGTTCGCTGGTCCCGGAAGCCACTACCGAGGACCGGGGCCGAAGTAGCCGGCGTGCGATCGCTCCAGGTTGTGGTGCGGCCGGCGAAGTGCCGGCTGCGGGTGTGACGTCGATGTGCAGTTGTGGTGCCCGGTCACGGGCTGTCCGCGGGGAGCGCCGGATCGGCGCATCGGGGCGAACGACAACGTCGGGAGTGGCCTGGTGGCACACTCCCGACGTGGAGGACTAGCGGCGGAGCCCGAGGCGCTCGATGAGCGCGCGGTAGCGGGCGATGTCCTCGCGCTGCAGGTAGTTCAGCAGGCGACGACGCTTACCGACCATCAGCAGCAGGCCGCGGCGGCTGTGGTGGTCGTGCTTGTGCACCTTGACGTGTTCGGTCAGGTGGGCGATGCGATGCGTGAGCAACGCGACCTGCACCTCGGGCGAACCGGTGTCGCCTTCGTGCGTCGCGTGCTCGGCGATGCGCGCCGTCTTGGCCGCGGCGAGTTCGGTGTTGACTGACACAGAGGTCCTTCCACAAGGTGACTGCGCGGTGCACCAGGGCATGTCCACCTGGGCGCTATGGATCCGCGGCCGTTACACGGCGTCTGCCAGGGTATCAGCGCAGGTCGGGGACGGTCGAATCGAGCGGGCCGGCCTCGGGGCCGCTCCAGGTCCGCAGGAGCTCGCGGACGCGGTCGACGTCGTCACGCATCTGGGTGACGAGGTCCTCGATGGCGTCGAACTTGACCATGCCGCGGATGCGGTGGGTGAAGTCGACGGCGATGCGGACCCCGTAGAGCTCGAGGTCGTCGCGATCCAGGACGTAGGACTCCACCCGGCGCTCGACACCCTCGAAGGTCGGGTTCGACCCGACGCTGATGGCGGCGGGCTGGGCCGGCGCATCGGCCTCGTCGAGGCAGGTCAGCCAGCCGCCGTAGACGCCGTCCGACGGCACCGCGTCGATTCCCACCACGGGCAGGTTGGCCGTCGGGAAGCCGAGCAGTGCGCGACCGCGCTGGTCGCCGCGGACCACGGTGCCCTCGACGCGGTGCGGCCGGCCGAGCATCGCGGCAGCCGCTTCCACGTCGCCGGCGGCGAGCGCGTAGCGGATCGCGGAGGAGGAGACGACCTGCTCGTGGCCGTGGATGTCGGCTTCGACCACACCGAGGATCTCGACTCTCAGCCCGGCGTCGAGAAGGGTGCCGACGTCGCCCTTGGCTTTGTGACCGAACCTGAACCCGTCGCCGACCACGACCGCGGCCGGGTGCAGGGGCGCGAGGACCTCGGCGATGAACTCCTCCGGGCTCCAGCCGGCGACGGTCGCGTCGAACGGCACGATCACGACCTGGGCGACCCCCGCCGCGCGCAGCAGCGCCGCTTTGCGGTCGGCGTCGGTCAGCCGGCTCGGCGCGAGGTCGGGGCGGAGCACGGCCATCGTGTGGGGCTCGAAGGTCACCGCGACCAGGGGGGCGCCGGCGACGACACCGCGGGCGCGGGCGAGCAACTGCTGGTGACCCCGGTGCACGCCGTCGAAGTTGCCGATGACGACGACCGGGTCGACGGTCGCGGCAATCGCGTTCGTCGCCGTCACCGGGACGGCGTTCACGGGTGGAGCGTCGGGCACGTCGGCAACCTTCTCATGAGGGCTCAGACGAAGACCGCGACCGGTCGCATCACCGAGGTGCCCCGCTCGTAGAGGGCCAGGAAGGTCCCCGCCGATGAGAAGACCGCCACCGGCGCGCCGGCCGGCAACGCGGCCACGTCGAGGCCGATGAGGCGGCGCCCGGTGCGGACATCTGCCTCGCCGCTCGCGTCGACGTCGAGTCGCGGGAACAGCCGGCCGGCCACGTCGTCGATCGAGAGCATCGGAAGGACGTCGGCGGCGGACAGCTCGTCGAGCGTCGCGGCGTCGGCCAGGGTGAACGGGCCGACGGCGGTCCGGCGCAGCGCCGTCAGGTGCCCGCCCACCCCGAGGACACCGCCGAGATCGCGGGCCAGCGCGCGGATGTAGGTGCCCGACGAGCAGGACACCGTGAGATCGACGTCGATCACCCCGCACCCGTCGACGGTGCCCCTGGTGATCGGGCCGACGTCGAACGACGTGACCGTGACCGCGCGGGCCGCGAGCTGGACGTCCTCGCCGGCGCGGACCCGGGCATAGGAGCGTTTGCCGTCGACCTTGATCGCCGACACGGCCGACGGGATCTGTTCGATCGCGCCGACGGAACCCGGCCGCGGCCGCGCGGAGTTGCTCGTCGGTGACGCCGCCGGCATCCACGACGCTCGTCGTCTCGCCGTCGGCGTCGTCGGTGACGGTCGACACGCCGAGCCGCGCCGTGGCGACGTAGGTCTTGCCGGCGAGCGTCAGGTGCCCGAGGAGCCTGGTCGCCTTGTTGAGGCCCAGGACCAGGACGCCGGTGGCCATCGGGTCGAGGGTGCCGGCGTGGCCGACCTTCCGGGTTCCGGCGAGGCCGCGCATCTTCGCCACGACGTCGTGCGACGTCCACCCGGCCGGCTTGTCGACGACGACCAGGCCGGACCCGGTTCCCCCGGGCCCGTCAGCGCTCACGGGACTCCGCTCCGTCAGCACCGTCGAGCTCCGTGTCGTCCTCGTCCTCGGCCGCCAGCTCGTCCTCGGTCGGGCGCGGACCGTACGGGTCGGGCTCACCGGCGTAACTGGCGCCGACCGACGCTCGGGCGATGGCCTGGTCGGACTCCCGCGCCTTGGCGAGCAGGTCGTCGACGAGCGCGGCGTTCTCGGGGACCGCGTCCAGGATGAACGTCAGCGACGGCGCCTGCCGCAGGCCGAGCCGCTTGTTGATCTCGCCGCGCAGCATGCCGCTCGCACTCTCGAGCGCGGCCTGGGTCGAAGCGCGGGCCTCGTCGTCGCCGAACACCGTGTAGAACACGCTGGCCTGGCTGAGATCACCGGTGAGGCGCGCGTCGGTGATCGTGACGAACCCGAGCCGGGGATCCTTCAACCGCCGCTCGACCAGCTCGGCCGTCAGGGTGCGGATCCGATCCGACAACTGCCGGACGCGTAGCTCGTTGCTCATGACGCTTGTTCCTCTCGTCGGATCCGCCCGCCGGGTGCACGTGCTCGCGCCGTCCCGGCCCGGTCAGACCGATCGGCCACGCTGCACCGCGTGAGCGGGGCGGCGTGGCCGATCGGCACTACCTCTGATGATGGCTCGTGCGTGACCCGGGGGTCAGGCGCGGGCCTTCTCGCGCATCTCGTAGGTCTCGATCACATCGGCCACCCGGACGTCGCTGAAGTTGTTCAGGGTGAGACCACATTCGTAGCCCTCCCGAACCTCGGTCGCGTCGTCGGAGAACCGGCGCAGGGACGAGATCGTCGAGTCGGCCACCACGGCGCCGTCGCGGATGAGGCGGGCCCGTGCGTTGCGGCGGATGATGCCGCTCTGCACGAGGCAACCGGCGATGGCGCCCGCCTTCGACGACCGGAACACGTCCCGGACCTCGGCGGTGCCCAGCTGCACCTCTTCGTAGATCGGCTTGAGCATGCCGCGGAGGGCGTTCTCGACGTCCTCGATGGCGGCGTAGATGACCGAGTAGAACCGGACGTCGACACCTTCACGCTCGGCCAGCTCGCTGATCTTGCCCTCGGGCCGCACGTTGAAGCCGAGGATGACCGCATGGTCGACCGCGGCCAGCAGGACGTCGTTCTGGTTGATCGCACCGACACCGCGGTGGATCACCCGCAGCGACACCTCGGGACCGACCTCGATCTTGGCCAGGGAATCCTCCAGGGCCTCGACCGAACCGGACACGTCGCCCTTGAGGATGAGGAGCAGCTCGCTCGTCTGACCGTTCTGCATCTCCTCCATGACCTGCTCGAGGGTCCGCCGGGTACGGCTGCGGGCCAGCTGCGCGTTGCGCTCGCGCGCCTCACGCCGCTCGGCGATCTGCCGGGCGATCCGGTCGTCCTCGACCACGATGAACGAGTCGCCTGCGCCAGGCACGGCGGTGAGGCCGAGCACCTGGACCGGGTAGGACGGCGGCGCGTCCTCGACGTTGACGCCCTTGTCGTCGAGCAGGGCACGGACACGTCCGTGCGCGGGCCCGGCGACGATGGAGTCGCCGACACGCAACGTCCCGCGCTGCACGAGCACCGTCGCCACCGGGCCGCGGCCACGGTCGAGGTGAGCCTCGATCGAGATGCCCTGAGCCGGCTGGTTCGGGTTCGCGTGCAGGTCGAGCGCTGCGTCGGCGGTCAGGATGATCGCCTCGAGCAGCTTGTCGATGTTGAGGTTCGAGCGCGCGGACACGTCGACGAACATCGTGTCGCCGCCGTACTCCTCGGGCACCAGGCCGTACTCGGTGAGCTGACCACGCACCTTCGACGGATCGGAGCCTTCGACGTCGATCTTGTTGACCGCGACGACGATCGGGACCTCGGCCGCCTTGGCGTGGTTGAGCGCCTCGATGGTCTGCGGCATCACACCGTCGTCGGCAGCGACCACGAGCACGACGATGTCGGTCGCGTTCGCACCACGGGCACGCATGGCGGTGAACGCCTCGTGACCCGGGGTGTCGATGAAGGTGATCTTCCGCTCGTTGCCGTCGACGACCGTGGCCGCCTGGTAGGCACCGATGTGCTGGGTGATGCCGCCGGCCTCGGTGGCCATCTTGTTCGACGACCGGATGGTGTCGAGAAGGCGCGTCTTGCCGTGGTCGACGTGACCCATGACGGTCACGACCGGCGGACGCGGCTCCATGGCCTCGTCGCCGCCCTCGTCCTCACCGAACTCGATGTCGAAGGACTCGAGGAGCTCCTTGTCCTCCTCCTCCTGCGACACGATCTGGATGTCGTAGTTGAGCTCGCCGCCGAGCTGCTTGAGGGTCTCCTCGGAGACCGACGCGGTGGCGGTGACCATCTCGCCCAGGAAGAACAGCACCTGGACCAGGCTCGCGGGGTCGGCGTTGATCTGCTCGGCCAGGTCGGTCAGCGAAGCACCGCGCGGAAGCCGCACGAGGCTGCCGTCGCCCGGACGGATCCGGACGCCACCCAACGAGGGTGCCGGCTCGGTGTCGAACTCCTGCCGCCGCTGCTTGCGCGACTTGCGGCCCTTCGACGGACGACCGCCGGGGCGACCGAACGCGCCGGGTGCCTGACCTCGGCCACCGCGTGCGCCGCCGGGGCGTCCACCACCGGCACCGGGGGGACCACCGCCGGGACGTCCGGGTGCACCACCTGGCGCGCCGCCGGGTGCACCGCCGGGACGACCGGCGCCGCCACCTGTGCGAGCACCGAAGCCACCGCGGCTCGCGCCGCCGGGGCCACCTCGGCCCGGGCCGCCACCGGGGCGACCCGCGGGGGTCGCACTCTGCTGCGGCATCATGCCGGGGTTCGGGCGCGGGACGCCGGGAACGCCGCCGGGTCGCGGGGCACCGGGACGGGGCGCGCCGCCGGGTCCACCGGGACCGCTGGGCGCGGCGCCGTCACGGCGCGCGGCCGGGCGGCCCATGCCCTGGGTCGAGGAGAACGGGTTGTTGCCGGGACGCGGAGCTCCCGTACGGGGACGTGGCGCACCCGGGACGGCGGGCGACCCGGGACGTGCGGCCGCCGGGCCCGGACGCGGCGCGCCCGGACGTGGTGCCGTGGTGCTGCCGGTACCGCCGGGCGTAGCGGGGCCGTCGGCCCGTGCTGCCGGTGCCTCGACCCGGGCGGGGCGCTGCGCGGGTGTCGCCGCGGGGACGTCCGGGGCTGCAGTCGTGCGCTCGGCCGTCGGCGCGGGCGCAGGTGCTGCGGCGGGACGGGGACCCGGACGCGGAGCGGCACCGGCGGTCGTCGGAGCCGCTGCGGCTCGTGCCGCCGGACGCTCCGTCACCGGTTCGTCAGCCTGGGTGGTCGTGCGCGGGGCAGCCGTGACCGTGGCTGCGGTGGCCGACGCTGCGCCGGCGACCGGAGCCGGCCGCGAAGGGGCGCTGGGTGAGGGACGGGCGGGCGCTGCCGGACGCGGCGCGGCTGCCGTCTTCTTGGGTGCGCTGTCCGCGGGTGCCATCGACTCACGGAGCTTGCGCACCACGGGAGCTTCGACCGTCGACGAAGCCGATCGGACGAATTCCCCGAGGTCTGAGAGCTTCTCCAGAATGGTCTTGCTCTCGACGTTCATTTCTTTGGCGAGTTCGTAAACCCGGACCTTTGCCACTGCTCTCCTTTGGTGGCTCGGACCCGGGGTCGGGCACGAGCCGCTAGAACTGGTGCTTACTCATTGCGGCTTGCTCATCGAGAAGTCATGAGTCCACGCGACCCACTTCCTGGTCAGCTCGTGCTGGATGTTCTGGCGTCTTCACGGTGCTCGGTGATGCTGTGCTGCTCGGTGATGCTGTGCTGCGTTCGGCGAGAAAGGCGGACACCTGCGCGAGATCCACAGGTCCGCGCAACCGGAGAGCCCGCGTGAACGCCTGCCGGCGTTGCGCGAGTTCGAGGCAGCGTGACCAAGGATGCAGATGAGCACCGCGGCCGGGCAACCCGATTCCCGCGTCGATCCGCAGGACGGTCGCCGACCCTGGTTGCTCATCGGCCGCCGATCGGGGATCGACGACCACTCGCACGAGGTCTGACTTGCTCGCTCTGAGCCGGCAGCCCACACACGTTCGAACCGGTGCAACGGGGTCGGACGAGGTCTGGGCATGCGGAACGGAGCGACTCACCTCGACCGAGTGTACCCGCACTCGCCCGGCTCGGCGCCATGCGACCGGTTCGGGCGCCCTGGTCAGCGAGAGCTGGTCATTCGTCGTCGGCCCGGGTGTCGGTGTCGGCCCGGATGTCGATCCGCCAGCCGGTCAGCCGCGCGGCCAGGCGGGCGTTCTGCCCCTCCTTGCCGATCGCGAGCGACAGCTGATAGTCGGGCACGATCACGCGGGCCGACTTCTGCTCGGCGTCGACCACGTGCACGGCGGTGACCCGGGCGGGCGAGAGCGCGTTGGCCACGAACCTGGCCGAGTCGTCGGCCCAGTCGATGATGTCGAGCTTCTCCCCGTGCATCTCCGTCATGATGTTCCGCACCCGGGAGCCCATCGGCCCGATGCACGCACCCTTGGCCGAGACGGCCGGATCGTTCGACTTCACGGCGACCTTGCTCCGGTGGCCGGCCTCGCGGGCGATCGCCTTGATCTCGACGGTGCCGTCGGCGATCTCGGGCACCTCGAGTTCGAACAGCCGCTTCACGAGGTTGGGATGGGTGCGCGAGAGCGTGATCTGGGGGCCCCGTAGCCCACGACGCACCGACACGACGTAGACGCGCAGCCGGCTGCCGTGCGAGTACTTCTCCCCCGGCACCTGCTCGGTCGGTGGGAGGACGCCCTCGATGTGACCACCGTTGGAGGTCGGCAACTGGACCTGGACGACGCGGGGGTCGTGGCCCTGCTGCACCAGTCCGCTGACGAGGTGGTTCTCCTTGTCGGTGAAATCGCCGAACATGCGCTCGTCCTCGGCGTCGCGCAACCGCTGGAGGATCGTCTGCTTCGCGGTCGCCGCCGCGATCCGGCCGAAGTCCGAAGGCGTGTCGTCCCACTCCTGGACGACCTGGCCCTGCTCGTCGGTCTCCTGGGCGAACACGGTGACGTGGCCGGTCTTGCGTTCGAGCACGACGCGGGCGTGCGGCTGGGAACCTTCCGTCCGGTGGTAGGCCTGCAGGAGGGCCGCCTCGATGGTGAGGGCCACCGACTCGACGGCGATTCCCTTCTCCCGCTCGAGCCCGCGCAGGACGGCCATGTCGATGTCCACGGTCTACTTCTCCTCGTCCTCGTCGTTCGCGTCGGCTTCGTCGGGGCCGGTCTCATCAGGTTCGGCTGTCTCGTCGTCGGCGACCCGCGACTTCGTGAACTCGATCTGCACACTGGCCCGCTTGATCTCGGCGTAGGGGATCGTGACGACGTCCCCGCCGTCGTCGCTCACGGTCGCGGCGTCCGGAGCCGCGGACACGATCCGGGCGGTCAGTTTCGCCCGGCCGCGGTCGAGGAACGTGATCGAGACGAGCCGACCGGCGTTCCGGCGCCAGTGGCGTTCGAGCACGAGCGGGGCGGACACCCCGCGCGACCCCACTTCGAGGGTGTACGGGTCGTTCCCGAGCGCCGTGCTCGCGTCCAGGGCGTCGGAGATGGCGCGGGAGACGTCGGCGACCGCGTCGAGAGTGATACCGGTGTCGGCGTCGAGCGCGATCCGCACGACCACTCGGCGCCCCGCCTGTGCGAGGGCGACATCGTCGAGGTCGAAGCCGGCCGCGGTGACCACGGGTTCGGCGACACGAGCGACCGCAGCTGCGGTCGAGTCGTCGCTCATCGTGACCTCCTGTGCTGTTGTACGGGCTCTGTTGTGGGCCGCGCCGTCCGTGCCGGTGGCGGTGTCGGACAGGGGTGGCGGTCGTCGTGCTGATGCGGGACGGGCAAGACTACCGGTGTGCGCGCGGCGCCGGCCGCCGGCGACCGGTCCCGGTCCGCCGGTGGTCCAGACACTGGCCGCGGATGGACCGGCGACGACGGCGTGACGTAGGAATGACGACATGACAGTTCCCGCAGACCAGACGGCGGTCCCAGGCGACTACGCCCTGCCCGCCGTGACCCTGGCCAACGGCCCGGCCATGCCCCTGTTGGGGTTCGGCACGTGGCAGATCCCCGACGACGAGGCCGAGCAGTCGACGTCGTTCGCGTTGGAGGCCGGCTACCGGCACATCGACACCGCGACCGGTTACGCCAACGAAGCGGGCATCGGCAAGGCGTTGGCCGCGTCCGACGTGCCGCGCGACTCGCTGTTCATCACCACCAAGATGCCGCCGGATCACGTCGGACGTGAGCGCCGGACGCTCGAGGAGAGCCTGTCGAAGCTCGGTGTCGACCACGTCGATCTGTGGTTGGTGCACTGGCCCCCGAACAAGCAGGCCACGCCGGCAGCCTGGGAGCAGTTCGTGGCGGCCCAGTCCGACGGTCTGGCCACGTCCATCGGCGTGAGCAACTACTCCCTCGCGCAGATCGACGAGCTCACGGCGGCCACCGGCGTCACTCCGGCGGTCGATCAGATCCGCTGGAGTCCGGCGATCTACGACCCGGCCGTCGCGGCCGGACTGAGCGAGCGCAATGTCGTCCTGGAGGGCTACAGCCCGTTCCGCGCCAGTGACCTCGACAACGCGACGCTGGTGGACATCGCGGCCGCCCACGACCTGACCACGGCCCAGGTCATCGTCGCGTGGCACATCGCGCACGGCTTCGTCGTCATCCCGAAGTCGACGAAGCAGGAACGCATCGTGGCCAACGCCGCCGGTGCACGCGTCGATCTCACCGAGACCGAGGTCGACGCGATCGACGGCCTCGCCGGTAGCTGACCGGCGGTCGGGTGACAGAGCCGTCGAGCCCGCCGTCGCCCCACCCCGCGCCGACGCCCGAGTTGGTCCCGGGCGAGCCGGTCCGGGTGCGGTTCGGCAAGTGGGGCGGCGGCCCGCACTGGGCGTTCGACCTCGTCTATCTCGGGGTCGACGAGTTCGGCCACTGGGCAGGCGGACCGGAGGGCCTGCCGATGGAGCGGCCGGGCCGGGCCGTGCTCGCCGACACCGACGGCGTGCTCTGCTTCGCCCACACTCAGGGCTTCGTCGCCACCAGGAACGCCGACTTCGGCGAGCCCACCGCGGCGGAGATCTACGTGGACGTGACGACGGTTCCGCGGTGGACCCGAGCCGGTGACGGGGTGGCGGAGGTGCGGATGGTCGACCTCGACCTCGACGTGGTCCGCCGCTTCGACGGGGTGACCTACGTCGACGACGAGGACGAGTTCGCCGATCACCAGCTCACACTGGGCTACCCCGTCGCGGTGATCGACGCCGCCCGACGCGAGTGCGGTGTCGTCCTCGACGCCGTCCGCGGAGAAGTCGGCGTCTTCGGCCCGGCCGGAGCGCGCTGGCTCGCCGCCTATCGAAGCGGTCCCCACCACCCCCGGCATCACCGGCAGCCTCATCAGCAGGGCGACGACCGGCTCGACGGCAGCGGCGACTGATCGACCGGGACGACCGACCCGGACGGACCGCTCCGGGCCGAGCGCGGCACGATCCGCAGCATCGCAACGGTCATGCAGTGACCCTCGACGCGACACGGTGCGTTCACGTTCTGCTCGCACTCGCCGCCGATCGTTCTCGACATGCGAACGGTTGCGATCATTCCGGCTCGAGGTGGGTCCAAAGGTCTGCCTGGTAAGAACATCCTCGAGGTCGGCGGGATCCCGCTGATCGTCGCGGGCCGTCCGGTCCACCGGCGCTTCGACGTTCGTCGACCTCGTCGTCGTCAGCACCGACGATCCCGTCCTGGCGGCGATGGCCGCGGACGAGGGTGCCCTCGTGCTCGACCGGCCCCCCGCGCTCTGCGGTGACGAAGCGAGCTCGGAGTCGGCGCTCCTGCATGCACTGGACGTGCTCCGGGACGAGCACGGCGTGGTCCCGGACATCACCGTGCTCGTCCAGTGCACGAGCCCGTTCATCGACCCGGCCGACCTCGATGCCGCGGTCGTGCGAGTGATCGGCGGAGAGGCGGATTCGGCGTTCGCGGCGGTCGAGACGCACTCGTTCCTCTGGCGGGTGGGCGATTCCTGCGACGGGGCGGCGCACGGGCTCAACCACGACCCGGCCCATCGGGCTCGACGGCAGGATCGTCGCCCGGACCATCGCGAGACCGGCGCGTTCTACGTGATGCGCACCGACGGTTTCCGCGCGGCCGGGCACCGGTTCTTCGGCACCATCGTCGCCGCGCCCGTGGACCAGGCGACGGCGGTCGAGATCGACACCCACGCCGACCTCGAACTGGCGCGCGCGATCGCCGAGCAGCGGGACGAGCCGACGCACCTCGGCACCGGCGACGCCGTCCTGGACGTCGACGCGGTCGTCACGGATTTCGACGGCGTGCACACCGACGACACGGCCGGGGTCGAGGAGGACGGCTCGGAGAGCGTGCGGGTGAGCCGTTCCGACGGGATGGGCGTGAGTGCCCTGAAGCGAGCCGGCGTGCCCTTCCTCATCCTCTCGTCGGAGACCAACGCGGTCGTGCTGGTCCGGGCCCGCAAGCTCGGCGTCGAGGTCGCCCACGGAGTGCACGACAAGGCCACGCTCTTGGCCCGGTGGCTCCAGCGGAACGGGCTGGACCCGGCCCGCGTCGCGTATGTGGGCAACGACGTCAACGACCTGAGTGCCATGGCGGCCGTCGGATGGCCGATCGCCGTGCCCGGTGCGCATCCCGACGTCCTGGCCGCCGCCCGCGTCGTTCTCACGCGGCCCGGTGGGCACGGCGCCGTACGCGAGGTGGCCGATCGCGTGCTGGCCGCCGCCGCGGGTCGAATCGCTGCGGACACGACGGATTCCGCTCGGACGGACGCCGGCTCGGTTCGCCGGCACATCCTGCCCGGTGCCGTCTTCGCGCCGGCGCCCGATCGTCGGCTCCACGATCGGCCGGACCGCTCGTCCCACCCCACACTCACCGAAGGAGTATCAGCATGACGACATCATTGGACGTCTCCCCCGTCCGGATCGGCTCGCGGCTCGTCGGGCCGGGCCTCCCCGTCTACGTCATCGCCGAGATCGGCATCAACCACAACGGCGACCTCGACATCGCGCGGCGGCTCATCGACGTGGCCGCCGACGCCGGCTGCCAGGCCGTGAAGTTCCAGAAGCGCACCCCGGAGATCTGCGTCCCGCCGGCTCAGCGCGACCAGATCCGGCAGACGCCCTGGGGCGAGATGACCTACCTGGACTACCGGTACCGGGTCGAGTTCGGCACCGACGCGTACGCCAAGATCGCCACCCACGCAGCGGAGCGGGGTATGGACTGGTTCGCCTCCCCGTGGGACGTGGAGTCGGTCGCGTTCCTCGAGCGGGCCGACGTCGTCGCCCACAAGGTCGCCTCCGCCAGCGTCACCGACCTGGAGCTCCTGGCCGCTCTCGCGGCCACCGGCCGGCCGATCTTCTGCTCGTCGGGGATGTCGACCATCGAGCAGATCGACGCGGCGGTGGCGGTGCTCGGACGCGATCGGCTGGTCCTCATGCACTCGACGTCGACATACCCGCTGCCGCCCGAAGAGGCGAACCTGCGCACGATCACCACCCTGCAGAACCGGTACGGGGTGCCGGTCGGTTACTCCGGTCACGAGCGCGGCCTGCAGATCTCGCTGGCCGCCGTCGCGCTCGGCGCTGTCTGCGTCGAGCGCCACATGCCGTGCCGCCTGCACGCGACCCTCTGCGAGATCTTCGACGGGAGCGCGCTCACCGTCTACGCGGACGGGCTGATGAGTTACGGCCCCACGCGCAACCGGCTGGACCGCCAGCTGGCAGGCCGGATCACGCGGCTACTGCATCCCGACCTGGTCCCTGGTGTCGCGCCGCTCCTCCTGGCGGAGTTCGGCGTGCCGCGCGTCGTCATCGACGACGCGATGATGCGGCACGAGTTCGCGCTCGTCGAGAAATCGACGCCGCCCTTCGGCTGCTGGCCCCGACGGCGACAGCGGCGACGGGAGTCCGGCCCCGGCGATGATCCTCGGGCAGTACCTGGCGGCGCTCGGGATCGTCACCGAAGCCGAGGAGGAGGAGCTCCACGCCGGCATGCTGCGGGCTCTCGCCGCGGGCGGTCATCACCAGGTGGTGTTCAAACCGCACCCGCTGGCGCCGGCCCGGCTGACGACCCGGCTGGCCGCCGAGGCCGCACGGGCGGGTACTGACCTTCAGGGTGCTCGACGCGCCCGTTCCCGCGGAGGTCTGCTTCGCCCGGGTCCGGCCCGCGCTGGTAGCCGGGTGTTTCTCCACGGCCCTGGCGACGGCGGCGCAGTACTTCGACATCCCGGTCGCACGTTTCGGCACCGAGCTCGTGCTGTCGAGGCTGACGCCGTACCAGAACAGCAACCGGGTGCCGGCGACCCTGGTCGACGCCGTCGTCCCGGCGCTCGACGGCGAGGCCGACCTCGTCGCCCCCGATCTCGTGCCCGGACTCCTTGCGACCGTGGGCTATTGCATGCAGCCGTCGTCGTATCCGTTCCTGCGTGCTCCGGCCATCGAGTTCCTCCGCTGGCATCGGGACGAGCGGACCGCGCGGTATGTCCGACGGCGCCGACTGACGTCCCTCGACCTGCCTGGCCGCGACGGCCTGCTCGCCCGTGCACGGGCCGAGCCGCGACGGCTGTGGAGTCGGGGGCGGACCCGCGTCCGCTCGGTCAGCCGCGCCGGCGGCCAGCTGGCACGAGCCGTCGTCCGCGGCTGACGGCACGAACGGCGCCACTTCGGTGCGGCGATCCGCACACGCGCGCGCCAGCTCGGTGTCACCGGTGCCAGGGCGGGCAGTCCGCAGCTGCGCCGACGGCTCGCGAGCTGCTGGAGCCGCTCGACCAGATCGTCGTCGGCGGGGTCGTGCAGGTAGTTGGCGGCCGCCCAGGCCGGATCGGCGCGCGCGAACGACGCGTTCCGCAGATCGGCCAGCGAACCGACGAGCCCGGAGCCGCGGAACACCTCGTTGATCATGTCGGCGTTCACGCCGAAGTCGCCCAGCACCAGGACGCCGACGTCGGCCGCCAAGGCCTCCAGCGCTGCCGTCGAGCTGACGGTGACGAGCCCAGCGGCATGCGCGAGATGCTCCGACATCGGACCGGTGGCGAACCGCACGGCATCGCTGCGCACGGCGCCGGCCCGGACGAGGCCGTGCCACACCTGCGGGTACGGCGCATGCTCGCGATGAGTCTGCGCCTGGCCCCGGTCGGCCCGGAGCTTCATCACCACGTCGAGGTCCGGCCGGACGTCGGCGAGGTCGGCGAGCGCACGCAACACGGCGGCGCGGTGTTCCGGCTCGACCGGCACCTTCGCCTGCGCGGCGAACACGACCCGATTGCGCCGTCCGGGGTCCGTCCCGCCGGCCGCACCGACGACCCCGGTCGTCACGGACGTCAGGAACGGCAGGCGGGCCAGCGCCACCTGCGCGGCGTGCCGACCGCCTGTGGCGACGTTCACCGCCGTCGCTTCGCGACGCTCCCGGTGGCTGTGGACGACGAAGAGGTCCACTCCACGACGCAACGTCCAGGCTCGAGCGCTGGCCGGTACCGCCAGGCCGGGCAGGCCCGCGAGCAGCACCGGGCGGGGTCCTTCGGTCAGTTCGGGACGGGTCAGCAGGAGCTGTGCGATCGGGCCGGTACAGGCGATCACGAGCAGGTCCGGCGGTTCGTCACGGATCTGCCGCCCCAATGCCGCGACCGTCACCCGGCGGGGAGGCGGTCGGTTCGGGTCGCAGGGCCGGGGACCGAGGGCGTCGGCGACCTGGCTGTCGTCGGGTGCGACGGCCGATCGGAGGACGAGCACCTCACGCGACCAGTCCGCCGGCAGCCGGTCCAGCAGGCTCGCACCCCACTTGAGGTAACTGTCGGAGTCGGCGACAGCCACGGCACGGACGGGTGTCGCCGGCGATGCGCTCACGCGGCGACGACGGTCGGATCGAGCGCCCGCGCCGAGACCCGGGCCCCGGCATCGGCGAGGTGCGCCCGCATGGCCGGCGACACCGTCGCCTGCCACCAGCCGGGCGGCACCGGATAGTCGTCGAGCCGGACGCCGCGGCCGGCGAACAACTCGGTGAGGCTCGCGAGCGCGCTCGGTCGGCAGCGTCGACACTCGGTCACCCGGGCCGAGGTCGCTGAGCCCGAGTTCGACCGGGAGGCCGTCGCGGCGGATCTGCACGCCGGGCAACGTCTCGACGGCCGCCAGCGTCGAGACGTCCTCGCGCCGGTGTGCCCAGTACGTGCAGACGCCGTGCGAGGAGGCGGCCATGGCGCGCACCCAGGAGCCGTAGCGTCCCGGGTGGACGAGGCGGTCGACGACCAGCGCAGACCCGAGCACGACGTGCCGACCGCCGGGCTGCGCCGGCACGGTCGCGGCTCCGGCGCGGTCGGCGCCGCAGTCGCGGAGCCAGCCGAACCGGTGCCGTGCGAACCGCACGCCGATCCCGGCCAGCGGGGCCCGCGTCGCGCCGGGTACGTCGTAGACGGAGAAGACCGTCAGCCGGCCGTGCGCGGCCGCGTCCCGGAGGACGTCTCCCGCCGCGGCGCCAGCACCCGGCGCGGGACCGAGGCGGTCGCCTTCGCGCGCGTCAGCGGCTCGCCCTGCGCCAGCCGTTCGAGGGTGTGGAGGGTGGCCCGACCGTCGTCGACGAGGACGATCGGACCGGCCGTCCCGGCCACGAGCTGCCGCTGGACACGGCCCGAGAGCGGATCACCGATCACCCACGTCCGGCTGGCGCGAGGGACCGACGACCCCTTGCGAGGGTCCTCGAACCGCACCCCGGGCGGCACGTCGAGCTCACGCAGCCGGGCGATCGTGGTGGCCAGCCCGGGTACGCCGTCGCGAGGGACGACGCGGGTGACGGGTCCGAGGAAGCCGGACGCGTGCGCTTCGATCACCCCGAGCAGTTGCAGCGGGGACTCCACCCACGCGGTGGCAGTCGGCTTCGTCATGTCGGCAGTGCATCAGCGACGCTGGAACGCGCGGCGTGGCGGACGTGTCCCGACGGTGAACAGCGCGAGGGCACTCGTCGGTGAGAATGTCCCGGTGTCGCTCCCGGGTCGGTCGGTCGTCCTCGTGTCGATCGCAGGCCTGCTCAGCCTCGCCGGTGGGTGGGACCTGACGTCCAGCCCGGTGAATCTCGCAGCTGCGGTGCTGACGGTGGCGGTACTCGGGGCCGCCTGCTGGAGACCGGCCGGGCCGGACGCGGACCCGCTGCCGGCCGAGCGAGCGGGCCGCGGGATTCGACTCGTCGTCGTCACGGTCCTCGTCGCCGGCGTCGCAGCGGCGGCGTTCCGACCAGCCACGAAGAACGTCACCACGACCACCGCGTTCTGGGTGGGCTTCGCCGTCCTCGTCGTCGCCACCGTCCTGACGGCGGCGTCGGCGCTGCGTCGCGATGTGTGCGCCACTCCGCTGGCCTGGTCGGCCCTCGGGTCGGCGGTGGCGGCGCTCGCGCTGATCGTGGCCGGAAGTGCCCGTCCGCGGATCGACGTGTGGGTCCTCCTGCAGACCGCGTCGTCCGCGGTCTGGCACGGCCGCAACCCGTACGTGCTGGACTTCCCCGGCGTGCCCGACGGCCAGACTGCGCAGTGCTTCACCTACCTCCCGGGCAGCTTCCTGCTCGGCGTCCCGGGCCGCCTCGTCGGCGACGTGCGGTACGCCGAACTCGCGGTCCTCGTGGCCGGCTGGATCCTGCTCACCGTGGCGGCCGGGCACGGTCGACGACCCGCTCTCCTGGCGTCGACGACGGACGCGATCCCGCTCGTGACGCTGGCCGCGTTCGCGCTCGTGCTGCCGGCCACGGCCCGGGTGATCCAGCAGTCGTGGACCGACAGCCTGCTCGTCGGCCTGCTCCTCGCGGCCGTCGCGTTGGTGCTCCGTGGCCACCCGACGTGGGCGATGCTGCCGCTCGCGCTCGCTCTCGCCACGAAGCAGCACGTGGCCCTCGTCCTTCCCCTCGTCCTGCTCTGGTGGGGGTGGCGGCGCTGCCTGGCCGTGGTGGCCGCCGCCGTGCTCATCGCGTCCCCGTGGATCGTCGCCGCCCCGGACCGAATGTGGACCTGCGGTGTCCGCTTCTTCCTCGACCTCCCCGCCACCCATGACTCGATCTCGTTCTGGCGCTTCCTGCCGGGCCCGATCCGGCTTCCGTCCGTGCTGCTGCTGACCGTGTTCGCTCTCGTGATCTGCTGGCGGCGGGTCCCGCGGACCCCGGCGGGATTCCTGCTCGCCACGGCCTTCGTCAACGCCGCCTTCGACCTGGCGAACAAGCAGAGTTACCTGAACCAATGGTGGTTCGTCGCCCAACTCACGCTCGCGGCGGTCGTGGCCGGCTCGGCGCCCGGTAGGTTGACCGCCGTGACCACGGGGACGGGGACGACGTCGCCGGTCACCACAGCGTCACCGACGGCTTCCCGGCCGCCCACTCGCCGGGCCGTTCTGCGCATCGCCGCTTCGGCCGGAGCGGTCGCCACTCTCTCCGGGTGCTCGGTCGTGAAGCTGATCGGGGGGCCCGGCACCGCGACCGGCAGCCCCAGCCCCACCCCGTTCACTCCACGCCCGACCGTCATCGGGACTCCGGTCGCCCCCCTCCAGCCCGGCGACACGGCGGTCGTCGAGGCCGCCATCGGTCTCGTCGTCGACGCCGTGGACGGCCTCGCCGCGCTGGCCCGCAAGCGACCCGACCTCGCCGCCGACCTGGCGGCGACGGCGGCGGCACACGACCGCCACCTCGCTGCGCTGGCGGCGCTGAGCGGCACCGCCGTGCCCCGGCACTCGGCCGTCACGCCGCGGGCCACCAGCAGCGCCAAGCCCGGCAAGAAGGCGTCTGCGCCCAAGAAACCCACCGAGGCCACGTTGCTCGGATCGGCAGCCTCGATCGAGCATCGGCTGAACGGATCGCTCGCGAACCCCGTTGCGACCGCTGCCGACGCCGGGGTGGCTGCCCTGGTGGCGTCCGTCGCGGCCTCCGCCGGCGCCTGGCAGGCGTGGTTCAAGGCTGCGGCGACCTCGGCATCACGCTCGGCCTCGGGCGGGTGACCCGATGACGGTCTCGGATGCGGAGATCGACGCCGCGCAGCGTGCTCTGGCAGCCGAACACGCCGCGTTGTGGGCCTACGGCGTCCTCGGTCCGCGCAGCGGCTCCCGATCGGCGCTGGCGCGCGATGCGTTCGGTGCACATCGCGAGGCTCGGGACTCCCTCACCTCCTGGCTGGTGAGCGTCGGCGTCGATCCGGTCACGACCCGACCGGGCTACCAGCTGCCGTTCGCGCTGGCCGGTGCCGCCGACGCCGCCGCTCTGGCACGGCGGCTGGAGGACGGCTGCGGCAATGCCTACGCCACGCTGATCGCCACGACCGCGGTCCCGACGCTGCGTGCTCTGGCGACGGCCCAGCTCGACGACTGCGCCGGTCGCCGGGTGGCCTGGGGCGCCACGCCGCAGACGTTCCCGGGACTGCCCGGCCAGAAGTAGCGGAAGCGCTCAGATCGGTCCGGGTCCGGACGCGAAGCCGGCCGGTCCTCGACCACAGCCACCACGTCGAAGATCTCGATGGCGATCGGCGGGCTGCCGACGAGCTGTGAGCCGGCCGATTGCGCCGCGGTCGACGCGAACGCCGTGTGGAAGTCGTCCCGCGACGCCGCGGCGGCCGTCCCTTCGTGTCCGTTCGTGTCGCTCGACCGGCCGCCCGAGCGAGCCGGCTCAGCGCCCCGGTGGGTGGGCCATCACCGCAGCCCGTCGGGCGGCTCAGAGGCCGAGGGCCGATAGCCTGCCGGGCATGGCCGCAGACGAGATCACCACCCTCGCCAACCGCTGCATGCTCCCCGGACTGCCCGGTCCGACCCTGGACGACGTCACCCGGCGGTGGCTCGACGACGGGCTCGGCGGCCTGGTCCTGTTCGCGGCCAACGTCGTCAGTCCGGAGCAGCTGAGCCATCTGACCCGTGACATCCACGCGGCCGGTGACACCGTGCTGATCGCTGCCGACGAGGAAGGCGGTGACGTCACCCGCGTGCACCACGCGACCGGATCGAGCACGCCCGGAAACTCAGCGCTCGGGGCGGTGAACGATCTGGTGCTGACCCGTGAGGTGGCGAGGACGATCGGCCATGACCTCCGAAGCGTCGGCGTCGACTGGGACCTCGCGCCGGATGTCGACGTCAACACGAATCCGGCCAACCCGGTGATCGGCACCCGCGCGTTCGGCGACGATCCCGAGGCCGTCGCCGCGCATGGTGCCGCCTACATCGCCGGCCTCCGGGACGCCGGGATCCTGAGCTGCGCCAAGCACTTCCCGGGCCATGGCGACACCCACGTCGACTCCCATTTCGGGCTGCCCCGGGTGGATGCCGACATCGAGCCCCACCTGGTGCCCTTCCGTTCGGCCGTGGACGCAGGCGTCGACTCGATCCTCACCGCGCACATCGTCTTCCCCGCCTGGGATCCCGACTACCCCGCCACGTTGAGTCGGCGGCTCGTCACCGACCTGCTGCGTGGTGAACTCGGCTACGACGGGCTCGTGCTCACCGACTCGATGACGATGCAGGCGGTCGCCACCACCTACGGCCTGGCGGAGGGCGGCGTGCTCGCGCTCCTGGCGGGTGTGGACATGATCTGCGTCAACGCCGCCGTCCAGTCCCAGCTCGCGATCCGCGATGCGATCGTCGGGGCCGCACGCTCGGGGCGCCTCCCCCTGGACCGGCTGGCCGAGGCGGCCGGGCGGGTCCGGGCACTCGCCGACCGCACGTCCGGGGCCACCGAGGCTCTCCCCGTGCACGGGGTGGCAGCCGGGGCACGGGCCGCTGCCGCCGCCTTGTTCGTCAGCGGGCTGACACTCCCGTTGCCGTCCAGTCCGTACGTGGTGGAACTGGCGGGACCACGACGCGGGGTCGACTCCGATGCCGGCAGCCTGTTGGCGGCCCTGCGGGCGGTGGATCCGGGATCCGACGGCGTCCGGCTGCGCGACGGGGCCGCGACCGAGGAGGCGTTGCGGACCGCCGTCGTCGCCGGGCACGGACGCCCGTTGCTCGCCGTGGTCCGGGACGCACTGCGGTCGGAGTATCAGGCGGACGCCATCCGGCTGTTGCGTTCGCTGCGCCCAGACGTCGCGCTCGTCGGGGTGGGCGGCACGTACGACGTCGAACTGGCCGGACCGGGCGGGTACCTCGGCACCCGCGGCGCCGCCGCCGCGAACCTCGCGGCCGCCGCCCGGGCGCTGCGAGGCTGACTCACCAACCTTCGCTACCGGGGATCCCCTTGAACGGGCCACGGATCGCGGACGTCACCCAACCGCCGTAGAACGTGCCCGGCTGCGGCACGACGACCTCGCCGTCGACGGTGCACCGCTGCACGGCGGCCGGGTACACGGCGATGTGGCCGGCGATCGCGGCGAACGCCGACGTCGGGTGGGGATAACTCCAGCCGGCCCTGGGCGCACGCAGTCCGCCGCCGGCGAGGTCCAGATACCGCGCTCGGCCCTTCCATTCGCAGGTCGAACTGCCGGCTGCCGGCTCGATCGTCCCGGTGCCGAACGCGTCCCGGGGCAGGTAGTACGACGGCGGGTGGCTCGTCTCCAGCACACGGAACGCGGCCGTGGTGCACGCGATCCGCTCGTCACCCAGCCAGATCTCGACCACGGCGCCGGTCGGCTCCAACCGCGGCGGCCGCGGGTACGCCCAGACCGACTCCTGCCCTGGCCCCACGTCGTCGGGCGTGGGCCGTCGGGTCATGCGGTGGGAGCCACGAGCGCTGCTTCGTCCGAATCGACGGCGTCGGCCCGCACGATGGCCGTCAGGGTGCTGACGGCATCGGCGACGCCGACGTCCTGTCGCGCACCGGACCTGCGATCCCGGATCTCCACCACACCGTCGGCCAGACCCTTGCCCACCACGAGGATCGTGGGCATGCCCAGCAGCTCGGAGTCGGCGAACTTCACCCCTGGGCTGACCTTGCGCCGATCGTCGTAGAGCACGCTCACACCGGCTGCCTCCAGGCCGGTGGCGATCTCCTCGGCCGCGGCGAAGACGGCCTCGTCACGACCGTGCGCTGCGACCACGTGGACGTCGGCGGGTGCCACCGACCTGGGCCAGATGATCCCGCGGTCGTCGTGGGAGTTCTCGATGATCGCGGCGACTGCCCGGGACACACCGACGCCGTAGGACCCCATGGTCACGGTCACCAGCTTGCCGTTCTCGTCGAGCACCTTCAGGCCGAGCGCGTCGGCGAACTTCCGGCCCAGCTGGAAGATGTGGCCCATCTCGATCCCGCGGGCGAGTTCGAGGGGACCCGAACCGTCGGGCGCCGGATCGCCGGCCCGCACACCCGCGGCCTCGATCGTGCCGTCGGCGCTGAAGTCACGACCGGCCACCAGGCCGAACACGTGCCGGCCGGGCTCGTTGGCGCCGGTGATCCACGAGGTACCGACGGCGACCCGTGGGTCGACGAGATAGCCGATCTTCGACGCGCTCTCGGCCCCCAGCACCTGCGGCCCGATGTAGCCGCGGACGAGTGCCGGGTACCGGGTGAAGTCCTCGTCGACGAACGGGTCGATCTCGTCGGGGTAGACCTGAGCCTCGAGGCGCTTGACGTCGACGTCTCGGTCACCGGGCAGCCCGACGACCAGGGGTTCGCGGCTTCCGTCGGGGTGCCGCAGCATCACCACGACGTTCTTGAGGGTGTCGGCCGCGTTCCACGCACGATCGCCGCGTGGCTGGCTGGCGTTGGCCACAGCGACCAGGGACTCGATCGTCGGCGTGTCTGGGGTGTCCTCGACGTGCGCCGGGGGGAGCTCGGTGATCTGGTCGGGCGTGAGCGGATCGGGCCCGACGGTCTCGACGGCCTCGATGTTCGCGGCATAGCCGCCGGGCGAGTGCACGAAGGTGTCCTCGCCGTTCTCCGCGACCGCGAGGAACTCCTCGCTGGCGGAGCCGCCCATCGACCCGGAGACGGCCTTCACCATCACGTAGGTGAGGCCGAGCCGCTGGAAGATGCGCTGGTACGCCCCGCGATGGATCTCGTAGGAGCGCTCGAGGCCGGCGTCGTCGATGTCGAAGGAGTACGAGTCCTTCATGACGAACTCGCGGCCGCGGAGGATGCCGGCGCGGGGGCGCGCCTCGTCGCGGTACTTGGTCTGGATCTGGAACAGGAACAGCGGGAGGTCCTTGTAGGACGAGTAGAGGTCCTTCACGAGCAGCGTGAACATCTCCTCGTGGGTCGGGCCGAGGAGCAGGTCGTTGCCCTTGCGGTCCTTGAGGCGGAAGATCCCGTCGCCGTACTCGGTCCAGCGGTTCGTCTCCTCGTAGGGTTCGCGGGGCAGCAGGGCCGGGAAGTGCACCTCCTGCGCGCCGATCGCCTCCATCTCCGATCGCACGATGGCCTCGACCTTGCGCAGCACCCGATAGCCCAGTGGCAGCCACGAGTAGATCCCGGGCGCCGCGCGGCGGACGTACCCGGCGCGCACGAGCAGCCGGTGGCTCGGGACCTCTGCGTCCGCCGGATCCTCACGCAGGGTGCGCAGGAACAGGGTGGACATGCGGATCACGTGGGTCTCCTCGGGAGCTGGGCGTGCCGTACCTACCGGCCTCAGGTGTTCAGCGCCTCAGGCTACCGGCCGGTGTGGTGATGCCCCGAACCGATTGTTCGGCTCGCGGAATGGACGGCCAGGGCTGTTGGTCCGACCGAGCAGCGGGCCCACCCTCGAGTGGACGCGTCCTCACGCAACACGCCGCACCACCGTCAGCCTCCGACCACTGTGCGCACGCTTCTGCGGGGCCCACCCTCGAGTGGACGCGTCCTCACGCAACACGCCGCACCACCGTCAGCCTCCGACCACTCCCCCCGGCTGGGCTGGGCGCGTCCTCAGGGTCGCTGGACCGCGCCGCTCGCCTCACGGATGCGCGCCCAGGCATCGTGCGACACCGGGTCTGGCGGTGGGTTGGCCGCCGCCAGCTTCTCGTCGAAGTCGACGCCCCAACCCGGTGTGAACCAGGCCCGGTTGTGCGCGTCCTTGACCTCGGGCGCGCCCGGGAACATCTCCGCGGCGAGCGGATTGATCATGTGCCGCTCCTGGATGCCGAAGGCCGGCGCGGCCAGGTCGAGGGCCAGGTTCGCCGCGTGCCCGATGGGCGTGAGGTCGGGCGGCCCGTGCCAGGCGGTCCGGATCCCCAGCAGCTCACACGCACTCGCCACCCGCCAGGCCGGGGTCAGCCCGCCGATGTCGGAGACGTGCATGCGGACGAAGTCGAGGAGCCGCTCGCGCATCAGCGGGACGAACTCGCTGTAGTCGGTGAACAGTTCGCCGATCGCCATCGGGGTGGCGCACTGCTGTCGCACCATCCGCAGCCAGTCCGTGTCCTCGGGCGCGAACAGGTCCTCGAGGAAGAAGAGCTTGAACTCCTCCAGGTCCTTGGCCAGCTGGACGGCCTGGATGGGCTGCAGGCGCGAGTGCACGTCGTGCAGGAACTCGATGTTCTCGCCGAACTCCTCGCGGAGCTGGGCGAACATCCGCGGCACGACCCGGGTGTAGAGCAGCGGCTCCCACGCGTTCGGGGACACCGAGTGCCAGCTGACCGGTGAGGTGCCGGGTGCCTGAGCCGAGCCGTAGGTGGCCGAGCCGGGGATCGCCATCTGCACGCGGATGTAGCGGTAGCCGTCGTCGATGTGCTGGCGGACGTTGTCCTTCAGCTCCTCGATGTCGCGACCGCTCGCGTGGGCGTACACCGGGACGGCGGCACGGGCCCGGCCGCCGAGGAGCTGCCAGACGGGGAGCCCGGCCTGCTTGCCCTTGATGTCCCACAGGGCCTCGTCGATGCCGCTGATCGCGTTGTTGAGGACCGGCCCGCCGCGCCAGTAGGAGCTGACGTAGAGCCCGTTGGAGATGTCGGTGATGTCGGCCGGATCGCGCCCGATCACCTGCGGGGCGAGGTATTCGTCGATCGCGGTCCGTACGGCGAGCGCCCGCTGGGTGAAGGTCGCGCAGCCCAGGCCGTAGAGGCCGGGCTGGTTCGTCTCGACGCGGACGACCACGAGCGCGGGGCCGCCCACGGAGGTGACGAAGGTGCGCACCGCGGTGATCCGGGTGCCGCTGCTGTCGTCGTCCCAGGGCGGTGGGATGGGCGCAGCGGGCGCGTCGTGCACGTAGCCAGTCATGGCTGAACGCTATTGCCCGCCCAGCCGGCGTGGGGTGGGCGGAGACTTCCACGGACCGACCGGTCCGGTATCGGCCGAGCGTCGGCGAGCGCCGCCCGGGACATCGACGCGATTCACCAGAGCAGGGTCATGAAGTCGGCGGCCTCGACGAAGCCCAGCCGGGCGTAGGTCCGCCGGGCGGGGACGTTGAAGCCGTTGACGTAGAGCGTCACGATCGGCGCGATCTCGGTCCGCGCGGTCTCGCATGCCGCCGCGACCACCGGGGCGGCGAGGCCCAGACCGCGATCCTGTGGTCGCACCCAGACCCCCTGGATCTGGGTGGCGGTCGCGGTCACGAGTGCGACATCGGCCTTCGCCACCAGGTCACCGTCGACGAACCGGCCGAACGCATGACCGCCCTCGATCAGGCCGCGCACCCGGGCCCGGTAGTACGCGCCACCACCGAACGCCTCGGGAGAGGAGCCCAGCTCCTCGATCGAGAACTCCACGGACGCCCGGTAGTAGGTCTCGAAGTCGCGCATGCCCACACGCACGACCTCGGTGTCGGGAGCGACGTCCGGTGTGCGGTCGAGCACCATGAACTGCTGGGGGTCCCGCACCGCCCGCGGCGTGCGGACCTGTCCCGCCAGGCGCTCCCACATCCTGGCCACCGGCCGCCGTGGTCCCCACAGGCTGGAGAACCACATACCGGTCGAGCGGACTCGTTCGGCGTAGGCGTCCGCGGTGTCGTCGCTCGTGTTCGCGGTCGGCACGATGTTCGCGCCGAGCCAGCACAACGACACCGAACCGTCGGCCTCGCGCGCACCCATCACCGAGTCGCTGAGCCGCCCGGCCTCCACCTGGGGCCGCAACCGCGAGTCGAGGAACACGTCGACGACCGGGTCGACCGCGAGCCCTTCGAGGATCATCGGCGCGTCCCCGATACCGAGCACGCGGGGGCGCTGCCTGGTGCGGTTCACGAACAGCCCTCCCGGTCGAGATCACCCGTCGGCCGTGGTCGGGTGCTGCCGAGCGACACCATAGTGCCGGGCGATCGGCGGGGACGCCGATTCGGTGGCAGCAGATCCGCTGACCGCATCAGGGCTCCGACGTGGCAACACCTGCACCGACGCGCGTGAGCGTCGAAGCTGGGCACACAGTCGCCAGGGCGCCGACCGGTGGCGATCGAGAGGTGGGTGGACGTGAGCAGCCTGACCGGGTACACCGTGCTCGTCGCCGGTGCGAGCAGCGGGATCGGCGCGGCGGTGGCGATCGCGGCGGCCGACGCCGGCGCCCACGTCGTCTGCTTCGCCCGTCGTGCCGATCGGCTCGACGCGACCGTGCGAGCGGTCACGGGCTCCGGCTCGGCGGAGGTCGTCGTCGGCGATGCCACCTCGATCGACGACGTCACGGCTGCCGTCGACAGAGCGGTCGGCGCGACCGGACGGCTCGACAGCATCGTCAACTGTGCCGGCGTCAACGTCCCGAACCGGGCGCTGACCGCACTCGACGACGCGACCTACCGAGCCGTGCTGAACGGCAACCTCGACCCCGCCTACGCCACCACCCAGGCGGTCCTCCCGACCTTCCGTCGGCAACACGGCGGGCTGATCGTGCACGTCACTTCGCGCTCCGCGCAGATGGCCGACGCCTCCGGGGTGGTGTATCAGGCAGCGAAGGCCGGCGTGACCGCGCTCGCGCACGGGACGCGATTCGAAGAGGCCGAGCACGGCATCCGGGTGAGCGTGGTGTTCCCGGGGATGGTCGACACGGATCTGCTCGATCAGCGGCCGTCACCGCCGACACCGGCGGAACGGGCACTCGCCTTGCAGGCCACCGATGTCGCGCACGTCATTCTCAGCATCCTGACGCTCCCGGACCGGGCCGAGGTTCCGGAGCTGTCGATCTACCCGGCCCGCAGCTGACCGCGACACCGACCATCCACGCCATCGAAAGGACAGATCACCCATGTCAGAGGAACTTCTCGGCCGGACCGCCCTGGTCACCGGCGGTGGCGTGGGCATCGGTCGTGGCATCGCGATCGCCCTCGCCATGGCCGGCGCCGACGTCGCGATCACCCACCATCAGCCACGACGGAGCCGACGTCGTCTCGGCGATCGAGGCGGCCGGCAGACGCGGCTTCGACTATCCCCTCGACGCCACCGACAGCGCCCAGGTCGACGGAGTCGTCGCGGCCGCGGCCACCGCTCTGGACGGTCACCTCGACATCCTCGTCAACAACACCGGTGGTCTGGTCGGCCGTACGTCGCTCGCGGACCTCTCCGATGAGCACTGGCACACCGTCCTCGACCTCAACCTCTCCAGCGCGTTCTACTGCCTGCGTGCCGTCCTCCCGTTCATGGGCGAGGGCGGCCGGATCGTCAACGTGTCCTCGGTGGCCGGCTCGAACGGCGGCGGTCCGGGCGCACTCGCCTACGCGACCTCGAAGGCCGGTATGGACGGGCTGACCCGGGCCGCCGCGAAGGAGCTCGCCCCGCGCGGGATCGTCGTGAACGGCGTCGCACCAGGGCTGATCCTCGACACGCCGTTCCACGACACGTTCACGCCCGTCGCGGACCAACAGGCGACGATCCGCTCGACTCCCGCCGGCCGTGCAGGCTATCCGGACGACGTGGCGGGACCGGTGGTGTTCCTGTGCTCGCCCGCCGCCGGGTTCACGACAGGCGTGACGGTCGGGATCAACGGGGGCACGTACTTCGGATGACCGGCACCGACGAGGCGACCTTCGAGACCACCCCGGCTGCGGCGACGGGCACGGCGCACCGGCCGACGACCTGGTCCGTGTTCACCAAGCCGTGGCCCACGCTGGCGCTGCCCGACCTGGCGGCGCTCGTCGCCTCCCTGGGCTTCGACGCCGTGGAGTTTCCGCTGCGTCCGGGCTTCCAGATCGACCTCGACGACCTTCCTCGCTCGGCCGCGACCGCCGCCCGGGTGTTCGCCGACCACGGGATCCGGATCGCGTCGGCGGCGAGTACGCCGACCGCTGCGGTCTTCCAGACCTGCGCCGAGGTCGGGATCCCGATGATCCGGATCATGGCTCCGCGGGAACCCGATGGACCGGCGGCGACCGACGCCCGCCTTCGGCAGTTGCTCGACTCGCTGCTTCCGCTCGGTGACGGCACCGGCGTGAAAGTCGGCATCCAGCCTCACATCGACTGCCACATGGCCGACTCCTCCGACCTGGCCACGCTGCTGCGCGACTACGACCCGGCGTCCGTGGTGGCGGTCTGGGACGCCGCGCACGACGCGCTGGCTCGGAAAGACCCGGCGGAGGCATTCGACCGGCTCGGGTCACATCTGGCGATGGTGAACTTCAAGAACGCGTGTTACCGGCCGGGTCCTCGTCGCGCCGACGGTTCGCAGGCCTGGGAGACGGTCTTCGTCCCGGGCGTCGACGGGCTGTCCGACTGGGCGGCGGCGGTCGGCGCGTTACGCGACCGGAGCTGGTCCGGGACGGTCTGCATGCCGGCCGAGTACTCCGACGAGTCGGCCCTGCTCGACGTCCTCAGGGCCGATGTCAGCTACCTGCGGTCGTTGGTCGACGGGGGAGATGCGGCGTGAGCGATCGCGAGCGTCCGGTCACGGTGGTCAGTCCGAGCGAGAGTCGGCTCGCACAGGTCTGCTCCGGTGCGGCCCGCGACCTCATCCAGGCACGGACGCAGCCGCGCTGGAACCAGACCGGACGCGACCTCACGAACGACGAGCTCGGGCAGCTGATCGCGAGTGCCGAGATCCTGCTCACCAGTTGGGGCACGCCGCCGATCACCGACGCCATGCTCGACGGCGCGCCGAGGCTGCGGGTGGTCGCCCATGCTGCGGGCAGCGTGAAGTCGCTGGTGCCGCCGAGCGTGTTCGAGCGTGGCATCGCGGTGGTCTCAGGGGTGGGCGCGCTCGCCGAGCCGGTCGCGGAGTACTGCCTCGGCGCCGTTCTCAGCTTGCTGCGATGCCTGCCGGAGCTCGACCGCGATCTACGTTCGGGGCTGTGGTCTCAGGGCGACCGACGGGGTCGGTCATTGCGGCGACGCCGGGTGGGACTGATCAGCGCGAGCACGACGGCACGCGCGTTCCTGCGTCTGCTCGCACCCTTCGAGCCGGACGTGACGGTGTACGACCCCTACCTGGACGAGACCGGCGCCGCGTCGCTCGGGGTTCGGCTCGGGTCACTCGAGGACGTGATGGCGTGCGAGATCGTGTCCGTGCACGCGCCCGTCACTCCGCAGACGCGTGGACTGGTCACCCGGGAGTTGTTGGCCACGTGCGCGGACGGGACGATCGTCATCCAGAGCTCGCGGCCGGCGGTCGTGGATCAGGATGCGCTGTTCGACGAACTGGCGTCGGGACGGCTCATCGGGGCCATGGACGTGTACGAGCAGGAACCCGTGGTGCTGCCGACGTCGGCACGCTCGGCGCCACGTGCACTGTTCACCCCGCACGTCGCAGGCGACACGGTCGAGGGTCGGCTGCGGTTGATGGAGGCCGTGCTCGACACCACCTTCGCCTGGCTGGATGCGGGTGAGCAGCGTGCCGGCTTCGTGACGAAGGCCCAGTGGGAGATCGCGGCCTGACCTTGGCGTCGGTGGCCGAGCGCCGAGTGGGCGTGTCGTCACGGGACACGCCGAGCCAGCGCGGGTTGCCGACCAGTCCAGGTCGCTCCCAGGGCAAGGGGCCGCGAGGGGGCGTGTCGTCACGGGACACGCCGAGCCGGCGGGAGTTGCCGACCAGTGGAGGTGGGTCGAGCGATGGTGTCGGGCCTCCCGACACCATCGCCCAGCACACCCACACCGTGCTCCGTCCGACGCCTAGGCGATCTTCCGTCGGTAGGCGGCCATGGCGAAGAGGTACGCCACCACGAGAATGCCGACGCACCAGGCGAGGGCGATCCAGATGTCGCTGCCGACCGGTCGCTGTGCGAACAGGTCCTGGATGGAGTTGACGATCGAGGTGACCGGCTGGTTCTCGGCGAAGGCACGCACCGGTCCGGGCATCGTGCCGGTAGGGACGAAAGCCGAGCTGATGAACGGCAGGAAGATGAGCGGGTAGGAGAAGGCGCTGGCCCCATCCACGGATTTGGCCGTCAGGCCGGGGATGACGGCCAGCCACGTGAGAGCCAGGGTGAAGAGCGCCAGGATGCCGGCCACCGCCAGCCACGCCAGCAGGTCGGCCGACGTGCGGAATCCGATGAGGACGGCGACCAGCACGATGATGACGAGCGAGAGCGCGTTGGCGAACAACGACGTCAGAACGTGTGCCCACAACACGGCCGGTCGGGCGATCGGCATCGAGTGGAACCGCTCGAAGATGCCGCTCGTCATATCGGTGAACAGGCGAACGGCGGTATAGGCCACACCTGAGGCGATGGCGATCAGCATGATTCCCGGCAGCAGGTAATTGACGTAGTCGCCCGGGCCCGCCTCGATTGCGCCGCCGAACACGAACACGAACAGCAGAAGGAGCGCGATGGGCGTGATGGCGGTCGTGATGATCGTGTCCGGGCTGCGCGTGATATGACGCATGGAGCGCCCGGTCAGGACGCTGGTGTCGTTGAAGAAGTGCTTGTTCATCGCTGGTCCCCGGGGGTTTCGTGAGCGGGATCGGTTCCCACGAGCGCCAGGAAGATGTCCTCGAGGCTCGGTTGCTTCTCGACGTACTCGACCTTCGCCGGTGGGAGTAGTTGCTTCAACTCGGTGAGACTGCCGTTCGCGATGATGCGCCCCTGGTGAAGGATCGCGATCCGATCGGCGAGTTGCTCTGCTTCGTCGAGGTACTGCGTGGTGAGGAGGACAGTCGTCCCCTGTGCGGCGAGCGCCTGGATCACCTTCCACACCTCGATCCGCCCTTCTGGATCGAGACCCGTGGTCGGCTCGTCGAGGAAGATCACGCTCGGGTCTCCGATCAGGCTCATCGCGATGTCGAGGCGACGGCGCATACCGCCCGAATAGGTCGACACCTTGCGGGATCCCGCATCCGTGAGGTTGAAGCGGCGGAGAAGGTCGTCCGCCACCTGTCGCGGGCCCTTGAGGTGCCGCAGTTTCGCCACCAAAACCAGGTTCTCCCGGCCCGAGAGGATCTCGTCGACAGCGGCGAACTGTCCGGTCAGACTGATGGACTCTCGAACGTGGACCGGTTCCGTCGTGACGTCGAATCCGAGGACGGTCGCGACACCCGAGTCGGGCCTGAGAAGCGTGGACAGGATCCTGACGATGGTGGTCTTGCCCGCGCCGTTCGAGCCGAGGAGGGCGAAGATGCTGCCCGGCGCCACCTCGAAGTCCACGCCACGCAGGACGTGCAGGTCCTTGTAGGACTTCTCCAGGTTCTGCACCCGAATCGCCGGTTCACCGACCGGCAGCTGGGACTCGACGGTGCTCATGAGGTCGTCTCCTCGCGGGTGCTGCTGTCGATGGCCCGGGTCAGCCGCTCACGTTCTCGGATGATCCACTGGCCGGCGGGATAGTTCTGGCGGAACAGCTCGGCGAACTCCACCGGATCCTCTCCGACGATCGCGCGGATCGGAGTTCCGTTCGCCGCGCTCTCGTCGAAGAGATCGGCGAGATCCTCCAACATGGCCACGAGTTCGTCGCCCTTTCCCGGACCGAAGAACATGAGGTACCGCTCCAGCGCATCGATCGCGGCATGGTAGTTCGGGGGAAGTTCCTCGGTGCGGGCCTTGTACCGCCGGTAACGCTTCTTCTCATCGATCATTCGCGTGATGAACATGCTCATCCCTTCTTTTCTCGGAGCTGGTCGAGTTGTTCGGACAGAAAGCTCCAGGTCGTCCAGAACTCCTCCAGGTCCTTCTCACCTCGGGCATTGAGGGAGTACACCTTGCGGGGCGGGCCCTTGTCGGACGGGCGTTTCTCGACGTCGACGAGACCCTTCTGCTCGATCCTGACGAGCAACGCGTACACAGTGCCTTCGGCGATATCGGAAAAGCCCTTGGCCCGTAGCAGCGTCGTGATCTCGTACCCGTATGCCGGTCTCCCGACCAGGAGGGCGAGAACAATGCCCTCCAACGTTCCCTTGAGCAGCTCGGTCATCTGCCGGCTCATCGAGCACCTCCACTACCCAGTGACACTCACTACTGGTAGATAGTACCGCTAGGTAGCAAGAACGCAAGTCGTCCGACAGGCGAGTTTCCCGAGGCAACGAGGGGTCGGCGCGCATCCCGCGATGGGAGACGGGGAGGTGGGGAACAACGGGCAAGGCTGCGGACCAGGCGACGTCACCGGTCCGCAGTGCAATTCAACCGATCTACTCCTGGGCGGGCCGGCCCGGCAGGACGAGAACCCGCTGCCCGTCGGGATCCGTCACCGTCAGCTCGCCACCGAAGTCCGGCGACTCGACGGCGTCGGCGAAGCCGGCCTCCCGGAGCCGACGCGCGAGCGCATCGAGCGGCTCGGACGTACGGAAGCCCAGCTGGCTGCTCCCCCGCTCGGCATCGTCGGTAGGACGGTGGAGTGCGAGCTCCCCACCATGAACGCCGTGCCACACGCGCCACCAGTCGTCGTGACTGTCCTCGCTCACCGCGAAACCCAGGGCGGCCAATACGAGTCCGACCGAGCTGGCCGTCGGCGAGTCGAAATGCAGCGGCATCGCCACGATCCCGTTGCGTGGTTGCGGTTTCTCGACGTGATAGCCGTACAGGTCGGTCGGCTGCTCGTCGATCCAGAGCTGGCCATCGGCAGCAGCGCGCACCACGAGCACCCGGCCGTAGGCCTCATCGTGCACCTCCGCACCGAATCCTGCGGCCGCGAGCGGCGTCACCAGGGAGTCGATGTCCGGAGCCTCGAAGCCGAGCCCTGTCTGTCCCGACACGGCGCCGGTCGAACTGGCGGATGCCGCATGCAGCGCGACCATCCCCGCCGCCCCGACCATGTCCACCCACAGCTCACGGCGACTCACCCGAGCCGAGAACCCGAGGAGTTCCAGGAACGCCCGCATGGCCGGGAGGTGATCGGTGAAGCGGAGCGGCCGGACGACAACCCCGACCTCCGTGTCGACCTGCTTGACCTGCTTGCTCATCCGCTCGCCTCTCCATGTACGCGTAGGTACTCCACGAGGGCAGACTCGACCAGGCTCGACAGGCTCTCGTCGTCGTCGATGGCCTTGTGCTTCACCCGCCGCACGAGTTCCGGGGGCAGGTACACGTTGAACTGCACCTTGGCTGTGCGCCCTGAGCTCGCCGGCATGGCTAGCCTCTCTCCATAGCTAGGATGCTAGCACTAGAAACGACAAGCAGTCGCCGCGGAAGAACGCGCTGGGCACCCCAAGTCAGCCGGCGAACCGGCCGCGGCTCGACACCTCGTCGATCGGGCGGCGGCCGGCGGTCTTGCGCCCGAGCTTGTGGGTCACGCCGGTCTGGGGATGTCCGACCACCACCACCGACCGCAGCGTGCGCTCGGCCGGGATGCCCAGCCGCTCCTTCACCGCCGCCTGTGCGGCCGGCTCGCCGATCCAGGCCGTGCCGGCACCGAGGCCGAGATAGCGGGCCGCGATCAGCAGTCGCTCGGTCACCCTGCCCTCGTCATAGGCCTCGCTGGTCTCGTTGGCCCCGTTGAGGACGATGGCGATCGCCAGTCGCGACTCCCCCACCCAGGCGATGGCAGAGCGGGAGTTGCCGATGGCGACGAGATCGTCCGAGTCGGTCACCGCGATGAAGTGCCAGGGTTGCGTGTTCTGGGAGCTACCCGTCCACCGGGCCACCTCGAGCAGTTCCTGGAGGTCGGCCTCCGACACCGGCTCGGTGGTGAACTGCCGGCTCTGCCGGACCTTGCGCAATTCGCGGACCTGGCTGGCGCCGGTCTCAGCGCTCGTAGCGGTCATCTCGGTTCTCCCTCTCGACGAGCCAACGTGGTCACCCGAGTGACCACCCCTGTCCTGCGCGCAACACCGATGGGGGAAGGAATCATCCGGCGCACCCGCTACCGGTCAGCCGACGCTGACGTCGACCTTGCCCTCGCCCGCCGCGTCGCCCATCTCGTCGGCGATCCGCATGGCTTCCTCGATCAGGGTCTCGACGATGTCGGCCTCGGGGACGGTCTTGATGATCTCGCCGCGCACGAAGATCTGGCCCTTGCCGTTGCCCGACGCGACTCCGAGATCGGCCTCACGCGCCTCTCCCGGCCCGTTGACCACGCAGCCCATCACTGCTACCCGCAGCGGGACCTCCAGACCCTCCAAGCCTGCGGTCACCTGGTCGGCGAGCGTGTAGACGTCGACCTGGGCCCGCCCACACGAGGGGCACGACACGATCTCGAGCTTGCGCGGACGCAGGTTCAGCGACTGGAGGATCTGGATGCCGACCTTGACCTCCTCGACCGGCGGTGCCGACAGGGAGACGCGGATCGTGTCGCCGATGCCCTCGCTCAGCAGCGCGCCGAAAGCCACCGCGGACTTGATCGTGCCCTGGAATGCCGGGCCGGCCTCCGTGACGCCGAGGTGCAGTGGCCAGTCGCCGCGCTCGGCGAGCATCTCGTAGGCGCGCACCATGATGACCGGATCGTTGTGCTTCACCGAGATCTTGAAGTCGTGGAAGTCGTGCTCCTCGAACAGCGACGCCTCCCAGACGGCCGATTCGACGAGCGCCTCCGGGGTCGCCTTGCCGAACCGTGCGAGCAGCCGGGGGTCGAGCGACCCGGCGTTGACGCCGATCCGGATCGACGTGCCGTGGTCCTTGGCGGCCTGGGCGATCTGCTTGACCTGGTCGTCGAACTTGCGGATGTTGCCGGGGTTCACCCGGACCGCAGCACAGCCGGCCTCGATCGCGGCGAACACGTACTTCGGCTGGAAGTGGATGTCGGCGATCACGGGGATCTGGGACTTGGTGGCGATGGCCGGGAGCGCGTCGGCGTCGTCCTGACTCGGGCAGGCCACCCGCACGATGTCACAGCCGGTGGCGGTGAGCTCGGCGATCTGCTGGAGCGTGGCGTTGACATCGGACGTGAGGGTCGTGGTCATCGACTGCACGCTCACCGGCGCATCGCCCCCGACGAGGACCTTGCCGACCTTGATCTGGCGCGACTTCCGCCGTTCGCCGAGGGTAGGCGCCGGGGCGGCAGGCATGCCGAGGTTGATGCTCACGTTCGGTCCCTTCGGGTCGGCGACCCAGCAAGGGCCGCCCGTCGTGGGTCGAGCCTCAGCTCAACCGCACCGGGTTCACGATATCGGCCACCATCAGGAGGGCTCCCATGACGACGAGCACACTCGCCACCGCGTAGGTGAACGGCAACGCCTTGGCGACGTCCACGTAGCCCGGATCGGGACGGTGCCGCAACCGCGCGATCGCGCGCCGAACGGCCTCCCACAAGGCCCCGGCGATGTGGCCACCGTCGAGTGGCAGCAGCGGGATGAGGTTCAGGAGCCCGACGAAGAGGTTGACCCCGCCGAGCAGCATCAAGAGCAGTGCGACCCGGTCGGACACGATGAGTTTGGTGGTGCCGACGTCTCCGGTCGCGACCTCACCGGCGATCCGGCTCGCGCCGATCACCGACATGGGCGAGTCCGCCGCGCGCGTGCCCCCGAACGCCGCCTGGGCCACGCCGACCATCCGTTGCGGCAGGTGGATCAGCGCGCTGCCGGTCGAGCCTGCCATCGACCCGATGGCCGTGAACGTCTCACCGACGGTGGCGTGCTCGCGGAGCTGGTCGGGGGTGACGCCGATGAAGCCTGCCTGCACCGTCTTGTCGGGGTCGTCGAGATCGGTCGTCGTGGTCTTGATGACGTTCACCTGGAGCGTCTTGTCCGCGCCGTCGCGCTCGACGACGACGGGGACCGTCTGGCCGGCGGCGGCGCGGATGGCGACCTGGGCGTCGGTCCAGTCGGTGACGGGGTGACCCGCGACCGAGACGACGCGGTCGCCGACGGCGAGCCCGGCGGCCTTCGCCGGCGCGACCGGATCCGCGGGCGTGCACGCGCGGGCCGCGGAAGTCTGCGGTGAGGCGGTGATGACACAGTCCGAGACGGCCGCGATGGTCGTCGAGGTGCGGTAGACGCCGATCCCCATCATGGAGGCGCTGAGGAGGATGAACGCGAGCAGCAGGTTCACCATCGGCCCGCTGATCATCACGATGACCTTCTGCCACCAGGGCTTGGCGTAGAACGCGCGGTCTTCCTCACCCGGCAGGATCTCGTCGGCGGCCTGATTTCGTGCGTCGTCCACGAGCGCTTGGAAGGCACCCGTCGACCAGCCCCGCGTCTTGCCCTCGGCGTTGGGCGGCATCATCCCGATCAGCCGCACGTAACCGCCGGCGGGGATGAGCTTGAACCCGTACTCGGTCTCGCCGCGGCGGGTGGACCAGATCGTGCGCCCGAAGCCGACGAAGTACTGGGTGACCTTGATGCCGAAGATCTTGGCCGGGATCAGGTGCCCGAGTTCGTGGAGCGCGACACTGATGAGGATGCCGACGAAGAACGCGATCGCCCCGCCGATCGCCAGCAACGACATGTGAGCCCGTCTTCTCCAGCCGCTCGCGTGGGCCGCTGGTGTGGTCGTGAACGGGACGACCGGGATCGGTCATCCGGCTCCCGATGGTACGCGGGGCGAGCACACACGACCCGGGCCGAGTGGTGCCGCGACGACCCTCTGATCAGAGGGTCGTCGCGACCAGGTTGTCGAGCCGCACCGACAGCGGACCGTTGGTCATCGACGACGACACGTACCCGCGGATGCCCACTCCGCCGGCGTTCTGGAGCGACGCCGTGCCGTCGGTCGCCGTCGCCTGCCATGCCGACGGTTCGGTGGCGCCGATCCACGCCTTGATCCGGACCGTCGTGGTCCCGGTCCCGCTCACCTGCAGCCGCACATGCAGCGTCGCTCCCGGCGTATAGGTGAGACCCGCCACGGTCGCCGTCGAGAGGGCCGTCTCGACGCCCGCGACGACCTTCGCCACGTTCACGCGGACCGCCCCCGTCGATCCGATCAGGATGCTCCCGCGATAGCTGTCGGTGCCCGTCCCCCGGCCGGTCATGCCGATGTACGCCGTACCCACGTCGGGCAGCTTGTCGAGCGAGACATCGGCGCTCAGGTCCGTGTTCTGGGACGCGACCCCGGCAAGGTGCGCCGTCGGACCCTTACCGGCCGCCGACCGAGATCGTTCCCACTCCGCCCGCCACGGCGAACAGCGACGCGCTGCCCGACAATGTCCAGGCACCGCCGGTGTCGGCCGAGCCCCAGCCGGTCGCGAGCGACCGGCCGAACGCGTCGGCGGCGACCACGCCGCCCTGCGCCGGCGCGGTCACCGTGACCGAGTGGGTGACGGTGCCGGTCTGACCGCTGTTGTCGGTCACCGTCAGCTTGACGTCGTAGGTACCGCTGGCGAGGTAGGTGTGCGTGGGGGTGGCACCGGTGCCCGTGGTGCCGTCACCGAACGTCCAGGCATAACCGGTGATCGACCCGTCGGGGTCGTGGGAGCCGGAACCGTCGAACGACGCCGTGAGGTTGTTCGGTGTGGAGGTGAAGGCCGCGACGGGCGCCTGTGGCGTTCCCTGCCCGCTCCGCGCGGCGTAGTGGGCCGCTACCCGCGCCGCGGACAGGGTCGTCGGGTAGATCGCCACCTCGTCGACGCCTGCCGGACAGCGAGTTGCTCCCTGGCGCGCTCGACCACCCGGACGAGCGTGGCGAGCCCGACCTGCCAGTCGCCGACGACCCCGACGCCCGAGGTCACGTCGGTGCGGGACGCGACCTGGTTGCCGTCGACGTAGAGCCGCATCCCGTTGCTCCCCAGGCTGGCCGTCACGAGATGCCACTGGTTGTTGTTGTACGACAAGGGCGAGTTGACGGTGCGGTTGGCGCCGTTGTTGACGCCGAACCAGATCCGACCCGAGTTGTCGAGGTACACGACTCGATCGAAGCGCCCGCTGGCACCGTTCAGGGGGTTGCCGAAGGCCATGAGCGCACCGCCTCTGGTGGCATTCGTCTTGACCCAGGTCTTCGACGGTATAGGTGGTCGGTAGCGCTCCTGGTGTCCTGACCGGCCGGCGTTTCCGGTCGTCGTGCCACTGAGCGACGACCCGAGATCGGACTCGTTGAGCAGCGCATCCGGCCGATCCCCGCGTGACACCCGCGAACGTGATCAGGTCGTCGTTGCCGACGAGGTCTCGGGCCAGCGTCGATCCAGCGGGCTCGTTGAAGCGGTAGTAGTGGTCGGGATCGTCGGCGCGCACCGCGTCTGCGTACGTCGTCGAGTACGGTCTGACCGGCGATCGTCACGCTGACGTCGGTCGGTTCCTCCACGGTTCCCGAAGTCGTCGAACGCGATGACCCGGTACTTCACGCTCGCACCCGGAGTCTGGCCGGTGTCATCGCATCCCATCGTCTCGCGGTTGCCAGAACTCGTTGTCGGACTGCGACGATGCACACGGGTGTGGCGTTCACGGTGGTGTAGTTGCGGAAGACCTTGTACGTGAGATGCCGGTTGTCGCGGTCGAGCGTGCTGCTCCAGGAGATGTGCGCCCGGCCCGGTAGCGAGCGACTGCGCGCTGATGTGGAAGGTCCGGGTGCTCCAGTAGTTCCCGGCAGTGCTCGCCAAGGGCGCCACCAGGTTCGTCGACAGGCCCGACTTGGCGAATCGCACCAGACCCTGTTGTGCGGTCGAGTTGACCGCCGGGAACTCCCCGCCGTAGGCGATGTAGTTGCCATTCGGCGGTTCCGGTCACAGACCAGGTGGCCTGGCTCTGCCCCGTGTAGGTGCCCGTCGTCCACTTGTCGAAGAAGTGCAGGAGGTCGGGCCGCGGGTTTCCGGCGAAGCTGGCGTAGCCCATGGAGTCGGGTGTGATCGTGCCGGTCGCAGCCTTGCCGAAAGCCGTCGCGTGGAAGTAGGCCCAGGTCGGCGTGGTCTGCCAGAAACCGCCGATGTTGCCGCAGTAGTGACTGTGGCTGGCGACGTAGACGGCATCGGGGCTGGGGAAGACGCTGTAGCTGTCGCCGTGGCAATCCTCGATCCAGATGATGGCGCCGGTCTCGTTGTCGGCGCGGAAGGAGTCCTTCGAGGTTTCCCGTCCCGGCGAAGACATAACCCGTGCCGTACACGCCGTCGGCGTCGGAGGCGAGTGAGAGGAACGCCGCCTGCTTTCCGTAGTCGTGCACCGTGGCAGTGGCGGCCCACGGTCGGGTCGCGGCGGAGACCGGGTCAACGGCCGCGATGCCGAGCCAGCTCTGCCCACCGACGTGGGCGAACCGGCCCCCGAGCACCACCCTGGAGCCGCTGTGGTTGAGCGTCATCGCGTTGACCGGGGCGTCGGCGTTCGGGTTCCACGCAAGCAAGGCTCCCGTGGCGGTGTCGACCGCTGCAGCGTAGCCACGGGCGATCCCGTTGACGGTCGTGAAGTCGCCACCGAAGTACACGGTGCCGCTCGAGACTGCGAGTGAGCGCACGCTGGTCTGGGCGAGTGGCTTGAAGTTGGCGACCAGCGCGCCGGTCGACGCCGAGAACGCCGCAATACGAGACCGCACCGCACCATTGGCCTGAGTGAACGACCCCCCCACATAAATCGTCGAACCATCCGGCGACGCCGCGATCGCCAACGCCTGGGCGTTGACCGACGGCGCCCACGACGCCACCAGGTTCCCCGTCGTGATGTCATAGGCCAGCAGATTCGACCGCGACGGTCGTATTCACCCCCACCGCGGCCCCCGCCGGACGCGCAGTGGCAAACGAGCCGGCCACAAGACAGTCGTCCCCACGACGACCTGCGCCCAGGCGACGCCGTCGATCTGAACGGTCGGGAGCGGGTCCCCGGACACCGTCGCCGGAGTGCCCGGGGTCGTCGGCAGTGAGTCGGCCAGGGCGGCGGGCGCCTTGGTGGCCACCAGTCCGACCGTCACGAGGGCGAGGAAGGCCAGGGCCGCCACCATTCGGGTACCGAGGTGTCGAGACCGGTCCGACATGGGTCGTGGGTTGCTGCGCCTGCTCATTGCCTGTCCTCCTGGATGGAGCCCCGGACACCGTTGTGCCCGGAGCACCGCCCGTGTGTGAGTCAGTTCACAGCGACCGCGACGATCTTGTCCAGTTTGACCGTTACCGGCCCGTTCGTCGTCGAGGCCGACATGTAGCCGCGGATGCCCACCCCGCCGGCGTTCTGCAGCGAAGCCGTGGCGTCGGTACTCGTCACCTGCCAGGCCGTGGGCTCGGTCGCGGCGGTCCACGCCTTGACCTTGATCGTCGTGGTGCCCGTTCCGGTGACCTGCATCCTGAGGTGCAGGGTGGAGCCGGGTGTGTACGTCACTCCGGCGACGGTGACGGTCGTCGACACCGCGGTCTCGACGCCGGCCACCACCTTCGACACGTTGACCCGGACGGCACCGTTCGTGCCGATGAGCGCGCTGCCCCGGTAGCTGTCGGTTCCGTTGCCGCGGCCCGTCAGCCCGACGTACACCGACCCGACGTCCGGCAGCTTGTCGATCGCCACGTCGGCGTTCAGGTCCGTGCTTGTCGACGAGACCCCGGCCAGGTGCGCCATCGGACCCTTGCCTGCTCCGACCGACATGGTTCCCGCGCCGCCGGCGACGGCGAACAGGGACGAACTGCCGGTCAGGGTCCAGGCACCGCCGGTATCGGCGGTGCCCCATCCGGTGGCCAGCGAACGGGTGAACGTGTCGGATGCGAGGACGCCCGCCGCCGGAGCGGTGACGGTGACCCCGTGCGAGACGACGTCGGTGGCCCCGTTGTTGTCGGTGACCGTCAAGGTGACAGTGAAGGTGTCAGCCGTCAGATACGTGTGGGTCGGCGTCTTCCCGGTGCCCGTCGTGCCGTCCCCGAAGGTCCAGGCATAGCCGGCGATGGTTCCGTCGGCATCGGCGGTCCCGGACGCGTCCAGCGAGGCGGTGAGATCGGCGGTGGTCGACGTGAACGCCGCCACCGGCGCCGCATTGGCCACCGCAGTGACATCGTGGGTCACCGTGTCGGTCGTACCGTCGTTGTCGGTCACCGTCAGCCGCACCGAGTAGGTATCAGCCGACTGATAGGTGTGCGACGCCGTCTTACCCGTCCCGTTCGACCCGTCACCGAAGTCCCACGCATAGCTCGCGATCGTCCCGTCGCTGTCCGCCGAATCCGACGCGTCCACCGACAACGCCAGCTTCGACACCGTCTTCGAGAACGCCGCCACCGGCGCCGCATTGGCCACCGCAGTGACATCGTGCGTCACCGTGTCGGTCGTACCGTCGTTGTCGGTCACCGTCAGCCGCACCGAGTAGGTATCAGCCGACTGATAGGTGTGCGACGCCGTCTTACCCGTCCCGTTCGACCCGTCACCGAAGTCCCACGCATAGCTCGCGATCGTCCCGTCGCTGTCCGCCGAATCCGACGCGTCCACCGACAACGCCAGCTTCGACACCGTCTTCGAGAACGCCGCCACCGGCGCCGCATTGGCGCTGGCGGTGACCGTATGGGTGACGGTTGCCGCTCCACCACGGTCGTCGGTGACCGTCAGGCCGACCGTGTACGTGTCGGCTGCAAGGTAGGTGTGCGACGTGGTCTGCCCCGTGCCCGTCGTACCGTCACCGAAGTCCCAGGCATAGCTGACGATCGTCCCGTCAGTGTCCGCCGAATCCGACGCGTCCACCGACAGCGCCAGCTTGTTCACGCCGGTGCTGAACGCCGCGGTCGGGAGCACGTTCGCGGGCCGGACCACGGTCACCGGGTTGGTGACGACACCGGTCGCACCGTCGTCGTCGGTCACGGTGAGCTTGACCTGGTAGGTGCCTTCCAGTGCGTACGTGTGGTTCGGGTTCGGACCGGTGCCGGTGGCTCCGTCACCGAAGTCCCAGGCATAGCCCGAGATCGTCCCGTCGGCATCGGTGGACCCGGAGGCGTCGAACGACGCCGTGAGTCCGGCCGGCGTCGAGCCGAAGACCGCCACCGGAGCCTGATTGGCCGGCGGCGCGTTTCCTGCCGTCCAGAGCGCGGAGACCTGCGCCGCACTCAGTGCAGCGTTGTAGATGGCGGCCTCGTCGAGCGTGCCGTTGAAGTAGTTGCTCGTCGACCCCGTACCGACCTTGTCGCCACCGATCCGCCACCAGCCGGTGTAGTTCTGCACGCTCGTGCTGGCGTTGGTGCCGACGAGCTGGCCGTCGACGTACAACTTCATGCCGCCTGGACCTTGAGTACCGACGGCCTGATGCCAGGCGCCGTTGTTGTAGGCCAGCGGGCTGATCACGTCGGCACCGGCGCCGAAGTCGAGCTTCCCGTCGTTGCGCATGAAGATGTGCCGGTCCGACTTGGTCGAGAGGCCGGTCGACGCGTTGCCGAATCCGATCAGCTTGCCGCCGGTCGTGGTCGTCGTCTTGAACCAGGTCGACACCGAGTAGATGGTCGGGTTCACCGCCGAGGCACCGGCGACGATCAGTCCGTTGGTCCCGTTGAACTTCGCCGCGGTGCCTGGGTAGCCGAAGAGGGCGCCCGGCTGGCCGAGCGTCACGCCGTTCTTGATCGAGCCGGCGTTGCCCCACAGCCCGGAGTCGGCGACCGTGCCGCCGGCGTTCTCATCGAGACGCCAGTACAGCGACGGCTCGAGGTCGTACGCCGCCTGGCCGTACACATCGGCCGGTCGTGCCGGAACCGTGCTCGTGCGGCCACTGGCCACGTAGTGCGCCGCGATCTGCGTCGCGCTCAGGGCCGTGGGGTACACCGCGACCTCGTCGACGCTGCCGGAGAGCGACGTGCTGCTGGGCGCGCTCGACCACCCGGACAGCGTCGCCTGTCCCACCCGCCAGTCCCCGTCGAAGCTGATGCCCGTCGTGACATCCGAGCGTGACGCGACGATCTTGCCGTCGACGAACAGCCGCATGCCAAGCGGTCCCATGCTCGCGGCCACGTGGTGCCACTGGTTGTTGTTGAACGTCCCCGCGCTGCCGATCGTCTGGTTCGCGCCGTTGTTCACGCCGAACCAGATGCGGCCGGAGTTGTCCATGTAGACGACCCGGTCGTACTTGCCGGCCGATCCGTTGAGCGGGTTGCCGAACGACATGATCGCGCCACCCTTGGTGGCGTTCGTCTTGACCCACGCCTCCTCGGTGAAGGTGTTCGGCGTCTGTTTCGTGTCCTGCCCGTATGCGACCCCGGTGGTGGTCCCGCTGAGCGAGGATCCCGTGTCGGCCTCGTTCAGCAGGGCTCCCGCGGTTCCTCGGGTCACGCCGGCGAACGCCTGCATGTCGTCGTTGCCCACCAGATCGACGACGCTCGTGTTACCGGCGGCCTCGTCGAATCGCCAGTAGCTCGTCGGCTGGTCCGCGCGAACGGCATCGGCGTAGGTGGTGGTGTAGTTCGCACTCGCGATCGTCACCGTGATGTCCGCGGTGGTGGCGCGGTTCCCGAAGTCGTCGAAGGCGATGACGCGGTACTTCACGCTCGCCCCCGGCGTCTGGTTCGTGTCATCGCAGCTCATGGTCTTGGGCTGCCAGAAGTAGTTGTCGGCGACGACCGTGCACACCGGGGTGCCGTTCACTGTCACGTAGTTCCGATACACCTTGTAGGTGAGGTGCCGGTTGTCACGGTCGAGGGTGCTGCTCCAGGAGATGTGCGCGGTGCCCGGCGTCAGCGACTGGACACTGTGGTGGAACGACTGGGTACTCCAGTAGTTGCCGGCCGTGCTGGAGATCGGCGCGACCTTGTTCGTCGCCAGCGCCTTCTTGGCAAACCGCACGAGACCCTGCTGGGACGTCGAGTTGACCGACGGGGAACTCGCCGCCGTAGGCGATGTAGTCGCCGTTCGCGGTGCCGCTCACGTTCCAGGTCGACTGGCCCTGACCGGTGTACGTTCCGGCGACCCACTTGGGGAACCAGTTCAGCAACTGCGGCCGCGGGTTGCCGGCGAAGTTCGTGTAGCCCATGTTGTCTTTGGTGATCGTGCCTGCCACCGCCTTGCTGAACGAGGTGGAGTTGAACCCGGTCCAGGTGGGCGTGGTCTGCCAGAAGCCGCCGATGTTGCCGCAGTAGTGCTCGTGGCTCGAGACATAGACGTTGTCGGTGCTGGGGAAGACCGAGTACGTGTCGCCGTGACAGTCCTCGAGCCAGGTCAGCGCGCCCGTCTCGTTGTCGGCCATGAACGTGCCCTCGAAGTTGCCGCCACCGCCGAACGTATAGCCGGTGCCGTACACGCCGTTGGCGTCCGAGGCGAGCGAGAGGAAGGCCGCGGCGGAGCCCGCGTTGTGCACCGTGGCGGTGGCCGCCCAGGGGAGGACCGCGCCGCTGACGGGGTCGACGGCCGAGAGGCCGAGCCAGGACGCGCCGCCCATGTGGGCGAACCGGCCACCGATGATCAGCTTCGAGCCGCTGTTGTTCAGCGTGAGCGCGAGGACTGCCGCATCGGCGTCGGGGTTGAAGGGCAGCAGCGTGCCCGTGGCCACGTCGGTGGCCGCCACGTACCCGCGCGCCTGCCCGTCGACACTGGTGAAGTCGCCGCCGAAGTAGACGGTCGACGGCGTCGCCGTGATGGCCCGGACGGTCGTCTGGGCCAGTGGCCGGAACGTCGTGACGAGCGCGCCGGTCGTGGCGGAGAACGCCGCGATCCGGGACCGCACGACGCCGTTCGCCTGCGTGAACGCGCCGCCGACGTAGATCGTGGAGCCATCGGGTGAGGCCGTGATCGCCAGCGCCTGGGCGTTGACCGTCGGCGCCCAGGTGGTGATCAGGTTGCCCGTGGTGATGTCGTAGGCGAGCAGGTTCGACCGCGGTGTGGTGTTCACCCCTGCCGCCGCCCCGGCCGGGCGGGCGGTGGTGAACGATCCGGCGACGTAGACGGTGGTTCCGACGACCACCTGAGACCAGGCCACGCCATCGATCTGCACGGTCGGGAGCGGATCGGCGGAGACCGTCGTCGCCTCGGCAGCGTCGACCGGCTGCGAATCTGCGTGCGCCGCAGGCAGGTCGACCGCCAGCAGTGACGCGACGACCAGAGCGGCCGACGCGGCGGCGGCGGCGAACCGCTTGAGAGAACGGGAACTGCGCATCTTCAACCTGACCTCTGTGGTCGGCGCCCGCCTGGATGGTGGGTGCTCTGCTGCGGTACTCGATGGACGTGGTGGTCGTGGTGCGTGCGGTCGAACGTGCGGACGGGTCAGGCGACCGAGCCCGCGAAGACGGCGATCGGGAGCGTCGGTGACGGACTGACGGTGATCGTGGCGTCTCCGCGCTTGGACACCGGCATGTTGAAGACGAAGACGCCGGTGGCCGCCGCACCCGGCTTCAGTGCGCCGGCGAACGGCCGGCTGGCGGGGTCGCCTTCGATCTGGATTCCCGGCGTGCCGGCAGCGCCGTAGTAGGCGTCGACCACCACGGAGCTCAAGGGAACGGCCTTCGCCCCTGTGTTGGTCAGCCTGATGGTGAGGCGAACCGCGGGCGCGCTGATCTCGCCGAGGCCGCTGGCCTGGCTCTTGACCGACTTGAATCCGACGAGCGCGACGCGGATCGAGTCGGCGACCGAGGCCTGTTTCACATCGACCGGCCGGACCACCTTGCGGCCGGGCTCGGCGATACCGACGGGCAGCTTCTTGGCGGTGACGGCCGTCGACCCGGATGCGCCGGCCGCGCTGCGCTTCTTCACGGCCGTGGCCTGACCGACCTTCTTCGCAGGCGGTTTCTGGTGAGTCGCTCTCGCCTTCGGCCGGACGACCTGCTTCGTGGCGGCCTTCGTCGCAGGCTTGCCCGTCGCTTTCGGCGTGGGCACGGGGGTCGGCGTCGCCGTGACAGCCGCGACCGGCGGGGTCGACTTCGAGCCGTGAGCGTTGACGACACCGATGGCGGCGACAACCATCCCGACGCCGACCAGCGCCGCCGCGAGGGCGGCCCAGCGCGATCGGCTCGGGTGCCGCTCAGCTCGTGTCGACGCCATGCCCGCTCTTTCACCGCGGCACCGATCGGGGCCCGGACTCTGAAATGTGACCACGTAGCGTGGCTTGCCTCGGAACCGTACAACGAGTTGACCCGATTTGCTAGGTATTTGGTCACTATTCGTTACCGACACGGCTCATGTCATTGACTTACCGTGAAATCGTGACGTTCTGTAGTGCAGTCCGATCGTTGAGCAATGTCCCTCGCGTGTCGTCGGGCAGGCGTTCGACCGAGCAAACGCGATCAGGCGCACCGAGCCGGCAGGCAGCAGGATGGCTGGCGTGCACAGCAGCGACCGTCTCCGCGGCATCCTCGACCTCGTCGAGCAGAGCCTGGACGAGCCCGACCTCACCGGGGAGGCACTCGCCTCGCGCGCCTACCTGTCGCGCTTCCACTTCGATCGGCTGGTCCGGGCGGACCTCGGCGAGCCGCCCGGCGCGTTCCGCCGGCGACTGCTGCTCGAACGCGCGGCCCACCAACTGACCGACGGCAGCCGACCGGTCGTCGAGATCGCGTTCGACGCCGGTTACGGCTCCCACGAGGCCTTCACCCGGGCGTTCAACCGCGCCTACGAGGTCAGCCCCAGTGCCTACCGACGGGGCCCGCACCGCTCCCCCGATCTCACGTCGGCGAGCGGCGATCCACTTCCACCCACCGGGCGGCCTTCGGCTGCCCGCCGAGATCAGGAGTACCGGCATGGACATCCTCACGCGCATGTACGACCACCACATCTGGCTCGCCGGTCAGATCATCGACCGGCTCGGCGGCCTGACGGACGCCGTCGTCGACGCCCCGATCGAACTGTCCGTCGAGGGCATCGACGACGAGCCGACGCTCCGCAGCCTGGCCGGCCGGCTCGTGAGTCAGTTGGAGATGTGGATCGGGGCCGTCACCGGCGCGACCTCGATGCCGCCGGCAGGTGACATGACCGCCGACGGGCTCCGGGCCAGGCTCGCTGTCGCCGCACCGCGTTTCCGTGAGCTCGTGGTGGCCCCGATCGAATCCGGCCGGGCCGACGACACCTTCGTCGACGCGGTGTGCGATCCGCCCGAGACGTTCACTCTCGGCGGCGTCCTTGCACACGTCCTCACGTTCTCCGCCGTGCGTCGCACCATGGCGGTCGGCGCTCTCGACTCCGCCGGGATCACCGATCTCGGCGCCGGCGACCCGATGACGTTCGTGGGTGGATCGGGCTCGGATGCGTCGACGATCACCCGACGAGGCTGATCAGCCCGACGTGATCACGCCCGGCCGGCGATCAGCTCGCCGGCGCGGGCTCGCGCCCACGCGTCAGCGGCGAGCACGTCGTCGACCTCGAGCGATCCGGTGTCCGGGGATCGGGCTGCCACGACCTCGGCCACCGTGTCGACGATCCCCAGGAAGGGCAGCCGACCGCGCCGGAACGCCTCGACGCACTCCTCGTTCGCCGCGTTGTAGACCGCCGGCGCCGTCCCGCCGGCGGCACCCACGGTCCGCGCGAGCTGCACGGCCGGGAACGCCTCGTCGTCGAGCGGTTCGAAGGTCCACGCCTGCGCGGTGGACCAGTCGCAGCCCGTGGCGGCTCCCGGGACGCGGTCCGGCCACGCCAGTGCGAGAGCGATCGGCAGCCGCATGTCCGGCGGGCTCGCCTGCGCGAGTGTGCTGCCGTCGGTGAACCGGACCATCGAATGGACGATCGACTGCGGGTGGACGACGACCTCGATCCGATCGAGCGGGACGTCGAAGAGCAGCGCCGCCTCGATCACCTCGAGGCCCTTGTTCACCAGGGTGGCCGAGTTGATCGTGATCACCGGCCCCATCGACCAGGTCGGATGCCGAAGCGCCTGATCGGGCGTCACCGCGGTCAGCTCCGCCCGGGTCCGGCCGCGGAACGGCCCGCCGCTGGCCGTGACGACGAGCGCATCGACCTCGCCCGCGCGCCCGCCGCGCAACGCCTGTGCCAGGGCCGAGTGCTCGGAGTCCACCGGAACGATCTGCCCGGGACGGGCCGCACGTCGCACGACCGGTCCGCCGGTGATGAGCGACTCCTTGTTGGCCAACGCGAGCGTGTGACCCGCCGCCAGCGCGGCCAGCGTGGGCCGAAGGCCGATCGAGCCGGTGATGCCGTTCAGCACGACGGTCTGTCGCCCGGCCGCCGTGGCTGCTACACCGGCGAGGTCGGTGGCCGCCGCGGGTCCGACCAGCAGGTGAGGTCGATAGCCCGGCGCCAGCCCGGCGAGCGCATCGCGGAACGCGCCGAGCTGAGCATCGTCCGCCAGCGCGACGATCTCCACGCGCAGGGCAGCCGCCTGCTCCGCCAGCAGCCGGGCGTTCGCGCCGCCGGCCAGTCCGCGCACGCGGAAACGGTCGGAGTTGCGGCCGATGACGTCGAGTGCCTGGGTGCCGATCGAGCCCGTCGAGCCCAGCAGCAGGACGTCGCGCGGCCCGGCCCCGGGGTCCTCGCCTCCGACCTCGCTCACCGGAAGACCACCGTCCGGCGCCCGTTGAGGATCACCCGGTTCTCGACATGCCAGCGCACCGCCCGGGCCAACGCCTGACACTCGAGGTCGCGACCGACGTCCACGAGGGTGTCCGGTCGCATCGTGTGGTCCACGCGGGCGACCTCCTGCTCGATGATCGGACCCTCGTCGAGATCGGCGGTCACGTAGTGCGCGGTCGCCCCGATCAGCTTCACGCCGCGCGCGTAGGCCTGGTGGTACGGGCGCGCTCCCTTGAACGACGGCAGGAAGCTGTGGTGGATGTTGATGGCCGAGCCGGCCAGCTCCGCGCACAGGGCCGGGCTCAGGATCTGCATGTACCGCGCGAGTATCCAGAGGTCGACGCCGTGCTCGGCGGCGATCGCCCGCATCCGCCGTTCCGCTTCGTTCTTCGTCTCCGGGGTCACCGGCAGGTGGTGGAACGGCAGGCCGGCGGACTCGACGAGATCGGCCACGTCACCGTGATTGCTCACGACGGCTGCGATCGACGCGGGCACGGTTCCGGTCCGGCAGCGGTAGATGAGGTCGTTGAGGCAATGGTCGAGTCGGCTGACGAGCACGAGCAGGCGCTTGGGCCTTCCCGGGTCCATCACCTCGAAGCGCATCGAGAATCGGTCGGCGACCGGACCGAACGCGTCGTGCAGCACCCGGACCGGCTCGTCCGGGTCGGCGACGTCCACCGCCAGCCGCATGAAGAACAGGCCCTCGTCGGTGTCGGAGAACTGCTGCGAGTCGACGATGTTGGCGCGGCGGTCGGCCAGGAAGCCGGACACGTTGTGGACGATCCCGACGGCGTCGGGACAGGTCAGCGTGAGGACCCGGCGCCCGGTCGGCTACCGTCGCACGCCCAGCCGCCACCCGGGGCGTCGCCGAATCGGTTGGCATGCGCGCCATTGTGTCGGCTGTCGGTGGCGGAACGTCAGCTGCCCCGGCGGCGAGCGGGGTCACATGACCGGCGCGGCGGTCGCAGGCTGATTGACTGACCGTGTGCCTCGGGTCGTGGAGCTGACGTCGCGGACCGCGGTGGTGTCGGCGATCGGCACCGGGACAGGGTCGATGGCGGGTTGGCGGATCGTGGACGTCGACCTGCGTGGGCTCGAGAGCCGACTCGCCGGCCTCGATGCCCGCGGAGCGATCTTCTTCGGCTGCGAACTCGATCCCGCGGCGGAGACGAGGATGCGGGCCGGCGGCGCGCTGCTTCTTCCCGGAGCTGCCGGACCTCCCGTTCCGTCCGTACCGCGGCCACCTCTACGACCCGGCCGAGCTGTACGACCGCGTGGTGGCCGGTGGCCACTACACCGACAGCACCGACGCGCTCTGCTACCGGTGGTCGCTGGCCCACCGCGAGACCGATGACGGCACCGACGCTGCCGACAGCCTGGCCACCGCGCTACACGACCACGCCGTCAGCGAGGCGTTCGCCGAGCTCGTGGCCGCATCGCTCCCGATCCGGCGCCGGCCCGCGGAGTGCGGTCGTCGCCGTCATGGGTGGGCACGCGCTGGCACGCGGTTCGGCCGACTACCGTCGAGCTGCCCGTCTGGGAGGGGCGCTCGCGCGGGCGGGGAACCTGGTCGCCACAGGTGGCGGCCCGGGAGCGATGGAGGCCGTCAACCTCGGCGCCTGGCTGGCGGACGCCGATGACGCCGAGCTCACGCGATCCGTCGACGTGCTCGCGGAGGTCCCGACGTTCCGGCCGTCGGTGCACCGGTGGGCGCTCGCCGCTCTCGCCGTCCGCGCGCGCTTCCCGCAGCGCACCGTTCGGTCGCTCACCACGCCGACCTGGCACTTCGGCCACGAGCCGCCGAACGTGTTCGCGAGCGGGATCGCGAAGTTCTTCTCCAACGCCGTTCGGGAGGACGTCCTGCTCCGCGGCGCGACCCGGGCACTGATCGTGCTCCCGGGTTCGGCCGGGACGGTCCAGGAGGTCTTCCAGTTCGCGACCGGCTCCTACTACGCCGACCCGACGACGCCGATCGTGCCGTTGGTGCTCGTCGGCCGCCGCCACTGGACGGAGACGCTGCCGGCCTGGCCACTCCTCGAGGCGCTCGGGGACGGTCGCCCGATGGCCGGTCGGATCGCTCTCGTCGACAGCCCGGATGCGGCGGTCGACGCCGTGGAGGCGATGTCGTGGCCGGCCTGAGGACGCGTCTGCTCGTGTTGCCGAACGCCGAACTGGTGGCACGCCGCGCTCCCACGACGGTCGTCCGGCTCGGTCGGCCCGCCACGAGTTCGGTCGTCGTTCCGGTCCTCGTGGGCTGCGACGGCCTTCTGTTCCTCGCACTGTCGCACCACGCGGGCTGGCGCTTCCTCTGGTCGATCGTCGCTCTCGCCGGGTTCGGCGCGGCGGTGCTCCGGATCAAGCAGCGCACCGCACTGGGGGACGCCGGGATCATCGCGAACGGGCTACGACTGGTGTTCTCGCCGACCGGCGGAACCCATCAGCGCTCCAAACCGCTGCCGGTGCGCGACGCGGATGCCGTGCTCGACCTCTACTGGCGGCAGGTCATCGCCGCCTCGCTCGCCCCGACGAGCGCGCCGTGGTGGGCCTTCACCCGCGCACGTGTCCACCTCGACCTCTACCTGACCGACAGTGCCGGCGATCTGCTGGACAGCGCCGGCCACCTCGTCGTCGACGACGTACCCCCTGCCCCGGACCTGCCGTCGAGACGACTGCGATTCACGATCCCGCGGTTCAGCCAGCAGGACGCGACGAACATGCTGAGGTGGTACATCCCGGAGGGACTCATCGACCCGGCCACCGGAGGTTCGGCGCTGCAGCTCGAACCCGACGGGGATCCCTGGCCGGACCGACCGGCCGAGACACCGGGGACGCTCGCGGTGCCGATCCCGCCCGGGCCGATCCTGGGGTTGCCACACGTCGCCGTCCCGGTCACGGAGTGGGCACCGCCCACACCTCCGATGTCGGTCGACGCCCCAGTCGCGCTGCGTCGGCCGGACTTCCTGCCGCCGACCGAGCCGAGCGACCGAGCCCGACCGACCCCGGCGCGTCGACGCCGGCCGCTCCGGCGAACGGGTCAGCGCTGCGACGTCGGACCAGGCCGCCGTGGGTGCAGATCTTCGGGAAACTCGGCCGGGTCAGCGGAGCCGGCCTGGCCTGGCGGGTGGGGTGGCTGTTCGCGCGTTTCGTCGTCGCGCTCGTGCTGTGGTTGCTCTTCGCCCTCACGTTGGTCGTCGAACTCGTCGACGACCACACGGACACCTCAGCGGTGGTCGGCCTCATCATCGCCACGACCGTCGTGACGGTGCCGTTGATCCGCTACACCTGGCGACTGTTGCGGTTGCGGCACGCCGGCACGGAGTTCGTCGCCTTCACGCCGGGCGGCGTGCGGGCGGTCGACGCAGCGGCCTTCGCCTCGATTCCCTGGCGGGTCATCCGGCAGGCGACGTTGCGCTCCCGGGGTCGTCGGACGTGGCTGTGCCTCGCGATCGACGCACACGTGCCGGCCGACATCTCCTGGGCGGTGTTGCAGGCGTCGCCCGCGGAGCAGGTCGTGCCGGGCTGCACGGTGCTCGAGCTCAGGATGCCGGTCGGCGAGGCGCCTGCGGAGGACATCGGAACGGGGCTCGACCTGGGTGGATCGGTGCCGTTCGACCCGGTGCGATGGCCGGACCGGTCGCGGGCCTGAGGACCCTACTGCGGATCATTCGGGAGGGACCGGATCGGAACGGCTGCGTCATCCCCGGTCTCGCCACGCCAGCGCTTGGCGAGGATCGAGTGGTGCCGGCCGTAGAAGATGTAGATCGCGAGACCGAGCACCAGCCACACCAGGAAGCGCAACCACGTCTCCATGGCCAGGTTCGCCATCAAGCCGAGGCACAGCAGTGCGGAGACGATCGGCAGCAGCGGAACCTGCGGTGTGCGGAAGGGCCTGGTCATCTTCGGCTTGGTCCGCCGGAGGATCGCCACCGCAAGCGAGACCACGAAGAAGGCGAACAGCGTCCCGATGCTCACCATCTCGGCGAGGGTGGCCAGCGGCACGAAGGCACCGAGCAGCGCGACGACGGCGGTCGTGGCGGCCGTCACCCGGACCGGCGTGTTCCACCGCTCGTGGATCCTGCCGATCGACGGCGGCAGCAGGCCGTCCCGGCACAGCGCGTAGCCGATCCGGCCCATGGCGACGATGTCGACCAGGATGACGGAACTGAGGCCGGCGACGGCAGCGATGGCGATGAGGACACCGGCCCAGTTGAGCCCCACCTGCTGGAACGCGTCGGAGATCGGTGCGCCCTCGCTCAGGTTCGTGTACTTCACCATGCCGGTCAGGACGAAGCACACCCCCACGTACAACAGCGTGCAGATCAGCAGGGTGCCGAGCAGCCCGCGCGGCATGTCCTTCGCCGGGTCCTTCGTCTCCTCGCCGAGATTGGCCACGGCCTCGAAGCCGCTGTAGGCGAAGAACACGACCGCCGCGGCCACGAGCAGACCGGTCACCCCGAAGGAGGTCGGTGAGATCCCGGTGACCCACTGCCAGAGCGGCTGCGACAGCCCGCTGGCCTGCTCGTCCTTGGGCGTGGGGACCGCCGGGGGGATGAACGGGTGGAGGTTCGCCGCCTTCACGTAGAAGATCCCGACGGCGATCACGAAGACGCAGACCGAGACCTTGATGAGTACCAGGGCGTTCGTCACCCACTTGGACTCCTTGATCCCGCGGATCGCCACCCCGCCGAGGACGACGGCGATGAACACGGCGCCGAGGTTGATCGTGGAGTCCTCCCCGAAGAACCTCGTCGGCAGGTTCAGAGCGTCCTGCAGATAGCCCGACCAGCCACGGGACACGACCGCGGCCCCGAGGGCGAACTCGAGGATCAGATCCCAGGCGATGATCCAGGCGAAGATCTCGCCGATGGTCGTGTACGCGTACGTGTAGGAACTCCCGGCCGTGGGCACGGCGGCCGCGAGTTCGGCGTAGCACAGGGCCGCCAGGAGCGAGACGAAACCGGCGATGAGGAACGAGATGACGATGCCCGGCCCGGCGTTGTTCTTCGCCTGGACGCCGGTCAGCGTGAAGATCCCGGTCCCGATGACGATGCCGATACCGAAGCCCATCAGGTCCCGCGAACTCAGCCGCTTCACCAGTCGCGCGTGGTGCGTCTCGCTCGGACCCTCGTCGTTCTGCGCGATGACGTCGTCGACGTCCTTCGTCCGCAAGATGCTCAGCCGGTTCGCCATGGCGTCACGCTAGGCCCGCTCAGCCGTGGAGATGTTCGAAACGCGAGACGATCTCGTGACCAATCGTCACTCTGAGTTCATGAACCGTGACACAACGGGCACGTCGGCACCGAGCTGTCCGAACGGAAGTTGAGACGCGGGTTCGTCAGCCGTCGGTGCCGGTGGCCGCGAGCTGCCCGCAGGCCCCGTCGATCTCACGCCCACGGGTGTCGCGCACCGTCGTGGCGACGCCATGCGCCTGCAACCGGCGGACGAACTCGCGCTCGTCCTCGGGTCTCGACGCCGTCCACTTCGAGCCGGGCGTTGGGTTCAAGGGGATGAGGTTCACGTGGACGAGGTGGCCGGCCAGCAACTCGCCGAGGAGGTCCGCACGCCACGCCTGGTCGTTGATGTCCTTGATCATCGCGTACTCGATGGAGATGCGACGCTTCGTCACCGAGGCGTAGTTCCACGCGGCGTCGAGGACCTCGGCGACCTCCCACCGGGTGTTGATCGGCACGAGCTCGTCCCGCAGTTCGTCGTCGGGCGCGTGCAGTGAGACGGCCAGCGTCACCGGCAGCCCTTCGGCGGCGAGCTGGTTGATGCGCGGGACGAGGCCGACGGTCGACACCGTGATGCCGCGCGCGGACATGCCCAGTCCCTCGGGCGCGGGATCGGCGATCCGGTGCAGCACGTCGACGACGGTGCGGTAGTTCGCCAGCGGCTCCCCCATCCCCATGAACACGACATTGGAGACGCGGCCGCGGCCTCCGGGCACGGCCCCGTCACGCATCGCACGAGCCGCGTCGACGACCTGACCGACGATCTCGGCGGTGGAGAGGTTCCGGGTGAGGCCCTGTTGGCCGGTCGCACAGAACGGGCAGGCCATGCCGCAGCCCGCCTGGCTCGAGATGCACACCGTGGCCCGGTCGGGGTAGCGCATGAGCACACTCTCGACGAGCGCACCGTCGTGCAGTCGCCACAGGGTCTTGATGGTCGTCCCGGCGTCCGCGGCGAGGGTGCGCACGGGGTGCAGCAGGTCGGGGAAGAGTTCGGACGCGAGGGAATCGCGAACCTTCGCGGGGACGTCGGTCATGGCGGCGACGTCGGTCTCGAGGCGGCCGAAGTACTGGGTCGAGAGCTGCTTGGCCCGGTACGCCGGCAGCCCGACGTCGGCCATCGCCGCCCGGCGCTCGGTCATCGAGAGGTCCGCGAAGTGCCGCGGCGGCTTACCTCGACGTGGGGTCGCGAGGTCGAGCAGGGGGCGGACCGGGGAAGGCGGGGAGTCTGGCTGCGACATGGCCCGCCCAGTGTCGCACGCAGTCGACCCGGTGCCGCATCATGGACGACGATGCCCTCGCCCACCGACAGCTCGGACCACGGCGACGCCGACCAGTCCGGCGCCGCCCGTCCCGATGCCCGGCCGCGATTTCGTCGTCCCCTGGTGAACGCGAACGCCGAGCAGCTGAGCCCGGTGGTGGACGACCGGGCACGGCTCGAGGCCGCGCACCGCAGCGCGGCCGCTCTGGTCGCGGGGGCGCGTGGACGGCCCGACGGCGAGGTTGCCGAACGCCTGGGGAACTTCGTCGCCGGCGAAGGAATCCTCGAACTGGCCGCGCTGTGGGCGGAAGCACCGGCCGTGTCGTTGCCCGGCGCGCTCTACCAGCTGGTGCTGCTGCGCGAATGGATCACGCGGTCGCCGCTCGAGGCTTCCAGGTTCTTCGCCGCCGGACGGTCGGTCGCCGAGGTCAACACCGTGGTCGCCGGCGTGGCCGACCCCCCGACCCCGGAAGCGGTCGTGAGCCTCGCCGACACCGTCCTGTCGGCGGCCTTCGACGCCGACCTCGCCGACGCCCTCGACCGCGCGGCCGCCTTCTGCCGGGTGATCGCCGCCGGCCGAGCCCACGCCACGCCGGTCGACGACGCCGTCACCAGCCGGCTCGCCGCGGGGAACCTCACCATGGCCGACAATCTGATGCGAGCCGCGAACGCCTGGCGGGCGAACCGGCTGGACTGACCGGCAGCCTCCGTCCGTCAGGCATCACGACCGCCCGCTACACTGCCGTGGGCGCCGGGCTGCGGTAGCCCCGGGCTCCACTTACAGCCGCTTCGAGCGGCCTTTGCGCCGAGAGGCGCTCCCAGTCCGGCGTCCACTACCTTTCCGGAGTTCCGCGCGTGCGTGTCCGCCCGTCCGTCGCTGCTTTCGTGCTCACCGCCGCGCTGGTCGTGACCGGACTCACCGCCTGCTCGGATCCCGGCACCGCACCCGCCCCGGTGACGGCGGCCAGCACCCAGCCGCAGCCGACGGTCAGCACCAGCGACACCTACACGTCCTGCACGAAGCTCGTCTACGCGAGCCAGAAGACCGCGACCGTGGCGATTCCGGTGGGTGCCTGCGTGAGTTTCGGGAGATTCGGCGACATCGCGGCCGTCATCACGGATGTCAGCGTCAACGAACCGAGCCTGTTCCGCGAGCTGGATGCCCTCACCTACCGGGGCACCGTTGCGGGCCGGTCGGTGTTCACGATCGCCACGAAACGCGAGATCTGCACTGCCACCGCGACCTGTCAGGTACCCAACCCACCGAAACACGTCACGGTCGTCGTCCGGACCGACTGATCCCGCGGACCGCCTCATTCGGCGTTGCCCGTCGCCCAACCCCCCACGCCGTGACCGGTACGACGGACAGACGCCCGTCGTCGGAACGCCCCGCCTCGAGGACGCACCAGTCGGGCAGTCGGGCAGTCGGGCAGTCGGAGGCGGCGCCAGGCACCCACGTCGTACGGCCGGTCGGCGAGCACCCGGTAGGCGAGCGTGTCGTCGGCCAACGGCCAGGTCGCGGCGGGCGTGGCACAGTCCATCGCGGGCCGGCCGTGCCGGACCAGGTGCAGCCGGATCGTCATCCCAGGAGGGTGAACACCAGCCAGCAGGCCAGCGCGGACGGCAGCATCGAGTCGAGCCGGTCCATGATCCCGCCGTGGCCGGGCAGCAGGTCGCCCATGTCCTTGACACCGATGTCGCGCTTGATCATCGATTCGACGAGGTCGCCGCCGGTGGCGGTGCAGACGACGAGCGCACCGATGACGAGCCCGGACCACCACGGGAACGAGGTCGCCAGCCCGACCAGTAGTCCGGCCGTGAGCAGGCACGCGACGACCGACCCGGCGAAGCCCTCCCACGACTTCTTCGGGCTGATCTTCGGCGCCATCGGGTGCTTCCCGAACAACACGCCCGCGGCGTACCCGCCGACGTCGCTCGCCACCACGGTGGCGATGAACACGAGGGTCTCGATGAAGCCGTCGCTACCGCTGGCGAGCATCACCGCGAAGCCGGCGAGGACCGGTCCGTAGGCGGCGACGAACACGCTCGCCGTGACGTCGCGCACGAACCCCGACGAGCCGTGCCGCATCCGTTCGGCGAGGCAGGCGACGGCGGTGACGGCGAAGCTCGCGAGGAGAACGCTCGGGCCCCAGAGGTAGGCACCGAGGACCATCGCCACGGCGCCGACGACGAGCACCTCGCGGGCGACCGTGATGCCGATGACGCCGAAGGCCTTCGAGAGTTCCAGCACTGCGACCACGATCGCGGCCGCGACGAAGACGGCGAAGGCCAGCCGGAAGAAGAGCAGGGACGCGATCACCAGGAGGCCGAGGCCGACCCCGACGGCGGCGGCCGCACCGAGGTTGCGACCGGCCCGGCCGTGGGACTCCGGCGGCACCACCAGGGGCGGTCCCGGCTCGCTGGTCACGAGCTCAGGCGTCTCGGTCGCGTCGATAGTCTCGGTCGTGTCGGCAGCCGACGAGTCGAGCGACGGCCGGGCGTCGTCGGATCCGGGCGCGTCGTCCATGAACAGTCCTGACCGGTCCTCAGACCTCGAGGATCTCGGCTTCCTTGCGCTTGAGCAGGTCGTCGACCTCGTCGACGTGCGACTTCGTGAAGCCGTCCAGGCGCTTCTCCGCTCGTGCGGCCTCGTCCTCGCCGACGTCGCCGTCCTTGGACAGCTTGTCGATCGACTCCTTGGCGCTGCGCCGGATGCTGCGAACCGAGACCTTCGCGTCCTCGGCCTTGGTCTTCGCCAGCTTCACGTACTCCTTGCGACGCTCGGCCGTCAGTTCGGGCATGTTGACCCGGATGACCTTGCCGTCGTTGCTCGGGTTGACCCCCAGGTCGGACTCGCGGATCGCCCGTTCGATCGCCCCCATCGCCGACATGTCGTACGGCGCGATGAGCACCACGCGCGGCTCGGGGACCGTGAACGAGGCCAACTGCTGCACCGGCGTGGGCGCCCCGTAGTAGGAGGCCTGGAGCTTGGAGAACATGCTCGGGTGCGCGCGGCCGGTCCGGATCGATCCGAAGTCGTCCTTGGCGACCTCGATCGCCTTGTCCATCCTCGTCTTCGCGTCGTTGAGGGTCGAGTCGATGCTCACGTCGTGTACTCCGTCCGATCAGGGGTTGCGGTGAATCCTCACGGGCCTTGGATCCTCATGGGCATTGTGACCGGCATCCGTCGGGCAGCCGGGCCGAGCACGGCGTGGGCCGCCTGGGCCCTATCCACCGCCGTCAGGGGCACGACGATGCGAGCAGCGTGCCGACCGGCTCACCGGCCACCACTCGCCGGATCATGCCCCTGGCATCGAGCCGGAAGAACACCATCGGAAGCGCGTTGTCCCGAGCCAGGCTGACGGCCGTGGCGTCGGCCACCTCGAGGCGCTGCAGGAGGAAGTCGTCGTAGGACAGGCAGTCGTACTTGCGCGCCGCGGGATTGGTCTTGGGGTCGGAGTCGTAGACGCCGTCCACCCCGTTCTTGCCCATGAGAAGTGCGTCCGCGCCGATCTCGAGCGCACGCTGCGCCGCGACGAAGTCGGTGGAGAAGTAGGGCATCCCGGCGCCGGCGCCGAAGATGACCACGCGCCCCTTCTCCAGGTGCCGGATGGCGCGCCTCGGGATGTAGGGCTCGGCGACCTGGCCCATGGTGATCGCGGTCTGCACCCGGGTCTCGAGTCCGCGATTCTCCAGGAAGTCCTGCAGCGCCAGGCAGTTCATCACCGTGCCGAGCATGCCCATGTAGTCCGCGCGGGCGCGGTCCATCCCGCGCTGCTGCAGCTCCGCACCACGGAAGAAGTTGCCGCCGCCGACGACGATCGAGACCTGAACCCCGTCCGAGGCCACATCGACGAGTTGTGCGGCGATCGAATCGACGACGTCAGGGTCGACACCGACGCCGCCGCCACCGCCGAAGACCTCACCCGACAGCTTGATGACCACGCGCTCGTAGGGTTGGTGCGGAGCCGGGCCGGTCGACTCGTGGGACATCGTGTCGGTCGGGTGTCCAGCGTTCTCGACCGTCACGCTGGTCCTCCTCCGTCGACGACAGTGTCTGACCCGAAACCTATCCGACGCCGCTGCGGTGCCGTGACCTCGGGCCGGTGGCGGACGCGGCCCGGGCCGGGCTCACGCACTGGGCCGCGACGCACATCGGCGCATGCGAAACGGCCCCGCTCGACCCGGCGCATGCCGGGCCGAACGGGGCCGCGTGTCGAGCGGTCAGGCGTTGCCGACCTCGAAGCGGGCGAACCGGGTGAGGGTGACGCCGGCCTCGGTGAGGAGGGCCTTGACGGTCTTCTTGTTGTCCTGCACGGACGGCTGCTCGATGAGCACGTTGTCCTTGTAGAACGCGTTGAGCCGACCGTCGACGATCCGGCTGATCGCCTGCTCGGGCTTGCCTTCGTTGCGGGCCAGCGCCTCGGCCACCTCACGCTCGGTGGCGACGATCGTGGCCGGGACCTCGTCCCGCGTCAGGTAGGTCGGGCGCATGGCCGCGGCCTGCATCGCCGCGTTGCGGGCCGCATCGGCCGACGGGCCGGTGTACTCGACGACGACCCCCATCTGCGGCGGCAGGTCCGCGGACCGGCGGTGCAGGTAGGTCGCGGTCGTGCCGTCGAAGGTGACGAGCCGGCCGACGACGATCTTCTCGCCGATGATCGCCGATGCCTCGAGCAGCACCTGCTCGACGGTCTTGCCGTCGAAGTCAGTCGCGAGCAGCGCGGCCACGTCGGCCGGCTTGGTGTCGCGCACGACCACGAGCAGGTCGGCCGCGAGCTTCTGGAACGTCTCGTTCTTGGCGACGAAGTCGGTCTCGCAGTTGAGCTCGAGCATCGCTCCGCCGTCGGCGACGACGATGCCATCGGCGGCGTCCCGCTCGGCCGCGCGGTCGACGGCCTTCGCGGCACCGCTCTCGCGGAGGATCAGGATCGCCTTCTCGATGTCCCCGTCGGCCTGGGTGAGGGCCTTTTTGCAGGCCATCATCCCGGCACCGGTCAGGTCACGGAGCCGCTTGATGTCGGTAGCGGTGAAGTCAGGCATGACGATTCCTTGTCTGATGCCGCCGCCGGACGTTCCGGCGACGGGATCGGGTAGTTCGACGGTGTTCGGTGAGGTGCGGCGGACCGCGAGGGTTCGCGCGGTGCGTCGCGGGTCGTGACTACTCGGCGGTGGCGGCGGCCGGTTCGGCGGCCGCAGCGGCCTCGTCCACCGGAGCGGCCTCGGCGACGACGTCGGCATCGGTGGCGTCGGTCTCGACGTCGGCCTCGGGCGCAGGCGCGTTCTCGCCCTCGGACGGCTGGTCCGCGGCGACCTCGGCCGACACGGCCGCGTCCGTCACGGGCTCGACCGGGTTCTCGACACCGGCGTCACCGGCGAGGAGTTCGCGCTCCCACTCGGCGAGCGGCTCGTCGCCGGCGAGCTCCTCGGAGCCCTCGGCGGCTGCGTCGTATGCACCGGCGCGGGACAACAGGCCGTCCGCGGCGGCGTCGGCGATGATCCGGGTGAGCAGGGCCACCGAGCGGATCGCGTCGTCGTTGCCGGGAATCGGGAAGTTGACCTCGTCGGGGTCGCAGTTCGTGTCGAGCACGCCGACGATCGGGATGCCGAGCTTCTTGGCCTCGTCGATGGCGAGGTGTTCCTTCTTCGTGTCGACGATCCAGATCGCGTTCGGGACCTTGCTCATCCGGCGGATACCGCCGAGCGTGCGCTCGAGCTTCTCCTTCTCCCGGCGCAGACCCAGCAGCTCCTTCTTCGTGCGGCCGGAGCCGGCGACGTCGTCGAAATCGAGCTCCTCGAGCTCAGCGAGACGACGGAGGCGCCCGTGCACGGTCTGGAAGTTGGTGAGCATGCCACCGAGCCAGCGCTGGTTCACGAAGGGCATGCCGACACGGGTCGCCTGCTCCTCGATGGCTTCCTGCGCCTGCTTCTTCGTCCCGACGAACAGGACCGTCCCGCCCTTGGCGACGATGTCGCGCACGTAGGCGTAGGCGGTGTCGATGTAGGTCAGCGACTGCTGGAGGTCGATGATGTAGATCCCGTTGCGCTCGGTGAAGATGAAGCGCTTCATCTTCGGGTTCCAGCGACGGGTCTGGTGCCCGAAGTGGACGCCGCTCTCGAGCAGCTGTCGCATGGTGACGACGGCCATGGTGGTGCTCCTTGTCCGGGACGGCAGACTCAGCCATCCCCCAGTTGTTCACCCGGTGCCGGGGCCGGTCGGGTGCCTGACGTCCGCGCGTGCCGGGCTCACCCGGAGCTGGCTCCGGGGCGAGACTGGTGGCATCGCCCGTCCCATGCTTTGACAGCGGTGGACGGTGTGCGGACATGCGAAGTCGCCCCGCCGAAGCGAGACGCTCGGAGGAGTCTACGCCATCGGCTCGACGTGGACCGACGCGTTCGGTTGCCGGCTACCGGGCCCGCGGTTGCCGTCCACAGCGGGCTCGATCGTGAACGCGTCCCCACGAATCGTCGGCTCGATCCACGGCCGGCCGCGCGGCCTCACGCTGGCGACATGGCAGCAGTCGTCAGGCTCGTCGGACGTGCAGGTACGCGCAGGCTCGCGGTGATCGCGCTGGCGTTCGCCGCGACGCTGTCCACGACACTGGCCACGATCGCGCCCGCTCCGGCCGCGCACGCGGCACCCGCCCGGTGGGCGTGGCCGCTCGACCCCCGGCCGGACGTCGTCGTCGGGTTCGATCCGCCCGACCAGCCGTGGAACGCCGGCCATCGCGGAGTCGACCTGGCGGCGCGCACCGGAGCCGAGGTTCGGGCCGCGGGCGCCGGCGTCGTCACCTTCGCGGGCCTGCTCGCCGGACGTGCCGTCGTCGTCGTCTCGCACGGGGCGCTCCGCACGACCTACCTGCCGGTCGAGCCCGCGGTCGACGTCGGCGAGCGGGTCGACACCGGCCAGACGATCGGCTACGTCGAGCTGATCGGCGGCCACTGCCTGCCGTCGGCCTGCCTGCACTGGGGGCTGCTCAGAGGATCGGAGTACCTGAACCCGCTCAGCCTCGTCGGCGCGGGACCGGTCCGGTTGTTGCCGATCGGTGGCGCGTCGACACTCGCGGTCCCCGGTCACGTCGGGCCGGTCAGGCGCTCGGTCCTGCGGAGCGTGTTCGAGGGTGCGTCCGTCCTCCGGCCGCCGATCATGCTCGGGCCGGACTGACGGATCGGCGTCGGACCGTGAGCCCGTCGGACGCTAGGCCCGCGGGTGGGCCATCCCGTAGGCCGCGCGGAGCCGCTCCGCCGAGACGTGCGTGTAGAGCTGGGTGGTGGCCAGCGAGGCGTGGCCCAGCAGCTCCTGCACCGATCGGAGGTCGGCGCCGCCTTCGAGGAGGTGGGTTGCGGCGGAGTGTCTGAGTCCGTGCGGGGACATGTCCGGAGCGCCTTCGACCTGGCGCGCCGCCTCGTGCACGAGGGTGCGGACCGCCCGCTGGTCGATCCGTCCGCCCCGGCTGCCGAGGAAGAGTGCGGGACCGCTTCCGGTGCGCGCCAGTCGGGTCCGACCGGTCCGGAGCCAGTCGTGCAACGCCTCCTGGGCCGGCACGCCGTACGGGACGCTGCGCTCCTTGCGGCCCTTGCCCAGCACGCGGACCAGCCGGCGGGCATGGTCGATGTCGTCGACGTCGAGGCCACAGAGCTCGCCGACCCGCATGCCGGTGGCGTAGAGCAGTTCGACGATCGCGGCGTCGCGCAGGCGCACCGGGTCGGTCTCGTCCGGACTCTCGTGCATGAGGTCGACCAGTCGGCGCGCCTCGTCGCTGCGCAGCACCGGTGGGAGGTGCTGGTGTGCTTTCGGGCGGGCCAGCGCGGCGCCCCGGTCGGTGTCGGCATGGCCGGAGGTCGCGGCCCACCGGAGGAAGACCCGGGCCGAGGTCGCACGCCGAGCGAGGGTCGTCCGCGCACGCCCGGTCGACTGTTGTCTGGCCAACCAGCTGCGAAGGTGGGGCAAGCCGATCTCGTCGATCGTGGTGACCTGAGCGCGCGCGGCGTGACCGAGCAGGTCGTGTACGTCGCCGATGTAGGCACGAACGGTGTGGTCGGAGAAGTTGCGGGTGACCGCGAGGTACCGCTCGTAGTCGCCGAGGGCACGTGCCATCGGCTCCGGTAGCTCGGACGCCGGCAGGTCGGCGGGCGGGGTCGGAGGCAGCTGATCTGGAGCCGACACGGCGTTCACCTCTCCGGGACCCCGTCAACATGCGGACTGTCGTCTCACGATCTCACGCGGATGTCACGAGCAGAACACCTGCGGATGTCCTGTGTGAGCCGACCGGGTGCCGTGAGAAGGAACTGTGGACAAGTGTCGACAGCTCGCTGGTGCCGCGCGAGCCGTTCGTGACGGCCTGGTTCGCCCACGTTCCGGCCTCATCCGTCGGGTCGCGAGATGGACTGTCCACGCCGGGTCCGCCGCCATCCGCCATCTGTGCGCTGGACGAAACCGGCGAGGTCGAGTTCCCCGAGGTGGGCCAGCACCGAGCCCACCGGCAGTCCGGTGGCCGTGACCAGCTGGGCGGCGCCAGCGTCGGCTCGCGCCGGGAACGCGTCGAGAACGGCCTCCGCGCCGTCGCTGATCACGCCCCGCCAATCCGAACCGACCGGCGCCGGTGTCGGCTCCGGCACCGATCCGATCGGCTGGATGTGCCGCAGCACGTCGGCCGCGTCGGTCACGAGCCCGGCGTTCAGGTCCCGGATCCAGGCGTGCGTGCCCGCCGAGAGCGCGGACGTGACCGGGCCGGGAACGGCGAGGACGCCTCGGCTGCAGGCCGCCGCCCACTCGGCCGTGCTCGTCGTCCCACTTCGCGTCGTGGCCTCGACGATCACCGTGGCCACCGAGAGTGCCGCGACCAGCCGGTTGCGGATCAGGAACCGTCGTCGAGTCGGTGTCGAGCCGATCGGGTTCTCACTGACCACGAGACCATCGGCGCCGATGCGACTCAAGAGTCCCTCGTTGGACTTCGGGTACGCGATGTCGACCCCGCAGGCCAACACCGCGACCGTCTGTCCACCGGGGACCGCCAACGCGCCCCGGTGCGCGGCGGCGTCGATCCCGTACGCCGCGCCGGAGACGACCCGGACACTGGCGTCGGCCAAGCCCGCGGCGATCTCGCCCGCGACGTAGAGGCCGTAGTCGCTGGCCGCGCGGGACCCCACCATCGAGACCGACTGGACCCAGGGCGCGGATCGGCCGGCCGCCTGGCTCGTTCGCTGCGAGCCGATTCCGAGTCGCAACGGACCTCGCACCCACAAGCCGACCGGCATTCCACCCACCCCGGCGCGAGGTTCCGCCGACGCCAGCGCGTACAGCGGCTCGGGCCACTCCGGATCGCCCGGGCAGACGAACCGGGCGCCGACCCGTTCCGCGGCCTCGAGTTGCCCGGCCACGGCGTCCTCGGCCGCCTGTACCCGCTCGGCGAGGACGGTCGCGCGCATCGGCGTGAGGCCACCGGCGCGCAACAGCTCGACCGCCGCCACGGCACCCACCGCCGACACCGCCCCACACAACGCGGGATGCCCGGGTGCGTCGAGGTTGGTCAGGAGGATCCGGGCCTGTCGCTCCGCAGGGCTGACGGCCGAACACGAGGCGTCGCCGGTCGCGGCGGCGCTCATCCCGCACGACCGGTCCGCTGGACGCCGTTCGTGGAGTCGTCGAGGCGTAGGGCGAGCGCGAGCCGGCACTCCTCCACTCGCGGCCGGTCGACCCCGGCCAGGTCGGCGACCGTCCAGGCCAGCCGCAGCACGCGGTCGGAGCCTCGAGCCGAGAGCCGCCCGCTCGACACCGCCCGATCGATGACGTGCACGCCGTACGGATCGGGCGCGTAGTCGCGCCGGAGCAATCTGGCGGGGATCGACGCGTTCAGCGACCAGGGCATGTCGCCGTAGCGGCGGCGTTGGCGATCACGTGCGGCCGCGACCCGCTGCGCGACCACGTCCGACGTCTCGACCCGGCTCCGGTCCGCGGCCAACTCGGCCCGGCTGACCGGAGCGACCGTGCGGCTGATGTCGATGCGATCGCGGACCGGCCCCGACAGTCGCTGGCGGTACCGCGCCCGCGCGGCCGGGAGACACGAGCACTCCGCGCTGAGGCCGCCGCCTCGCCCACACGGGCACGGGTTCGCGGCCAGGACCAGCTGGAACGCAGCCGGATACCGGGCGGTGCCGCCGGAGCGCGCGATCATCACCTCCCCGCTCTCGAGCGGCTGCCGCAGGGCTTCGAGCGCCGACGGATGGAACTCCGGTGCCTCGTCCAAGAAGAGAATTCCCCGATGCGCAAGGGACACCGCCCCAGGTCGGGCGAACCGGCTCCCACCGCCGACGATCGCCGCGACGCTCGCGGTGTGGTGCGGGTCGACGAACGGTGGTCGCCGCAGCAACGGTTCGCCTTCGGGAAGGAGACCGGCGACCGAATGGATCGCTGACACCTCCAGCGCGTCGGGAAGATCGAGGTCGGGCAGCAGGCCCGGAAGCCGCTCGGCGAGCATCGTCTTGCCGGCGCCCGGTGGACCCGAGAGGAAGACGTGATGACCGCCGGCGGCTGCCACCTCCATCGCCAGTCGTGCCTCGGCCTGGCCCAACACGTCGCTGAGGTCGAGCCGGTCGCCGCGCCCGGTGGCGGTCGACCGCGGCGCCGGCTCCCCGCCGACCGGCGTCATGGGTGGATCGTCGCCCGCCTCGCCACGCAGATGCGCGACGAGCTGGCGCAGGGACCGCACCCCGATGACCGACACCTCGGCCACCAGCGCGGCCTCCGCCGCATTCGGTTCGGGGACCACCAACCTGACCCAGCCCGCGGCGGCCGCCGCGAGGGCAAGCGGCAGGATCCCGCGGACCGGCCGTACCTGCCCGTCGAGCCCCAACTCGCCGAGCAGGACGACACCCTGCAACGCCTCGACGGGCAGTTGGCCGTTGGCGGCGATGACCGCGACCGCGATCGCCAGGTCGAAGTGCGCGCCGGCCTTCGGGAGCATCGCCGGCGAGAGCCCGACCGTCAGGCGGCGGTCGGGGAACGCCTGACCGGAGTTGAGAAGGGCCGCCCGGACCCGGTCCCGGGCTTCGGACAACGCGGTGTCGGGCAGCCCGACCAGCGTGAACGCCGGCAACCCGAGCCCGACGTGGGCCTCGATCTCGATCACCGCCCCGTCGATGCCGAGCAGCGCGACCGCGTGCGTCGTGGCGAGGCCCATCAGCCGACGCTCGTGACGTGCTCGACCACCGGCGCGCCCCGACGGCCCACGGTGACACCGACGACGTCGATCCGGACGCGATCCGGCCGCACGTCGTGGGCCGACAGCCACGCGCTCGCGAGCCGTCGCAGCCGGTTCACCTTCGCCGCCGTGACCGCCTCGAGCGGCGTGCCGTACCCCGGTCCGGTGCGGGTCTTCACCTCGCAGATGACGAGGCTGTCGCCGTCACGGGCCACGATGTCGACCTCGCCGAGCGGGCAGCGCCAGTTCCGCTCGAGGATCGTGAACCCGGCGTCGACCAGGTACCTCGCCGCGAGGCCTTCCCCGTACTGCCCGACCGCGTCCTTCGCCCGCATCCCGACCACCTCCGGGCGCAAGGCTCGCGGAGGACGGGAACGACGACGGGCGACCAGCAGCGGCCTGTGGACGAATCCGCGGCCGGCTCAGCTGTGGACGACGGAGCCGTCGGGACGGATCAGCCGAACTCGCCGTCCTTGGGCGGGTCGAAGTCGTTCTTGGCGAGTTCCTCGACGTTGACGTCCTTGAACGTCACGACCTTCACGTTCTTCACGAACCGCGCCGGGCGGTACATGTCCCACACCCAGGCGTCGGCCATCGACACCTCGAAGTACACGTCGCCGTCCTCGCTGCGGACCTGCAGGTCGACACTGTTGGCGAGGTAGAACCGGCGCTCGGTCTCGACGACGTACTTGAAGATCGAGACGACGTCCTTGTACTCGCGGTAGAGGGCGAGTTCGATCTCGGACTCGTACTGCTCCAGATCCTCGGTGCTCACAACCCGTACCTCCCCATGTGTGCTGTCCGTGCGGCGATGACGTTGTCCCACGCCTGCCGATGATGTTCGCTCGGGCCGTGCTCGTTCAGCGCCGCCTGGTGCTCGGCGGTGCAGTAACCCTTGTGGGTGGCGAAGTCGTACTGCGGCACGCTGTCGTGCAGCGCCACCATGATGCGGTCCCGGGTCACCTTCGCGATGACCGACGCGGCCGAGATGCACGCCGCAACCCGGTCACCCTTCCACACCGCCAGGCCCGGTACCCCGAGACCGTCCACGCCGAACCCGTCGGTCAGCACGTAGGCGGGTTGAACCGTCAGCTTGCGGATGCTCCGTCGCAGCGCCTCGACGTTCACCCGATGCATGCCGAGGCGGTCGCACTCCTGGGGTGACGCGATGACGACCGACCAGGCCACGGCGCGAGCGACGATCCGGTCGTAACAGCGATCGCGCGCGGCCGGCGTGAGCAGCTTCGAGTCGTTGAGTTCGTCGATCTGTCCGCGCCGTCCCTCGGGCAGGATCACGGCTGCGGCGACGAGCGGTCCGGCGCATGCACCCCGGCCCGCTTCGTCCGCGCCGGCGACCGGAGTCAGGCCCGCTCGGGCCAACACCGCCTGATAGGCGTAGAGCCCGGCTTCGGGCCGGACCACGAAGCGTCGGGCCAGCGTCAGTCCGGTGCCCGTCTGTGCCGAGGGGCTCACCGGCGTGAGCGCCGCCGCCCGGCCGGCCAGGCCGTCACGACGCAGGCAGCGGCCGCGGCCGTCGTGAGGTCGCTGTCGCCGGGCGGCGCCGGTGTCCCGCCGCCACGCGCCGGTCCAGCGGCCGTCAGGCCGGGTTGGTCGAAGGTGGCCGGCGTGGTGAACCTCGTCCACCGGTCGAACGGGTACACGAGCGCGACCGCGCGTCCGACCACGGCCGAGACCGGGACGGTGCCACCGCCCGGATAGCCCATGTGGGCACGCGAGTCGCTCGAGTCGCCGCGGTTGTCACCCATCACCCAGAGACGGCCTTCGGGCACCGTGATGCTGAAGTCGGTCGCCGAGCGGCTGGGCACCCGGGTACAGGTAGGACGTCTCGTCGAGCGGATGCCCGTTGACGGTGACGCGGCCCTTCGTGTCGCAACAGGCCACCTTGTCGCCGCCGACGCCGATGACGCGCTTGATGTAGTAGTCCTGATCGAGCGGCGTGAATCCGACGAGACCGCCCAGGTGCCGACCGAGCTTGGCGATCGGATTCGACGGCGCCGTGGCCGCCTGCTCCTCGTCGTACTCCTTCTGCGTCATCCACAGACCGATCACGTCGAACACGACGATGTCGCCTCGATGGATGTCGCCGAATCGGTACGAGAGCTTGCTGACCACGACCTTGTCGTTCGGGAGAAGCGTGTTCTCCATCGACTCGGACGGGATGTAGAAGGCCTGCACGATGAACGCGCGGAGCAGCAGCGCGAGGATGAACGCGACGACGATGAGGAACGGGAGTTCGACCCAGAAGGAGCGCTGCTTACGGGGTTTGCGCTGCCGACGCGTCTTGGCGGTGGTGGGCCGACCCGCGGTGTGTGTCGCCACAGAGCCCTCACCTGCTGTCTCGGGTGCCGCGACCACAGGCTCGTCGCCGACACCGGCGCCGTCCGACGGGAGCTGTCGCCCGGTCGCGTCAGTTGTCATTGCCCGCGAAGCCTAGCCGCACGCGGCTCGCCCGCCAGGGGATCGACCGCAGCGGACACCGGGTGCGTCAACGCGCGACGATGTCGCGCTTCTCCTTGATCTTCGCGGCCTTACCGCGCAGTCCGCGGACGTAGTAGAGCTTGGCGCGGCGGACGTCGCCGCGGGTGACGACCTCGATCTTCTCCACGATCGGGCTGTGGACCGGGATGACCCGCTCGACGCCGACACCGAAGCTGACCTTGCGCACGCGGAACGTCTCGCGCACGCCGTCACCCTGGCGGGCGATGCACACGCCCTGGAAGATCTGCACGCGCGAACGCGCTCCCTCGATCACCTTGACGTGCACCTTCAGGGTGTCGCCGGGGCGGAAGTCGGGGATGTCGGATCGCAGCTGCGAGGCATCGACGGAATCCAGGGTCTGCATGAGATCTCCTCGGCGTGCCACAGGACACGTGCGGTAGGGCTGGGCGAGCGGATGCTCGGGAACGACGTGGTGGTGGTGACGGTCTGTCTCAGCCTGCTGCTCAGGGAGCCTGCGGACGGAACTCCGGGCTGGACTCCCCCTGTGGCAGGAGCACCGACCGGATTGCGGACCGAGGGTCGATTCTGCCACAGCGATCGACCCGTGGGTAATCCGGTCAGTACCGGTCGGCGGGCCGAGGGTCAGGTGGCCGCCGGTCGCCGACGGCTGGGTCCTGCCGGTCGACGCCCGCCTCGGCGAGCACGGCGAGGTCGCGGCGGTCCAGCGTCCCGTCCGGCAGCAGGTCGAGGAGCTCAGGACGGCGTCGCGCGGTGCGCAGCAGCGACTGGTCGCGACGCCAGCGGTCGACCGCACCGTGATCGCCGGAGAGCAGGACCTCCGGCACCGATCGTCCGGCCCAGTCGCGCGGCTTCGTGTAGACCGGATACTCCAGCAGACCGGCGGCATGATCACCGTGCGACTCCTCGACCAGGGAGCCGGGGTTGCCGAGGACGCCCGGCAGCAGCCGCGTGACCGCCTCGATCATCACCATGGCCGCCACCTCGCCACCGGCCAGCACGAAGTCACCGATGGACACCTCCGCCACGTCGACGTCCAGGTCGTCCCGGGCCCACTCGACGACGCGGGCGTCGATGCCCTCGTATCGGCCGCACGCGACCACCAGGTGGGTCCGTTTCGACCAGGCCTCGGCGTCGCGCTGGGTGAACAAGGCTCCCGAGGGTGTCGGCACCACGAGGAGCGGTCGATCGCCGCCGGCACCACGGGCGTCGGCCGGGCCGGGACGGTCCGAGGGCTCGGACGACCGGAGGATCGGGGTGAGGAACGTGCCGAGCGCTTCGGCCCAGGGCTCGGGCTTCATGACCATCCCGGCGCCGCCACCGGCGGGGGTGTCGTCGACCGTCCGATGGCGGTCGTGCGTCCAGTCGCGCAGATCGTGGACGCGGAGGTCGACGAGGCCGGCGTCGGTCGCGCGTCCGAGGAGCGAGAGCCGCAGAGGTTCGAGGTAGGCCGGGAAGATCGTGACGACGTCGATGCGCAGGGGTGCGACGGACTGCCGGGCGTCGTCCGCCACGATCAGTCCGCCACGTCGAGAAAGCCGTCGGGCAGCTCGATCGTCAGCGTGCCCACGGCGCCGTCGAAGCCGGGTCGCACGTCGGTGACGATCTCGGCCACGAACGGGACGAGGAGCTCTCGGCCGTTGGGGTCGACGATCGCCAGGACGTCCTGCAGCGGGAGATGGATCACCTCGCGCACGTGCCCGAGCGGGTCGCCACCGGTCGCGAGCGCGGCGAGGCCGATCAGCTGGTGGTCGTAGAACTCGTCGTCGTCGGCGGGTCGCTCGTCGGCTCGCACGGACGCCATCAACAGGCTGCCGCCGATGTCCTCGGCGGCGTTGCGATCGTCCACTCCGGCGAAGCGGACGAGCAGGTCGTCGTTGGCCGCACGGATCGACTCGAGGACGAGAGAGCGACGGGAGCCGTCGCGTTCACGCTCGGCGACGAGGACTTCGCCGACGACGAATCGGCGATCCGGCTCGTCGGTGCGGACACGGACCACGACCTCGCCGCCGACGCCGTGCGGGCGGCCGATCCGCCCGATCACGACCTCGACGTGCGCGTCAGTGCTGGCTGAGCCGGCCACGACAGACGGGAACGGAGCAGCCGTCAGCGGCCGCGGAGGTCGACGAAGTCGATCCGAGGCGACCGGCCCTGACCGTTGAGTGCGCCGACGACGGTGCGGACTGCCGTCGCGGTGCGACCGCCACGGCCGATCACGCGGCCGATGTCGTCCGGGTGGACGCGGACCTCGTACGTGTCCCCGGCCCGACCGGCGCGGACGCGGACACTGACGTCGTCAGGGTGATCGACGATCGCCCGCACCACGTGCTCGATGGCCTCGTCGATCACGGTCAGGCCTGCTCGGCAGCCGGTGCGTCGGCGGCGTCGTCCTTCGACGACGATGCGGCCTTCGTCTCGGACTTGGGCGTGACCGCCGGGGCCGAGCCGAAGGTGCCGTGCGCGGCCGCGAGGGCCTCGTCGTACTTGGCCCGCTTGGTGACGCGCTCGGGGATCAACTGCAACGGCGCAGGCGCCGGGAGGCCCTTGAACTGCTGCCAGTCACCGGTCGCCGAGAGGATCGCGCGCACCGGCTCGGTGGGCTGGGCGCCCACGGACAGCCAGTACTGGACCCGCTCGGAGTTCACCTGGATGTGGCTCGGGTTCGACTTGGGGTGGTACTGACCGATCTCTTCGATGGTCTTGCCGTCGCGCTTGACGTGTGAGTCGGCGACGACGATGCGGTAGAACGGCGCACGGATCTTGCCCAGGCGCTTGAGACGGATCTTGACGGCCACGAGTGGGTGGTCTCCCTTGGGTGCACGATGTGGGTGACGGCCGGTCCACGTGTAGGGACAACGCTTGCGACCATCGGGTGGGGCGAGCAGCCGTGGCGTGAGAGGGACCACGGACGCGCACCAGCGGGTCATTCTGCCACGCGGACCGCCCCGGAGCGAACGAGCCGACGCCGCACCGTCCGGACGGCCCGCCGTGTCCGGCCGGAGGCGGTGACGCAGGATGGCGGCGTGACTCGAACGGCGGATCGGCGGGACGACCTGAACGGACGAGGTCCGGCTGACCGGACCGTCCCGTGGTGGGCGGCCGCTGTGGTCGACGCCGCCCTGATCGCCGCCTTCGTCGTGATCGGACGACGCAGCCATGACGAGGGCGCCGCGCTCGGTGGGTTCCTCCGGACGGCGTGGCCCTTCCTGGCCGGGGCACTGGCCGGCTGGCTCCTCGTCCGGGCGTGGCGGCGGCCGATGCGGATCCGCCCGACCGGCATCGCGATCTGGGCCTCCTGTCTCGTTCTCGGCATGCTGCTGCGAGTCGTCTCCGGGCAGGGAACGGCGGCGTCGTTCGTCGTAGTGGCGGCCGTTGTCCTCGGGGTGCTGTTGCTCGGCTGGCGGGCGCTGGTCGCCGCGGCGATCACGCATCGCCGGCCGAGCGATGGCGAGTCGACGACAGGTGAACCGACCAGCAGGTGAGCCCGGGTCGCGGGAATGGTTGCTGATGCGCAAGGGTTGGCCGTGACCATGGCCCTTCCCCCACATCGGCTCACCGGATGTCCCATCCACGCGCCCGCGACAGGCATCCCCGGATGACGGCGATCTCCACCGACGGTGCCACTGCTGACGTCGGTTTCCGCTCCGAGCGTGGCCCCGTGCTCGTGGCCCTGATGCTCTCGACCGCGCTGGTCGCCATCGACTCGACGATCATCGCGACGGCCGTCCCGTCGATCGTCCGCGATCTCGGCGGCTTCTCGCAGTTTCCCTGGCTGTTCTCCAGTCTACCTCTTGGCGCAGGCCGTGTCGGTGCCGATCTACGGGAAGCTGTCGGACATCTACGGGCGACGGCCGCTCATGTTCTTCGGCATCGGCGTGTTCCTGCTCGGTTCGGTGCTGTGCGGGGTCGCCTGGAGCATGCCGGTCCTGATCGCCGCGCGGGTGGTGCAGGGACTCGGGGCCGGCGCCATCCAGCCGATCTCGATGACGATCGCCGGTGACATCTACACGGTGGCCGAACGCGCCAAGGTCCAGGGCTACCTGGCCAGCGTCTGGGCCATCTCGGCGGTGGTGGGCCCGACCCTGGGCGGCGTGTTCTCCGAGTTCACGTCCTGGCGGTGGATCTTCTTCGTGAACCTCCCGGTCGGTGCGCTCGCCACCTGGATGCTCATGCGGGCGTTCAAGGAGAACGTGACCAAGCGTGCGCACACGATCGACTTCGCCGGCGCCGCACTGCTCACCACCGGGTGCACGCTGCTGATCCTGGCGCTGCTGGAGGGCGGCGTGGCCTGGGACTGGACGTCCGCGACCAGCCTGACGCTGTTCGGCGTCGGCTTCGCCGTCCTCGTGGCCTTCGTCTTCGTCGAACGCCGGGCGGCCGAGCCGGTCCTGCCGTTGTGGGTGTTCTCCCGACGCATCCTTGCCGCCAGCAGCCTGGTCTCCCTGCTCGTCGGCGGTCTCGTCGTCGGGCTGACCTCCTACGTCCCGACGTACGTGCAGTCGGTCCTCGGCACCGGCCCGCTGGTGGCCGGGTTCGCGCTCGCCACCCTGACGATCGGCTGGCCGCTGGCCGCGGCCATGGCGGGGCGCCTCTACCTGCGCATCGGCTTCCGGGACACCGCGCTCATCGGGGCGGGCATCGCGCTCGTCGGCGCGTTCCTCGTGACGCTGCTCGGTGAACACAGCAGCGTGCTGGCGGTGGCCGGGTGCTGCTTCGTCCTCGGCGCGGGGCTGGGACTGGTGGCGAGCCCGACCCTGGTCGCCGCCCAGTCGGTCGTCGGCTGGGACCGGCGGGGCGTCGTCACCGGTACGAACATGTTCGCGCGGTCGACCGGCAGTGCGGTCGGTGTCGCCGTCTTCGGTGCGATCGCGAACACCCGGCTCACGCATCTCTTCGAGAACCCGCCGCCCGCCCTCAACGGTCAGGGCCCGACCAGCCCCGACGCCGCGAGCGACCTCCTCAGCGCCGGTTCACGCGCCGCCGCCGTGGTGCAGGAGTTCGTGCGTCGCGCTCTCACCGATGCGACGCACGCCGTCTTCCTCGGAGCCATGGTGGCCGCGGTGCTGCTCTTCGGCTCCGTCCTGCTGATGCCACGCCACACGAGCGAGCTGCACTTCGACGACGACAACAACACAGACGACGCAGCCGCCGACGCTCACGCGTCCGCGCCGGCCGTCGTGGACTGACGGACGTCAGCGACTGGTGGAGCGGCGGTACTGCCAGTTCGCCAGCGGGATGAACACGATCAGCACGGCCACCGACCAGATGAGGGTGTAGGCGACCGGGTGCTGCAGCGTCCACACGTCCGGCTTCAGGGTTCCGGGCGGGATGTTGCCGAAGAGCACCCGGGCCGCCTGGGTGACCGCTGAGACCGGGTTGTACTCGGCGAAGAGCTGCAGCGCCTTCGGCATCGTCTCGATCGGCACGAACGTGTTGGCCAGGAACGTGAGCGGGAAGATCACGATGAACGCCGCGTTGTTGACCACCTCGGGGCTCGGCACCAGCATCCCGACCCAGGCCATCACCCACGAGATCGCGTAGGCGAAGCCGAGTAGCAACAGGAACCCGAGCGCGGCCTCGGGGACCGACGTGCGGATGCGCCAGCCGACGATCAGCCCGGTCAGCGACATGACCGCCACCACGATCACGTTGTTCATCACGTCCGAGAGCGTGCGGCCCATGAGGACGGCGCCCGTCGACATCGGAAGCGAGCGGAACCTGTCGATGATCCCCTTCTTCACGTCCTCGGCGAGGCCGGCACCGGTGATGGTGGCCCCGAAGATCACGGTCTGGGCGAAGATCCCGGCGATCAGGAACTCCCGGTACGCCGAGCCGTTGCCCTGCTGGTCGATCGCGCCGCCGAACACGTAGGCGAACAGGAGCACGAACATGATCGGCGACAGCGTGGTGAACACCAGGAGGTCGGGGACGCGCTTGATCTTGATGAGGTTGCGCTTGGCGACGACCAGTGCGTCCGCCATCGCGGTGATCGGATGCATCAGCTCGCCTCCTTCGTGTCGGCGTCGGTCGAGTCGGTCGCATCCTCGGCGGCATGGCCGGTCAGGGCGAGGAAGACGTCGTCCATCGTCGGTCGCCGCAGCCCGACGTCGTCGAGACCGATGCCGGCGGCGTCCAGCCGGCGCAACGCCTCGGTGAGGACGGCCGGTCCGCCGGACACGGGCAGGACGAGGCTGCGGCCGTGCTGGTCGAGGACGGCCGGGGAGAGCCCGAGCGGCTGGAGCAGGTCGCGTGCGGACTCGAGCACGTCGGCCATGGACACGGTGAGCTCGAGCCGCTCGCCTCCGACCTGGGCCTTGAGCTGGTCGGCCGTGCCCTGCGCTATCACCAGCCCGTGGTCGATGACGACGATCTCGTCGGCCAACCGGTCGGCCTCCTCCAGGTACTGCGTGGTGAGCAGGAGCGTCGTCCCTGCCGACACCAGGCCGGAGATGACGTCCCACATCCCGATGCGGCTACGCGGGTCGAGACCGGTGGTCGGTTCGTCGAGGAAGAGGACAGGTGGTGACGCGACCAGCGCGCCGGCCAAGTCGAGCCGGCGCCGCATGCCGCCCGAGTACGTCCGGGCCGGGCGGTCACCGGCGTCGGCCAGGTCGAACTGCTCGAGGAGCTCACGGGCGCGGGACCGGGAGGTGGCGCGGCCGAGGTGGTACAGCCGTCCGATCATGTCGAGGTTCTCGAACCCGGTCAGGTACTCGTCGACGGCGGCGTACTGACCGGAGAGCCCGATCTTGCGCCGCACGGCCTGCGGGTCCTGCTCGACGTCGATCCCGGCGACCTCGGCCGATCCGCTGTCAGCCTTGAGGAGAGTGGTGAGGATGCGGACGGCGGTGGTCTTGCCGGCGCCGTTCGGGCCCAGGAGGCCCAGGATCGTCCCCGTCCGGACGGCGAGGTCCACCCCGGCGAGAGCCGTCACCTTGCCGTAGTGCTTCGTCAGGCCGGTCGCGCGAATCGCGAATTCGCCGTCGTGTGCGTCAGGTCTTCGCCGAAGTCGGGTCGTCCCGGTGGTCATGGGCTGGCTCGTGTCGGGCATGCCAGGACGCTAACGAGAAGCGCCGACACTCGCACGGGGGTTAGCCCCCACCCGTACGGTGTCGGCATGCAGGCCTGGGTGGTCGACCTCGCGTCCTCCCCGTGGGTCTATGTCCTGCTGTTCGTGTTCGCCACGGTCGACGGGTTCTTCCCCCCGATCCCCAGCGAGGGTGCCCTCATCGCCATCGCGACGGTCGCGGTCACGACCGGGACGCCGGAGGTCGCCATCATCGTGGTCGCCGCGGCAACCGGCGCCTTCGTCGGCGACCAGATCGCCTACTCCATCGGCAGCCGGGTCGACGTGCGGCGCTTGCGGTTCATGCGCGGGCGAAAGGCGCAGGCAGCCCTCGACTGGGCCGATCATGCGCTGGCGACCCGAGGGGCGACCCTCGTCTTCGCCGGCCGCTACATCCCGATCGGCCGGGTCGCGGTCAACGTGACCGCCGGCGCGGTCGGGTACCCGCGCCGTCGATTCGTCGGCCTGACGATCGCGTCGGGCATCACCTGGGCGCTGTACTCGGTGCTCGTCGCGACCCTCGCGGGTGAACTGGTCGGGAACAACACCGTCATCGCAGTCGCGGTCGGGGTGATCAGCGGGCTCGGCCTGGGGATCGTTGTCGACGTGGTGCTCCGGCGCACCCTCGGTGTCGCCGAGACCGCCGACGAGAAGCGTCGCGGGGAGAATCACGGCCCCGCCGGTTCCGGCAGGTCCGCAACGGCCGATGCCGCAGCCGGGACCGACACCACCGGCGACGGATGAGAAACTGACCGACGCCGGACTCCGGCGAACCGTCCCCACGAGCCGCGGAGACCACCTCGATGTCACCAGACACCTCAGCCGCAACGCCGACCACCGAGACGTCGCCGTCGGATCACCACGCCACATTGATGGACGGCACCGCGCTGGCGCGGACCCTGGTCGAACAGAGCGCCGTCCGGGCCGCCCGTTTCGCCGACCTGGCCGGCCGCGCCCCGTGCCTGGCCACCGTGCTGGTCGGCGACGACCCGGCCTCGGCGACGTACGTCAAGATGAAGCAGAACCGTTCCCGCAAGGCCGGCATCACGTCCCGCCACGTCGCCCTGCCGGCGACGTCGACGAACGACGGGGTGCTCGAGGCGGTGCGAGGTCTCTCGGCCGACAGCGGCGTCGACGGCATCCTGCTGCAGCACCCCGTGCCGGCACACGTCGACGAACGTGCCGCGTTCGAGGCCATCAGCCCGGCCAAGGACGTCGACGGGGTCACGATGCAGTCCTTCGCGGCGATGTCGTTCGGCGGTCTCGGCAGCGGTGCCGGTTTCGCCTCGTGCACACCCGCCGGGATCATGCGACTGCTGGCGGCCTACGACGTGCCGCTGTCCGGTGCCCACGCCGTCGTGATCGGCCGTTCCCCGATCCTGGGCAAGCCGGTGAGCCTGCTGCTGCAGAACGCCGACGCGACCGTGACGATGTGCCACTCGCGAACCCGCGACCTGGCCGGTCTGGTCCGTCAGGCCGACGTCGTGGTGGCCGCCGTCGGGCGACCGAACTTCGTCAAGGGCCTCTGGATCCGGCCGGGAGCCGTCGTGATCGATGCCGGCTACAACCCGGGCAACATCGGCGACGTCGACTTCGAGGCGGCCGCGACTGTCGCGAGCCTGATCACGCCGGTCCCGGGCGGCGTCGGTCCGATGACGATCTCCATCCTGCTCGAGCAGACCGTTCAAGCGGCGTTCCAGCAGGCCGGCCTCGAGGGCTGAACCGCTAGCGCACCACCAGTCCGCGCAGGACGACCCGCTTCGGCGCGGCCACGACGCGCGGGTCGAGCCGCGGATCGTCGTCGTAGAGGACGAAATCCGCCGGCGCGCCGTCGACGAGCTGGTCCGGCAGTCCGAGCCACGTCCGGGCATTCCACGACGTCGCTCCGAGGGCGTCCATCGCCGTCAACCCGACGTTCTCCACCAGCGCCTGGAGTTCGGCGGCGATCAGCCCGTGCGGGAGCATCCCGCCCGCGTCGGTGCCCGCGTAGACCGGGACGCCGGCCTCGTGCGCCCTGGCCAGGGTGGCGTCGGCCCGCTGGTGGAGCGCGCGCATGTGCTTGGCGTACAGCGGGAACTTCGCCTCGCCCTGGTCGGCGTAACGGAGGAAGTTCCCGATCTGCAACCGGGTCGGGACGAGCGCCACCTGACGGGCGGCCATCTGCTCGATCACGTCGTCGTCGATCCCCGTGCCGTGCTCGATCCCGTCGATCCCGGCACCCACGAGCTGCGCCACCGCATCCTCGGAGAACGTGTGGGCGGTGACCCTCGCACCTTCCTCGTGAGCCGCGGCGATCGCGTCGGCCAGCACCTCCTCCGGCCACAGCGGCGAGAGGTCGCCCGTCGACCGGTCGATCCAGTCCCCCACGATCTTCACCCAGCCGTCGCCTCGACGTGCCTGCACCCGCACCTCGTCGACGAGCGCCGACGGCTCGACCTCGGCCGCGAAGTTGCGGATGTAGCGCTTCGGTCGGGCGATGTGACGGCCGGCCCGGATGATCCGCGGCAGGTCGTCGCGGTCGTCGATCCACCTGGTGTCGGCCGCCGATCCCGCGTCGCGGACGAGCAGCGTCCCGGCGTCGCGGTCGGCGACGGCCTGTCGCTCCGCAGTCTCGTCGTCGACCGCGCCGTGCGCGTCGAGGCCGATGTGGCAGTGCGCGTCCACCAGCCCGGGCAGCACGAATCCGCGACCCAGCGTCTCGGCGTCCGGCCGCCGCTCGGTGCTGACACGGCCGTCGACGACCCACAGATCCCGAGTCTCGCCTTCAGGCAGGACGACGGCGCGCACGTGCAGCACCGGCGCCACGCTGGCCGCGCCGGTGAGGTTCGCCGGGGTCACGACCGCCGGGGGCCCTTGTTCCCGCCGGCGCCACCGGTTCCGCCGCGACCCTGCTGGCCGAGCAGCTGCGTGAACTCCTTCGGGAGCTCGAAGTCCTCCGGCACCTCGGGGGCGGCACCGGCGGCCGCGCCGGCCGGCAGCGCCGCCTGCTCCGCGGCGCGGCGAGCGGCTGCCTGCTCGTCGGCGACCCGGCGGGCGGGGTTGCCCGAAGCGCGCGAGCCCTTGCCCTTCTTGCCGCCCTTCTGCGCGCGCTTCTTCGATCCGCCCGACGCCCCGGGGACGCCCGGCATGCCCGGGAAGCCTTTCCCGCGCGCCATTGCGCTCATCATCTTGCGGGCCTGCATGAATCGTTCGACGAGCCCACCGACGTCGCTGACGGTCGTGCCCGAGCCCTTCGCGATGCGCAATCGCCGCGAGCCGTTGATGATCCGCGGGTCGTCGCGCTCCCCCGGCGTCATGGACCGGATGATCGCCTCGATGCGGTCGACCTCACCGTCGTCGATCTCGCTGACCTGATCGCGCATCTCCGACATCCCCGGCATCATCCCGAGGAGCTTGGACAGCGAGCCCATCTTCCGCACGGCCTGCAGCTGGGAGAGGAAGTCCTCGAGGGTGAGGCCGCGCTCGGTCTGCAGCTTGCCCTGGAGTGCCTCCGCCTCGTCCCGGTCGAAGGCCTTCTCGGCCTGTTCGATCAGGGTGAGCATGTCGCCCATGTCGAGGATGCGCCCGGCCATCCGGTCGGGGTGGAACACGTCGAAGTCGGTCACCTTCTCGCCGTTGGACGCGAACATCACCGGGCGGCCGGTCACCTGACGGATCGACAGAGCGGCGCCACCGCGGGCGTCGCCGTCCAGCTGGGTGAGCACGACGCCGTCGAACCCGACGCCGTCGCGGAACGCCTGGGCGGTGGTCACCGCGTCCTGCCCGATCATCGCGTTGACGACGAAGAGGATCTCGTCCGGATGGACCGCGTCGCGGATGTCGACCGCCTGCTGCATCATCTCCGCGTCCACGCCGAGCCGGCCGGCGGTGTCGACGATGACGACGTCGTGCAGCTTGTGTCGGGCCTCGGCCACGCCGTCGCGGGAGACCTTGACCGGGTCGCCGATGCCGCCGCCCGGTTCCGGAGCGAAGACCGGGACGCCGGCGCGTTGGCCGACGATCTGGAGCTGGTCGACCGCGTTCGGTCGCTGGAGGTCGGCCGCCACCAGGATCGGGGTGTGTCCTTCGCTCTTCAGCCAGTAGGCGAGCTTGCCCGCGAGCGTCGTCTTCCCGGCGCCCTGGAGGCCGGCGAGCATGATCACCGTCGGCGGCTTGCCGAATCGGATCCGGCGGGTGTCGCCACCCAGGATCTCGACGAGTTCTTCGTTGACGATCTTCACGATCTGCTGCGCCGGGTTCAGAGCGCCCGACACCTCGACCCCGCGCGCGCGTTCGCGCACCTTCGCGACGAATTCGCGGACCACCGGGAGCGCCACATCGGCCTCGAGCAGGGCGATGCGGATCTCCCGGCAGGTGGCGTCGATGTCGGCGTCGGAGAGCCGGCCCTTGCCGCGCAACGTACGGAAGGTGGCCGAGAGCCGATCGGAGAGTGTGGTGAACACGAACCGTTCCTCGCAGGTGGAGCATGGGGGCCGTCGTGGGACGAGCCGGAGCGGACGAGCCGGACGGCGCGCCACCCGACCGCGACAGACTATCCGCCGGTCGCGACGCTCAGCCCGGGACGGTCAGCAGGTGACGTTCGGCAGGGAGGGTGACGGTCGGGTCAGCCCGCGGCCGAGGTCGTCGACACGTCGGGCTCGGGGCGGAGCGATTCGAGCACGTCGTCGACGAGAGCGGTCGCCCGCGCGGCGCTCAGCGGCTCGCCCTCGTCGTCGGTCAGGTAGAACACGTCGACCGCCTGCGCGCCCAGTGTCGCGACGTGCGCCGAACGGACGTCGGCGCCGCCCGCGGCGAGCGTGCGGCAGACCCGGTGCAGCAACCCCGGCCGGTCCGGTGCCCGCACCTCGAGGACCGTGGCAGTGTCGGAGGCGTCGGGGACCAGGCTGACGTGCGGAGCGAACCGGTGCGCGCCGGTCATCGCCGCGTCCCGGCGCGACAGGCGTCCCGCCACCGTTCCCCCGTCGTCGCGCAGGGCGACCGCGATGCGCTCCCGCAACAGCACCGGGTCGATCGACGGCGCACCCGACACGAGCCACTCCGACACCCCGACGTCGCCGGCGGGATAGACCGAGGCCTGCCGGACGGACAGGCGGTCCAGTGCGAGCACCCCGGCCACGGTGCCGAGCACGCCGATCCGGTCGGGAACCGCCACGACGAGGCGCGCGAGGTCACCTTCGGGCTGCACCCGGACGCCGACACCGGACGGCCGTTCCGGAATCTCGATCTCCATCCCCCTCGGGGCGGGCAGGACGCCGCTGGTCAGGTTGGCGCGGATGCGCCGGACGAGCGCGGTGATGAGGGCGAACCGCCAGGCGCTCGAGGCGGCCGGACCGGTGGCCCGGGCATCCGCCAGCGTGAGCGACTCGAGCATGTCGAGGGTGTCGACGTCCCGGACGGCAGCCATGGCCGCCTCGACGGTCGACGGGTCGTCGGCGTCCCGGGTCGTCGCCACCTGAGCCAGCAGCAGGTGGTGGCGCACCAATCGCTCGATCCGGGCGGCGTCCGACTCCTCGAAGCCCCATCGACGCGCGACCTCGAACGCGATCGGAGCGCCGATGCTGCTGTGGTCGGAGTCGAGCTCGTCGCCTTCGCGCGCCGGCCCCTTCCCGATGTCGTGCAACAGGCTCGCGACGACGAGGATGTCCGGACGCCGCACCGACTGCTGGTCCGCCGCGACTCGCAGGCAGGACTCGATGAGGTGCCGGTCGACGGTGAAGCGGTGCACCGGCGACTGGGGCGGCAGCATCCGGACCCGGTCCCATTCGGGGAGCCACCGCGTGATCACACCGGCCTGGTCGAGCGCTTCCCAGACGTCCGGGAGGCCGGCGCCGCTTCCGAGCAGGGCACAGATCAACCTCCGCGCCTCCGCGGGCCACGGTTCCGGGATCGCCGCGCCGGTCCGGGCCAGGCGCACGCAGACGGCGTCGGAGAGCGGGAGCTTCGCGTTGGCCGCCGCACTCGCCGCCCGGAGCCCGAGGAGCGGGTCGGTCTCCGGGGTCGCGTCGGGGTAGAGCACGACCTCGCCGCCGACGACGCCGACACCCGGGGCGAGCGGCTGGAGGACAGGTCCCGCCGGCCGGCCGGCACCTCCGGTCACGACGCGGCGCATCGGGCGTCGCGGCGCGGCGAGCAACGAGTCGACGCGCCGCCAGGCGGTGTTCGACACGTGCGCGAGGCTGCGGCCGGCGGTGTAGACGTCGCGCAGCAGCGCCTCGCGATCGGGTAGCCCGAGGATGCGGGCGACGTCGGGCCCCACGTCCGCGATCAGCTTGTCGTTCCCGCGGCCGGTGGCGAGGTGGAGCGCGTCGCGGATGTCGAGCAGCCGTTCGCGCGCCGGCTCCACGACCTGGTGGGGGACGTCCACCAGCCAGGACTGCACCAGCGCCCGCAGGGCCGTGGCGTCCCGGAGCCCGCCGTACGCCTCCTTGAGGTCGGGTTCGGCCAGGTGCGCGAGCTCGCCGACGAGGTTCGCTCGCGCCCGCACGGATTCCCGCAGCTCGGGCAACCGGTTGCGGGCGCGCCGCCGCCAGTCGGTCGTCACGGCGGTGCGGAGTTCCACTGTGAGCTCGGGGTGTCCGGTGACATGACGCGCATCCAGCAGGCTCATCGCGGTGCGGACGTCCTGCTCCGCGTTCGCGACGGCCTGGTCGACGGTGCGAACCGAGTGGTCGAGCTTGTAGCCGGCGTCCCAGAGCGGGTACCAGAGTGCCGAGGCGAGCTCCGCGACCCCGTCGGCGTCGGCGGTGTGGAGGAGGACCAGGTCGAGGTCGCTGCCGACCGAGAGGTCGCGGCGGCCGTAGCCGCCCAGACCGACGAGTGCGAACGACCGCGCGGGCAGGCCCAGCTCGGCCCGTGCCGCTCCGAAGAGCCGGTCGAGCAGTCCGTCGGCCGCGTCCGAGCGACGATGGCGCGCATCCGGTCCGACCGCGTCACGATCGCTCACGTCGTCCCCCTTCGTCGTCGCCGAACTCTCGTCCGGGCGATCGGTGTACTCCATCGCTCCCCTTGTACGGCAATGCTCCCGTCCGGGCGATCGCCCGGACGGGAGCATCGTGACCGCGATGGTTACAGCGCTGCCGAGTCCCGCTCTCCGGTGCGGACCCGCACCAGCGTCTCGACCGGGATCACCCACGCCTTGCCGTCACCGATCTTGCCGGTGGTGGCGGCCTTGACGAGGATGTCGAGGACGTCGCTCGCGTCGCTGTCGTCGACGACGACCTCCAGACGGACCTTCGGCACGAGGTCGACCTCGTACTCGGCACCGCGGTAGACCTCGGTGTGGCCCTTCTGGCGGCCGTAGCCGCTTGCCTCGGAGACCGTCATGCCGGCCACTCCGAATGTTTCCAGTGCCGAGCGGACGTCGCCCAGCTTGTGCGGCTTGATCACCGCGGTGACGAGCTTCATGCGTTGATCTCCTGTTCCTTGGCTGACGAACCGGCGGCCACCCCGGCGAGCACGCCCGAACTGCCACCGCCGAAGGCCGACCCGGCCGGGAGGTCGTACGCGGCCTCGCCGTGCTCGGTGAGGTCGATGCCCTCATTCTCGTCGTCGGCACTGATGCGCCAACCCATCGTCGCCTTGAGGATCAGTCCGATGATGGTCGTGACCACCGCGGAGAAGACGATGGCACACAGGGCGACCAGGGTCTGGACGACCAGCTGCCCCACACCGTGCCCGTAGAACAGGCCGGTCGCCGTGGCGAAGAACCCGACACCGATGGTGCCGATGATGCCGCCGACGAGGTGGACGCCGACGACGTCGAGCGAGTCGTCGAAGCCGAACCTCCACTTGAGGCCGACGGCCATGGCGCAGACCGCACCGGCGATCGCACCGAGGAACAGCGATCCGACGGGCGACAACGTGCCACAGGCCGGGGTGATGGCGACCAGACCGGCCACGACACCCGAGGCGGCACCGAGGCTGGTGGCGTGGCCGTCCCGGATCTTCTCCACGATCAGCCACGCGAGCATCGCGGTGCAGGTCGCGGACGTGGTGTTCATCCAGGCGAGGCCGGCGATGCCGTCCGCGGCGAACTCGGACCCGGCGTTGAACCCGAACCAGCCGAACCACAGCAGGCCGGCGCCGAGCATGACGTAGGGGATGTTGTGCGGGCGCATCGGATCCTTGCGCCAACCCAGGCGCTTACCGATGATCAGCGCCAGGACCAGACCCGCCACCCCGGCGTTGATGTGGACGACCGTGCCACCGGCGAAGTCTCGCGGTATCACGTCGGTGAACATGGAACCGAACGGACCGTTGGCCGAGAGGAAGCCACCGCCCCAGACCATGTGCGCCATCGGGAAGTAGCAGAAGGTCACCCACAGGGCGGAGAAGACCAGCCACGTCGAGAACTTCGTGCGGTCGGCGATCGCGCCGCTGATCAGCGCGACCGTGATGATCGCGAACGTCACCTGGAAGGCCACCATCACGAGCGCAGGCACGCCTGATGCGGAGGCCAGGCTGTTGGCCAGGCCGTTCGGATCGGCCTCGGTCGGCAGCAGGCCCTTCATGCCGAAGTAGGTGAACGGGTTGCCGATGATGCCGGCGCGGCTGACCGCTTCCCCGTCGACCATCTTCGTCCCGAACGCGTCGGAGGCGAACGACATCGAGTAGCCCCAGAGGACGTACACCACGCCGACGACGCCGATCGCCCCGAAGGACATCATCATCATGTTCAGGACGGATTTTGCACGCGTCATGCCGCCGTAGAAGAACGCCAGACCAGGCGTCATCAGCAGCACCAGGGACGCGGAAGCCAGCATCCACGCTGTATTTCCGGCATCCAACTTCATGGAGCCTCCTCGAACGAGGGTGGTTCTAACGGACAAGGGTTCGGGGCGCGCGTTCGCGGGGCGAACGAACCCGAGGCGACGGTGACCCGGTTGCATGGAGAGTGACCGGGACGTGTTGCGTCTGGTGATCGGACATGTTTCCGACGTGTGAACTGTCGGGCTCACGCCTGCGCATCGCCGGGAGCCTGTCGGGCATGCCCGGCATGTCCAGATCGTCGTGTCAGCACAGCGAAATCGCTCGACAACGGTGCGTGCCCGAGGGGAGCATCCGGCCATGAGCAGCCGCGTGTCCCACACCTCGTTCGACGCCCTCGACTCCTACGCCCAGTCGGTCTTCTGGTGCGCGGTCCTCGACTATCGCGAAGATCCCGACGACCCGAATCTCCCCGGCCACGAGGAGTGCATGATCTTCTCCGCCGACGGCTCGCACCGGCTCCTGTTCATCGAGGTCCCGGACACCAAGCAGGTGAAGAACCGCGTCCACCTCGACCTATCCCCCACCGACCGGACGCGGGACGAGGAGCTCGGGCGGCTGCTCGACCTCGGCGCCACCGAGGTGGCCGACCGGCGCAACCCCGACGGCACCGGATGGGTGGTGCTGGCCGATCCGGAGGGCAACGAGTTCTGCATCCTGCGCAGCCAGGCCGAGCGCGACGCGGCGGCCGCAGCGGCCGGTTGAGATCGGGCGCGAGCCCGATCGGCGAGGCGGTGCCGGTCAGTCGAGCAACGCGTCCACGAAGTCGGCGGGGACGAACGGCGCCAGGTCGTCCACCCCTTCGCCCAGACCGATGAGCTTCACGGGCACTCCGAGCTCCTTCTGGACGGCGAACACGATGCCGCCCTTGGCCGTGCCGTCGAGCTTCGTCAGCACGACGCCGGTGACGTCGACGACCTCACCGAACACCCGGGCCTGGACGAGCCCGTTCTGCCCGGTGGTCGCGTCCAGCACGAGCAGCACCTCGGTCACCGGCGCGAGCTTCTCGACCACCCGCTTGATCTTCCCGAGCTCGTCCATCAGGCCGGCCTTGGTGTGCAGGCGGCCGGCGGTGTCCACGAGGACGGCATCGGACTCGCCCTCGATCCCCGCCCGGACGGCGTCGAACGCCACACTCGCCGGGTCGCCGCCCTCGGGCCCGCGGACGACCGGCACGCCGACACGGTCGGCCCACGTGGTCAGCTGGTCGGCGGCGGCGGCCCGGAAGGTGTCCGCGGCGGCGAGGACGACGTCCCGATCGTCGGCGACCAGCACCCGGGCCAGCTTGCCGACGGTCGTCGTCTTGCCGGTGCCGTTGACGCCGACCACGAGCACGACCGCAGGCTTGGCGGCGTCTCGCGCCGTACGCAGTGAACGGTCGACCTGCGGGTCGAGCGCCGCGACGAGTTCCTCCCGCATGGCCGATCGGATGCCGTCGGTGCTCGCGATGCCCTCGACGCGGACCCGCTGACGCAGGGCGTCGACGATCGCGGTGCTCTGGGCGACGCCGACGTCGGCGGTGATGAGCGTCTCTTCGAGATCGTCCCAGGTCTCGTCGTCGATCCGGTCCCTCGACAAGAGCAACAACAGCCCGCGGCCCAGGGCGGTCTGGGACCCGGCCAGCCGGCTGCGCAGGCGGGTCCAGCGGTCGGCCGGCTTCTCGGGACGCTCGACGGTCGTGACCTCGGGCTCGACGAGCTCGTCCGGGGCCGGCTCGGGCTCGAGCAGCTCGTCGAGGCTCGCGGTGGCGGCCGGCGCATCGGTCGCACTCGCGGCGACGTCGTCGAGCTCGGCCGTGGACCCGGGGGATCCGGGCGCCAGCGCGGCCGTGTCGTCCGGCCTGCGGTCCAGCTCTCGCCGCGACGACCGGGCCACCACGAGCCCGATGCCGACGCCGGCGAGGAGCAGCGCGATGATCCCGATGGTGATCCAGAAAGTCGTTGTCACGGCCGAGAGTCTCGCAGACACGATCGGTTCGAGCCGATCCCGACCGCCGGCGCGGGCCGGTGCCGGGCCCGCGACTCCGGCCTCAGCCGTCCCCGACGGTCACGAGCGGGTCGGGACCCATCAGGTCCGCGAACGGGCCGGGCCGCGCGGCCAGCTCGGCGTACGTCCCCCGGTCGACGACGGTCCCAGCGTCGATCACGAGGACCTCGTCGCAAGCCGCCAACCCGTGCCGGGCATGGGTGATCAGGAGAACCGAGCGGTCCGATGTCTCTCTGAGCAGGTCGCCCAGCAGCGAAGACGCCGCGTCCGGGTCGAGGTGCTCCGCAGGCTCGTCGAACACGAGAACGGGATGATCCGAGAGCAGCAGCCGGGCCAGCCCCAGGCGTTGGCGCTCACCACCCGACATCGCCCGTCCGTCGGTCCCGAGCGGGGTGTCGAGCCCGCGCGGGAGCGACCCGAGCCAGCCGTCCAGGCCGACGCGGCCGAGAACCGCTCGCAACTGCTCCGGTGAGGCCGCCGGGTCGGCCGGTCGGAGGTTCTCGGTGACGGTCGTGTCGAAGACGTGGGCGTCCTGAGTCTGGAGCCCGATGATGCGTCGGACGTCGTCGGCGGCGAGCGCAGCAACGTCCACGCCGTCGACCTCGAACGTCCCGCCGGTGGTGTCGAGGAAGCGTTCGAGCACCATCGCCAGGGTCGACTTGCCGGCGCCACTGCGTCCGACGACGCCGACACGTCGAGTGCCACCGAGGTCGAGGTCGATGCCGCGGATGCCGGCCGCAGGGTCGTCTCGGGCGTCGGGTCTTCCCGGCCAGAACGCCGACACGTCCCGCAGCCGGATCCGATGCGCGCCGTCGCCGGCGCCGTCGGTCGCCTGATCCAGGTGAGCGCGGACGCCGGGAGCGGGCTCGGGCACCGGCTCGGGAAGTCGGTCGAGTTCGGACAGCCGGCGAAGGGACGATCTGACCTGCTGCCATCGCGCCACGGCCGGCGAGACCTGGCCGACGACCTCCTGGAGCGCGACCGGTAGCAGGACGACGACCCCGAGTTCGACGGCGGCCAACGTCCCGGCCGCCACCGCCTCGGCACCGACGAGAAGCTGGGCGATGGTCGTACCTCCGACCACCAGGACCCCCATCGCCGTCGCGAACGCGTCCACTCCCACGCCGCGCCGTTGCGCCACGGCGAGGTCGGCATCGGCCGCCATGACGGCGTCCACCCCGGCGCCCGAGACTCCGTAGACACGGAGTTCGGCGGCCGCGGCCAGGTTCTCGGCCACGACGGCTGCCATCGCACCGCGAGCCGGCGCGACACTCGACTGGGCCCGTCCTCCCCGACGGGCTGTCACGACGGGAAGCACCACCCCGGTGAGGACGACCGAGATCGCGAGTACGACGCCACTCGCCGGGAGCAGCAGCCAGCTCGCCCCGACCGCCGCCAGCGCGACCGCGCCGGCCGCGACGATCGGCACGGTGACCCGGACACTCAGGTCGACGACCGCGTCCGTGTCGGTGACCGCGCGGGCGATCACGTCACCGCTGCGTGCCGCGCTGCCACCGAGGAGCCGGATGCCGCCGGGATAGAGGCGCTCCCACCGTCGGTAGACCTCGATCCGGACGTCGCCGAGCATCCGCAGGGCGGCGCTGTGGCCGACGAGCCGCTCGCCGTAGCGGAACACCGCCTTCCCGATGCCGAACGCCCGGACCAGGACGATCGCCACCATGAGGTAGAGCACGGGCGGCTGTTCGGCTGCCCGCGCGAGGAGCCAGGCCGACACCGCCACCAGCGCCACGCCGCTGCCGGCCGCCAGCACGCCGAGGCAGACCGCGAGGGCCAGCGACGGTGCCGCTCGCCTCGCCGGCACTCCCAGGACGCTCACCCGAGCATCACGGTGACATCACCGATGCCGCCACGTCGGTGCTGTCGGGCACCGTCGCCCCGACCACGGCCGGCCGCGCCACCGGCTCGGGCAGCCGGACCACGCGATCGGCGGAGGACGCCGTGCTCGCGCGATGCGTCACCATCAGGACGCTCCGGCGCTTGGTCCCAGCAGCCGTCATGCCGGTGATCGCGCGGCGGACGACGAGCTCCTCCGTCACCGGGTCGAGACCTGCGGTCGGTTCGTCGACGACGAGCAACCACGCTCCACCGACCTCGAGTCGAGCCAATGCACGCGCGAGCCCGATCCGCCGCCGCTCGCCCACGGACAACCCCTCGCCGCGCTCGCCCACTGCTCGCGCCGGCTCCAGCCCGGCCGCACCGGCCTGCTCCAGTGCGGTGAGCACGTCGGCGTCCGAGGCCTCCGGTGCCCCCAACCGGACGTTGTCGGCCACCGTTCCCGCGAGCAGCGTCGGGTGTTGCGCGAGCCACGCGATGCTCCGGTGCCAGGCGTCGAGCTCGAGTTCTGCGCACGTCCCGGCCACCGACCCGGACACTGCCCAGGTCCGGGTCGATGAGTCCGAGCAGGATCGCGACGGCGGTCGACTTGCCCGACCCGCTCGCGCCCGTCAACGCGACGATCTCGCCCGGCTCGAGCGTGAAGGTCAGATCGTCGACGGCTCGCACCGATCGCTCCGGGTAGGTGAAACAGACGTGGTCGAAGGTCACCGGAGCGACCGGCTCGGGCCCGGGCCGTGGCACGTCGTCCCCGTCCGGCGTGGTCCCACCCGCGCGGCGGCCGGCCGGCCGGTGGGATACCGGAGCCGCGTCGAGGATCTCGAACGACCGTTCGGCGACGGCGATGCCGGCCGCACTCTCGTGGTAATGGATGCCCACGGCCCGGACCGGCAGGAACACCTCGGGCGCGAGCAGCAGCACGAAGAACGCCGTCTCGAGGGACAGGCCCCCGTCGAGCAGCCGCAGCCCGATGCCCACGGCGACCAGCGCGACGGCCAGCGTGGACCCCAGCTCCAGCACGAGCGCCGAGCAGAACGCGAGCCGCAGCGTGCTGACTGTCTCGGTCCGGTAGGCGTCGTTCGTCCGCCGGAGACCCTCGACCTGTGCGCGCGCCCGGCCGAACACCTTCAGCGTCGGCAGGCCTGCCAGGAGGTCCGTGTAGTGGTGGGCGAGTCGGGCCAGCGAGCGCCAACTCCGACGTTCGCGCTCGCGGGTGGCCATCCCGATCAGCACCATGAACAGCGGGATCAGCGGGAGCGTGATGCCGATGACGATCGCGGAGGTGACGTCGGCGCCGAGAATGGCCAGACCGACGACCAGCGGCACGACGACGGCGGCGACCAGCTGCGGGAGGTACCTGGTGAAGTAGCCGTCGAGCCCGTCGAGACCGCGTGCCAGCAGGACCGTCAGCTCGGGTGCGTCCGCGGGTCCGCTTCCCGGATCCTCGTGCAGCACCCGCGTCGCGATCGCGGCACGCAGGGTGGACTTCGCCCGGCGGGCCGTGGACCCCGAGGTCGTCGTCACGATCCACGCGAGCACCGCCCGGGCGGCGACGATCAGGAGAAGCGCGGTCACCGGCTGGGCCAACGCGGTCGGCCGGACGCCGGCCCCGATCGTGCGCGCGAGCGTGCCGGCCAGCACCCGGGCCTGGAGGACCACGAGCAGGCCGACGACCAGCCAGCTGCCGGCGAGCAGAACCAACTGGAGCCGGACCCTGCGGTCGAGCCGGAGCAGTCGTGCGTCGGGCCTCGCCATCAGTGCGTCGGGAGCGGTTCCGCAGGCGTGCGCGGCACCGTGATGCGCTTGCGGAACACCCAGTACGTCCACCCCTGGTAGGCGAGGACGACCGGCACGAAGACCAGGGCGACGATCGACATGAATCGCAGGGTGTACGGCGAGGACGACGCGTTCTCGACGGTGAGCGACATCCCGTCCGCGAGCGTCGTCGGCATCACGTCGGGGAAGAGGGCGACGAACATCGCGATCGTCGTGAACGCGATGGCCGCGGCCGTCCCGATGAACGCCCAGCCGTCGCGTTCGGCCCCGATCGCCAGCCAGGCCGCCACATACGAGACGACGGCGACCGCGGCCAGCACCACGAAGCCGACGTTCCCGCGGATCGACCCGCTCACGACCAGGAACGCCACCACGAGCACGGCCGACGCCGGGAACAGCTGCCGCGCGAGCGCATGGGCCCGCACCCGGAGATCGCCGGTGGTCTTCAGAGCGACGAACACCGAACCGTGGACGAGGAAGACCGAGAACAACGCGATGCCGCCGAGCAACGGGTACGGACGCAGCAGTGTCAGCAGGCTGCCGACGAACTCGCCGTCCGCGTCGATCGGCACGCCGGCCAGGAGATTCGTCAACGCGACACCCCACAGGATCGCGGGAACGGCCGATCCGAGCACGATCGCCGTGTCCCAACGCGCCCGCCAGACCTCATCGGTGCGCTTGTTGCGGTACTCGATGGCGATGCCGCGGACGATGAGGGCGAGCAGGATGATCAGCAGGGCGAGGTAGAAGCCGCTGAACATGGTGGCGTACCACTCCGGAAAGGCCGCGAAGGTCGCCCCGCCTGCCGTGAGGACCCACACCTCGTTGCCGTCCCACACCGGGCCGATCGTGCCGAGCACGGTGCGCCGTTCGGTCTCGTCGCGGCCGAGGATGCGCAACAGCGCGCCGACACCGAAGTCGAAGCCCTCGAGGACGAAGTACCCCGTCCACAGCACGGCGATCAGGCAGAACCACAGCGTGCTCAGCTCCATCGGTCGTCCCTCCGGACTCGCATCGTCGGTGGCCTCCTCGCTCGGTGCGGATGCTGTGGGTGGGGTGTCAGTACGCGAACGACAGCGGTGGGCCGTCGGCCGCTTCCCGGTCGCTGCTGCCGTCACCGTCGGTGGGTGCGGGCTCGTCGAGACCCTTGCCCATCACCGCGAGCAGGAGCTTCAGTTCGACGACGATGAGCACCGCGTAGATGAGCGTGTAGGCGATCATCGAGATCCACACCTCGGCCAGAGAGACCGTGGGAGACACGCCGTTCGCGGTCTGCATGAGGCCGAACACCAACCAGGGTTGACGTCCGGTCTCGGTGAAGATCCAGCCGAAGGAGTTCGCAGCGAGCGGAAGCAACGGCGTGATGACGAGTGCGCGGGCGAACCAGCGTACGGCTCCGGATGGCACCGTTGGCACTCGACCCCTGCGCGTCAGCCACATCGCCCAGAGCCCCACGAGGACGCTCAGCATCCCTACGCCGATCATCAGCCGGAAGCTCCAGTACGCGAGCGGCACGTTCGGCACGTAGTTGCCGGGCCCGAACTGGGCCTCGTACTGCGCTTGCAACGGATTGATCCCCTGCACCCGGCCGTCGAACGATCCGTCGGCGAGGAACGACAGCAGGTACGGGACCTTGACCGACGCCACCTCGCGCGAGCCGTCGAGGGTGCCGATCGTGAAGATCGAGAACGACGCCGGCTGCTCGGTCTCGTACAGCGCCTCCGCCGCCGCCATCTTCATCGGTTGGACCTCGGTCATGATCTTGCCCTGCAGGTCGCCGCTCACGACCACGCCGACACCGGCCACGATCAACGTGATCGCGCCCGCGCGCAACGCCGTCCGGAACGCGTCGACGTTCACCCCGGCGTGATGCACCAGGTGCCAGCCCGCGACAGCGGCCACGAGCGCTCCGCGCGACCATGAACGCGGCCGTGATGGTGTGCGGAAACGTCACCAGGAGCACCTTGTTGCTCAGGACGGCACCGATGTCGGTGAGTTCCGCACGCCCTCGTTCCGGATCGATCCGGTAGCCGACCGGGTGCTGCATCCACGAGTTGGCGGCGAGGATGAAGAACGCCGACAGTTGGGTCCCGACCGCCACGAGCCAGATGCAGCCCAGATGCACCTTCCGGGGTAGGCGGTCCCACCCGAAGATCCAGAGGCCGATGAACGTCGACTCGAGGAAAAAGGTCAGCAGCGCCTCGAGGGCCAGTGGCGCGCCGAAGATGTCGCCGACGAAGCGGGAGTAGTCGCTCCAGTTCATGCCGAACTGGAACTCCTGGACGATGCCGGTGACGATCCCCATCGCGATGTTGATCAGGAAGATCTTCCCGTAGAACTTCGTCAGGCGGAGGTACTTCTCCTTGCCGGTACGCACCCACGCCGTCTGGAAGCCGGCCACCAGGGCGGACATGCCGATCGTGATCGGGACGAAGAGGAAGTGGTAGACGGTCGTGATCGCGAACTGCCAACGCGCCAGGGCCAGTGCATCCACGAGTTCGTCGCCTCTCTCCAGTCACGCCTGTGAGGGTGCCGAGATCACGATAGGCCGCGGATCCGGTCGACGCGGCAGCAGGCGGCCGGGTCGTCGGCGGTCAACGACGGGAGGAGACGAACTCGCGCGCGAGATCGTCCGGCAACCGGTCGGTGGCTCGGGAGACGGCACCGTTCAGTCGCTCGGCGTGCGGGATCCGCCGGCCGCGGCCGGGGTAGGCGACGAACACTGCGACGGCACCGGCCAGCGCCAGGGTGCTGCCGGTGGCAACGACGAAGGCCCACATCTGGGGTCACATCCTCGACGACGTGCGGACACCGAGGCGCCCACGAGTGACACGGGGGAAGTGGCCGGGCAAGGTCAGGACCTGCACCCGGTTGCCGCCAAGTGTGCCAGCGCAAGCGCCGAGACTCCGGCATTGGCGCAGGTCAGCGCGCCGCAGAGCAGGTCGGCCGCCGCGGTTGGCGGCCGGATCAGACCGCGACCGGCGCGGGCGCCGGCCCGGACTCGGTCTCGCCGGTGCGCAGCCGCTGGCTGATCACCGCGGACACCCCGTCACCGCGCATCGTGACGCCGTAGAGGGCGTCGGCGACCTCCATCGTCCGTTTCTGATGGGTGATGACCAGCAGCTGCGAGGTCAGTCGGAGCTCCTCGTAGATCTCGAGCAGCCGGCCGAGGTTGGTGTCGTCCAAGGCGGCCTCGACCTCGTCGAGGATGTAGAACGGGCTCGGCCGGGCCTTGAACAGCGCGACGAGGAAGGCGACCGCCACGAGCGACCGCTCACCTCCGGACAGCAGCGACAGCCGCTTGACCTTCTTGCCCGGCGGGCGGGCCTCGACCTCGACGCCGGTGTGCAGCAGGTCGCCCGGTTCGGTGAGGATCAACCGCCCCTCGCCGCCGGGGAACAGCCGGTCGAACACGCTCTCGAACTCCCTGGCGGTGTCGGCGAACGCTTCGGCGAACACCTGCTCGACGCGCTCGTCGACCTCCTTGACGATCACCAGGAGGTCCTCCCGGGTCTTGCGCAGGTCGTCGAGCTGCTCGGAGAGGAACTGGTGACGCTCCTCCATGGCCGCGAACTCCTCGAGGGCGAGCGGATTGACGCGCCCGAGCTGAGCGAGTTCGCGCTCGGCGGTCCGCAGCCGCTTCTCCTGCTCCGCGCGGACGAAGGCGATGAACTCGGGATCGCCGGCCACGTCGCCGACGCCGCTGTCGGCGTCGTCGGCAGACCGGGCCTGGCTCGGGTCGACCGGCACCGGCTGTTCGGGGCCGTACTCCGCGACCAGGGTGTCCGGGTCGACGCCGAGTTCGGCGATGGCGCGTTCCCGCACGGCCTCGAGCCGCAGCCGTTGCTCGGCGCGGGCCAGTTCGTCCTGGTGCACGGCGTCCGTCAACGCTTCGAGCCGAGCCGACAACTCACGGGCGCGGCGGCGCAGGTCGGCCAGCGCGCCCTCGCGTTCGGTGCGGGCCGTCTCGATCCGCGTCCGATCCGCCGACGCGCCCTCGATCGAACGGGCCAGCCGGGCGAGGGTGCGGTCTGCATCGGCGACGACAGCCGCCCCCACCTCGGCCTGCCGACGCCGGCGCTGCATGGCGGCCGCGGCGCGGTCGCGCGCCGCCCGTTCGGCCGCTGCCGCGCGCCGCAGCGAGTCGGCCCGACCGGTCAGAGCGGAGCCGCGTTCCTCCGTCGTCCGAAGCGCCAGTCGAGCCTCCACCTCAGCCGCGCGCGCCTGACGCGCTGCATCCGCGAGGTGATCCCGGGTGTCGGTGGACGGGTCCTCCTGCTCGGCGTCCTCCGCAGCCGCGAGCCGCTCCCGTAGCGCTGCGACCGCGGCCTGGTCCGCCTGTTGCGCGGCCTCGGCCTCGGCCAGCGCCCGCAGCGCCCGTTCGGTCTCGCGCCGCGCGGCGGCCGCGATCGTGCTGCGGTTCCCGAGTTGTTCGGCCAGCGCGGCGAGTTCGGCGTCCGACTCGTGCAGGCGGGCCAGCGTGCCGTCCACGGCGGCCGTCGCCTGCTCACGCTCCCGCCGGAGCCGCGACGCGGCGAACCGGCTGCGTGACAGCGCATGGTCGGCGGCGTCGAGGTTCCGGCGCGCCTCCTCGAGGGCGGCCGTCACCTCGAGCAACGTCGGCGCTTCGGCCGACCCGCCGACGACGAGCCTGGCACCGAGCACGTCCCCGGACCTCGTCACTGCACGCAGATCGGGCCGCGCGGCCACCGCGTGCCGCGCGGTCTCCAGGTCGTCCGCGGCGACGAGGTCGGCCACGAGACCCGCCAACGTCGTCGCCACCGGCTCGTCGGCTTCGACGACCTCGGAAAGCCAGCGGGTGCCCGGTGGGGGTGCGGACACAGCCCCGCTCGTCACCGCCACGCCGGCGACGACCATGCCGGCGCGCCCGGAGCCGTCGGCCTTCAACCGGTCGAGCGCCGCCAGGGCGTCGTCCAACGAGTCGAGCGCGACCGCCTCGGCGGCGACGCCGAGGCCGGCGGCGACGGCCGCCTCCCAGCCCGGCTGCACCCGAAGCAGCGCGGCCACGGAGCCGAGAACGCCACTGATCGCATCGCCGGCGGCGAGGATCGCACCGGCGCCGTCCTTGCTGGTGGCCGCGAGCTCCAGCGCCTCGACCCGGGCGACCAGCCCGGCCCGGTCGCGTTCCCCGATGCGCTCCGCGTCGGCGTGCACCGCGAGCTGGTCCTCCACCCGCGCCAACGCGGCCACGGCCTCCTCGTGCTCGCTGTCGAGCCCTTCCTCGCCGGCGTCGAGGCCGGCGATCAAGGTCTCGGCAGCCGTGAAGGCGTGGCTCGCGTCGCTCGCGGCGGCCGCTGCGCCGTCGTGTGCTGCTCCCAGCCGGGCCAGCTGGACCTCGCGAGCGCCGATCCGTTCGGTGACGGCCTGGACCTGGCCGGCGAGCCGCGCCAGTCCTTCCCGCCGGTCGGCCGCTGCCCGCAGCAGGCCCGCGACCCGGCGGTCCTCCGCGGCGTGCCGTCGTTCCGCGCGGTCACGCTCGTCGACCACGGCGTCGAGCGCGCCCCGAAGCCGTTCCAGTTCTTCGTGCAGCGCGGCTTCGGCGAGGGCGGCGCGGTCGGCGTCGGCGTCGAGCTGCTCGGGATCACGGCCCGGCCGAACGCCGGCGTCAGCGCGATCGACCTCACCCTGGCGGGCTCGTTCGGCGGCGAGGCCACGGATGCCACGCAGCCGCTCGGCCACGGCGGACAGGCCGAAGAACAGATCGGCGGCGGCGGCCAGGGCCGGGGAGTCGGCCCTGGCGAGGTCTTCGAGCTCGGCCTGAGCGGTCGTGACGTCCCCCAGCGTCGCCTCCACCCGGGCGCGCTCGTCCCGTGCGAGCTGTTCGGCCGCACCGTCGCGTTCGAGCTCTCCGGACAGCCGGGCCAGGTCGTCGGCGAGCAGCCGGAGTCGAGCGTCCCGAACCGTCGCCTGGATGCTCGCCGCCCGTCGCGCGACCTCTGCCTGCCGCCCGAGCGGCTTCAGGGCACGCCGGAGCTCGGTCAGCAGGTCGGACAGGCGGTTGAGGTTCGTCTGGGTGGCGTCGAGCTTCCGGAGCGCCTTCTCCTTACGTTTGCGGTGCTTGAGGACCCCGGCGGCCTCCTCGACGAAGCCTCGTCGCTCCTCCGGGGTGGCGCGGAGCACGTCGTCGAGCTGGCCCTGGCCGACGATGACGTGCATCTCGCGGCCGATGCCCGAGTCGCTCAGCAGTTCCTGGACGTCGAGCAGCCGGCACGAGTTGCCGTTGATCGAGTACTCGGAGCCCCCGTTGCGGAACATGATCCGGCTGATCGTGACCTCGGTGTAGTCGATCGGCAGGGCGCCGTCGGTGTTGTCGATCGTGAGGACGACCTCGGCCCGGCCGAGTGGGGCGCGTTGCGAGGTGCCGGCGAAGATGACGTCCTCCATCTTGCCGCCACGCAGGCTCTTCGCACCCTGCTCCCCCATCACCCAGGAGATGGCGTCGACGACGTTGCTCTTGCCCGAGCCGTTGGGACCGACGACGCACGTGATGCCCGGCTCGAAGTGCAGGGTCGTGGAGGACGCGAACGACTTGAAGCCGCGGGCGGTCAGGCTCTTCAGATACAACGCGCGATCTCCTGGCGTCGACGACGTGCTTCCAGATCGAAGGGCGACGTGTCCGGCGGACTGCAACGCCCTGCTACCGCATCCGGGGAAGGTGCCGCGGCCTTGACGCAGCAGACCCTACCGGTCGGTACCCCCCGCTTCCGGGAGGCGGACGGGTGCCGGTGTCGCCCGGGTCGAGGGGTTGCGGCCGGTTCAGCGGACGAAGGCGGTTTCCTCGGGCGGCCGGTCCTGACACCCTCTCGGCATGCTCTCCGACCATGTCGAGACGATCGCCGCTGCGTACGGGCTCGGCTCGCCGACCGCTCCGATGAGTATCGCGGCGCGAGGCGAGCTGGGACGGGTCTGGCAGCTGTCGACGGATCGCGGTCGCTACGCGGTGAAGGAGACGCTGTTCCGCCAGATCGAACAGGCGGCCGCGGAGGACGTGGCCTTCCAGCTCAGTGTTCTCGACGCGGGGACGGTGCGGATGCCGACGCCGGTCCGCACCCGGGCGGGCGTGGTGCTCGCCGACATCGGGAGCCACCAGGTCCGGGTGTACACCTGGATGGATCTCCTCGCACCGGACTTCCGGGCGGACCCGGCCCTGGTCGGCGAGACGATCGCCGCCGTCCATCGGATCCGGCACCAGCCAGGGCGCGAACTCGTCGGCTGGTACACCGATCCCGTCGGACAGGCCGGCTGGGCCGCTCTCCTCGACGCCGCCGTGGCGGCCGGCGCACCGTTCGCCGACGCGCTGGCCGCCGAGATCCCGTATCTGCTCGGCCTCGAGGCCACGATGGAGACGCCTCGCAACCTGCAGAACTGCCACCGCGACCTCTGGGCGGACAACGTGCTCCCGACGCCGGGCGGCGCACTCGGCATCGTCGACTGGGAGAACTTCGGCCTGGAGGATCCGGCGCACGAACTGGCGATGCCGCTGTTGGAGTTCGGCGGTGGCGACGCCGAGCGCGTCGGCACGCTCTATCGCGCGTATGTCGACGCGGGCGGTCCGGCGCGCCTGACCGGCCGAGGTGCGTTCACGATGGTGATCGCGCAGTTCGGTCACTTCTGGGAGCAGGACGTCGGGAGATTCCTCGATCCACGCTCGTCCGTCGAGGTGAGGGCCCATTCGCTCGAGCGGATCGACGTGCTGGTCGCGGAGCCATTGCGTCTCGAGCACGTCGACGCCGTGCTCGACGCCGTCGCCGGGACCGGGTGAGCCCCGCACCCGGTCCCGGCGGTGTCTCGCGTCCCGCCGCACCTCGAGTGGGCGCGTCGTCACGCAACACGCCGGGTGGACGCGAACGAGCGCCCAGTCGAGCCGGAGCCTGGGGAGTGTGCGACCAATCCTGAGGTCCCATCGAGCCGAAGCCCTCCGCGCGGACCACAGACCCGGCGTCACTCTTACCAGCGGGGCCGGTGCGGCGTGCGCTGGCAGTGCGGGCAGTACGACGAGGAGCGGTTCATGAACGCGGCCCGGCGGATCGAGGTGCCGCAGCGAGCGCAGGGCCGACCCTCCTGCCCGTAGGCGTTCAGGGTCCGGTCGAAGTAGCCGCTCTCGCCGTTCACGTTGACGTAGAGGCTGTCGAACGACGTGCCCCCGGCGGCGAGTGCTTCACCGAAGACGGCACGCACCGCTTCCAGCAGCTCGACGACCTGCGGCCGTCGGAGCAGGGACGCGTCGCGGGCGTAGTGCAGCCTGGCCCGCCAGAGTGCCTCGTCGGCGTAGATGTTCCCGACACCGGACACGACGGTCTGATCGAGGAGCACGCGCTTGATGCCGACGTGCCGAGCCCGGATCGCCCGCACGGCCGCGTCCACGTCGTAGGCGGGGTCGAGCGGATCCCGGGCGATGTGCGCGAGCTCGTGCGGGAGTTCGGCGCCGTCTGGGCTGATGGACAGACCGCCGAACGTGCGCTGATCGAGGAACCACGCCGTGCTCGTCGCTTCCGTCGCCGGGTCGGTGAGCGCGAGACTGACCCGCAGGTGCGGATGCGTGGCCTCGGCCTCCCCGAGCGCGGCTGGCTCGGGGAAACGGAACTGTCCACTCATGCCGAGATGGGCGAGCAACGCATCTCCGGAGGACAGCGGCATCCACAGGTACTTGCCGCGCCGACGCACGCCGACGACGGTCTGGCCGATCAGACTGCCGGCGAAGTCGAGGCCCGCGGGCTGCCGACGCGTCGCCCGTGGGTGGCGCACGTCGACGCCGACGATGCGCTTCCCGGCCAGCCGTGGCTCGAGGCCGGCCCGCACCACCTCGACCTCCGGGAGTTCAGGCACGTACCCGGGTCACCTCGGCGATCGTCGCTTCAGCTCGGGACATAGTTCGGCGACTGGTGCCGGAAGTAGGAGTTGTACACGCCGGAGTACGCGCCACCGAGTTCGAGCAGCCCGTGGTGGGTGCCCTCCTCGACGACCTTCCCGTGGTCGAGGACCAGGATGCGGTCCGCATGCTCGATCGTCGACAACCGGTGGGCGATCACGATCGACGTCCGGTCGGCCAGCACGATGTCGAGACCCTCGGAGATCTGCGCTTCGGTCAGCGGGTCGACGCTGGCGGTGGCCTCGTCGAGGATGACGACCGCCGGATCCTGGATCAGCACCCTGGCCAGGGCGACGAGCTGCCGCTGGCCCATCGACAGGGACCGCCCGTACTCGCCGACGTCGGTGCTGAGTCCGTCGGGGAGGACGTCGATCCAGTCGCCGCCACCGACCTGCCGGGCCGCCTCGGCCACCTCGGCGTCGGTCGCGTCCGGGCGCGGATAGCGGATGTTGTCGGCGACCGTGCCGGAGAACAGGAACGGTGACTGGGGCACGATGCCGAGCTGCGACCGGTACCTCGGCAGGTCGAAGGTGCGGACGTCGCGGCCGTCGATCAGCAACTGGCCCTGGTCGAACTCATAGAAACGGCAGATGAGCTTGCCGAGCGTCGACTTGCCCGCACCGGTGTGCCCCACGATGGCGAGAGTCTCGCCGGCCGGGATGGTGAGGTCGAAGCCGGTGAGGATCCGCATGTCGGCCGTGTAGGCGAACCCGAGTTCACGGAACTCGATCCGTCCACGCAGCCGACCTGGGTCGAGCTCGTCGGTCTGGACGACCTCGGGGGTGGCATCGATGAGCGCGAAGATGCGCTCGGAGGCGCCGAGACCCTGCTGGAACTGCGACCAGAACGACGCGATCGAGGTCATCGGCATCCAGAAGAGCATGACGCTCTGGAAGAACAGGAACCAGTCGCCGGCGCTGATGCTGCCGTTGATCACCTCGCGACCGCCGACGTAGACGAGCAGGACGGTGCCCAGCCCGGCGACGCAGAACAGCAGCGGGAAGATCGCCGAGAAGACCAGCCCCTGCCGCAGCTGGACGTTGTACGACTGGTCGTTGACCGGCTCGAAGTCGTTGTAGAGCGAGCGTTCCTGGCGGAAGTTCTTGGCGACGGCGATCCCGTTCATCGCCTCCTGGATGCGCGAGTTCACCAGCGCCGTCGAACGTTGCGCACGCCGGGTCGTCGAGCGGGCGACCCGCCGGAACGCCAGCGCCAGCCCGGCGAACACGGGCGTGATCACCGACGGCGATGAGGGCGAGGAGCGCGTTGCGGTTGAACAACACCACCGTGATGATGCCGACGAGCAGGATCTGGCTCAGCAGGTTCATGGTCAGCGTGACGACGTTGGCGAAGTCGTCGGTGTCGGACGTGACGCGGGAGACGATCTTGCCGGAGGGGTTCGTGTCGAAGAACGACATGTCCCGCTTCGTCACCGCGGCGAAGGCGTCCTCGCGCAGGTGCAGCACGACGTCGCCGACGACCCTGGCGGTCATCCACTGCCGGACGAAGTTGAACAGCCACGACAGGACGCCGGCCGCGAGGACAAGCGCGGAGAGCAGGTACGCGATCGCCTCCGTACCCGGCTCGGTCAACTGGTCGATCCCCCAGCTGATGAGCAGCGGTGTCAGCATGCTGGCGACGGAGTTCGCGACGATCATGAACGCGACGAGGGCCATCGCCGGCGCGGCCGGCCGGAAGTAGGTGAGCACCCGCTTCAGCAGCACACCGTCGCCGTACTGGCGGTCGTAGTCCTCGGCGTCGAGGCCGTCCATGAAGAACCCCATGTCAGGCCTCCGTTCCGGGCGAGGTGCTGCCGGCGACCGCCGGTGCGTCGATCTCGTCGTAGTGGGCGAAGATGCGCCGGTAGAGCGCGGACCGTTCGAGCAGCTCGGTGTGCGTGCCCGAGTCGACCAGGCGTCCGCGCCGGACCAGCAGCACCACGTCGGCGGTGCGGATCTGACTCAGACGGTGGGTGATCAGCAGCGTCGTGCGGCCCTGGAGCACGCGGTGGATCGCCTTCGCGATGAGGTCCTCCGTCTCGGAGTCGACCGCCGAGGTCGAGTCGTCCAGCACGAGGATCGCGGGCGAGGTCAGCAGCGCGCGGGCGATCGCCAGCCGCTGGCGTTGGCCGCCCGACAGCGTCACCCCGCGCTCGCCGATGATCGTGTCGTACCCGTCGTGCAACTCGGCGATGAACCCGTCCGCGGCGGCGCCCTCGGCGGCCGCGACCACCTCCGCGTGAGTGGCGTCGCCGCCGCGGCCGAAGGCGATGTTCTCCTCGACCGTGCGCGAGAAGAGCGTCACGTCCTGCTCGATGGTCGAGATCTGCGAGCGCAACGAGTCGAGCTGGTAGTCGCGGACGTCGACTCCGTCGATCAGGATGCGTCCGGCCTCGACGTCGTAGGTCCGGTTGACGAGCTTGGTCAGCGTGCTCTTGCCGGAGCCCGTCTCGCCGACGATGGCGACGGTCTGACCGGGCTGCACCGTGAACGAGAGATCGGTCAGGACGGGTTCGGCACCTTCGCCGTAGCCGAACGTCACGTGCTGGAACTCGATCGATCCCACGATCTCGTGGTGCTCGCCGCTCGATGCGGAGGCGACCTCGGTCTCCTCGGCCATCAGGCCGAGGATCCGCCGTGAGCCGGCGAGGCCCATCTGGACCAGCGAGAACGAGAACGTGGAGATGAAGGTGGGGAAGCTGAGGAGTCCGAGGAGCCCGAGGTAGGTGATCAGGCCGCCGATCGTCAACTCGTCGGCCCGCACCATCAGCGACGCCTGGAAGACGCCGCCGGCCATCATCACCGCGAGCAGCAGTGTCGGGAGATACCAGGCCTGGACGATGCCCTGCTTCACGAACTCGCGTCGGTAGGCCCGCGCGCGACCGTTGAACCGCACCCGCTCGGCCTGCTCCTGGCCGGTGGCCTTGATGACCTCGATGCCGCGGACGGCCTCGTTCAGCCCGGCGTTGAGCAGGCCGAACTCCTCCCGCATCGCGTTCGACACCGGGTTCAGCCGACGCATGTAGTGCCACAGCGCGAACCCGAACGCGATCGTGAACAGGCCCGGCGCCAGCAGCAGCCGGGGATCGAGGATGCCGATGAAGATGAGCGGGACGACGAGCGCGGTCATGGAGTCGACCAGGAGGTCGAACCCGGGCGAGAACATGTAGCCGATCTGGCGCACGTCGTTGGTCGCCCGCGCCATCAGATCGCCCACGCGCTGCCGGTTGTGGAACGTCTGGCTCTTGCCGAGCAGGTTGGTGAAGACCTCGAGGCGGGTGTCGCGCACCATCCGGTTGGCGATCACCTCGATGAGGAAGCGGGCGGCGCCGTCGAGCAGGCCACGCGCCAGCACGATCGCCAACAACACGAGCGCGATGTGCGTGAGCAGCGCGACCGGATCGGGGTTGTCACCGAGGATCTCGTCGAACGCGGCGCCGGTGTAGGCCGGGATCAGGCTGTTGAGGAGGTTCGTGAGGACGGCGGCCACGATGAACAGCCAGGGCAGGGCGCGCAGCCGCGCCGCGTGGCTGAGGATCCATCGGGCCGGCGACCGCTGGTCGTAGGAGGCGCCGCCGTGGACGACGAACTCACCGGCGCCCGCGGACTCGGCCGGTCTGGCCGTGCCGCGGCGACGCCGACGACCGGTCTCGTCGGGATCGACGACCGGTGACGGTTGAGACCTGCTGGCCACAGTTGGTGTGCTCCTGCACTTCGGTCGGCCCGGCCCGGCGGGCGCGCGGGGCCGGTCACGGTGTCCTTCGGGCTGTTGGTGGGCGGCTGGGACGAGGGGCTCGACGCCGCGCCTGGTCCTGAGTAGGCGAGCGGCGTCGCCGCTGTCAACGGCTTTCCTGTCGCGAACGTTAGATCGGACCGCCGACAGTCCGGTTCAGACGGTCGATCCTGCGTCGTTCGCGGGCTCCGCGTCGATCGACGTCCACGCCAGCCTCGCCGCGATCTGCTCGGCTTCCTTCTTCGACGCACCGCTTCCTTCACCGACGACCTCGCCGGCCACGACGACCCGCGCGACGAAGGTCTTCGCGTGGTCGGGCCCGCTGTCGGTGATCCGGTACTCCGGAACCCCGAGTTCGCGACGTGAGGTGAGTTCCTGCAGGCTGGTCTTCCAGTCCAGTCCAGCGCCCACCGTGATCGCCTCGGCGATCAGCGGATCCATCAGCCGGTGCACCAGCCCGCTGGCGGTCTCGATCCCGCCGACCAGGTAGGTCGCACCGATCAGCGCTTCCATCGTGTCCGCCAGGATGGAGGCCTTCGCACGCCCGCCCGTCGTCTCCTCGCCGCGGCCGAGGTAGACGTGACCCCCGACGCCCAGCGTCGCGGCGACGCCGGCGAGCGCCCGCATGTTGACGACGGCCGCGCGGATCTTCGCCAGCTTGCCCTCGGGCAGGTCCGGGAACCGCCGGTAGATGTCGTCGGTGACCACGACCCCGAGGACCGAGTCACCGAGGAACTCGAGCCGCTCGTTGGTGGGCAGGCCGCCGTTCTCGTACGCGTAGGACCGGTGGGTCAGCGCGAGCCTCAGCATGTCCGGATCGATGGCGACCTCGAGCGCGTCCAGCAGATCCGCGTGGTCGGTGGCCGTGGGGACGCCGGAAGGCCCCGGTCCGGCCGGAGCCGCGGGGTCTGACAGTGCGTCGCGGCTCACCGGAGCGGGTCGAGCCGCCGACTCAGACGTCGACGACCTGCTCGCGCTGGCCGCGGGGGCCGTACTGACCACACGTCGGGCAGGCGCGGTGCGGGAGGTGCTGGGCACGGCACGCGGGGTTCACGCAGGTCACCAGAGTGGGCGCGGTCGCCTTCCACTGGCTTCGGCGGTGACGGGTGTTGCTGCGCGACATCCTGCGCTTCGGGACGGCCACAATGGGCTCCTTCTGGTCTTCGTGACGAGCTCGGTTCTTCGAGCACTGCGGGTGGTTCAGGTCTGGTGATGGTGAGGGACGTTCGGTCGGGCAGATGCAGGTTACCGGTCGGTGGGCTCCGGCTTGTCCTCCACGCGGAGCAGCGCGGCCCAGCGGGGGTCGATCCGATCGTCGTGGCTGTGCCCGGGCTCGTCGGCCAGCCGCGCCCCGCACTCGACGCACAGCCCCTGGCAGTCCGGCCGGCAGACCGGCTGGAACGGCAGCGCCAGCACGAGGGCGTCACGCACCGCCGGCTCCAGATCGAGGTCGTCCCCGTCGAGCCGGAAGGCCTCGTCGTCCTCGGCCTCGCTCTCCGGGTAGACGTAGAGCTCCTGGAACTCGACGGTGGCGTCGTAGCCGATCGGATCGAGGCATCGCACGCACTCGCCGGCCACGGGCGCGGTCACGGTGCCGGTCGCCACGATCCCCTCCGTCACCGACTCGAGCCGCAGGTCGATCGTCAGCGGACTGCCGTCTGGCACCCCGAGAACGGCGGTACCCAGGTCACCGGGGGCGATCGCATCCACGTGGTAGCGGCGCATGCGACCCGGCCGGCGCTCGAGTTCGCGGGTGTCGAGGACGAAAGTCGACCGCGGCACCGACGGATGGCGCGCGCCATCGTGCTTCGCGCGCGGAGGCGAAGACATGTGAACCCTCCAACGAGCGAACTGTCCGGGCGGAACGACGACTTTCTGGCGGAACCGACGACGTCGGCGCTGCGTTCGATCGTCCGGGCGGGACCTGGACGAGGGCGCAGCGGCCGACCACGTAGCTTACCTCAGCTCCCGGTCCAGGCGGAAAACCACCGCCGCGGACGGGAACACCAGCGGCCCGTCGCGAGATCAGCCGTCCGGGTCAGCCCTCGCCGCGGACGACATCGACGTCGGGCGGATCGTCGTGTCGGTCCTCCGCCAGCGCTCCGAGCGCCGAGCGGCTGTCGAGGTTCGGGGCGTGGGAGGGGTCACCGATCTGGCGTCGGCCCTCGGTGACCTGGCTCAGCGTCCGCGTCAACAACACCTCGAGATGGGCGAGCTTCCGGTCGACGTAGTCGTCGAGCTGTGCTCGTGACTCACCGATCTCCTGCGACGCGTCCTGGGCGAGTTCGGATGCCTGCACCGCTGCCCGGCGATGAACCGACTCGGCTGACACGAGTTCGGCCGCCTCCGCCCGCGCCTGCGCGACCACCTCGGCCGCACGCACTCGGGCGGCCGCCAGGATCGTGTCCTCCGCGTCCTTCACGGCCGCGGCCTGGGCGAACGCCGCGGCCACCACCGCTCGGAGCTCGTCGACCTCGGCCAGCGTCTCCTTCTTGTTCACCATGATCGAGGCCGACATCGGGACCGTCTTGCCCGTGACGAGCCGCTGTCGCAATGCGTCGAGCCGCGCCGTGGTGTCCGTCAGCAGGTCGAGCGTCTCGGATCGATCGGCAGGATCCGTCGGGTCGGACACCGGGTCGATCGTCATCACGTCTCCATCGGTTGGCGCGGCTGCTCGGCTGAATCGGCGCTCGTCATCGCGCGAAGCGTTCACGCAAGGCATCGCGAACGGCGACCGGCACGTACGCGCTCACGTCACCGCCGAGTGCGGCGATCTCGCAGACGAGGCTCGAGGAGAAGAAACTGTACTGGGGCGCCGACGGGAGCCAGACCGTGTCGAGGGCGCCCGGATCGAGTCCGCCGGTGAGGTCCCGGTTCATGGCGGCGTAGACGAGCTCGCCCTCCACGTCGCCGGCGTGGCGGATGCCCTTGACCAGGACCGACGCGTTCGCCGCGCGGGCGATGTCGACCAGCAGTCCGTCGGCGACCGTGAAGGAGATCGATCGCCCCGCGTCGGCAGCCGATCGCACGAGCCCGTCGCACACGGTCTCGAGCAGGGCGACACGGTGCGCGGGCGGGAACCTCCCCGGCTTGTTCGGGTTGGTCACCACCGCGACGACCAGGTCGTCGAAGAGGGCGCAGGCGCGGGTGATGACGTCGAGGTGTCCGTTGGTCACTGGGTCGAAGGAACCCGGGAACAGCGCGGTCGTCACGACGCCGGACCGTACCAGCGCGCCGCCTCGACCGCTGTCTCTCCGTAGCTGCGCCCGGGCCACGCGTCGTATCCGTCTGGCCAGGCTCCCGGCAGTGGCGAGCGGGACGCCCGTTCGAGCATCACGAGCGCGTCGTCCGCGAGCCATCCGCGGACGGCCAGCGCCTCCCGGACCGCGGGAAGCGCCTGCGCCGCGATCGCGTAAGGCGGATCGGCGAAGACCAGATCGAACGGCTGAGCGGGCACCGGACCGCCGAGGTAGGCATCCACGGTTCGCGCGACGACCTTCGCACCGGGCAGGTTCACGACCTCGACGTTGCGGTGCAGCTGACGGACGGCCTGCCGGTCGGAGTCGACGAGCACCACGCCGGCGGCGCCTCTGGACAGGGCCTCGAGACCGAAGGCGCCCGTCCCGGCGAACAGGTCGAGCACGAGCGCGTCGTCCAGGTCCCCCCACCGCGCCGTGAGAGCGGAGAACATCGACTCGCGCACCGCGTCGGCGGTCGGGCGCGTCCCGTCGCGCGGCACCCCGAGCCGACGGCCCTTCGCGAGTCCGGCGATGATGCGGGTCACGTCTTCTCCATGAACGACGAGGCGTCGGTCTCGAGGGCACGGCAGAGTTCGGCCAGGCCGGGGTGGGCCAGCAGGTCGGGGTCGTCGCGCACGATGGCGGTCGCCTCCGCCCGCGCGTCGAGGATGAGCTCCTCGTCCCGCAGCACCGACAGATAGCGCAACGTGCTCGCTCCGCCGGACTGGGCGGCGCCGAGCACGTCGCCCTCGTGGCGGTGCTCGAGATCGATCTGGGCCACCTCGAAACCGTCGCTGGTCGCCGAGATCGCCGCGAGCCGCTCGGCGGCCGGGGTGTCGGCTGCGGCCGCCGTGACCAGCAGGCACAGACCGGGATGCACACCGCGACCGACCCGACCCCGGAGCTGATGAAGCTGGGAGACGCCGAAGAGATCGGCGTCCATCACCACCATCACGGTCGCGTTCGGGACGTCGACGCCGACCTCGATCACCGTGGTCGCCACGAGCACATCGATCTCCCCGGCCGCGAACGACCGCATGACGGCGTCCTTCTCCTCGGGGGCCAGGCGGCCGTGCATCGCTGCGATCCGAAGGCCGGCGAGCTCGGATCGCCGTCTCAGCACAGGCAGCAGGTCGAGCAGCGCGACCGTCTCGCGTGGCGGCGCTTCGGCCCGCTCGGCGGACGGCTTCTTCGCCCTGGCGGTTGCGGGCCGGCCCGAGTCCTCGTCCGAGTCGTCGATCCGACCGCGGTCAGGCTCACCGCCACCGCCGTCACGCGCGCTGCCGGCGTCCGGCGCGCCGATGCGGGGACAGACGATGTAGGCCTGGCGGCCGTTGGCCACCTCCTCGGCGACCCGGGCCCAGGCTCGGTCAAGCCAGGCCGGCTTGTCCAGCGTCGGCACGACAGCGGTCTGGATCGGCGACCTGCCGCCGGGCAGTTCGCGCAGCGTCGACGTGTCCAGGTCGCCGAACACGGTCATCGCGATCGTGCGGGGAATCGGGGTGGCCGTCATGACCAGCAGGTGCGGCGAGGTCTCGCTGCCGTCGGCGGCACGCGCCTTGGACGTCAGCACCGAGCGTTGTTCGACGCCGAACCGGTGCTGCTCGTCGACCACCACGAGGCCGAGGTCCGCGAACTGGACCCGGTCCTCGAGGAGCGCATGCGTCCCGATCACGATGCCCGCTCCGCCGGACGCGATGTCGGACAGGGCCAGTCGTCGAGCCGCCGCTCCGAGCGAGCCGGTCAGCAGGGCGATGCGGGTCGCGTCGTCGGCCGAGTCGAGCTGGCCCGCCCGTCCGAGTGGCCCGAGCAGCGCTCCGATCGAACGTGCGTGCTGGGCCGCCAGGACCTCGGTCGGAGCCAGGAGTGCGGCCTGACCGCCGGAGTCGACCACGGTCAGCATCGCGCGGGCGGCCACCACCGTCTTCCCGGAGCCCACCTCGCCCTGGAGCAGCCGGTGCATCGGATGGTCGCGAGCGAGTTCGGTGAAGAGCTGCTCGCTGATCTCGCGTTGCCCGTCGGTCAACGTGAACGGGAGCTCCTCGTCGAAGGCGTCCCGGAGCCCGTTCGACCGCCCGGGCCGTGCGGTGGCGCCACTCTCGTCCACCAGCCGCCGTCGGTGTGCGAGCTCGGTCTGCAGAACCAGGGCCTCCTCGAACCGGAAGCGACGGAGCCCGGTCGACGGATCGTCAGCGGTCTGGGGGTGGTGGATCAGCCGGTACGCCGTGAGGAGGTCGGGCAGCTGATGCCGTGCCCGGATGTCGGTCGGGATCGGATCGGGAAGCTCGTGGATGGTGTCGAGCACCGTCGTGATCGCGGTGGCGATCTGGCGGGTGGTGATGTCCTTGGTCGCCGGATAGATCCGGATGAACGGCGAGGCGGCGGCCGTCGGCATGCTCTCGACGTAGGCCTGCATGTCGATCGCGCCGTCGGGCGCGTCCTCGGCCGCCTCGTCGTCGAGCAGTTCCCACTGGGGATGCGTGAGGCTGAGCTGCCGGCCGAAGGTGCTGACGGTCCCGGCCAGGTAGATGTGGCGGTCGACCTTCATCCGGTCGGCGAACCACTTGCGCTGATTGAAGAACGTCGCCTCGAGCGTCTGACGGCCGTCGGTCACCGTGAGGACCGTGCGCGTCTGCGGCCGCTTGTTCGCCCCCTGTCGAGCGCCGCCGCCGCGGTTGAGCTGGTGCTGGCGGACCGACACGATCCGGGCGACGAGACTGACGAACTCGCCGACGACGAGGCTCTCGATGTTCGACAGTTCGCCGCGTTCGAGGTAGCGGCGGGGGAAGTGCCGCAGCAGGTCCTCGAGGGTCTCGATCTGCAGCGCGCTCTGCAGGGTGGCTGCCGTCTTCCCGGCCAGCAGCACCCGAACCGACTCATCGAGTGGTTTCCCCGGCACGGGATGGAGGTTAGCGTCCACCATGGACGCCGATCCCCGTCCGGCTCCGCCGATTCGCGTCGTCTCGCGGCCCTGGGCTATTCTCTCGTGGTTGCCCGCTGGTCCTAAGACCCTCGTGCCGCCACCCTGTGTTCGATCATGCGCACCCGTTCGACCATCCGCACCTGTGCGCATGGCGCTCGTCTCATCACTCACGTTCCTCAACCGCCAGGAGATTCACCGATGGCAGCCGTCTGCGATGTCTGTGGCAAGGGCCCGGGCTTCGGAAACAACGTCCCGTGGTCGCGCAAGCGCACCCGTCGCCGGTTCGACCCCAACATCCAGCGGGTCCGGGCCACGGTCGACGGGACGCCCAAGCGCGTGAACGTCTGCACGTCGTGCCTCAAGGCCGGCAAGGTCAGCCGCTGAGCTCAGCGGCCTGATCCCAGATCATCGCTTCGAGGGGCGTCCGGAGTCATCCGGGCGCCCCTCGTCGCATGTCCCGATCAGAAGTGCTCGTGCCCGCGACCGGCGTGGGGCTGCCCGTCCACCGTGACCCCGGCGCCGGCGCTCACGGAGCCGATGACATGCCAGCCCGGCGGCACGTCGCCGATGTCGCCGTAGAGGCCGACGAGGACGTGGTCCTCTCCCCCGGTGAGAACCATGTCGAGTGGATCGGCACCCCCGAGGGCGGCGCTGACGGCCGAGACCGGCTCCGGCACCTGCAGCCGGCCGGTGTCGATGTCGATCGCCACCCCGGAGGCCGTGGCGATGTGACGCAGGTCGGCGACGAGCCCGTCGCTCACGTCGATGAGGGCGTGCGCCCCGGCTCGGGCCGCGATCGGTCCCTGCGTGTAGTCCGGCGTGGGCCGACGGTGCGCAGCCACGGCGGCCCGCGGCGCGGTGAAGCCACGCCGAAGGACGGCCAGCCCTGCGGCGCTGGCCCCGGTGGGTCCCGAGATCGCGACGACATCGCCGTCACGACCGCCACTGCGGAGGACGGCCGATCGCCCCTCGAGCGTCCCGAGGGCGGTCACGGACACCACGATCTCGTCCGCCCGCACCACGTCACCCCCCACGATCACCGCACCTGCGCGAGCCGCCTCCTCGACCAGGCCGGTGTGCAGGTCCAGGGCCCAGGTCTCGTCGAGTTCTGGAGGCGCTGCGAAGGCCACCAACAACGCGGTGGGCACGGCGCCCATCGCGGCGATGTCGGAGAGGTTCTGCGCGGCCGCCTTGTGCCCCACGTCCAGCGCACTCGACCAGTCACGGCGGAAGTGCTGCCGCTCCACGAGCATGTCGGTCGTCACCACCATGCGCGCGTCGGGTGCCGGCACGACCGCGGCGTCGTCACCCGGGCCCAGCCAGTCGGCCGGCAACGATCCCAGCGCTGACGTCACCGCCTCGATCAGCCCGAACTCGCCGATCTCGTGCAACTGACGTGGCATCGGAACCTCATCTGCGTCTCGTCGGTGGGACCGGCCGGACGGCACCCGGGTGGTCACGGTTGGCGGCCGATCGTCCTTGCTGGTTGCCATTCTCCCGTTCGCGGGCGGTACGGTGACACCCGCGCCACGCCACCGCATGGTGCGACCAGCAAGTGTCGTGGAGGCTCCCATGGTCGTGCAGGCGTACATCCTGATCCAGACCGAGGTCGGTCGCGCGGCCGAGGTGGCCACGAAGATCGCGCAGGTCGCCGGCGTGACCCTGGCCGAGGACGTCACCGGCCCTTACGACGTGATCGTCCGCGCAGAGGCTCACAGTGTCGACGAACTCGGCCGCCTGGTGGTCGCCCAGGTGCAGGCCGTCGGGGGCATCACGCGCACGCTCACATGCCCGGTCGTCCACATCTGAGCCGAACTGCGCGCCGCTGGGTCCACGCCGCCGAGTTCGTCGTAGCGGGGGCCGCCCTCGGCGTCGGGCTCGTCGCCTGCGCGCCACGGACCGTCGCTGTCGAACCGGTCGCCGACCCTCCCTCCCGGTGCGCAGCCGTACTCGACGCGTTGCCGGCGGTCGTGGACGGTCATGATCGACGAACGGTCGTCGCTGCCGCGGCGAGTTCGTCAGCTGCCTGGGGTGATCCTCCCGTGGTGCTCCGCTGCGGTGTCCCGGTACCGCCCGGCTATTCACCGACGGGCGAGTGTGTCGTCGTCGACTCGATCGGCTGGTATGTCGAGCAGGCGCAGGGCGGCACGATCTTCACCGTCGTGGGTGCCGACCCCCGCGTCGAGGTGAGCGTTCCGGCCGCCGACAGTCCGCCGGCCGACGTGCTGGTCGACGTCGGACAGGCGATCGGCGAGCACCTCGCCCACCCGTCGTGCTCCGACTGACGGTGTGCGGTCGGCGAGCGCGTGGGTCAGCGGAGACCGGCGGGCCGAGCCAGAGCCAGCGCGATCAGCCGGTCGACGAGATCGGCGTAGCCGAGTCCGGCATGGGCCCACATCCGGGGGAACATCGACAATGGAGTGAAGCCGGGCAGGGTGTTCACCTCGTTCAGGAGCAGTTCGCCGCTGCCGGTGAGGAAGAAGTCCACCCGCGCGAGTCCTTCCGCGTCGAGCGCCGCGAACGCCCGCGCCGCGAGCTCCTGGACCCGGGCGGCCACGTCGGCGGGAAGATCGGCCGGGACCTTCAGCGCGACCTGCTCCTCGGTGGACAGGTACTTCGCCGCGAAGTCGTAGAACTCGACGTTCTCGCCCACGACGATCTCGGCCACCGGACTGGTGTCGGGATCTCCATCGTCGAGCCGCGACAGGACCCCGCACTCGACCTCCCGGGCGCCGGTGACCGCGGACTCGACCAGGATCTTCGGGTCGTAGCCGGCGGCGAACTCGAGCGCGGCGCCGAGCGAGGAAGCCGTGGTGACCTTGGTGATGCCGAGGCTCGACCCGCCGCGGGCCGGCTTGACGAAGACCGGGTAGCCCAGCCCGGCCACCGCTTCTGACACCGACGCCGGATCGCTCCGCCACCGATCGATGCGAAACACCGTGTACGGCACGACAGGCAGCCCCGCGCCGGCGAGCACGACCTTCGCGAACGCCTTGTCCATGGCGACGGCCGAACTCAGGACTCCCGCCCCGACGTAGCGCATGCCGGCCATCTCGAGCAGGCCCTGGAGCGTTCCGTCCTCGCCGAACGGCCCGTGCAGCAACGGAAAGACGACGTCGATGTCGGACAGCGCGGCCGGCCCGCACGTGGCGTCGAGCTGGATGAGCTCCCCCCGTTCGGGATCGGTCCGCAGCACCACGGCTCGCGCGCCCGGATCGACCTTCGGCGTGGTCGTCGGCGTGAGCGCGAACCGGCCGGGCTCGTCTGCCTCGAGCACCCACTTTCCCTCGGTGGTGATGCCCACCGGCACGACGTCGTAGCGGGTTCGGTCGATCGCCTGGAGCACACTCGCCGCCGTCGAGCACGACACCGCGTGCTCGCTGGAGCGGCCGCCGAAGATCAGCGCCACTCGGACGCGTGGGGCATCGCCTGGCACGCCCGGCGCTCCGGGCTCCTCAGGCTGCGGTACCGCGGGATTCCTCGACATCGGGACGACCATAACGGTCGCACCGTTCGAGGCGACTGCGCCACGGCGCGCGCGTCAGCACCGATACGGGTGCCGCCGTGCGCCGGTTCGCGACGTGCCCGGACCGCGCGTCGGGAGCGGGAGCAGAATCGGCCCATGAGCAGCAGCCCGGACGTCCATCGTCTCGACCCCGCGCCAGAGAGCCCGTACGCAGCGGCGACACGCGTCGTCAGCGGTGGCCGCCCAGCCCATGACCCCGGGGCACCGTTGTCGGCGCCGATCACGATGTCGAGCACGTTCGTCGCCGGAGGTGATCCGGCTGCCGCGTACGGACGATTCGCCAACCCGGTGTGGTCGAGCTTCGAGGAGGTGCTCGGTGATCTGGAGGACGGCCGTGCGCTTGTCTTCTCGTCCGGGATGGCGGCCGTGTCCGCGGTGATCGAGACCGCCACGGATCGGGTCTCCGCCAAGCTGGAGGCACCGGCGGCGCTCGCGGCCGGTGAGCCGCGGGTAGGTGGCCCGGTGGTGATCACACCGGTTCAGGCGTACTCGGGGACGCTGAATCTGCTGTCCCGCGACCGGTATCTCTTCGTGCCGATTGAGGACACGGGTGCGGTGATCGACGCGATCGACTCGTCGGAGCGACCGGTGGCCTGCGTCTGGATCGAGTCGCCGACCAACCCTGGCCTGCAGATCGCGGACATCGCGGCGATCGCCGACGCCGCGCATCGGCGCGGAGTACCGGTGGTCGTGGACAACACGTTCGCCACGCCCATCTCCCAGACCCCGCTCGCACTCGGTGCCGATGTCGTCGTCCATTCGGTGACGAAGATGCTCGCCGGCCACAGTGACGTGATCCTCGGTGCGGTCGTGACCCGGGACGAGGAGTTGTGGCATGAACTGCTCGGCCGGCGCACCCGGCAGGGTTCCATCGCGTCGCCGTTCGACACCTGGCTGGCGCTGCGCGGGATGCGCACACTCGCCCTACGGGTCGAGCGGGCCTCGGCAAACGCGACCGTGCTCGCGACCCGGCTCGCGAACCACCCGGCGATCTCCGTGGTCCGCTACCCGGGCCTGCGGGCGGATCCCGGATTCGACATGGCTCAGCGGACGCTGCGGTACCCGGGATCGATCGTGTGTGTGGAGTTCCACGGCGGTGTCGAGGCCGCGGAGGCGCTGTGCGCAGGTGTGCGGCTCTGGGTTCCGGCCACGAGCCTCGGCGGCGTGGAGTCGACACTGGAGCGGCGTCGACGGTGGGCCACCGAGTCGCCTGCCGTGCACGAATCACTCGTGCGACTGTCGGTCGGGATCGAGGACGTCGACGACCTGTGGGCCGATCTCGTGCAGGCGCTGGCGAACCCCGTCAGCTGATCCGTCGATGCCCGGGGCCGGTCAGCGTCGTTCGCCGGCGTGCGGGTCCCATCGCCCAGCCGGCGCCGCCTCACCTCGGATGTCCGCGACGATCTCGGTGATCGCGCGCATGAACACCTCCGTCACCTCACGAAGCAGCCGGGAATCGACGTCGCGGCCACGGAACTCGCTCAGGTCGACGGGCTCGCCGGCCCGGACGTGAACGGTGCGGCGTGGCCAGAACCGGGGAAGTCGTCCACCTCGGGGAAGCACGTCGGCCGCCCCCCACTGACCGATGGGTATCACCGGCACGCCGGTGGCCAGCGCGATCCTGGCCGCACCGGTCTTGCCCGTCATGGGCCAGCCGTCCGGGTCCTTCGTCAGCGTGCCTTCCGGATAGACCACGACACACTCGCCGGCGACGACGGCGGTCACAGCGGCCGTCAGGGCGTGCCGCGCGTCCACGCTCGCTCGCTTGACCGGGATCTGCCCGGCGCCGCCGATGATCCGCCCGACGACGGGAACGCGGAACAGCGAGTCCTTGGCCAGGAAGCGCACGGGCCGCCCCGTCGCGTTCACGTAGTCGGCCACCACGAGGAAGTCGTACATGGAAATGTGATTCGCGACGAGCAGGAGCCCGCTGGGACGGGCCAACTGGTCCTGACCCCACCAGTCCTGGCGTGACGTCGCTCGCGAGATCGGTTCCAGGATGGTCGCCGCCACGTCATACGTACGGGACGCTTCCGCCTTGCCCACGGCGCGGGACGGTGGTGGCTCGGCGGCATCGCTCATGCCGCCAGTCTCACATCCGGTACATCACGTGCTGGCATCATGGTCGGGTGACGCATACCGGGTGGCAGGTGATCGTCCCGGTGAAGCGAACGGACGAAGGGAAGTCCCGGCTTGCGGTCTTCGCGGGTCGACACCGATCGAGCCTCGCGATGGCGGTGGCGCTCGACACGCTGGAAGCGGCGATCGCGGCGGATCACGTCGCCGGCCTGGTGGTCGTCACGAACGACGAGCACGTCGCGCATGCGGCCCGGGAACTCGGAGCCCACGTGCTCGCCGACCCGGGCGGCGGTCTCAACGCGGCGCTCGATCATGGTGCTGATGAGATCGCGGGCCATCATCGCAACGCCACGATCGCAGCGCTGCAGGGCGATCTGCCGTCGCTACGTCCGGCCGAGCTCGCCGCCGCGCTGATGGCCGCGGCCGACCACGACCGCGCGTTCGTGGCCGATGTCGAGAGAACCGGGACGACGCTGCTCACGGTTCGCCGGCGATCGATGTTCACCCCGGCCTTCGGTCTCGGGTCGCGCGCAGCCCACCGCCGGCTCGGGTTCGTCGAATTGGGACACGCTCTCGACTCGAGGCAGGCACGCGCGGGACACGCAGGGCCGTGGCCGAGCCTGCAACGCGATGTCGACACCGAGCGCTCGTTGAGAGCAGCCGCCGAGCTCGTCCTCGGGCGCCACACACGGCGCGTGCTGGCCGAGATCGACGCCCGCGCGTCGACAGCATGATCCAGGACGACGTCGGGGCCATCGGGATCTGATCCCGATGGCCCCGACGTCGAGGTGGTGTCAACGCTTGCGAGCGGGTGCCTTCTTGGCCGTGGTCGTCGTCTTCGTGGCGGCGGCCTTGGCCGGCGTCGTCTTCTTGGCCGCGGTCGTCTTGGTGGCGGCGGCCTTGGCCGGAGCCTTGGCCGGCGTCGTCTTCTTGGCCGCGGTCGTCTTCGTGGCGGCGGCCTTGGCCGGAGCCTTGGCCGGCGTCGTCTTCTTGGCCGCGGTCGTCTTCGTGGCGGCGGCCTTGGCCGGAGCCTTGGCCGGCGTCGTCTTCTTGGCCGCGGTCGTCTTCGTGGCGGCGGCCTTGGCCGGAGCCTTGGCCGGCGTCGTCTTCTTGGCCGCGGTCGTCTTCGTGGCGGCGGCCTTGGCCGGAGCCTTCGAGGCCGTGGCCTTCTTCGCCGGCGCCGCTACCTTCGGCAGCTTCTTCTCGCCGGCGACGACGGCCTTGAGTTGGGCACCGGCGCGGAACTTCGCCACCGATGTCTTCTTGGCGCGCTTGCGCTCCCCGGTACGGGGGTTGCGCACCATGCGGGCCGGACGGTCGATGCGCTCGAACGTCCCGAACCCGGTGATGCCGACCTTCTCGCCTGCCGCGACCTGACGGGTGATGGTGTCGAGCACCGACTCGAGTGCGTCACCCGCAACTCGCTTGTTGCCGTCGAAGTGCGGCGCGAGCGCTTCGATCAACTGAGCCTTGTTCACGTTGGACCCTTCCGAGATGTGAACGTCGAGCCTTTGCCCGATCGCTAAGCACGGTAGGGATCTCCGGCCACAATCACAATGACCGGAGGGCAATTCGACGTATGTGTCTTCACAAAAGCCCGGAAAACCGTGTTCTGAGGCCTCGAAACGCCCGAATCGGGGGTTCAGCCGCAGAATCGTGCCCGTCGCCGGGTTGGTCGGATCGGCGGCTCAGGCCGGTACGGGAACGTCCTGGGTGGTCGGTTTGTAGGCCGGCCGGGACGCCTCGTACGTGGCGATGGCATCCGTGTACTGCAAGGTGATCGCCACGTCGTCGAGCCCGTTGAGGAGCCGGTACCGGGTGTAGTCGTCGACTGCGAACGGGGCGTCGACCCGGTTCTCGCCGGACCCGGCGCGAACCGTGCGGCTCTCGAGGTCGACCGTGACGAGCAGCGTCGGGTCGGCTTCGATGAGGTCCCACAGGGCCTCGACGACACTCTGGTCCACCTGCGCGGCAAGCAGTCCCGACTTGCCCGAGTTCACCTTGAAGATGGGTCCGAACCGGGGTGACAGGACGACCGCGAATCCACCGTCCTGCAAGGCCCAGACGGCGTGCTCGCGTGACGACCCGGTTCCGAAGTCCGGGCCGGCGACCAACACCGAGGCGCCGGCATAAGCCGGGTTGTTGGCCACGAACTCCGGGTCGTTCTTCCACGCCGAGAAGAGTCCGTCCTCGAATCCGGTGCGCGTGATCCGCTTGAGATACACGGCCGGGATGATCTGGTCGGTATCGACATTGCTGCGCCGCAACGGCAATCCGGTGCCGGTGTGGGTGACGAGTGCGTCCATGGTGCGGTCCTTCCTGGATGTGGAGCGGATGCTCGGGTCAGGCGATGTCGGCCGGCGAGGCCAGATGACCGGCGACGGCGGTCGCTGCAGCGACCAGCGGTGAGACGAGGTGGGTCCGGGAGCCCTTCCCCTGCCTGCCTTCGAAGTTCCGGTTCGACGTCGAGGCGCCCCGTTCGCCCGGGCTCATCGTGTCGGGGTTCATGCCCAGACACATGGAGCATCCGGCCGCACGCCACTCGGCACCGGCCGCCAGGAAGACCTTGTCGAGACCCTCGGCCTCGGCCTGGAGACGCACCCGCGCCGACCCGGGGACGACGAGCATGCGGACCTTGTCGTTCACATGATGGCCGTCGATGACGCCGGCCGCGGCGCGGAGATCCTCGATCCGCCCGTTCGTACAGGAGCCCACGAAGACCGTGTCGACCGGGATGTCGCGCATCTTGGTGCCTGGTGTGAGGTTCATGTAGGTCAGCGCACGCTCGGCCGCCGACCGGTCGTCGAGATCGTCGAACGCCTGTGGGTCGGGGACGGATCCCGACAACGGCACGCCCTGGCCCGGGTTGGTTCCCCAGGTCACGAACGGCGTCATCGTCGAGGCGTCCAGCACGACCTCACGGTCGAAGGTGGCGTCGTCGTCCGAGCGCAACTCGCGCCAGGCGGCCACGGCGGCATCCCAGTCCGCACCGGTCGGCGCGTGCGGACGTCCCTTCAGGTACTCGAAGGTCTTCTCATCCGGAGCGACCAGGCCTGCCTTGGCACTCCATTCGATGGACATGTTGCAGATCGTCATCCGGGCCTCCATCGACAAGGCCTCGATGGCCTCGCCGCGGTACTCGGCCACGTAGCCGGAACCACCGCCGGCGCCGACCTCGGCGATCAACGTCAGCACGAGGTCCTTGGCGGTCACCCCCGGCGGAAGCTGACCGTTCACCGTGACGGCCATCGTCTTCGGACGTTCCTGCCCCAGCGTCTGGGTGGCGAGAACGTGCTCGACCTCCGATGTCCCGATGCCGAACGCCAGCGAGCCGAACGCACCGTGGGTCGAGGTGTGCGAGTCACCGCAGACGATCGTCATACCCGGCTGCGTGAGGCCGAGTTGTGGAGAGATGACGTGGACGATTCCCTGCTCGACATTGCCGAGGCTGTAGATCGGGACACCGAACTCGGCCGCATTCTTGCGAAGGGCCTCGAGCTGGGCACGGCTGACCGGGTCGGCGATCGGCTTGTCGATGTCGAGGGTCGGGGTGTTGTGGTCCTCGGTGGCGAGGGTGAGGTCGGGGCGACGCACCGATCTGCCACTCAACCGGAGACCGTCGAAGGCCTGCGGGCTGGTGACTTCGTGGATGAGATGCAGGTCGATGTAGAGCAGGTCGGGCTCGCCCGCCTTGCTCCGCACGACGTGCGCGTCCCACACTTTCTCGGCCAGTGTCTTTGACATCGTCGTCCTCGCTTCTTCGATCTGCGGCGGTTTCGACCGCCTCATGACCGGACCGAACCCGATGTGCGTCGGCCCGTGCTGTCATCCTTCGTCGGTTCGCTCCTGCGCGAACTTGCGTCTCGGATTACGAGACGGCAATATCAAGCCATGGACAACTCAAGCGGAGTCGGCGTCCTCGACAAGGCTGCTGTCGTGCTCGCCGCGCTCGAGGCCGGGCCGGCCACGCTCGCTGGACTCGTGCAACTCACCGGCCTCGCCCGGCCGACCGCGCATCGGCTCGCGGTCGCCCTCGAACACCACCGGTTCGTGGCGCGCGACCTCCAGGGCCGCTTCATCCTCGGCCCCCGGCTGGCGGAGTTGGCCGCGGCGGCCGGCGAGGACCGGCTGCTCGCGGCGGCCGGACCGGTGTCTGGCCCGGCTGCGCGACCTGACCGGTGAATCCGCTCAGCTCTACCGCCGGCAGGGTGACTACCGGATCTGCGTCGCCGCCGCCGAACGCCCGTCCGGACTGCGCGACACCATCCCGGTGGGAGCGCAACTGACGATGCAGGCCGGTTCGGCCGCACAGGTCCTCCTCGCCTGGGAGGAGCCCGACCGTTGCACCGCGGGCTCTACGGGGCCCGCTTCTCGGCGGCCGCACTGTCGGCCGTCCGCCGGCGCGGCTGGGCCCAGAGCGTCGGCGAGCGTGAGCCCGGGGTGGCCTCGGTGTCGGCGCCGGTGCGCGCGCCGTCGGGCAAGGTCATCGCCTCGGTGTCGGTGTCCGGGCCAATGGAACGGCTCACACGCCAGCCCGGGCGCATGCATGCCCCCGCGGTCATGGCCGCGGCTGAACGCCTCTCCGAGGCCCTTCGGCGGGCCGCCGAGTAGGCACCGTGGACATCGTCGCGCTCACTGCCGAGCACTGGCCGGACGTCCGCGAGATCTACCTGGCCGGCATCGCCTCCGGGGACGCCACGTTCGAGACGGCCGTTCCGGACTGGCCGACCTGGAACGCGAGACATCTCTCGGCCCACCGCTTCATCGCGCTGGACGCCGAGGACGTGGCGGGCTGGGTCGCGGTGATCCCGACCTCGACCCGAGAGGTCTACGCCGGCGTCGTCGAGGAGTCGGTCTACGTCGACCCCGGGCATCAGGGTCGCGGGGTGGGCCGCCTGCTTCTGCAGGCCGTCATCACCTCGACCGAGAGCGCGGGCATCTGGACGATCCAGACGGGCATCTTCCCGGAGAACGCCGCCAGCCTCGCGCTGCACAAGCGGGCCGGCTTCCGCGAGATCGGCGTACGGGAACGCATCGGCCGAGCGGGCACCCGATGGCGAGACGTGGTGCTGCTGGAACGGCGGAGCCCGGTCGTGGGCTAGGACCTGGGATCATCGGTCGATGCCGGATACCGACCTCGACCAGCTCGCCCGCGACCTCGACGCCCGCTGCCGCCTGAGCGGTTCGTTCGTCCTGCGCTCGGGGGTCACCGCGACGGAGTACTTCGACAAGTTCCTCTTCGAGTCCGATCCGGTCCTGCTACGCCGGGTCGCCGAGGGGATGGCTCCGCTCGTCCCGGCCGGCACGGACCTCCTCGGCGGTCTCGAGCTCGGCGGGATCCCGATCGTCACCGCGCTCTCGGCCGTGACCGGGCTGCCCGCTCTGTTCGTTCGCAAGCAGGCGAAGGCGTACGGGACGAAGCGCCTCGCCGAGGGCAGCGATGCACGCGGACGCCGGGTCACGCTCGTCGAGGACGTCATCACCACCGGCGGTGCCGTGCGCGCGGCTGCTGTCGCGTTGCGGGCAGGCGGCGCGACGGTGACAGGCGTGGTCTGCGCGATCGACCGTTCGGTCCCGGGATCGAACCCGTTGGCCGACGTCGACGTGGAGATCCGCGCGATGCTGACCCGGGCGATGCTCGACGCGGCCGCCGCGGAGCGCTGAGGAGCCCGGGCATGACGAAGGCCCAGGTGCGATCACCTGGGCCCTGCTCTGGTAGCCCCGACGGGATTCGAACCCGCGCTACCGCCTTGAGAGGGCGGCGTGCTAGGCCGCTACACAACGGGGCCCTAGCTCGTGCTTGATGCTGTTCCACACATGACGACTCTGAAGATGGCGGTTCTGGACATGACGACAGGCTCCGGAAACCGGAGGAAGTCACCGCTGGGGTACTAGGACTCGAACCTAGAACAACTGAACCAGAATCAGCCGTGTTGCCAATTACACCATACCCCACAGCAGCCTCACGGCCGTCGCCGTGGACGCCTCAGCGCCCTCGGATTCGGCCCGCGAACCGACTCGCAAGGATAGTGCACGCGAAGGCAAGGTCCGAAATCGCCGATCAGCGCCAACGTGGTTCGCGCACCGGCACCGGCTCGCCGAGTGGGCCGGTCGGGACCGCGTCGCCCGGCCGCCGGAACTCCTCGGGCACGTAGGTGACGAGCGCGAGGTTGCGGCGTACCAGCTCCTCGCCGACGTGGTCGCCGGTGCGACGGTCGATCACGGTCCGCCAGATCTCGTTGCGTCGGAAGTACTCGCCGTCCACGACGAAGAACTGTTCGTTCTCCGCGTGCACGGAATACGAATGGGTCAGGGCCCCGTCCGTTCGCAACTCACCCTCGAGATAGCGCTCGCCCACCCGGGTGAGGAGTTGGTAGGTGCGATCGGTGTCGTTGCGGAACACGAGGTCGACGTAGTTGTAGTAGATCGCCGCGCCGGTGCCCCACGGGATCACGCGGTTGTTGTCGGGGAACGGGTCGAAGCCGTGCTCGGACCGCTCCACGACGGTGAGGTCGCTGTGCAGAGCCATCCAGTACAAGAGGTTCGCGAGCTGGCAGATGCCGCCGCCGACACCGGTCATCGCCTTGCCGTTGGAGAGCAGCATCCCGTCGACGAAGCCTCGCCGGCTCGTCGCCTTGCCGACCGTGCGGCAGAACGAGAACGTCTCGCCCGGTCGAATGAGCAGGCCGTCCGTGCGAGCAGCGGCGACTCGGAGGTTGGTGACCTTGTTCTCCTGCATCCACATCTGGGTGTCGCCGAGCTGACGCATCAGCAGCGACCGGTGCCGGATGACCCGGGTGAGCTGCGGTTCGGTGCTCCGCCCGGCCGCCCACCGCGCACCGCCGGTGAGCCAGCGGATCCGACGCCGCACCCGATGTACCGCGACCGCCGCGACGTAGAGAGCCGGGTGCAGGCTGCCCACCCGACGGAATCGCGAGGCCTTCTGGGCGAGCGCCGGCGGCATCGGCCACCCCTGCTCTCGCAACCGGTCCACGAACTCGCGCCCGTCTGCACCGGTTACCTCGGTCACCGTCATCGCGGTCCCCTTACTGTCATCCCGCCGTGAAGTCCCTGGCCGCCGCCAGCCGGCGAAGACTCTCGTCGGCTCCGAGCAGTTCCATGGACTCGAACAATGGCGGTGAGATCCGGCTGCCGGTGACAGCGACACGCACGGGTCCGAACGCCACTCTCGGCTTGAGTCCCAGACCGTCGATCAGGTTGCCTCGAAGCGCCTCCTCGATCGCTGCAGTCGTCCACGCGGTCGGCTCGAGGGCAGCGAGGGCGCCGTGGGCCGCGGCGAGCACCCGGCGTCCGTCATCGGTGTCGAGGAACTTCGCCCGGTCTCCCGGATCGACCGCGAACTCCTCAGGTGTGACGAACAGGAACCCGAGCAGCCCGGCGGCTTCCCCGAGCAGGGCCATTCGCGTCTGGACGAGCGGAGCGGCCGATCGCAGCAGTGCGAGGTCGCGGGCGTCCGGATCGGCCTCGATCAGACCGGCCTCGTGGAGGTACGGGACCAGCCGCAGCGCGAAGTCATCGGGTTCGAGCATGCGGATGTGGTCACCGTTGAGCGCCGTCGCCTTGACGAGGTCGAACCGCGCCGGGCTCTGGTTCACGTCGTGCACGTCGAACGCCTGCACCGCCTCGGTCATCGTGAAGACGTCCCGGTCCGCCCCGATCGACCATCCGAGCAGCATCAGGTAGTTGCCCAGGCCCTCCGGCAGGAAGCCCGCGTCGCGCAGGTTGAACATGTTGGACTGGGGATCGCGCTTCGAGAGCTTCTTGTTGCCCTCGCCCATGACGAACGGGAGATGGCCGAACTCGGGCACACGCTCGGAGATCCCCAGCTCGACGAGGGCCCGGTGCATCGGGATCTGGCGCGGGGTCGAGGACAAGAGGTCCTCACCGCGGAGCACCAGGTCGATGCGCATCGTGGCGTCGTCCACCGGATTCGTCAGGGTGTACAGGGGTTCGCCACCAGCGCGGGCGACGACGAAGTCGGGAGTGCTGCCCGCCCGGAAGACGACCTCGCCACGGATGGCATCGACGAAGCTCACGTCGGTCTCGGGCATGCGGAACCGGTAGACCGGTACCCGGCCCTCCCCGCGATAGGCCGCGATCTGCGCCGCCGACAGACCACGGTCGAGGTTGTCGTAACCCAGCTTGGGATCCCGTCCGGCCGCGCGGTGACGTGCCTCGACCTCCTCGGGCGTGGAGAACGCCTCGTAGACGTAGCCCGCGTCGATCAGCCGGCGCAGGACGTCGTCGTAGAGCGCACGGCGTTCGCTCTGCCGGTACGGCCCGTACGGGCCGCCGACCTCGACACCTTCGTCCCAGTCGATCCCCAACCAGCGCATGGCGTCCAGCAGTTGGAGGTAGCTCTCCTCGCTGTCGCGCGCGGCGTCGGTGTCCTCGATGCGGAAGACGAGCGTGCCGCCGGTGTGCCGGGCGTGCGCCCAGTTGCTCAGGGCGGTGCGCATGAGACCGACGTGCGGAACGCCGGTCGGGGAAGGACAGAAGCGCAGCCGCGGCCCGGTCGTGGTCACGTCCGGAAGGGTGGAAGGGGCAGCGTCGGCGGTAGGAGGAGAGGTCATGATGCGAGCGAGTCTAGCCAGCGCGATGGTCGTGGCCGTCTCGCGCGACGCGTCGCCCGAGCGCCTCGCCCACCGTCACTCAGGGTCGACGATCCGGTTCGTCAGCATGCCGATGCCCTCCACCTCGACCGAGACCGAGTCACCGATCTCCATCGGCCCGACGCCGGCCGGCGTGCCCGTGAGGATGACGTCGGCAGGGAGCAGTGTCATCACCGACGACACGAAGGCGATCAGGTCGGCCACCCCGTGGATCATGGCCGAGGTGCGGCCGTCCTGCACGACGCGGCCGTTCAGCTGCGTCCGGACGAAGAGATCGGCCGGGTCGAGTTCGGTCTCGATCCACGGGCCCAAGGGACAGAACGTGTCGAAGCCCTTGCCCCGCGTCATCTGGACGTCCCGGCGCTGCAGGTCGCGGGCGGTCACGTCGTTGGCCACCGTGTAGCCGAAGACGACCTCGTTCGCTCGCTCGGCGGGCACGTCCTTCGCGATCCGTCCGATGACGACGGCCAGCTCGCCTTCGTAGTGGACCTCGCTGCTCGAACGGGGGTAGACGATCGCCTCCCCCGGGCCGATCACCGACGTGTTGGGCTTGATGAAGATCATCGGCTCGTCGGGTACCGCATTGCCGAGTTCCGCGGCGTGCGCCGCATAGTTGCGGCCCACCGCCACGACCTTGCTCCGCGGCAGGACCGGGGCGAGCAGCCGGACGTCGGCCAGCGTGAGCTTCTCCCCGGTGAGCTGCACACCGTGGAACATGGGGTCGCCGACGAGCGGCGCGATCACGTCCTCGTCGCCGTCACGGCCGACGACGCCGAACCGGGGATCGTCGCCGAGCGCGAACCTGGCGATCCGCACGTCAGGCCGTCACGTCGGCGGTGGCCGGTGCCGGGGCCGCTACGGCGGACGGTTCGGGACCGGAGGTGTTGGCATGGCGCGTGGAACCGGCTGCGCCGGGCCCGCCCAGAACGTCCCGGTCGCCGTGGTGTCGGACGAGCCCGTAGACGATCGAGTCGACGAGTGCCTCCCATGAGGCCTCGACGATGTTCTCGCCCACCCCGACGGTCTCCCACGACTCCTCGCCGTCCGTCGACTCGATGAGGACTCTGATCGTCGCGTCGGTGCCCTTGCTGGAGTCGAGGATCCGCACCCGGTAGTCGATCAGCTCGAACCGCTCGACCACGGGGTAGGCCTCGGTGATGGCCAGCCGGAGCGCGGCGTCCATGGCGTTCACCGGCCCGTTGCCCTCGCCGGTGATGACATAGCGCTTGCCCCGTGCCTGAAGCTTCACCGTCGCCTCACTGAGGGCATCGGCACCGGGCCGCGACTCGGTGTGCACACGCCAGGACTCGACGTCGAAGAAGTGCGGACGTGCGCCCGTCGCCTCCTCGAGCAGGAGGAGCTCGAAGCTCGCGTCGGCCGCCTCGAACGTGTAGCCCTCGAGTTCGGCCGCCTTCACGCGGCCGATGATGCGAGTCAACAGCTCGCGGTCACCGGCCAGGTCGTAGCCGAGTTCTGCGCTCTTGAGCTCGATGGAGGCACGTCCGGCCATGTCCGAGACCAGGATCCGCATGTCGTTCCCGACGAGTTCGGGATCGATGTGCTGGAAGAGATCCGGGTCGATCTTGATGGCGCTGGCGTGCAGCCCGGCCTTGTGGGTGAAGGCCGAGGCCCCGACGTAGGGCTGCCGCGAGTAGGGCGGGACGTTCGTGATCTCCGCGACCGCGTGCGAGATTCGAGCTGCCTCGGCGAGTCCGGTGCCCGCGAACCCCGGATAGTCCTTCTTCAGTTCGAGGTTCGCGACGATCGTCACCAGGTCGGCGTTCCCGGTCCGCTCGCCGTAACCGTTCAGCGTCCCCTGTACGTGCAGGGCACCGGCGTCGACGGCGGCGAGCGTGTTCGCGACCGCACATCCCGTGTCGTTGTGACAGTGGATGCCCACGAGCGCACCGTCGCTGCCCATCATCGTGACGACGTCACCGACCACATCGGTCAACTGACTGGGGAGCATGCCGCCGTTGGTGTCGCAGAGCGCCACCACCTCGACACCGGCCTCGGTGGCAGCGGCGAGGACCTCCAACGCGTACGCGCGATTGGAGAGGTAGCCGTCGAAGAAGTGCTCCGCGTCGAGGAACACCCGGCGGCCCTCGGCGCGCAGGAAGGAGATCGTGTCGGCCACCATCGCGAGGTTCTCCTCGAGCGTGGTGCGCAGGGCGCGGCGTACGTGGCCGTCGTGACCCTTCCCCACGAGCGTGACGACCGGCGCGCCCGAGTTCAACAACGCCAGCACCTGCGGGTCCTCGGCCGCACGCGAACCGGCACGGCGGGTGGCGCCGAAGGCGGCGAGGGTGGCGTGGCGCAGCGTCAGTTCGCTCCGTGCCCGCGCGAAGAACTCGGTGTCACGAGGGTTCGCGCCCGGCCAGCCACCTTCGATGAAGCCGACGCCGAGCTCGTCGAGGTGCGCCGCGATCGCCAACTTGTCGTTCACCGACAGGTTGAGACCCTCCTGCTGGGCGCCGTCGCGCAGCGTCGTGTCGTAGACGTGGAAGGTGCGTGACGATCCGTCGCCACCGGTCGCAGGGGGTGTCGGCGGATCGTTGCTCAGCTGATCGGTACTCATCGCTGGTTCTCCGGACTGCTCGGCGTATCGAGGTTCTGGGAATGAAAAAACCTCCCGCCCGAAGATCGGGACGAGAGGTGCAGCGCACTCGCGGGCCGGACTGGCTCCGGCGGGCGTGTGCGCTAGGAAATAATCGCGACTGGGGTGAACATCGCCCTCAACTCTGCCAGCCGGCGGCTCAGATGTCGAGCGACGCGGCCCTGGCCGGACGCGTGATGGTGACCGACGCCGCCACCACGCAGGTCATCCCGGCCAACTGCAGTCCCGTCAGTCGCTGCCCGAGGACGACCCAGCCGGCCACTGCCGCGACCGCCGGCTCGAGGCTCATCAAGACGCCGAACACCGAGGCCGCGAGCCTTCTGAGTGCGATCAACTCCAGGGAGTACGGGAACACCGAGGACAGCAGCGCGATCACCAGCCCCAGCAACAGGTTCCGGGGTTCGAGCAGCGCAGACCCCGCATGTGCGACGCCGAGCGGGACGACCAGTGCGGACGCGACGACCATGGCCAGCGCGAGCCCGTCCAGTTTCGGGAGCCGTTGCCCGGTAGCGCCCGACAGGAGCACGTAGCACGCCCACATCGCCCCGGCCAGGAGGGCGAACCCGACGCCGGCCCACGCGATGTCGTCGAACTCGCCCCAGTTCACCGCCACCACGCCGAATCCGGCCAGCGCCACTGCCGCCACATCTCGGCGGCGGCGGGACAACGCGGCCGCGAGCCCGAGCGGCCCGATGAACTCGATGGTCACCGCGACACCCATCGGCAGACGGGCCAGCGCCTCGTAGAAGGACAGGTTCATCACGCCGAGCACGACCCCGAATGCACCGACCGCGGCGAGATCGTGCCGGTCGAGGGTCCGCACGCGCGGACGGATGGCCACGACCAGGATGACCATCCCGAGACCGAGCCGCAGCGCGACGGTTCCGGACGGGCCGAGTTCGGGGATCAGCGTCGCCGCCAGCGCTCCGCCGAACTGGACCGAGACGACGCCGGTCAGGACGAGGGACCAGGCAGGGATGGCCCGCCCCGGCGAACGATCGCCGGGGCGGGTCGGAGGCTGTGTCATCAGCCGGCGGGAACCACCTGGTGAGTCCAGCCGTGACGGTCCTCGACGGCACCCGTCTGGATACCGACGAGCTGGTCGCGGATCTTCTGCGTCACCAGGCCGGTTCCCCCGTCGGCCACCTCGACCGGGCCGCCCTGGGTGACGAAGCGGCCGATCGGGGTGATCACGGCGGCGGTGCCGCAGGCGAAGACCTCGGTGACGTCACCGTTGCCGAGCCCGTCGACGACCTCGTCGAAGGCGATCCTGCCCTCGACCACGTCGTGCCCGAAGTCGGCGGCCACCTGCATGATCGCGTGCCTGGTGACACCTTCGAGGATCGTGCCGGTGAGCGCGGGCGTGTGGACGGACCCGTCGCGGCGGACGACGAAGATGTTCATCCCGCCGAGTTCTTCGAGGTACCGGTTCTCCACGACGTCGAGGAACGCGACCTGCTCGCATCCGTGTGCGGCGGCCTCCTGCTGGGCGATGAGGCTGCTCGCATAGTTGCCACCGCACTTCGCCGCGCCGGTTCCGCCCGGGGCGGCCCGCGAGTAATCGGGGCTGATCCAGATCGACACCGGCTTCAACCCACCGGCGAAGTAGGACCCGGCGGGTGACGCGATCACCGAGAAGGTCACGTGCCTGGCGGCCCGCACGCCGAGGAACACCTCGGACGCGAACATGAACGGGCGCAGGTAGAGGCTCGTATCGGGACGTCCGGGCACCCAGTCGCGGTCGACCGAGACCAACGCGTTGACGGCGTCGAGGAACATCTCCGGCGGCAACTCCGGCAGGGCGAGCCGCTGCGCCGAACGGGTGAACCGCTGCGCGTTGACATCCGCGCGGAATGTCCAGATCGAGCCGTCGGGACGTCGATAGGCCTTCAGGCCCTCGAAGATCTCCTGGGCGTAGTGCAGAACCGCCGACGCGGGGTCGACGAGGAAGGGCCCGTAGTCGGTGACGACCGCGTCGTGCCAGCCCTGCTCCGCTGTCCATACCGCCTTGACCATGTGGTCGGTGAAGAACTGTCCGAAGCCCGGGTTGGCGAGAATCTCCTCGCGCCGGGCGGCGGGCGTGCTGGCGCTGGACGAGCGGACGTCGAACGTGACGCCGGCCCGCGGGGATGCGGGGTGGGTCGTTGCGGTCATGGGCGTTGACGATACTCGCGAGGCCGTCTCAGTATCCCGGGTATCTCGCCAGATGGCCGTGCCCCGCAGAGGCGGTCAGGCCACCGCAGCGGCGAGCGCGTCACCGATCTCGGTCGTCGTCCGGACGGGTCCGGCAGCTCGATCGGCGAGGTCCGCCTCGACGACCGATTCGATCCGCGCGGCCGCCTCGTCCTGGCCGAGGTGCTGGAGCATCAGGGCGATCGACAACACGGCCGCGGTCGGGTCGGCCTTGCCGGTGCCGGCGATGTCGGGTGCCGATCCGTGCACGGGTTCGAACATCGAGGGAGCCGTGCGCGCCGGGTTGATGTTCGCACTGGCGGCCAGTCCGATGCCGCCGGTCACGGCGGCGGCGAGGTCGGTGAGGATGTCGCCGAACAGGTTGTCGGTGACGACCACGTCCAGACGTTCGGGCGCTGTGGCCATGACGATCGTCGCGGCGTCCACGTGGAGGTAGTTGGTCGTGACGTCCGGGAAGTCCGGCGCGACCTCGCCGAAGACTCGCGCCCACAGGCCGCCGGCGTTCACCAGGACATTGGTCTTGTGGACGAGGGTCAGCGTCTGGCGCTCCCGGGCCTGGGCGCGGACGAAGGCGTCGCGGACGACGCGCTCGACACCGAATGCCGTGTTCAGGCTCACCTCGGTGGCGACCTCGTGTGCGGTCCCCGTGCGCATCGAGCCCCCGTTCCCGACGTACGGGCCCTCGGTGCCCTCGCGGACGACCACGAAATCGATCGGCCCGGTGTCGCGCAGCGGGCCCCGCGTGCCCGGCCAGAGCTTCGACGGTCGAAGGTTCACGCACTGGTCGAGGGCGAACCGCAGCTTCAGCAGCAGCCCCCGCTCGAGGATGCCGGACGGCAGCTTGGGGTCGTTCGGCACGCCGCCGACCGCTCCGAGCAGCAGCGCGTCCGCACCGCGGAGCTCGTCGAGGACCGAATCGGGCAGCACCTCACCCGTGGCCAGGTAGCGGTTCGCACCCAGGTCGTAGTCGGTGGTGGCGACCGCGAAGCCGGCCCGGTCCGCGCTGGCGCGCAGCACCTTGACCGCCTGCTCGGTGACCTCGGGGCCGATGAAGTCGCCGCCGATGACCGCGATGTCGTAGGACGTTGGCATGGTTCGCACCCTAGTTGCTCGTCCGGATGGCGGTACGAATTCTTCCGCATGTCAAGACGCCGGTCCGCGCGGCTACAGTGGCGGGCGTGAGCGCACCTCCCGAGCAACCGCGCATCGTCGCCCAGGCGCTCTCGCTGTCCCGGAGCCGCGGCTTCATCGCTTCGTGCCGGGTCGAGACGGGCCGCCTGCTGGCCACCTTGGCCGCCAGCCGGACCGGAACCCTCGCCGAGATCGGAACGGGTTGCGGGGTCGGCGCGGCCTGGATCTACTCGGGGCTCCGGTCGGACGCTCGGCTCGTCACCGCCGAGGTCGATCAGGAGCTCGCGGGCCAGGTCGGGAAGCTGTTCGCCGACGACGACCGGGTGAGCGTGCTGGCTGCGGACTGGCGGGAGCTCACGAAGTCGGGACCCTTCTCGCTGCTGTTCGTCGACTCCCGCGAACCGAAGAAGGCCGGTCCGGACGGCGTGGTCGACTTCCTCGAACCCGGTGGGATCGCGGTGCTCGACGACTTCACGCCGACGAACACCTGGCCGCCGATGTACGCGGGTTCCGTCGACGTCCTCCGGCACCGCTGGCTGACCGACGAGCGGTTCGCGACGAGCGACGTGATGGTCACCGACGACGCGTGCGTTCTGGTCGCCACGAAGCTCTGAGATTGGCGCCGACGGACAGCGCCCCGACGGTCGAGGCTCAGTCGTCGAGGTCGGCGATCGTCACCTTCTCGGCGTCGATCTCCTTGCCCAGCAACTCGATGACGTCGTTGGGCACGGCCGAGTCCAGCGTCAGGATCGCGAACGCCTGACCGCCCTGGCGGGTCCGGCTGACCTGCATGCCGGCGATGTTCGTGCCGTGCTCACCGAGGACCTTTCCGAGCGACGCGACGACGCCGGGCCGGTCGACGAAGATGAGGAAGAGCATGTGGGCGGCGAGGTCGATGTCGACGGCGTACCCGTTGACCTCGACGACCCGCTCGACCTGCCGAACACCGGCGAGGGTCCCCGAAACCGACACCATCGTGCCGTCGCCCAACGTGCCTCGCAGGGTGATGAGGTTCCGGTAGTCGGTGCTGTCGACCTCGGTGACGAGCCTGACCTCGGTCCCACGCTCGGCCGCCAGCAGGGGCGCGTTCACATAGGTCACCTGCTCGGTCACGATGTCGGTGAAGACGCCCTTCAACGCGGCGAGTCGCAGCACGGAGACGTCGCTGGTGCTGATCTCCCCGCGGACCTCGACGTCCAACTGCTGGGCGACGCCGCCGGCCAGCGCGGTGAAGACGCGGCCGAGCCGTTCGGTGAGCGGGATACCGGGGCGTAGGTCCTCGGCGATCACCCCGCCGGCCACGTTGACGGCGTCGGGCACGAGCTCTCCGGCCAGCGCAAGGCGGACGGACTTCGCCACGGCCACGCCGGCCTTCTCCTGGGCCTCGTCCGTGCTGGCGCCCAGGTGCGGGGTGACGACGACGTTGTCGTAGGCGAAGAGCGGCGAGTCGGTGCACGGCTCGGTGGTGTAGACGTCGACGCCGGCCCCGCCGATCCGCTTCTCGGCCAGGGCAGACTCGAGCGCGGTCTCGTCCACGATCCCGCCGCGCGCCGCGTTGATGAGGATCAGCCCGGGCTTCACCCGGTGGAGCTCGGCGTCACCGATCAGGCCCACCGTCTCGGGTGTCTTGGGCAGGTGGACGCTGATCAGGTCGGCGTTGGCGAGGAGTTCGTCGAGGGAGACCAGCCGCACGCCGGTCGCGGCCGCGCGGCCCGGCTGTACGTAGGGGTCGTACGCGATGACGTCCATGCCGAAGGCCGCGAGCCGTTGGGCCACGAGGACGCCGATCCGGCCCAGGCCCACGATCCCCGCGGTCTTGTCGACGAGTTCGACCCCGGTGAAGCCGGACCTCTTCCATTCCCCGCGCTTGAGCGAGGCGTTCGCGTTCGGGATGCGACGGGCGACGGCGAGAGCGAGCCCGATGGCGAGCTCCGCGGCGCTGGTGATGTTCGACGTCGGTGCGTTGACGACCATCACGCCGGCCTGCGTGGCCGCCTTCACGTCGACGTTGTCGAGGCCGACACCGGCACGGGCCACGACCTGGAGCCGGGGCGCCGCCGCCAACGCCTCGGCATCGACCTTGGTCGCGCTGCGCACGAGGATCGCGTTGGCGTCCGCGATAGCCGGGAGGAGTTCGGCCCGGTCGGCACCGTTGCAGTGCCGCACCTCGAAGTCGGGGCCCAGCGCGTCCAGCGTGGCGGCGGACAGCTCTTCGGCGATGAGGACGACGGGTTTTCCCACGAGACGATCGCTTCCTTCACACAGGACGTTCGAACGCTGACGACGCTCGACGCACGACTCTGTGCTGCCGACTGACACGACGGAACCCGGAGTTGCGCTGCGGGTGGCAGCCTCCGAGTGCTGGCGGACAAGCTAACAGAGGCCGCGCCGCGCAACCGCTTTCCGGCATCAGCGTCGCCGGCGCCCATCCAGGGGCCGAGGCCGCCGCACCGGCGGGATGTGAGCCGGATGCGAGACTGGCGCGGTGAGTACCGACCACGCGCTGGACGCCGACGACGCCGTCGATTCAGGCGGGACCACGCCCGTACGGCGGCGGTGGACCGACCCGGTGGGTTCGCCTTCGTTGGCCTACACGCTGTTGCTCGTGTTCGGCTCGGCCCTCGGTCTGCTCGGCGCCTTCTCGCTGACAGTTGACCGGATCCGGCTCCTCGAGGATCCAGGCACCCAGCTCTCCTGCAGCCTCAACAGTGTCGTCAACTGCGCCTCGGTGATGACCTCGCCCCAAGGGGAGGCGTTCGGCTTCGCGAACCCGATCATCGGGCTGGTCGCGTTCGGCGGCCTGTTCGTCTTCGGGATGGGGCTGCTGGCCCGGGCGCGCTACGCGGTGTGGATGTGGGGCGGCCTGCTGCTGGGCACGATCTTCGGTATCGGCTTCGTCGGCTGGCTGATGTTCCAGAGCATCTACCACATCCAGCGGCTGTGCCCGTGGTGCATGCTCGTGTGGTCGGTGACGATCCCCATCTTCGTGACGACCGCGCTCTACGTCCTCGCCGACGTGCTGCCGGTGCCTGCACCGGTCCGGCACGTCGCCGCGTTCCTGCGGCGCTGGCAGGCGTTGTGCCTGATCGTCGTCTACGCGATCCCGGCCGTGCTGATCGTGTCGCACTTCGGCCTGTCGATCTTCGGCTGAGCCTCCCGGCACATCGCATGGGCCGTCCCGCCGGTCGGCAGGACGGCCCATACGGGGTCGGTCGGCGATGGGCTTCTCAGCGCGCCGCCGAACCCTCGACGTAGTCGTCGTCGTGGCTCTTCACCCAGGCCATCAGATCGCGCAGTTCACGACCGGTCGCCTCGATCGGGTGCGCCGCACCCTTGGCACGCAGCTCGAGGAACTCCGGCGCACCGGCGTCCTGGTCGTCGATGAAGCGCTTCGCGAAGGCACCGTTCTGGATGTCGTCGAGCACGGCGCGCATGTTCTGCTTCACCCGATCATCGATGATGCGCGGGCCGGAGACGTAGTCGCCGTACTCGGCGGTATCGGAGACGGACCAGCGCTGCTTGGCGATCCCGCCCTCGTACATGAGGTCGACGATCAGTTTGAGCTCGTGCAGGCACTCGAAGTACGCGACCTCGGGCTGATAGCCGGCCTCGGTGAGGGTCTCGAAGCCCTTCATCACGAGTTCGGACATCCCGCCGCAGAGGACGGCCTGCTCACCGAACAGGTCGGTCTCGGTCTCCTCGGTGAAGGTCGTCTTGATGCCGCCCGCACGCAGGCCGCCGATGGCCTTGGCGTAGGCGAGCGCGAGCGGCCACGCGTTGCCGGTGGCGTCCTGCTCGACGGCGACGAGCACGGGCACGCCGCGACCCTCGACGTACTCGCGGCGGACCAGGTGCCCCGGGCCCTTCGGGGCGACCATGGCGACGTCGACGCCGGCCGGCGGCTTGATGAGGTCGTAGCGGATGTTGAAGCCGTGGCCGAAGAAGATCGCATCACCGTCGACGAGGTTCGGCTCGATGGCCTCGGCGTAGAGCTTGCGCTGAGCCGGGTCGGGCGCGAGGACGACGATGAGGTCGGCCTCCTCGACCGCTTCCGACGGTGTCAGCACACGAAGACCTTCGGCCTCCGCCTTCGCCCGGCTCTTGCTGCCCGGGAGCAGCCCGACGCGAACGTCGACTCCCGAGTCCCGCAACGAGAGTGCGTGCGCATGACCCTGGCTGCCGTAGCCCAGGACGGCCACGTTGCGCTGCTGGATGATCGAGAGGTCGGCGTCGTCGTCATAGAACATCTGTGCTGGCACTGCGATTGCTCCTTCTCGGATGGGTTCGACCAGGCCGGCCGAACGGACGCCGGACCCAGGGGCCGACGGGAATCAGGACGCTGACAGGGCTGCGCTCAGGCGCTGCGCTCGGGTCGCTCGGCCAGGCTGCGCAACGCGCGGTCGGTCATCGAACGTCCACCGCGGCCGAGCCCGACCGTGCCGGACTGCACGAGCTCACGGATCCCGAAGGGCTCGAGGACGTGCAGCAGCGCACCGAGCTTCTCGCGCGAGCCCGTGGACTCGATGGTGAGCGCGTCCGTGCCGACGTCGACCACGTGGGCCCGGAACATCGACAACGCATCCATGACCTGACCGCGCGTGCTCGCGTCGGCGCGGACCTTCACCAACAGCAGTTCGCGTTCGACCGAGGCGTCGGGCTCGAGCTCCACGATCTTCAGCACGTTGATGAGTTTGTGGAGCTGCTTGGTGACCTGCTCGAGCGGCAACTCGTCGACGTTCACGACGATCGTCATGCGGGACAGATCCGAGTGCTCGGTGGGTCCGACCGCCAGCGACTCGATGTTGAAACCCCGACGGGAGAACAGGCTCGCGACGCGGGCCAGGACGCCCGGGACGTCCTCGACGAGCACCGACAGCGTGTGCGTCGTCATCGCGCGGCCTCCTCTTCCTCACCGCGGTCCCAGTCGGGAGCGATGTCGCGGGCGAACTGGATGTCGCTGTTGGACGCGCCGGCGGCGACCATCGGCCACACCATCGCGTCGCGATGCACGACGAAGTCGATGACGACCGGGACGTCGTCGATGCCCATCGCCTTCTCGATCGTCGCGTCGAGGTCGGCTTCGGACTCGCACCGCAGCCCGATGCACCCGTAGGCGTCGGCCAGCTTGGCGAAGTCGGGGATGCGACGGGCAGCGCCGGTGTGGAGGTCGGTGTTGCTGTAGCGACCGCCGTAGAACAGCGTCTGCCACTGCCGGACCATGCCGAGGCTGGAGTTGTTGATCACCGCGACCTTGATCGGGATGTTGTTGAGGGCGCAGGTCGCGAGTTCCTGGTTGGTCATCTGGAAGCAGCCGTCACCGTCGATCGACCAGACCGTGCGCTCGGGTGCGCCGACCTTGGCACCCATCGCGGCCGGCACCGAGAAGCCCATGGTGCCGAGCCCTCCGGAGGTCATCCAGGAGTTCGGCCGTTCGTAGTTGATGAACTGCGAGGCCCACATCTGGTGCTGGCCCACCCCGGGCACGAAGATCCCCTCGGGGCCGGTGATCTCACCGATGCGCCGGATCACCTTCTGTGGCGCCAATCCCCCGTCGTCGGGCTCGTCGTAGCCGAGGGGATAACGGTCCTTCAGGTCCTGCATCCGCTCGCGCCAGCTCTTGTAGTCACCCCGGTGACCACCCGCGAACTCGGCCTCGATCGCGCTGATCAGCTCGAGGATCACCTCGCGCGCGTCACCGACGATCGGGATGTCGGCGGCCCGGTTCTTCGAGATCTCGGCCGGGTCGATGTCGGCGTGGATCACCTTGGCGTACGGGGCGAACGACGACAGCTTCCCGGTGACCCGGTCGTCGAAGCGCGTCCCGAGGGAGATCAGCAGGTCGCTCTGCTGCAGGGCCCCGACGGCGGCGACGGTGCCGTGCATCCCGGGCATGCCGAGGTGCAGCTCGTGGCTGTCGGGGAAGGCACCGCGGGCCGTCAGCGTCGTCACCACCGGGATGCCGGTGAGCTCCGCGAGCTGTCGCAGCTCGTCGGTGGCCCTCGCCTTGAGCACGCCACCGCCCACGTAGAGGACCGGGCGGCTGGACTCGACGATCGCCCGACCGGCCTGCGCGACCTGCTTCGGGTGCGGCTTGGTGATCGGCCGGTAGCCGGGGAGGTGCTGGGTCGGCGGCCACTGGAACTCGGTCATGGCCTGCATCGCGTCCTTCGCGACGTCGACGAGAACCGGTCCGGGCCGCCCGGTGCCCGCGATGTGGAACGCCTCGGCGATCACCCGCGGGATCTCGGCCGGATCCTTCACCAGGTAGTTGTGCTTGGTGATGGGCATCGTGATGCCGCAGATGTCGGCTTCCTGGAAGCCGTCCGTGCCGATGAGGCTGGAGGCCACCTGACCCGTGATGGCGACGATCGGCACCGAGTCCATGTAGGCGTCGGCGATCGGCGTCACCAGGTTGGTCGCGCCGGGGCCGGAGGTCGCCATGCAGACACCGACCCGGCCGCTGGCCGTTGCATACCCTTGTGCGGCATGACCTGCGCCCTGCTCATGCCGCACAAGGATGTGCCGGATCCGCTCTGACGCGAGCAGCGGGTCGTAGGCCGGCAGGATCGCACCGCCGGGGATTCCGAAGATCGTGTCGACGCCGACCTCCTCCAGGGAGGCGATCAGGCTCTCGGCGCCGTTCATCGACTGTCCGGTCCGGCTCGGTGTGCTGCTCATGACGTGGCCCTCTTTCGTGTGTGGCGTCCGCGCCTGGTGCGGTGCGGAGGTGGTTCGCTTCGTATCGCTCGTGGTGCCGGGCAACAAAAAACCCCCGCCGCCGGTCAGGCTTGCGAGGGTGGCGTGCTGTCGTGAGCTTCAGCTCAGACGGCACGCCGCGAAAGTACGAGAATCTGGTTCGTACGCATGACGTTCACGGTGCACCCACATGTCGTCGACGTCAACTCGCGATGGTGACCCGTCTCACGATGCGACCGCTTCGGCACTTCGACGGCACTGCGGTGCCGCCTTGCGTATCACCGAGGAACTTCAACATTGTTCTAGTGCAATGCGAACAATCGAGGTACGGTGACGCCGTGCTCACCCGCATCGACACCCGTTCGGCGCAGCCACTGGCTGCCCAGATCGCGGCGTCGATACGGGGCAGCATCGGGCGCGGCGAGGTCGGGCCGGGTGATCGGCTCCCCGCCGCGCGCGAGTTGGCCACAGCGCTGGACGTGAACGTGCACACCGTGCTGCGCGCCTATGCCGTGTTGCGGGACGAAGGCCTCGTCGAGCTACGGCGCGGGCGCGGCGCGGTGGTCTGCGGGCACGTCGACGCAGCCCGGACCCTACTGATCGAGAACGCGACGACCTTCGTCACCGACGCTCGGCGACTCGGTCTCGACGAAACGGAGATGGTGAGGATGATCCACGACCTGGCCCAGGCCCAGACCGAGCCGGCGACGTCATGACGGCCACACGGCGCACACCGCGAGCGGCCGCGGTACCGGCGCTCAACCCCTGGCGCACCGCACTGGGTCTCGTCGCCCTCTGGCTGCCGGCGGCAGTGGTCCTCGTGTCCCACGCTCGCTGGCACGACGTCCTGCCGGCCGACATCGCCACGCACTGGAGCGGCGTTGGGCTGCCCGACTCGATCGGCACGACGACGACCGTGTACGCCCTCAGCCTGGGGGTCACGACGGGCGCGGCCGTCCTCGGTTCGCTCGCCGCCCTCCTGCGCCGTCGCTCGGCGGTCGCCGACGTGATCGTCATGCTCAGTGGGCTGGTCGCCGCCCCGGTCGCCGGGGCGTGGGTGATCTCGGCCTGGGCCACCGTCGACGGCGGTTCGGCCGCCCAGGCGCGACTCGGCTGGCGACTCGCGCTGATGGTCCCGTTCCTGCTGCTCGGCCTGCTACCGGGGTGGTTGCTCTGGCGCCGCGCCGCCGCACCGGCGTTCGAACCCGGCGCGATGCCCGCGCCACTGGATCTGCGGCCGGGCGAACGGGCCGCCTGGTCGGAGACACTCGGCGCGACGATGTTCCTCGTCGTCGCGGTCGCCGCCGCCGGCGCTGCTGTCGTCTTCGGACTCGTCGGCAACCCCGTCGCGGCGGGCGCTCTCCTCGTCACCGCACTGCTCGCTGCCGCCTTCGGTCGCATCGAGATCACTGCCGACGCACGGGGGCTACGGCTCCGGTCGTGGTTCTTCGGCATCGCGTTCAAGCGCATCGCGCTCGCCGACATCGCGACCGCGCACAGCGCGCAGATCGACCCGTTGCAGTGGGGCGGCTGGGGCTACCGGTTCCGTCCCGGTCGATCGGCCCTGGTGTTGCGCACCGGGCCGGGGTTGGTGGTCGAGCAGCACGACGGCCGGCAGTTCGCCGTGACCCTGCGCGATCCGGACACGCCGGCTCGCCTGTTCGCAGCCCTGCTCGGCGCCACCCGCGCCCGCTGACGGACGGACGCTAGCTGCAGACCGCGCCCTGGGCCGCGGAGCCGACGAGCTTGCGGTACTTCGACAGGACGCCGGTGGTGTAGTGCGGGAGCAGGAGGCGCCCAGCCTTCGGCCCGCTTCGCCAGCGTCGCTTCGTCCACGTCCACGTCGAGCCGCTTGTTCGACACGTCGAGGGTGATCCGGTCGCCGTCGGCGATGAAGGCGATCGGGCCGCCGTCGACGGCCTCGGGGGCCACGTGGCCGACGCACAGGCCGGTCGTTCCCCCGGAGAACCGGCCGTCGGTCATCAGCAGCACGTCCTTGCCGAGCCCGGCGCCCTTGATCGCGCCCGTGATGGCCAGCATCTCGCGCATTCCCGGTCCGCCCTTGGGCCCTTCGTAGCGGATCACGACGACGTCACCGGGCACGATCGTGCCGTTCTCGAGAGCGTCCATCGCCTTGCGCTCGCCGTCGAACACCCGGGCGGTGCCGGTGAAGACACTGCTGTCGAAGCCGGCACTCTTCACGACGGCGCCGTCGGGGGCGAGCGAGCCGTGCAGGATCGTCAGGCCGCCCGTCTTGTGGATCGGTTCGTCGAGGTGCCTGATGATCGTGCCGTCGATGTCGGGCGGGTTCAGGGCGGCCAGGTTCTCGGCCATGGTCTTGCCGGTGACCGTCAGGCAGTCGCCGTGCATGAGGCCGGCGTCGAGGAGCGCCCGCATGATCACCGGGATGCCGCCGACCTTGTCGACGTCGTTCATCACGAACCGGCCGAACGGCTTGAGGTCCCCCAGATGCGGCACCCGGTCGCCGATGCGGTTGAAGTCGTCGAGGGTCAGGTCGACCTCGGCCTCCCGGGCGATGGCCAGCAGGTGCAGCACGGCGTTGGTCGACCCGCCGAGCGCCATGACGACGGTGATCGCGTTCTCGAAGGCGTTCTTGGTCATGATCTGGCGCGCGGTGATGCCCTTGCGCAACATCTCGACGACGGCCTGACCGGACTTGTGGGCGAACCCGTCGCGGCGGCGGTCGACGGCGGGCGGCGCGGCCGAGCCGGGGAGTGACATACCGAGCGCCTCGCCGACGGCTGCCATCGTGTTGGCGGTGAACATCCCCCCGCAGGCACCCTCGCCGGGGCAGATCGCCCGCTCCACCTTCTCGACCTGCTCGCGGGTCATCTTCCCGGCGAAGCACGCGCCGACCGCCTCGAAGGCGTCGATGACGGTGACGTCGGTGCCGTCCACGTTGCCGGGCATGATCGAGCCGGCGTAGAGGAACACCGAGGCGAGATCGAGCCGGGCGGCCGCCATCATCATGCCGGGCAGGGATTTGTCGCACCCGGCCAGGAGAACCGAGCCGTCGAGACGCTCCGCCATCATGACCGTCTCGACGGAGTCGGCGATGACCTCACGCGACACCAGGGAGAAGTGCATGCCCTCGTGACCCATGGAGATGCCGTCGGACACCGAGATCGTGCCGAACTCCAGCGGATACCCGCCGGCGGCGTGGACCCCGGACTTGACCGCGTCCGCCAGCCGGTCGAGCGAGAGGTTGCACGGCGTGATCTCGTTCCACGACGACGCGACCCCGATCTGCGGCTTCACCCAGTCGTCGTCGCCCATTCCCACCGCGCGGAGCATGCCGCGGGACGCGGTGGCCTCGAGACCGTCGGTGACGGCGCGGCTGCGGGGCTTGATGTCGATCGCACCGTTCGCCGAAGCGGCGGGAGCGGTGGTCGGCGGGGTCTGGGCAGCATCGGGTGACGTCGTACTCGTGGACATGGGCGACACCCTACGCAGCGGAGCTGCCGCGTCCGCGGCTGGTTGCCCGCCCCGGCGGAACGCCGTGACCCACACGGCGTGGTCGGGTCAGTACGTCGGCTGGGGCAACGGTCGGGACTTGCCGTCGACGTCGACGAACTCGGGAGTCGGTGCCGCGTCCTCGGTGCGCTCGGGCGGCGCCACGGCCGTCACCCCGCCCTTCGCGGTGAGGGCGGCCACCACGACCAGCGCCACCCCGAGGATGGGCGAGATCGCGGAGACGAAGTTCTCCCACGGCCCGTAGAGCAGTTCGAGGCCCTGGTCGTAGGGCAGCCACTGGAGCACCAGGCCGGAGATGACCCACACGCAGAACAAGCCCCCGACGACCTTGACCGCGCGCGGCAGGGCGTAGCGGAACATCGCGAACGTCAACGGCACGACCCAGACGAAGTGATGCGTCCACGACAGCGGCGACACCATCAGGGTGCCGAGCCCGACCAGCGAGAGGGCGAACAGCTCCTCGCCACGACGCGACCATCGCACCGCGGCCCAGACGGCGAGCAGTGCCGTTGCGATCCCGAGCACCGTGGCGACCGCATGCACCGCGGCGGAATCGCCGAACAGCCGGACCATCCCGCCGAGCACCGACTGGTTGCCGAGGTAGTAGGCCGCGCCGGTGCGGGTGTCGCCCGCCAGCAGCACCTTCCAGAACGCGACCGTCTCGTGCGGCAGGAAGAGCAGGCCGATGAGGGTCGTGGCCAGGAAGACGCCGAGCGCCCAGGCCGCGTCGCGCCATCGGCGGAGCGCGGCCAGATACACGATGAACAACCCCGGCGTGAGCTTGATCCCGGCGGCGAGACCGGTCAGCGCGCCGCGGGGTCCGAGTCGACGACCCGGAAGCAGGTCCAGGAGCACGAGCGACATGACGATGAGGTTGACCTGCCCGTAGCCGAGCGTCGCGCGGATCGGCTGGCAGAGCAGGACGATGAACGCCCCGACCAGGCCGACCAGGATGCCCGGAGGGACGCCGAACCGCCGCAGGATGGTGCGCAGCAGCAGCACCGACAGCATCGTCCAGAGCACCTGCATGAGCTTGTAGGGCACGTAGCTGAGGGGAACCGCGATCAGCGCCGCGAACATCGGATAGATGAAGGCCAGGTTGAACTGCGTGAACCGCATGGTGATGATGTCGCCGCCCTGGGTGAGGGCGTGCCCGGCCTCGACGTAGACACGGAGGTCCATCGTGTTCGGACTCCACGGCCACGGACGTCCGCCCGGGATCACGTAGGGCAACACGATCATGGCGGCCAGGAACGGCGCCAACTCGACGACATAGCCGAGTTTGCGCCAGCCTCCGCGCTGCAGGAACGACAGATTCACGGCCTGAGAGTAACTGCAACCGCCCTACTCCCCGGGCCGCCACGGACGCGACTGACGAAGCCTCTGCGGAGCGTGCTCGGCCCGCTCCGATGAGCGATCAGACGACGCTGACCGCCTTGACGTTGAGCACGTCGGGGAGATGGGCGGCGACAAGGGTGAACGTGTCCCCCTCGTCGTGGCTGGCGTAGACGCAGCCGTCCTTCGTCCCGAGGTAGACGCCGGCGACCTCGTGCTGGTCGGTGCACATGGCGTCGCGCAGGACGATCGAATAGGCGGGCACGTCGGCCAGGCCGCCGCTCTGCGGCTGCCAGGTCGCGCCGGCATCGTCCGAGCGGTAGACGCGCATCGTGGCGTTCGGTGGGAACCGCTCGCTGTCGGCCACCAGCGGGTAGGTGTAGACGGTCTCGGGCCGGTGGGGATGCGCGACGATCGGGAAGCCGAAGTCGGCCGGCAGCCCCTCGGCGATGGACTGCCAGGTGCGTCCCTCGTCGTCGGAGCGGTACACGCCGTGGTGGTTCTGGGCGTAGACGGTGTCCGGGCGACCCGCCGCACGGCTGATCTTGTGGACGCACTGCCCGAACTCCGGGAACGGGTCGTCGGGAAGGAAGTACGCCTTGATCCCGGTGTTCGTCGCCGTCCAGGTGGCGCCACCGTCGTCCGTCCGGTAGACGCCGCCGGTCGACATGGCCACCAGCAGCCGGGCCGGGTCGTCGGGATGCGGGAGGATCGAGTGGATCGCCTGACCGCCGAAGCCGGCGCCCCACTTCTCCCGGTGCGGGTGGTCCCACAGGCTCGTCACCAGCGCGAAGCTCTCGCCGCCGTCGACGGACTTGAACAGCGCCGAGGGCTGCGTACCGGCCCAGACCACGCCAGGCTCGGTGGGCGACGGGACGACCTGCCAGACGCGGGTCACGATGGCGGGTTCGTCGCCCTCCATCGTTCCGGCCGGGAACGCGATCGGGCCGTGCTCGGACCCGGTCGGTTCGTGCCAGGTCGACACCGAGGTCGTCGGAGTAGGACAGGGACGGACCGAAGTGCGAGCTGTCGACCCCGGCGTAGAGGCGTCCCGGCGCCCGGCCGTCGACGGCGGCGGTGATGCCGATGCCGTAGACGCCCTGCATCGAGAAGGTCGGCCCCCGCAGGGTCCACTCGGCGCGCGCAGCCGTGCTCGTCGCGGTGAACATCCCCTTGGCGGTGCCGATCAGCAACTGGACCTCGCCCTGGGCCGGCGGTGCGGTCGGCCGGTGCGGTCTCGGCGGTGGTCGCGGTCATCGTCTGATCACTCCTCGATCGGGGTCGGGCATGTGGTCCTGCTCACATGGTGCCCACAACCGCCGACAGGGACAACGATCAGCGGTCGACGAGGTTCGCCAACGGCGCGCCGGCCACGAACCGGGCGACCTGGTCCCGCACGAGCCTGCGGGCCCGGGGCAGGAACGCGGCGGAGTTGCCGCCTCGATGCGGGGAGACCAGCACGCCCGGTGTCGTCCACAGCGGATGGCCCGGCGGCAAGGGTTCGGGATCGGTCACGTCGAGCGCCGCCCGCACCTGCCCGGACCGGCAGGCGGTCACCAGCGCATCGGTGTCGACGACCCTTCCCCTGGCCACGTTGACGATCAGGGCGCCCGGCTTGCAGGCGGCGAACTCGGACGCGCCGAGCAGTCCTTCCGTGGTGGGCGTCAGCGGCACCAGCAGGACGACCACGTCGGCGCTCGGCAGCAGGCTGGTCAGTTCGTCGATCCCGTGGACCCCGTGGCGCGCCGTGCTCGCCACCGAGACGACGTGGGCCTCGAAGCCGCTCAGTCGTCGGGTCAGCGCGCCCGCGATCGACCCGGCACCGATGATGAGGACGGTGCAGTCGGCCAACGCCCGGGTCGGTCCGGTGATCCAGGTACCGCTCGTCATCGCCCGCGCGTCGCGGTCGAGCTCGCGCTGGGACGCGAGGATCAGCGCCATGGCCAGCTCCGCCGTGCTGGCGTCGTGGACGCCGCGTGCGTTCGCCATCGAGACGCCGGCCGGGACGAACGACTCGGCGTGTTCGTAACCCGCCGTCAGCAACTGCACCACCTGCAGCGCCGGGAACCTCGGGATCACCTCGAGCACGCGCGGATCGAACGTGTACGGCGGAACGTAGAAGCCGACCTCCGCCGGATCGAGCCCGCTCGGCAGGTCGGTGTCGTCCGCGGCGAACGTGTCGTACCGCCACCCGTCGGGCAGTGCGCCGAGGTGAGTGGTCGGATCGTGCCAGGGCACGAGGATCACCGCGCTGGTCATGCCCGCGCCGCCGCCGAACCCGGGTCCATCGTCAGTTCAGCCCGAGCAGATGGGAGCGGACCTCGGCCAGCTCGTCGGCGGGCAGCATCTGCGTGCTGCGCGCCCGAGCCAGGACGCCCGGCAGACCGCCGTCGCCGCGATAGATCGGGACCAGGTGGACGTGCAGGTGGAAGACCTCCTGCCCCGCCGCCGCTCGGGTGGCCTGCACGAGGTTCAGCCCGGCCGGCTCCAGTCGTTCGTCGAGGAGCCGGGCGGTGCTCTCGATCAGGTCGGCCATCTCGGCCAGGCCGCCGCCGGCCTGGACGAGGTCGACGACGTGCCGCTTCGGCACGACGAGCGTGTGCCCCGGGTTCAGCGGGAAGATGTCGAGGAAGGCCAACGCGTGTTCGGTCTCACCCACCGGCGCGCTCGGTGACTCCCCCGCGACGATCTGACAGAAGATGCAGTCGCTCATCAGCCCGCGCCCAGCTTCGCCAGGACCAGTTCGCGCACGCGCGCCGCGTCGGCCTGGCCCTTCATGTCCTTCATGACCGCACCGATCAGCGCACCCGCGGCGGCGACCTTGCCGTCACGCACCTTGTCCGCGACTCCGGGGTTGCCGGCGATCGCGCGGTCGACGGCCTCGCCGAGCGCGCCTTCGTCCGAGACGACCTCGAGGCCGCGGGCTGACGCCACCGCCGCCGGCTCGCCCTCCCCCGCGAGTACCCCTTCGAACACCGAGCGGGCCATCTTGTCGGTGAGCCGTCCCGAATCCACCAGCGCCTGGACGGCCACGACCTGGGCGGGGGTGATCGGCAACGCCTCGAGTTCCACCGCCTGCTCCTTCGCGGCGCGGGCAAGTTCGCCCATCCACCACTTGCGCGCGGCCTGGGGAGTCGTGCCCGCGGCGACCGTTGCGACGATGGCCTCGAGGGCACCAGCACCGAGCACGTCTCGCATCTCGGCGTCGGAGTAGCCGTACTCCGCGCTCAGTCGTGCGATCCGCTTGACCGGCGGTTCGGGCAGCCGCGTCCGCAACTCCTCCACCCACTCCCGGCTCGGCGCGATCGGCACGAGGTCGGGCTCGGGGAAGTAGCGGTAGTCCTCCGCGGTCTCCTTGCTTCGTCCCGGCGTGGTCATGCCGGTGTCCTCGTGCCAGTGCCGGGTCTCCTGCTTGACTGAGCCACCGGCCCGCAGGATCGCTGCCTGCCGGCCGATCTCGAACCGCAGCGCACGCTCCACCGACCGCAACGAGTTCACGTTCTTCGTCTCGCTCCGAGTGCCGAGCGGGGCGGTCGGCGATCGGCGGAGGGACACGTTCGCGTCGCAGCGCAGCGAGCCCTGCTCCATGCGGACGTCGGAGACGCCCAGCGCACGAAGTAGGTCCCGCAGCATGCCGACGTAGGCCCGAGCCACCGCCGGCGCGGCCGCACCGGCACCCTCGATCGGCTTCGTGACGATCTCGATCAGCGGCACGCCGGCCCGGTTGAAGTCGAGCGCCGAGTGGTCCGCGCCGTGGATCCGGCCGGTGGCGCCGCCGACGTGCAACGACTTGCCCGTGTCCTCCTCCATGTGCGCGCGCTCGATCGCGATCTCGTACGGCTTCCCGTCGACCTCGACCGTCACCGACCCCTCGAAGGCGATCGGCTCGTCGTACTGGCTGATCTGGTAGTTCTTCGGCATGTCCGGGTAGAAGTAGTTCTTCCGCGCGAACCGGCACCACTCCGCGATGTCGCAGCCCAGCGACAGGCCGATGAGGATCGCCGACTCGATCGCCCGGGCGTTCACGACCGGCAGCGAACCCGGCATCCCCAGACACGTCGGGCACACGTGCGTGTTCGGCTCCGCGCCGAACTCGGTCGAGCAGGCGCAGAACATCTTCGACACGGTGTTGAGCTCGACGTGCACCTCCAGCCCGAACACCGGGTCGAACTCGGCCACTGCGTCGTCGTAGTCGACCAGCTCGTCTCCCGCCGACACTTCCGACGCTTGCCGACGTCGGTGCTCATCGGGCCACCTCCAGTTCCGGGATGCGATCGAGCAACGGGCCGCCCCACCGCGCCACCAGCTCGCGCTCCAACGCGGCCCCGACCTGGTAGAGCCGGTCGTCCGCCAGCACCGGCGCCATCACCTGGAAGCCGACCGGCAGCCCGTCGTCGGACAGCCCGCACGGGAACGAGGCCGACGCGTTGCCGGCCAGGTTGCTGGGGATCGTGCACAGGTCGTTGGCGTACATCGCGAGCGGATCGTCGACCTGCTCGCCCAGCTTGAACGCCGTGGTCGGAGTGGACGGCGAGACGAGGACGTCGACCTTCTCGAAGGCGGACGCGAAGTCCTGACCGACGAGCGTGCGCACCTTCTGCGCCGAGCCGTAGTAGGCGTCGTAGTACCCGGCCGAGAGCGCGTAGGTGCCGATGATGATGCGGCGCTTCACCTCGGGTCCGAAGCCGGCTTCGCGGGTGGCGGCCATCACCTCCTCGGCACTGTGCCGGCCGTCGTCACCCACCCGCAGCCCGAACCGCATCGCGTCGAAGCGCGCGAGGTTCGACGAGCACTCACTCGGGAGGATCAGGTAGTAGGCGGCCAGGGCGTGCTCGAAGTGCGGGCAGGACACCTCGGTGACCTCGGCGCCGAGGCCGGTGAGCACCTGCAGAGCTTCGTCGAATCGCGCCAGCACGCCGGGCTGGTAACCGTCGCCGCCCAGTTCGCGGACGACGCCGATCCGCAGCCCGCGCACGTCGCCACGGCGGGCCGCGTCGACGACCGGAGGGACCGGCGCGTCGGCGGAGGTCGAGTCCTTCGGGTCGTGTCCGGCGATGACCTCGTGCAGGAGGGCTGCGTCGAGCACGGTGCGTGTGCACGGCCCGACCTGGTCGAGCGAGCTGGCCAGGGCGACCAGGCCGTATCGCGAGGTCCCCCCGTAGGTCGGCTTGACGCCGACCGTGCCCGTCACCGAGGCGGGCTGACGGATCGAGCCGCCCGTGTCGCTGCCGATGGCGAGCGGGGACTCGAAGGCTGCGAGCACCGCGGCCGAGCCGCCGCCGGAGCCGCCGGGGATCCGGTCGAGATCCCACGGGTTGTGGGTCGGTCCGTAGCCCGAGTTCTCGGTCGAGCTGCCCATGGCGAACTCGTCCATGTTCGTCTTCCCGAGGATCACCAGGCCGGCTGCCCGCAGCTTGCCCACGATCGTCGCATCGTAGGGAGGCAGCCAGCCTTCGAGGATCTTCGATCCGCACGTGGTCGGCATGCCACGCGTGGCGAGGACGTCCTTCACCGCGATCGGCACTCCGGCCAGCGGGCTCGCCGTGGTTCCGGCGGCGCGGGCGGCGTCGGCGGCGTCAGCCGCCGCAAGGGCCCCGGCTCCGTCGACGTGCAGGAAGGCGTGGACGTCGCCGTCGACCGCGGCGATCCGGTCCAGGTGCGCCTGCGTGACCTCACGGGAGGACACCTGGCCGGTCGCGATCAGGTCCGCCAGCGTGACCGCGTCGGCGCGCGTGAGGTCCGTCGGCGTCTCGTTCGACCGATCCGACATCAGACCTCCTCGTCGAGGATCCGCGGCACGCGGAATCGCTGCCCTTCGACCGCGGGAGCGCCGGCGAGGGCCTCCTCTGCGGTCAGGCACGGCTCGACGACGTCCGGCCGGAACACGTTGGTCAGCGGCAGCGGGTGCGACGTCGGCACGACCTCGGCGGTGGCGACCTCGCCGACCTTCGCGACCAGGCCGATGATCTGGTCGAGCTGCGGGGTCAGGTGCTCGACCTCGGCGTCGGAGAGCTCGATCCGGGCGAGGTGGGCGAGATGACGGAGATCGTCGGGGGTGATGGCGGACACAGCGGACCATCCTAGGCAACGGAGCGCCGGCCCGCGGTCTCGACCGACTCCTGCCGGATGCCGGACCGAGATGTGTCCGTCACACGCAGTGGGCAAGGATGCCTCCATGTACCTGGTCCGACTGGTTCTGCCCGATCGACCCGGAAGTCTGGGCGCCGTCGCGACGGCCATGGGCCTGGCCGAAGCGGACATCATCTCGGTGGACGTCGTCGAACGTCGGCCCGAAGGCACCGCGGTCGACGACTTCATCGTCGATCTGCCCCCGCATCGCGACGCCGACGCCCTCGTCACCGCCAGCCAGTCGATCGAGGGCGTGCGGGTGGAATGGGTGTCCCGTTACGCCGCCGGCGGCGACGTGATGCGTGACCTCGAGGCCGTCGAGGCGATGACGTCGCGACCGGCCGAGTCGCTACGGCTGCTCACGCAGCTGGCGCCGGCGGTGTTCATGGCCGACTGGGCGCTGCTGCTCGACGTCTCGGGAGAGCCGGTGGTCGTCGAAGCGACCCAGGCCGCACCCGACCTCCCGCCGCTCGGCGAAGGCGAGCCGTGGCCGCAGCTGGAGGTCCCGACGCGGCTCGACGTGCCGATGTCGTGGCAGGAGGATGCGGGCTGGTCGGACGTGGTCGCGGCGGCGCCGGTCGGCACGTCGGCACATCAATTGCTGATCGGCCGTTCGGGCGGCCCGCCGGTGCTCGAATCCGAACTCCTGCGCCTCGGCCATCTGTCCTCGCTCGCCCTCACCGTGAAGCTGACCGCCACCAAGCCCCACGTCGAGCGTCCAGCCCGAGGTTGAGGCGCGCCCGCAGGGACGGTGCGCTCAGCGCGCGAGCAGGTCGGCGAGCGAGGTGGCGGGATGTCCCGCGATCCGTTCGATGTCGTCGCTCACGGCTTCCAGCTCGCCCTTGGCGATCGCCGTGTACGTCGACACCCAGGCCTCGACCTGCCAGTCGGGCGCTCCGTACGCCGCGCGAGAGCGGAACGCCTCGTCGAGCGACTCGTCGTGGAACGTCACCGACCGGCCGGACGACGTCGCGATCACCGCCGCGATCTCGGCCATCGTGAGGGCTTCGGGACCCGTGAGCTGGTAGGTGGCGCCCTCGTGGTCGGCGGGTGACCGGAGCACCGCAGCCGCGACGTCGGCGATGTCGTCCTGGGCGACGACGGCCGCCCGCCCCGAGCCGGCCGGTCCGCGGATGACGCCGTCGCCGCCCACCATCATCGGCAGGAAGTCGGCGTAGAGGTTGTCGCGGAGGAAGGTGAACGGGATCCCGGTCCCGCGGATGTACTGCTCGGTCGCCCAGTGGTCGCGGACGAGCGTGAACGTGGCGTCCGCCCGGCCGCCGACGAAGGAGACGTAGACCAGCCGCCCCGCACCGGCGGACACGACGGCGTCGACGAACGCGGCGTGCTGCGCGACGCGGTGCCGGTCCTCGCCGGCGGACACCATCAACACCGTGTCGTCCGGCTCGATCGCGGCGCGGATCAGGGCGCCGTCGGTGAAGCTCGCGCGGGCCACTGCAGCACCCGGCAGGGTGGGCGCCCGGGCGGGGTCGCGAACGAGCAGCAACTGCCCGTTCCCGCTGGCGGCAAGCCGGGTGGCGACGCGCCGGCCCAGATTCCCGGTGGCTCCCGTGACGACGATGCGGCTCATGGGCCGAACGTACCGGCTGGCCGATGTCCTCGGGTCGGTTCGACCCAGGACCCGCGAGCACTGTGCTTCCGGTTCGGCCACGCCGATACTGGCGCTCGGTGATGGCCGCAGTCCGACCGACGATGGAGGCGCGATGCCGACGATTCCCGACCACGACACCTCACCCGAGGACGGCGCCGCGGCGACCGACGCATTCGTGGAGCGCATCTCGCTCGCGTCGATCGGCGCGCTCGAGATGGCCACCGTGGAACTCGGTATGCGGCTCGGGCTCTACCGGGCCTTGGCGGACGGCCCGGCCACGGCCGGCGCAGTGGCCGAGCGGGCCGGCATCGACGCCCGGTACGCCCGCGAGTGGCTCGAGCAGCAGGCGTGCAGCGGCATCGTCACCGTCGAGCACGAGCCGGCCGACGGCGATCCGGACACTCGCCGGTTCGCCTTGCCGGGACCAGCGGCGGCCGCTCTGCTCGACCCCGACAGCCTGGCCTTCATCGCCCCGATGGCGACGTTCGCGACGGCCATCCCGACGGTCCTCGACGAGCTCGTCGAGCACTACCGGGACGGCACCGGGATCAGCTTCGGCGGGTACGGCCCGTGGCTGCGACGCGCCCAGGAGGCGGCGAACAGACCGCTGTTCCTCCATCAGCTGGGCCCCGACTGGCTGCCGGCGATGCCGGACGTCGAGGCCCGCCTGGGCGCCGGCTCGGCGCGGGTGGCCGACCTCGGCTGCGGGTGTGGTTGGTCGTCCATCGCCCTCGCGTCGGCCTATCCCGGTGCCGAGGTGGACGGATTCGACAGCGACGAGGCGTCGGTCGCTTCAGCACGGAGCAATGCGGCTGCGGCCGGCTCAGCGGATCGGGTGCGATTCCACACGGCGGACGCGTCGACCGGTACGTCCGGCGATTACGACCTGGTCTGCTGTTTCGAGGCGCTGCACGACATGGCTCGCCCGGTGGAGGCGCTGGCGGCCATGCGTGCCTTGGCCGGTGCCGACGGCACCGTCCTCATCGTCGACGAGCGCGTCCCCGACGTGTTCACGGCCGACGATCCCGACCCGATCCAGCGGTTCTACTACGCGGCGAGCGTGCTGCACTGCCTGCCGGCCGGGCGCAGCGAGCCGGGATCGGCAGCGACCGGGACGGTGATGCGAAGAGGCACACTGGAGGCGTTATGCCGCGTCCGCCGGCTTCGGGTCGGTGCAGGTGTTGCCGATCGAGCACGACATGTTCCGGTTCTACCGGCTGCACCCCTGAGTCCGCCGGGCTCAGCCTTCGGATCCGGGCGGCTCGTTGCGCGCGAGGAGCTCGACGAACCCCTCCTCGTCGAGAACCGGGACCCCGAGCTGTTCGGCCTTCGCGAGCTTGGAACCCGGCGATTCCCCGGCCACCACGTAGGCGGTCTTCTTCGACACCGAGCTCGCGGCCTTGCCGCCCCGCGCGACGATCTCGTCGGTGGCCTGATCGCGGGTGAACCCCTCGAGGGATCCCGTGACCACGAGACTCAGGCCGGCGAGCGTCTGCGGACGGGTCGGTCTCGACGTGTCGGGCTCGTCTTCCATCCGGACCCCCGCCGACCGCCACTTGGCCACGATCTCGCGATGCCAGTCGACCGCGAACCACGCCTCGAGTGCGGCGGCGATCGTCGGCCCGACGCCGTCGACGGCCGCGAGGCTCTCCTCGGACGCCTCCTCGATCGACCTCGAGGCTGCCGAACTCCCGGGCCAGCGCCTCGGCGGCAGTCGGGCCGACATGCCGGATCGACAGCGCGACCAGCACCTTTGCCAGCGGCACCTGCTTGGCGGTCTCGAGGTTGTCGATGAGCTTGACCGAGTTGGCCGACGGCTTGCCGTCCTTGGTGCGGAAGTAGTCGACGCCGGCCAGCGAGTCGGCCGTCACGGCGAACAGGTCGCCCTCGTCGGTGATGAGGCCCGCATTGAGGAGCGCGTCGGCCGTCTGCCAGCCGAGGACCTCGATGTCGAAGGCGTTCCGGTGGGCCAGGTGGAAGAGCCGTTCGCGGAGCTGGGCGGGACACGAGCGCGCGTTCGGGCAGCGGATGTCGACGTCGCCCTCCTTCTGGGCCGCCAGCTCGGTGCCGCAGGCAGGGCAGTGGGTCGGCATCTCGAAGGCGCGCTCGCTGCCGTCGCGCAGTGCGGCCACCGGACCGAGGACCTCCGGGATGACGTCGCCGGCCTTGCGCAGCACGACGGTGTCCCCGATCAGCACACCCTTCCGGACGACCTCGGACGCGTTGTGCAAGGTGGCACGGGACACGATCGAGCCGGCGACCTGGACGGGGTCCATCACCGCGAAGGGTGTGACCCGGCCCGTCCGGCCGACGTTGACGGCGATGTCGAGCAGCTTCGTGGTGACCTCCTCCGGCGGGAACTTGTACGCGATCGCCCACCGCGGGGCCTTCGAGGTGCGGCCGAGCTCGTCCTGCAACGCGATCTCGTTCAGCTTGACCACGACGCCGTCGAACTCGTGCTCGATGGTGTGCCGCTGCTCGGAGTAGCGATCGATGAACGCGTCGACCGCGGCCAGGTCGGCACAGACCTCGGACCGGGCGGAGACGGGCAGACCCCATCGGGCGAGGTCGGCGATGGCCGCCGCCTGCAGGCGGGGCGACCAGCCGCGACGCGCGCCGATGCCGTGGGTGACGAAGGACAGCGCACGGCTGGCCGTGATGCGCGGGTCCTTCTGCCGCAGGGACCCGGAGGCGGAGTTGCGGGGGTTGGAGAACGGGGGCTTGCCGGCCGCCGCCAGCTCGGCGTTCACGTCGGCGAACGCAGCGAGGGTGAAGTACACCTCGCCGCGGACCTCGAGGAGCTCGGGCACGTCGTCGCCGACCAGCCGGGTCGGGACCGAGGAGATCGCCTTGACGTTGGCCGTGACGTCCTCGCCCACCCGCCCGTCGCCACGCGTGGCGCCGCGCACCAACCTGCCGTTCTCGTAGACGAGGTCGAGCGCCAGACCGTCGAACTTCAACTCACACAGGTAACCCTGTCGGCCGATGGCCGGCGAGCCGACCTGGTTGACCGCACGTTCCGCCCAGGCCGCGAGCTCGTCGGTCGAGAAGACGTTGTCGAGGCTGAGCAGCGGCAGGAGGTGGGTGACGGCGGCGAAGTCGCTGCCGATGAAGCCGCCGACCGTCTGAGTGGGCGAATCGGGCGTCACCAACGTCGGGTGGTCGGCCTCGAGCGCTTCCAGGCGATGCATGATCGCGTCGTAGTCGGCGTCGGACAGCGTGCTGGCGTCGAGCACGTAATAGCGCCACCGGTGGTCGCTGATCTCCTGGGACAACTCGGCGTGCTCCGCCCGAGCCGCCGCCGGCACGTCGTCGGCGCCCGGTGCTCGGTCAGCCGCTCGTTCGGTCGAGGTCATGCGCACATCCTCCCGCGTCGCGCCGACACTCAGCCACGGTCGTCGGCATGCCCGCCGTCCCCGACGGCTTCGACCCGTACGGCCTGGACGAGCGGCGGGTCCTGCGGATTCAGCAGGATGCGGCACCGGAGTTCGCCCGCCACCCCGGGCACCATCCACGTGAGTTGCGCGGGCGAGGTGCTCGTGGCCCCGGCTCCGTCGACGGGGGCGTCGGACAGACCGCCCACTGCGGCCACCGCGCCGGCGAAGTCGGCGCGCCGGTGATCCAGCGAGTCGTCGAGTTCGACGTTGTCGGCGAACAACTCCCGCGCCGCGTCGTCGTCCCAGGCTCGCAGCAGCCGTTCGACCGAGTCCCGGGCCGCGACCGTCTCGGGCCAGAGCGACAGCGTCGGGGTGTGGCCGGAACCGTCGAGCAGCAGGTCGAGCGCGGCGATCGCCGGCCGCGCCGCGCCGGAGTAGGTCGCGTTCTCGAGTGCGACGACGCCGAGGCCGGTGCCGGGATGCCAGCGCATGTGTGAGCTGAACCCGGGATAGCCACCCGAGTGCGAGGCGATGGACCCGTGCCGGTGGTCGTGCTCGGTGAAGAGGCCGAATCCGTAGCCGGCGACCCGGCCGGCACCTGCGCCCGACTCGGCCGCGACGATGCGGTGGAGTTGCTGCATCTCCCGGCGCGAGGACGTCGACAGCGGGCCGCCGTCCGGCGGAGGCAGGTCGTCTCGGTCGTCGCGGTCGTCGCTCGACCCGCCGGCGTCGGCGAACGCGTCGACGAAGAAGCTCATCCACCGGGTGAGATCGCTGACCGTGCTGAACAATCCGCCGATCGAGGAGTACGCGCCCGGGCCCGAGAACGGGAGCGGCGTCCATGCGTCGCCGAGCCGGCGGTGCCCGGTGGCCAGGCCGCCCGGCGCGGCGACGTGTCGGTCGAACCCGGTCGAGCGCAGGCCTGCCGGTCCGAGGATCTCAGCGGCGACGAACTCCGTGAAGGGACGCCCCGTGACCACCTCGATCACCCGCCCGAGCAGGGCGAACCCGGTGTTGGAGTACTCGTAGGCCGTGCCCGGCACGGTGACGAACCTGAGGCCCGACGCGAGAACGGCGTCGAAGTCCGCGTTCGACAGCGACTCCTGACGGTCGGCCCACGGATCGTCGGTGGGCAGGCCGCCGGACATGCTCATCAGCATGCGAACACTCGGGACGGGTGAGTCCGCCGACGGCAGTCGGAGCACCGCCTGCGGGACGAAATCGGTGATGGGCGCATCGAGTGAGAGCACGCCGCGATCACGGAGCAGGAGCAGCGCGGCAGCCGTGAAGCTCTTCGTGCACGAGGCGATCCGGTAGGCCGTGTCGGCGGTGGGTGGAGTGCCCGACCCGTCGACCGCACCGAAACCTGCCGTGTGCACGAGGCGTCCGCCCGCCAGCACGCCGTAGACGACACTCGGGGCGGCGAGCGTCTCGCACCCGAGCCGCGAACAGCTCGTCGATCTCGGCCAGCAGACGGGGATCGGGAACGGAGGGCATCGTCACCGCCCGGAGCCTAATGCTTGTGCCGATCGGCAGGCGGCGAGCACCATGACGTCGTGCTCACGTGGTCCGACGTCGTCGAGATGGGATCCGCCCTGCCGGGCGTGGAGGAATCGACCTCCTACGGAACGCCTGCATTGAAGGTGTCGGGCAAGCTGCTCGCCCGGTACCGCACGGATGCCGACGGCAGCGTGATGGTCGACTGCGAGCTGGACGAGAAGGATGCTCTGGTCGCCTCGGACGACCCCAGTTTCTACACCGAGCACCACTACGACGGGTACGGCGCGATCCTCGTGGACCTCGCCACGGTCGAGCCCGGCCAGCTGTCCGAGCTGTTGACCGAGGCGTGGCGCCGGAAAGCGTCTGCCCGGCTGAGGAAACAGGCCGGTCCCGACCGCTGAGCGCCCTGGACCGGATCAGGGTCAGTCGTCGGTGTCCGGGTCGGCGAGCGGCTCGTCGACCAGGTTCGCGGCCACCTGGCGACTCAGTGTCAGCGCCCGCCGCGCCCATCCAGGTGAGGCGGCCGCCAGCCCACACGTCGGTGTGACCGAGAGCGAACGCGACGCCTGCTCCTCGTCGAAATCGAGCCATCCCCACCAGGTCAACAGTCGGCGGGTGAGCGCCACCGGCTCGGGCGGCCGGCCCGCCGGATCGCGCGACGGGACGAGACCGGCGAACACGACGAGCCCGTCGTCCACCGCGACCGACCACGCGTCCGCGTCCACCCCGGCGCGCAACCCGTTGCCGTCGGGTCGGATGAGGGCGTTCAGGTCGACGCGACACCGCGTCCGCACCCGCCGTCCGCAGCAGGTCGACGTCGACGGTGTCAGCACACGAATGCACCATCGGGATGGCACCCGCCGCCCGGATCGCGTCGAGTACCCCGCCCAGCGACGTGCGTGCCTCCTCCACCCGGACCGCGCGATGCCGTGAGAAGCCGCTCGCCGTGGCGACGTTCCCGGCCAGTACGGCCGGCAGCATGGGCTCGTCCACCTGCACGACGACCGCGGCATCCGGGAACCGCTTCCGCATCTCCCGCGCGTGCAGCCCCACGCCTTCGGCCAGCGACTCGGCCAGCTCACGACGAGCGCCGTGATCCGCGAGCACCCGGTCGCCGCGCGGCCGCTCGATCGCGGCCGCCAGGGTCAACGGGCCGGTCACGGCGACCTTGATGCTGCGATCGGCCGCCGACGCGGCCTCCTCGAACGCGTCGATGTCACGGCGCAACGTCGCCCGCGCCCGTGCCTCGTCGAGGCTCTCGGCGTACACCAGCCGCCAGCCCGCCGGTTGCAGGTCGACGTGCATGTCCACGAGGAGGGCACACGCCCGCCCGATCATGCCGGCGCCCGCACCGCGCTCCGGGAGTTCGGGCAGGAACGGCATCTCCGGAGCCTCCCCGGCCACCGTCAGCGCTGCTTCGCGCTCGTCCGTCCCGGGCAGGGAGCCGACGCCGGTCCCCAGGCCGACGATGCGTGAGCGCCAGTCGTCCGGGCGGCCGTTCGATCCGGTCGACGCGCTCACGCGGGGACCGCGCGCCGGGTGGTGTCGATCGTCGCCGAGCCGATGACGCGCGACCCGAGATAGAGCACGGCGGCCTGTCCCGGTGCGACGGCCTGAACCGGGCGGTCGAACTCGATGCCGACGGTTCCGTCGGGCTCGACCCACGCCCTGGCCGGGTTGGCCTCGCCGTGCGCCCGGATCTGGACCAGGCAGTCGACGGGTGCCGTCGGGACCGCACCGCACCAGCGGGCGTGCACCCCGGTCAGCGCGGACACGGCCAGCTGGTCACGGGTCCCGACGGTGACGGTGCCGCTGACCGGCTGGATCTCGAGCACGAACCGCGGCTGCCCGTCCGGCGCCGGGTGCCCGATCCGCAGGCCTTTGCGCTGGCCGACGGTGAACGCATGCGTGCCGTCGTGTCGGCCGAGCACGGTCCCGTCGCCGTCGACGACATCCCCCGGCGTGGATCCCAGCCGACCGGCGAGGAAGCCGGCCGTGTCACCGTCGGCGATGAAGCAGATGTCGTGGCTGTCGGGCTTCGCCGCGACCGCGAGGTCCCGAACTTCCGCCTCGACCCGGACGTCGGACTTCAGCGTGTCCCCCAACGGGAAGCACGGCATGCGCGAGCTGGGCGGCGTCCAGCACGCCGAGCACGTACGACTGGTCCTTCCCGGGATCGACCGCTCGATGCAGTTCCGGCCCGCCCGGCCCCGTCACGACCTGCGCGTAGTGGCCGGTCACGATGGCGTCGAAGCCCAGCGCGACCGCGCGGTCGAGCACGGCGGCGAACTTGATCTTCTCGTTGCAGCGCAGGCACGGATTCGGGGTCCGGCCGGCGGCGTACTCGGCGACGAAGTCGTCCACCACGTCTTCGGTGAACTCCGCGGCCATGTCCCACACGTAGAAGGGGATCCCGAGCACGTCCGCCGCGCGCCGGGCATCGCGCGCGTCCTCGGCCGTGCAGCAGCCGCGCGCACCCGTGCGGAACGACTGCGGGTTGCGGGAGAGAGCGAGATGGACGCCGGTGACGTCGTGCCCGGCGTCGACCGCTCGTGCGGCGGCCACCGCGGAATCGACCCCGCCGGACATCGCTGCGAGAACCCGCACTGCTACACCCCTGCCTTCCGGGCTCGCGCCGCCGCACCGGCCGCACGGGCACGGCCGAGCACCTCCGGCAGCACGGCCAGCGTCCGGTCGACGTCGGCGTCCACGCTGGTGTGACCGAGGCTGAACCGCAGGGAGGCTCGGGCGAGGTCGTCGTCGTAGTGCATCGCCAGCAGGACGTGACTCGGCTCGGGGACACCGGCCGAACAGGCGGAGCCGGTCGAGCACTCGACACCCGCCGCATCGAGCAGCAGGAGCAGCGCGTCGCCTTCGCAGCCAGGGAAGGCGATGTGGGCGTTGCCGGGCAGCCGGCCGGCCGGGTCGCGGTCGCCACCGACGACGGCATCCGGAGCGATGGTCAGGACGCCGGCGATGAGCCGATCCCGCAGCCGGCTGATGCGAGCCGCGTGCTCGGCGCGCGCGGCCACCGCCGTCTCGACCGCCACCGCGAGCCCGGCGATCGCGGCGACGTCCAGCGTCCCCGAACGGACCTCACGCTCCTGGCCGCCGCCGTGCTGCAGCGGCACCAGCGGGGTGTCGCGGCGCAGCAGAAGAGCGCCGGCACCGACCGGGCCGCCGAGCTTGTGACCCGAGAAGCTGAGCGCGTCCGGCCGGTCGTCGGCCTCGGCGAAGTCGACGGGAACGGCGCCGACGGCCTGGACGGCGTCGGTGTGGACGGGGATGCCGAACTCGTGCGACGTGGCCGCGATCGCCGGAACCGGCTGCAGGGTCCCGACCTCGTTGTTGGCCCACATGCAGGTGAGCGCGGCGACCGAAGCAGCACCCCCGGGTCCGCGGACGATCCGTTCGCGGACCTCGGCCGGATCGACGCGCCCCCATCGATCCACGGGGAGCCACTCCACGCTCGCTCCGGCGAACTCCCCCAGCCACTGCACGGCGTCGAGCACGGCATGGTGTTCGACAGCACTCGCCAGCACCCTGACCCGCGCCGGGTCCTCGGCCCGCCGTGACCAGAACATGCCCTTCACGGCCAGGTTGTCGGACTCCGTGCCGCCGGCGGTGAAGACGACCTCGGACGGTCGGGCGCTCAACGCGGCGGCGATCCGCTCGCGCGATTCCTCGACGGTGCGGCGGGCCCGCCGCCCAGCGGCGTGCATCGACGACGCGTTCCCGGTGAGCCGGAACTGCTCGTCCATCGCGTCGATCACCGACGCCAGCATCGGGGTGGTGGCGGCATGGTCGAGATAGGCCGTGGACCGGGCCTCGGGGCGGTCGTCGAGGTCCGGGTCGGCAGCGGGGCCGGCGGCACCGGCTGAGGAGAGCGACATGGCCTGACCAGGGTAGGCGGCCGACGCGTGCGATGCCGAGCTCGTCCGGCTCGCGGTCCGTCAGGTGCGGCGGGCCGCCGCTTGCTCGGTCGCCCGGGGGACGACCTGGTGCAGGTCGCCGACGATGCCGAGGTCGGCCATCTCGAAGATCGGCGCCTGGGGGTCGGTGTTGACGGCGACCACGACCCGCGAGGTCTGCATGCCCGCCCGGTGCTGGATGGCCCCGGAGATGCCGCAGGCGATGTACACCTGCGGGCTCACGGTCTTCCCGGTCTGGCCGACCTGGTAGGCGTGCGGATACCAGCCTGCGTCGACGGCCGCACGGGACGCACCCACCGCGCCTCCCAGCGCGTCGGCGAGCGCCTCGATCTCGGCGAAGTTCCCCGCGGCACCGACGCCTCGACCGCCCGAGACGACGATGCTCGCCTCGGTCAGGTCCGGCCTGCCGGTCGCGGCGCGTGGTGCCCGATCGACGATCGCGCCGCCGGTCGCCGGCAGGGCGGGCACCGCCACCTCGTCGACCGCGGGCTCGACCACCGGGAGCGAGCTCCGGGGTGCACGAGTTCGGCTTGACGGTGACGAGGATCACCGACGTCGTCGCCTTGGCCGTGACGGTGTAGCCACCGGCGAACACCGACTGGGTGGTCACGACGTCACCGTCGACGAGCTCGACGTCGACCGCGTCCGTGATGAGCCCGGCCGACAGGCGGATGGAGGCACGCGCGGCCAGCTCCTTGCCTTCGAGCGTGGACGGCAGCAGGACGGCCGTCGACCCGGTGTCGGCGACGACCGACTCGAGCACGCGGGCCTTGTTCGCCACCAGGACGTCGTTGACGGAGGCGTCGGCACAGACGTGCAGGGCGCTGACGCCGAACTCGGCGAGCGCGCCGGCCAACGACGCGGCCTCGTCGGTGAAGGCCAGGACGGCGATCGTGCCGAGGCGTCGTGCGAGGGTGAGGAGTTCCTGGCTCGGCTTCGTCAGCAGGCCGTCGGCGCCGACGGCCGCGTCGTCGAGGACGACGAGGACGTCAGTCATGCTCACACCGCCCGTTCTTCGACGAGGAAGTCGACCAGGGCGGCGCCGGCTCCCCCGTTGCCGTCGTCCTCGACCCGCCGCCCGGCGGTGCGCGGTGGTCGAGGTGTCACGGTGACCACGGTCGTCCAGGCAGCGGCGAGACCGACCTCGGCCGGATCCACCCCGATGTCGGCCAGCGTCCAGGTGGTCACGCCCTTCTTTCGCGCCGCCATGATCGACTTCAGACTCGGATATCGCGGCTGGTTCGCCTGATCGGTCACCGAGACCACGGCCGGGAGGTGCGCGGTCACGGTGAGCGTGGCCGTCTCGCCGTCTCGCACCGTCGTGACCACCGTGCCGTCGTCACCGCCCAGCGACACGTCGTGGGCCAGGGTCGCCTGCGGCCAGTCGAGCCGTTCGGCCAGCATCGCCGGGAGAACGGACATCGAGCCGTCGGTCGATGCCATGCCACACAGCACCAGATCGACGGGTTGGTGGGCGGCCAGCGCCGCGACGGTGGCGGCCAGGACCCGTGAGGTGGCCGGCGCATCGGAACCGGCGATGGCTTCGTCACTCACGTGGACGCCGGCATCGGCGCCCATCTGCAGGGCCTTCTTCAGCGCGTCGGCCGCCGCCGGCGGCCCGATGGTCACGGCGGTAACGGTTCCTTCGCCCGCGCCGGCGACGAGGGCGAGGGCCGCTTCGACGGCGTACTCGTCGAGTTCGCTGCACCGTCCGGTCCCGGCGCTCCGGTCGACGGTGTGGTCGTCGGCGCTGAACACGCGCTCGCCGGCGGCATCGGGGACGTGCTTCACGGCGACGACGATGTTGAGTGGTCCACGGCTCACGGATTCAGCCTGCCACACGGGTTACCGGCCAGTAGCTTGCGGCCCGCGCGACCACGACCCAGCCCTGAGAAGACCCAGGTCCTGAGAACGACGAAGCCGGCCCGGCTGGGCACGAGGCCCAGCCGAACCGGCTGTTGTCTAGCTGTGGAGCTGAAGCGAGAAGCGAAGCTCAGGCGATGTGAACGTTGTCGGCCTGGACGCCCTTGGGGCCCTGGACGACATCGAACTCGACGCGCTGGTTCTCTTCCAGCGTGCGGTAGCCATCGGTCTGGATGGCGGAGTAGTGGACGAACACGTCGTCACTACCGTCTACGGCGATGAAGCCGTAGCCCTTTTCAGCGTTGAACCACTTGACAGTGCCCTGGGCCATGTTGCTTGGTCCCCTTTTGGTGACGGATGGCAACCCGCACACCTCGTGCGGGCTGAGTCGTCACGAGCGCCTTCAAGCCTGAAAACACCCGCATTACGTTCCGCGGGCGTGAAGACCAACTGTTTGGACCACACTTCTTGGAACTGCATTACGACTGAGAAGAACGCTACCACGCACCTGGGCCGCTTCGCTGCCGTGTGTGCCCGCGAGTCGACACCGCGCGACCGACGGGCTCCCGTCACGGGGTCGTCACACCGTTCCCGCCACACTGTGCGGGTGCCCTCCTCGTCTCACCCGCCGGCACTCGGTGCACACGTCACCGCCGCGGGCGCCGATTTCGCCGTCCGCTCGGCGTTCGCCACCGCGATGTGGCTATGTCTCATCGACCCCGCGGACACGGCTTCGCGGGGTCGACAGGAAGCCGTCGACGGTGGTGCCTGGGTCGAGCGGCGCCACCGGATGCATCGGGTCGGCGACGACGTGTGGACCGCGCACATCCCCGACCTGGCGCCCGGGCAGCACTACGGCTTCCGCGCCGACGGCCCGTGGGACCCGTCGGCCGGCCACTGGTTCAACCCGGCCAAGCTGCTCATGGATCCCTACGCTCACGGCGTGGACGGCGAGCTGACGTTCGGGCCCTCGGTCACCACCTACGCCGACCACGACTTCGGCCCGCACGCACGACGGTGTGCACTCGATTCGATCGATGCCGTGCCGCACGCCGTGCTCGTCGACCCGGCAGCGTCCGCCCCCGGCCGCCGGGCGGCTGCCACCCGTCCCCAGGTGGCGTGGCCCGAGACCGTGATCTATGAGATGCACGTGCGTGGGTTCACGAAACTGCACCCGCAGGTACCCGAACGTCTTCGGGGCACCTATGCCGGGTTGGCCACGCCGGCCGTCCTCGACCACCTGCTGGCACTCGGGGTGACGAGCGTGGAACTGCTGCCCGTGCACCAGTTGTGCAGCGAGCCGGCGGTGAGCGCGCGCGGCATGACCAACTACTGGGGCTACAACGCGCTCGCGTTCTCCTCGCCGCACAACGGGTACGCGCTGGCCCGGGACGCCTCCGCCCGCTTGTCGGAGTTCGGCGAGATGGTCTCCACGTTCCACGACGCCGGGCTCGAAGTGCTCCTCGACGTCGTCTACAACCACACCTGCGAAGGTCCCCCCGGCGGTCCCACGCTGTCGCTGCGCGGGCTCGACAACCGCACCTACTACCGCCACGTCCCGGGCGACCCGTCCCGCTACTACGACGTCACGGGCACCGGCAACAGCCTGTTCTTCGGGCAGCCCGCCACGGACGAGCTGGTGCTGGACTCGCTGCGCTGGTGGCTCCGTGAGACCGGCGTGGACGGGTTCCGGTTCGATCTCGTCTCCACGCTCGCCCGCACCGATCCGCACGACCCGTCGGTCGTCGATCCGCACCGCGGCCTCGTGCAGGCCATCGCGGCCGATCCGGAGATCGGCGCGGCCAAGCTGATCGCCGAACCCTGGGACATCGGCCCGAACGGGTATCAGGTTGCTGAGTTCCCGGCCGGTTGGACGGAATGGAACGACCGCTACCGGGACTGCCTCCGAAGCTACTGGCGCGGCACCTCCCACGGGGTGCGGGAACTGGCCACCCGGATCAGCGGCTCGTCGGACTTCTACGCCGACGACGGGAGGCACCCGACGGCCTCGATCAACTTCATCACCGCACACGACGGCTTCACCCTGCGCGATCTCGTGAGTTACGACCACAAGCACAACGAGGCGAATCTCGAGCACAACAACGACGGCAACAACGACAACCGGTCGTCGAACCACGGGGTGGAGGGTGAGACGGCCGATCGGCGGATCGTCGAGGCGCGCCTGCGCACCGCGCGGGCCATGGCCGGCTCGTTGCTGCTGTCGACCGGCGTCCCGATGATCACCGCCGGCGACGAGTCCTGGCGCACCCAGCACGGGAACAACAACCCGTACTGCCAGGACAACGAGATCTCCTGGCTGGACTGGGACACCGGCGCCGACGGCCGCGAGCTGACCGGGTGGTTCACCGACGTCCTGGCCCTGCGTCGGCGCCATCCCGTCCTGCGGCAGGCCCACTTCTTCACGGGATCCAGTGACGACCACGGCGTCAAGGACCTGGCCTGGTTCGCCGCGTCCGGTGCAGAGCTGACCGACGCGAACTGGCATGACGACGGGCTGCGGGTCATCGGAGCCCTGCTCGCCGACGAACCCGACCTGATGTGGTGGCTCAACGGGAGCGAGCAGGACGCGCAGGTGCTGCTCCCCGATGTGAACCAGAACAGGCGATACCGGCTGCTCGCCGACAGCGCGACCGGCCGGGTCCACCTCACCGGTGGCCCGATGTGGGCGGCCGCGACCCCGGTCACCCTGCCGGCGCGGTCGTTCGTCCTGCTGGCCGCCGAGCCGCACTCAGCCCCCGGCGACGACGGCCGGGTTCTCAGCTCTCGATGAAGAAGGTCGACACCGCGTGCCGGATCGCGGCGAACCGGTCCGGCGGCGCCGCTCCCACCACTCCGTGCGCGGGCACGAGGCTGTTCCAGGCATCCACGAACTCCTGCCCGTAGCGATGGCCGTGGCCCGACGGGATCGCGTAGGCCGCGGCCATGTCGGCCGTGGCCTGCCAGAACGAGACGAACGGGTACCACCGCCCGTGCCACTGGGCCGTCGGACCGAACAGCAGCCGCGGCGACCAGACCGCCACCGGGTCGTCGTCGTGGACGAGCCGCACCTGATCCGCCGCCGTCGCCGCAGGCGCGTCGGCCGGCACGCCCACCCACAGACCCGCGTCGCCGCCGTCCTCGCCCGTGGTCAGTGAACTCAGCGCCGCCAGTGCTCCCAGGCTCTCTCCGTAGAGGATCAGGCGGGGCGCCGACGTTCCCCCTCCGCCGGCCCGCACGGAACTGCCGACCGCACCGACGAGCGCCTGGCTGGTCGCGCGGGCAGCGCCGAGTCCGCGCAGGTACTCCTGCCAACTCGGCACGTCGGAGTACTGCACCGCGACGGTGGCGACGTCCCCGCCGTAGAGGAATTCCAGCGCCGCCGGCGCCGCCGGGTTCACCCAGCCCGAGCCGGTGGGGACCGTGAGCACGATCGCGGCCCGTCGGAGGGCGCCCGTACGCCGCAGTTCGTCGACGGCCAGCGCCGCCCGCTGCGACGGCGTCGGCGCACTCGCCAGGCCGACGTAGACGCGAATCGGCTCGACCGCGGGGCGGCCGGTCACGGCCCTGATCTCGGCCGTACTCGGGCCGCCGGCGACGAACTCCTGTCCCTTCGCACCGAGCGAGGCCCACGGCACGGCCGAGCCGACGCCGCCGGCACGCACAGCGGATCGCGCGTCGACGCTCGCATGCCAGTCCGCGGCCGCGGCCGGCGCGCGGCTCGGCAGCTGCGGGGTGTCCGCACCGACCACCGGGACGATCGCCACCACCGCCACCATCGCGATCACCCGGGTGCGGACTCGCGAGCGCCGCAGCCAGCCGAGGATTCGGCGCGCGGTAGAACGGATGCCACGACCGATCAGCACGAGCGCAGCCGCTACCGCCGCGCCGACCGCAGCGGCCTCGAGCGTCCCGTAGAGAGGTGGGGGCGGCCCGTCGCTCCGCGCGGCCAGCTGAAGACCGGCGAGCTGGCCGGCCACCATCGCGGCGACGAAACCGATCGCCAGGGCGATACGGGCGGCCGCACCCATCCAGGTACCCGTGCCGCGGCGGGCGGCGTGGCGGCCCTGCCGGGGTGGTCCGAGCACGCGCGAGCGAAGGTGCGCCACGGCCCAGGCGAGCGCCACGAAGGCGGCGTAGGTGTGGACCATCACGACCCCGGTGAAGATCCCCTGGATCCACGGAGTCCGCGGCAACAACGTCGGGACCAGCGACAGCTCGCCGGCCAGCACCGCGAGCATGGCCGGCACGGTGGCGGGCATCCAGCGGGCCGGCGCGCGGCTCGATCGGGCGGCCCGAATCGACGCGGGGAAGGCGATGCTGGTCACGACTACGACGCTACTGGGCCTCACGCGTGCGACGAGGGGGATACCGCCCGGATCCGACCCGGACCAGACCCCCACGCCCGGGTAGGGGATTCCCTACCCGGGCAGCAGGTCAGCTGTCCTGGGGCGAGACGGCGAGACCCATCTCGGCCGGGCCGGCGAGCCAGGCATGTGACGGCACCACGCGGACCGTGTACCCGAACGGCCCGGTCCGGTCGGCCGCGACGTCGCCGGCGAACCGGTACCGGCCACCGTCGAAGGCCTCGTCCAGCTTGAGCGACACGGCCCGCTGATCGTGGAGGTCGTCCTGTTCGTCGACCCGGCCGGTGAGAACCGTGACGTCGACGTCCGCCGGCGTCAGTGAGCCGAGCCGGACGTAGGTCGTGACCCCGAACGAGCCGCCCAGTTGGACGTTCTCGTCGGCGAGCTCGGACTCGACGTGCTCGACGGCGACCTCCGACCAGTGCGTCCGGATCCGGTGCTTCCAGGCGGCGAGCTCGCGGGCACCGTCGAAGGAGGAGTTCAAGACCCTCGAACTGACCGCAGCCGGCGTGTAGAGACGTTCGACGTACTCCCCGACCATCCGCGTCGCCTGGGCGAGCGGGCCGAGTGACGTCCAGGTGTGTCGCACCATCTCGAGCCAGCGGGACGGGAGCCCGGAACCGCTGCGGTCGTAGAACCGCGGCGCGACCTGGTTCTCGATGAGGTCGTAGAGGGCATGCGCCTCGATGTCGTCGCGCCGGTCCTGATCGTCGACGACGGTGGCGGACGGGATGGCCCAGCCGTTGTCGCCGTCGAACCACTCGTCCCACCAGCCGTCGCGGATGGACAGGTTCAGTCCGCCGTTGAGAGCTGCCTTCATCCCGGAGGTCCCGCACGCCTCGAGCGGGCGCAGCGGGTTGTTCAGCCACACGTCGACGCCGGCGACGAGCGGAGCGGCGAGGCGCATGTCGTAGTCGGGCAGGAACACCAGCCGTTTACGCACTGCTCGCTCGTCGGAGAACCGCACGAGCTGCTGAATGAGCTGTTTTCCGCCCTCGTCGGCCGGGTGCGACTTCCCCGCGACGACGATCTGCACGGGACGATCCGGGTCGTTGAGAAGCGCGGCGAGCCGTTCCGGGTCACGCAGCATCAGCGTCAGGCGCTTGTAGGACGGCACCCGCCGGGCGAAACCGATCGTCAGCACGTCCGGGTCGAGCGCGTTCTCCACCCAGCCCAGCTCAGCGGGTGAAGCTCCGCGGGCTTCCCACGACGCGCGCAGGCGGGCTCGCGCGTCCCCGACCAGATGCGATCGCAGCGTCCGGCGCAGCGACCAGATCTGCTCGTCGGGCAGCGCGGCCAGATCGGCGAACGCGGCCTCGGGCTCGGTCTCGGCATGTTCGGTCTCGCGTCCGACCGCGGCGAACAGCTCCGGCGACATCCAGGTCGGCGCGTGGACGCCGTTGGTGACCGAGCTGATCGGCACCTCAGAGGTGTCGAAGCCGGGCCAGAGCCCGGCGAACATCCCGCGGCTCACTTCGCCGTGGAGGAGGCTGACGCCGTTCGCCCGCTGGCCCAGCCGCAGGCCCATGACGGCCATGTTGAACACCGACGGGTCCCCGCCGGGATAGTCCTCGGCTCCGAGCGCGACCACCCGGTCGACCGGGACGCCGTCTGCGGCGATGTCGGTGCCGCCACCGAAGTGCTGCTCGATCAGCTCGCGCGGGAAGCGGTCGATGCCGGCAGGCACCGGCGTGTGCGTCGTGAACACGGTGCCGGCCCGGGTGATCTCCAGCGCGGCGGCGAAGTCGAGGCCGTGGTCGGCGATGTACTCGCGGATCCGCTCGACACCGAGGAAGCCGGCGTGGCCCTCGTTCGTGTGGAAGACCTCGGGGGCGGGGCTGTCGGTGATCCGGCAGTAGGTGCGGAGAGCGCGGACGCCGCCGACCCCGAGGAGGAGTTCCTGGAGGAGCCGGTGCTCGGCGTTGCCGCCGTACAGGCGATCGGTGACCTCGCGTTCGGCGGGCTCGTTCTCCTCGACCGCCGAGTCGAGCATCAGCAGCGGGACGCGGCCCACGGCAGCCAGCCAGATCGCGGCGTGCAGGACGCGGCCACCCGGCAGCCCGACCCGAACGCGCGCCGCGCTGCCGTCGGTCTCCCGGAGCAGGGTCAGCGGCGTGTTGTCGGGGTCGGTGACCGCGTACCGCTCCTGCTGCCAGCCCTCGTGGCTGAGGGACTGCTTGAAGTACCCGTTGCGGTAGAGGAGCCCGACGGCGATCAGCGGGACGCCGAGGTCGCTCGCCGCCTTGAGGTGGTCGCCGGCCAGGATGCCCAGGCCGCCGGAGTACTGGGGCAGGGTGGCGTCGACGCCGAACTCAGGGGAGAAGTAGCCGATGGCGGCGGGCTTGTCGCCCTCGAGCCGGCCGAACCACTTCTCATCCGCCAGGTAGCTCGTCAGGTCCGCGTGGGCCGAGTCGACCCGCGCGACGTACTCGGGGTCGGCCGCGAGGTCCGCGAGCCGCTCGCGGCTCGCCTGACCGAGGACCGCGACCGGATCGTGGTCGCTGCTGGTCCACGTCTGCGGGTCGATCGTCGCGAACAGGTCCTGCGTCGGCGGATGCCAGGACCATCGGAGGTTGCCGGCAAGTTCGGTCAAGGCGGAGAGTGCCGGCGGGAGAACAGGCCGCACGGTCAGTCGTCGGAAGGCGCGCACTCGGAGAACCGTACTTGTCCGATTGAGCAGATGACAGCCAGAGTCGGTAATGATGCAAGAACTTGCACGAACCGTGACACGAGCCGTTCGATGCACAGAGTCCGACTTTCGACGGCACGGGAACCTCGGTACGTTCGACGGTGTGACGGAGACAGCGACGAACCCCACTCACAGCGCCGGCGCCGTGACAGGCGGTGCCGATCCGACAGCCGCTCCCCAGGCCGTGACGCCGCCGACAGGCCCCGATCGAGCGACGATCCTCGACGCGATCGGAAGGACCGTCGTCGGCCGGATGCCGATCGTGGTGGTCGGCCCGACCGTCGAGGGTGGCGCCCTCCCGGCGAAGGCCGTCGCCGGCGAGTCCGTGACCGTGACGGCGACGGTCTTCCGCGAAGGCCACGACGCGGTCGCCGCGGGCGTGGTGTTGACCGGCCCCGACGGAGTGGCCGGCGAGCTCACCCCGATGCGGCTCGTGGGCCTCGGCACCGACCGGTGGGCGGCGAGCGTGCGGCCGGACTCCCCCGGCGACTGGACGTTCACCGTCGAGGCCTGGAGTGACGTGTACGGCACCTGGGCCCACGACGCGCCGATCAAGATCGCGGCCGATGTCGACACCGAGGTCATGCTGGCGGAGGGTGCTGCACTGCTGGGCGCCGAGGCCGATCGCAGCGCCGGCGTGCGGGCCCAGATCCTGCGCACGGCGGCCGGCGCGCTGTCCGACACGGAACTGCCCGTCGAGGTCCGCCTCGCCGCGGGGCTCGACCAGCTGGTCGTCGACGAACTGGCCCGGACCCCGATCCGCGAGCTCGTGACGTCGAGTCGGCCGATGCCGTTGCGGGTCGACCGGGTCCGTGCCCTCGTCGGCAGCTGGTACGAGTTCTTTCCCCGCTCGATCGGAGCCGAGAAGCAGGCCGACGGCAGCTGGCGCAGCGGGACGTTCGCGACTGCGGCAGCTCACCTGGACTACGTGGCCGCCCTCGGTTTCGACGTGGTCTACCTGCCGCCCATCCATCCGATCGGCCGGATCAACCGCAAGGGTGCGAACAACACGCTCGACCCCGGGCCGAACGACCCCGGCTCACCATGGGGCATCGGCGCGGCGGAGGGCGGCCACGACGCGATCCATCCGGATCTCGGTACCGAGGACGACTTCGACGCGTTCGTGGCGCGCGCGCACGAGCTCGGCATCGAGGTGGCACTGGACCTCGCCCTGCAGGCCGCGCCCGATCATCCGTGGGTGACGAGCCACCCCGAGTGGTTCACGACACGCATCGACGGCTCCATCGCCTACGCGGAGAACCCGCCGAAGAAGTACCAGGACATCTATCCCCTGAACTTCGACAACGACCCCGCCGGGCTGTACGCCGAGTGCCTGCGGGTCGTCCGGCACTGGATCAGTCACGGCGTGACGATCTTCCGGGTCGACAACCCGCACACGAAGCCGGTCCAGTTCTGGGAGTGGCTGTTGGCGATCATCCGGGCGGAGAGCCCGGACGTGCTGTTCCTCGCCGAGGCGTTCACCCGGCCCGCGATGATGCACACGCTCGGCCGGATCGGCTTCCACCAGAGCTACACGTACTACACGTGGCGCAACGAGAAGTGGGAGATCGAGCAGTACCTCGACGAACTCGCGCACGAGTCCGCCGACTTCTTTCGGCCGAACTTCTTCACCAACACCCAGGACATCCTGACGGCGTACCTCCAGTACGGCGGCCCGAACGCCTTCTCCATCAGGGCGATCCTCGCGGCCATGGCGTCGCCCACGTACGGCGTCTACTCCGGTTTCGAGCTGTTCGAGCACGTGTCGATCCGCCCGGGCAGCGAGGAGTACCTCGACTCGGAGAAGTACCAGTACCGCCCCCGCGACCTCGCCGGCGCGCTGGCGCGCGGTGAGGGTCTCGGCGTGCTGCTCGCCCGGCTCAACGAGATCCGTCGCGAGCACCCCGCGCTCCGCCAGCTGCGCAACCTCACCGTGCACTCGACCGACAACGACGCCATTCTCGCGTTCTCCAAGACCGAGGAAGGCGACGGCACCGGCCCTGCCGACACGGTCATCGTGGTGATCAATCTCGACCCGCACGGCACCCGCGAGGGCCGCGTCCGGTTGAACATGCCGGCACTCGGTCTCGAGTGGAGCGACGGTTTCGTGGTCGACGAGCTGCTGACCGGGGAGACCTGGCGGTGGACCGAGGACAACTACGTGCGCCTCGACCCGGCCGAGCCGGCCCACATCTGCGTCCTGCGGGCAGCGGCCGCCGAGGAGGGCGGACGATGACCGGCACCGGTGACGACCCGTCCTGGTTCAAGCGCGCCGTCTTCTACGAGGTGCTCGTCCGCTCGTTCAACGACTCGAACGCCGACGGCGTCGGTGACCTGCGGGGCCTGACCGAGAAGCTCGACTATCTGCAGTGGCTCGGTGTCGACTGCCTCTGGCTGCCGCCGTTCTTCACGTCGCCGTTGCGCGACGGCGGCTACGACGTCGCCGAGTTCACCGAGATCGCGCCTGATGTCGGCACCATCCACGACTTCCAGCACTTCGTCGAGGAGGCGCACTCACGAGGGCTGCGGGTGATCATCGACTTCGTCATGAACCACACCTCGGACCAGCATCCGTGGTTCCAGGAGTCGCGGCGTCATCCCGACGGCCCGTACGGCGACTTCTACGTGTGGAGCGACACCGACGAGGCGTACTCCGACGCGCGCATCATCTTCGTCGACACCGAGACGTCCAACTGGTCGTTCGACCCGATCCGCAAGCAGTACTTCTGGCACCGTTTCTTCGCCCACCAGCCCGACCTCAACTTCGAGAACCCGGCCGTGGGCGACGCGATCATCGAGGCCCTCAAGTTCTGGCTCGACCTCGGCATCGACGGATTCCGGCTCGACGCCGTGCCGTACCTGTTCGAGGCCGAGGGCACGAACTGCGAGAACCTCCCGGCCACCCACGAGTTCCTCAAGCGGGTGCGGATCGAGGTCGACAAGGCGTACCCCGACCGGGTGCTGCTGTGCGAGGCGAACCAGTGGCCCTCCGACGTCATCGAGTACTTCGGCGACCCCGAGGTCGGCGGCGACGAGTGCCACATGGCCTTCCACTTCCCCGTGATGCCACGCATCTTCATGGCCGTCCGACGCGAGTCCCGGTACCCGATCTCGGAGATCCTGCAGCAGACCCCGCACATCCCGGACGGCTGCCAGTGGGGCATCTTCCTGCGCAATCACGACGAACTGACGCTCGAGATGGTCAGCGACGAGGAACGCGACTACATGTGGGGCGAGTACGCCGTCGACCCGCGCATGAAGGCCAACATCGGGATCCGTCGCCGGCTCGCTCCCCTGCTGGAGAACGACACCAACCAGATGGAGCTGTTCACCGCGCTCCTGCTCTCCCTGCCCGGATCGCCGGTGCTCTACTACGGCGACGAGATCGGGATGGGCGACAACATCTGGCTGGGCGACCGCGACGGCGTCCGGACGCCGATGCAGTGGTCGCCGGATCGCAACGCCGGCTTCTCGAAGAGCGAGCCCGGACGCATGCAACTGCCCGCGATCATCGACTCCGTGTACGGCTACCAGGGCGTGAACGTCGAGGCGCAGCTGTCGAGTTCGTCGTCGCTCCTGCACTGGACACGTCGGATGATCTCGGTTCGCAAGGCGAATCCGGCGTTCGGGCTCGGCAGCTTCACCGATCTCGGCGGCACCAACCCGTGCGTCCTGTCGTTCGTCCGGGAGTTCGGCGACGACGTCGTCCTGTGCGTGAACAACCTCTCGCGCTTCGCACAACCCGTCGAGCTGGATCTGCGGCCCTGGCAGGGGATCGCGCCGACCGAACTGCTCGGCGGCGTGCAGTTCCCCCGCATCGGCGAACTGCCCTACCTGCTCACGCTGGGGGGCCACAGCTTCATCTGGCTGCGGCTGCAGCGCCGCACCGACCGGACCGAGGGTGGCGCGCCGCCCGCCGAGGAGCTGACCCGCGCGTGAACACCGACGAGCACCGAGGAGTGGACGACCTGACCCTGCCCGATGACATCGCCAGCACGATTCGAGTACCTGAGCCACCGACGGTGGTACGCCGGCAAGGGACGCCCGGTGTCCGACGTCACGGTGATCGCCCTGCCCTGGCTCGGTGCTCCCGATTCGGGCCTGCCCTGGCGCATCGAACTGCTGCGGGTCGAGTTCGCCGACGGCGGCTCCCACACCTACCAGATGCCGCTGTCCTACCGCCGGGAGGAACACGGCGGGTTGGGTCACGCCTTCGTCGGCTGGTTCTCCCCCGGCGGCGACGCGCCGGCGGCCGCGGTCTACGACCTGCCCTTCGACCACGATGCCGCCACCGACTACCTCCGGGTGCTCGCGGCCGGCGCCAGCGCGAACGGATTCACCGCCCATGCCCTCGACGACGCGTTGCACACCGACGCCCGGCCGCTCGTCCTGTCCGGCGAGCAGTCCAACACGTCGGTCGTCTACGGCGACAGGATGTTGCTCAAGCTCTTCCGCCGGGTCCAGCCGGGACACAACCCGGACATCGAGGCCTACGCGGCGCTGATGGCCGCCGAGGACTCGGCCGACGTCCGCGTCACGCCGCGGTTGCTCGCCTGGCTGGAGTGCGACACCGCCGGCGCGGTCGTGGACGGCGAGTCGTTCACCGGCGATCTGGCCATGCTCACCCAGTTCCTGCCGTCGGCCACCGACGGTTGGGCCCTCGCGACCTCCAGCGTGCGGGATCTGCTCGCCGAGGCGGATCTGCACGCGGACGAGGTCGGCGGTGACTTCGCGGCCGAGGCCGAACGCCTGGGTCAGGTCACCGCCACGATGCATCGCGACCTCTCGGCTGCCTTCGGCGAGATCACGCTGACCCGCGAGCAACTGCAGGACCTGACCACGTCGCTGCGGAACCGCCTGGACGCGGCCTCGGCCCGGGTTCCGTCCCTGGCCGCGATGGCCGAGCGCATCGGCGCCCGGTACGACGAGATCGCCGGTCTCGAGGCGGACGAGGTGAGCGCGCACCGCGTGCACGGCGACTATCACCTCGGGCAGACGCTGCGCACGCTCCGCGGCTGGAAGATCATCGACTTCGAAGGCGAGCCAGGTGCTCCCTACGACGCTCGCGTGGTGCCCGACAGCCCGCTGCGCGACGTCGCCGGCATGCTCCGCTCGCTGGACTACGCCGCCGAGCACCTCCTGGCGGACGGGCCGGTGGCGAATCAGTCGGCCTTCCGCGCTGCGGAGTGGCGCGATCGGAACACCACCGCGTTCCTCCGCGGTTATCACGCCGGGTCCGGCCGCACCGGTTCGCACGACGAGGCGGGTAGCACCGATCCGATGGCGTCGTGGAGCAGGGCCGAGGAGACTCTCCTGCGTGCCTACGAGCTCGACAAGGCCGTGTACGAGGTCGTCTACGAAGCCGACATGCGACCCGATTGGATCCGCATTCCCCTGGCCGCATTGGAGCGTCTCGCATGAGCCCGTCACCCAAGACTCCGAAGAAGCCCTCGCCGGCCACACCCGTTCCCTCGCCGGCGCCCGCTGCAACTCCGCCCGCCCCGGCCGGCCCCACGCCGGCCCCCGTTCCCTACGACGAACTGCAGCTGCTGCTCGACGGCCGCCACCACGACCCGCACGGCGTCCTCGGCGCCCATCTGCACGGGGGCCGGCTGACGATCCGGACCCTGCGTCCGCTCGCGACGACGGTGACCGTCGACACCGGTGGGGCCACGTACGAGATGACCCACGAGTACGGCGGCATCTGGTTCGCCGTGCTCGATCTCGACCACGCGGCGGACTACCGGTTGACGGTCACCTACGGCGACGGCGTGCCGATCGTGTCCGACGATCCCTACCGGTTCCTGCCGACGGTCCGGGAGCTCGACCTCCACCTGATCGGTGAGGGGCGCCACGAACGGCTCTGGGACGTTCTCGGGGCCCACGTCCAGCACTACCCGTCCGAACTCGGATCGGTGAGCGGGACGTCATTCGCCGTATGGGCGCCGAATGCGCGCGGGGTGCGCGTCTCCGGCGCGTTCAATCACTGGAGCGGCTCGGTCCACCCGATGCGCAGCCTCGGCTCGTCGGGCGTGTGGGAGCTCTTCGTCCCCGACGTCGGCAGCGGCGCCGAGTACAAGTACGAGATCTGCGGCTCCGACGGCCAGTGGCGACTCAAGGCCGACCCGATGGCGGCGTGGACGCAGGTGCCGCCGGAGACCGCGTCGCGGGTGTTCGAGTCGACCTACGTCTGGGCCGACGGCGACTGGCTCGCCGAGCGGGCCGGTCGGAGCGCCCACGACCACCCGATGAGCACGTACGAAGTGCATCTGGGTTCGTGGCGTCAGGGCCGAGGTTACCGTCAGCTCGCCGACGAGCTCACCGACTATGTGGCCGACCTCGGCTTCACGCATGTGGAGTTCCTGCCCGTCATGGAACATCCTTTCGGCGGCTCGTGGGGCTACCAGGTCACCGGCTACTACGCGCCGACCTCCCGGTTCGGCGACCCCGACGACTTCCGTTACCTGGTGGACCGTCTGCACCAGCGAGGCATCGGCGTCATCCTCGACTGGGTGCCGGCTCACTTTCCCAAGGACGAGTTCGCACTGGCCCGCTTCGACGGGTCGTCGCTGTACGAGCACGGCGATCCCCGCCGAGGCGAGCATCCGGACTGGGGCACCTATGTGTTCGACTACGGCCGCCGGGAGGTACGCAACTTCCTGGTGGCGAACGCGCTGTACTGGTTGAGCGAGTTCCACGTCGACGGGCTCCGGGTCGACGCGGTGGCGTCGATGATCTACCTCGACTACTCCCGCGAAGCCGGCGAGTGGACCCCGAACGTCAACGGGGGAAGGGAGAACCTCGAAGCGGTCGCGTTGCTCCAGGAGGTGAACGCCACGGCGTACAAGGCCGTGCCGGGCATCGTGACGATCGCCGAGGAATCGACGGCCTGGCCGGGCGTCACCCAGCCGACGAACGCCGGTGGTCTGGGCTTCGGGCTGAAGTGGAACATGGGCTGGATGCACGACACGCTCGACTACCTCGCGCACGACCCGGTGCACCGCCGGTATCACCACAACGAGATGACGTTCCCGCTGGTGTACGCCTTCAGCGAGAACTACGTGCTGCCGCTCTCGCACGACGAGGTCGTGCACGGCAAGGGCTCGATGCTGCGCAAGATGCCCGGGGACCGCTGGCGGCAGCTCGCCACCCTGCGGGCCTACCTGGCCTACATGTGGGCGAGCCCCGGCAAGCAGCTGGTGTTCATGGGTGCCGAGCTCGGCCAGGAATCCGAGTGGTCGGAGAGCCGCGACCTCGACTGGTGGCTGCTCGACCTGCCGGACCATGCCGGGCTTCAGCGGCTCGTGCGCGACATCAACACCACCTACCGAGATCTGTCGGGTCTGTGGAGCCGCGACACGGACTCCTCGGCCTTCCGCTGGCTGGTCGCCGACGACGCGGATGCCAACGTCTTCGCGTTCGCCCGCTTCGGCGCCGACGGCTCGGTGGTCGCGTGCATCACGAACTTCTCGTCGGTGCCACACGAGCGCTACCGCCTCGGGCTGCCCCACGACGGCGAATGGCTGGAGCGGCTGAACACCGACTCCGAGGTCTACGCCGGCACCGGCGTCGGGAACCTCGGCCAGATCACCGCGGACGCCGGGCCGCACCAGGGCCAGCCGGCCTCGGCGATCGTCCGCGTCCCACCGCTCGGCACCGTCTGGCTGACGGCGGGCCCGGCATGACCGGCCTCGAACGGGATCCGCTGCGGGAGCTGCTGGCGTCGCGAGGTCTCGGCGTCCTCGGGACGATCCGGCGGGACGGACGGCCGCAACTGTCGACGGTGAGCTATCACTACGACCCTGCCGCCGATCTGATCAAGGTCTCGATCACCGACGACCGGGCCAAGACACGCAACCTCCGCCGTGACCCGCGCGCCGTCCTGCACGCCTCCACGGACGACGGCTGGAACTACGTGGTCGCCGACGGCGCCGTCGAACTCTCCGACGTCGCCGCCGACCCGAACGACGCGGCCGTCGACGAACTCATCGCGCTGTTCCAAGCGGTCAACGGTGAGCACCCGGACTGGGACGAGTACCGGGCGGCGATGGTCACCGACAAGCGGCTCGTCCTGCGCCTGCACGTCGACTCCGTCTACGGATCGGTCCGCTGACACGCGCAGGCCCGACTGTCGGTGGCCGTCGCCTAGGGTGTGGCGCGTGCAGCAGTACCTGGATCTGATGGACCGCATCCTCGCCACGGGTGTCGACAAGTCCGACCGCACCGGCACCGGAACGCGCAGCATCTTCGGCCACCAGATGAGGTTCGATCTGGCCGACGGCTTCCCGCTGGTCACCACGAAACGCATCCACGTGCGGTCGGTCATCGTCGAACTGCTGTGGTTCCTGCAGGGTTCGACGAACGTGCGCTGGCTCCAGGAGCGCGGCGTGAGCATCTGGGACGAGTGGGCGGACGAGAACGGCGAGCTCGGCCCGGTCTACGGCCACCAGTGGCGATCCTGGCCGACACCCGACGGCGGCCATATCGACCAGATCGCCGCGGTCGTCGAGTCGCTGCGCCGCTCGCCCGATTCGCGCCGCCACGTCGTCTCCGCCTGGAACGTGGCCGAGGTCGGCGAGATGGCGCTCCCGCCGTGCCACACGATGTTCCAGTTCTACGTCGCGGACGGCCGGCTGTCGTGCCAGCTGTACCAGCGCTCGGCCGACGTCTTCCTCGGCGTGCCGTTCAACATCGCCTCCTACGCACTGCTGACCGAGTTGGTGGCCAAGGTCGTCGGACTGCAGCCCGGCGAGTTCGTGCACACGTTCGGCGACGCGCACCTGTACTCGAACCACCTGGACCAGGCCCGACTCCAGCTGACCCGGACCCCGCGACCGCTGCCGAAACTGCAGATCGCCGACGGCATCACCGATCTCGACGCGTTCGGCTACGACGACATCGTCGTCAGCGGGTACGACCCCTACCCCGGGATCAAGGCACCGATCGCTGTATGACGGTCACGCTGATCGCCGCCGTCGCCCGTAACGGCGTCGTCGGCATGGGCAACGACCTGGTCTGGCGGCACACCGACGACATGCGGCGGTTCAGGACGCTCACGCTGGGCCGAACTCTCGTCATGGGTCGCAAGACCTACGAGTCGATCGGCCGGCCCCTACCCGGGCGGACCACGATCGTCGTGACCCGTGATCCGGCCTGGACGGCCGACGGCGTGACCGTCGCGCATTCGATCGAGGAGGCACTCGCGGCCGCCGGTGCGGACGTGGTGATAGCGGGTGGCGGCGAGATCTACGCGGCCACGATCGACCGCGCCGACGTCCTCCGGCTCACCGAGGTGGATGCGGACCTCGACGGCGACGTGTCGTTCCCGGCGGTGGACCCGGCCGCCTGGCAGGTGTCGGCGCGCGAGGATCGGGAGGGCTTCGCCTGGGTCGACTACCGGCGGGTCCCGGCGTCGTGAGCGACGCTGCGGTCGGCCTGACGCCGGCGCCCGGATCGTCCGACCTCGCTGCCCTGCTGGCCGGGCTGGACCCGTACCTGCACGACGGTACCTACGTCTTCTGCCGGGTCGACGTCGTCCCGGCCGGCGTCGTCCCGGTGGTGACCGTCGCCGAGGACGAAGGGCTGACCGTCGTCACCACGCCGGAGCTCGCCGGCGAGAACGGGTGGGTGGCGACGTTCCCGTGCGCGTGGATCACGTTGCGGGTGCACTCGTCGCTGGCCCGTCGGGCTGACCGCAACGGTCGCCGGCACGCTGGCCGAGCACGGGATCCCCGCGAACGTGGTGGCCGCCTTCCACCACGACCATCTGTTCGTCCCGATCGAGCGGGCTGCCGATGCGATGCAGGTACTGGCGCAGCTGCGTGAGGATGCCTGAGCGAGCATGGGGCCCAGGCCGCATCGGCGGCACCGGGTCGAGAGGGTGACGATGAAGCGCATCGCGTTGATGGTGGTCGGGCTGCTGCTGGTCCTGATCGGGCTGGTGTGGACGCTCCAGGGCCTCGGCTACGTCAAGGGCAGCGGCATGAGCGGGCAGACCCTGTGGGCCGATCGTGGGTCCGCTGGTCGCGGTGATCGGCGTCATCCTCGGCGTCCAGGGGCTCCGGATGCGCCGCCACTGACGGATCTCGACGACCGTCGACTCGAGCGCCCGCTGTTGCGCCGCCTCGAAGTCCCACGGCGTCTGGTCGACGTCGAAGAACACCCAGGTCGGCCCGGCCACGGCGCGAAGCGGTCGGCCTAGAAGAGCGCCGACGCGAGCGCGCGCCGCGCGGCTGGAACTCGCGGATCGTCCGGCCCGGCGAGCTCGAACAGCTCGACGAGCCGGCTCCTCGCGGCCTCGCGCTCATCGCCGGAGGTCAGCTGGACGAGCGTGATGAGCCGCTCGAAGGCCTGCTCGAGCTGGCCCCCGGTGGCCTCGACGTCGGCCAGCGCGCTGTTCGCCTCGACGTCGGCGGGATCGGCGTCGGCGGCCGCGCGCACGGTCGCCTCGTCGACGGACAGCACCCGCGCCATCACCGACGTGAGCACGTAGCCGGCACGGGCCTCCGCGTCGGCCGGGGCGGCGTCGAGCAGCTTGCGGTACTCGGCCTTGGCACCCTCGACGTCGCCGCGCTCGAACGCCTCGACGGCCGGGAGGTACTTCGGGTCGAGTTCGGGCTCGGCCGGCTCGGCACCGTCGTCGGTGTCATCCGCCGCCGGTTCGGCGCTCTCGATCCTCCCGGTGACGCCGTTCGCCTGGGCGAGCTTGAGCATCTCGTCGATGTACTGCCGCACCTGGGCCTCGGGTAGAGCGCCCTGGAACAGGGGGACGATCTGGCCCTTCACCACGCCGATGACCAGCGGGATGCTCTGCACCTGCGCGGCGGCCGCGAGCTGCTGGTTGGCCTCGATGTCGATCTTCCCGAGCAGGAACTGACCGTCGTACTCGATGGCCAGTCGCTCGAGGATCGGCGACAACTGCTTGCAGGGCTGACACCAGTCCGCCCAGAAGTCGAGCACGACCGGGACCGTGAGCGACTGCTGCACCACGGCATCGGAGAAGGTGGCCTCGGTCACGTCGATGACCAGGCCGGAACTGGACCCGGGGCCGGCGGCCGCAGCCGGGGCGGCGGGTCGGCTCGCCGCTTCACGCTGCTGCTTGGCCCGGGCGGCCAGCTGCGAGAGGTCGACGGCGCCGGGGCGGGAGAAACTGGACGCACTCATGGCCCCATTCTTGCCCACCGTCGACGTGGCCACGAACCGACCGGCCCACGGGCCCGGGTCCGCTGCCAGCCGGCCTGGCCCGTAGGCACCGATCTAGAGCCGAGCGGGCTCCCGGTAGGTCCCCCATGCCTCCCGCAGAACTCCGCAGATCTCCCCCAGCGTGGCTTCGGCCCGGGCGGCCGCGAGGATCAACGGGACCAGGTTGGCCGATCCCGCACTCCCGGCGTGGATGGCTGCCAGCGTGGTCGCCACGGCGCCGGAGTTCCGCTCCGCTCGCCGTCGCGCGAGGGCGCGGCGCTGATCGTCCTCCACGACGTGCTGCACCCGAAGGATCTCCAGCCGGCCCGTCACCGTGTCCGTGTGGCCGGTGACGCCGACCACCTGCTTCGACCCGTCCTCCAGGGCCAGCTGGTAAGCCTGCGCGGCATCGGCGATCCGGCCGGTGAACCACCCCGACTCGATGCCGGCCAGGATGCCTCTGGTCATCGGACCGATCGGGTGCTCGCGCCCGGCTGAGGCGTCGTGGCCCTGCTGTTCGATCGAGGCGAAGATCTCCTCGGCGGCCGCTTCGATCCGGTCGGTCAGCGCCTCCACGAACCAGGAGCCCCCGAGCGGGTCGATCACGTCGGCCACGCCGGTTTCGTCGGCCAGGACCTGCTGCGTCCGCAGCGCGATCTCGGCAGCCTGCTCGCTCGGGAGAGCGAGCGTCTCGTCCAGCGCATTGGTGTGCAGCGAGTTCGTCCCACCCAGCACGGCGGCCAGCGCCTCCACGGTGGTACGGACCACGTTGTTGTAGGGCTGTTGGGCGGTCAGGGACACTCCGGCCGTCTGGGTGTGGAAGCGCAGCTGCTGCGCGCGGGCGGTTCGGGCGCCGTAGCGGTCACGCAGCCACCGAGCCCAGATCCGCCTGGCGGCCCGGAACTTGGCGATCTCGGTGAAGAAGTCGATGTGGGCGTCGAAGAAGAAGCTCAGACCGGCGGCGAACGCGTCCACGGGCATGCCGCGCGAGAGTCCGAGCTCCACGTAGGCGAATCCGTCGGCGAGGGTGAACGCGAGCTCCTGCGCGGCTGTCGAACCGGCCTCACGGATGTGGTAGCCCGACACCGAGAGTGGCTTGTAGGACGGCAGATTCTCCTGGCAGTACTGCATCAGGTCCCCGATCAGCCGCAAGTGAGGCTCGGGTGCGAACAGCCATTCCTTCTGGGCCATGTACTCCTTGAAGATGTCGGTCTGGAGGGTGCCGTTCAGAACGCGAGTATCAGCACCCTGACGTTCCGCGGCCACCAGGTAGAGGCAGAACACCGGAACGGCCGGACCGGAGATCGTCATCGAGGTGGTGACCTCGGCCAGCGGGATCCCGTCGAACAGCGCCTCCATGTCGGCCGCGGAGTCGACGGCGACTCCGCAGTGCCCGACCTCGCCCTCGGCTCGCACGTCGTCGGAGTCGAGCCCCATGAGCGTCGGCATGTCGAAGGCGACCGAGAGTCCGCCGGCCCCGGCCGCCAGGATCCGGCGGTACCGCTCGTTCGTCTGCGCCGCGCTGCCGAACCCGGCGAACTGACGCATCGTCCACAGCCGCCCGCGATAGCCCGTCGGATGCAGGCCGCGGGTGAACGGGAACTCCCCGGGCCAGCCGATGCGCTCGTCGACCTGGCCGTCGTCCGGTGCGTACACCGGCTCGAGCGGCTCGCCGTCGAGCGTGGTGAACGGTCCCGCGCGCAGTCGACCCGAGTCCTCGGCGGCCGCGTAGGCGTCCAGCCACCGGGACCGTTGGTCGTCGCTCATGTCGCCCTCCCGCCGGGCCGTGACCGATGCCTCGAACGGCCCTTCAGGCAGGGTAATCCGGAGTGGCCGTCACGAACCCGGACGCGGCGGCTGACTGCTGCGTCCGCGTGGATCCGACGCCGGGTAGATCGGGTTGAGGCGCGCGTGGTCGGCGCGGGCACGGGCGGGCCGCATCGGCGGCAGCGGGTCGGGTGGGCGCGTGGTGGGTGACGTCGGCGACGTCGGCGGCCACGGTTCGTCGAGCGGGTCGTCGACGTTCGCCGTGTCGTCGCTCCCGTCGTCCTCGTCGCGGCTGCCGCTGACCATCGCCCGCAGGCCGGCCCGTTGGATGACCGACTGGATCGTGAGGTCACGCTCGTCGGGACGCCCGATGTAGCGGATCTCCCGGATCCCCTGCTCCTGGGCCGCACTCTCGAAGGTGAAGTGCCCGTAGCCGAGGATCCGACCCAGGATCGGCTTGTCGACGGTGATGTCGAGGATCCGGGCGATCGGCATCGTGGCCGTCCGCTGGTCGAGCACGCCGCGCACCCGGAACACGCGCATGTTCGTGATGACGAACCGGTCCATGTGTTCATCGAGTGAGCGCCACAGCGCGTGCACGCCCAGCACCACCGCCACGAGGATCGGGAACCAGGCTTCATCGACCGGAGTCGTGACGGTGGCAGCGAGCACGAGGATGACGGCGAGGGACTCGAGTGCCGGGACGACGTAGACGGCCCAGTGGTGTCGGACCTCGTCGATGACGATCTCGCCCTCGCGGCTGAGGAGGTGACGGGCCACCCGGGGATCGGCCACCTTGCCGCGGACCCACCCGCCGAAGCTCCCGCTCATGAGCGGGACACCGTCATCGCGTCGCCCCGCTCAGGAGAAGAGCGAGGAGAAGAACGTGATGATCGATCCGAACGCCGACTCGACGCCGCTGGCCGCACCCTTCACCGCGTCGGCGGCGCCCGTCGGCTGGGTGACGAGGTAGAACGCGACGAACGCGATGGCCACCCAGATCAGGAGCTTCTTGATCACGACTGGACGCCCTCTCCTCATCGCTCGACGGTGGCCGGCCGCATCGGCGACCGGCTGACATGGCGCGCCGACTCCAGCACACCGTCGGTATGTCTACCGCAGGTCACGCCCGCGCCTCGGCAGGCGCGCCGACAGGGTCTCGGCAGGCGCGCCGAGCCCTCAGCCGGCGAGCCTGGCCGAGCCCACCAACTCGCGCATGCCGTCCCACTCGCGCCAGAGGTCGCTCATGACCTCTCTGCGGATCGCGTCATGGCCGGCGCGCCGGAGCCTGAAGTAGATCGCGTAACGGATGTGCGGCGACGCGTTGGAGGCGATGCCGTGACCGATCTGATAATGCGAGAGGACGGCGTCACCGGCGCTCGGCGTCACCTGGAGCGGCTCGCCGATGTCGATCGGCGGCATCCCCCGCAGGATGGCGTCGGGGCCCTCGGTGGCGAAGTAGTCCTCGTACCGCCGATGCGAACCGGGCCAGACCGTGAAGTTGCCGGCGTCCGGCGTCGGCACGTCGGAGAGGTACACCCCGACCAGTGCTGTGAAGTTCCAGATCTCGCCCTTCGGCACACCATTGTGGGGTGTGTACATCCCGTCGAGGTGGGGGTGCACCGGGACCGGGTCGGCCGCGGTCGGGAACCGGAGCGCGATCTGGCCGCTGTCCACCGGGTCGAGTGTCCCCGGCCCGATGGCGGACTCGGCCAGGTCCCACAGCGGGGTGTTCGTGAGCAGGCCGACGATCGCCGGGTCGCTTGCGATCTCGGGGCACCAGCTCCGCGAGCGGAACGTGTCCAGCTGCCCGGGCTCGATCCCGTGGCCCCCGATCGCGCCGTTGATCGCACGCAACGCAGCCCCGACCCGCTCGAGCGGTACGGCCTGCCGGAGCAGGGTGTAGCCGTCGTCGCGGATCTGGCGCTTCTGCTCGAGGGAGAGGGCGGGCCGCTCGGCCGAGGGGGACGTCGGGGAATCGGGAGACGTCGGGACGGTCGGGTCGCTCGGGTCGGTCACGACGTCCACGCTAACCACGGTTCACCGGCACCCGGTAGGACGGTGAGCGCGGGTCAGCTGGCCGGACCCGTCCAGGTCGCGGCGGCCGCGAACGCGTCGAGATCGCCGTCGGCGACCCGGCGGGCAAGCGCGTCGAGCGAGCGATCACCGCGGACCTCGTGCATCCGCCGCCGGAGATCGGCGAGCGCGACCGACTCGATCTCCGCGCGCGCCCGAGCCTGGCGGCGGGTCCGGTCGTGACCGCTCGAGGCCAACCAGGCGGCGTGGGCGTCGAGAGCCGCGGACACCTCGGCCAGGCCGCCCTCCACGGTCGCCGTGGACGTGACGACGGGCGGGCGCCACGCGCCGGGCTCGCGCCGCACGAGTCCGAGCATCCCCCGGAGGTCGCCGACCACCGAGCCGGCCCCGTCACGATCGGCCTTGTTCACCAGATAGATGTCCGCGATCTCGAGGATGCCGGCCTTGGCGGCTTGGATCGCATCGCCGTTTCCCGGTGCGAGCACGACGACCGTGGTGTCGGCCAGCCGGGCCACGTCGACCTCGCTCTGCCCGACGCCGACCGTCTCGACGATGACGGCGCCGCAGCCCGCGGCCGCCAGCACCCGGACCGCCTGGGGGGTCACCGCGGTCAGGCCGCCCAGGTGTCCCCGGTTGGCCATCGAGCGGATGAACACCCCGTCGTCCAGTGCGTGCCGTTGCATGCGCACCCGGTCGCCGAGCACGGCGCCGCCGGAGAACGGTGACGTCGGGTCCACGGCGATGACGCCGACGACTGTCCCGGTCGATCGCATGAGCCCGACGAGGCCCGCGACGACCGACGACTTCCCCACCCCCGGCGGTCCGGTGATCCCGATGACTCTCGTGTTCAGCCCTGACCGGACCAGCTCGTGCATCACCGCCGGGACCTGCGCGTCACCGTCTTCCAGCAGGGACAGGGCGCGACCGGTCGCGCGCGTGCGAATCGTCGGATCCGGGGAGGTCAGGGCGGCCGCGTCAAACGTCGGCTTCACGCGCCGTCGACCTCGACGATCAGCGCGTCGCCCTGTCCGCCGCCGCCACACAGGGCAGCGACACCGAGGCCGCCGCCGCGACGTCGCAGCTCCAGCACGGCGTGGACGAGGATGCGTGCGCCGGACGCGCCGACCGGGTGACCGAGGGCGATGCCGCCACCGTCGACGTTCACCCGGTCGAGGTCGAGCCCCAGTTCACGCACGGACTGGAGAACGACGGACGCGAAGGCCTCGTTGATCTCGACCAGGTCGAAGTCCGACGCTGCCATGCCCTGGCGGGCGGCGGCCTTCGCGATCGCCCGGGCCGGCTGGGAGTGCAACCCCGAATCCGGTCCGGCCACTGTCGCGTACGCGCCGATCGTGGCCAGCGGCGTGATCCCCAGTTCGGCGGCCTTGCTGGCACTCATGACGACGACGGCAGCCGCCCCGTCGGAGATCTGCGAAGCGGACCCGGCGGTGATCGTCCCGTCCGGCGAGAACGCGGGCGGTAGCGCGGCCAGGCGCTCGCGCGTCGTGTCCGGCCGGATCCCTTCGTCGGCGGTCACACTGACCGGCCCGCCCCGGCGATCCCGCACCTGCACCGGGACCAGCTCGGCGTCGAACCGACCCTCGGCCGCTGCCGCCGCGGCGAGAGACTGGGAGCGGGCGGCGTAGGCGTCCTGGTCCACGCGGCTGATACCGAGAGCCGCGTTGCCACGGTCGGTGACGACTCCCATCGGATCACCGGTGAAGTAATCGCGCAGGCCGTCGTAGGCGAGCGAGTCGAGCAGCGGCGCCGTCCCGTACTTCGTGCCGGTGCGGGCGTTCTTGAGCAGATGCGGTGCTTGGCTCATCGACTCCATGCCGCCGGCCACGACGATCTCGTGCTCACCGGCCCGGATCAGCTGGTCGGCCAGCGCGATCGCGTTGAGCCCCGAGAGGCACACCTTGTTGATCGACAGGCACGGCACGGTCATCGGAATGCCGGCGCCGACGGCGGCTTGACGGGCCGGCACCTGCCCGGCGCCGGCCTGGAGCACCTGCCCCAGGATCACGTACTCGACGTCCGCCGGGCCGACTCCTGCGCGCTCGAGAGCGGCACGGATCGCGACCGCACCAAGCTCCGCCCCGGTGACATCGGCCAGGCCGCCGAGGAACTTCCCGATCGGGGTGCGGGCGACCCCGACGATCACGGATCGGCGCTCTGACTCGCGCGCCGGTCGTGGGGTCTCGCCGACAGCGGGTGCGGTCATCGCAACCTCCTTCTCCGCAGGTGCACCTCCAGGCTAGTTGGGGTCCGTGTGACCATGGGCCCATGGCGTCCGCGACTCCCGCTCCGAGCCCCGCGGCCCTGATCTCCGGGCACGTGCTGAGCGTCGACCACGTCGGCGTGGCGGTGGCCGATCTCGATGCCGGGGTCGCCACGTTCGGCGCCCTGCTCGGTCTGGTCGAGGTGCACCGGGAGGAGAACCGGCAACAGGGTGTCGTGGAGGCGATGCTCGTCCCGGCGGCGGCGACCTCGATGCCTCCGTCGGCGGACGCGCACCGGCCGTCCACCGAACCGGCAGTCGCGATGCAGATCCTGGCGCCGCTGGGCGAACACTCGGTCCTGCACGGGTTTCTCGACAAGCGCGGACCCGGACTGCAACAGCTCGCCTATCGAGTCGACGACCTCGATGCCGTCCTCGTCGTCCTGCGCGCCGCCGGTGTCCGCATCCTCGATGGCGCCCCGGCCGTCGGCACCGCCGGTAGCCGCGTCGCCTTCGTCCACCCCCGCGATGCCGCCGGCGTACTGATCGAGCTGGTCGAACGTCCTCGTTGAGCAGGCGGTGTGTCGGATGTCCGATTCGTGGGACGGCCGGACGGACACGGCGCGCGTCACCGACCGGGTGTCCGGTGTTTGGCACTATGAGGTCGCCGGCTCCATTCCGGCGAACCGGCACCACCGACGCGATGCGGAGCGACCCAGATGAGTGACCACGAGGGGCTGTCGATCTTCGACAGCGGTACCGCGGCTGGAACCTTCACGGTCGTGCTCCGCGGCTACGACCGCAACGAGGTCAACAGCTACCTCAGTCGAAGCGAGACGGCACGGCGCGAGGTCGACGACGAACTGGAGCGCCTGAGGGGCCAGGTCGAGGACCTCGAACCGCGTGCGGCAGCGGCCGAGCAGCGGCTGAAGGAGGTCGGCGAGCCGACCTATGCCGGACTCGGTGGTCGGGTGTCGGAGTTGTTGCGGCTGGCCGAGACGCAGTCCGCGCAGATCCGGGCCTCGGCGGACGAGTACGCGCAGAAGATCGTCAGCGACGCAGGCGAGACGGCGGCGCAGTCCCGCGCCGACGCCGACGCGTACGCCAGTCGGGTCCGCCGTGCCTCCGACGACGCCGCGAACGCCCAGCATCTCGCGCTGCAGGAAGCGATGGCGGCGGCCGCCGCCGAGCACGCGAACCGGGTCCGCGACCAGCAGCAGGCCCTGGCCGACGAGGCCGATCGTCAGCGCACGGCGCTTGCGGCCGAACTCGTCGCGCACCAGCAGACGATCGAGGCGGCCAGGCTGGCCCACCAGACTCTGGTCGACCGCGAGACTGCAGCCCTGGCGGCGAAGCTGGCGAAGGACCGCGAGTCCGCGACGGCCGCGATCGCCGTCCAGTATCAGAACGCCGAAGCCAAGTTGAAGGAACTCATGGCCGCGGCCGACGAGCGTGCGGCCGTCGCGGATGCCGCACTGGCCGCCGCGCATCAGCGGGCCGAGGACGTGGCGCTGGCCAACGAGACCAACACGAGAGCCGCCCTCGATCACGCCAACGCCGCGGCGGCCGAGGTCCTGGCCACCGCCGAGGCCGACGCCAAGAGCCTGCGCGCCGAAGGCGTCGCGTCCGCCGCCGACGAGACGGCCAAACTCGAGCGTCGCATCCAGGCCCTGCGGATGGAGCGGGACGCCATGGTCGCGCACCTCGCGGGCATGAAGAAGGTCATCAGCGACATCGGCGAGTAGCCCGAGGATCAGCCTGGCCGTTGGGGTTCGAGGTCCTGGGTTCCGAGCACCCGCAACAGCGCGAGGGCATCGGCCTCCGGCGTTCCCGGCTCGGCCGAGTAGACGACGACCATCTGATCGGCGTCCGGCACGTGCAGGGACTCGCAGTCGAGGGTGATCCGCCCCAGGGCTGGGTGCTCGATCGTCTTGCGGTGGCTGCGCCAGGGTCTCGATCCGCCCGCGTCCCACAGGCGCACGAAGTCCGGGCTGCGGCGGAGTTCGGCCAGCAGTCGGAGCAGTCCGGGGTCGTGCGGGTACCGGGCGACCGCGGACCGCAGGCTCATCACCGATTGGGCCGCTGTCACCTCCCGCTCGTCGTCGGTCATGGCCACCCGCCCGGGCGCCCCGAGGAACCGCTGCCAGGTGATGTTGCGCTGGTGCGGGGGAAACCTCGACCAGTCGCCGAGGAGAGCAGCGGCCGGCGCGTTCCAGGCGAGCATGTCGCCCTTCGCACTGAGCACCATGGTGGGGAGATCGGCGAACCGGTCGATGAGCCGTTGCACGCTGGGCCGCACGACGTCACTGATCCGCCCCGACGGCGCCGGCGGAGTCCCGGCCAGGTTGAACAACTCGTCCCGTTGATCGTCGTCGAGACGCAGGGCGCGAGCGAGCGCGGCCAGCACCGAACGGGAGGGGTGCGGTCCACGACCCTGCTCGAGCCGCACGACGTAGTCGACGCTCACACCCGCCAGCTGGGCGACCTCCTCCCGCCGCAGGCCGGGCACCCGTCGGCGGTCGCCGGCCGGCAGGCCGACATCCGTGGGCTGGAGCCGACCGCGCGCTCGGCGCAGCACCTTCGCGAGCTCTCCGGTGTCCATCTGCCCAGGATGCCGCAGCCACCGCGATCGTGCCTGGGATCGCCGATCCCAGGGTCGGCCGGTCCTGGCAGCGACGCCGGGAGGGCGGCACTCTCGAGCCATGACTCCCGACTCCTTCGACACGACCGACCAGACCCTCGATCCCGCCGGCACTCTCATCCCCGATCCGAACCGGACGGTCGCGCTCGTCACCGGTGCCAACAAGGGCCTCGGGCGCGAAACGGTGCGACGTCTCGCCACCCTGGGCTGGACTGTCTGGCTCGGTGCCCGGGACGCGGTCCTCGGCGCCGCCGCTGCCGCCGAGCTCGCGGCCGAGCTCACCGGCGAAGGCGCGGGAACGATCCGGTTCGTCTGTCTCGACGTGACCTCTGACTCTTCCGTCGACGACGCCGTCGACTCCATCGCCTCGATCTCCGGTCGGCTCGACGTGCTCGTGAACAACGCCGGGATCACCGGCGCACGCGTGGCGCCGGAGGACACGAGGGCCACTGACTTCCTGGCCTGCTTCGGAGTCAACCTGCTCGGGCCGGTCCGGGTGACCCACGCGTTCCTACCTCTGTTGCGCCGGTCCGCCGACCCGCGCGTCGTGATGGTGTCCAGCGGCATGGGCTCGTTCGGCGTGACCACCGATGCCGGCCGGTTCGAGTCGACGTTGCACGGGCTGGTCTACAGCTCGTCCAAGGCAGCGCTCAACATGGTGACGACGCAGTACGCACGGGGGCTTCCGGAGCTACGCGTGAACGCGGTCGATCCCGGCTACACGGCCACGGATCTCAATGCCCACCAGGGGACCCAGACCGTCGTGGAGGGAACGGACGCCATCGTCTCGGTGGCGACGGCCGGCCCAGGCGGCGGCACCGGCGGGTTCTCCGACCGGCACGGTCAGGTGCCCTGGTAGCCGGCGCCCCAGCTCGCCGACGTCCGGGTCAGAACATCAGCGCCCTGACAGCTGCGGCGAGCGCGGCCGTGTCCGCGGTCTCCACGGCTTCGCCACGCGCGCGCTCGACGACGTCGGCGACGCTCACCGGGCGATGGAGGTCTGCGGACTCGATGGAGGCGAACACCAATGCCAGGCTCAGCACGTTGTCCCGGACCGTCGTGCCCGGGACGGGGCCGCCGCGCAGATGCTCGACCATCGCCCCCAGCGAGGCAGCCAGCCCGGTCGGACCTCCCACGATCGGTGCGGCGACGTCAGGCTCGGTCGGCACGTCCACCGCCGGGGCGTGGTCGCCGTCCCAGACGACGGTGCCGGCCGGTCCGCTGAATCTCCACTGGGCGTTCCAGGAGGTCTCGATTCCTGGGCTGCACCACGACGCGGTGTAGCTGGCCCGGCCACCGCTCGCGAACCGGAACAGCACCGTGGTCGCGGCGCCGTGGGCGAACCAACTCCAGCTCGGGTTGAACTCGTCGCAGTACACCTCGACCACGGAATCGTCGCCCAGCGCGTGACGCAGGTAGTCGAAGTGGTGGATCGACATGTCGAGCAGGAGGACGTGGTCCATCTCCTCGCGGAAGCCCCCGAAGTGCGGAGCCTTGGCGAAGCTGACGTCGACGAGCCCAGGCTTGCCGACGAGCTGCACCGCGGCCCGGGCCGACTGCGCATGGGGCTCGAACCGGCGGTTCTGGCTCACCACGAAAGGGACTCCGGCGAGGTCGGCCGCGGCGGCGAGCTGGACAGCCTGGGCGAGCGTGGCCGCGGCCGGCTTCTCCCCCAGCACCGGGATACCGGCACGCAGCGCGGCCAGGGTCACCGGATGATGCGCTTCGGGAACTGTCACATCGACGAGGAGGTCGGGCTCGAGCCCGGCAGCGAGCGCTCCCGCGACATCGGCGAACACGGGCACCGGCGCCGAGGCCACCGCATCGGCTGCCCGGGCCGTGTCGATGTCCACGACGCCGACGAGTTCGGTATCCGGGTTCGCGCCGACGGTCGCTATCCACCCGCTGCCCATGCCGCCGGCACCGACGACCAGCGTCCGGATCGGGCGGGCGGCGATGGGCGCGTTCGAAGGCATGCGGATCTCCGGGTGCATCGGGGGCGAGCAGGACTCCCAGCCTGGCTCGGGCAGGCCGCGGGGCGCTACCGGGGTGTCTCCGGCGGACGGTTCCGGCCAGTCCGGGGGAACCGAGGGGCTCAGCGGAACTCGGGCGCGATCTCCTCGATGAACGTTGCCCAGAGTTCCTCGGCTTCCCCGGGTTCGTGGAGGTTGCCGCCCGGCACGATCAGTTCGTCGACGCCGGCGTCCCGGTACGCGCCGACCACCTGTCGCAGCTGCTCGACGGTGCCGCCGATCGCCGGGGACGACTCGTTGCGTGCGGCGGCCGTGGCGGCACCGTCCGGGCCGAGGAACACCATCGCCTGGGTCGACCGCTTCAACGTGGCGGGATCCCGGTCGATCGCCTCACACGCGGCCGACATCAGGGCGTTCTTGTGCGCGAACCTGGCCGGGTCGCCCCAGACGTTCCACTCGTCTGCCCAGCTCGCGACGATGCGCGGCATCACCTTCTCGCCGCCACCGCCGACGAGGATGGGGAGTGGCCCGACGGCCTTCGGTGCCATCGGAGCGTCGTCGACCGTGTAGAACTCACCCGCGAAGGACGCGCGTTCGGTGTCCCGCATGGCCCGCAGGATCTGCAGGGACTCGCTGAAGCGCCGGAGCAGCACCGGCGCGGAGGGCAGCTCGATTCCGAACTTCTCGTGCTCGTTGCGTTGCCAACCTGCACCCATACCGAGAACGAACCGTCCGCCGCTGATCCGGTCGATCGTCCGGGCCTGGTTGGCCACGACGGCCGGATGCCGATACGTGTTGCCCAGCACCAGCGAACCGATGCGGAGTCGGGGTACGGCCGCGGCCAGACCGGCCAGCAGGGCGAGGCATTCGTTGACCTCACCGGTGGCGCTCTCGGTGTTGGGCATGAAGTGGTCGGCCAGCCACATGCCGTCCCAGCCGGCGGCCTCACCGGCCGTGGTCTGGGCGAGCAGGGTGGGCCAGTCGATGCCGGCTGACGGCCAGAAGCTGAAGCGCATACCGAGACGCTATGCGAGGTAGCGGCGAGGGCCGGGCGCGGGTGACTCCGAGCTCGGCCTCACCACACCGCCCAGAATGCACGAATGGACCTTCCCACCACGGGGAAGGTCCATTCGCGCGCACTCGAGCCGCGGACCGGTAGGTGCGGCCGGCGTCGACCCAGGGGTGGGTCCTACTTCTGCAGGAACCAGTCGTAGGGCGCGTTCGCGACGTTCGGGATCTCACGCGGCGTGTCGGGCTGGGCCGCCCAGCGGACCGCGTTCGCCAACACCTTGTGCACACCCTCGTTGTGGTAGACGGGGTACTCCTGGTCGCCGGGGCTGAAGTAGAAGATCCGGCCCTTGCCCCGGTAGAACACGCACCCGGAGCGGAACACCTCGCCACCCGGGAACGAGCTCACGAACACGAGCTCGTCGGGCTGCGGGATGTCGAAGAGCTCGCCGTACATCTCCTGCGCGTCGATGATGAGCGGGCTCGGGACACCTTCGGCGATGGCGTGGCCGGGCTTGACGGTCCAGACCAGCTCGCGCTCGGCGTCGTTGCGCCACCTGAGCGAGCAGGTGGTGCCCATCAGCTTGATGAAGATCTTCGAGAAGTGGGCGGAGTGCAGGGGCAGCAGTCCCATGCCGCTCAGCACGTGCTTGTGCACGCGGTTGACGATCTCGTCGTCGACCCGGTCGTGCGCCATGTGACCCCACCAGGTGAGGACGTCGGTGTCGGCGAGGACCTCTTCGGTGAGCCCGTGCTCCGGGTCGTCGAGGGTGACCGTGCGCACCTCGACCCCATCGCCGAGCTGCGCGCGGATGCCGGCCGCGATCGCGCCGTGCATGCCGTCCGGATAGAGCGCAGCGACCTGGGGATCCCGCTTCTCGTGCTGGGCCTCCCCCCAGACGGTCACGCGGATCGGACGGGTGGAGCTTGCGGTGCTGTTGGACATGGAGCAGGCGCGCCTTTCGTCAAGATGCGGGTCCGGGCACAGAACTCGTCACCGGATGCGTGCGGTCGCCTCCATCCTGCCCCCGTCCGGCGCCGCTCCCGCCGCCCCGGTCGACATGCGGACGCAAGCGGCCGTGCCGGCTGGACCGGTCAGGTCGCGCGCGACTGGGGTGGCCCGGGCACCTGGGTGTCGGCGAACGAGGCGACGGTCCGGTCGGCGTACATGCTGGGGTCGAGCGTCTCCATGGGTCCCGGCCACGTCCGCGGGACCGGTCCGAACCCCGGCCGCAGCAGGTTCACGACGCGATCGAGGACGTTCTCGGCGTCGCCCACCCACAGGTGTCGCGCGCCAGGCATCGCGACGACGTCGGCCTGACCGATGGCCGCGAACCGTTCGCGGGCGGCCTCGGGACGCAGGTAGTCGTCGAACTCCGGGATGAGAGCGGTGAGCGGCCGGCCGTCCGCGTCCCACCGGGCGAGGTCGTCGGGGGTCGCGTACCGCAACGGCGGCGACAGGAGGATGGCCCCCTCGACGCCTGGCTCGAGGCCGTACTTCAGCACGAGGTCGGTACCGAACGACCACCCGAGCAGCCAGACGTCGGGCAGATCGGCGAACTCCGCTGCCTCCACGGCGGCGGCCACGTCGAACCGTTCGCCCACCGCGTTGTCGAAGACGCCCTGGCTGGTGCCCTGCGCGCTGCTCGTCCCCCGGGTGTTGAACCTCAGGACGGCGATGTCGGCCAGCGCGGGGAGGCGGGCGGCGGCTTTGCGGAACACGTGGCTGTCCATCATGCCGCCGTGGGTCGGCAGCGGATGGACGCAGACGAGGGTGGCGAGCGGGTCGCCGGCGATCGGCAGGGCGAGCTCGGCAACGAGGTCGAGCCCGTCGGCGGTGTGCAACGTGATGGCCTCGCGACGAGCGGGGAGCACGGAGTTCGCACGGACCGGCCGCTCGACCCCGGCCGACTCGCCGGAGCCGGTCACAACCGCGGCCTCCGCTGCGCGCGGGCATCCCAGCACGTGGAGTGCCAGTGCCGACGCTGGCCGAGCCCGGTGTCGGCGCGGGTGGCGACGAACTCCTGCAGGCTCGGTTCCAGCGGCCAGGCCACCACGTGGGGCGTCGCGGGCGTGATCGTCTGCTGGCAACCCGGGCAGCGGTAGGGCTTGGTCGACGTGGATCCGGTGATCCGGCGCACCGCCCAGTCCTCGCCGTCCCAGAGTTCGATCGTGTGCAGGTCCCCTACAGGACTCGCGCCCCGCGATCGGGTCGATCGGCCGGACCTTCTCTTCGACGCCACGGCACCAGTGTCCCGCAGCGTGCCGCACGACCTGACCGCGCGGGACCGTGCGCGCGGCACCGAGCGGTCAGTTGCCGCCGGTGAACAGGAGCGAGAGGAGGACGAGGAGCACGAGCAGCCCGGCGACCGCGAGGACACTCCCCCACTCATCACCCGGCGACACCTCGACCGGTGACCTGTCGTCGGCGTCGGCGCTTCGGGCGTCGACCGTCCGCGCGTCGTCGCCCATCCCGTGCGTCGCAGCACTCACCAGCAACAGCCCGTCTCGGTCGTCCTCACGAATGGCGTCACGTTCGCGACAAACAGTAACCACGAGATCGCGCTGACGGCCGGCCGGGGTCGCGTGTCTTGCACAATCAGGGCAGAAGTAGACAACTGTCACCGAACTCGTGCCAGCGGTAACCCTCCGCCAGCGCTGCCCGGTACGCCGCCGCCACGAGCTCCGGCCCGGCCACGGCCTCGAGGAGCAACAGGTGCGAGGCGCCGGGCGCGTGCCAGCCGGTGACCAGCCCGTTGACGACGCGAGCCGGACGATCCGGGCCGAGCACCAGCTCGGTCCAGCCCTGGCCAGCGGTCACCGTCGCGTCCAGGCCCGCGACCGACTCCAGCGCCCGCGTGACAGTGGTCCCGACCGCGATCACCCGTCCGCCCACCTCTCGAGCCTGCTCGACGAGCCGTGCGGTCGTCGGCGGGACTCGGTACCACTCGGCCAGCGGCGGCTCGCCCTCCTCGAGGGACGAGACGCCCGTGTGCAGCGTGACGGGGGCGACGGTCACACCACGGGTCGCGAGGTCGGTGACGATCCGGGTGGTGAACGGCCGCCCGGCGCTCGGCATCTCGGCACTGCCCGGATCGCGGGCGAACACGGTCTGGTAGTCGACCAACGGGTAGCGCCCGGTCACGTAGGAGTACGTGATGGGTCGTCCGAACCGGGCGAGGTGGTCCACCACTCCCTCCACCATTCCGGGGCCCGGTTCCGGGATCTCGATCCGCGCGCGCCACAACCGGCTCGGCATGCCGGCTGCCGTCGGACCCGGCTCCAACGGCGTGACTCGAGCCCCGCCGTCGAGCACCAGGACCTCGCCGGCGACCACGTCGGTGAGCGGTCCGGTGGCGTCACGGACCGGCCGGAGCTCCACCAACCAGTGCTCGACCCGACCGGCCCCGTCGGTCAGCGCGGTCGAGAAGTGCGCGGTCAGCGGGCGGCCGTCCGGCCGGCGCCCGTCGACGGCCGCCGCCAGGGTCGCGGACGTGTTCACCACGACGAGGTCGCCCGGCCGCAGGTGATCGGCGAACGATCCGAACACCGTGTGCCGGATGGCCCCGGGCGACGCGACCATCAGCCGCACGCCGTCGCGCGGGACGCCGTGGGCTTCGGGCGGCTCGGTGGCCGAGAGCGAGTCGTCGAGGACGAACGTGGTCGTCGCGTGCGCGCTCACGACGCCACCGCCCCCGCGACCAGATCGACGGCCCGGTACCGCCCGCTGGGGCCGCGCTGGCCGAGGAGCCGGAGCAGTGCCGGGACGACCGTCTCGGGCTCGGGGCGGTCGGAGATGTCCTCACCGGGGAAGGCTTCCTGATGCATCCGGGTGCGCATGTCGCCCGGATCGAACGACACGACAGTGAGGTCCGGGTGCTCGGCGGCGAGCACCGCATAGGCGTGATCCAGTGCCGCCTTCGAGGATCCGTAGCCTCCCCAGCCCTCGTACGGCTCCACCGCGGCGTCGGAACTGATCGCCACCGCAGTGCCCGACCGCGTGACCAGTGCCGGTACGAGGTCGCGGGTGAGCGCCAGCGGTGCCACGACGTTCACGTCGAGAACGCGGGCGAGATCGGCGGTGGCGTAGTCGGCGAGCCTGGGTTGCGGGCTCGGCCCGAGATGGCTGGCGTTGTTCACCAGCAGGTCGATCCCGCCGTCGCCGCAACGCCGCGCGGTCTCGACGAGCTCGCGCCGGTGGGCCGGGTCGGTGACATCGCCCGGCACCGCCAGCACGTTGGGCAGGTCCCGCACCGCCGCGTGCAGCGCGCCGGCGTCGCGGCCGTCGACGACGATCGTCCAGCCGTTCTCGGCCAGGGCGCGGGTCAGGGCGAGCCCGAGACCCCGGGATGCTCCGGTGACCACGGCGACACGTGCTGCGGCAGACATGGCGTTCTCCTTCATGGGCTTGTGGTTCGGCTTCATGTCGCCCATGCTCATACTTGAACTTGACTTCAAGTCAAGCCCTTCCCATCATCGATTGAGAGATTCGATCGTGCAGCCCACCGATGCACTGACCGTCGGCGAGATCGCCCGGCGTAGCGGGTTCTCGGCGTCGGCTCTCCGCTTCTACGAGCGCAACGGGCTCATCAGCGCGAGCCGGACCGGTGGCAACCAGCGCCGGTACGCGCGCAGCGTGCTGAGACGCCTCGCCTTCATCCGCGCGGCCACCAACGTCGGGCTGTCACTCGACGAGGTGGCTGCGGAACTCGCCACCCTGCCGGCCGGACGGACTCCGACGCGAGCCGATTGGGCTCGGCTGTCCCGGCACTGGCGGTCCCGCCTCGACGAGCAGATCGCCGCCCTGTCCCGATTGCGCGACGGCCTGGACAGCTGCATCGGCTGTGGCTGCCTGTCCCTGCGTACCTGCGCCATGTCGAACCCCGACGACGCGTCGGGCACGCGTGGCCCGGGGGCCCAGTTCCTGCCGAGGGCGCTGCGTGTCCCGAACGGCCGCTCCGGCTAACGTGACCGCCGTGCGCCTCGTGATCGCCCGCTGCCAGGTCGACTACGTCGGTCGACTGACCTCGCATCTGCCGCTGGCCGTGCGGCTCCTGATGGTCAAGGCCGACGGCTCGGTGCTCGTCCATGCCGACGGAGGCTCGTACAAGCCGCTGAACTGGATGTCGCCGCCGTGCCGGCTGGAGGAGTCGGACGGCCTGTGGCGGGTGGTGAACAAGGCCGGTGAGGAGCTTCGGATCTCACTCGACGAGGTGCTCTCGGACACCCGCTTCGACCTCGGCCTCGACCCGGGCCTGACCAAGGACGGCGTCGAGTCGCATCTCCAGGAACTGCTCGCCGACCAGCCCGAGGTCCTCGGGACCGGCTGGCGCCTGATCCGGCGCGAGTTCCCGACCGCGATCGGCCCCGTCGATCTCATGTGCCGGACCGCCGACGGTGCCAGCGTGGCCGTGGAGATCAAGCGGCGCGGCGAGATCGACGGCGTCGAGCAGCTGACGCGATACCTCGAGCTGCTCAATCGCGACCCGCTTCTCGCACCGGTCACGGGAGTGTTCGCCGCCCAGCAGATCAAGCCGCAGGCGCGCGTGCTCGCCGCCGACCGTGGCATCCGGTGCGTCACGCTCGACTACGACGCGATGCGCGGCGTCGACGATGTGGATGCCCGGTTGTTCTGAACCGACGCACACAGATCGGCTGGCCGATATCGCTGGACGGGGAGTGCATCCGAATCTCTCCGGCGGCCGGAAGAGGGAGCAGATCGGGTCGATCCGCGGCCCGTCCGGAGGGAGCTCCCCTATGAAGTCGACCAACCCGGCCCGGCTGCTCAAGCGCGCGCTGTGCGTGCTGGCCGCCACCCTGACCGTCTTCGTGGCCGTCGCCGCACCGGCAAGTGCCCACGGCACGTCGAAAGCGAAGTCGCACTACCGGCTCGGCTACACCCAGGTCGCCGTCGCACCCGCGGTCGTCGATCTGATCACCTCGGCCGGGATCACGCCGGCTCCCACCGGCGCGGCGACGGCGTATCCCTACAAGGGCACGCTGGCGGCTGCGTTCCCGATCACCGGCATCCAGGTGTTCGGCCTCAAGATCAAGCACACCGGCGGACTGAGCCTCACCGCCGGCAGCGCCGCCATCACCCTGTCCGACTTCACCATCGACCTCGCCCGGCTCAAGGTCAGCGCGAACGTGTCCGGGTCCGCGGTCGGCAATGTCGGCCGGGTGGACGTGTTCTCGATCAGGCTGTCCGACAACTACGGCCTCGGCCTGGTCAAGCTCACCCTGAACTCCACCAGCGCCGGTGCACTCAACGCGACGTTCGGCGTTTCGGCGTTCGCCGCGGGCAACACGTTCGGCTACGCCACCCCGAAGCTGTTCGCCGCGTTCCCGAAGAGCTGACCTCCGCCCGACCCAGGGCCGATCCCGGCCTGCCCAGCCGCGTCACCGCCCCGATCGGCCGGTGACCCGCCACTCTGGACGGCGACACGAGCATCCTCGTGTCGCCGTCTTCAGGTATGAGGAGTGGTCGTGGGCGATTTCGACGGACGGGTGGTCGTGGTCACCGGCGGGTCGACCGGCATCGGGGCGGCCACGGTCGCCGTCATCGCCGCAGCCGGCGGCTCGGTGGTGTTCTGCACCCACGACGCGACGACCCTCCCGACCCCCGGTACCTACCCGGAGGAGTCCGTGATCGGCGTCGTGGCGGACGTCGGATCGACCGTCGCCATGCAGCAGCTGGTCGACGACGCCGTCCAGCGCTTCGGTGGCCTCGATGCCGTCGTGTGCTGCGCCGGCGTCCAGACCTACGGCACGGTGGAGGACACGACCGAAGCGGACTGGCTGGGCGTCCTCGACATCAACCTGACGGGGATCTTCCGCGTGGCCAAGGCCGCGATCCCCCACCTCCGGGCCCGGGGCGGCGGCTCGATCGTCACGGTCTCGTCCGTTCAGGGGACCGAGCCGAATCCGCGGGTGGCCGGGTACTCGACCAGCAAGGCGGCGGTGGACGGGATCACCAGGTCCATGGCCGTCGACTTCGCCGTCGACGGGATCCGCGCCAACTCGGTCGCCCCGGGTCCCATCGACACCCCGTTGATCCGCGTGCGGGACACCGCCGCCCCGCCGGTGGGGACCACGAGCTCGCCGAATGCGGCCACCGGTCCAAGCGGCCGTTGGGGGCGCCCCGAGGAGGTCGCCGAGGTCATCGCGTTCCTGGCCGGACCGCGGTCGACCTACGTCACCGGCACCACGGTCTACGTCGACGGCGGCATGACCCTCACCCAGGGCCGAGTCGTCCTCCCGGAGTGAAAACGAGTTTCCGTTCTTCGTCCCATCCTGGCCGAACACGCCCCGAAAGCATCCGCTCACGTAGAGCTGATGCTTGGGTGCTGGCATGTCGACTCGAGCGGGCAATGTCCGCACCAGGATCTGGTCCCGCATCGCCGTGGCGGTGCTCGCGACCGCCGTCGCCGGCTCGTTGGCCCTCCCGGCGCGAGCGGATCAGCCGGACACGGCGGTGCCGATGAAGGCCGGTGCCAGCGCGGCGGCCGGGGTCCGGGCACTTGCGTCGGACCGGGCGCTGCGCACGCACTTCGGCACCGACCACGGCCTCTTCACCGAGACGTTCCCGAACACCGGCGACAACACGTACTCCTACGAGTGGCCGTTCTCCCAAGCCATGATCGGGGCCATCGACCTGGCGGGCATCCGGTCGCACCGTGGTGCGTCCGTCGGCCTGGCCAAGAAGCGCATCGCCGCTCTCGACGCCTACTGGAATCCGGAGCCGGCGCAGGGCCCCGCCCACTACGCGTCGTACGTCGTCGCCACCCTTGGGCGGTGGTGGCGACGCCTTCTACGACGACAACGAGTGGGACGCCCTCGCGTTCCTCCAGTGGTACGCCCAGACGGGCAACCGCAAAGCCCTGAAGAAGGCCGAGCACATCTTCGACCTGGTGGTGTACGGCTGGGACGACGACCCGAGTCATGCCTGCCCGGGCGGCGTGTTCTGGACGCAGGCGCCGTGGAGCCAGGACCGCAACACGGTGTCGAACGGCCCAGGCGCAGAGGTGGGCGCGCACCTGTACCTCATCACCGGCAAGAAGAAGTACCTGACGTGGGCGAAGAAGATGGTGGCCTGGACGGACGGGTGTCTGCTGGCGCCGAACGGTCTGTACTACGACAACATCAAGCTCGACGGCTCGATCGACAAGACCCAGTGGAGCTACAACCAGGGCGTGATGCTCGGCGCCAAGAACCTCCTGTACCGGGCGACCGGCCAGAAGCACTACCTGCGGGAAGCCCAGGCCATCGCCGACGCCAGCCTCGACTACTACGGCGCGATCCGGCCGGACGGCCAGACCCGGTACTTCACGCAGCCGGCCAGGTTCAACGCCATCCTCTTCGCCAACTTCCTCCAGCTCGGCGCGACGGCGTCCGACCCGGCCTACGTCACCGCGATGAAGACCTACGAGAAGCAGGCACGCCAGCGCTACCTCGACAAGACGACGGGGTTGTACCGGTTCGACGGGTCGACTGCTCCCGTGACGCTCCTCGAGCAGGCGGCGATGGTGCGGATCCAGTCCATGCTGGCGTGGTCGCCGAAGGACTGGTCGAAACTGACCTGACCGGCCTGACTGACAGTGACCGCCCGCTGATCTCGCTGATCTGTCTCCCGGATCGTGAAAGTCCGACCCGAAACGCATTAGCGGGGCCGGCAGCGCCTCTTCCTGTCGAAGCCGCGCCACTCGGCGTAGCCGGAGCACAGGAGACGACATGTCGCCCGCACCCCGTTCGACCCGGCTCTTCCGCCGACTCGCCGTCATCGCGCTGGCCGTCCTGACCACGACCGCCGGGTTGGCGGGCATCGCGACAGCGGAGGCCGCGACGGCACCTGCGCCGAAGCAGGTGCGACCGGGAACGGCGGCGACCTTCCCGCACTTCCGCGTGACGGTCGGGAACATCGTCCGGACCCCTTCGCAAGGACTGCTCGTGCACGCGAGCGTCTGCGTCCGGTCGCTGCCGCCCGGTTCGACGGGCGGGAAGACGAGGATCAGCTGGCAGCCGTGGACCCTGGTGACGAGCACGGGCACCTTCCGGCCGCATCTCTACGACGGCTCACATCCACCGAAGCCCCTGTTCGCGGAGAGCCGTCGCTACGCGAAAGGCGACTGTGCCTTCGGGTTCGTGCCCTTCTCGACGTCGACCGGGAAAGTCGTGAGCGTGCACTACCGCAACGGTAGTCGGCGACCGGGCGAACTGGTCCATGCCGGCCAAGGCGACCCGGGCCCTCGGCACGACGAAGTCGTTCGCACACCTGAAGGTGTCGGCCAGCGCGGTGAAGGATCAGAGCGGCGCCTTCTGGTACGGAGCGAAGGTGAAGGTGTGCGCCACGTCGCTCCCGGCTGGTGCGACCTCGATCCGCGTCAGCACCCAGGCCTGGACGATGAGCACCAACAGGGGACTCCTCACCCAGGTCATCACGCAGGAAGGGGTGCCGACGTTCCGGCCGGAGTATCCCCAAGCAGTCCGGCTGAAGGTGGGCGAGTGCGCAGCCGGGTGGGTGGCGTTCCCGATGACGTACTACACCTCCGGCGTTCACGCCACGCAGGTCAATTACCACGACACTGCCGGCCGGCGGGTGTCGTTCGCTGTCGGCGGCTCCTGAGCGTCAGCGCGTCAGGTTGAGCACCCGCGAGAGCTTCGTGACCGCCACGGCACGCACGAGACCGGGGCTCGGCGAGCGGAGCACGAGCCGGCAGCCCTTCCGGGCCGCCCGGCGATGTGCGGCCAGGAGCATGCCGAGACCGCAGGTGTCCACGTAGGTCACGTCCGCGATGTCGACGACGACGTCGTTCCCCTCGTCCGCCCGGTCGATCGCGTCGACCAGCATCGGCCGTACATACTCGGCCGACCTGCGGTCGATCGTCCCGTCGAGCACCACAGCCTCGTCAGCTCGCGCAACATCCAGCCACGGCCGGACCCGCATCGCCTCCAGCATTCGAGGCTCCCCTCGTCGACGCGCCGACCACGTGACCACCGGAGTGAACACAGCGACTGTTGGGTCGAATGTTACTCACGGTACGCAATCTGGGAACGCTTGGTGAGAGGAATACCACGTTGGGTCAGGACGCTTCGCGACGACACGCCTGACGTCTCAGCGCTCGAACCACTTCGTCACGAGACGATCACGCCGTCAGGATCCTTGGGCGGAAGCTTGGGCCCGACATCTGAGCTGACCACGTAGTCAGGCACATGGTGCGCCCTGGCGCACGGTTCGCCTGACACCCGCTCACCCCGAGCCGACGGTCAGGCACATGGTGCGCCCTGGCGCAGGCGTCGCCTGACCCTCCGGCCATGCCAGCCCGCGAGGTGAGCCGTCAACCCTCCGGGTAGCTGAAGAACCCCTGTCCGCTCTTGCGACCGAGGAAACCGGCATCGACCATCCGGGCCAGCAGTTCGGGCGGGAAGAACGCCGGGTTCCCGGTCTCGTCGACGATCGCCGCACTCGCCCGCCGGATCACGTCGAGCCCGGTCAGGTCCGCCGTGGCAAGGGGCCCCATCCGGTGCCCGAACCCGAGCCGGCAGGCCGCGTCGACGTCCTCGGCCGTCGCTACCCCGGCCTCGACCAGCCTGATCGCCTCGAGGATCAGCGCACTGATGAGCCGGGTGGTGACGAAGCCGGCGACGTCGCGATTGACCGTCACGCAGGTCTTGCCCGTGGATTCGGCGAAGGACTGGGCCCGGGCCAAGGTGGCATCCGACGTGCGCTGTCCCCGCACCAGTTCACACAGGCTCATCATCGGGACCGGCGAGAAGAAGTGCGTCCCGACCACCGACTCGGGCCTGGCCGTGGCCGCGGCGATCGCGGTGATCGGGATCGCCGAGGTGTTGGTGGCCAGCACGGTGTCATCCGACGCGATCCGATCCAGCTCGGCGAACGTCGACCGCTTCAGCGCCAGATCCTCGAACACCGCCTCGACGACCAGCTCGACGTCGGCTGCCACATCCAGGTCGGTCGTCGGCAGGATGCGGGTGGCCGCTGCTTCGGACTCGTCCGCGGAGAGCAGGCCCTTGGCGACGAACCGGCGCAGCGAATCGGCGATCGTCGCCTGGGCGTGCTCCAGCGCGGTCGGGGCGGTGTCGAGCAGCGCGACGTCCCAGCCCCCGACCGCTGCCACCTGCGCGATACCGGACCCCATCAGGCCGGCGCCGACCACGAGCAACCGGCCGGTCGACTCGCTCGCGACGCGATCGGTCATCCGAGTTCGCCCCCTCCCAGATCGTCGGCTTCACGGGTGAGCGTCGCCCCGAGCGCGCGCAGGTCGCCCACCAGGTCGGGATAGCCGCGGTCGATGTGATGGATGCCCGACACCAGCGTCTCACCGTCGGCCACCAGGCCGGCGAGGACGAGCGCGGCGCCGGCCCGGATGTCGGTGGCCAGGACGGGTGCGGCCGAGAGCCGTTCGCGTCCTCGGATCACGGCATGGTGGCCGTCGGTGTGGACATCGGCACCGAGGCGCGCGAGTTCCTGGACGAAGGCGAACCGGCCGTCGTACAGGTTCTCGGTGACCATCGACGTCCCGGCGCTGACCGCCGCCAGGGTGGCCATCATCGACTGCAGGTCGGTCGGGAAGCCGGGGTACGGCAGCGTCATCACGTCGACCGACCGTGGGCGTTCGTCGCACCGCACCCGGAACCCGTCCGCGTCGACCGTCACCTCGGCGCCGGCCTGCGTCAGCTTGCGCAGCACCAGGTCCAGGTGGTCGGCCCGGCCACCGCGGAGGTACACGTCCCCGCGGGACAGCACGGCCCCGATGGCGTAGGTCGCCGCGACGATGCGGTCGGCCACCGTCGTGTGCTCGACCGCGTGCATCGTGTCGACGCCCCGGATCTGCAACACCGGTGTCCCGATGCCCTCGATGCGAGCGCCCATCGCGCCCAGGAACTCACAGATGTCGACGATCTCGGGCTCGCGCGCCGCGTTCTCGACGATGGTCTCGCCGTCGGCCAGGACCGCGGCCATCACGATGTTCTCGGTGGCGCCGACGGACGGGAAGTCGAGGTGCACCTCGGCGCCCCGGAGACCACGCGGTGCGGTCGCCACCACGAATCCGTGCTCGATGTCGACGGACGCCCCCAACGCCACCAGCCCGCTGACGTGCATGTCGAGACCCCGCGAACCGATGTTGTCCCCGCCCGGCAGGGCCACCTTGGCCACGCCGAGCCGCCCGACGAGCGGACCGAGGATGCAGATCGACGCGCGGAGGCGACGCACGATCGTGTAGTCCGTCTCGTGCCGGAGATCGTCGGGCACGGTGATCGTCAGCGAGTCGACCGCGCCGTCGGAGCCGACGACCTCGGTCTGGGCACCCAACTGCCGCAGCAGCTGCTGCATGAAGTGGACGTCGCGGATCCTCGGCACCTGGTGCAACGTCGTGGTGCCCGGCGCGAGCACGGACGCGGCCATCAGCTTGAGCGCGCTGTTCTTCGCGCCGGGCACGGTGACCGTCCCGGCCAGCCTGGCGGCTTCGTGTACTCGGATGCGTTCCATCGCAGGGCATCGTATGCACCGAGCCGCCCCGTTCCCCGCGCTCCCCGCAGTCTCGCCGTACTCTGGCCGACGTGGCCGTCCACCTCACGAAGATCTACACGCGCACCGGCGATGCGGGCGTCACCCGGCTCGCCGACTTCTCCGAGACCGACAAGAACGACCTGCGGCTCACGGCCTACGCCGACGTGGACGAGGCCAATGCGGCCATCGGCGTCGCCGTCACGCTGGGCGGACTGCCCGCCGGCGTCGTCGACGTCCTCGTCGGTGTGCAGAACGACCTGTTCGACGTCGGCGCGGATCTCGCCACGCCGGTCGTTCCCGACCCGGCCACGCCGCCGTTGCGGATCATCCAGCCGGCGATCGACGCGCTCGAGGCGAGCTGCGACCGCTACAACGCCGACCTCGAACCGCTGACGTCGTTCATCCTGCCCGGAGGCACTGCGGGCGCCGCGCTCCTGCACGTGGCCCGCACGGTGACACGCCGGGCCGAACGGGCCGCGTGGGCGGCGGTGGCCGGCTACGGCGAGTCGGTGAACCCGTTGACCGCGATCTACCTGAACCGACTGTCCGACCTGCTGTTCATCCTGGGTCGGGTCGCGAACGTCGAGCACGGCGGTGACGTGCTGTGGCAGCCCGGTCGACACCAGCAGGCACCGTCCACCGAGTCTGCCGGCCGACTAGCCCTCGAAGCCGCGCGGCGGAGCGGCTTCCAGCCAACTCAGGAAACCGGTGAGCGCGCTCGCTCCCAGCGCCAACGACACCGGCTGATCGTCGTAGCGGAACTCGAACACGACCACCTCGCCGGCCCCGAGCAGCATCACCTCACGCCCGATCGGCTCGCGCCGCCCGGTCTCGACGACCTTGGTGCGTTCGTAGACGGCCCGGGGGCGGTAGCTGAGCGAGAACCAGCGGAACACCTCGAGCCGGTCGCTGGAGTACCGGGCGATGCCGAGCGCGAACCGAGACCTGCCCGGGGCCTTCAGGCAGCACTCGAACGTGCCCTGGTGCCGCGTGATGCCCCGGCGCCGGAGGCCGAGCGCGACCAGCGCGATGACGATCAGGGCAATGACGACGACGACGAGGACCGCCGTGTCGAGGACGACGAGATCGAGCCAACGCGGAGTCCCCATCGCCGGCGTCGAGACAGATCCGGTGCCGGTCAGGCCTTCTCGGCGGCACGCAGACGGGCCTCGGCCCGCCTCACGGCTTCCTCGGGGCTGACGTCGTCGGTGACATCACCGGCGCGAGCGGCTTCGAGCGCTCGACGAGCGGCGTCGACGTCGATCTCCTCCGAAAGCTCGGCGTGCTCGGCCAGGATCGACACCCGGTTGTCCGCGACCGACAGGAAGCCCCCGAGCACCGCGGCCTGCATGCCGTCGCCGTCGTCCTGCCGGATGCTCACGACACCGTCGGCCAGAACGGCGAACAACGGCGCGTGCCCCGGCATGACGCCGAGGTCACCCGCGATCGATCGGGCGATCACCAGATGGGCGTCGCCGGACCACAGCAACCGGTCCGCCTGGACCAGTTCGACGTGCAGGTCGTCAGCCATCGCTCACTCGTCCTTCTGCAGGTCGTGCCACTTGCGCTCGACGTCGTCGAGGCTGCCGACGTTGAAGAAGGCCTGCTCGGCGATGTGGTCGGTCTCGCCGTCGCAGATCTTCTTGAACGACTCGACCGTCTCGGCCACCGGCACCGTCGAACCCGGCGTGTTCGTGAACTTCTCGGCCATGTAGGTGTTCTGCGACAGGAACTGCTGGATCCGCCGGGCGCGGCTGACGACGATGCGGTCCTCCTCGGAGAGCTCGTCGACACCGAGGATGGCGATGATGTCCTGGAGTTCCTTGTTGCGCTGGAGGATCTGCTTGACCCGGACAGCCGTGTCGTAGTGGTCCTGGCCCACGTACTGCGGGTCGAGGATCGTCGACGTGGAGGTCAGCGGGTCGACGGCCGGGTACAGACCACGCGACGCGATGTCACGGGAGAGCTCGGTGGTCGCGTCCAGGTGGGCGAACGTGGTGGCCGGTGCGGGGTCGGTGTAGTCGTCGGCCGGCACGTAGATCGCCTGCATGGACGTGATGGAGTGACCACGCGTGGAGGTGATCCGCTCCTGCAGCAGGCCCATCTCGTCGGCCAGGTTCGGCTGGTACCCGACCGCCGAGGGCATCCGGCCCAGCAGCGTCGAGACCTCGGAGCCGGCCTGGGTGAAGCGGAAGATGTTGTCGACGAACAGGAGCACGTCCACCTTCGCGACGTCGCGGAACCACTCCGCCATCGTCAGCGCCGACAACGCGACCCGCAGGCGGGTGCCCGGCGGCTCGTCCATCTGCCCGAACACGAGCGCGGTGTCCTTGAAGACGCCGGCCTCTTCCATCTCGTTGATGAGGTCGTTGCCCTCGCGGGTGCGCTCACCGACACCGGCGAACACCGAGGTACCGCCGAAGTTGTGGGCGATCCGGTAGATCATCTCCTGGATCAGCACGGTCTTGCCCACGCCGGCACCACCGAACAGGCCGATCTTGCCGCCCTGGACGTAGGGGGTGAGGAGGTCGAGCACCTTGATGCCGGTCTCGAGCATCCGGGTCTGGGACTCGAGTTCGGCGAACGGCGGCGCGGGACGGTGGATCGGCCAGCGCTCGGTCACCTGGGCCGCGGCCTCGGTGTCGTTGAGGCAGTCGCCGGTCGCGTTCCAGACCCGGCCCTTCGTCACCTCGCCGACCGGCACGCTGATGGGGGCGCCGGTGTTGGTGACCTGGACGCCGCGGGCCAGCCCGTCGGTCGGCTTCATGGCGATCGCGCGGACGACGTTGTCGCCGACGTGCAGGGAGACCTCGAGCACCAGGCTGAACGTCTCGCCCTCGCGCTGCAGCGGGACCGTCAGCGCCTGGTAGATCGGCGGGATCGAGCCCTTCGGGAACTCGACGTCGACGACCGGGCCGATGACCCGGACGACTCGGCCGGACGCGAGCTCCCGAGTGTCGGTGTCGTTCTCGGACAGGGTGGCAGTCATAACACTCACTCGCCTTCGGCGCTGGATTCGGAGAGCGAGGACGCTCCGCCGACGATCTCGGTGATTTCCTGGGTGATCTGGGCCTGACGGGCCTGGTTCGCCTCGCGCGTGTAACGCTCGACGAGGTCGTTCGCGTTGTCGGTGGCCGACTTCATCGCCCGCTGGCGAGCGGCGAGCTCGGACGCCGCGGCCTGCAGGAGGCAGTAGTAGATGCGGCTGGCGATGTAGCGCGGCAGCAGGGCGTCGAGCACCTCCGACGCGGACGGCTCGAACTCGTACAACGGGTGCACGGCGCCCGGCTCCGGCGGCTCGGTGCCCTCGACGACTTCGAGGGGGACGAGGCGCAGGACCTCGGGGACCTGGCTGATCATCGACGCGAACCGGGTGTAGACGACGTGGATCTCGTCGACCCGCTGGTCGTCGTCCTCGTGCGCGAAGTGGTCGAGCAGGGCCTGCGCGATCTCCTGCGCCTGGACGTAACGCGGGGCCTCGGAGAAGCCGGTCCACTCCCGCTGGACGTGCCGGCGACGGAAGGCGTAGTACCCGACGGCCTTGCGGCCGGTGAGGTACGGGATCACCTCTTTGCCCTGGCTCCGCAGCAACTCGGTCAGTCGCTCGCCTTCGCGGATGACCGTCGAGGAGTACGCGCCTGCGAGCCCGCGGTCGGAGCTGACGATCAGGATCGCCGCCCGCTTGGGGTCCGGCCGCTCGGTGGTCAACGGGTGGTCGACGTCGGAGACGCTCGCGACCGCCGAGACGGCGCGGGTCAGCTCACGTGAGTACGGGCTCGCCGCCCGGGCGTTCGCCTGGGCCCGCATGACGCGTGAGGCCGCGATCAGCTCCATCGCCCGGGTGATCTTGGCCGTGGCGGTGACCGAACGGATGCGGTTGCGCGTTTCGCGCAGGCTTACTGCCATGAGGTGATCAGCTCCGCTTCTGCCGGACGATCTGCTCCTGGTCGACGTCGGTCTCCTCGAGCTCCTCGACCTCTTCGTTCCCGACGAGCGGGCGACCCTCGCCCGTCTGGAACTCGGTCTTGAACTCATCGAGCGCCGTCTTGAGGGCGTCGCGCGTCTCGTCGGTGAACTCCAGCGACTCGCGGATGACGTGCAGGGGGCCGGTACCGCCGTGCTTGAGCGAGTCCAGGAACTCCGCCTCGAACCGCAGGATGTCCTCGACGGCGACCTCGTCGAGCTCGCCGGTCGTGCCCATCCAGATCGAGACCACCTGGTCCTCGACCGGGAACGGCGCGTACTGCCGCTGCTTGAGGAGCTCCATGAGGCGCTCGCCCCGGGCCAGCTGCCGACGCGACGTCGCGTCGAGGTCGGAGGCGAACATCGCGAACGCCTGCATGTCGCGGTACTGGGCCAGGTCGACCTTGAGCGAGCCGGTGACCTTCTTCATCGCCTTGGTCATCGCCGCACCGCCGACCCGGGAGACCGACACACCGACGTCGATGGCCGGTCGCTGGTTGGCGTTGAACAGGTCGGACTGCAGGAAGATCTGGCCGTCGGTGATCGAGATGACGTTCGTCGGGATGAAGGCGGAGATGTCGTTCGCCTTCGTCTCGATGATCGGCAGCCCGGTGATCGAGCCGGATCCGAGTTCCTTCGACAGCTTCGCGCAGCGCTCGAGCAGCCGCGAGTGCAGGTAGAAGACGTCGCCCGGGTAGGCCTCGCGGCCCGGCGGACGGCGCAACAGCAGCGACATCGCGCGGTACGCCTCGGCCTGCTTGGTGAGGTCGTCGAACACGATCAGGCAGTGCTTGCCCGCGTACATCCAGTGCTGGGCGATCGCGGAGCCGGTGTAGGGCGCGAGGTACTTGAATCCGGCCGGGTCGGACGCGGGCGACGCGACGATCGTCGTGTAGGCGAGTGCACCCGCCTCTTCGAGGGCGGCGCGCACGGCGGCGATCGTCGACCCCTTCTGCCCGATGGCGACGTAGACGCAGCGGACCTGCTTGTCCGGGTCGCCCGACTCCCAGTTCGACTTCTGGTTGATGATCGTGTCGATCGCGATGGCCGTCTTGCCGGTCTTGCGGTCGCCGATGATGAGCTGCCGCTGGCCGCGGCCGATCGGGGTGAGCGAGTCGATCGCCTTCAGGCCGGTCGACAGCGGCTCGCGGACCTCCTGGCGGTCCATCACGCCGGCTGCCTGGAGCTCGAGGACGCGGTCCCCGTCGATGCCGTCGATGTCGCCGAGGCCGTCGATGGGCTTGGAGAGCGGGTCCACGACCCGGCCGAGGAAGCCGTCACCGACGGGCACCGACAGGATCTCGCCGGTCCGGCGGACCTCCTGGCCCTCTTCGATGCCCTCGTAGTCACCGAGGATGACGACGCCGATCTCACGGACGTCGAGGCTCAGCGCGAGACCGCGGGTGCCGTTCTCGAACTCCAGCAGCTCGCTCGCCATCGTCGACGGAAGGCCTTCGACGCGCGCGATGCCGTCGCCGGCCGTGACGACGTGGCCGATCTCGTCGCGGCTGGCGGCGCCGGGCTCGTAGCTGGAGACGAAGCGGTCCAGGGCGTCCCGGATGTCCTCCGGGCGGATCGAGGTGTCCGTCATGGTTTCCCTACTTCCGGTTCGGTGCGTGGTGTCGGCGATGCGATCGGATGGTGCGGCGCTCAACGGGCGAGCAGCCGGGATGCCTCGGTGATGCGGGTGCGGATGGTGCCGTCGATGATGTCGTCTCCCACGGTGACCGCGATCCCGCCGACCACCTCGGGCTCGACGACGACGTTCAGGTGGACGTCTCGACCGTATTGCCGCGACAGGGCCGACCGGAGCCGGTCCCGCTGGGCGTCGGTCAGCGCATTGGCCGACTCCACGTTCGCGACCAGGCGACTCCGCAGCTCGGCCGCGATCCGGGCGAAGTCGCCGATCGTGTCGGTGACCGTTCCGGCCCGCGGGGCCGCGACGGCGCGCTTGGCCAGGTCGACCGCGGCCGGGTCGCCACCATCGAGGAGGTCGCCGATCAGACCGAGCTTCGAGTCGAGGGGCGCTGCGGGATCCGACAGCGCCGACGCGAGGTCGGGTGAATCGTCGACGGCCGCGCCGATGCCGAACAGCTGGTCCTCGACGATGTCGAGCTGGCCGCGGCGATCGGCGTCGGACACTCGGACAAGCACCGCGGCCGTCTCCACTGCGTCGGCGAGGTCGCGGGTACGTGCCCAGCTCAGCGAGGCTGCCCGGCCGACGACTGCGGTAGCCGCGTCTGAAAGCTTGCCGCCGAGGATCGAGTCAGCGAGGCGCTGCCGGTCCTCACCGTTGCGGGCCGGGTCGGTCAGGGCCCGACGGAGCGCGGGCTGCCGGTCGAGCAGATCGACCACGACGAAGAGCTCGCCGCTGACGACCTGCGCGTCGGCGTCCCCGACGATCTCCCCGAGCTGCTCGCGCAGCGTGATCAGGGAGTCCCGGGACGCGCCGCGCAGAGATGCCGGCATCGCTCAGGCCTCCGAGCCCGAGACCTGGGCGGAACCGGACGTCTCGGCCGTCGGCTGCGCTTCCAGGTCGGCGAGGAACCGGTCGATGACACGCTGGGACCGCTCGTCGTCGCTGAGCGACTCCCCCACGATGCGACCGGCCAGGTCCGACGCGAGCGAGCCGACCTCGGAACGCAGCGACGCGGCCGCCGCCGAGCGCTCGGACTCGACCTGGCTCTCGCCGGCCGCGACGATGCGACCGGCTTCCTGCTGGGCCTGCTCGCGAGCCTCGGCCACGATGGCCGCGGCCTGCTCGCGGGCGTGCTCACGGATCCGGTTCGCCTCACCACGCGCGTCGGCGAGCTGGGCGTTGTACTGCTCGAGCGCGGCGTTCGCCTCGGCCTGTGCTTCCTCCGCCTGGTGGATCCCACCCTCGATGGCAGCGGTCCGCTCGGCGTATGTCTTCTCGAACACCGGTACGACGAACTTCGCCACCAGCAGCACGAGGATGCCGAAGAACACCAGCGCGATGATGAACTCGGACGGCGCCGGGACGATGGGGTTGTGACCCTCGTCGGCGGCAAGCAACCAGGTCATGGCTGTCTCCGATCAGGTATGGCGCGGCGGGTGCGGATCAGAGGACGAGGGCGAAGACCAGACCGAGGATGGCGAGCGCCTCGGTGAGTGCGAAACCGATGAACGCCATCGGCTGCAACATGCCGCGCGCCTCGGGCTGCCGGGCCACGCCGTTCAGCAGGGCGGCCCAGATCAGGCCGATGCCGATTCCCGGGCCGATGGCCGAGAGGCCGTAGCCGACGAGGTTGAGGGTGCCTTCCATGGGTGGTCCCTTTCGTGACGGTGGTGCAGGTTGTTGTGCGTGGCGGTCTTGCCTGGCGGGTGGTGCGGCCGTTCGGTCAGTGCTCGTCGGCGAGTGCGCCGGCGATGTAGAGGGCGGTCAGCACGGTGAAGATGTAGGCCTGGAGCACCTGGATCAGCAACTCCAGGAACGACAGAGCGAGAACGAACAGCCAGGCGACAGGCCCGACGATCTTCACCGGACCCGGCTGGTGGATGAGGTATTCGCCGCCCAGGACGAACACCAGCATCAGGAGGTGGCCGGCGAACATGTTGGCGAACAGACGGAGGGAGAGCGTGACCGGCCGGACGAGCACCGTCGACAGGAACTCCAGCGGCGCCAGCAACGGGTAGACGTAGGCGGGAACCCCGGGCGGGAACATCATCGCCTTGAAGTAGCCGAAGAACCCGTGCCGCGAGATGCCGATCGAGAGGAACGTGATCCAGGAGATCGCCGCGAGCGCCATCGGGAAGCCGACCCGCGACATCGTCGGGAACAACGTCAACGGGAACAGCCCGAACAGGTTGTTCACGAGGATGAAGAAGAACAGCGCGACCAGGTACGGCAGGTACTTGCGGTACTCCTCGCCGATCGAGTCCCGGGCGATGCGTGTTGCGCACGAAGGCATAGGCACTCTCGCGCGAAGAACTGCACCCTGCTCGGAACCAGGGCCCGCTTGCGCATCGCGAAGGTGAAGAAGCCGACGATGATGATGACCGACAGGAGGGCGAGCAGCGCCGGCTTCGTGGCCCAGCTGACGCCGCTGATGAACGGAGGCAGCTCGAAGTCACCGGCACCCGGTGGGGTGTAGCCGGTCTCGGCCAACAGCCACTCGGTCATCGCGACTCCTCCAGCAGGGGCATCGTGTGGTGAACGGGGGTCATCGGGTGGGGCGGGCGGTTCGAGGTGCTCGGGTCGTGCCGGGCGAGCAGATCGGTCACGTGCGACCGAACCGCAGATAGACCAGCACCAGGGCCAGCACCATCCCGAAGAGAATGCCGACCGGGACGAGCCAGGCCTGATCCAGCCACCGGTCGAGCAGCCACCCGATTCCGCCGTACAGCAAGGGGCCGGAGATCACGTAGCTCATCACGGTCCAGGCATCGCCAGGTGGAGGAGCCGGGGGCTTGTCGTCTGGCTTGCCGGTCATCGCGGTGGGGACGGTAGCAGGTCGGGGCGGCACCGGTCACCTTCGTCAGCACGCTCATCGGGTACCCACCACCGAGTCGTCCCAGACCGGCCGCCGCGCGTGCAGGAAGGCCATCGCCTCGGCGGCCATGGTCGTCACGGCGATGGCCACGGCGGTGAGGGCGAAGGCGAGCGTGGACACGTGCTCGAAGACGCCGTGGTTCTTCAACGCGGTCAGGGCGAGCGCGAAGAGCACCAGCTTGAGGAGGAAGGACCCCATGGCGGCGGTCATCATCACGTTCGGGTCCGCCGTGAGCGTCAGGCGCCCGACCAGCAGGGTGATGAAGAGGAAGAACGCCGCGACCACGAGACCGAGCGCAGCTCCCAGGAAACCCGGCCGGCCGGCCGCCAACGTGCTCACCAGGAGAGCGAGCGCACCCGTTCCTCCGGCGGCGAGCAGCGCAGCTCGAGCCAGCGGTGCAACGGGGTGCGACATCATGATCGGCGGCCTTCTGTGGGTCGTCATCTGGTGCTTGTGAAAATTAGCACAAAGTATTCGGACGGTGAAATCGGCGTGACGGGCTGCGTCCGAGGGGTGCCAACTGCCCGAACCTAGCCGGTATCAGGGGTCCGGCGCCTCTTCCCGTCCGCGCCTGGAACGAACCGGGCGGCCGCGCAGGTCGTGGATCGCCGGTCAGGCGGCCTCGCGGAGCTCGCGCTGGCGACGACGCCGACGGATCCGGGTCGGCGTCACGAGTGTCCCGATCACGAGACCGGCGATGGCGAGGCACAGGAGGCCGAGCGCCACCATGCCGCCGCGCAGCACCACCAGGACGATCCCGAACCCGATCACCGCGGCCCAGGCCCACAGGAGGAGGACCGCTCCCCGATGCGAGTGCCCCATGTCGAGCATCCGGTGGTGCAGGTGCTTGCGGTCCGCCGAGAACGGCGACTTCCCCGCCTTCGTCCGCCGGACCACGGCCAGGACGAGGTCGATGCCGGGCAGCGCGAGCACGGCGAACGTGAGGACCAGGGGAAGGAGCACCGGCAGCCAGGTCGCCCTCCCGCCGTTCAACGCCACCGTCGCCGGGTCCATGAAGCCGGTCAGGTTCACCGCCGCGCCGCCGAGCAGCGTCCCCAGGGGCAGGGCGCCCGAGTCGCCCATGAAGAGCTTGCACGGGTGGAAGTTGTAGGGCAGGAACCCCAGACAGGAACCGGCCACGGCCACGGCGATCAGGCTCGGCGGAGCGGCCCGGTTGAGGCCGTTGTCGAACGCGAGCAGGTATGTGTAGGAGAAGAACGCCAGGGCGCCGATGACGCAGACGCCCGCGGCCAGGCCGTCCAGCCCGTCGACGAAGTTGACCGCGTTGGCCGTCGCGATGATGACGATCGCCGACAACACCGCGCCGAGCACCGGCGGCATCGAAACGATCCCGCCGGGCGTGGGCAGCCAGTAGAACTGCACGCCCATGACGACGATCAGGCCGGCGGCGATCACCTGACCGGCGAACTTCGTGAATCCGTCCAGCTCGTGGAAGTCGTCGACCGCACCGACCAGGAACATCACGGTCGCGCCGGCGAGCAGCGCTTTGGCGTCGTGGCTGACCTCGGGGATGCGGCTCAGGAACGGCAGGTGCTGCGCGAGCATGATCGAGGCGGCGATGCCCAGCATGATCGCGAGGCCACCCAGCCGGGGCATCGGCACGACGTGGACGTCGCGATCCCGGAGCGGGGCGATCGCGCCGAAGCGCAGCGCGATCCGGCGGGTGAATCCGGTGCAGAGGTAGGTGACAGCGGCCGCGACCGAGAGCACCAGCAGGTACTCACGCACCGGCGGTGCTCACGACTCGGGTCGATGGTCCACGTCAGCCGGGTCGTCCGGGCCGTCGGTCCCGGGCGCCGCGGCGTCGTGCCCGGACTCGGTCGCCTCGACGTCCGCGGGCTTCCGTCGTCTCGAGTGGCTCGGCTGGCTCCATCCGACTCGACTGATTCGACGGGCTCCACCGACTCCACCGACTTGACTGGCTCGATCGAGTCCACCGATTCGACTGGCTCGATCGACTCCGCCGGCTCGTCGACGTCGATCTGGTCGAATTGCTCGTCCAGCCGGGCTAGCACCTCGGGGTCGTACTCGATGTCCTCCCCCTCGATGTCGATCTCCACCGCACCGACGACCTCGCGCAACTGCTCGACCGTGACGACACCGCGGCGGAGCACCTGCGGGATCACGCGGGTGAGGTCGACGATCGTGGACGGGACCGGCCCCGGGGTCTCGCCGCCGTCCAGGTAGACGGACACGCGCTCCCCCAGCTCCGCCTCCGCGACCTCCACCGACGTCGGCGCGGGGCGGCCGTGCCGGTTGGCGCTGCTCACGGCCAGCGGCCCGGTCCGCCGCAGGAGTTGGAGAACCTGGTCCTGGTCGGGCATCCGGAGCATGACGGTGCCCTTGTTCTCGCCGAGGTCCCACGTGAGGCTCGGCTGTTGCTTGAACACGAGCGAGAGGCCGCCGGGCCAGAACTTGTCCGCCAGGGCGAGAGCGGTGTCGTCGATGCCGTCGGCCAGGCCCTCCATCGCGTAGGCGGTGCCGATGAGGACCGGCGGTGGAACGTCGCGGCCGCGGTCCTTGGCCTGGAGCAGACGGGTCACCGCGCGCTGGTCGAACGCCTCGGCGGCCACGCCGTAGACGGTGTCTGTCGGGATGACGATCAGCTCACCGGCGCGAAGGGCTGCCATCGCGGCGGTGATGCCCTTGTCGGCCTCGTCGGGGTCCAGGAGGTTGTAGTGCTCGCTCACGCCGGACATCTTCGCACCTGCCCGCACTATCGTTGTGCCGGTGCAGGAGAAGCCGACGCGCGTGTGGCGCCCTCGACCGGAGCGGAGCCCGGTTCCGGCGCCGCCGATCCTCCGGGCGTCCGACGACGACCGGCTGGCCGTGAGCGAGCGGCTGCGGGATGCGGCTGCCGACGGACGGTTGACACTCGCCGAACTGGACGACCGGCTCGAGCTGGCGTGGTCGGCCAAGACCAATGCCGATCTGATGCCGTTGACCGCGGACCTTCCGTCCGCGACGTCGGCCCATCCGGAACCACCGCTCACGGTCAACACGACGCTGTCGTCGCTACGTCGCGAGGGCTACTGGGAACCACCGTCGGAGATCGACGTGCACGCGGTGATGGCGAGCGTGCGGCTCGACCTGAGCCAGGCGAAGGTGACCTCGCCGGTCGTCTCCATCGACGTCCACGGCTGGATGTCCGACGTCCACGTCATCGTCCCGGCCGGTGCCCGCGTCGATCTGAGCGAGCTCACGACACCGCTGGGGAGCTGTGAGATCCGCGGGACGCAGGCCGCCGACGACGGCATTCTCGTCCGGATCACCGGCCGGATGGCGCTCGGAAGCGTGAAGGCCCGCCGGCTGACCGCGACCGAGGCGTTCTTCCGGCGTACCTTCGGACGCTGATCAGACGCGACGCGCGGTCACGAACCGTGCTCGGCCAGTCAGGTCGGGATGGTCACGAACCTGGTCGAACGACCCCTGCTGGGCGAAGACCGCCGGTGCCGTGACGGCCTGTACCTCAGCGTGTTCGCTGGCGACGACCCCGCCGGGCCGCAACATCCGAGCGGCGACTGCGGCCACGACCGACGTCGCCTCCAGGCCGTCGGCACCCGACCACAGCGCCAGTGCGGGGTCGTGGTCGCGCACCTCCGGCGGCACCGATTCGTACGCCTCCATCGGGATGTACGGCGGGTTCGCGACCACGACGTCGCAGGCTCCGACCAGCCGCGGCCAGATCCGCTCGGCGGCGGCCATGTCGCCCAGCCGTACGGCGGCTGTGGTGCTCGCGAGGTTGCGGTCGAGGTACACGAAGGCGCCTTCGTCGAGCTCGAGGGCGTAGAGCTCGACGTCGGGTGCCTCGTCCGCGACGGCCGCGGAGATCGCTCCCGACCCCGCACACAGCTCCAGGACGACCTGCGGAGCGCCGGCGAGCCCGGCTCGCCGGTGGACCTGCTCGATCACCCAGCCGGCCATCGCCTCGGTCTCGGGACGCGGGACGAAGACCCCGGGCCCGACCTCCACCTCGACATGCCGGAAGGGAGCCCGACCGGTCAGATGCTGCAGCGGCTCACGCGTTGCACGGCGCTCGACCAGCGCGCGGAACGTGGCCGCGACATCGGCCGGCACCCTCTCGATCATGGCGAGCCGACCGCGGGGTACGTCGCACGCGAACGCGAGAAGCAGCTCCGCGTCAGCGCGCGGCGACGGCACCCCCGCCTCGGCCAGACGTCCGGCGGCGCCGTCGAGGAGTGCGCGCCGGGACGCCGGCTCGGGCGAGCTCACCCGTCAGCCCGTGACGGAGCCGGCTTCGAGACCGGCCAGCAGTGCGGCCTGATCGGCCTCGGTGAGCGCCGTGATCAGCGGATCGAGCTCCCCGTCCAGCACACCAGACAGGTTGTGGGTCGTGAAGCCGATGCGGTGGTCGGTGACGCGACTCTGCGGGAAGTTGTAGGTCCGGATGCGTTCGGACCGGTCGACCGTGCGGACCTGGGTCGCGCGCTGCTGCTGGGCCGCGGCGGCGGCTTCCTCCTCGGCGCGGGCCAGCATGCGTGCGCGCAGGATCCGCATGGCGGCTTCCTTGTTCTGCAGTTGGGATTTCTCGTTCTGGCAGGAGACGACGATGCCGGTAGGCACGTGGGTGATGCGGACGGCGGAATCGGTCGTGTTGACGCTCTGGCCGCCGGGACCCGAACTCCGGAACACGTCGATCCGCAGGTCCTTCTCGTTGATCTCGATGTCGAGGTCCTCGGCCTCGGGTACGACCAGGACGCCCGCGGCAGACGTGTGGATCCGTCCCTGCGACTCGGTCACCGGGACGCGCTGGACGCGGTGGACGCCGCCCTCGTAGCGAAGCCGCAGATACGGGGTGGCATCCGGATCCGTGCCGGAGGCCTTGATCGCCAGGGTCACGCTCTTCACGCCGCCGAGGTCGGACTCGGCCGAGTCGAGGATCTCGGTACGCCAGCCCGACCGCTCGGCGTACCGCAGGTACATCCGCAGCAGGTCGCCCGCGAACAGGGCCGACTCGGTGCCGCCCTCGCCCGCCTTCACCTCGACGAGGACGTCAGCATCGGCGTGCTCGTCGCGCGGCACCAGCTGGAGCCGCAACGTGCGCTCGCTCACCTCGACCGCGGGCAGCAACGCCTCGGCCTCCGCGGCGAACGCCGGATCCTCCGCGGCCAGTTCGCGTGCGGCCTGGAGGTCCTCGGTCGCGGCCACCCAGTCGTGATAGGCGGCCACGACGCGGCCGAGGGCCGCGTAGCGACGGCCGACCGTCCGGGCGCGGGCGGCATCGGCGTGGATGGCCGGGTCGGACAGTTCCCGCTCGAGCCGGGCGTGCTCGTCCAGCAGCGATTGCACGGCTTCGAACACGCGGCGCTCCTCGGCTCGACGGGGTGGCGGGAGAACGGGGGACGAGAAACGGCGCCGGCGTTCCCGACCGTGAGGTCGGAGACGCCGGCGCCGTCAGGTCGCTACTTGGAGGCGGTTGCCGTCTTCGCGTACCGCTTCTCGAAGCGGGCGACGCGGCCACCGGTGTCGAGCAGCTTCTGCTTGCCGGTGTAGAAGGGGTGGCAGTTCGAGCAGACGTCGGCGCGGATCTCACCGCTCGGCGACGTGCTGTGGGTCTCGAAGGTGTTGCCACACGTGCACGTGACCGTGGTCAGCACGTAGTCGGGATGAATGTCTTTCTTCACGGGGATCTCCTCAGTTTCTTCGCCGCCGGGTCGTCGCGTTCTCGTGACGGACGTGAACCGGGGCCAACAGGGAATGGTGCCATCTGACGGTGCTGCAACGCCAATCCGGCCGGCGGTGTTCCCGACCGGATCGGCGTTGCCGCGCCGTCACTCGTCGTCGTGCCCCGGCGCCGTCGGCGCGGTGCGCTGGACCTGGAGCAGGAACTCGTTGTTGCTGGTCGACTTGCGGAGTCGATCGAGCAGGAGCTCCAGCGCCTGCTGGCCGTCGAGCCCGGACAGCACCCGACGGAGCTTCCAGATGACCGCGAGTTCGTCCTTGCTGCGGAGCTGTTCCTCGCGTCGGGTGCTCGAGGAGTCGACGTCGATCGCCGGGAAGATCCGCTTCTCGGCGAACCGGCGCTCGAGCCGCAGTTCCATGTTGCCGGTGCCCTTGAACTCCTCGAAGATCACCTCGTCCATCCGCGACCCGGTGTCGATCAGCGCCGTGGCCAGGATGGTCAGCGAGCCACCGTGCTCGATGTTGCGGGCCGCCCCGAAGAAGCGCTTCGGCGGGTACAACGCGGCGGAGTCGACACCACCGGAGAGGATGCGCCCGCTGGCCGGTGCGGCCAGGTTGTAGGCGCGCCCGAGCCGGGTCATCGAGTCGAGCAGGATGACGACGTCGTGCCCGAGTTCGACGAGCCGCTTGGCCCGCTCGATCGCGAGCTCGGCGATCGTCGTGTGGTCCTCGGCCGGCCGGTCGAAGGTCGAGGCGATGACCTCGCCCTTCACCGCGCGCTGCATGTCGGTGACCTCTTCGGGGCGCTCGTCGACGAGCACGACCATGAGGTGCACTTCCGGGTTGTTCGTGGTGATCGCGTTGGCGATCTGCTGCAGGATGATCGTCTTGCCGGCCTTGGCCGGAGAGACGATCAGGCCGCGCTGCCCCTTGCCGACGGGCGCCACGATGTCGATGATGCGGCCGATCAGCTTGTTCGGCTCGGTCTCGAGGCGCAGCCGGTCCTGCGGGTACAGCGGTGTCAGCTTCTGGAACTCAGGACGCTGACGACCCTTCTCCGGATCGTCGCCGTTCAGCGTCTCGATCCGCACGAGCGGGTTGAACTTCTCGCGCCGGGACTGCTGCTGGTTGCCACCCTGCTGATCGCCGTCCGGGGTCTGCTTGACCTGCCCGGTGACGGCGTCGCCCTTGCGCAGCCCGTACTTGCGGACCATCGCCAGCGACACGTACACGTCGTTCGGACCCGGCAGGTAACCGCTGGTCCGGACGAAGGCGTAGCTGTCGAGGATGTCCACGATGCCCGCCACGGGCACGAGCACGTCGTCGTCGGAGACGCTCGTGTCCGGGGCGTCGAAGCGCTCGCGTGTGCTCCGCTGGTTGCCGCCGTTGTTGTTCGTGCCGCCGGCGAACCGGTCACGGCCGCGGTCGCGGTTGCGCCGGCGACGGCCACGACGGCCACCGCCCGACTCGTCGTCCTCGTAGCGGTCGTTGTTGTTCGAGCCGCTGTTGGTGTTCGGGCCGCTGTTGGTGTTGCCGCGGTCGTTGTTGTTCGAGCCGCTGTTGGTGTTCGAGCCGCTGTTGGTGTTGCCGCGGTCGTTGTTCGACCGGTCGTTGGTGTTCGACCGGTCGTTGTTCCGGTTGCGGTTACCTGAACGATTCTGGTTCTGCTCGCGCTGGTCGCCACCATTGCCGCTCGTGTCGGCCGGAGCCGCCACGTGCTGATCGGCCGTCGGCGACGCCGCTTCCTGAACGGGTGCGGCCGACGACGCGGCGGGTGTCCGCTCGCTCGTGGCCAACGGCGCCGACGTCTGCTCGACGGGTGCACTGTCGGCCGAGTCCGGGGCGCTCCGACGGTTGCGACGGCGCGCGACGGGCGCGTCCTCGGAGGTGCGCGCCGATGGAGCGGTCGTCTCCGGAGCAGCGGTCTGCGGAGCAGCGGCTGCCCTGACGGTTGCGGCGCCGTCCGCGTGATCGGTGCGGCCGTTCCCGTTCGACTCGCGTCTCGGTGCACCGTCGCCGGCTCCCCTCGCGGCACCGATGGCCTCGACGAGCTGGCTCTTGCGCATCTTGCCGGCTCCACTGATGCCGAGACCGCTCGCGACCTGCTGCAACTCAGGCAGCAGCATCGCCGACAGCCCGGTTCCGCGACGTCGCTTGGCGCCCGGGGCTTCGGTGGAGGTGGTGGCGCTCGGTGGCGCCACAGTGGTTTCTGTCACGTGAGTCCTTCGCACGCGTGTGCCGACTGCGCGGTGCGCGTCGACGTTCTCAGGCCGGTCGGTTGACCGGCCATCGGCCGCGGAGTGAAGCGTCAGCGGCCGTGGATTACTTCTGGTGTCGGTCACCGGTATCGATCGGCCGGTGGCCACCTCGGCATGGCCGCCTCGAGCGGCGGTACCACGGTCGGCACGGGCGGACACAGGGCCCTGGCCCGTCCAGAAGAAAGTGAGGCGCATCTCTGGCCTACCGGCGATGAGGTCGGCGGCACGTTCTGATGATGCGCTGACGACTCTAACACCATCACCGTGACGTCGATTCCGCGCCGCGCGCTCCATCCCGTCGACTGGTGGTACGCCACGGCTCAGCCCGGGCCGACGACGACACCCGCCTGGTCGACGCCGATCGGCAGGACGCGGGCCCGATCACCGACGACCGAACGGCACACGTCGACGTCCCCAGCCGTGGGCAGCAGGGCCAACAGGCTGGGGCCTGCTCCGCTCACCACTGCAGCGACACCCGCCGCCCGCAGGTCGCCGAGAATGCGCGAGGCGCCCGGCATGGCGCCGGAACGGAACGGCTGGTGCAGGCCGTCCTCGGTGGCGGCCAGCAGATGTGCCGGATCTGCCTGGCCGGTCAGGACCGCCACCAGCAAGGCCGCACGCCCGACGTTCCGCGCCGCCACCGCGTGATCCACCGTCGTCGGCAGCAAGGCGCGGGCCGTCAGCGTGGACAACCGATCGCTCGGGATGACGACGACCGGGTGCCAGCCGGCAGTGGCCAGGGAGACACCGTGGCCGACGCCGCCGGTATCGCACCAGGCGATCGTCAGGCCGCCGAGGACGCACGGCGCGACGTTGTCGGGATGACCCTCCAGCTCCGCCGCGATCGCGAGGATCGCAGCGTGGTCGAGCGAGCGGACGCCGTCGCCGGCCGGCGCTCTCACCGCTGCGACCAGCGTCAGCGCGGCGGCCACGCCGGCGACGATCGCAGCGGCCGAGGAGCCGAGACCCTGGCCGTGCGGAATGGCATTCACGGCCTGGATCGCCAGTCCTGGTTGCGGAAAGCCGATCCTGCTGAACACCGATCGGATCGTCGAGGCCACCAGGTGGCTGTCGTCGAGGGGGACGTCGCCAGCACCCTCACCGGTCACCTCGACCCGGGTGGGGGCGGCGACGTCGGTCGGATCGATCTCGATCAGCAGGTCGTCTCGCAGCGCGAGAGCGAGCCCGAGCGTGTCGTAACCCGGACCGAGATTGGCCGACGTGGCCGGCACCGACACCCGCACCCGGCGAGCCGCCGGAGGTTGGGGTGGACTCATGCCGCGTGCGACCCGATCCCCAGGGCGGCAGCGGCAGCATCGGTCGACGCGGCGATGACCTCGGGATCGACGGCGGCGAGCCCGCCGAGCGCCGTCTCCACATCCTTCAGCCCGTGCCCGGTCAACGTCACGGTGATCGTCTGACCACGGTCCACCAGGCCCTCGGCCTGAGCTTGCAGCAGTCCGGCCACCGACGCCGCCGAGCCGGGCTCGACGAAGATGCCCTCGCGGCGCGCCAGGTCGCGTTGCGCCTGGAGGATCTGCTGGTCGGTGACGGCGGTGATCCGGCCGCCGGAGTCGTCCCGGGCGGCGATGGCCAGATCCCAGGAAGCCGGCGATCCGATCCGGATCGCAGTGGCCACGGTCTCCGGGTTGGGGATCGGCGCGCCCGAGACGAACGGCGCGGCGCCGGCGGCCTGGAAGCCCCACATGCGCGGTGTCGACGCGGCGGTCCCGTCGGCCGCGTACTCGGTGAAGCCGGCCCAGTACGCGGAGATGTTGCCGGCGTTTCCGACCGGGATGCAGTGGATGTCCGGAGCCTCACCCAGCGCGTCGACGATCTCGAACGCGGCCGACTTCTGACCCTGGATGCGCACCCGGTTCACCGAGTTGACGAGACCCACGTCGTAGGTGTCGGCGAGTTCACGGGTCAGTCGGAGGCAGTCGTCGAAGTTGCCGCGGACGGCGATCAGTCGGGCGCCGTGCACGACCGCCTGGGCGAGCTTGCCGAGCGCGATCTTGCCGGCGGGTACCAGCACGCCGCAGGTGAGCCCGGCGCGGGCGGCGTACGCGGCGGCAGAAGCGCTCGTGTTACCGGTCGAGGCGCACACGACGGCTTCCGGCTTGGTGGCGGCGACGACCGACATCGCCACCGTCATCCCACGGTCCTTGAACGACCCCGTCGGGTTGTCGCCCTCGATCTTGAGCCACACGCGGCAGCCGGTCAGCTCGGACAGCCAGGACGACTCCACCAGCGGCGTGCCGCCCTCGCCGAGCGTCACCACCGGGGTGTCGGACGTCACCGGCATGCGATCGCGGTACTCCTCGATCACACCTCGCCATACATGTGCCATAGCGGCATCCTTCCAGGAACCTACGTGCGCTCGGGATCCGCCTCGACCCGCATGACCGAACCGACGGCGGCGACCACCTCGAGCGTCGACAGCCCGCGCACGGTGGCCGCGAGCGCCGCGTCGGACGCGGTGTGAGTGACGATCACGAGTTGCGCCCCGCCGTCGCGGTCGGACTGTCGCACCGTCTGGATGCTGACACCGTGCTCGGCGAACAGGGTGGCCACACTGGCCAGCACGCCCGGCCGGTCCTCGACGTCGAGCGAGATGTGGTACCGGGTCCGGACCGAGTCCATCGAGAGCACTTTCGCCTGCACGTAGGTCGATTCGTGTGCGCCCCGGGCGCCGGACAGCCGGTTGCGGGCGACCGTGACGAGATCGCCGAGGACCGCCGACGCCGTCGGGGCCCCGCCTGCCCCGGGACCGTAGAACATCAACTGGCCGGCTGCCTCGGACTCGACGAACACCGCGTTGTACGCCTCGTGCACGCCGGCGAGGGGATGCTCACGGGGAATCATGGCGGGATGCACGCGTGCTGACACGCCCGGGCCGTCCGGGCCGTCCAGCCACTCGCAGATGGCCAGCAGCTTGACGACTCCGCCCATCTCCGCGGCGCTCGCGATGTCGGCCGCGGTGACCTCGGTGATGCCCTCACGATGGACGTCGGCTCCGGTCACCCGCGTGTGGAAGGCGAGCGACGCGATGATCGCCGCCTTGGCCGCGGCGTCGAATCCCTCCACGTCCGCCGTCGGATCGGCTTCCGCGTAGCCGAGCGCCTGCGCTTCCTCGAGGGCCTCGGCATAGGACGTGCCGGCCTTGTCCATCCGGTCGAGGACGAAGTTCGTGGTGCCGTTGACGATGCCGAGGACGCGGCGCACGCGGTCGCCGACCAGCGACTCCCGCAATGGCCGGACCAGCGGGATGGCGCCGGCGACGGCCGCCTCGAAGTAGAGGTCGGCGCCCCGCTTCTCGGCAGCCGCGAACAGGGTGCCGGAGTCCTCCGCCAGTAGCGCCTTGTTGGCGGTCACCACACTGGCGCCGTTGTCGAACGCCGCGAGGATGAGCGAGCGCGCGGGTTCGATCCCGCCGATCACCTCGATGACGATGTCGACGTCGTCGCGGCTGACCAGCGCGTGGGCGTCGGTCGTGATGAGGTCGTGGGGGACGTCCACCGATCGCGGTCGGCCGGGCCGGCGGACGGCGACGCCGGCGAGTTCGAGCCGTGCCCCGGCGCGGGCGGCCAGATCGTCGGCCTGCTCGGTGAGAAGTCGGACCACCTCGGACCCGACGACCCCGCAGCCGAGCAGCGCGATGCGAAGCGTGGGCGACGGGTCTCCCATCGGCCGACCTCCTCACGAGGAATCGAGCAGTGCCACCAAGTCGACCGCCGCCGAACGAGCGCGTCGACCACGTAGTGTCGAGCACCCGAAGACGACGGTGTCCGCAGGATCCACGGTACGAGATGCGGCGGACGAAAGGTCTTCCGGCGGGAACGGACGCGTCCGCCCCGGCGTTGGGTACAGCACGCCGATCACGCCCCGAGGAGTCGCCCGTGCCCGATGCTGCGAACGCCACCCACGACACCGACGCCCACCCACCGGCCCTTGACGTCGACACCGAACTCGATCGGCAGCGGGACACGCTCGTCCGGCTCGGCTACCTGGCGATCGCCGGCCTCAGCGAGGCGGAACTCGACGCCGACATCGACGACCTGCGCGTCGCCCTGTCGGCCGTCACCGGCAGCCGGGTCGAACCACCGACATCCGGCCGCGTGCCGTTCGTGCTCGTCGTACCGGCCACGCTTGCGCCGGCCAAGGCGACGATGCCGCTCACGACCCTCCGCGGCCGGGCGGGATTCATCTCCCGCGACACCACCGACATCGCGGCCTTCGTGGCGATCCCATCGGTGGAGGTGCCCAGCCGGCGGGTTTACGCGCTGGTCGACGTCGTCCGTGGCGAGGAGTACTGCAACGTCCGGCCCAAGGATGCGCTCGTCGAGATCGAGGCGGCCGGCCGCACGCCGCTCACCTACGACGAGGGCATCGCGCTTCTCACGCTGTTCCCGGACACCCTCGAGAAGAACCGCTGCTATTCGCTGGCCGGTTCCCGCTGCGGCGACAAGCGCGTGCCGGCGCTGTGGATCAGCGATCGCCGACCGAAGCTCGGGTGGTGCTGGGACGGCAATCCCCATACCTGGTTGGGTTCGGCGCACACCGGCGGCCGGGTCTGAGCCAGGCCGGTCTCACCAGCCGACGTCGAGCCCGAGGAGGTCCTCGACTGTCTCGCGGCGGAGGATGACGCGCGCCTCACCGTCGAGCACGGCCACGACAGCCGGCCGCGTGGCGTGGTTGTAGTTGCTGGCCAGCGCCCGGCAGTAGGCCCCGGTGCCCGGCACGGCCACCAGGTCCCCCGGCGTGATGTCGGCGGGCAGGAATTCGTCGGTGACGACGATGTCGCCGGACTCGCAGTGCTTGCCGACCACCCGGGACAGTTCGGGTTCTGCAGTGGAAGCCCGCGAGGCGAGGGTCGCCGAGTACTCCGCGTTGTAGAGGGCGGTCCGGACGTTGTCGCTCATGCCGCCGTCGACGGCCACATAGAGCCGACGCGCACCGCCGTCCAGGTTCACGCGTTTGACGGTGCCGACCTCGTAGAGGCTGAACGTGGACGGGCCGACGATCGCGCGACCGGGCTCGATCGAGAGGCGCGGCCGGTCGATACCCATGGCGGCGCACTCGGCGTCCACGATCGCGTCGAGACTGGTGGCGAGCTCGTCTGGGGTCGACGGCGTGTCCTGCGTGTTGTACGCGATCCCGAAACCCCCGCCCAGGTCGAGTTCGGCGAGCGGGCGGCCGATCGCCGTCGAGGTCTCAGCGTGCTGTCGCAGCACCCGCCGGGCCGCGACCTCGAAGCCGGAGGTGTCGAAGATCTGGCTCCCGATGTGGGAGTGCAGGCCCAGGAGTTCGATGCCTGGCATGTCCTCGAGCAGTACGGCGGCGCGACCGGCATCGCCGTCGACGATGGACAGCCCGAACTTCTGGTCTTCGTGGGCGGTCGCGATGTACTCGTGGGTGTGGGCTTCCACGCCGGCGATGCATCGCACCATCACGCGGAGCCGGTCGGCGCCGGTGCGGCCGGCTGTCAGGGTGCGGAGCCGCTCGATCTCGTCGAACGAGTCGACCACCACCCGGCCGACGCCCAGCTCGACGGCCTCGCTGAGCTCCGCCAGGGTCTTGTTGTTCCCGTGCAGTCCGATCCGGGCGGGTTCGATGCCCGCGCGGAGGGCCACCGCCAGTTCCCCGCCGGAACAGACGTCGACATCCAGCCCCTGGTCGGCCACCCAGCGGATCACCGCGGTCGAGCAGAAGGCCTTGCTGGCATAGAACACGTCGTAGCGGCCGAAGGCGGTGGCGAAAGCGTGGGCGCGGGCCTGGAGGTCGGCGACGTCGAGAACGTAGAGCGGGGTACCGAACTCCCGGGCGAGGGTGCCCACGTCGAGCCCGCCCACCCGCACGGCGCCGTCCGGACCGCGTTCGACGGTGCTGGACCACAGCGGCGGGACGAGTTCGTTCACGTCGGCGGGCGGGGTGAGCCAGGGCGGCCGGTGCCCGGCCGTGGCGTGCAACGCCCCGGCCTCGTGCGTGTGGGTCATCGCCTGGGCCGCCGGGACGGCGCGATCTCGTCGAGCTCGGCCAGGTCGGCATCGGTCGGCTGCCAGGTCAGAGCTGCCGCATTGGCTTTCACCTGCTCGGGCTTCGTGGCACCGGCGATCACCGATCCGACGGCGGGCTGGGCGGCCAGGCCGGCGATGGCGACGTCGAGCACGCTGCGCCCGCGCTCCTGGGCGTAGGTGGTCAGCCGGTCGAGGAGATCCATCCGCTCGTCGGTGAAGTACTCGGGCCGGTCGGCGAGCCTGGTCCCCGCCGGCGCGTCCGTGTCGCGGGCGTACTTGCCGGTGAGGAGGCCGTTGGCGAGGGGGAAGTACGGCAGGATGCCGACGCCGAAGCGTTCGCAGGCACCTGACAGTTCCGCCTCGACGCCACGCTCGGCGAGGCTGTAGTGGTTCTGCGCCGAGACGAAGCGGGTGGTCTGGCTGTTGCTGGCGGTCCAGTCCGCATCCGCGACCTGCCAGCCGGTGAAGTTCGACGAGCCGATGTAACGGACGAGCCCTTCCCGGACGAGATCGTCCAGGGCGGACAGCGTCTCCTCGATCGGCGTCAGCGGGTCGGGCTGGTGCATCTGGTACAGGTCGATGTAGTCGGTCCGCAACCGCTCGAGCGAGCGGATGACCGCCTTCCGGATGTAGCGACGGCTGCCGCGGGCGCCCCAGTCAGGCCCGTTCGCACCCTGGAGGTTGCCGCCGAACTTGGTGGCGAGGACGACCTCGTCCCGGCGGCCTTCGAGCACCTCGCCGAGCAGGAGTTCGGAGTCGCCGTAGACGTCCGCCGAGTCGATCAGCGTGATGCCGACCTCGATGGCTGCGTCGACAACGGCGCGTGTCTCGTCGACGCCGATCCGACGACCGAAGTTGTTGGCGCCGAGGCCGACGACCGACACCACCAGACCCGAGTCGCCCAGCCGTCGATACTCCATGTCGCTCATCTTCTGCTCCCTGAGTAGGTGGTCATCGGGTCGCCTGCGCCCGTCCGAGTTCGCGCGGGCGGCGGCGGTGACCTCGGCGGCCCATCCTTCCGCAGCGGCGCTGACAGTCCGCGGCCGGGTTCGAGCCCGGTTGTCGCACGCTGACACCGCCACCGGCAGACAACGGGAATGACAACCGAGGTGATCTGTGTCCGTTTGGCAAGCCGACACGCCGACACGAGTGACGATTGTGAAAATTGTTGCCTCTGATGCCTTCTCAGGTCGGGTTCAGCGTGGTTAGCGTGGCGAACCATCCGGTGCTTGCCGGACTCGATGTCGGTCTCGCTCAACCCCGCCCGGCCGGCCGCGACACTCGGATGTCCCGCGGGCGGGGCCGGGGGACCCAGATTCACGGTCCCGACAGCGACCAGGGGTGAAGTGGTTCGAGCCGAGTGGTTCGAACACCGGGCACCGCACGCCCGAACCCGACAGCTAACCCCGGCAGCGCCGTGTCGGAGGTCCCATGCGCACGTCCCACGTTCGACACCGTCGGATGATCCTCGCGGCTGCCGTCACCACCGGCGCCGTCGTCGCCGTCCCGATCGTCCTCGCCTCCCCCGCCGGCGCGGCCACGTCGGTCTGGGACAAGGTCGCCCTCTGTGAGTCCTCGAATCGCTGGGACATCAACACCGGCAACGGCTACTACGGCGGCCTGCAGTTCAGCGCGTCCACCTGGAAGGGCTTCGGCGGCCGGGTGTACGCCAAGCAGGCCAACGGGGCCACCCGGCTCGAACAGATCCGGATCGCGCAGAAGGTGCTGGCGAGCCAAGGCCCGGGAGCGTGGCCCACGTGCTCGCAGCGGGCTGGGCTGACCCGCGCCAACGGTGCAGCGGACAACGGCAGCGGATCATCGACCGCGACGAAGCCTGCTCCGAAGCCGGCTCCCAAACCGGCACCCAAACCAGCACCGAAGCCCGCGCCGGCACCACCGCCGGCGACGAACAGCGCCCGCCTGGACTACACGGTGGTCTCCGGCGACACGCTCCGGCGGATCGCGCACAAGAAGAACGTGTCCGGTGGCTGGAAGGTCGTCTGGAACAAGAACAAGTCCCGGGTGCCGAATCCGAACCAGATCTACGTCGGCCAGAAGCTGGACGTGAAGTAGCGCGGACGCCTCGTCAGCCGTGGCCGACGGCCCGTTGGATCACCGCGGCACGCTCGTCGACCGGGCCGGCCGGGATGTCGACGAGGCGGAATCCGAGTTCGAGGTAGGTCTCTCGATGGATCCGCTCGAAGACGAGGGCGTCGTCGAAGCTGATGCGCCTGGCCGCGGTGGGTTCGACCGAGCCGAGATTCGCCACGAAGTAGACGTCGCGCGAGTACGGCTCGTCGGCGGCGATCCGCTCGAGTTCGGCTGCGAGCAGCGGCGAGGTCGGTAGCCCGCTGTAGCGGCTCAGCGCGAGCGTGCACACGGGCGAGCGGTCGAGGAAGACCGGATCGGCTCCGGGCGGAATGCCGCGTTCACGCCGCTGCTGGAGACCGAGGATGAGATCGACGAAGTCCGGTCGTGTCCACGGCTCCGGGTGGCCGCGGGCCTGCTCGAGCGCGATGACGTCGGTCGCGGCTTCTTCGACGACGACGCACCCGGCGAGTTCGAGCGCGCGGAGAACGACGGTCTTTCCGGCTCCGGGAGTCCCGGTGAGGATGTGATGGGGCACGTGCATCTCCCGACTGGGCATGTCGGCATGAGGGTGCTGGCAGGAGTGGCGGCGGATGCTGGTGCCCCCGGCAGGATTCGAACCTGCGCACACGGCTCCGGAGGCCGATGCTCTATCCCCTGAGCTACGGGGGCTCGGGCGGCTGACACCATACCAGCCGGAACAGCTGCCGCTTTCGTCTGCCCAGGAAGGTCGTCATGCACCCGAAGGCCGAACGGATCGCCGCTCTTCTCGAGGCCGAGGGAGTGGCGGCGACCGTGCTCGAGCTCCCTCAGAGCACCCGAACCGCGGCCGAGGCTGCCGCCACGATCGGCACGACGATCGCCCAGATCGCGAAGTCGCTGGTGTTCGTGACGATGCCCGACGAGGAGGTCGTGGTCGTGGTGGCCTCGGGCTCCAACCAGGTCGATCTCGCGAAGGTGTCGGCCACGATCGGATCGGAGCTGCGGCGACCGGATGCCAAGTCGGTGAAGGTGCTCACGGGCTACTCCATCGGTGGGGTTCCGCCGTTCGCGTACGACCGTGAGGTGCGCACATTGATCGACGCCGATCTACTCGGGTACGGCGAACTCTGGGCCGCGGCCGGCACTCCGAACGCAGTGTTCCGGCTGACCCCCGATGAACTGCTCCACCTCAGCGGCGGGACCGTCGGAGACGTCCGGGTCGATCCCGCCTAGCCCGCGCGTGGGAGTTGCCCAGCCGGTCTGTCCCGTCCGGGTAGTCGGGGTCCGAGGGCGGGTGGTGGTCGGGTGTCGTAGCGATGCCCGGTGGGGGTGATCACGACCCGGTGTTTGGCGGTGCCGGTGGTGTGCCAGCCGGGGATCTGGTCGACCAGGTTGCCGCGTTGACACAGCCCGATCCCGTTGTCGGCGCTGGTGGCACCACCAGTCGCGTGGTCGTGGAGGTGGTCGAGGTCGCGGATGGGCGCTGAGCAGTAGGGGTCGCGGCAGACTTGGTCGCGGGCGTTGATCAACACCGCCAGGGCGCCGTCGAACCGGCGCCGTCTTGGTGTCCACTGGTGGCGACGGTGTCGTCGATCGGGTCGGTCAGCAACCGCCGCACCCACACCCGGGCACTCGGTGGCGTCCGGGTCGCGGGTGATGATCCGGCGGGCCAGGAACGCCGGCACCGGACCATGGCCCGGGAGTTGGGCGGGTTCCTCGGAGCGTCCCAGCAGGGCGTCGCTGGTCATCACCAGCTGGACCTCCACCGGGACAGCGGCGGCGGTGGTCTGGCCGGTGATCCGCTGCGGTGAACGTGTCGGCCTTGATCTGCGCCTTGGTGCGCTCGTCACCGCTCGCTTTCGCGGTTTCGGCGGCGGCGCGGAGCGACGCGAAGCAGGCCACGGCCTGTTCCACCGGCAGGACGGCGGTGATCTTCGCCATCGTGTCCGGCAGGGGTCGGATGGACACGTACCGGTCCTCCCGAGCCCGTGCCGCCCGGCGGACGGCGGCGTCCTGGTCGAGTTCGATCACCCGCCGCCGCACCGCCTGGCTGATCTCCGGCACCGACATCGACCCCACCACCAGCACCAAGCTCGGCGTCGACCCGGCCACGGTCCTCCCGGGTCAGACACCGCGTCTCGGTGATCGCCGCCCGCACACCCCGCTCGCGACACCCGCCCGGCGGCCAGAGCGCTGCGAGCGTGGCGGGCATCTCCGTCACCAGCGCCCGGGCGTCCGCCAGCCGGCGCGACGCCGACGCCGGCGAACATCTTGGTCGCGAAGCCGATCTGGTCCGCGATCCCCAGCCCCCGCCGCCGCACCGGCACACCCTGCGACTCCTGCAGCTGCGAGTTGCGAGGTCTCGAAGTCGACCATCAGCTGCACCTGCACCGCCGCCAGGACTGACTTCGCCCGTTCCAGGAACCCGATCCGATCGATCCGCTCCCCGTCGTCGGCACAGGCGGATCGCAGCTCGACCAGCGCAGCCGCCAACAGCGCCTGCCCGGGAATCGGCCGATCCGTCATCTCCACCATGTGTTCGATACTAATCTTCACCACCGACAGTCCCGAGTTATCCCCAAGCAGGCAACAGGAATCCAGCGAACGCGCTGGGCTGTGGACAACTCGGACGTTCGACCCCGCCGGCGACGGTCGACCCACTGCACGGGGTGAATCGTCCCCGCCCGGGGTCGAAGGTCCCATCGCACCTGCCCGCACCTCTGGTCCCACTTCGAGCACCGTGGTCCCCGGGCGGAAGGCCTCGTCACCCAGCCGCTCGCCGAACCCGAGTCCAGGTTCAGCCCATCTCCAAACGCCTGATCCGCGGCAACGACGAGTCCCGAGCCACCGGCCACACTCCGGGCCGCAGCGGGCCGGGCGTGACCGAGCCGAGAACGGCCGCCCGCCCCGCGCCCGTGTAGCTCGGCAGCACCCCCGGAATGCCGTGCCAGGTCATCCAGCCGAGCATGGCGAAGAGCACGGCCTCCTTGGCGTCGGCATCGACACCGAGGTCGTTCGACGTCAGCACCCTGACATCGCCCAGCAGTCCCCCGATCCGCTGCATCAGCACGGGATTGCGCACACCACCACCGGCGAAGACGGCCACGTCCGCACCAGCGTCCCGAATCGCTGCGGCCACCGTCCTGGCCGTGAGCTCCAACAGCGTCGCCGCCTGGTCGCCCGCCCCTGCTTCGAGCAGGCCGGGCACCTTCTCGAGGTAGCCGTCGTGGAAGAGCTCCTTGCCGGTGCTCTTCGGCGCCGGCCGGGCGTAGTAGTCGTCGGCGAGCATCCACTCGAGCACGTCCCCGAGCACCACCCCTGACGCGGCCAACCGACCGCCGTCGTCGTAGTGCCGGCGCCCGCCGGTCGACCGCACGACGACGGCGTCCATGAGCGCGTTGGCCGGCCCGACGTCGTACGCCGAGCCACCCCGACCGGGTACCTCGGTCACGGTGATGTTGGCGATCCCCCCGAGATTGACGGCCACGGGCCGCGCTGCCGACACCCGCCAGGAGCAGTTCGTCCATCACCGCCACGAGTGGCGCGCCCTGGCCGCCGGCCGCGATGTCGGCGGCCCGGAGGTCGGACACCACGGGCAGGCCGGTCCGAGCGGCGATCCAGGCAGGCTGGCCGAGTTGCAGCCCGCCACGGGCGGACCCGTCCGGGCCGATCCAGTGATAGACCGTCTGGCCGTGTGAGCAGACGAGTTCCGCTCCCCCGGCCGCTTCGACGCCGACCGCCGCCGCCTCGGCGAAGAGGCCACCGATCCGGGTGTCGAGTTCGCAGACGACCTCCATCCCGACTCGGGCCGGCGGGAGCGCCGAGATCAGCAGGGCACGGAGCTCCGCGGGATAGGGAACGGCCGTGGTGGCGAGCACGCGCGCACGGAGGGTGTCGCGATCCGCGTCGAAGTCCACGACCGCGACGTCGACCGCATCGTGCGACGTCCCGCTGATGAGCCCTAGCGACCCTCACGCGACGTCGACGCCGTTCTGGTCGAGCACCTCGCGCAGCCGACCCTCGGCGCTCTGGAGTTGCACGCGCGCCTCGTCCACGGAGAGGCCGGTGAGGCCCACCGCGATCGACGTCTTCGTCTCTCCGCCGGCTCGCTCGAACAGCTCCCGAGCCGCCGACGACGACAGGCCCGTCGCCAGCTCGACGATCCGAACCGCCCGGGCCCGCAGCTTCTCGTTGCTCGGGCGCACGTCGACCATGAGATTGCCCAGCGTCTTCCCCAGCTTCACCATCGTGATCGTCGACAGCATGTTGAGCACCAGCTTCTGCGCGGTGCCGGCGCGCAGCCGGGTCGAACCGGTGACGATCTCCGGTCCGGTCACCACCTCGATCGGGAAGCGCGCCACGGCGGCGAGGTCGGACCCGCCGGCATTGACGATCGCAATCGTGGCGGCGCCGCGCTCGCCCGCCGCACGGAGCGCCTCGACGACGTACGGCGTCCGGCCGCTCGCACTGATCCCGACGACCGCGTCCGAGGCTCCGATGCCGAGGTCGGCCATCAGGGCGCGGCCGGCACCACGGTCGTCCTCGGCGCCCTCGATCGCGTCGGTGACAGCGCTCGGGCCGCCGGCGATGTGGCCCTGGACCTGATCCGGCTCGGTGTCGAACGTCGGCGGGCACTCGGACGCATCGAGCACGCCGAGCCGGCCGGGAGTTCCCGCGCCGACGTAGATGAGCCGGCCGCCGGCCCGCATCCCGACGCTGATCGCGTCGACCGCGGCCACGATCTGTGGCAGCGCGCCGGCGACGAGGACCGGGACCGACGCGTCGGCCGCGTTCATCCGGGCGGCGAGCTCCGCCGTCGTCAGTCGGTCCAGGTCGCGACCCCCGGAGTCCGACGCCTCCGTGTCGAGTCGGTCGAGATCGAGCAGGGTGCCGAGAAACTCGCTGTCACTCGTCGGGTCGGGGCTGGACATGGACTTCAGCCTAGGCCTCTCCCAGGCGTATCGGGAGGGGCGAGCGTGCGCTGTCGCTCCGGCTGCCGGTTCGGCCCTGAGTCGGTCGGTGACCGGCACGGGCGCTAGGTTGTCGCCGATGTCCGAGTCGCCGACGCACGCCCGAAGCTGGTCCCTCCGCGACCTGCTCGAGGGGTACGTCACCGCACCGCATCCGCCGACGCCCGGCGCAGTGGCGATGATCGTCGTCGACGGCACCGTGGTCGAGGCGGCGTGCGCCGGTGAGCGCGTGCGCTACGCAGATCGTGCGGGCCGCCTGCTCCCCGACTCGTCACGGGAGCCGATGCATCCCGACGACCTCTTCGACCTCGCCTCGGTCACCAAGCTCTTCGCCACCATCACGCTGTTGCGGCTGGTCGACGCCGGGGTGGTCGACCTCGACGGCCCGCTCCAGGCGGTCCTGCCGAGCTACGCCCACGGTGACAAGCGCCAGGTGACGCTGCGTCATCTCCTCACCCACACGTCCGGACTGCCGTCGATCACGCGGCTCTGGGACGTCCCAGGCGGCCGCGACGACCGCATCACCGCCCTGCTCGACATCCCGCTGGAGGCGACTCCGGGCGCTCGCTTCGCGTACTCCTGCGTCGGCTACATGACCGCGATGGCGCTCGCGGAGACCGTCACGGGCACGCGTTTCGACGCGCTGGTGGCCGACCACGTGACCACCCCGCTCGGGCTGGCCGAGACGTTGTACAACCCGCTCGACCACGGCATCGACGTCAGCCGGTGCGCCGCCACCGAGTTCGACGAGGAGTACCGGGGACGGCTGGTGCGCGGTGAGGTGCACGACGAGAACGCGTTCAGCCTCGACGGTGTCTCCGCCAACGCCGGCCTGTTCGCCACCGCCGCCGACCTCGCGCGATTCGGTGAGGCGGTGCGTACGAACGGCGCCGCCGATGTGCCGAGCTCTCCTCGAACCCGCCACGCACACAGCGATGTTCTCCGATCAGCTGTCCGCGTCGCTGGACCCGGGGTTCCGCCACGGTCTCGGCTGGCGCATCGGCGACGTCAACACCACCGGCCCCCTGGCCGGCCACGAGGCGTTCTCGCACAGCGGGTTCACCGGCACGTCGTTGACCATCCATCCCGGCTCCGGGCTCACCGTCGTCGTGTTGACCAACCGGGTGCACCCGAGCCGAGACTGGAGCGAGATCGGCGGCCTCCGGCAATCCGTCGTCACCTACGCACTCGGCCTCGCCGCCGCACGCGGGCCGGTCGGTGCCATGCCGACCGCCAGCGCCCGGACCGAGCCGACCCCGACCCCTGGCCGACCGACTGCCCGTCTCCTGGTCCGTGACCAACGCGGCCGCGTGCTCCTGCTGCACGGGCACAACATCACCGACGCCGGACACGACCTTCTGGTACACGCCCGGTGGCGGCCTCGAACCGGGCGAGGACGCACGCACCGCCGCCGTGCGCGAACTGCGCGAGGAGACCGGGCTCCGCGTCGAGCCGGACGCCCTCGTCGGTCCCGTGCACCACGACGTGGCCGAGTTCGTGTTCAACGGCGAACTCTGCGTCCAGCAGCAGGAGTACTACCTCCTCGACGTCCCCCACTTCACCCCGTCGCCGGAAGGACTCGACGAACTCGAGCATGCCAGCATCATCGGGTTCGAATGGTGGGCGCCGAGCGACGACGGACATCTCGACGGCGACCAGGTGTGGCCGGTCGACCTGACCACGATCCTCGTCAACCTGGACAGTCAGGACCCCGCCGCACGCGGGTGATCAGAACTTCATCGCCCCGGCGGCCAGGTCGGCGATGAAGCTCCGCGCTCCGATGACGAACACCACCAGCAACGGGATCGTGGCCATCAGCGCGCCGGCCATGACCGCCGCATAGTCGGAGGTGTAGAGCCCGTTCAGCTGCTGGAGCGCCACCTGCAGCGTGATGTGGTTCGGGTTGTCCAGCACGATCAGCGGCCACAGGTAGTCGTTCCAGGACGCGATGAACGTGAAGATGCCGAGGAACGCCAGACCGGGTCGCAGCACGGGCAGGCCCACGGTGACGTAGGTGCGGAAGAAGCCCGCTCCGTCGACCGTGGCGGCATCCACCAGTTCGTCGGCTATCGCACCCTGCGCGTACTGACGCATCCAGAAGATCCCGAACGCATTCGCCGCAGCCGGGATGATCAGCGCCTTGATCGATCCGACCCACCCGAGATGCGCCATGATCACGAACTGCGGGACCAGCGCGAGCTGGGCGGGAATCATGAACGTGGCCAGGATCATCGCGAAGAGCACCCGCCGGCCCGGGAAGTCGTACTTCGCGAACGTGAACGCAGCCAGGGAATCGAAGAACAGGACCAGCAGCGTCGTGCAGATCGCGGTCACGAGCGACAGCCACGCCGAGGCGAAGAACGGCACGCCGTCGAGAACGGTCTTGATGTTCTCGATCAGGTAGTCCCCTGGCACCAGCTTCGGCGGATAGGTGAGGATGTCGGCCGTCCGGTTACTGGCCATCACGAACATCCAGTAGAACGGGAACACCGAGATCGCGACGCCGACCAGCAGGACGACGTGCCCGATCATCCTCCGGACGGCGCGACCACGCGGCGCCGGTTCTGCCACCGCGACCGCGGCGGTCGCCCGCACCGACGACTCCACCTGACTAGCCACGACGCCACGGCCTTCCCGACAGCCGCTTGGGCGTCGTGTCATCCCCGCCGCCGGACAGCAACCGCCAATTGATCACCGAGAAGAACAGGATCAGCAGGAACAGCGCCCACGCGATGGCGGCGCCGTATCCGAACTGGTTCTGTACGAACGCGTGCTCGTACAGGTAGAGAACGATCGTCTGACCGGCGTTGCCGGGCCCACCGGTGTCGCCCAGAAGCACCTGCGGCTCGGTGAACGTCTGCAGCCCGCCGATCGTCGAGGTGATGACCGTGAACAGGATCACCGGTCGCAACATCGGCACCGTCACACGCAGGAACGTCTGCACCGTGCTCGCACCGTCGACCTTCGCTGCCTCGTAGACGTCGCCCGGGATCGCCTGGAGCCCGGCCAGGTAGATGATCGCGTTGTAGCCGACCCACCGCCACGTGATCATCGACGCCACCGACACCTTGATCCAGGCCGGATCGGTCAGCCACGGGATGCCGCTGAGATGCAGCCACTGCAGGAACGAGTTCAGGAGACCCGCCTGGGTGGCGAACAGCGAGCCGAACACGATCGCCATCGCGACCATCGACGTGACGTTCGGAACGAAGTAGGCGGTCCGGTAGAAGCCCTTGAAGCGGAACGTCGAGTGCAGGGCGAAGGCGAGCACGAGGGCGATGATCAGCATGGGCACGGTGTTGAGCACCCAGATGATGAGGGTGACGGCGATGCTGTGCCAGAAGTCCGGATCGGTGAAGAGGTAGCGGTACTGGTTGAGACCGACGAACTTCATCGGCCCGATCCCGTCCCACTCGTGGAAGGAGAGATAGATCGAGAAGACGATCGGGGCCAACCCGAAGGCCAGGAAGAGGATGAAGTACGGCGAGATGGCCACGTACTGGCGCCACGCGCCCTTGGCCGAGAGGACGCGGGCCATCAGACCACCCCGATCCGGCCGAGCTCACGCTTCGCCGAGGCCATCGCGTCACTCCAGGCCTCGGTCGGAGACTTACCGGTCGCCTCGATGTTCGTCAGCTCGTCGGTGATCGGCGTGCTCACGAGAGTGTCGTACGGGCTGTAGTAGCTGACCGGCACCCCCTTCGCGGACTCCGAGAACACCTCGAGGATGCGTTGGCCGCCGAAGAACTCGTAGGGCTTGGCGATCGCCTCGTCCGCCAGCGCGTCGTAGCGACTCGGGAACAGGAACATGTCGGAGAGGTTGGTGACCTCGTTGTCCTTGCTCTCCAGGAAGCTGATGAACTTCCAGGCCGCCTCGGGGTTCTTGCAGTACTTCGAGATCGCGACGAACGAGCCGCCGTAGTTGCCCGGCCCGTCCGGCGCCGCACACACCCGCCAGTTTCCTTTCGTTCCCGGCGCCAACTGCTCCGGGCCGGCCACCACCCACCAGACGGCGTTCACCTGGGCGATCTGTTTGCCGTTGGCCAGCAGGGCGGTCTGATCGGTCGACTGCTGGGCGTTGCCGGACAGACCCGCCTCGAAGGCTCGGACCGCGACGTCCCACGCGTTCTGGACGTGGGCCTCGGCGTAGATCGGGTGTCCCTGCGCGTCCACGTACTGCTTCGGGCTCTGCGACATGACCTGCGTGAAGAGCGCGGCGAGGGTCGGCGTCATCACGGCGTCCGGCACCGCACGCCTGATCTCCTTGCCGAAGGCGATGAAGTCGGTCCAGGTCGCGACTTCCTTCGCCACCGTCTCGGGCTCGTGCGGCAGACCCGCCTTGTCGAGCAGGTCACTGCGGAAGAACGTGGCGGTCGGCCCCGTGTCCATCGGGAACCCGATCATCGCTCCGCCCGGCGTGACCCCGAAGTTCCACTTGAACGGCAGGAAGTCCTTCTTCAGATCACGCGCGCCCAACGAGTAGAGGTCGACGAACTGGGTGGCGTTCGGGAAATAGCTGGCGATGTCGGAGTTGATGAACGTCAGATCGGGGACGTGCGCGCGCCCGGCCAGGGTGATGAGGAGCTTCGACTTGAAGTCGCCGCCGATGACATTCGGAGTAAGCGTCGTGCCGCCGGCGTCCGGAATCCCGTGCGCCAACGGCGCCAGCATGTCCGGGCTGCACGAGTTCTTCCACATCCACAACGACAACGCGTCCGGGCTGTTGGTGTCGGTCGCACAGCCGGCCACACCGATGCTCAGACCGGCGAGCGCCGCGGCCCGAAGAAGGGACCGCCGGGTGAGCCCCGGTCGCTCCGCAGGAACCGAGTCGTCGCCGATGCGATCGCCCGCTGTCACACGTGCCTCCCCTCACTGCGGCTCGCCCACTGCTGCGCACGCCCCCCGGCGTCGGCGCCGTGTCCACCGGAGATGCTCCGAGGCACGGATTCGCCTGCCCAGGCTGGCACCGCGGCGCGACGCGGACGCAGGTCCCGCCAGGATTCGGCCGCATCGGGCCAGCGCAGGTGGGTCGGCCGACCACCGACCGAGAAATCCGCTGCGCAACCCTGCCCCGCTGCGCATCCCCGGGTTTACGGTGTCTGCTGATTCCGGTGTCGTTGCCCTGACATCACCGGTAGGTACCGATTCGGGGGTGGCCCGGGTGTCACAGGTCGAAGGTCACGGTGCGGAGGGCCGCCGGCCCGACAGGCCCCGCCCGGGTGGGCCCGGGCTGGGAGGTGTGCGACCGGCACGGATCGTCGCGGGCGTCCTCCTCGCGGCCGGCATCGTGCTTCCCCTGGTGGTCCCGAGCTACGCGCGGCGAGCACCGGAGCTGTGGGGTTTCCCGTTCTTCTACTGGTACCAACTCGCCTGGGTGTTCGTCGCCGCCGCGCTCGTCGGCGGCGCGTTCATCCTGGTGCGGCGAGACGAGCGCCGGCACCGCGCCGACCTGACCGCCGGCGCCGCCCTCCCCGACCACGACGCGTTGGAGCGTGCCGAGGCCTTCGACGAAGGGCTCGACCTCCCGGACGACGGGACTGAGCGATGAAGGGCGTCGACGGGGTCGCCCTGGCCGTGCTGATCGTGATCTTCGTGATCGTCACCGGCATGGGCTTCTGGGCGTCGAGATGGCGGCGCGGCGAGAACCTCGACTCGCTGGACGAGTGGGGACTGGGCGGGCGCAACTTCGGCTCCTGGGTGACCTGGTTCCTGGTCGGGGGCGACATCTACACCGCCTACACCTTCATCGCCGTTCCGGCGGCCATGTTCGCGACCGGCGCGGTGACCGGGTTCTTCGCGGTGCCGTACACGATCGTGCTGTACCCGCTGATCTTCTTCTTCATCGGCCGTCTGTGGTCGGTCTCGCACGCCCGCGGCTACGTGACCCCCGCGGACTTCGCCCAGGGTCGATTCGGCAGCCGCACGCTCGCCTTGGCCGTCGCCGCCACCGGGATCCTCGCGACGATGCCGTACATCGCGCTCCAGCTCGTCGGGATGCAGGCCGTGCTCGAGGTCGTCGGGCTCGGTGGAAGCGGCAGCGCGTTCGCCAGGGACCTCCCGCTGCTCATCGCCTTCGCCGTCCTCGCGGCCTACACCTACTCCTCCGGTCTGCGCGCGCCGGCGGTGATCGCCTTCGTCAAGGACGCCCTCATCTACCTCGTCATCGCGGTGGCAGTGGTGTACCTCCCGCACAAGTTCGGTGGATGGAGCGGGATCTTCGGCGCCGCCGAGGACAAGATGGCCGCACCGTCACCCGTGACCGGCAAGCCGACGGGCGTGTTCATCCCTTCCTCGTCGACGTACACGGCGTACTGGACGCTGGCGCTCGGATCGGCGATGGCGCTGTTCATGTACCCGCACTCGGTGACGGCGACCCTGGCCGCGAAGAACCGAAGCGTGCCCCGGCGCAACGCGGTGTTCCTGCCGGCGTACTCGCTCCTGCTCGGGCTGCTCGCCCTGCTCGGCTACGTGGCGATCAAGGCCGGTACGAAACCGATCGGACTCGACGGCAAGCCGAACCCGCAGCTCGTGATCCCCCAGCTGTTCGCCGACTCGTTCCCGAGCTGGTTCGCCGGGGTCGCGTTCGCGGCGATCGCGGTGGGAGCCCTCGTCCCGGCGGCCATCATGTCGATCGCGGCGGCGAACCTGTTCACCCGCAACATCTACCGCGCCTACCTTGCCCCGGATGCCACTCCGGCCCGCGAGGCGAAGGTCAGCAAGATCGCCTCGCTGCTGGTGAAGTTGGGCGCGTTGGGTTTCGTGATCTTCCTGGACAAGCAGAACGCCCTCAACCTCCAGTTGCTCGGGGGTATCTGGATCCTGCAGACGTTCCCGACGATCGTGTTCGGCCTGTTCACCCGATGGTTCGACCGGCGGGCGTTGCTGGCCGGCTGGGCAGTCGGCATGGTCTACGGCACCATCACGGCCTACAACGTGCTGAACCCGGCCACCGGGAAGCACTTCGGCGGGTCGATCACGACGATCCCGCTGCTCGGAACCACCACCGGCTACATCGGGCTGACCGCGTTCGTCCTCAACGCCGTCGTCGCGGTGCTCGGCACTCTCCTGCTCCGAGCCCTTCGGGTGCGCGACACGGCGGACGAGACGGCCTCGTCGGACTACTTCGTCGACCGTGCGGACGACTCCGGGCCGCCGCTCGCGTCGGCGCGCTGACCCGGGCTGTCGTCGCGAGATAAGGTGGGTCGGTCCGGCCGCGACCTGGCCGGACGCGGCGACGTTGCCGGTGCGCGTGCGTGTCAGGACGTCGTCCGAGGCGATCTGCAGACGAAAGAGGCGCATACCCCGGTGGAGACCCAGGACACCTTCGGTGCCAACGAGTGGCTCGTCGAGGAGATGTTCGAGCGCTACAAGGCAGACCCTGCCTCCGTCGACGCGGCCTGGCAGTCGTTGTTCGCCGAGCGCCAGAACGGACAGGGCCAGAACGGACAGGGCCAGAACGGGCAGGGCCAGACCATGACGGCCAAGCCTGCGGAAACCGAGGCGGCGACGCCGGTCAGCGCCCGCCCGGTCAAGACGGAGCACATCGCGACCCCGGTGTCGCAGACCGATGCGGTCGCTCCCGCGGCCACACCCGCCGAGGCGAGGAAGCCGGCGCCAGCGCCGGCGAAGACAGCGCCGACGAAGACAGCGCCGGCCAAGACAGCCGTCGCCTCACCAGCGGCGACGACCCGGCCGACGCCCGCCGACCCCGTGCGCAAGCCGGGCGACGCCAGGCCCGCCGACTCGGGCGGCCCGACGGTGAAGCCTCTCCGCGGGGCGGCCGCCCGCACGGCCACCAACATGGAGGCCAGCCTCGTCCATGCCCACCGCGACCAGCGTCCGCGCGGTCCCGGTGAAGGCGCTGAACGACAACCGCATCGTCATCAACAACCACCTGCGTCGCTCCCGAGGCGGCAAGGTGAGCTTCACCCACATCATCGGCTACGCCATGATCAAGGCCCTCGAGTCGGTGCCCGAGATGAACGACGGGTTCACCGAGACCGACGGCAAACCGACGCTCGTACAGCCCGAGCACGTCAACCTCGGGCTGGCCATCGACATGGCCAAGCCCGACGGCACCCGGCAGCTGCTGGTGCCCTCCATCAAGAAGTGCGACACCTACGACTTCGCCGGTTTCTGGATGGCCTACGAGGAACTCGTCCGCAAGGCGCGCGACAACAAGCTGACCGTCGCGGACTTCGCCGACACCACGATCAGCCTCACCAACCCGGGCACGATCGGGACGAACCACTCGGTCCCGAGGCTGATGCCTGGTCAGGGCACGATCATCGGCGTCGGCGCCATCGAGTACCCGGCCGAATATCAGGGCACCAGCGCCGACCGGCTGAACGAGATGGGGATCTCGAAGATCCTCACGCTCACCTCGACCTACGACCACCGGATCATCCAGGGCGCCCAGTCGGGTGAGTTCCTCCGTCGGCTGCACCAGCTCCTCATCGGGGAGAACGGCTTCTACGACGAGATCTTCACCTCGCTGCGCATCCCGTACGAGCCGATCCGCTGGGCCACCGACCGCCCGCACACCCACGACGACGAGATCGGCAAGCAGGCCCGGGTCGTCGAGCTGATCCACGCCTACCGGGTCCGCGGCCACCTGATGGCCGACACGGACCCGCTCGAGTACAAGGTGCGCACGCACCCGGACCTCGACGTCATCACGCACGGGCTGACGCTGTGGGACCTCGAGCGCGAGTTCGCCACCGGCAGCTTCGGCGGCGGCAAGGCGCGACTCAAGCTGCGCGACATCCTGGGGATCCTGCGGGATGCGTACTGCCGCACCGTCGGCATCGAGTACATGCACATCCAGGACCCCGAGCAGCGGCACTGGATCCAGTCCCGGGTCGAGCAGCCGCAGGACCGGCTGCCCCGCGAGGAGCAACTCCGCATCCTGGCCAAGCTGAACCAGGCCGAGGCGTTCGAGACCTTCCTGCAGACGAAGTTCGTCGGCCAGCGCCGGTTCTCCCTCGAAGGCGGCGAGTCGACGATCGCGCTGCTCGACGAGGTCTGCGACCTGGCCGCCATGGAGGGTCTCGACGAGGTCACCATCGGCATGGCCCACCGCGGCCGGCTCAACACGCTCGCCAACATCGTCGGCAAGTCGAACGCCCAGATCTTCCGGGAGTTCGAGGGCAACATCGACCCGCGGACCGTCCAGGGCTCCGGTGACGTCAAGTACCACCTCGGCGCCGAGGGCGAGTTCGTGGGGCAGCACGGCGACCGCATCAAGGTGAGCATGGCCGCCAACCCGAGCCACCTCGAGGCGGTCGACCCGGTGCTCGAGGGGATCGCCCGGGCCAAGCAGGACATCCTCGACCGGGGCGCGGAGTACCCGGTGCTCCCGGTGCTCATCCACGGCGACGCCGCGTTCGCCGGACAGGGCGTGGTCGCCGAGACGCTCAACCTGTCGCAACTGCGGGGGTACCGGACCGGCGGCACCATCCACATCGTCGTCAACAACCAGGTCGGCTTCACGACGTCGCCGGCCAGTTCACGCTCGTCGCTGTACTCGACCGACGTCGCCCGGATGGTCCAGGCGCCGATCTTCCACGTCAACGGCGACGACCCCGAAGCGTGCATCCGGGTCGCCCGGCTCGCGTACGAGTTCCGCCGCGACTTCAACAAGGACGTCGTGATCGACGTCGTCTGCTACCGCCGCCGCGGGCACAACGAGGGCGACGACCCGAGCTTCACGCAGCCGCTGATGTACGACCTGATCGAGGCGAAGCGCAGCATCCGCAAGCTCTACACCGAGGCGCTCGTCGGCCGTGGCGACATCACCGTCGACGAGGCCGAGCAGGCCCTGCGCGACTACAACGACCGACTCGAGCGGGTGTTCGCCGAGGTACGCGCGGCGAAGTCGGCACCGTCCGACCCGTACTTCCGGGCGCCGGACTATCCGGAGAAGCCAGAGGGCAAGACGATCACCTCGGTCAGCCCGGAGGTGCTCAAGCGGATCGCCGACGCGCACGTGACCTACCCCGACGGGTTCACCGTCCACCCCAAGGTGGCACCGCAGCTGCAGCGCCGGGCGAACAGCATCACCGCCGGCGGCATCGACTGGGGCACCGCCGAGATCCTCGCCTTCGGCTCACTGCTGCTGGAGGGGCGCCCGGTGCGACTGTCCGGCCAGGACTCGCGTCGCGGGACGTTCGTCCAGCGGTTCGCCACGATCGTCGACCGCAAGACCGGTGCGGACTACACGCCGCTGCAGCACCTGAGCGACGAGCAGGCGAACTTCCACGTCTACGACTCGCTGCTCTCGGAGTACGCGGCGATGGGCTTCGAGTACGGCTACTCGGTGGCCCGCCCCGACGCGCTGGTGCTGTGGGAGGCGCAATTCGGCGACTTCACGAACGGCGCACAGATCATCGTGGACGAGTTCATCTCCTCGGCCGAGGCGAAGTGGGGTCAGCGCTCCGGCGTCGTGCTCCTCCTCCCGCACGGATACGAGGGCCTCGGCCCGGATCACTCGTCGGCACGGATCGAGCGGTTCCTCCAGCTGGCCGTGGGTGACGCGATGGCCGCCGCGCAACCCTCGACACCGGCGAACTACTTCCATCTGCTCCGGGCGCAGGCCCTCGGTGGACGGCACCGCCCGCTGATCGTGTTCACGCCGAAGTCGATGCTGCGGAGCAAGGCCGCGACGTCCGGGCCCGAGGACTTCACCAGCAGCGCGTTCCAGACGGTCATCCCGGACACGGGCGTGGACGCCGACTCGATCACCGACGTCGTGCTCTGCTCGGGCAAGATCGCCTGGGAACTGCGGGCCGAACGGGCGAAGCGGCAGGGCGACTCACCGACGACGGCGATCGTCACCGTCGAGTTGCTCGCACCGACCCCGGTCCGCAAGATCGACGCCGCGGTGAAGGCGTTCCCGAACGCGAAGCGGGTCCGCTGGGTGCAGGACGAGCCGCTGAACCAGGGCCCGTGGGCGCACATGTTCGCGCATCTGGTGAAGACGCTGCCCGAGCTCGACGTCGTGTCCCGCCCTGCGTCGGCGGCCCCGGCGGTCGGCTCCAACAGCGTGTCCACCGCCGAGCACGCAGCGCTGATGGAACGGGTCTTCAACGGCTGAGCCACCGCGCTGAGCGTGGTTCGTCACATGTCCAGCGGAGGTAGGACCGTCCGACCGGTCGTATGGCTGCCGACGGTGCTACCGACGTAGGCCACGGCACTACCGGTGACCGACGGGCATACGCCGCGGGCAGACTGGGCGACGCGGGCTGGCGGCTCAGCTGACCGCCACCACGACCTTGCCGAACGTCTCCCCCGCCGCCATCGCCGCGAGCCCGGTCCCGACGTCGTCGAGGCCGATCTCACGGTCGATCGGCGGCTCCAGACCGAGCCGATCGACGAACGCCGCCACCTGGCGCAGTTCGCCCACCGTTCCCATCGTCGACCCGAACACCCGCAGCCCGGTGAAGAAGATGCGGTTCAACTCGGCGTTCTCCGGCGCCCCGCCGCTGGTGGCGCCGCTGATCACCAACCGGCCGCCGGGACGCAGCGACCGGCACGAATGCGACCAGGTCGCCGCACCGACCGTCTCCATCACCGCGTCGACCCGTTCCGGCAGGCGGGCGCTCGGCCGGGAAGGCCGCGGCGGCGCCGAGAGCGACCGCGCGTTCGCCCCGCTCCGGCGATCGGCTCGTGACCCAGACGCGCAGCCCGGCCGCGGCCCCGAGTGCGACGACGGCCGTCGAGACGCCACCGCCGGCGCCCTGGACGAGCACCGTCTCCCCCGGCCGCAGCTCGGCCTGGGTGAACAGCATCCGGTACGCGGTGAGCCAGCACGTGGGCAGGCACGCCGCGCTGCGCCAGCTCACCCCGGCCGGCTTGTCGACGAGGTTTCGCGGCGGCACCCAGACGGTGGTCGCCAGCGTCCCCGGATAACGCTCGGACAGCAGCGATCGCCGCGGATCGAGCGTCTCGTCGCCGTAGGCGTCCGAGTCGGCGATCACGGCGTGCACGATCACCTCACGCCCGTCGGGCGTGACGCCGGACGCGTCGCAGCCCAGCACCATCGGGAGCTGCGCGGAGGTCAGCCCGACACCGCGCAGGGACCAGAGGTCGTGGTGGTTCAGCGCCGCGGACCGAACCCGGACCGGCACCCAGTCGGCCGGCACGTCGGGCCGATCGGGTACCTCCCCGACCCGAAGCCCGGTGATCGGCACATCGGCGTCGAAGCTCGTCACGTAAGCCGCTCGCATGGAATCCGAGCCTATGGGAGTCGCCACACCGGCCGTGGTGTCACATCCTCGTCACCCGGGGATGGGACCATGCTCAGATGCCCGGCGTCGCCGGGAATCGACGACCAGGGAGACCCATGATCCTGCCCGCCCGCCCGTCCCGCCGACTCGCCGCTGTCGCGTCCGTCGCCGTTCTCGCCTTCGCGGCCGCCGCGTGCGGATCCGACTCGGACGCCGGTTCGGCCTCGCCGGGCTCCGCGTCGGCCGCGCCGAGCGCCGACGCCGCGCTGGCCGCCATGGTCCCCGCCGACATCGCGTCGGACGGGAAGATCGTGGTCGGGTCGGACGCGAGCTACGCCCCGAACGAGTTCATGGACACCGACGGCAAGACCGTCATCGGGATGGACGTCGAGGTCTTCACCGCCGTGGCCGCGAAGCTGGGGCTGAAGGCCGAGTTCGAGAACGCCCCGTTCGACTCGATCATCACCGGCGTCGGCTCCGGGAAGTACGAGGCAGGTGTCTCGTCCTTCACGATCACCTCCGACCGGGAGAAGCAGGCGAACATGGTGTCGTACTTCAACGCCCCGACCCAGTGGGTGACGAAGAAGGGCAACCCGGACGGCATCGACGTCGCCGCTCCGTGCGGCAAGAAGATCGCAGTCCAGAAGGCCACCGTGCAGGTACCCGACATCCAGAAGCGGTCGGCCGACTGCAAGGCGAGCGGCAAGCCCGAGGTGACGATCGACCAGTACCAGGGCCAGGACGAAGCGACCGCCAGCGTGGTGTCGGGCAAGGACCAGGCGATGCTCGCCGATCTCCCGATCAGCGCCTACGCCGTCCAGCAGACGAACGGCCAGCTCGAGATCCTCGGTGATCCTTACGGCGACGGCCCGTACGGGTTCGTGACCGCCAAGGCACAGGCGAAGTTCGCCGATGCGATCGCAGCGGCCACGAAGGCGATCATCGACGACGGGACCTACGGATCGATCATGAAGAAGTGGGGCGACGAGAAGGGCGCCATCACCTCGGAGCAGGTCAAGGTGAACCCGGCGGCAGAGGGATGAGCGGTCCCACCGACACCCCACCGACCGGAGGCTCGGTCGCCACCGCCCCGCCCAGCGCGTCCGGCGACCGGGGCACGCCGATCAAGGCGGTCCCGGTACGGCACCCCTGGCGTTGGGTGCTCGTCGCGGTGATCGTGCTGCTCGCCGGGATGTTCGCGCACATGCTGGCCACCAACACGGCGTTCAACTGGCACTTCATGCTCGAGAACGCGCTGTCGGCGCCGGTGCTGCGCGGCGTCAAGAACACGCTGCTCCTGACCGTGGCCGCGATGGTCATCGGCGTCGCCCTCGGCGTCCTGCTCGCGATCATGCGGATGTCGGGCAACCCGGTGCTCGCGGCCGTGGCCTGGGTCTACATCTGGTTCTTCCGTGCCGTCCCCCGGGTCGTCCTGCTCGTGCTGTTCGGGAACATCGGGATCCTGTACCACCGCATCGAACTGGGGGTGCCGTTCGACTTCTGGTTCCAGCGGGAGCTCGGCTTCGACACGAACCTGCGGGTCTGGGGCGTCGACTCGAACGTCATCTTCACGGCCGTCGTGGCGGCGATCATCGGACTCGCCCTGTCCGAGGCCGCCTACATGGCGGAGATCGTCCGCGCGGGGATGATCTCGGTCGCGCCCGGCCAGTCCGAGGCCGCCGCCGCGCTGGGCATGTCGCGTGGGAAGTCGCTGCGCCGGATCGTGCTCCCGCAGGCCATGCGGGTCATCGTGCCGCCGACCGGCAACGAGACGATCGCGATGCTGAAGGACACCGCGCTGGTGGCCTACGTCCCGTTCTACGAACTGTTCTTCCAACTCTCCAACGTCGGGAACCGCACGTTCCAGCCGTTCCCCATGCTCGTGGCCGCCTGCCTCTGGTATCTCGCGCTCTCGAGCGTCCTGATGCTCGTGCAGTTCTTCGTGGAGCGCCACTACGGGCGCGGCGCGAAGGCGGCCGGGATGGCGGCCACCGGCAAGGGACGGGGAGGTATCTGATGAGCGACGTCGACGAGCCCGTGACGACACCACCCTCGGCAGACTCCGCGGCCGCCCCGACACGACCCGTCAGCACCGTCGTGCCGCAGGAGTTCCGGCACGAGGCGGAACCACTCGTGCGCGCCGAGCAGGTCGGCAAGAGCTTCGGCCGGCACCGGGTCCTGCGCGGAGTCGACCTCAGCGTGGCCCCCGGCGAGGTGTGCTGCATCGTCGGCCCGTCCGGCTCCGGCAAGTCGACGTTCCTTCGCTGCGTCAACCACCTCGAGAAGGTCAACGAGGGCAGGTTGTGGGTGGAGGGCCGTCTGGTCGGGTACCGGCAGGTCGGCTCGAAGCTGCACGAGCTGCCCGACCGTGAGATCGCCGAACAGCGTCGGACCATCGGCATGGTGTTCCAGCAGTTCAACCTGTTCGCCAACAAGACCGCGATGCAGAACGTCACCGAGGCGCCGATCCAGGTCGGCGGTCTGAAGCGCAAGCAGGCGCGCGAGGACGCCCGGGCACTACTCGATCGGGTCGGGCTGGCCGATCATGCCGACAAGTACCCGGGCCAGCTGTCCGGCGGTCAGCAGCAGCGCGTGGCCATCGCCCGCGCGCTGGCGATGAAGCCCAACCTGATGCTGTTCGACGAGCCCACGTCCGCGCTCGACCCCGAGCTCGTCGGCGACGTCCTGGACGTCATGAAGGCACTGGCCGCGGACGGCATGACGATGATCGTCGTGACCCACGAGATGGGCTTCGCGCGCGAGGTCGGGGACAAGCTCGTGTTCTTCGACGCCGGTCAGGTCGTCGAGAGCGGCACCCCGCGGCAGGTCCTGACGAACCCGCAGGAAGCGCGGACGAAGGAGTTCCTCAGCCGGGTGCTCTGATCGAGCCCCGCCGGACGCTCAGATGCGGCCGCCGGGCCGCTTGCCCTTGGGCCGGCGGCCCGACGACCGCTTCTGCTGCCGGGGTCGCGTGATGGGCTTCGCCGTCGTGGGGGACGGTTCGGCCGGCTCGGGCTCGGTCGGCGCCGCGGGCTCGGCGTCGGCAGGCCCGTCCTCGATCGACGTCGTCGTCGTCGTCGGAGACCGGCTCAGGCGGCGCGAACGCCGCGGTCGAGCGGGGCAGGAACAGCATCACGCCGGCGACGACGGAGAGTCCGACGAAGAGCGCCACGGCGACGGCGGTGCCGAGTTGGCTGCCGATCGCGAGCACGAGCAGCTGCGTGACGGCGGCCGGCGCGCGGCTGCGCCGCGAGACCCGGAGCACGCCGCGTCCGGTGACGACGACGCCGATGCCGAAGAGGCCGAGGAGCAGGGTGGCCGCCCACGCGGTGATCGGCGAGACGGGTGGATCCCGGATGATGCCGATGGCCAACCAGCCGGTGATCACGAGGATGCCGAGACCCTCGAGGAGCACGATGGCGCCCGCCAGGATCAGCGGCGCCGGCGGCTTCGGCCCACGACCGGCAGCCTGCTCGATAGGGGCTCCGTCGGACACGGCCGAGAGCCTACGCGGGGACGGCTGCACGCTCAGTGGGCGCAGGACTGTAGCGCACTCCACACTGGAAACGGGTTCTCACGTCTGGACCCGTGTGACAACATAGTGAATCCGTTCACACACCGGCCCACATGACGTCACGCACGAGAAACAATGAGTGTTTGGCGACAAAGTGTGGTGGAACGCGTGCGAACGGTGATATCGATGCGACTCGAGGTCGACGACCGGAAGCCGCAACGAGCAGTGCCAGATCATCGAACAGTGCTGGACCATCGAGCAGTGCTCAGCAGTGCTCGATCATCAAAGTGTCACGTTACCGACCAAACGATACGTCAACGGCACGGAAGCACCGCCACCGGCGGTCCCCGTACCTAGGAGTGGAGATCTACATGGACTGGCGCCACCGCGCCGCCTGCCGCGACGAAGACCCCGAGCTGTTCTTCCCGATCGGCAACACCGGCCCCGCGCTGTTGCAGGTGGAGGAGGCCAAGGCTGTCTGTCGTCGTTGCCCGGTGATCGACGAGTGCCTCACCTGGGCACTCGAGTCCGGCCAAGACGCTGGAGTCTGGGGCGGCATGAGCGAAGAGGAACGGCGCGCGCTGAAGCGTCGGGCCGCCCGATCGCGCGCTCGCAGCATCTGAACCCTGACCACCGACGACCCCGATGCCGGCCGGCATCGGGGTCGTTGCACGTCCCCGGCCCGTCAGCTCCGGGCCGCGTCCAGCTCGAACTCGATGGTGGCGCGCGTTCCCGGCCGGGCCTCGTCCGCCGGTGCGTCGAGGCGCACCAGCGTGAACGTGCCGTCGAGTTCGGTCTCGACCAGGGTCCGGACGATCTGCAGTCCGAGGCTGGAAGTCGAGGCGGGATCCACGGCGGCCGCCAGGCCGGCTCCGTCGTCGGTGACCGTGAGCTCGAGCCGACGGCCGGTTCGCGCCGCGGCGACCGTCACCTCCCCGGTGGACAGCCCGCCCAACCCGTGCTCGACGGCGTTCTGCAGCAGCTCGGTCATGGCCATGGCCAGCGCGGTGGCGGTCTCGGCCCGTAACTCCCCCACCTGCCCGACCCGCCGCGTCCGCACGGTCGTCTCGGTCGCGGCCAGGTCGCCCACGGTCATGAGCAGGCGGTCGAGGACGACGTCGAAGTCCACCCGCTCGTCCAGCGCCTGGCTGAGGAGTTCGTGCACGACGGCGATCGACCCGATGCGCCGCTCCGCCTCGCGCAGCGCCTCGGCCGCGCCCGGCGCCGTGGTGCGCCGCGCCTGCATCCGCAGGAGCGCGGCGACGGTCTGGAGGTTGTTCTTCACCCGATGATGGATCTCCCTGATCGTCGCCTCACGGCTGAGGAGTTCCCGTTCGCGGTGGCGCAGGTCGGTGACGTCGCGGATCAACACCATGGCCCCGGTGTGCAGGCCCTCGGGCACCAGCGGGATCACGCGGAGCGCGAGCGTGGCGCTCGCGTTGTCCACCTCGGTCTCGAGCGCGGCACGACCCGACAGCATCTCCGCGACCGGTCGCTCCACCGGGCGGCGGCCCGTGCGCAGCAGACCGACCGTCACGTCGGCCAGCTCGGAGCCGACGAGATCGCCGGCCCAGCCCAGCCGGCGGTAGGCCGACATGGCGTTCGGACTGACGTACCCGACACATCCCCCGGCATCCAGCGTGACGAGCCCGTCGCCGACGCGCGGTGATCCCGTCGCCGCACTCCCGGCTTCGGGGTCGGGATAGCGACCCTGGGCGATCATCCGCGCGAGCTCGCCCGCCATCTGCAGGTACACGAGCTCGAGCCGGCTCGGCGTCCGCACGGAGAGCAGGTTCGTGCTCCTCGCGATCACGGCGACGACCCGACCGCCGAATCCCACCGGGATCGTCTCCACCCGCACGGGCACGTCATCACGCCACTCGGGGTCGCCCTCGCGGCAGATCCGGCCGGTGGCGAACGCCTGATCGATCAGCGGACGCCGACCGCGGGGGACGAACCCGCCGATGAGGTCGTCGACGTAGGCCGTGGTCCCAGTGGTCGGCCGCATCTGTGCACCGGCCCAGTACCCGAGCCCTTCCCCGTCGCTGAGCCAGAGCACCAGGTCGGCGAACGAGAGGTCCGCCAGCAGCTGCCAGTCCGCGACCAGTCGGTGCAGCCGGGCGATCTCGTCGGCCCGCAGGCTGGTGTGACTCCGTGCGACGTCGTCGAGGGAAGGCACCTCGGCAGCCTATCGGCGCGCGTCGGTCCGTCCCGATTGGTCCGTGCCCGGGCCGGTCGGCACCAGATCGGCGGTGTCGACCGAGTCGACGACGCGCGCCAGCGCCTCCACGACGACCGGGTCGTAGTCGGTCCCGCTGGCGGCCCGCAACCACTCGACCGCCTGGCGACGACGCGCGAACGACACGTCACCGACGAGCAGGTCGTCGTAGGCGTTCGCCACGGCGACGATCTGGGCGTCTCGGCGGATCGCCGGGACGGCTTCGGACTCGGCGAACGGAACCGCGCCCTCCTCGACGACATCCGCGACCTCGGCCATCGCGCCGGTCTGCCGGATCACCTCGGCTCCTCTCCGGGCGATCTCGACGCGCTGCTCGGCGGTCACCTGCATGGCGTCGCCGAACGGGATGCGTTCGGTGAGCGACAGCTGCCCGACGTCGTGGATCAGTGCGGCGGTCTCGACGCGTTGCATGCGCGGCCTTCGCAACCGGAGCTCGGCGCCGACGGCCAGCGCGAGTCGGGTGACCCGATCGCTGTGGCCGACCTCGGTGTACCCCGCGATCTCCGCGGCTCGGCTCAGTGCCCGGATGGTCTGCGCCTGCTTGCGCCGGACGACGGCCGAGTGGCCGATGGCCACGACGGTCAGCACCAACGGCAGCAGGAAGAGCGGGCCGGCCCACGGGCCGAGCTCCCACGCCCCGAGCGCCATGACCGAGGCGGTGGACGCCGTCGCGGCCACCGTCAGCCCGTGCACCGTGAACTCGTCCGCCGCGCGTCCCCACCACGGGGTGCCGTACCGGTTCGGGGCGATGGCGGCGAGCAGCGCGAGCATCAAGGCCACCGAGCCGAGCGAGCAGATCAGCGCGACCGCCAGCCAGATCTGCGGGACGCGCGCGAGGAGTTCGTGCAACCAGCGGACACCGACGAACAGGTGGGCCGCTCCGGCGGCGAAGGCGATGATCACGGTGCGGATGGACACGCAGGCGATCTCCGGGGTCCGGCGTCCGGCGGCGTACACGAGGACGCCGACCACCTGACCCAGACCCACGACGGCGAGGACCTCGGCGATCGGGATCAGCATCGGCTCGGGTGTGAGCGTGACCATCGTCAGCCCGTATGCGAGCCCGCTCGCCACCGACAGGGGCGCCAACGCATGCCACGACCCACCGCCGCGCACGCGCAGGACCTCGCCGAACGCGATCAGCAGGCCGTACACCACGGCGTAGCCCGGGTCGCTGACGCCGTGCGAGATCGTCAGCGTCCAGCACACGATCACGATGACGCCCGCCAGGCCGATCAGCGGTGCGTCCCGGTCGGAGAGTCGTCGCCCGAGTGCGTTCACGGCATCGGCTCGGTCGGGCCGGGGATGGTGACCGGGACCGGGTCGTCGGGGTCGCGGACGGCGGCGGCACCGGCCGGATCGGTGAGCTGCGGCACCGTGACCGTCGGCGGCGACCAGCGACCGGACTCCACCAGGCCGACGAACGCCGTCACATAGTCGGGATCGAACTGGGTGCCGCTGGTCCGTCGCAGTTCCGCGAGCGCATCCGCGCGGGGCATCGGGGCACGGTACGTGCGGGCCGTCGTCATCGCGTCGTACGCGTCGACCACGCCGATGACCCTGGCGACGACGGGGATGTCGGAGCCGATCAGCCCCGACGGGTACCCGCCGCCGTCGAACCGTTCGTGGTGGTGGCGGATTCCTTCGATCGCGGCGTCGAGGAACCCGATGCCGCGGACGACCTCGACGCCACGCAGCGGATGCAACTGGAAGGCTGCGAACTCGTCGTTGCTCAGACCGCCGCTCTTGCGGATGAGCGAGGTGGGCACCGCGATCTTGCCGACGTCGTGGAGCAACCCCGCGGCACTCGCCATCTCGGCCCGCTCGGGTGCCCAACCCAGCGACTTCGTCAACGCCGCGACGCCGTCGCCGACGCGCTCACCGTGGCCGCGGGTGTACGGGTCTTTGGTCTCCAGGACCTTCGCCAGCGCTCGCAGCGTCGCCTGGTACACCCGCTGATCGCCCTCGGCCTGGAGAACGACGTACTGCCCCACGACGATCGGAAGGAGCAGCAGGATCGCGGCACTCGGGCCGAGTGTGCCGAGCCACAACTGCACCACCATGAAGCCGATGAAGCCGAACAGGAACTGGGCCAGCGTGGACGGGTCGGCGAGGTGTCGCAGGGTTGTGCGGACCGGGACATGCGCGGACAGGTACAGCACGCCTGAGAGTCCGAGCAGATTCACCGTGAAGAGCACCGCCATCGCCACGACCAGGGCGACCAGGCCGAACCACGGATCGCCGGCGAACAACGACCGCTGGACCGGACCGCCGAGCGCGACGTAGACCTGCCCGCCGACGAAGATCGCGATCGAGTTCGCGGCCACGTTGTAGGAACGCTGCAACAGCGGGGCGCGGCGGCTGGGCACGAGCACGGCCGCGAACGCCGCGAGTGCTCCGTAAGGCCCGAGCAGTGGAAACGAGATGACCCCGATGACTCCGGCGACCGACAACCCGGCATTGCCGGACGGGCGCACCCGCAGCCGGAGTTGGCGGGAGACGACGAACAGGCCGAGCAGGACGATCTGGGTGAACCAGGAGTCGGTGCGCGACGCGCAGTACACGCTGATCAGGCCCGCGACAACACAGGTGGCGACCACGTAGCGGCCCACCGCCGAACCGATCACGTCCCGCGCAGACACCGTGGCCTTTCCATGCGTTGTGACCCGCAAACCCCGCACCGGCAGGGAGTTCGGGCCTCCCCTGACCCGGCAAGGATGACACGCCCGGCCGCCGCCTCCAAGCGACGGGCCGTCGTGGTCAGCGCAGTGGCGCCACGGCTTAGGACACCCACTCCCACAAGCGGGCTCGAGCCATCGTCCACACCTCCTGGACTGCTGTCCGCACGCGCGGGCTCCGCTGACGTCTGCCTCGCCCGAGTCGATCGGATCAGTGCTGAACTCGTTTATACCGCGGGCGTGCCGGATATCGACTGAGGTCGCGAATACGGCGCGATAACCAAGACTCGGAAATGGCGAATTCCCCGTTGTCCATGACCTGACATATCCCACGGCGAATGTCATCAAATCCGACGATTGTGATGTCGAATTCCGCATTGTTCACACGTATCGTCACCAGAACTGACGGACGGTCACCGGCAGGCCACATCCGGACGCACTCACCGAGCCGCGCGCGGCCTACCTCAGCATGCTGACGGGCTGCGGATTGGGTGACGCCGGGACTCCGGCCGTAAACTCGACGGGCACACGACTCAGCGAGGCGCTCGAAGGAGGCAACCACATGGGCAAGAAGGGCCGTAAACGACGCTCTCGTCGGAAGAACGCTGCGAACCACGGCAAGCGTCCCAACGCCTGACCCGACCTTCGACGCATGACGAAACGGGCCGTGATCCCGAGCAGGGATCACGGCCCGTTGTCGTCTGTGCAGGTCGTCTACGCAGGTCGATCGACGCCGGTCGATCAGCGCTCGACCGACTCCTCGCTGATCGTGATGCGGACCTCGCGGATCCTCGTCATCACACGCTGACGTAGCTCGGCCGGCGCGGTCTGGTCCGAGCACGAGCGAACGACGAGCTGCTTGACGAGACGCTCGAGGTCGTACGCGGCGAGGCAGGGCCCGCACTCGTCGAGATGCTCCTGGACCTTGCGATGATCGGTGGGGCCGTCCTCGTTGTCGAGGAACACGTAGACCTGCTCGAGGACCTGGGCACATCGCGAGTGGTCGTCGTCACTCATCGGCTGCGTCGCTGACATCACTTCTCGCCTCCTGCGGCGGCCATGCCACGTTCGCGGGCGTAGTCGGTGAGGAGCTCACGCAACATCCGGCGGCCACGGTGCAGTCGCGACATGACCGTGCCGATCGGCGTGCCCATGATCTCGGCGATCTCCTTGTAGGCGAATCCCTCGACATCCGCGAGATACACCGCCAACCGGAAGTCCTCCGGGATGCTCTGGAGCGCGGCCGTCACGTCGGAGTCCGGAAGGTGCTCGAGTGCCTCGAGCTCGGCCGACTTGTGCCCGCCGCCGACGAGGCCTTCGGCCCGGGCCATCTGCCAGTCCTCGATGTCTCCTGTCGAGGTGTGCAGCGGCTCCCGCTGCTTGCGCCGATAGCTGTTGATGAAGGTGTTCGTGAGAATGCGGTACAGCCACGCCCGCAGGTTCGTGCCCTCGGTGAACTGATGGAACGACTGATAGGCGCGCGCGAACGTCTCCTGCACCAGGTCTTCGGCGTCGGCCGGGTTGCGGGTCATCCGCAGGGCCGCACCATAAAGCTGGTCGAGGAAGGGGAGCGCGTCGCGCTCGAAGCGTTCGGTGCGCTGCTCTGGTGTCTCGGCCGGCGCCGAGGATTCGACTGTCATCGCGGCCAAGGGTAGCCCCGCACCGCTGCGGGCGTCGTCGTCGTTCGACCACGGCCGCAACTGCGGCCCCGCGTTCGTCGAAGGCATCGTCGCCGTCGTCATCCGGTCACCACTTCCCACGCTCGTCGGACGTCCCGGCCAGCCGGCCGATCTCGATCCGGTCGCTGTAACCGTTGCGGGCGATCCGCGATTCCCGGCTCGGGAAACGGGCCGCTGACGTGCCGGGTGAATGGGACGAGCGCACTACGGCGTGGAACCTTGACACGCTCCAGCCGATTCGTGACCGTGAAGGTGACGCCAACGCAGAAGCCGCGGCACACGCCTGGAGGTAACGATGAGCACCAGCCCACCGCAAGACCCCGACGTCCCAGGTGCAGGCGGACCGGCTCAGCCGCCGCCCGGCGGCGGCTATCAGGCACCGCCGCCTGCCAGCGGCTACGACGCACCCCCGCCCGCTGCTGCCTACGGTGGCCCGCCGCCTGCCGCGCCGGCCGCTACCGTGGTGGAGCCCGAGGGTTACGGCGCTCCCACCAAGGGCTTCTTCGGGTCCTTGTTCGACTTCAAGTTCGACAACTTCGTCACGCCGATCATCGTGCGGTTCGTCTACATCCTCGCCTTGATCGGTCTCGCGTTCACGTGGCTGTCGATCATCATCACCGGCTTCGCCCGCAACTTCGGCTTGGGCCTGCTCGGCCTGATCATCGGCGGGATCGGCATTCTCGTCTACGTCTGCTTCGTCCGCATGACGCTCGAGTTCTTCGTGTCCGTCGTCCGGATGAGCCAGGACATCCACAAGCGGCTGCCGTCGGCCTGAGCCGACCTGGCCAGGTGACGACAGCAGGCATCGTCACCTGGCCAGCACGCGCTGTGCGCTGAGCCACGCCACCAGCGAGAGCCGCGATGTCGTCCCCGACCTCGCCCGGTGACCGGCCGATGGCCTTCGGCACGGCGAAGCTGTGGTCGCCGCCCGGGATCGAGGCGACGGTGACGTGCGCGAGCCCGGCCGGGATCGCGGCCGGCCCACCGAAATTGTCCCGGCTGCCGGCGATCACCAGGGTCGGCACCCGCGCCTGAGCAAGTTCATCGATTCGACTCCGCTCCGGCCGGCCCGGTGGGTGGACCGGGAACGAGAGCGCCACACACCCGACCGCGCCTAGTTCGGCTGCGGTCCGGCAGGCGACGCGGGCGCCGGCCGAGCGGCCACCGACGACCAGCGGGACGCCGCGGCGCAGACGGAGGGTGCCGGCGTTCTGGTGGCGTAGCCAGGTGAACGCGTCGAGCCAGGCCCGATCGAGCTGAGCAGGGGCGGGAGCCACTCCCCGACCAGCCAGTCGCCAGGGTTGCTCGAACCGGAGTACGAGCGACCCGTGCGCCGGGAGGACCCGTGCCAGGGCCGCGAGGTCGAGCACGTCCGGCCCGCCGCCCGCGCCGTGACCGAGGACGACGACCGACGACGCCGCAGCGGCCCCACCGACCGGCGCGTTCACCAGGAACCGGGCGGTACCGGCACTCACCGCCAGATCGCGGACGCGGGTTCCGCTGACAACTCCGCTGACAACCGAGGTCGTGTGGGTGGCCACGCGGGTCAGCGTAGGGAATCCGGCACATCGAGAGGATCATCGCCTCGCCGGTCGACCCGCCGGACGGCCCGCGGCGAAGGACGTGACGATGGACAACCTCGAGATCCTGCTTCTCGCAGCCGGGATCGCCGCCTCCCCGATCTCGGTGAGCGCCTACATCCTGCTTCTCCAGTCGCGGCGCGGCACGACCAAAGGCTGGGGCTTCCTCGCCGGGTGGCTGGTGTGCCTCGTCATCGTGGTGGGGGGAACCCTGCTGCTCACCGGTGGTCGGCCGCCGAAGCCCGCCAGCACCCCGAGCACCATCGCCGCGGTGGTGCGTGTGCTCGCCGGGATCGCTCTGCTCGTGCTCGCGCTGATCCAGTGGCGCGGCCGCGGCAACCCGAAGAAGGAACCGCGGTGGAAATCCGGCCTCGACCGGATGGGGCCTGTGTCGGCTGCCGTGATCGCGATCCTCCTCGCTCCCTGGACCCTCATGGTCGCCGCCGGCGCCGCCGTCTCGGGCGTCGACACCAGTCAGACCGAGTCGATCGTGGTGCTGGTGCTCTTCTGCGTGCTCGCGGCCGCCTCGTATGCCGTGATGCAGGTCGGCGCGATGCTCCGGCCGGAGGCGACCCGCGCGCGACTCGACCGGCTCGATGCCTGGATCACGAGACACACGACGACGATCATCGTGGTCGCGTGTGTCGTGCTCGGCGTGATGCTGCTCGTGACCGGCCTGATGCTGCTGTTCTGAGCTGCCCGCTCAGAACAGCTGCATCGATCAGCCCGCCGGCTCGATCAGCTCAGGAGAGTTGTTCGCCACGTTGTTGACCAGCGTCGAGACCGGATATGCCTCGAGAACCCCGGGTGCGGCCGGTTGCAGGGGCCCGGTGCCCGTCAACGCGGCCCACTCGCCGGTCGGGGCCTGAGTGGGATCGAGCCAGGCGCCGATCGCCTCCGGCCGGACCAGGAGCGGCATCCGCTCGTGGATGCGACCGACGTCGTCGGCGGCGTCGGTGGTGAGAACGGTGACCGTCCACAGCCAGCGATCGGGATCGTCGTCGGCCTTGGCGTCGTCGCGCCAGATCTCGTAGAGCCCTGCCATCGCCAGGCTCCCCCCGTCGCGCGACCGCACGTAGAAGGGGATCTTCGGCGGCTTCTTCGGCTTGCGGGCCGATGACCCGGACGCTGGCTGCGCCGGTTCCCGAGCAGCGATCTCCGCCGCCTCGGCGCCGGTCGGCTGGTACCACTCGAAGTAGCCGTCGGCCGGCAGGATGCAGCGCCGCGACGCCCACGCCTTGCGGAACGACGGCTTCTCGGCCGCGGTCTCGAGGCGGGCATTGATGAGCCGATTGCCGATGGAGATGTCCTTGGCCCAGCTGGGAACCAGGCCCCACCGCACCTCGGTCAGGCGGCGCGTGACCGTGTCGGGCCGGTCGCGATCGGTCCGCTCGAGCACGGCATAGACGTCCTTGGTGGGCGCCACGTTGTAGTCCGGCGGCAGCGGACGCTCCCGGACGGCGGTGCTCAGGTGCTCGATGTCGAACTCGATGACGAGGTCGTCCGGGCTCTTGGTCGAGGCGTAGCGGCCGCACATCCTGGCTCCCTCGCAGGTGGTGGATCGAGCGTTCCCGGCGAGCGTAGCGACCGCCGGGGACGGTATCCTTCGGTCGCCGGCGTCGGATGACAACGACGCGCACTCGGTCGGCCGACCCCCGTGATCAGGTTGTCAGAGGTCGCCGTGACGGACCGGGGCACACCGGTCCGGGCGACGAAGGTGTGGTGGCACCGCGAGTTTCCCCTCGCCCACACCCCAGGGAGCCCATGCCACTGGGAGGTGACCTCCATGCCCGCTTCGACCACTCCATCTGCATCCCACCCATCTGCACCACCCAGACCCAGTCAGCACCACACCCGCCGGCCACCGGGTCCGGCCCTCGAGTCCTCGCGTCGCAACTGCCCGGACTCGTCCCGCACACCGGGGCCGACCGGACGCCGGTGACCATCGCCGGCTGGATCCACCGGCGCCGGCGGCTCGCCACCGTCGCCTTCGTGATCCTCCGCGACCGCACCGGGCTCGTGCAGGTCGTCGTGCACGACGAGGTGACCCGCGCACTCGTCGACGATCTGAGCGAGGAGACCGTGGTCACGATCACCGGCCGGCTGTCCGAGAACGCGGCCGCCCCTCACGGCGTCGAGGTCGTCGAACCGCAGATCACCGTGCTCGCGGCGCCGAGCGAGCCGGTGCCCGTCGAACTCTGGCGACCGTCCCTCGGCGTCGGGCTGCCGACCCTGCTCGACCACGCCGACGTCACCCTGCGGCACCCGCGCCGCCGGGCCGTCTTCGCGATCACGGCCGCCGCGCTGTCGGGTTACCGCACAGTGCTCGACGATGCCGGCTTCACCGAGATCAACACCCCGAAGATGGTCGAATCGGCCACGGAGAGCGGCGCGAACGTCTTCGCCCTCGACTACTTCGGGCGACCGGCGTTCCTCGCCCAGTCGCCCCAGTTCTACAAGCAGGCGATGGTCGGCGTCTTCGAGCGCGTCTTCGAGGTCGGCCCGGTCTTCCGCGCCGAGCCGCACGACACCGTCCGCCACCTGGCCGAGTACGTCTCGCTCGACGCCGAGCTGGGGTTCATCACCGACCACCAGGACGTCATGACGGTGGCGACGGCGGTCGTCCACGGAATGCTCGCGGCCGTGCGCGACCGTGCGCACGCGGCCTGCGAGCTGGCCGAGGTCGAACTCCCCGCGGCTCCGGTGGAGTTCCCCCAGCTCCACTTCGCCGACGCCCTGGCGCTGGTGGGCGCCGACGCCGACGAACCCGACCTCGCGCCCGAGCACGAACGGGCGCTCGGCGAGTGGGCCCTGGCCGAACACGGGAGCGACTTCGTGTTCGTCACCGGCTACCCGATGCGCAAGCGGCCGTTCTACACCCACCCGCAACCCGACGACCCGCGCTGGTCGAACAGCTTCGACCTGTTGTTCCGCGGTCTCGAGCTCGTCACCGGCGGTCAGCGCCTGCATCGGCACGAGGACTACGTCGCCGCCATCACCGCGAGGGGGGAGAACCCGGCCGCGTACGCGAGCTATCTGGCCCCGTTCGCGCACGGGATGCCGCCGCACGGCGGGTTCGCGTTCGGGCTGGAACGCTTCGTCGCCCGCCTGACCGGTGCCGCCAACATCCGGGAGACGACGCTGTTCCCCCGCGACCTGCACCGCCTGACGCCGTAGGCGCCGTCGGTCACCCGACGTGGTAAGCGGCCGCGTGGACACAGGCTCGCCCGAGCGTCCGCACGGTAGGTTGACCGACGGCGAAGGCGCTCGCGCGTCGACCTCCAGTCCGGCCGAGAGGACCCATGGGCCGCCCCCGCAAGACCCGCCCGGCCGACGTACCCGTCGGTCCCGTCGCCGACCCCGGCGTGGCCGGCGGGGTGTTCGGGCGCCGCGCTCTCCTGGCCGGCACTGCCGCGAGCAGCCTGCTGGCGGCCGACGTCGTCCTCGGCGGCCCCGCTCGGGCAGCCATCACCGACACTCCGGCCGCGGGCGGGGACGGCAGCCTCCATCTGTGCGTCGTCACCGACACCCACGTCGACGTGGACGTCCCGGATCGGCTCGTCGGCCTGCGGTCGGTGTTCGCGTCGATCGACCGGGCCGAGCCCGACGTCGTCCTGCACTGCGGAGACATCAGCGACTACGGCGCGAGCGACGAGTACGCGGCCTATCTCTCCGCCATCCCCCGGTCGCTGCGGCCCCGGGTCCGGCACGTGCCCGGCAACCACGAGGTGCGGTGGGACGAGCAGGCGCTGCACACCTACAACCGGCTGTTCGGTTCGGCGCCGTACAGCTTCGACGTCGACGGCATCCATCTGATCGGCCTGAACCCCACGCAGTTGCTCCAGGAACCCGGCTACTTCGGCGAGGAGCACCTCGAGTGGCTACGTGCCGACCTGGCGGCGACCGGCCGGCACACGCCCGTCGTCATGTTCGTGCACTATCCGATGGGCGGCGACAGCTACTACGTCAACGACCAGGACGACTTCCTCGACACGATCAGCGGCTACGACATCCGCGCCCTCATCGCCGGCCACACGCACCGGCAGGCGGTGGCCGGCCTCAACGGGTTCGTCCAGCTCACCGGCGCGGCCGGCTACCAGGGACCGTCCTACTACGACATCCACCGCGTCGTCGGCGACCACAGCGGGCCGGACCGGCTCGAGGTCGAGTCGGTCACCCTGGCCGGGGGTGGCGAGAGCCGGACCGCCGTCGTCGCCATCCCGCTGGCCGGGCCGCGGGTGGGCGGCCGGCTCACTCCCACCTGGACCCGGGTCCGCGAGGGCGCCGCGTCGTTGGACATCGCCGTACGCGCACCCGCGCGGGCTCAGGTGCGATCGGTGACGGCACTGGTCTACCCGCAGGCCATCTTCGGGCATCAGGACACCGGCGGACCGGTGCCGCTCACCGGGTCCGACGGACATTTCGCCGGAACGCTCGACCTGACCGGCCTACCGGCGGGCGAACACCGCGTCACCGTCCGCACGTCGACGGTCGCGACCGGCCGCAGCGACGGGTTCACCCACGAGCAGACGAAGACCTTCAGCGTCCCGGCCCGAGGCACCGCCCCGCGGGTGGCCTGGAGCCACGGACTCCCCGGCAGCATCCAGGCGGCGTTGGCCATCAGCCCGCACAAGCGCGGCGGCACATCGCTGGTGGTGGCCGCCACGACGAGCGGCCGCGTCGAGGCCCTGATGGTCACCGACGCCGGCTTCCTGCCCGAGTGGCAGGTCACCGTCGGCCCCGTCTACCGGTCGCCGGCGTTCAGCTCCGACGGGCGCACCCTCGTCCTCGGCGACGCCGACGGCACCCTCCACGCGCTGGACGCGGACACCGGCGCGAGCCGTTGGCGGGCCAACCTCGGGTCGCCCGTCCTCGGGTCGCCGACCGTCATCCGGGTCGGCGGACGGGAACTCGTGGTCGTCCCCGCCGGACGGCACCTGCACGCCCGCGACCTGTCGTCCGGTAACGCCGTCTGGTCGAGCACGATCGGCGGGTTCTCCGCCGGCCGGGTGGGCTTCGACGGCAGCCGGTTGTTCACCGGGTCCGGTGACGGGTCGGCCCACGCGCTCTCGGCCGCCGGCGGCGAACGGTTGTGGTCGACCCCGGTCGCCGATCGGGACAGCCGCTACCTCGACCTCATCTACGGCCCCTGGGACGACACGGTCGCCGTCCTGCCGGGCGGGCTCGCCCTGGTCAGCACGGTGTCGTCGGCCCGGGCGCTGCGCACCGCCGACGGCAGTGCGGCCTGGACTCTGCCGGGCAGCTACCTCTACACGCCCTCGACGCTCATCCCGAGCAGCACCGGTACCCGGGACCTGCTGATGATCGAGGAGTTCGGCAAGGCAAGCCGCGTCGACGCCGCGACCGGGGCCGTGCGCTGGACCCAGACGGACGCGACCGCCGGAGTGCCGCGGGCCCTCAACGGCGGGCCCGTTCTCCGCTCCGGTCGCGCGTGGCTGCTCGGCACGACCGGTCTGCTCGCGTCGTTCCGCCTCGCCGACGGAGCCGTCGAGGTCACCCACCAGATCAGCGCCGCGCACAGCTTCAGCACCCCGGTGCTGCACGGGTCGACCCTCGTGACCGGTGACCAGGCGGGCCGTCTCCGCGGTGTCGCTCTCCCGTGATCGCAGCCCGGCAACCCGGCCCGGCTGTTGGAAAGTCGGTCCGGCAGGGTAGGAATGCACCATGAGCCTGGTGAAATTCGTCGCGCGTTCCATGCTGGCCGGCATCTTCGTGGTGCAGGGTGCACGAGCGCTGAAGAACCCCGACCCGTTGGTGGAGCGCGCTACCGGTGTGACCGACCAGTTGAGCCCGCTGATCCACAAGGTCGCACCGGAGAAGGTCAGCGTCCGCATCCCCGAGGACACCCGCTCACTGATCCGGCTCAACGGGGCGCTGCAGGTCGTCGGCGGGCTGGCTCTGGCCAGCGGCATCGGCCGTCGCTTCGGTGCCGGTGTGCTCGCGACGACGCTCATTCCCACCACGTGGGCCGGGCACCCGTTCTGGGAGATCAAGGACGATCCCGACCTCCGCGGCCAGCAGTTCGTCCACTTCCTCAAGAACGTCGGGCTGTTCGGTGGCCTCGTCATCGCGGCGGGCGATACCCAGGGTCAGCCCGGGATCGCCTGGCGCACCAAACACGGCATCCGGGCCGCGAAGAAGTCCTCGAAGAACAGCATCGGATCGGCGAAGAAGAGCTCCGAGCGGATGGTGCGGACGGCCAAGCGTGAGGCAAAGCTCGCGAAGCGGGCGGCCCGCGCCGAACTGCCGTTCTGAGGGCGCGGCGATCAGTGACGGACGTGGCGCCGACGGTTTCTGAGATCCCGGTCGGTGACTGGCCGGCCCCGCGAGCACCCGGGTCGATCGGTGGCACCGTCACCATTCCCGGCTCGAAGTCGCTGACCAACCGCGAACTGATCCTCTCGGCGATCGCGGACGGGCCGAGCGTCCTGTCCGAGCCCCTCCGGGCCCGCGACACCGACCTCATGGCCGGCGGCCTGCGAGCGCTCGGCGTCGGGATCACCCCCACCGCGGACGGGCGCCGCTGGCTGGTCGAGCCCGGTGAGCTGACCGGTCCGGCGGTCGTCGACGCCGGACTGGCCGGAACGGTGATGCGGTTCCTGCCGCCCGTCGCCGCTCTGGCGACCGGTCCGGTGGACTTCGACGGCGACCCCCATGCCCGCACCCGGCCGATGGCGCAGATCCTCGGGGCGATGCGGGCGCTCGGCGTCAGCATCGCCGACGACGGCCGCGGCACCATGCCCTTCCGGGTCGACGGGCTCGGGCACGTCCCAGGCGGCGTGGTGACGATGGACGCCTCCGCGTCCTCCCAGTTCGTCTCCGCGCTGCTGCTCGCCGGCGCCCGATACGACCACGGTGTCGACGTCAGGCACGACGGCAAACCGGTGCCGTCGCAGCCGCACATCGACATGACCGTGGCGCTCCTGAGGGCGCGGGGCGTCGACGTCGACGTCGACGAGCCCGATCGCTGGCAGGTGCGGCCGGGGCCGATCGCCGCCCGCGACATCGAGATCGAGCCGGATCTGTCGAACGCGGCGCCGTTCCTGGCGGCGGCGGTCGTCGCCGGCGGCGAGGTCTCGCTCACCGGCTGGCCGGCCCACACCACCCAGCCCGGGGGGCAACTGCCCTGGATCCTCGGTGCGTTCGGCGCCGAGGTCACGCCGGCCGACGGCCGCCTCACGGTCGTCGCCGACGGTGAGCCGCGCGGCGTCGACCTCGACCTGCACGAGGTCGGCGAACTCACGCCCGTCGTCGCCGCCATCGCCGCCTGCGCCTCGGGTCGCTCCTACCTGCGTGGGGTCGCGCATCTGCGTGGCCACGAGACGGACCGGCTGGCGGCTCTCACCACCGAACTCACCCGGGTCGGCGCGGACGTCCTGGAGACGGTCGACGGCCTGATCATCGATCCTGCGCCACTGCACTCCGCACACATGCTCACCTACGCCGACCACCGCATGGTGCACGCCGCAGCGCTCGTCGGGCTGCGGGCGGACGTGACCATCGCGGACATCGGGACGGTGGCCAAGACGATGCCGACGTTCTGTGCGCTGTGGACCGCACTCGTGGCGGGCCCGTGAGCTGGAGCCGGGACGAAGAGGCCGAGTACGAGCGGCCACAACGCCGCACGCGCCCCCGCACCAAGAACCGGCCCAGCCACGACGACGCCGAGATCGGCGTCGTCATCACGATCGACCGCGGTCGCGTCACCTGCCTGGTGGACGCGGGAACCGACGACGAACGGCTCGTGACGGCGACCAAGGCACGTCAGCTGGGTCGCCGCGCGGTCGTCGTCGGCGACCGCGCGCGTCTCGTCGGCGACCTCAGCGGCGACGACGGCAGCCTGGCGCGCATCGTCGGCGTCGAGGACCGCACCACGGTCCTCCGCCGGACCGCCGACGACGACGATCCGATCGAGCGGGTGATCGTCGCGAATGCCGACCAGCTCGCGATGGTCGTGGCACTCGCCGATCCACCGCCGCGCACGCGCCTGATCGACCGGTGCCTGGTGGCCGCCTACGACGCCGGCATGGACCCGCTGCTCGTCCTCACGAAGTCCGACCTGGCCGACGCCGCCGACCTCCTGGCTCTCTACGAGCCGCTCGGCGTGACCACCGTCGTCACCACCCGGGAAGACGACCCGGAGCCCGTGCACGACCTCCTCGTCGACCGGGTCACGGTGTTCGTCGGGCACAGCGGCGTCGGCAAGTCGACGCTGGTGAACGCGCTGGTGCCGGACGCCCATCGCAGCGTGGGCGCGGTCAACGCCGTCACCGGCCGCGGGCGGCAGACGTCCACGTCGGCGATCGCGCTGGCGCTGCCGGACGGCGGCTGGATCGTCGACACGCCCGGGATCCGCTCGTTCGGGCTGGCGCACGTGAAGCCCGAACGCATCCTCGAGGCCTTCGGCGACCTCGCCGAGATCACCGTCGACTGCCCGCGGGGGTGCCCGCACACCACCGGCGCCGAGGAGTGCGCTCTCGATGTGGCGGTCGCCGACGGTCGAGTCGACGCGGCGCGGGTCGGATCCGTCCGGCGACTCCTGGACGCACGGCTGGGGACGGAGGAGGGACCCGATGGCGAGCGAGGTGCCCGAGTTGCTGCTTCCTGACGCCCCCGCCTGGCGGGCGTGGCTGGTCGAGCACCATGCCGACTCCCCCGGCGTCCGGCTCGTCCTGCACAACAAGGGCGGCGATGTCACCACGCTGACGTACGCGCAGGCGCTCGACGAGGCGCTGTGCTTCGGTTGGATCGACGGCCAGGTCAACCGCCGCGACGACGGCAGCCATTACCAGCGCTTCACCCCGCGCCGGAGCCGGAGTCCGTGGTCGGCTCGCAACGTCACCCACGTGGCGAGGCTGATCGAGGCCGGGCTGATGCAACCCGCCGGGCAGGCCGCCGTCGACGCCGCCAAAGCCGACGGTCGCTGGGACGCTGCCTATGCGGGTCCGGCGACAGCGGAGACGCCGGCAGACCTGCTGGCCGCGATCGCAGCCGAGCCGGAGGCGCAGCGGATGTTCGACGTCCTCACGTCCGCCAACCGGTACGCGCTGACCTGGCGGCTCGGCCAGGTCAAGCGGGCCGATACCCGCGCACGCAAGATCGACGAGTTCGTCGCGATGCTCGCGCGGCACGAGACTCTTCATCCGCAGAAGCAGCGCCCGACCTGACGAGGCCGGGCGGGACGACCTGTCACTCGACCTGGGTGCCGTTCCATGCCGCCCGCGAGCCGGCCTCGCCGGTGCGGGCCACCTGGACCGCGACCACGAGCGACATCGCCACCAGCGCGACGGCGACCCCCACCTGGACGGCCTTGCCGCCCACCGGTTTGCGCGCCAGTGCGCCGGACGCCAACTGGGACGTCCCGCCGAGGGTGAAGACCGCGACCAGACAGATCGCCGCGAACACGTAGACCAGGATCACGAGCAGATTGGCTCGGTCGGCGTGGATCTTCACGAGCGGGGAGTTCGCGAACGTCGGCTCGAGTCGCAGTCCGCTCTGCTTGGCCACGAACGTGACGACGACACTCACCAGCGCCGCCGCGAGGAGTGGCCACCGCAGGAGCCAGCGCAGCTTCGGGACGACGGCGAAGACGATCGCGAGCAGAACGGTGAGCGGCACGAGCACGACGACCGCATGCACGACCAGCGGGTGCAGGGGCAGACCGTTCAACGTGCCCATGGGGCGACCTCCGGATTCTGGACCGCGTTCGACACTGCAGACACGAACGCGGGAGCGAATCGGTTCACCACTACGGTGGGGCCCATGCCCTCCGGTCACAAGACTTCCGGCCACATCGACGACGTGCGGCTGGCCCATCTGCTCGCCGACGACGCCGACTCGTTGTCCATGAACCGGTTCCGGGCACAGAACCTCCAGGTCGACACGAAGGCCGACGACACCTGGGTCAGTGACGCCGACACCTCCGTCGAGGAAGCCGTTCGGCGGACGCTGTCCCGAGCACGTCCGCGGGACGCCGTGGTCGGCGAGGAGCAGGGCAACACCGGGTGGGGACCGCGTCGCTGGGTGATCGACCCGATCGACGGAACGTCCAACTTCGTCCGGGGCGTCCCGGTCTGGGCCACGCTGATCGGCCTGATGGTCGAGGACGAGGTGGTCGCCGGAGTGGTGAGCGCCCCCGCACTCGGCCGCCGCTGGTGGGCCAGCAAGGGCGACGGCGCCTTCGCCGGCAAGGGGCTGATGAACGCCCAGCCGTGCCGGGTGAGCTCGATCGACACCCTGGCCCGGGCACAGGTGTCGTACTCGTCCCTGAACGGCTGGCAGGAAGCCGGCCGGTTGGTGCCGTTCCTGGACCTCCTCCGTCGCTGCTGGCGGACGCGCGGGTTCGGGGACTTCTGGTCGTACATGCTGCTGGCCGAGGGCGCGGTCGACATCGCGGCCGAACCAGAACTGAAGTTGCACGACATGGCGGCCCTCGACGTCATCGTCACCGAGGCCGGCGGGCGATTCACGGGGCTGAACGGGGTCGACGGCCCGAACTCCGGTAATGCCGCCGCCACCAACGGCCTCCTTCACGACGCCGTCCTCGACCTGATCGGCGACCCGGACCGCGGCGCACGAGACGACGATGACGAGGACCTCCCGGACGCACCGTGAGGAGCCGACGTTCGGTGGTCGTCGCCTTCGTCTGCCTCGTCACGACGCTCGGGTTGCTCGGCGGTTGCTCGCCCTCGCCCCAGCAGCCGACGGTCCGGCGCACGGACACCGCGGCACCAACGACATCGATCCCGGCTTCGGTCGGGTTCACCAGGTTCTCCGCCGGGCTGGGCCCGATGCTGCCGGTGCTGAGCGGCGACGACCTCGCCGGCCGATCGATGACGGTCCCCGACGTCGCCGCGGCGCCGGTGACGGTCGTGAACGTGTGGGCGTCCTGGTGCGGACCGTGCGTGGCCGAGATGCCGAAGATCGGCGCGGCCGCGAACCGCTTCGCCGACGACGGAGTGGCGGTTCGCGGCCTCGACACCCGCGACACCCCGAAGGCAGCGACCGCGTTCCTGGCCGACGTCGCCGTCGACCTGCCGAGCCTCTCCGACCCGCGCGGCTCCCAGGCGGCCCGGTGGAGCGCGATCGTGCCCGCCTCCGCAGTGCCGAGCACGGTGCTGATCGACCGGACCGGCCGCGTCCGGGCCCGGTGGATCGGCCCGCTCGACGCCACCGGTCTCGACCGTGAGATCTGCCTGGTCCTGACCGAGCAGGACACCGACTCGACCAGGTGCCCCGGCTGAGCAGCACGGCCGGAATGCACGACAATGGCCATGGCCAGCGAACCCTCGGCGGCGAAGGAGCCCCTCCCGTGTCAGCAGAAGCAACCGCATCCATCGGCGTCACCGGCCTCGCGGTGATGGGGCGCAACCTCGCCCGCAACCTGGCCCACCACGGCTACACGGTCGCGCTGCACAACCGCACCCAGTCCCGCACCGACTCCCTCGTCGCCGACCACGGTTCCGAGGGAGACTTCGTCCGCACCGAGTCGATCGCCGAGTTCGCCGCAGCGCTGGCCCGTCCGCGCAAGGCGATCATCATGGTCCAGGCCGGTCCCGGCACGGACGCGGTCATCGACGAACTCGTCGGGGTGTTCGAACCCGGCGACATCATCCTCGACGGCGGGAACGCCCACTTCGCCGACACCCGGCGTCGCGAGAAGGCCCTGGCCGAGAAGGGCATCCACTTCGTGGGCACCGGCATCTCCGGCGGCGAGGAAGGCGCACTGAACGGGCCGTCGATCATGCCCGGCGGCTCCGCCGAGTCGTGGGAGTCGGTCGGGCCGATCCTGACGTCGATCGCCGCCGTGGCGCAGGGCGACCCGTGCTGCATCCGGGTCGGCGCCGACGGCGCCGGCCACTTCGTCAAGATGGTCCACAACGGCATCGAGTACGCCGACATGCAGCTCATCGCCGAGTCCTACGACCTCCTGCGCAGCGCCGGTGGCATGACGCCGGCCGAGATCGCCGACGTCATGAACACCTGGAACTCGGGCGACCTGGAGTCCTACCTCATCGAGATCACGGCGACCGTGCTCGCCCATGTGGACGAGTCGACCGGCCAGCCGTTCGTCGACATCGTGCTCGACCAGGCCGAGCAGAAGGGCACGGGCCGCTGGACCGTGCAGTCCGCGCTCGACCTCGGCACGCCGGTCTCGGGCATCGCCGAGGCGGTCTTCGCCCGGGCGCTGTCCGGGCACGCGGAACAGCGGGTGCCGGCCCGCGACCTGCCCGGCGCGTCGACGCCGTGGACCGTGCACGACCGGCAGGCGTTCGTCGACGACGTCCGGGCGGCGCTCTACGCGTCCAAGGTCGTCGCCTACGCCCAGGGCTTCGACATGATCGCGGCGGCGGCCGCGGAGTACGGGTGGGACATCGACCGCGCGGCCGTCGCCCGGATCTGGCGTGGCGGCTGCATCATCCGCGCGCGGTTCCTCGACCGGATCTCCGACGCCTACATCGCCACGCCGGACCTGCCCAGCCTGCTCGTCGACCCCTACTTCGTCGACGCCATCAGCGCGGGTCAGGACGCCTGGCGCCGGGTCGTGGCCGGGGCCGCGTCCTCCGGCATCCCGGCACCCGGCTTCGCGTCGGCGCTCGCGTACTACGACGGGTTGCGGGCGCAGCGGCTTCCGGCCGCGCTGATCCAGGGCCTGCGCGACCTGTTCGGCGCCCACACCTACAAGCGGGTCGACGGCGACGGGACGTTCCACACCCTCTGGGCGGAGGACGGCAAGCCGCAGATCACGGCCTGACCGGCACGGCCTGATCGGCACGGCGCCCGATCGGCACGGCGCCCGATCGGCGCCGGGCCACGAGGGGCTCACTGGTCGACCGGTGGCACCGCTTCGCGAGCGCTGCTCGCCGGCTGACCGGTCGCCTCGGCCAGGTCGACGACGATCGAGCGGACCTGCGCGAGTACGACCGTCGCCGACAAGCTCGTCACGAGGCCCGCGGCCGAACTGTCGACGCCGATGGCCGTCAGTTCGGTGCGGGCGGAGTCCAATGGCCGCCCGGCCGCCAGGTCGTCGGCCATCGCGCTCGTCACCGCCGCCAGCCGGCGCACGAGATCGACGGTGCCGGCAGGGACCTCCTCGGACCGCCAGACCGAGACAGCGGCGCGACGGACCAGGACCCGGACGTTGCGGGTCGCTCGGTCGAGCGGCCCGGCGAGCGGGGCGATACCGGCCGGATCGGCGCGGCCGCGGCGCCAGATCACCGCGAGCGGCGCGGACTGCACGCCTTCGGTGACGGCGGTCGAGAGCTCACCGGTCAGCGTCTCGGTGTCGCGGGCCCGGCTCAGAGTGTGCTCGATGCGTTGCCCGTCGCCGTCGGCGAGGGCGCCGACGGTCTCGGTCAGGATCGCCGACATCTCGTCGAGGAGCGCGCCCGCGAGCTCCCGCGGTCGAGCCGACGTGCGGGACGGGATGAGCAGGGCGAGCAGGAGCGCCACCAGGCCGCCGATGACCGCGTCGATCCATCGGTTGAAGGCGCCGTTCGGCCCGACGACGGTGGCGACGACGATGGCCTGGACGCCCGCCTGGGTGATCATCAGCTGGCCCGCCCCCGCGAGCAGGGCCACGGACATCGCCACGGCCACGACCACAGCGATCTGCCATCCGCCGACCCCCGCCCACACGCGGAACAGGTCACCGACCGCGATCCCGATCGCCACTCCGAAGGTGACCTCGACCCCCCGACGGAGCTGCTGGCCCCTGCTCTGGGTGGCGACGATCACGGCGACGACGGGCGCGAAGAACGGCACGACATGGCCGAGCAGGTTGTGCGCGATCAGCCAGGCCAGCGCCGCGCCCACCGCCGACTGGGCGATCAGCACGTCCCTCGAGCGAAGGCGGCCCAACCGGACCCGGACCGAGACCCGGCCCCGGCTGGCGGCCTCGCCGGCACTGAGCTGGCCGACGGCCCGGAGCTCGGCGAGTGTCCACCGATGCGCAGCCATGGCCCCATGATGACGGCTCGGCGTCGTCCACAGCAGCGACGATCGTGCGCCTGTCCACAGCACCGACCGAGCTGTCGGCTCGCTGACGGATGCTGGAACCCGACGTCAGAGCGGCGTTCCCGGCAGCACCGGACGACCAGACACGGCAGGTCAGGCATGGCAGATTCCGCCAACACGACGACCAGCACGACGACCAGCACGACGAAACCCCGCACGGCGACCGATGACGCCGGTGAACAGCGGTTCTGGGTCAACACGGTGTCGCTCGAACACGTCCAACTGGGCGTGGCGGGAGGCTTCGTCCAGGCCGATCACGGCAAGACGACACGGTTGCGCTGGCTGCGCACCGGCGACTGGATCGCGATGTACTCCCCGCGTACCGGGATGCGTGCAGGCTCGCCGGTCCAGGCGTTCACGGCGCTGGGCCGGATCGTGGACGCCGAGCCCTTCCAGGTCCACCTGAGCTCGGACCTCGACCCATGGCGGCGGGCGGTCGACTGGCAGCCGTGCCTGCCCGCGGACGTCCACCCACTGCTCCCCGACCTCACGTTCGTCCTCGACAAGGTCCAGTGGGGATTCCCGTTCCGGCGCGGACTGTTCCGCATCGACGCCGACGACTTCACCCGGATCGCCCGGGCGATGAACTCCGACTGGACCGCCGGGCTCGATCCCGCCCGACGCGATCTGGGCGTTCCGACCTAGGGTGCTGGCCATGACGGACGCCCGAGTGCTGACCCACGACGACGAGACCGGGCTCACGGTCGAGCACGACGAAGCGGCCACGCGATACCGGGTGCGGCACGGCGACGAGTACATCGGCCTCATCGACTACGACATCCGCGGCAAAGTCGTCGTGATGACCCACACCGAGGTGTCGCCGGCACGACAGGGCGGCGGCGTGGCCGGAACGCTCGCGGGGGCCGCACTCGACGATGTCCGCGCGCGCGGCCTGTCGGTCGATCCGGCCTGCCCCTACATCGTCACCTACATCAGACGACACCCCGAGTACGCGGATCTCGTCGCCTCCTGATCGGGCACCGCACCTGGTCAGCACGCTCACAGATCCGACATGATCGGTGACGTAGCAATCACGATGGATAGCTGAGCCGATCCGAGCCGATCCGGGGGCACACATGGCACTGGCCGAGGCCACGACCCGTCCACCGGAACCGGACACCGGGATCGACCGGCGGCGGATGAACCTGGTCTTCGTCACCGTCCTGCTCGGCATGCTGCTCGTCGGCGCTCGACCAGACGATCGTCTCGACCGCGCTGCCGACGATCGTCGGCGACCTCGGCGGCGCCGGCCACCTGTCCTGGGTGGTGTCGTCGTACCTGCTGGCCGACACGATCGCGACGGTGCTGGCCGGCAAGTTCGGCGACCTGTTCGGCCGCAAGCTGATCTTCCAGGTCTCGGCCGGCGATGTTCGTCGTCGCGTCGGCCGCCTGCGGGCTCGCCGGCGAACATGACCTGGCTGATCGCCTGGCGGGCGGTGCAGGGCCTCGGCGCCGGCGGCCTGGCGGTCACCGCGACCGCGCTGATCGCCGACGTCATCCCGCTGCGCGAGCGCGGCAAGTACCAGGGCGCGCTCGGCGCGGTCTTCGGCGTGACGACGGTGCTCGGCCCGCTGCTCGGCGGCTTGTTCACCGACCACCTGTCGTGGCGGTGGGCGTTCTACGTCAACCTGCCGATCGGCATCGGTCGTCATCGTGCTGGCCGCGTCGACGATGCCCGCGGTGCGCACGGCGGCGACGCCGGTCATCGACTACCTCGGCATCGTCTTCGTCTCGCTCGGCGCCGCCGGCCTGACCCTCGGCGCTGTAGCTGGGGCGGCACGCCAGTACGCCTGGGGCTCGGCCACGATCATCGGGCTGTTCGTCGGCTCGCTGATCTGCGCTGGCGCTCTTCGTGCTGGTCGAGCGCCGCGCCGTCGACCCGATCCTGCCGCTGCGGCTGTTCCGGTCGTCGGTGTTCAGCGTCTGCGTCGTGCTGGCGTTCATCGTCGGGTTCGCGATGCTCGGCGCGATGACCTTCCTGCCGACCTACCTGCAGTACGTCAAGGGCGTCTCGGCCACCGCCTCCGGCGTGCAGACGCTGCCGCTGGTCGTCGGCCTGCTGGTGACCGTCGATCCTGTCCGGCACGATCGTCGGCCGCACCGGGCGCTACAAGATCTTCCCGGTCGCCGGCTCGCTGGTGATGGCGCTCGGCCTGTACCTGCTGTCGCGGATGGACGCGCACACGTCGTACGCTGACGATGGCGCTCGACATGCTCGTGCTCGGCATCGGCATCGGGCTGTGCATGCAGGTGCTGACGATCATCGTGCAGAACACCGTCGACTACCGCGACCTCGGCGTCGCGACCTCCGGGGTGACGTTCTTCCGCACCCTCGGCAGCTCGTTCGGCGCCGCGATCTTCGGCACGGTCTACTCCAACGTCCTCGAGCAACACGCTGCCCGGCGCCATCGCGGCCGTGCCCGGCGTCGACCCGCGCGCCGATCGCCACCCCGAAGGCGCTGCACGCGCACCCGGCGGAGCAGATCGCGCCGATCGTCGACGCGTACGCGCACGCCATCCACGTCGTGTTCCTGGCCGCCGTCCCGGTCGCGCTGCGTCGGCGTTCGTGCTGGCGCTGTTCCTCAAGGAGGTGCCGCTGCGCGACACGGCCCGGGCCGGGCGCCGCGACGTCGGCGACGGCGTTCGGCATGCCCGAGGGCGCCGACAGCGCGCAGCAGCTGCAGATCGCGATCGCCCGGCTGTTCCGACGCCGCGGCCGGGAGGCCTCGGCGCGATCCGGCGAGGCGTCCGGCACCGAGCTCGACGTCGGCGACGGCTGGTGCGTCGGCCAGGTGCACGTCCGCGCACGGCTCGGCCGCGACAGCCAGCCTGGAGGCGATCGCGCAGCGGGTCCGCGTGCCCGGCGCCGGTGCTGCGGCCGGCCTTCCACGCGCGCCCGCGACGCCGGCTACCTCGACCGGCGACGACGACCAGCTCGAGCTCACCGCCGGCCGGCACGCAGGAGATCGACGAAGCTGGTCGCCGCGACTGCGCGCCTGGCTGGCCGAGCGAGCTCAGCGACTGGGGCGCCGACGACGACGCGCTGCTCACCGAGGCGCTGAACGGAATGGCGCAACGGGTCGTCGACGAGGATCCGGAGTTCACTCCCCCACCCCGCCCGTTGGCCGCGTCGGGAGCTCGCTGACGGCAGGATCGACCCGCGGCCGCGCGTCGCCGTCCCGTCGCCGTCGCCGTCGCCGGCCAAGGTGTTGCTGATGGTCGCGAACGCCAGCAGCGCGCCCAGGCACAACAGCCCCGCGGCGATCAGCACGGCGATGTCGAACCCGTGGTCGAACTCCGCGGGGTCGTGGTAGTCGTCGCCGGAGATTCCCGCGACCACCGGCAGGGCAGCGACGGCGATCAGCCCTGCCGCCCGGGCCACGGCGTTGTTCACCCCGGACGCCACGCCCGCATGCACGACGTCGACCGCCGCCAGCACCGTCGCCGTCAACGGTGCGACCATCAGGGCCAGCCCGAGTGCGAACACGACCACCGCGGGCAACACGTCGGCCACATACGTCGCCGTCGCGCCGATCCGGGTCATCATGCACCACCCCGACGGCGCACACGAGCGGCCCGAGCGTCATCGGCAGCCGCGGGCCGATCCGCTCGGCCAACTGGCCGGCCCGGGCCGAGAGCAGCAGCATCACCACGGTGACGGGCAGCAACGCGACGCCCGCCTCGAGCGGCGGAGAAGCCGGTCACCACCTGAAGCTGTACCGCCAGGAGGAAGAAGACCCCGCCGAAGGCGCCGTACACCGCGAAGGTCACGGCGTTGGCCGCGCTGAACTGCTTGGACGCGAACAGGGTCAGCGGCATCATCGGGTGCCGCTCACGACCCTCGGCCACGACGAACGCCACCAGCGCCACCAGGCCGACGGCTCCGGACAGCACGACCGGCCACGACCACAGGCCCTGCTCCGGGACGGCGATGATCGCGTACGTCACCCCGCCCAGGCCGACGACGGCCAGGGCGGCCCCGACGACGTCGACCCGCCCGCTGCTGCCGGGGTCCCGCGACTCGGGCACGTGCCGCCGCGCGACGAGCACGACCACGAGCGCGAGCGGGAGATTGATCCAGAAGACCCACCGCCAGGACGCGACGAGGATGAGCCATCCGCCGAGGAACGGCCCGACGGCAGTGGCCACCCCACCGAGACCCGACCAGGCACCGATGGCCCGGGCGCGGTCGGCCGGGGCGAACGACGCCTGGATCATCGCGAGGCTCCCCGGCGTCAGCAGCGCGGCCCCGACGCCCTGGAGGGCGCGCGCCGCGATCAGCCAGCCGGCACCGGGGGCGACGCCGCACACGGCCGACGCGAGGGCGAACCAGATCACGCCGATGACGAAGACCCGGCGCCGGCCGAAGCGATCGCCCAGCGCACCGCCGAGCAGGATCAACGAGGCCAGCGTCAGCGTGTAGGCGGTGACGGTGGCCTGGAGCGCGGCGAACCCGACGCCGAAGTCGGCGCCGATGGCGGGGAGGGCGACGTTGACGACGGTCGCGTCGATGCCGGCCAGACCCGAGCCGAGGATGGTGGCCAGCAGCACCCAGCGCCCGGTGGCCGAGCCGTACCGGATCCCGTCGACCTCCGGGCCCGCCGGCGCCGGCGGTGTATCAGGTTCCCCCACGCGCTACCCCTGCCGTCGAGCCTGTCCGGCCACGATAGAGGGCACTCCCTGCCGGGATCGGACCGGTCGGGCGGATGCTCACGTTCGTTGTCGGCCGCCGACCACGATCGATATGCTCCCGAACACATACGCATCAGGAGGACAGGTGGCAACCGACTCCCGGGTCAAGCTGGATCTCGGCGACGGAACGGTCATGTACGTCGCAGCCGAGCCGATCGGGCCCGCCCTGGTGGCCGACGACGATGTCGTGGCCCGACTGGGCGCCATGACCGATTCGATCGGCAAGCTGAGCACCGCAGTCCTGGACTCGGTGAAGAAGGCCGGCCCAAGCAAGGCCACCGTGGAGCTCGGTTTCACGTTCGGGGTCGAGACCGGCCAGTTGATCGCGATGTTCGGCAAGGCCAAGGGTGACACGTCCCTGACGGTCACCCTCGAATGGACCAAGAGCCAAGGCAGCTGACTCCGTGGCGCTCCCCGACGACGTCGTCACGGGCCTTCGGCGCACGATGCGTGCGGCCATGGCGCAGGTCATCGTGGGCGGCCGTCCGAAGGGTGCCGCGTTCTTCATCGGCGACCGGCACCTCCTGACCTGTCAGCATGTCGTGGTCGGCGAGGAGCCCATCGAGATTCGCCAGCTCGGTATGGGGCGGCCGGTCCGCGCCGCCCGTGTGATCGAGTCGAGCCCCGTCGAGGAGCTCGACCTGGCCGTGCTCGAGGTCGATCCCGCGACCGACGACGCGGCGCCGGTGTCGGTGCTGTTGCGCGACCGGCTCGACCTCGGCCGGCACGAGGTCGCCGGCTTCCCGCGCGAGGAGGGCGCGGAGTCCGCCTTCGAGATGTACACCGTCGACGCGCACGAGCGCGAGGCCGTCGACGGCACCGCTCAGCTGCTGTCCATCGAAGGTGGGAAGCAGATCACCTTCGGCATGAGCGGCGGGCCGGTGCTCAGTCTGGAATCCGGCGCCGTCACCGCCGTCACCCGCGTGTCGAAGGACCCGAAGGGCATCCTGGGCGGCTCGGCCGTGCCGATCAGCCGCGGCGCGCTGGCGCTCGACACGGTGGCGGCGCTCCTCAAGGAGCCCGAACGTTCGATCATCGGGTGGCGCAACGTCCTCGGTCGTGAGCGGTGGCAGCAGCTCGGCCGGGTCTGGGACATGCGCGCCCGCATGGACCTCACCCTCGGTGGTGCCCTCAACCGATGGTCGGTCCAGACCGACGCACCGGGCGCCGACAAGCAGTTCATCACCGGCAGCGACCTGGGCGAGGAGATCACCGAGGCCATGTTCCGGTGGGCCCAGCGCCGCCGCGCCACCCTCGACGACGAGGTCGCACTGCTCGGCCGGCTGCTCGCCCGGGCGCTGCTGCCGGCGCCGGTCGTGGCCGAGCTCGGTCGGCTCAGCCAGGAAGACCAGGTGCTCATCCGCCTGCACTTCGAACCGGCCAGCGGGCTCGCCGACGTGCCGTGGGAGCTCAGCGCACTGCCGCGGGAGGCCGACCGGTCCGGGTCGACCGACATCAAATACCTGGCCGCCGACGAGCGCTTCCGGTTCGTCCGGGTGGCCGAAGGCGGCTCGCTCGAGCCGGCTCCCCCGCCGAGCGCCGAACCCGTGAACGTGCTCGGAGTCGTGGGCCTGCCGTCGGAATGGAAGCAGCAGCCCGTCTACCGCGACGACCGTGAGTACGAGTCCCCGACGGTCGACGGCATCCGCAACCGGCTCCGCGACCACATCACTGCCAAGTCGACCACGCTGGTCCCGTACATGCTCGGCGACGAGGGCAACGCATTCCCGGAACAGTCGGTCGTGAAGAACCTGCTGGCCAGCGGCGACTTCCGGGTCTTCCACTACATCGGCGTCGGCCGCATCCGCGGCAACCGCCCGGCCGAGCTCAGCTTCATCGACGAAGACCAGGGCATCGCGAGCTGGGCGACCGCAGCCGACGTCTTCTCCGCGGCGGCCCAGGGAAACGTCTCGCTGGTCGTGCTGGAGTTCGCGCCCGCGCCGGCCGGGCTCGAGGGCGACCCGATCACGCCGAGCTCGCTCGACGGTCTCCTCGCCGGCGGCATCAGCGCCTTGGTCTATACGCGCTTCCCGGTCGACTCCACCCAGTACCTCAAGTTCAACCGGATGCTCTACTCCGAACTCGCGGGCGGCGAGACCGTCGAGACAGCGGTCCAGCGCGCGCGGAACAAGGTGCTGCTGGACAACACGCTGAGCAACGCGGCGTTGTTCGGCTGGTTCACGTTGATGACCGGGGAGCAGTCCGACATCCGGCTCGTGCACCCGGCCCCGGCCGCCGAGCGGCACGGCACGCACCAACCGCTGGATGCCCGCGGACCTGCGGGCGGCGGCGGCCCGTCGCGGCGGCCGTCCGCCGATGGCTACACGCCTGTGGGTGACAGGTGAGCTCGGTCGCCGAGCTGCTGCTCCAGGCGGCGTCGAAGCTGAGTTCCGAACCGAGCACCGAGGACGCGCTCCGGGCCGCCGCGGCATCGGTCGAGAGCACCCCCGACCTGCTGGAAGCGATCCGACTCGTGCGACCGCGGCTTCGCGACCAGATCGAGGCGTTGGAGTCGACCCAGCGGCAGCTTCGCGCGCTCAACCGGGCGATGGGCGACCTCGCGTCGGTCGTGCGTTACACCCCGGACGGCTGGCCGGCCGAGCGGGACCGGATCGCCGGGCTCCTCACCCGGACGCCACGGGCCGGAGTGCTCGCCTGGATCGCCTTCTTCTACGACGCGGCCGCCGGCTACCGTCTCGACGCGGTCGGCCGTCTCGTCGCCGACGTCGAGTTGCCGGCGTCCGCCGGGCTGCTCGCGGCCCGAGCCCGGAACGCCCTGGAAGGCCTGCAGCAGCACGATGTGACCCGCGCACTCGACATGCTCCGGCCGGGAGCTGACCTGTCCGCGTACAGGCTGAGTCTGGCCGACGCCTCGACACCGCAGCGGTTCCAGTTGCTTCTTGCTCGGTTGGCGATTCGCGAGAACAAGCTGACGTTGGCCACCGCCCTGCTCGACGATGCCGTCCTGGCGTCCGCCGAGCCGACCGGTGTCCGAGCGTCCGTGCTCGCCTGCCGGGCGGCCGTGGCCCGAGCGGGTGGCGAGCCGGGCGACGCGGCGTCGCTGCTCAGCGCGGCGCAGGACCTCGACCGCGGGAACCTCGACGTGGTCGTCGAACTGATCCGCCAGGCCCCTGCACCCGAGGACGCGGGCGATCGGCAGGACGCCGCCCAACTCGCGGTGGACGGGCTGACGAGCACGGGCGACATCGACGCCACCTTCGGTCAGCTCATCGACGTGCCGGTCGAGTTCTGGCTGGCACTCGCCGACCGCGCCGAGCGCGACGAGCGCCCGACTCAGGCGGCCGAGTCCCTCGCCCGAGCCCGCCTGGTGGCCGACGAACTCGACCCGCCGATGCTGGCCGAGATCGGTGAGCGTCAGGCCGCAGGTGTGACCGGTTCCGACCGGCTCGCGAGGTGTCTCGAAGCGGGCAACCACCGGGTGGCCGCCCTGCAGTACGTGCAGGCGCGGGCCGACTTCGACGCGGGCATGCGGGCCGGTCGCGCTGATCCGGGCACAGATCCCGACCTGCTGGCCGACGTCTCGCGCCGGCACGCGGACATGGTGTCCTACCTCTCGGCACCCCAGCCCCTGCGTGTCGTGAAGGAGGACCTGGAGCTGGCCCTCGACGACGTGCTCGCCGTCGCCGGTGCCGGCGACGTCTCCGGGACCGGCTCGTGGAGCTACCTGACCGAGGCCGACCTGCGGTCGTCCCTGGCCCGCACCGCGGGGCGGCCGGACCGGATCGAGCACCGCTGGCGGGCCCTGCTGGCCGCGGCGCGCGGAGTGGCGCTGCGCCCGGACGCCCCGATCCGGTGGGCGAGCCTGTCCGACATGACCGGCAACTCCTACGCACCGAACGCGAGCGAGGCCGCTGCGCGACGGCGGAACGAGCTCGACCCGGAGCCCGACGCCGGGTTGGTCGTCGCCGCGGCGAACCTCGGGCGCTATGACGAGGTGCTCCGGTTCAGCGAGGACAAGACCGACCCGTTCTGGACCACCCTGCGTGCGCTCAGCCTGCTCCACACCGGCCGGCCCGACGAGGCGATCGGGGCGTTCCGCGCCATCGACCTCGACCCCGGCTGGACGTGGGCGTACAACGCCCTCTTCGCCGCTCTCCTGCTCACGGGCGACGTCGCGGGTGCCCGAGCAGAGGCCACGGCGTTCCTCGCCACCGGCACATCGCGACTCGACGAACTGGATGTCCTCGAGCGGTGTGCCCAGGCGGCGATGATCGCCGGCGACCTGGTCGCGGCCCGTGAGTGGGCCGAGATCGCGGTCACCGCCGAGGGCGACCTCGGCGACGGTGAGGGACTTCTCCTGCTCGCCCAGGTACTGATGCTCTCCGGTGACGACCGTGGGCCCGAGGTGCTGGCCGAAGCCGTCGCGCGCCGCACGATCACGGGTCTCGACGAGTGGGAGAGCATCGGTGAACGCGTCCTCGCCGTCCTGGCCGAGGGCTACGGGATCTCGCTGCCGGTGCTGGAGCTGGCGGCCCCGATCGCGATCCGCCGCGCGGTGCTCGAGTCGTTCTCAGAACCCCGGGCCGAGATCGACGCCATCCCCGCGGACGGGACCGATCCCGAGGTCGTCACCGCGGCACGCGCGCTCACCCGGTTGGCCCTCGACCTGGCCGACAGCGCCGCGGACGAGAGCGGTGTCGACCCCACCGCCGCCCTCGACGCTGTCGCGGCGCTCGGGACGTTCCCGGACGAGGTGGAGTCGGTGCGCCGTCACCTGGCCGAACGAGCTGCCGCCAACGTCACCGAACCGGCCGAGCCGCCGGAGCCCGAGCCAGTGGAGGTGACGCCGGACGTCGAACCGGCCGAGGAGGCGCCGGTCGAGGTGAACCTCGATCTCCCCGGGTCGTGGTTCGCCGGTCACGAGGATCCGGTGAACGATCACGTGGTGTTCACCCGCCACCTGCCGCAGGTCCGCGGCCGGGTCGCCGGGAGCATCCCGACCGTGCGCATCACCGTCGACGAGACCCTGGAACCGGGCGGGTACGAGATCCGGTCCGGTGATCAGGTGCTGAGCCGGGGTGAGACCGATCCGGCCATGCGCTACTTCGACCCGGCGGCGACCGCCCTCCTCCCGGGCGTCGACGGCGCGGTCGGGACCACAGCCGGGACGCTCGGTCTGGCGGGGGTGCCCGAGGCCGCGATCGACGCCTCCGATCCGGTCGCCGACCTGCTGGGGATGGACGCCGCCGAACTGGTCATCACGCACCTGGCCGACGTCGTGGCCGATCACGACGCCGGCCCGGAGCCGACCGTCTGATCAGTGCGCGAGCGCGTCCGGCGTCGGTGAGTCCACGACCAGCGCGTCCTCGCCGGTCACGACGAGGCCGGGGGCGACGTCGAGCTTGTCGGTATTGACGCCCATCCGCGAGGCGAGGATCAGGTAGGACAGGAACGCGACGCCGCAGCCGATGAACCAGCTGTAGTCGTCGGCCGCCTTGATGCCGGGGACGAACACCGACGACAGCGAGCAGACCGCCGCGATCGCCGTGGCGTAGATCGCCGCCGGGTTGTAGCCCTTGCGGTAGAAATACGTCCCCGTCTCGCTGAGGGTGAAGAGTTCGTCGACCGCGATCTTCTGCTTGTGCACCAAGTAGAAGTGCGCGATGAGCACGCCGAAGAGCGGGCCGATGAACGCACCGAGCGTGTCGAGTGTGTAGTGGATGGTCTCCGGGCTCTTGTAGAGGTTCCACGGCGTCAGCAGTACCGAGCCGACGGCCGCGATCATGCCGCCCGCGCGCCAGCTGATCTTCTGCGGGCTGACGTTCGAGAAGTCGAACGCGGGTGAGACGAAGTTGGCGACGATGTTGATGCCGATCGTCGCCGTCGTGAACGTGAGGGCGGCGAGGACCAGCGCGAACGTGTTGTCGATCTGTCCGACGGTCGCGACCGGGTCGGTGATCAACCGGCCGTACACCGGCACCGTCGCCGCCGCGGTGAGCACGGTGAGCAACGAGAACACGACGAAGTTGACCGGCAGACCCCAGAAGTTGCCGACCTTGACCGCCCGGAACGACTTCCCGTAACGGGAGAAGTCGCCGAAGTTCAACATCGGACCGGAGAAGTAGGAGACGACCAGCGCGGTCGCCGCGCACATCGTGGTGATCATGCTGGTGCCGGTGAGCATGTGGTCGGACAGGTTCAGGTCGACGTTCCAGCCCGCCTTGTAGAGCAGGTAGCCGCACAGCAGGAACATCACGACGTAGACGGCCGGGCCGGCGAAGTCGATGAACTTGCGGATGGTGTCCATCCCGCGCCAGAAGACCGCCGCCTGCGCGACCCAGAGGAGGGCGAACGTGAAGTACCCGAGGGTGGACAGGCCGAGCATCCCGTGCTGCTCGACGTCGGAATACGGAGCGAGCGAGGGGAACAGCCGCACCAGCAGGATGTCCAGGGCCACCGACGCCAGGTAGGTCTGGATCCCGTACCAGGCCACGGCGATCAGGCCGCGGATGATGGCCGGGATGTTCGCTCCACGCACGCCGAAGACGGTCCGGCAGATCACCGGGTACGGGACGCCCGCGCGCTGGGAGGGCTTGGCCACGAGGTTGCAGAAGAACAGGACGATCGAGATGCCGACGATGAGGCAGACGAACACCTGCCAACTGGTCAGGCCCAGTGCGAACAGGCTGCCGGCGGTGACGTACCCGCCGACGCTGTGCACGTCGGACATCCAGAACGCGAAGATGTTGTACCAACCCCAGGTCTGACGATTCAGGGGCGCGAGATCCTCGTTCGCCAGCCGGGGGTCGTAGTCGGGTTTGACCACCCCGCGGCCGATCGGGTGACCGGCCGCCTCGAGCAGGTCGGAGTCTGGTCGGGATTCCTGCATCGACGTGCCGCTCATGTCGCTCCAGCGTGGGACGGAGTGGGATGAGGACGCGGAGTGTCGGCGGCGACGACGGCACCCGACGGTCCCCGGCCGGGCAGTCACGACCGTAAGAGCCGGGTGTTTCGCCCGCGTGTCACGAGCTGTATATCTTGCGTACACCTCGAGTGAGCGCGGTCGGTCAGTCGGCCCTCACGATTCGCCCGTCGGGGCGAACATCTCGGCATCGACCGGAAGGGCGAGCACGGCGTCCCGCAGCCGGTCGTGATGGACCCGGGAGGCAGCGACCAACGCCTCGCTGTCGCGAGCCAGGAACGCCCGGAGCATCTGCTCGTGATCCGCCAGCAGCACCGCCCGGTCCGAACTCGACAGGTGACCCATGAGTTGGACGGGCTCGGTCACGTTCCAGGCCGCCTCGAGCATGTGGAGCAGCCGCCGCATCCCGGGCGGTCTCAGCATGGCGACATGGAAGTGCCGGCTCTCGCGGTGGTAGGCGAGGCCGTGGTCGAGGTCGAGCGCCGCGCGCTGGCGATCCTGGCTGACGCGCAGCGTGTCGTCGTCCACGGTCGTGGCCAGCGTGACCGACGCCCGGAGCGCGGCGATCTCGAGAGCGGCGCGGGCGACGTACATCTCCGCGCACTCCTGCGAGGTGAGCCGGGCCACGGTGTAGCCGGCGCCGGGGCGGTGATCGACCAGGCTCTCCCCGATCAACGTCCGCAGTGCCTCCCGCACCGGGATGCGGCTGACCCCGAAGAACTCGGCGACGTCGTCCAGCGGGATGGCCGCTCCGGGCTGGGCACCGCCGTCGAGGATGACCCGGCGCAACTCCTCCAGGATGATCGCCTGCGACGTGACCCCTCCCCGCGGTATCAGCCTGCTGACGAACGCGGACCGGCGACGGGGTTGGGTCACCCGGACGCCGACACCGTGCTCGGGCGGCCCAACCGGCGACCCAGACCCTCGGTCACCAGCTCGCCGTCGAACACGACCTGGCCACGGATCATCGAGCCGGACACGCTGCCGGAGAGGACACGGCCGTTGTACGCGGTCAGCTTCGCGCGGTGGGAGAGCAACTCGCCGTCGACGGTCACGCTGCGGCCGGGCACGTAGCGCACGAGGTCGGCGTCGTGGCCGACAGCGATCGCACCCTTCGTGTCGAGGCCGGCCACCGCGGCCGGGCCGGCCGACATCCACGCGCTGACCCGCTCGATCCCGAACCCACGCTGGGCGGCGGCGTCGACGACCGTCGGGAAACTCACCTGCAGGCCGGAGATCCCTCCCCACGCCAACTGAAGATCGCCGCCGCCGCGCTGCTTCTCCTCGACGGTGGACGGCGAGTGGTCGCTCACGATGCAGTCGATCAGCCCGTCCCGCAGGCCTTCCCACAAGGCGTCCTGGTTGCCCTGGTCGCGGATCGGGGGGCAGCACTTGAACTCCGCCGCACCGTCGGGCAGGTGGTCGACGTCGAAGACCAGGTAGTGCGGGCAGGTCTCGACACTGAGCGGCAGGCCCTCCGCGCGGGCGTCGGCGATGAGACCGAGGGCTTTCGCACTGGAGAGATGGAGGATGTGGGCCCTGGTCCCGTACTCCCGGGTCGCCTCGATCACCGTCCTGATGGCCGAGACCTCGGACTCGTCCGGGCGCGAGGCCAGGAAGTCGCGGTAACGCCGGCTCGGTGGCGCCGGCGCCGCGGCCAGCACGGCCGGATCCTCGGCGTGCACGATCATCCGACCGCCGAATCGCCCGATCTCCTGCATGGCCAGGCGGAACTCCGGCGTCGACAACGGCGGGAACTCGTCCACGCCGGAGTCCGCCAGGAAGCACTTGAACCCGAACACCCCGGCGTCCCACAGCGGTTCCAGGTCGGCGAGGTTGTCCGGGACGGCGCCGCCCCAGAAGCCGACGTCGACCTGGATGCGGTGGGACGCGACCGATCGCTTGTAGTACAGGGAACTGAGCGTCGTGGTGGGCGGAATGCTGTTGAGCGGCATGTCGACGATCGTGGTGATGCCCCCGCGCGGCCGCGGCCTGGGTCGCGGTCGCGAACCCTTCCCACCTGGTCCGGCCGGGCTCGTTCACGTGGACGTGCGAGTCGACGTTCCCGGGCAGCAGCACGGGTCCCGTCGGCCACGTCGATCACCTCGACCGCCGCCGGCACCACGGTCGTGGCCACGACGTCGACACCGGTGGCCACCGCCACGATGCGCTCGCCGCCCACGGACGACGACGGCCGGCTGCAGCACGCCGTCCACGAGCACGGACGGTCCCGGACGACCAGCGTCACGTCGCTCATCGGGTCTCCTGGTCCTCGGTGCCGGCGGCGAGAGTCGCGGCCACTTCCAGCACGGCGCGCTCGAGGGCGTCGACGGCCGACCGCCACGTCGTCGGGACGCACGTTCTCGGCCGGGTGGTGGCAGATGCCGTCGTCGCAGCGGATGAACAGCATGCCGATCGGTCAGCGCGGCCACGCCATCGCGTCGTGGCCCGCCTTGCTGAGGGGACCGGACGCGTCGTGTCGCCCGGCCGTCTCGTCGATGCCCTCGGCCAGCGCCGCCGACAGCGTCGGTGAACAGGGACGGCCGGGCCCGATGTGCGTCTGCTCGTCGACGAACCTCAGTCCCAGCCGCGTACAGCGGGCCACGATGCTGTCGACGATCCGCTCCCAGACGTCGTCGCGGGCCGCGTCCCGCTCGGCACGCAGGTCGAGGCTGAACTCGACCCGACCCGGGATCACGTTGACCGCACCCGGATAGGCGCGCAGTCTGGCCGACCGTCGCGATGACGTCCCCGACGCGGCCATCCGGGCGATCTCGAGGACGGCGTGGCTGGCACCGATCAGCGCGTCCCGACGGCGACCGATACGGCGTGCCGCCGGCGTGCCGGGCCTCGCCCAGCACCGTGAGCACGAACCGGCGGGCGCCGGCGATCGACCGGACGACGCCGAGCGCGGCGGTCGGCGTCCTCGAGCTCGGGGCCCTGCTCGATGTGCGCCTCGAGGTACCCGACGACCGACTCGGATCGTGGGCCGCGTCGCCGACCCGCCCGGGTCGAGCCCGAAGTCCTCGAAGGCCTCGGCCAGCGACACCCCGTCGTCGTCGGCCACCGCGAGCCAGTGCGGGCTCCCAGGTGCCGGCGACGGCGCGGCTGCCCAGCAGGGTCGCCCCGAACCGGGCACCTTCCTCGTCGCTGAAGCCGATCACCTCGACCGCGAACGGGAGGTCGGCGCCCGGCCGCAGCCGCGAGACGACCTCGATCGCGAGCACGACGCCGAGCGGGCCCGTCGTAGCGGCCGGCGTCCGGCACGGTGTCGAGGTGCGAGCCGAGCAGCAGCGCCGGGAGGCCTGGCTCGCGTCCCTCGATGCGGCCGCAGACGTTCCCGGCGGCGTCGACCCGGGTCACCATTCCCGCCTCGGCCATCCATCCGCGCCACCAGCCGTTGGCGCGTGCGTGCTCGGGAGTCAGGTGGAACCGGTCGATCCGTCCGGGAAGCGCGGAGATCGCTCCCAGCTCGTCGCACCGGTCGAGTTCCAGGATGCGCTCGGCGACGTCGGCGCGGAGTGAGCTCATCAGGCGTACACCTCCTTGGCGGCCGCGACCCCGGCGCCGGGCGTGGGGTGAGGCCGCCGCTCGCGGAGCACCTGCTCCAGCGCGGCCAGGGTCGTGAGCACGGCGTCGGTGCGGGCGTTGTGGCCCATCGTGCCGATCCGCCAGACGCGCCCGCGCAGCGGGCCGAACGACGTGCCGATCTCGATGCCGAAGTCGTGCGAGCAGGGCGCGCGCGCACGCGCTCGCCGTCGACGCCGTCGGGGATCTCGACGGCGACGACGTTGTGCATCTTGTGGTCCTGGTCGCCGAAGACGTCGAGCCCGAGCGCCTGCGACCCCGGCCAGCATCGCCGCGCCGTGCACGCCGGTGGCGCTCGACGGCGCGCGTCGATGCCCTCCTCGACGAGCAGGCGGGCGCACTCGCGCGCGGCGTAGAGCATCGACGTCGCCTCGGTGTGGTGGTTGAGCCGGCGCGGTCCCCAGTAGTCGAGGATCATGCGCGAGGTCGAAGTAGTTCGAGCCGATGATCGTCGCGCCGAGGTCCTCGTCGCCGTCCTCACGGATGCCCGGCCTCGACGTGGCGCCGCGCGGCGATCGACCTCGACCGCGCGCGGGGAGAGGCGTGATCGGCGCGCTGCCCGACGGACCGCCGAGGCACTTCTGCAGCCCGGCCGTCGCGGCGTCGAGGCCCCAGCGCGTCCATCTCGAAGGCGTTGCCGCCGAGCGACGCGGTGACGTCGGCAGTAGAGCAGGGCGCCGTGCTGCGCGGCACAGACGCGCCGAGCTCGTCGAGCGGCTGGCACATCGTCGTCGAGGTGTCGCCGTGCACGATCGCGACGCAGCTGCGGCCGCACCGCGGCGAGCGCCGCCTCGATCTGCTCGGGCGCGAACACCGTTCCCCACGCGCGTCTCGATCGTGTGCACCTCGGCGCCGCACGCGCTCGGCGATCTCGCGCGAGCAGGTGGCCGAACCGGCCGAAGACCGGCACGAGCACGCGGTCGCCCGGGCTCGATGAGCGAGACCAGGGCCGCCTCGATGCCGGCACGCGACGGTGCCGTCGACGAGCAGGGTCGCCTCGTTGCGCGGTCCGGAAGACCTCGCGGTAGAGCGCCATCGTCTCGTTCATGTAGCCGGTCATCGCCGGGTCGTACTGGCCGACGAGCGGCGCCGACATCGCCCGGAGCACGCGCGGGTCGGCGTTGATCGGGCCCGGGCCCATGAGCAGCCGCGGCGGGGGGTTGAGCTGGGGCGATGCTCATGCGGCTGCCGCCTCGGTCTCCGACGAGCGACGCCGGCGGCCCGGCGGTCCCGTTCGCCGAGGAAGGCGACCAGGGCGCTGACGACCACGGAGAGCGCGACACCGGCGGCGGGGTGCCAGTGCAGCAGCAGCGCGCCGACCGCGGCACCGGCCATGATCAGCGCGATGGCGGAGCCGCGCCGCGGGAGCTGGGCGCCGCGCCTGGTCCCGAACCAGGACTCCGCGGCGAGCGCGGTGATCGTCGAGGTGACCACGACCGTGGTGACCTCGCGCACGGCGACGTGGCGCGCGGTCGCGGCCTGGATCCCCATCGCGAGACCGAGGAGACCCGGTGACGGCGAGCGCCAGCGGGCTGCGGCGGGTGCGGGTCGAACGCGCAGGCAGACGGCGATCGACCGCCAGCACTGCGGCGACGAGCGCGAACAGGCGGGGTGCGCGTCGGCGACCAGCCGGCGGCCGCGGTCGCGCAGCGGAGGCCCGCGAGCGCGGCTCCGGCCATGAAGGCGCCGAGCGCGACGACCGGTCCCGCGATGGGCAGGCCGTCGCGCACCGGTGAGGGCCATGCCGAGGATGACGACGTTGCCGGTCATGTTCCCGGTGAACACCCGGTCCAGACCCAGGTAGCCGACCGCGTCGATGATGCCGGTCGAGAAGGTCAGGGCCAGCATCAGCGGTACGTGGGTGGTGGTGCTGACCACATGCCGTGGGGGTACCGCTGCCATCTGCGCTCCCGACGCCCGCCCTTGTCCGACCGGCCGGAGTCTCTCATACTTGGTCCGACCAACACACCTGGTCCTAGGCACGGCCCAGCCGCCCGATCACCCCGATCGCCTGGCCGCCATGACCGACCCGATGCACCGCGGAGGAGCCAGCATGCCCGATCCCGTCGGCCCGGCCGTGCTGTCGCGGCGGCCGCGGTCGGTGAGTGGTGATGTCGGTGCCTACCTCGAGCGGTTCATCGCCACCACGCTGAAGCCCGGTGGCCGGCTGCCGCCCGAGCGGGAACTGGCGGCCACGCTCGGGGTGTCGCGCACGACCGTGCGGGAGGCGATGCGCGACCTCGAGATCCGGCGCGTGGTCGACCGTCGCCCGGGCCGCGGCACGATCGTCGCCGCACCGACTCCCCACGCGACCGAGCTCGCCGGGCTCTCCGACGACGCCGTGGAGCTCGCCCAGGTGGCCGAGCTCCGCCGACTGCTCGAACCGCAACTCGCGGGCCTCGCGGCCGCGCGAGCGACCGACGCCGACCTCGTCCGGCTCGACCAGATCCTGGCCGACTCGCACGCGGGCCTGACCCCGGAGGAGTCGCTCGGGTTGGACATCGCGTTCCACGTGCAGATCGCCACCAGCAGCGGCAATCCGCTCCTCGTCACGCTGTGCACCTTGGCCAGCGGGTGGGCGACCGACGTCCGGCGGCGCTCGCACGCCACCCGGCGCGGCCGGCGGATGTCGGTCGTCGGGCATCGGGCCATCTACGACGCGGTGCTCGCCGGTGACCCGGCCGGCGCCGAGGGCGCGATGACCGACCACCTCGACGCGGTCGCCGCGCTCATCGTTTCGAGCCGGGATCGCGGGTGACCGCGATCGGAGGTCAGGCCGGCGTGGAGATCCTCCAGCCCGGCACCGGGCGCGTCCCGGGCGAGCACTACCTGCCGGCCGACCCCGACGCGGTCTTCTGGGGCCGGCTTCCCTGCGCGGCCGACCGGCCCGCCCTGACCATCACCTCTGGCGAATCCGTGACGATCGACACCGTCAGCCACGAGGGCATCCTCGAGGACCAGGGCCGGGATCCGCTGGCCTTCTTCGCCGCGCACGGGGTGCCGCCCGAGCAGGTACTCACCGACGCGGCAGCGCTGGCCGCCTCAGCGCATCCACGCGTGCCCGATCACGACGGCCCGCACGTCGTCACCGGTCCCATCGCCATCGCCGGTGCCCGGCCTGGCGACCTGCTGCGGATGACGGTGCTCGACACCACCCGCCGGGTGCCCTACGGCGTGATCTCGAACCGGCACGGTCGCGGTGCCCTGCCGGGTGAGTATCCGCGCGGCACGGGCACGGTCAGTGTCTTCGCCCACGCGTTCGACTCGGCCACCGGCGTGCCGACCGGTTCGATACCGCTGGCCACGGGCAGCGAGCGGTCGGTGACGTTCCCGCTGCGCCCGTTCCTCGGGATCATGGGCGTCGCGGTGGCGGGTTCGGAGCGGCCGCACTCGGTCCCGCCCGGCCCGTTCGGCGGCAACATCGACATCAACCTCCTGACGACGGGCTCGGCGCTCTACCTGCCGGTCCAGGTACCCGGCGCGCTCGCCTACGTCGGCGACCCGCACTTCGCGCAGGGCGACGGCGAGGTCGCGCTGACCGCGATGGAGGCGTCGCTACGGGCCACGATCCGTTTCGACGTCGTGCCGGCTGCCGAGGCGGTCGCGGCCTTCGGGGAGCTGGCCGGTCCGCTCGGGGAGACGGCCGAGTACCTCGTGCCGACCGGCCTCGACCCCGACCTCGACGTCGCCGTGCAGAACTGTGTCCGGGCTGCCGTCGGGCTTCTCCAGGCCAGGTTCGGGATGGACCCCGAGCACGCGTACGCCTACCTCAGTGCCGCGACCGACTTCGACATCTCCCAGGTGGTCGATCTGGTGAAGGGCGTGCATGCCCGCATCAGGATCGCGGACTTCGGATGAGCGGGGACCCCACCGTTCCCGCATCCTGGCCGGCCGGGTTGGCCGACGCCTTCGGCCGGTACGAGCGTGCCTTGATGGCCGACGATCTCCAGGCCCTGGCCGAGCTCTTCGCCGAGGGCGACGACACGCTGCGGGGTGACGTCGGCGGCCTCCTGGTGGGGGCGTCCGAGATCACGGCCTTCCGCTCGGTCCGCGGTGGTGCACCTCCCCGCGCGATCGCGGCCACCCATGTCCAGGTGATCGACACGACCCACGCGCTCGTGGTCGCGGTCACGGCACCACGACGGGGTGGGCGCGGGTTGCAGACGCAGCTGTGGCGGCGGGACGGCGACGACCGCTGGCGGATCACGGCCGCGCAGGTGGGCGCGCCGCCGTCGACGTTCGATCCGACCGTCTGGCGGGTCGTGGGTGATCCGCTGATCGCGGGGTCGACGGCCGCCGGGCCACTGACCGGCGAGTCGGTGGCGGTGAAGGACCTGTTCGCCGTGGCCGGGCACCGGGTCGGCGCCGGCGTCCCGGCCTACCTCGCCGAGTCGACGGCTGCCCCGACGCACGCGAGCGCCGTCGAGCGACTCCTGACGGCCGGTGCCGCGCTGAGGGGAATCGCACGCACCGACCAGTTCGCCTACAGCCTGGCCGGGACCAACGAGCACTACGGGACGCCGGTGAACGCCGTCGTCGCGGGCGCGATCCCCGGGGGCTCGTCCAGCGGGAGCGCCACAGCGGTCGCGCTGGGCGTGGCGAGCATCGGGCTCGCGACCGACACGGCAGGGTCCGTCCGGGTCCCCGCGTCCTACCAGGGCCTCTGGGGCCTCCGCACCACCCACGGCGCCGTCGACCGGACCGGGTTGCTCGCTCTGGCGCCGTCGTTCGACACGGTCGGGCTGCTGACGCAGGACGCGGCTCTGCTGGCGGCGGCGACCTCGGTCCTGCTCGATCCGGGCCGCCCGGCGCACCGGCCGGCCGCCGGGTTCGTCGTGGCGCCCGACCTCCTGACCGGACTGGACGCTCCGATCGCGGGGGCGGTCACCGCAGCGGTTCGGCCGTTGGCGACGACTGGCGTCGAGCTGGCCGGCGTCCTCGACCTCGACGCTGCCGTGGAGGCGTTCCGCGTCCACCAGGCGTTCGAGGCCTGGCAGGTGCACGGCGGGTGGATCACCGGGCATCCGGGCGCGGTCGTCGGCGCCGCCGCGGCCCGGTTCGCCACGGCGGCTGCGGTCCGGCCCGACGAGGACGCCGCCGCACGGGGTGTGCTCGCCGGCGCCCGGACCGCGCTCGACGAGGCACTCGGCGACCGGGTGCTGCTGCTTCCCTCCGCGGCCTCCACCGCACCACGGGTCTGGGACTCCGTGAGCCAGGTCGAGCGGGCGCGTGCGGCCACCATGCGGCTCACCTGCCTGGCCGGGATCACCGGCCGACCGGCGGTGTCCGCGCCGGCGCTGCTGGTCGGCGAGGCACCGCTCGGGCTCTGCCTGCTCGGCCCACGCGACTCCGACGCCGCCCTGATCGAGCTCGCCGGCGCCACGTTCGCCGGCCGGTGAGCCGACCCGTGCCGACGGCCGGGCAGAACTCCGGTGCGAGCCCGCTGGCTACGCTCGGAACCCCGCCTCGACACGACTTCGGCCCGGGCCGCGGTTCAGGCCTGCCCTTTGACCAGGTGGAGCAGCCAGTCCTGGCCCGTCGCGATCAGGGCGTACCGCCGCGCCGCCGCCTGCCCGTGCAGGGTGAACACGAACCGGCGGTCGTCCCGGTCGTGGAGCTCCCACCAGCCGATGTCGGCGATCGACTTGTCCGCGTCGGTGTAGGTCAGGTGGTCGAGGTCGTGGTCGGGCACGGCCACCGCGAGGCGGTTGGCTCGGGGGTCGTCCGGCAGGCCCTTCGGCAGTGCCCAGGAGCGCAGCACGCCGTCCTCCTCGAGCCGCAGGTCGAAGTGCGGGCGGGGCTTGCGGTGGTCGTGGAGCACGAACGACGGCCGGTCGTCAGCGTCGAGCTCGTCGGGAGCACCCACCGGCGTCCTCCGTCCCAGCCCGCGACCGGCCTCCGCACCGGCCCGGCGATCGTGGTCTCGTTGCCCGTCGTGCGTGACCATACCGACGAGAGCACGAGGGCCCGGTGACGACGTTCGTCCTCCTGATCGTCGCCGGCGTGGGTGCCGGGCTCATCGGCAGCATCGCCGGCCTGGCCTCGTTGATCAGCTACCCGGCCCTCCTCGCGGCCGGCCTCCCGCCGGTCACCGCCAACGTCACCAACACGGTCGCCGTGGTGTTCAGCAGCGTCGGTGCGGTCAGCGCGTCCCGCCCGGAACTGACCGGCCAGCGCCCACGCCTACGCCGGCTCGTCCCCGCGGCCGCGCTCGGCGGGGCGATCGGCGCGTTCCTTCTCGTGCACACGCCGGGCGACACCTTCGAGAAGCTGGTGCCGATCCTCATCGCGGTCGCGTCGGTGGCCGTCATGATCCAACGGCGGCCGGCCGGCCTGGCGTCCCACCACGAAGGCCCCGTCACCCCGGCCCGGGACGGCTGGTGGCTGGTGCCCACCGCCGGGCTGATCGGGATCTACGGCGGCTACTTCGGTGCTGCCGCCGGCGTCATGCTGCTGGCGGCCATTCTGTTGGCCACCGGCGAGCCCCTCCCCCGCGGGAACGCCGTCAAGAACGTGCTGCTCGGCGCGGCCAACATCATCGCGGCGATCGGTTTCGCGATCTTCGGCCACGTCGCCTGGCTCTCGGCGCTCCCGCTCGCGATCGGCTTCTTCATCGGCGGCCGGATCGGCCCGAGCGTCGTGCGACGCGCACCCGCAGGGACCGCTGCGGCTGGTCATCGGCACGGCGGGCCTCGGCCTGGCCGTCTACCTCGGCCTCGGCGCCTACCGGTGAGAGCTCCTGCCCGCGCCCTCGGCGGTTGGGTGGGCCGGTGACACTGTGCGCATGCCAGCTTCCGTTCTCGTCACAGGTGCCTCCGGGTTCGTCGGTTCCCACCTGACCGCCGCACTGGTCGAGCACGGACACGACGTGCTTGCCATGACCCGCCATCCCGACGACTACGACGGGCCCGGACACCCCGTCTACGGGGACGTCGGCGACGCCGGGAGCCTGGCCGCAGCTCTCGACGGGGTTTCGGCGGCCTACTACCTCGTGCACTCGCTCGAGTCCGCCGACTTCGAGGACCGCGACGCCGATGCGGCCCGCGCGTTCGGGCACGCCGCCGCCGACGCGGGTCTCGAGCGCATCGTCTACCTGGGGGGCCTGGGCGTCGACGACGGGCACCTGTCGGCCCACCTGCGATCGCGGCGGGAGGTCGAGCATCTCCTGGCCGACGGCGGGGTCCCGGTCACCGTGTTGCGCGCCGCCGTCGTGATCGGGCACGGCGGCATCTCCTGGGAGATCACCCGCCAACTCGTCGACCACCTGCCCGCCATGCTGACGCCCAAGTGGGTCAACACGAAGACGCAGCCGATCGCGTTGCCCGACGTGGTGCGCTACCTCGAGGGGGTCCTGGAATCCCCGGACGCACGCGGCCGCATCTTCGAGATCGGTGGACCGGACGTGCTCCGCTACATCGACATGCTCCAGCGCGCCGCGGCCGTCTCGGGCAAACACCTGCCGAACGTCGGCGTCCCGCTCCTGACGCCCGGCCTGTCGTCCATGTGGCTCGCGCTGGTCACCGACGTGGACATCTCGACCGCGCGCAACCTCGTGGACTCGATGACGAACGAGGTCGTCGTGACCGACCACTCGATCGAGTCGGTTGTCCCCGGTCCGTGCCTCGGTTACGACGACGCCGTCCGCTTGGCGCTCGCCGACCGGGCGGCCGCGACCGGCACGGACGATGCCGCGCGCGACGGGTCGTCGGACGGTTCCGCGAAGGCATGACGTCCTGGCAGCGTCGTCTCGACCGCGTCGTCGGGCCGGCCCTTCTCGACAAGGTCCCCCGCGACCACCAGCAGCCGGACGAGCAGTTCCGCCGGCGGCGCGTCGTCATCGGCATCGGTCTGGTGGTCGGCGCCGTCCTCCTCGGCGTCTCGTTGTCGGTTCGGCCCGGCGACGCGACCTTCTACCCGCTGACGCTCGCGCTGGCCCTCACCTGGACGGTGGGCGGCATCGCCTCCGGGCCCCTGCACCTGGGCTACATCCCCTTCCGCGGGGCGATGCGACGACCGATCATCACCGGGGTGACGCTCGGTCTGGCCGCTGCCGCCGTGTTCCTCGCCGGCGCGTTGGTGGTCCGGCAGATCCCGCCGTTGTACGACTACGTCAACAACGTCCTCGAACACGCGCGGGGCGGGGCGCTCTGGCTGGTCGCCGTCATCACCGCACTCAACGGGGTCGCCGAGGAGATCTTCTTCCGAGGCGGCCTGTTCGCCGCGATCGGCCGGCGGCACCCGGTGGTCATCACGACCCTGGTCTACGCGGCCGCCACGCTTGCCACCGGGAACCCGATGCTGGTCTTCGCCGCCGTGACCCTCGGGTTCGTCCTCGCGCTCCAGCGGCGTGCGTCCGGCGGCATCCTCGGCCCGATCCTCACGCACGTCACGTGGTCGATGGTGATGCTGTTCGCGCTGCCGCCGCTGTTCACCTGAGGCCGTTCAGTTCGAGCCGGCCCACCTGCGACCGGTCACCTGATGATGCGCGTGAACAACGCCTCGTACTCATCGACCATCCGATCGGCTCCGAACCGGCTGACGGCTGCCGCCCGGCAGGCGGCGCGATCCACGTCGGACAGCCGGTGCACCGCGCCCTCCGCCGCGTCGACGTCCTCGACCAGGAAACCGGTCACCCCGTCGTCGATGAGCTCCGGCATCGATCCCCGCCGGGTGGCGACGACCGGCGTACCCGTGGCGAAAGCCTCGACCACCGAGAGCCCGAACGGCTCCTCGAAGTCGATCAGGTGCAGCAAGGCGATCGCCCCGCCGAGTAGGCGGTCGCGATCGGCCGGCCCTACGGAACCGACGTAGCTGACGCCGTCACGCCCGAGGAACGGTGCGACCGTCTCGTCGAAGTACGCCCGGTCGTGGATCACGCCCGCGAGCACGAGCGGGAGCCCGGCTCGCCGGGCGACCTCGATCGCCAGGTGCGCGCCCTTGTCCGGGTGGATGCGCCCGAAGAACAGCAGGTAGGTCCCCGGTTCCGGCGAGAACGTGAACCGATCGAGGTCGATGCCATGGTGGATGGTGGCGTCGTAGGTGAGCATCGGATGCCGGTTCGCCGCGCTGATCGCCACATAGTGCGCGATGTCGTCGTAGGCGGCGTAGACGGGCACGATGCGCTCGCTGGAGAAGCCGTGGATCGTGGTCACCACGGGTGTCGGGACGAGCCGGCTGTACGTGAGCGGCAGGAAGTCGAACTGGTTGGAGATGATGTCGAAGTCTGCAGCGCGCTCGAAGGCCGCGGCGATGTGCAGCGCCTCGTTGACCTTGGCGTCGATGTCGCGGTCCTCCTCGTAGCCGGTGGGTGATACCGCGTGCAGCCGCGCCGAGGTCTCGGAGTCGGCAGTGGCGAAGAGGGTGACGTCGTGGCGGCGCGCGACGAGCCCCTCCGCGAGCGTCGAGGCGACCTGTTCCCAGGGCCCGTAGTCGCGGGGTGGTAGTCGGTGCGCGATCGAGGCGAGGACAGCGATTCTGATGTTCGGATCTCCTCCGGTTTGCGGGGCCGCCGAGCCGAGCAGAGCCGAGCAGCGTCGTTCCGCTGGTAGTATGGCCCGGCCAGGTTCCGCCCGTGCCGCCGTCGCTGTCCGCACGCGGTTGGGCACGCGAACCGACTGCACGACGCCGCACCGGCCACCGGCCGCAGGTGTCGCGGGATGACGATTCTCCCGCTCGAGGACGGCAGCACCCCGCTGTGGAGCCAATCGACGTGAAGGGCATACGTGGCCACCAGATTCGGCATTCTCACCACCTACCCACCGACTCAGTGCGGGCTGGCGACCTTCTCGCACGCCCTCACGACCCACCTCGAGCGCATCGGCGCCGACATCGGCATCGTCGGTGTCGTCGACACCCGGCAGCTCGATCGCGCCCCGGTGGTCGAGCAGCTGGCGCGTGACGAGCCGGACCGGATCCGGACAGCAGCGCGGGCCCTGAACGGCTTCGACGTCGTCATCGTTCAGCACGAGTACGGCATCTTCGGCGGCCGCGACGGCGATGAGGTCCTGGCGGTGCTGGCACGCGTGCGGGTCCCCGTGATCGCCGTGCTGCACACGGTCCTCACCGAGCCGACGCCCCACCAGCACGCCGTCCTCGCGGGGGTCGTGAAGGCGGCCTCGGTCGCCGTGACCATGACCGAGACTGCCCGCGACCGGCTGATCGCCGGCTGGGACGTGGACCCGGCAGATGTCGTCGTGATCGCGCACGGTGCCGAGGCGAACGGCACCGTCGGTCGGCGACCGAGTGCCCCGGCGGCCGATCGTCGGTCCGGTCGGCCGACGATCCTGACCTGGGGGCTCCTCGGCGAGGGCAAGGGCATCGAGTGGGCGCTCGAGGCGATGGCCGGTCTGGCCGACCTTCGCCCGGCGCCGTTGTACCGAGTAGTCGGCGAGACCCACCCCAAGGTCCTCGAACGCGAAGGCGACGCCTACCGCGAACGACTACAAGCGCAGGTGCACCAGCTGGGGATCTCGTCGATGGTCGAGTTCGACGGCCGGTACCTGGACGGTCCCGCGCTGCGCGCGACCGTCCGTCGAGCCGACGTCATCCTGCTGCCGTACGACTCACGCGAGCAGGTGACCTCCGGCGTGCTGACCGAGGCGGTGGCTGCGGGCAAGCCCGTCGTCTCGACCAGCTTCCCGCATGCGGTCGAACTGCTCTCCTCCGGCGCGGGCCTGCTCGTCCCACAACGGGACCCCGCGTCGCTGCGCGACGCGCTGCGCCGGGTGCTGACCGAGCCGCAACTGGCGAACTCGATGGCGAACACGGCGCGCGGACTCTCCGCGGAGCTGCTCTGGCCCGCGATCGCGGGCCGCTACGTCGGCCTCGGGCAGTCGTTGATCGAGCACCGTGCGCTCTCCGTCGCCTGATGCGGCTGCGTCCGAGTCTTCGACCACCTCGACCGCCTCTCCACGCCGACGGGCCTCTACGAGCACGCCCTGTTGACGTCGCCGCGACCCGAGCACGGGTTCTGTGTCGACGACGTCGCCCGGGGGCTCGTGGTCACGGTGCGCGAACCGCACCCGACCCCGACCGTGCGTCGGCTACGTGACGTCTACCTCGACTTCGTCGTGGCGGCGCAGACTGCGGACGGCGGCTTCCACAATCGACGCGACGCGGACGGGCATTGGGCTGACGAGTCCGGCTTCGACGACCACTGGGGGCGCGCCGTCTGGGCACTGGGGTGCGCGAGCTCCTGCCCGGACGCATCGATTCGGATGGTGGCGCTCGCCGCGGCCACGGTCGGCATGTCGGGTCGCTCGCCCTCACCCCGGTCGATGTCCTACGCCGCCATCGGCGCTGCCGAGGTGGTCCGGGTCTCCCCCGGACACCCGGGCGCATCGCACCTGCTCGCGGACGCCGCAACAGCGCTCGGACGACCTGCTCGCGACGCCGGCTGGCCGTGGCCGGAGCCTCGACTGGCGTACGCGAACGCAGTCCTGCCGGAAGCCCTGCTGGCCATCGGCTCCGCGCTCGGCGACGACAGCCTCGTACGGGACGGTCTGCACTTGTTGACATGGCTCGTGGGCGTGCAGACCCGGAACGACCAGCTTTCCCTCGTCCCGGCGGGGGGCTGGCAGCCTGGCGAGCCTCGGCCGGGCTTCGACCAGCAGCCGATCGAGGCCGCCGCGATCGCCGAGGCCTGCCGATCGGGCGTACGACGTGACCGCGGACGGCACCTGGCTTCTCGTGCTCGATCGCTGCGTGGCATGGTTTCTCGGCATGAACGATGCCCAGCTCGCCTTGTACGACACCGCCACGGGTGGCGGCCGGGATGGGCTCCACCGAGCAGACGTGAACGAGAACCAGGGCGCGGAGTCGACGCTCGCCGCCCTGTCGACGCTCCAGTTGGCGCCCGGGCCGGTGGGAGTCGGCCGACCATGACGCCGTCCGTCGCGCGGCCCGGTCGTGCGCGCCGGACGCCGGCCGTCCTGCGGCCGGATCCTCGCCGGGTGGTGAGAAGCTGCTCGTCCCCGGGCAGGAGATGATCAAGTCCGGTCGGTCACGGACCGAGATCGTGCTCGATCGGATCTTGGCGCTGTCCGACGATCAGGTCGCGAGCACGCTGATCGGGTGCTGGACGTCGTTCGGCGACCGGCACTACGAGCTGGCGGACGATCCTGGAGTCGCGCTTCGACGCGGTGGCCAACCGACTCGACCAGCCGAGCTCGGTGTCACCGGCGCGGCGGCAGCTGATCGGCGCCTACTTCAGCCAGGAATATGCGGTCGAGGCCGCCGCGCTCTTCAACCCGTCGATGGTCGAGCATCCGGACCAGACCGACCTCCGTCCGGCAGCGTCCGCTTCGTCATGAGCGTGCGCGCCGTCGGTGAGGGCCACGTCTCGAGCATCGGCTTCCGCACCGGCACCGTGGATGGCGCGGGCGACGTCCGATTCGACCGCCCGGCCGCCGCTCGGCCCTGCAGCGCAGCATCCCGACGACGTTCTCCCGGGTGGTGTTCGCGCGCCAGCACGGCGAACTCGGCGGCGACCAGACGAGCGCCGCGTTCGTTCTCGATCAGCTTCCGGCCGGCGTTCACCCGGGCCGACCTGGACCAGGCCTTGACAGCCTTGCGCGACCAACGTCTCACCCGCGGCGCCGTCGATCGCACGATCGACCGCCTGGAGCGGATCGCGGCGTCGAACTATGCGATCACGTTCTCGCCCGAGTCTCGCCTGGACGAGCGGATCATCCTTCCCACCGGTCCGTCGGAGACCAACGGGCTCGAGGACATCCGCTTCACGCGTTACGTCGACGACGACGGGACCGTCGACTACCGCGGCATCTACACGGCGTTCGACGGCACGGCCATCGTTCCGCAGCTCCTCACGACAGGGACTTCCGCACGTTCGAGGCCAGCCAGTTGAGCGGCCCGGCGGCCAAGAACAAGGGCATGGCGCTGTTCCCGCACCGGGTCGGCGGCCGGGACCTGGCGCTCTCGCGCTGGGATCGGGAGAACAACTCGATCGCCACGTCGCCCGACCAGGTCCACTGGGGTGACGCACGGACGATCCAGGAACCCCTGCAGCCATGGGAGATCGTGCAACTGGGCAACTGCGGGCCGCCGGTCGAGACGGACGCGGGCTGGCTGGTCCTCACCCACGGTGTCGGGCCGGTCCGGGAGTACTCCATCGGCGCATTACTGCTGGACCTCGACGACCCGTACCGCGTGCTGGGCCGCACGACCGAGCCGCTGCTGATCCCGACGGCTGACGAGCGGGACGGCTACGTGCCGAACGTCGTCTACTCGTGCGGAGCGATGCGGCACGGCGATGTCCTGGTGCTCCCGTACGGATGCAGCGACTCCTCGATCCGGGTCGCGATCATCGACGTCCCTACCCTCGTCGACGGGATGCTCGAGGGTTCCCTGTAGACATAGGGAGTCTCTGTCGTCGATCACACCGCGAGGACCGTCATGCCGCGCATCACCGTCGGCACCGAGAACAGCACCGACATCGAGCTCTACTACGAGGACCACGGCACCGGGCAGCCGGTCGTGCTCATCCACGGCTACCCGCTCGAACGGTCGACTCGTGGGAGCGCCAGGAGCGCGCGCTGCTGGCCGCCGGCTACCGCGTCATCACCTACGACCGCCGCGGCTTCGGCCAGTCCAGCCAGCCGACCACGGGCTACGACTACGACACGTTCGCCGCCGATCTCGACGCGCCTGCTCGAGCACCTCGACCTGCAGCGACGTCGTGCTGGTCGGGTTCTCGATGGGCACCGGCGAGGTCACCCGCTACCTCGGCACGCTACGGCTCAGCGCGGATCGCGCAAGGCGGCCCTGCTCGGCGCCATCCCGCCGTTCCTGCTGAAGACCGACGACAACCCCGAGGGCGTCGACGGCGACGGTCTTCGAGGGCATCAAGGCGGCGATCGTGGCCGACCGCTACGCCTACTTCGAAGACGTTCTTCGACAACTTCTACAACGTCGACGATCCTCGGTGCCCGACCGGATCAGCGAGCAGGCGCTGGCAGGCCAGCTTCATCGTCGCGGCGGCGTCGTCGCCGTATCGCCACCTACGCCTGCGTCGACACCTGGCTGACCGACTTCCGCGCGGACCTGCCGCAAGATCGACGTCCCCACGCTGGTCGTGCACGGCACCGCCGACCGGATCCTGCCGTTCGAGTCGACCGCCGAGCGGCTCCCGGCCCTGATCGCCGACGTCCGGCTCGTCCCGGTCGAGGGCGGCCCGCACAACATCGGCTGGACGCATCCGGACGAGGTCAACGCCGCGCTGCTGGACTTCCTGGCAGAGTGACGAGCCGGCGGACGGCCAACGAATCGTTCAGCTGAGAACGCATGCCCCCGATCTTGGAGCACAGGATGTCGACGTACCGACCCGAACTGAACGTCGCGATCGTGGGGCTGGAGTTCGGCTCCGAGTTCATCCCGATCTATCAGCGGCATCCGGACGCTCGGCTGTACGCGATCTGCCAGCGCACCCGGTCCCACCTCGACGAGATCGGCGATCGATTCGATGTCCCCGTTCGCTACGAACGCTACGAGGACGTGCTCGCCGATCCCGACGTCGACGTGGTCCACCTCAACACGCCGCTGCAGGATCACGCGAACCACGTCGTCGCAGCCCTCGAAGCGGGAAAGCATGTCGGCTGCACCATCCCGATGGCCACCAGCGTGGACGACTGCAAACGGATCGTGGATGCGCAGCGGGCCAGCGGGCTGGTCTACATGATGATGGAGACCGTCGTCTACAGCCGGGAATTCCTCTTCGTCAAGGAGCAGTACGAGGCGGGGAGACTCGGCAAGCTGCAGTTCCTGAGAGCGTCACACCTTCAGGACATGACCGGGTGGCCGGCGTACTGGGACGGCATGCCGCCGATGTACAACGCGACTCATGCCATCTCCCCCACCCTGGCGTTGGCGAACAGTCAGGCCGAATCGGTCTCCTGTGTCGGCTCCGGCACCATCTTCGATCGCATGCACGACCGGTACGGCTCGGCGTTCGCCGTCGAGACCGCCCACATCCGGTTCAAGGACAGCGATCTCGCCGCCGAGGTGACCAGGAGCCTGTGGACGGTGGCTCGCCAGTACCGGGAGAGCTTCGACGTGTATGGGGCGATCCGTTCGTTCGAGTGGTCGCAGTTGGCTGATGAGAGCCACGTCGTCTACACGGGCGAACGGCCGGAGGGCATTTCGGTGCCCGACTACGCGGATCGGCTGCCGGAATCGATCCGCCGGTTCACCACTGCCGGCGTCTACGACGACAGCGCCGAGGGCGGCCATCGCTCCTTCATCCAGGGCGGCGGGCACGGCGGTTCGCACCCGCACCTCGCCCACCGGCTGATCCAGGCGGTGCTCGGCGAACAGGACGCGTATCCGAACGCCGTCCAGGCCGCGAACATCACCTGCACCGGCATCCTTGCGCACGAGTCGGCCCTCCGGGGTGGTGCCGCGATCGACCTGCCGGCCTGGACCTTGGCCGAGGGTTCGAGACCCTTCGTCGTCGACTTGGACCAGGCAGTGGAGCCGCCGTGGCGAGATGCCGAACCCGTCACCGCTGCTGATCTATCCGGCGCCGGCCGATCAGGCCCGTCAGATGATTGAGCGCCAGGCGGGCTTGAGCTCCTTCGTCCTCGCCTCCCCGTTCGGCGACGACGACCTTGGCACCTTCTCGACCGTCCGTGAGATGGGATACGACCTCGTCGAGGTGTGCGTCGAGGATCTCAGCGTCCTGACTCCCTCGCGAGTGCGCGACGCCGCCGACCGGGCCGGCCTGACCCTGACGGTCGGCGGCGCGTTCGGCCCCGCCGGGACGTCTCGCACGCGACGAAGGCCGGTCGGGCGGCGGGGTTGGACTACCTGTGCGGATGCATCGACTTCGCCGCCGCGGTCGGCGCGACGGTCGTGTCAGGCCCGATGTACTCGGCGGTCGGCAAGGCGCGGGCGATGCCCGCACCGGCGCGCGCACGCCAGCGGCAGTGGGCGGTGGACGCGCTCCGAGTAGCTCGCCGACTACGCCGCAGGACCGCGGTGTGTCATTGGCGATCGAGGCGCTCAACCGGTTCGAGACCGACCTGGTCAACACCGTCGAGCAGGGCATCGAGCTGTGTGCCTCGATCGATCGGCCGAACGTCGGGCTCGCTCTCGACACGTTCCACATGAACATCGAGGAGAAGGACATCGGGGCAGCGATCCGCGCGGCCGCGCCGCTGATCCGCAACGTCCAGGTGTCGGAGAACGACCGCGGCGCATGCGGCAGCGGGCACGTTCCCTGGAGCACGATCTTCGACACACTCGACGACATCGGTTACGTCGGCCCGCTCGTGGTGGAGTCGTTTCGCGACGACGTCGTCGAGATCGGCCCGCGCGGTGTCCCTGTGGCGGCCGGTGGCGACGTCCATGGATCAACTGGCTCGCGACTCGTTGGCCTTCCTTCAGCGCAGCGGCGCCCTCGGCGACCGGCCCTAGTCAGCCCCTACAGTGGGCGTTCCCGATGTCTGAGTCCGCGGAGCCGCCGTGATGTACGTCGCCGCGGTGATCGTCGTCGCGACGCTGGTGGCGATGGCGTCGGGCAAGGTGCCGCCGTGCTCGCGCTGGCCACCGGGCTGGCCATCGCCGGGCTGACCCGGGTCACCCCCTGCCGGGCTCTGTTCGGCGGGCTGAGCAACGGCGGCGTGATCACGGTCGCCGCGCATGCTGGTGATCGCGAAGGGCATCGTGCAGACCGGGATCGTCACCCGGGTCACCTGGCGGCTGCTGGCCACGCGTGACGACGGCGCGGCAGGCACTGCGGCGGCTGATCGTCCCCGGTCGGCGTCGCCTCGGCCCTGATGAACACCACGCCGATCGTCGCGATGCTGATCCCGGCGGCGAAGCAGCTCGAGCAGACCCGACGACGTCCCGGCCCGCGAGGTGCTGCTGCCGATCGCGCACGTCACGACGCTGGCCGGCTCGGTGACGCTGATCGGCACCAGCTCGAACCTGCTGATCGCCGGGATCGCCGCCGACAGCCGGCGTCGACGTGTCGATGCTGTCGTTCGCCCCGGTCGCGCTTGCCGGTCGCCCTGGTCGGGCGTTGCGTCATCTACCTGACCGCGCCGCTGCTGCTCCGGGGAGCGGCGGCGCACGACGCCGCACGAGCGACTGGCGGGTCGAGATCCCGGTGTCTCGCGGGCCCTGGCCAGCGGCCGGCGCGCAGCGCGACGTCGGGCCTGGCTCGAACCCAGAGAGTTCGAGCTGCAGTCATGCGCGACGGCGGCGAGCCGCTCGCCGCCACCGACATCGAGGCCGGCGACGTGCTGGTCTTCGCGGCCACCGAGTCCGGCGTCAGCGCGCTGTGGGGCAGCCCGCGCTTCGGTCTGCGCACCGCATCGGCTCTACGAGGTCTCGGTGCGCAGCCGGCGGCACGGGACCCTCGCGAGCTCGAGGACGACGCGGCCTGCACGTGATCGCCGCACAGACGACCAAGCCCTGAGCGAGCACCGCCGGCGTCCCGGCGACACCTGCTTCGTGACCGGCCGACCAGCGCAGACGATGCTCCTGGACGAGCGAGTCCGTGGCACTGTGGCAGGACGCGGCCGGCCGCGCGCCGCAGCCGCGCAAGACCTGGATCGCGCTGTGCGATCCTGGCCGCCGTCATCGTCGCGGCGTCGTTCGGCCTCGCGCCGGTCGAACTGGTCGCCTTCAGCGGGCGCGGTGCTCATGGTGCTCACCGGCGTGATCACGCCCAGCTCGGCGGCGCGCGCGCTGGACTGGAACGTGCTGTTCATCCTGGCCGGCTCGGTCGGTCTCGGCGCGGTCGTGGTGAGAGCGGGCTCGCCGACCGTGCTGGCCGGCGCGATCGAGTACCTGGCCGCAGGCAACCTGCTGCTGGTCGTGATCGTCTTCGTCTCACCACGACGCGTGATGACCAACCTGGTGACCAACGCGGCGGCCGCGTCGATCCTCACCCCGGTGGCACTGAGCATCGCCGCCGAGCTGCGGCGTCGACCCGGTGATCGCTGCTGGCCGCTGATCGGCACGTGCATCTCGTTCACCTTCATCAACCCGTTCAGCCACCAGTCGAACCTGATGGTGATGCGACCGGGCGGCTACACCACGGCCACCTTCGCCCGGTTCGGCGCGCCGCTGATCGTCGCCTCGTATCGCGACGGCCGTCCTCGTCGGCTGGGCGCTGCTGCTGACGACGTAGCGGTCGCCCCACGGCCTCGAGCACTGGTCGGTTGCGTTGGCAGCCGACGAGAACCTCAGGTCTGGGTCGGGCCGCCCATGCCGCTGTCGGCCAGCCAGGCGTTCCACGACAGGTTGAAGTCCGCGTAGCCGTTGTCGCCGGCGGCCTTGCCGCGCGGCGAGCCGGTGATGGTGATCGGGTCGCCCTGCTTGACGTGGTCGTAGAACCACTTGGCGTCCGCCAGCGACAGGTGGACGCAGCCGTGCGAGCCGTAGCTGTGGCCCGGGTGCGGGTCGCCGGTCGAGTAGTGGACGTAGGTGCCCGAGTGGTGAGGTGGACGTCCCACGGCAGCGTCAGGTCGTAGAAGTTCGGGCTCGTCCTTGTCGCAGCTGATGCCCACGCTGCACGAGGTCATGCGGACCTTGGTCGGCTTGTCGATGACGGCCATCGTGCCGTCCCAGGATCGGGGAAGTCGGGGCTGCCGGCGTCGATCGACAGGGTGCGTGACACCGGCCCGTCGCGGGTCACCTTCATGGTGTGGGTCTTCACGTAGACCACGGCGTGCGGACGTCGTCGCCGATCGTGAAGCGAGTGGCGGTAGCTGTGCGTGCCGTAGCGGCCGTTGCCGTTGCTCACGTTGTCCAGGTCGGCGTCCATCTGACACCGTCGTCCCGGGCTTCCAGTACGTCTTCGGCCGGAAGTCGACGCGGGCGGTCGCTGAACCAGTGCCAGGCGCCGGTGACCGGGACGGAGGTGGTGATCTTCATGTGCTTCTCGATCTGGGCGCGGGCCGACGCCTTCACCGGGTTGGTGAAGATCACCGAGATCGGCATGGCCACGCCGACCGTGGTCCCGTCTGCGGGAGCGATGGTGTCCAGCAGCATCGGCGGGCCGATCGGCTGGGGCTTCGGTCGGCGTTGGGGTCGGGGTCGGCGTCGGTGTCAGGCTGGGCGAGGCGGTGCGCGAGGGCGGGTGCGACGCGTGCGATGGCGACGGGGTGGCGATCGTCGGCGAGGTCGCCAGCCGGCGAGGTGGCCGACGGGGTCGCCGAGTCCGCGGCAGTCGGGGCGGAACCGGACGCCGTACAGCCCGCGACCGTCAGTGACGTCACGGCGGCGAGGATCGCGAAGGAAACGCGCAACCTCCGCGGGTTGGTGATCGGGATGATCGGGACCTTTCCGGCGGTAGCGGACGTGCCATACCACGCGCCCCGTTGGTCAAGGCGCGTGCCTTCATTGAACACGCCCGTCCAAGTTCGCCGGTCGGCGCCTCCCGCAGCAGGTCGGACACGGAGCGTTGCAGACCGGGCTCGGTCGGCCGGTACAGCTTGTCGCCGGTAGCGCCGTCCGACCGGTCGTAGCACCGCCCACAGCCATACGCCGGCCTGAACGGCCATACCGAGGGTCCGCCGCGCGCAGGATCTCGGAGGTAACAGCGAAGGTGTGCCGGTAACACGCTCGACGGTGCTACGCACGCACCTCCGGCGCGATCCACGTCCCGTCGGTGCTACGCGTGTCCGCGACGCCCCCGCCGCAGGAAGCCGCCGACAGGCCGAGGTCGCCCGCTGCGGTGTCGATCGTCGGCCAGGGACCGGCGCGGGGGCCACCGGGTCGGCCGGTAGTGCCGCCCGTCGCCGGTAGCGCCGTCCGACCGGTCGTAGCACCGCCTACAGCCATACGCCGGCCTGAACCGCCATACCCGGGGTCCGCCGCGCCAGGTATCGAGGAGGTGACCAGCGAAGGGTGCCGGTAACACGCTCGACAGTGCTACGCGCGCACCTCCGGTGCTACCCGGCCGAGCTCTTACCGCTGCGCCGCCAGCCGTTCCCGTTCCGCTGCCTTCATCCGCTCCATCCGCCGTACCCGTTCGGGCACGATCGCCTCGCGGGCATGCGTCGGTTCGAAGGGGTATTTCGCCTTGCCGAGACCGCGCAGCACCGCCTGCTCCACCAGCGAGTGGTCGTCCGGGTCCGGCCGGTCGAAGCGCATGGGTTCGTTCAGATGCACCGGCGGATTCGTGATCAGGCGTGGCAGCCTCAGCAGGTTCTGGGCCTTGGCGTGCAGCATGAACGGATGCAGGAAGTACACGTCGCCGAGTTCGCCGGTGGCCTCCACGAACACCGAACACTGCTCGATGATCCGCTCGTGTAGAACGCGCCGGGGTCCACTCCCTCGGGATGAGCCGCGAGGAACCGGGCGATCGGCCCGACCGAGTCCGCCGCCACGAAGGTCGCGCCACCCTGGTGCACCACGTCGGACCAGAGCACGAGGGTCAGCAGCCCCTGTTCGGGTGAGTCGAGGAAGTGCCGGAAGAAGTCGCCGTCCTTGTGCCAGCCTGGCGCACTCGACGACGCCTCCTCCCAAGGGCGGTCCGATCCCTCGTACAGGTTGACGATGAAGCCGTCACCCCACCCGAACGGCCGCCGGATCCGGTCGGCTCCCCCGACGAGTTCGCAGGCGGCCTGCCACGCTCGCGGCGCGAACTGCTCGACGTCGAGCTGCTGATGGGTCGGCATGTGGATCGAGGACTCGAGCCAGGTCGACTGGTCGTCGGGGTCGTAACCGAGCCGCGTCCACACCGACGACGTCAGCTCGGCGGCCGCCGCCCTGGTGAAGCAGCCCGGCACCCGGACGAAGCCCTGCTCCAGGAACTGCTCACGCTGCTCGGCGTCGAGAACCTCGTACTCCACGGTCGCGCCCTCTCATCGATTCGCCTCGGTTGGGGTCTCCCGTTCATCGAACCACGCCCGGTCAGCGACCACCGGCGGCGACATCGCCGACGCCGGACCCAGCAGCACCGCACCCCGAGAACTCGACCCGCCGGCGAATCCTCCGCGGGCAACGCGCGGCGCGGAACCGGTACGCCTCGTCGAAGTACGGCAACAGCGCATCGACACCGGCCCGGACGTCGGCCTGTCCGAAGGCCCGGATCGCGCGGGCGGCGCGGGCTGCTCCGAGCCGGGGCCGGATCCGCTGCGTGGCCTTGATGAGCAGTCGCGGGTCGATCGATCCGTACGTGGCGACGAGAGCGGTCGATCCGGGCCGCCGGTGGCGCCACCACCTCCACGGCATCCGCAACCGCCAAGCGGGCCAGGAGATCCGGCGGGAGGGACAGCGAGCCGAGGAACGGCCCTTCGTCCTCGATCCACGTGGGCCGATCGGCGCCGCCGCAGGCCAGGGCCGCCGCCAACGACTCGTCGAACTCCGCCTGCGACGGTTGCGGCTCCGGCCCGAATCCTCCGAACGCGGACCCGCTGTGGCGGGCGAGACGTTCGAGGTCGACGACGTGGCGTCCTCTGCTGGCGAGCTCTCGCAGGATGGCTGTCTTCCCGGCCCCGGCCAGTCCGATCGCGACGATCAACGGCACCTGAGCGCCCCCCGGAACGGTACGGAGCCGGAACAGGACGCGCATCCGCGCGACTGCACGACTACGTCCGCCCGGGAGGACTCCCAACGGCTCAGATATTCTCCTGAAACCCGGTTCAAAAGCGAGCGTGCGTTTAGCACATCCGAAGGTGAGTTCATCGTCGGCTCGACGGATTCGGGTGTCAAGATCGGACCTCGTCGATCCGGTCGAATGTCAGCCCACTGTCGACCACTGCCGCGACCCGTGGTCACCCGCCGCGCTCGCCACACGACCGGCGTCCGTCGTCGTAGCGCCGAGCGCGCCGGAACATCCCGCTGACCACGACACCGGCCCGCGACACCTCTTCCTCGTTGACGAAGTACGCCGTCGCGCTCGCATCGTCGGCCGAGACTCCGGGCCGCAGGATCGACGTGACCGGGCGCACCCGCCCGGCGACCGCGGCGGCCGTCCGCTCGAGCGCCGCACGTTGCAACCGGATCGCACGGGTGTCCTGCGGCTTGTGGACCGGGATGAACGGGATCCAGTTCTCGGCGACGTCGGTCTGGACCCGGTACCGCAACGTCGGTGGCGCCGTGCCCGCGTCCGTACCCACACCGGCCGGCGGCGGGTCCTCGGCCCCGAACTCGTGCACCGCCGACGCGCCGCCTCCGCCCCGTCGCGGGAACCGCCCAGCCCGTCCGGCACCCGTTGCTCGACCGCCCAGACCATGTCGGCGGTCTCGTCCCGCACGAACGCCACCGACTCGTGCGGTTCGCCGTCGACGATGTGACCGAGCGCCGCGGGGAGGTAGAGGTGTTGGCGGCAGGGGCGTCGTCGCCGGCCCCGACGCACGCGGCGACAGGCTGAACGCGTCCCAGCTCGTCCAGTTGGCGCCTGCGCTGTGGGCGGCCGGTTCGACCAGCGTGCGCCAGCCGAACACGTCGGTGACGATCACACCCTGCACCTCGGCCACCGTGCCGACCGGCTGTCCACAGGTGAGAACGAACCAGTTGTTCCCGTACAGCAAGGCGAATTCGCTCACCACGATGCGGGCGGCGTCGGTCGCATCGGCGCCCAGCTTGCCGAGGTCGACGGCGGCATCCTCGAACTGCCACCACCGCGGCTTGGGCATCCCCGGGAACTCGGCCGGTACCGGGATCACCGTCCGGACGTCGGTCTGCGCGGCCGACGCCGTCCCGGCCGTGACCTGACCCTGATCGAAGGAGTACCAGTCCAGCCGGCCACCCTGGTGCTCGGCGGCGGACAGCGCCACGGTCCCGCCGTCACCGGGCATCGTCACGCTCGACCGCGTATTCGAGCTGGTCGGCCTCCCACCGGATCGACGCCGGAGCGGGCATCGCGTAGGTGGTCGCGAACCACGATCGGTAGGACTCGAGCGCGGCGAGCACCATGCCGAGATGACCCGGCGCGACGCCCGCGATCAGTGCCGGCGGCAGCTCCGTCGCCACCATCCCCGCCCGGACCGCGGCGAACACCCGCACGCCGTCGACGCTCCGGCCGCGCAGGGCATCCCGGACGCGACCTACGCGCGGTGCAGCCCGATCCCGAGCCTGGTTCAACGCGTCGATCGGATCCGGGTCGAGCGGGCCGAACACGCCCGCGAACAATCGGCGGTAGGCGTCCGGGTCGTACGCCGGTGTCAACGTCCCGGCCGCGACCGCAGCCGCAGCGGCCGCGTCGAGCCGGGACATCAGCGCCCGGCCCAGCCTCGCCCGGACGATCAACGGGAGGTCCATCGGAAGGCGCTCCACCACCGGATCCAGACCGTCGTCGCTCCCGGCGCCCGCCGCCACCACCGGTGTCACCGACCGGGCCAACGTGGCGAGCACCGCAGAGCCGGTGTCCTCGCCGGCGAACTCGCCGAACTGCCACTGCCGGCCCAGCATGAACATCGGATCCTGGATCCGGGCGGCCAGGGCATCGGCGAAGTCGGTCTCGCGGGTCCGCGGCTCCAGCCGGCTCCACACCCGGAGCGGCTCGCACGAGCCGGCGTCGATGAACGGCACAGTCAACCTCCGGTCGGATTGTTCTGGGCGAAGTCGAGGATGACGCGCGAGCCGTCGGGAGCAGCGGTACCGCCGACCGCTTCGGGCACCAGTTCGCCGACGAGCAGGGGCAGCACCTGCCCGTAGAGGTCGGCGCCGAGGTGCTCGAGTTCGACGAGCCGGTTCTGGGCCACCTCGAGCGTGTCGGCGAGGGTCGCGGCGACGTCGGCGAGCTGCCACGCCTGCCCCCGGACCGGCGGCACTGCCACCAGCACGCACTGAGGCGCGGTGGCGTCCGGCTGGTCGTAGTGCACGGCGAGCCCGGTGGTCTGTCCTCGCGAACGGCACGGTCTCCGACCATTCGTCCACCAGCAGCGCCGACCGCCGGTAGCACCGGCCGCCGGGAGCTCGGCAACGGCGCCGTACGACCACCGCGCTCACCCGCCCGGCGAGGGTGGACCGGATCGGCCAGCGCGCCGCCGAGCCACGGCTCGTCGGCGATGTGCGGCAGTTGCGTACCGTCGCGCGCCGCGAAGGCGGCCGGCGGCTTCCGCCAGTACCAGCACGTCGCCAGCAGACGCGCCGGCGCGGACGGTCGCCGCTCCCTCCAGCCAGCCGTCGAGCTCGTCCGGTGCCGCCTTGGCCCGTCCCCGGAGTCAACCAGGTCGGCCTGGATCGGGTCGAGTCCACCCGCGGGACCATCGCCACGGCCTCGCCGAGCAACGCGCGGGCCGCAGTCACCCGGGCCGTCGTCGAGACCTCGCCGGCGGTGGGGGCGGCCATCGCCGCGCCGCCGTCTGCAGCCGAGCGATCAGGTCCACGTAACCGGTCTCGGCGGCCTGGAGGAGCTCCCGGCAGACCTGGTCGCGAGTGGCGTACCGCCGCGGCGGGGCCGACTGCATGCCGAACTCCGCCGCCCCGATCACGGCGGCGCGCCACGCCTCCCGGGCGATCCACAGCAGGTCGGGCTCGATCAGGACTCGGCCGAGATCCGGGTCATCGTGCAGGTGGACGTCGTCGTTGGCGACGACGAACGCCCGCGGATCGCCGTCGAGCACGGCGTCGCAGCGTGTGGTCGTCGGCCAGCAATCGAGCCAGCGCGAGCGCGGCCCCGTCGGCCCGAGCCGTGAGCCGGTCGATGCGGACCTGGGCGTCGGCCTCGTCGGTCGTGCCGCCGGCGCCGCCCTGAGTGGCGCCCTGCGCGGCGTACTCCGCGGGCTCGGCAGGGCGTGCGCGCCCGAGCAGGTCGCCCACGCCTCCAGCAGGCCGACACGTCGGTGATGCCGCGGATCGTCCGGGTCCCCACGCGGCGCGCGGACGGGTCGATCACGTAGGCGTCTCGCGGAGGTCGGCGCGCCGGCGGACCCGGCTGGCGGGGTCGGGCTCGATGGTGTTCGGGCGACGGGCGTCGAGCACCCGCGCGACCAGGTCGCCGACCCCCGCCTCGTATCCCGGCCCGACGATCGCGAGGAGGTCGAGCGGCCGCAGCCCGAGCTCGGCGACCGACACCTCGGGCGGCGCGTGTGACCGGAGCGGCCCGCTCGTTGCGCCCGGCGGCGGCCCAGGCGCACCCGGATGGTCGTCGGATCGCCGAGCAGCCCGCCGAGCCAGGCGTCCAGCGACGGCTCGACGGCGCGCGCGGGGTCGCGGCACGGCCGTCCAGCTCGGCGGGGCGGCGGGATCGGCAGGCAGCGCCGGTACCTGGAGCACCACCCGGTGCGTCACGGGCAGCCCGGTGCGCGGGCTCTCGGCGATCTCGGCAGCCGGTGGCGCGATGCCTTCGGCCATCGCCGGGAGCACGGCTGCGGCGCGCGGGTGGTTGCCGCGCACGATCTGGTGCACCGCCTCGGCGGTGGTGAGGTCGGCCAGCGCATCGACGGCGTTGGCGAGCTCGTCGATCGCCCGCAGCAGACCGTCGACCTTGTCGATCGGCGAGCCGGCGGCACCGCGGAGGCCGGCAGGCCCCAGGGATAGCCGGCGAAGCTGCCGCCGGCAGGATCGGTAGCGTCCCGGTCGCCCCAGCGCCGGGCGGCCGTCGACCCAGTCGAGCACCGTGCGGACCAGCGCGAGGCCGTCGACGACGTACCGCTCGCGCTCGGGTCCCGCGTCGGCGCCGGGATCCACGCGGCGACAGTCGGGAACGCGCGCCGCAGCGGCACGATCGCCGGTCGAGCTCGATGACGTGCGGGGTGTCCGGTCGGGCGTAGTACTCGTGCAGGAACCGCTCCATCCGGTAGCCGAGCAGCGCGCCGAGGTCGTTTCCGGCGCGCACGCCGTCGATCAGCGCCAGCGCCGTGCGCACCCGCCCGGAGCCGAGGTTGATCGACATCTCGTTGCCCGAGCGGCCTTCGCTAGCCTGCGATACGTATCCGCCGCGCAGGATCGCCGCGGTGACCGCGTGCGTCGGCGAGGGCGTCTGGATGAAGCCCTGATTCGCCGAGTCGCTGACGGGGACCCGGCCGCCCCGCCAGCGACGCCGGCAGCGCCGCCGGATCGCGCGGGATCGTGTCCGGCCGCAGGTTCTCCACCCAGCCGAAGGCGCCGACCCGCGCGCCGGCAGGCCGCGCTGCGCGCATCGCATCCAGCCGCCGCTGCGCCAGGCCGGTCAGCCACGCATCGAGCCGATGTCCGCCGAGGTCCAGGTGCTCGCGGGCCAGCGCGTCCACCCGCGATGCGGGCAGCGCGCCCAGCGCGGCGACCGCCGCCGCATGCTGCGTCAATCCGTCGATGGCGAACTGATGGTCGGCGCGCCCTGCATAGCCGGCGAACAGCGGCGCCGTACCCCGTCCTGATAGATAGTCAGCCATGGTCGACCCGCCGATGTACGTGCGGAACGGAGTGACGGCGCCGCCTCCCCCGTAGTAACGGAGCTCCAGCTGGTAGACGCTCGCCAGCAGAACGCCCCAGGACGACACGGGATACTTCGAGTGATCGTCGTCCAGTCGTAGGTGCTGGAGCTGGCCGCCCAGGCGTAGGTGGCGTCGTTGAGCATGCCCTCGCGGAACAGGATGCGCACGGCGGCGCGACGACCCTCAGCCAGCAATGCATGCCGCATCAGCATCTGCGCCAACGGCACGCCGGCCCCGCTGGAGTGCAATGCGCGGTCGGCCAGCGCCAGGTAGTCGGCGGCCAGCAGCGCCGCCGTGGACGTCGCGGCGCCGGATCCACCCGCCCCGCCGGACCCGCTGGACCCTCCCGTGCCGGCATCGTCGCGTGCCACGGCGCCGCGCAGCGGCTTGATCCCGAACAGGTACCGCAATTGGTAGGCGCGGGCCTCGGTGAGGCGCCCATAGACGTCCTGCCAATGCTCGGCGATGCCCCCGCCCGTGCCAGCCGGGCCGCGCAGCGCGGTGTCGGGGATGCCGAACGCGGCGGCCAGCGGGCGGGCGAAGCGCTCCATCAGCGCGTACGGCCCGAACTGCGCCACCGTCGGGCGGGTCTGCTCGCCGGCCTTGGGGATGCCGAAGGACAGCGACAGCTCCGGGTGCCCGCGCACCCCGCCGCGATCGGCGACGTTGACCCCGAAGCGGTAGGACGCGGCCACCGAGGTCGCCTGCAGCCCGAGCATCTGCAGGAAGTGCTGCTGCGCGTCGTAGCCGGGGCGCCCGACGTCGGGGCTGTGCGCGTGCTTGACCGGCGCTCGAAGCCGCGTCCAATCGGCGTGCATCTGGCGCAGCACCCCGAGCAGGACGGTGTCGAACAGCCCCTGGGGGGCGTTATCCGCCTGGGTCGCGTTGAGGAGTCGGGCGTCGCGCTGGTCCGGGACGAACCGGCTGAGCGCGCTGATCGGCAGCACGCCGTAGGGCTCGTCGGCGACCCGCAGAGCCGGCAGAAGGCCCCGCGCGCTGACCGAGCCGGTGACGAACGCGCAGCCGCTCGCGCCCGTCCAGCGAGACCAGCCCGGCGGCCAGCTCCTCGATGGCGTGCCCGATGGTCGCGCCGTAGAGCGCCGTGCCCGCGGTGCGAGTCGTCGGCGTCCATGCCGTTCGCGCCGCGGATGTGGGCGAGACGTCGGACGGCACGCCCAGCGCTGCGGCCAGCCGGCCGCCGTCGCTCCGGCGGAGCTGACCAGAGAGGCGCCGCGCTCGATCGGAAACGCCTCGTCCGCGTCGTCTGTGCTTGTGACCCGCGCGGCGGCCTCGGTGTTGTTGGTCGGCGTGCCGACCGGCAGCAGCGACAGGCCCTCGGCGGTGTAGTGGTGGGCGTCGAGCATGGCGGCCAGCCGTCGGCGCCGTCGTCGGCGTCCCCGCCGGCCACACCGATCACCAGCACCTCGTCGAACCCCGACTGCGCCTCCGCTGCGGTGAGCGGCACGGAGACCGCCATCCCCTTGGTCAGCGCGACGTCGAAGTCGACCATCCAGCGGATCGCCTCGTCGACCAGCAGATTGCCGTCCTCGTCGAGGGAGAACCCGCCTGCCGGAGCGGATGGGTCGAAGCTGAGCGCGAGGTCGACGGAGACCGGCGCTCCCTGCGCGACGTGGCTGACCCGGCCGCCGCGGACGGCACGACGGCGAAGCGGTCCGGCAGCACTCCGGAGCGCGCGGCGCGAGTCCACGTCGAAGGGCGGCGCTCGGTGTCGGACAGACGCGGCCGCGGCGGCCCCTCGTCGGCCAGCCCGGCCAGGGCGTCGCGCAGGCCCGTCAGATCGCGCAGCCACTGCCGCGCCGACAGCAGCCCGTCGGCGTTGGCGCCTCCAGGGGCGCCGTGGCCGAGGCGAGCCGCGCGGACAGCGACTCCTTGGCCTTGGCCGGAAGCGCGGGCGCGCCGCGACGCTCGCGTGCAGGTCGTCGACGGCCTTCTGCTCCGCGGTGACCATCCGGCCCCGCTTGATGCTCGGGGTATCGGCCAGCTCGCGCAGCCGCTTGACCAGCACGTCCAGCTGCGAACCCGGGCGGCCGCCGCGAGCGCGCCCGGCGTGTGCTGCGCGTCCGGCGGCTCCGTCGTGTGGGCGATCCACGCCGCGCGCCGTGTGCTGCGGCCCACGCACAGCGCCCGCCACGCACCCAGCCGGGGTCGCGTCCGGGCCGGCGGCCATCGTCTCGGTCCAGTACCCTGCGCCGCCGCAGCCTCGATCTCGGTCAGCTCGGGCTCGTGGGTGTCGACGGCCAGCGGCTCCGGGTAGATGCGCACCTGCAGCCGATGCTCGAGCACCGTCGCGGTGGGCAGCTGTACACCACGCCGCGCAGGTGCTCGGGCACCGAATACGTCCAGGTCGGCGCGCCCGCTGGGCACCGCGGCGATGGCGGCGCGCAGCTCGTCGGTGCCGAGGACCGTCGCGATCTCGGCGAGCAGGTCAGCCTTCCACTCCGGCGGGAGCACCGTGAGCGCGGCCGCCGCAGTCATGTCGCGCCGCGCCGCGAGCAAGCCCGTCTCTTATCGCCTCGACCGCGGCCGCCGTGTCGGCGAGCCTGTGCTTGTCCAGGCTGATTGCCCGGCGCGCGTCGAGCGCGGCGGGTACGGTGCCGTCGGCGATTACGACCGGCGGACGGTCGCGCGGCAGCCGGCATCGGGCGCAGCAGCCCTGGCCGGCCGGGTCACGGCCCATCAGGCGAGCCACGTCGGCACCCCGGCGCGGGGCGAGATCGGCGGCTAGCCGCAGACCGGGCAGGCGACTCGCTTCGACAGCATGCGCAGGACCGGTGCCGCGCGCCCGCTGATCTCGGCCAGCCGGGCGGTGAACCGCTCCCGCTGGTATCCGGACCGCAGCTCCTGGGCAGGGCCTGGCCTGGCGGCGGCGAATGCGCTCTCGGGGTCGCCTGGACGAGCTGGGTGAGTGTCCCGGCGAGGGCGATCCCGCCGCCGCTGATCGGCTGGGGACGGCGGTGTCGGCGACCGCGCCGACCTGGTTCTCCGCCGTGTCCAGGTCGCGCTCGATGAGGGCGTACAGGGACTTCTCGATGTCGTTCTTAAATTGCTCTTCGACGGTGACCGTGCCCCGCGGCGTGGTGGCGTACCCGCGGTCAGCGAGCGTGCGCACGGTGACGCGCAGCGCGCTGAGCGCGTCGGTCAGCGCGCTGGCGCTGGTCACCATCGCCGGCCACCTCGACGGTGTTGAAGCGGGTCTCGACCCGCACCGGCAGCAGCACCACCGGGACGTCGCCTTCCAGCCCGGCCGCGAGCGCGGCGACATCCGGCGCGCCCGGGAGCGCGTGGTCGAGGCCGGTCCAGTCGACGCTACTCATGACGGCGTACCTCGGGAAGCATGTCGGTGGCGTGGCGAGCGAGCAGCACCGGGCTCTGGCAGAAGATGGCGGCCTGGTGCGCGGCCGTCTGGTTCCACGGTGGCTGGCCGGCGGCGGTCGGCGCGAGCCTGGCATTGGCGCCGCCGAGGGTGACCAGATCGGCATCGCCGGCCAGGTGCGCCCAGGCGAGGGCGTCCCAGGTGTCCAGGGCGGGCGGCGGGTCGGCCAGGTCAAGACCGAAGCGATTCTGCCCGGGCCGCTCCATGAAGCAGAAGAAGTACCCGGCGTCGGCCGCGGTGCCCACCGCGGCCGCCGGGGTCAGCTCGAACCCGTAGAGCTCGATGTCGGGGTCGAGGTGCCCGCGCAGCACCGGGTATTTCTATCGTCCCCGGCGTCGTCGAGCGTCCGGCCGCCGGACACGTACGTGCCGTGCTGCGCGAACACCACCGTGTTCGGGAACTTCACCAGGAGCTCGGCCCGCACGACCAGCACGAGCAGGCCGCCTGCCCGCCCTGACTGCTCGCCGAGCTGGCCGGTCCAGTCGGCGAGATCGCGGATATCAGGTGGCGGCGCGTCGGCTCCGGCGTCGCGCGCGTCCCAGAACCGGGAGAAGTAGGTGCCGCGCTGATCGGTCGGGAACTCGTTCCACAGCAGCTCGCGGGCGAGCTCGGTGCTCGCCCCGGCCATGACCGCCTCGATGAACCGGCCGTTGGGCTCCATCACCGCGATCGACTCGGGCGGCAGGTCGGCGATGTTCGGGAGCACGTAGTCCTGGCCCAGCTGCCGCAGCGGCTCGAAGAGCGGGTCGGGGAACCGCGGGTGCGCGAGCACCGGCCGCAGCCGCCGGGTGCGCACGAGCGCCGCGACCGCGGCGTCGGCACCCCGCACGACCGTCCGCAGCCGGGCGGGCAGCGCGGTGCGCGGGCGCAGGCTGTCACCGATGCCCCCCGCCAGCGCATCCGGTCCGGCCAGGGGTGCGAGCGGTGCCGGCGCGAGCCGGGTGGCGGCCACGCCGGTGAACCCGCCGAGGGCGGCGGCGAACTGCTGGCCGGCGCCTGCGTCGCTGGTCGTCGTGGTGGCGACGAACGCCGACCCCTCCGGAGCAGCGGTGACGCCGCGGTAGGTCTTGCCGTCCACCGCGTCGCCGAACCACGTGGCGAACGTGTCCGCCGACAGGGAGAACACCGCCTGGTCGGTGTTCTGCAGTGCCGCGCGCCGAGACCGACCCGGCGCGGAACCGGACACACTGACGAGACCACGGTCGGCGGCGAAGCGGGCCGCCACCTCGGCGTAGGCGAGGGGCGAACTGGCGCCACGCGGCTTCAGCAGCCAGCTAGCCTGCTCGCCGGCCTGGGCGCCGGCGACGAGGCCGAGGGTCACTCGCGTACCCGGTTGCCGCCGGCGGTGGGGGCGGCGGGGACGACGCTACCAGCTCGTGGCGTTCAGCCGGCCGATCAGGTCGTCCTGCGACCCCGCGCTCATGCGTCGTGAGGCCGCGCACCAACTGCCGCTGCGGTCGGGCGATACCAGACGGAACGCCGGTGCCTGCGCGGCCACGGGGATCCGGCTCGCGTCCACCTGGCCCCGCACGGTCACTGCCGCAGAACCAGCAGCAGCGCCAGGGCCACGCGGCAGCGGCGATCGACGACTGGACAGGCCACCGTCAGGATCAGCATCCGGTTGGCGTCCGCGCCGGCGATGTGCTTGGCGAAAACGCGTTCGGTCGTGGCCATGGCGAGGTCGGCTTCGCGGAGGCACTGGTTCACCGCCGACAGCGCGTCGACCTGCGCGCGGCGCGCTCCATCAGTTCGTCGTCCCGCTGACGCACGAGTTCCGCGCTCCGAGCCCGGCCACCGCCGCCCGGTTGCGCGGGTCCCCGTGTGGGTTGGGGTCAGCCAGGCCGCGTCCGGAACCTCGGCGGCATCGCCGACGCGCTCCATGCCAGCCAGCAGCTCGGCGTACGCAGGCGGGCTCATGATCGGGTCGTCGTCGCCTGGGTCGCTCGCGGAAGTCTCCCTGCCGAATCGACCAGCGCGACCAGTTCGTCCCGCATCACGGTACAGATGGCCAGCCGGGTCGGCAGCGCGCAGGCTGAAGTTGCCGCACCGGCTGGAGCACGCCCTCGAGGTCGACCGTCGTGCCCGCGACCGCGGGTAGTACGGCGGCACGGATCGAGACGTCGAGCGGCCGCTTCCCGAAGCCCGGGCCGACGACGAACGGCCTGGGCCGCCGGGCCAAGGTCTCGAAGTCCCCCACCGCCGACGTCCGCGGGGCCGCTGGTAGTACACCGGGAACCGGCGCGGTTGACCCCCTCGCCGGGACGGTCTGGGGCCGGAACGGTCTCGTCGGGAGTGCCGAGGCCGGCGAGCCGGCCGGACTCGAACGCCGGGACGACGAAGGCGTCGGTGGGCTGTTCACGAGCAGCAGCAGCCGCCGTGGCGAGATCAGCCGGGACAGCGCGTGGTCGGGCGAAGCCGGCCACGAACGCGTCGAGGGCCGCCGCGTTCGCGAGGGTGCCGAACATGTTGGACGTGCGCCCAGGCCCACGTCTCCGTGGCCGGCGGCAGCAGAGCCTGGTCGGTCACGACGAGGACGGCCGCCTCGCCCGGGCGGGTAGACGCCGGTGAACTCGTAGTAGCGCGACGCAGCAGCGTGATCCACGGCCGGAGCCGGTGCTCGGCCGTCGCCGTGCCGGGGTGTAGCCGCCACGGCAGGTCCTCGTCGTCAACCTCGCCGAACGCCAGGTCACCCGGCGTCCCGGTGACGCTGTCCGGCGGGGGCACGGTCCGCAGCACCTCTTCGGGCGTGAACGCCTCGACGTCACCCGGCCCGACCAGTCGACGTCGCTTGAACACGCCGTCACCGCGGGCACGGCGCGCCCGGACGCGGGTCTCGCGACGGTCAGCTGACGGGCACGCCCCGGCCGGCCGGTCTCCGCCGGCGTCGGCCAGCGTGTCGGGCTGGTCGATGCGGGCGGCGACGCCGCGTCGGGCCCAGGGCAGGAAGGTGTACCGCGGCAGCGGGTCGGGCAGGTCAGTGGACAAGCTGCACCTCCGGCACGATCTGGGACGCGGCCACCGGTGCCGAGCGCGCGGCCCGGCGTGCCTCGGCCTCGCGACGCGGTGAGCAGCCCGGGCACCGGGCCGCCGCGCCGTCGCGAGCCGTCGGCCGGCGACCGCGTTGCCGCGACGGCGTGAGGCCGGTCGAGGCCGGTAACCGCGAACGCGGCTCGCGTCTCCGGCGCGGCACGGGCCGCGTCCCGGCGCTCGTCCCGGCGCTCCGGCGGCGGGCGGCGGCGGACGAGCCCGCCGCCCCGCCGGCCACGAGGCGGGCCGAAGTTGACCGGCGGCGTGACCTCGCGCCGCCGGCGCTCCGGCGGCGTCGGGATCGTCGAGGACGATCCGCTCGTACGCGCGGCGTGGCCGACGACCGCGTGCTGGACAGCCCGGTGCCGCTGCGACCGCACGCCGGTCGGGCGCTGTTCGAACGCCGGCGCGCGCAGTCGGTCGGCGTCGGCGGTCGGTGCGCCGGCGAACGTCGGGGGGGCGAACCCGGCCAGACCGTACGGCGTGCTGCCGCCGTTGAAGCGGCCGCCGTCCCGATGCGCACGCGCGTGATGCGATCCGCCCGACGTCGCTCGGGCGGCGACACGCCGACCAGCCCGATGTCGGTGTCGAGTGGCATGAGGCTCTGCCGCTGCAGCAGCCGGCCGCGTCGACCACCAGCGTCGCCGGCGGGCGGCGGGAGCAGGGTCGACCGCCGGCGAGGGCGTCGGCCGGCCAGTCCGCGCGTCCCAGTCCAGCGGGTCACGCAGCGGCCTCGAGGCACGGTCGAGCACCGGCTGGCTCGGCAGCGAGGTCGAGGCCTTCCGCCCGAACCTGGCCTCGACCTCGACGCTGACGCAGAAGAACAGGATCGAGAACGACGCGGTGCCGTGCGCGATCCACGGCGTCGGACCGCGCAGCGACAGGTCGAGGCTGATCGAGCAGACGTCCGTGCCGCCGGCCTTCGACCGCGAGGTTCGCCCACATGTGGGCGTCGATCAGGAACGGCGCGAACTGCACCAGCACGTCGAAGCCCAGGTCGCCGCTGATCGAGAACCCGTCGACCCCGACGAAGAACTCGAGCCGGGCGCCGAACTGGATCGTGTTGCGACGTGACCGCGAAGTAGAGCTCGAGCGTGAGCCGCGGGTTGTCCTTCAGCAGCGACAGCCGTGATGCCGCCGCATGGCCGGCAGCTTCAGGTGGGCGCCGGGCGTGTAGCTCGGGTGGAAGCCGCCGATCGACGCGACGAGGTCGGGCTGGGCGCCCCAGCAGAGGCGGATCGCGATGTCGCCCTCGAGGCTGAGCTTGAAGTCGTCGTAGCCGATGAACGAGTCGTAGATCGAGGCGTCGAAGCTCGAGCAGGCTCGCGGCGATGTCGATGCTGCCGAGGAACGCGACCTTCAGGTCGACGACGGCCTCGTCGGCCGTGGGCAGCGCCAGCCGCAGCACGCCGAGCAGCGCGATCCGTCGGCTGCGGCGCGATCTCGAGGATGATGCCGATCTTGAGGGTGACCAGCGCCGGGTTCATCCACGTGATCATCGCCATCGGGGCGATCAGGAAGTGGCCCTCGGCCGCGGGGAAGCTCTCCTCGAGGTCGCGCACGATCACGTCGATGCGCCGGATGATGTCGGTCGGGAACAGGATCGAGTCCGCGGTGCCGGTGCGCAGGCCGTCGCGGATGCGGTCGACGTCCATGCCGCGGTTGAGGCCGAGCAGGCCGCCGGCGCCGCGCGAAGAAGAACCCGTAGCCGAGCGGGATCGGCACCGGCAGCGTGCACGGTGATCAGCAGCAGCAGCGAGAAGCCCGGGCGTGCCGTCGGGATTCTTGGTGGTGATGATGCCGATGGCGGTGAGCGCTGAACTTCTGCAGCACGGCGATCTCGATCGCGCCGACGTAGCGGCCGCGCGCCTCGTCGACCAGCAGGAAGCCGCCGAGCCGCGGACGTCGGAGGCGTCGAGGGAGAGCCCGAACCGTCCGGCGGCTTGAACGGACAGCACGCGCCGAGCCGAGATGGCACGCGGCAGTCCGACCCGGTCGACCGTGACGGCGATGCGGCCCGAGCTCGGCGTTGCCCGAGATCGCGGCGACGACGTCGGTGCGGTCGCCGAAGGCCTGGCAGCGAGGTACAGCTCGCGCAGGAGGATCACGTCGAAGATGTTGAGGTTGAGCGGGAACGTGAGCTCGATGCCGTTCTCGGGTCGCGCCGGTCCGCCGTGCACCTCGACCCGGTCGTCGCGGTAGGCGATCGGCCATCGTGAACCCGCGCCTGCAGCTCCTTCGGCAATGAGCTTGGCGACGAACGAGTCGCCGTCGTCGCTGCTCAGCGCGATCTTCGCGGTGTCGAGGTCGATCGCCCCGCCGAGGTGGGTCACGTCGAGGCCGAAGCTGGCCGGCATCGAGGAATGTCGCGTGCGAAGATCAGTCGCGCCGATGCCACCCACGGTCTGCCGCACCGTCGATCAGCGGCTTCTCCTCGCTGGGCCCCGCGAACTCCACGCCGACCCCGACGACGCTCAGGGAGGGCCGATGGCGAACGGCGGCATCGACCCCGGGCGCGTCGGCAGGAGGTCAGGCGGTGATGCCGGCGTCGGGGTCGGCCAGCCAGGGCCGCGAGCCGAAGCGGAGTCGTCAGCCGCGACGGACGTCGCCGGGGATCGTCACGTGCGCCGGATCCGCAGGCCGAGCCGGCCGCCCTCGGTGACGGCGGACAGGTCCAGGCTGTCGGTCAGGTGGACGGCTGAGCCTCGTCGAGGACGGCGGCGAGCGCGCCGAGGCGCGATCGTCGGGAGGTCGGGGAGCGGGTGGTTGCGCGCGAGCACTGGAAGGGGGACGCGTGATGAGGCTTGCCCCGGTCGAGGATCTGGTCGCGAGCTCCGGCCGCCGTTCCACAGCGGCGCGGCGAGCAGCTCCGGCCACCTCGGGCAGCAGGAGAACCGGGTGAGCAGCGGCACCAGCCACGACCCGCCAGCGCCACCGGCCCTGGGTCGTGAGCACGACCAACGGCGCCGGGACGATCCGCGACTTCCACGTCGGCCGCGTCGTCGACACCCGAGGGCAGGATGCGGGCGCTCGACCCGGCGCCCGCGACGTCGAGCTCGAGCTGGGGGTGAAGAAGTCGAGCTCGCCGCCGGCGTCGACCCGGAGCCGCACCAGCCCGGTCACGCGCGTCGAGGAGCCAGCGGGCTTCGCTGATCGTGACGGGCCCGGTGTCGAGACCCGTCACCCAGACGACCACCTGGGGTGCGCCGCCGGCACCCACCCGAGCTCCGCGTAGACCTCGCACCCGGCCGACACCGACATCCCCAGCGGAGCCGGTCCCCGTCGCGGCTGATCGTGTGGTCGGCGGGCAGCGTAGTCTTTCGGCGTCGGCCCGAACAGGCCGAGGATCGCGTCGACGATCGGGCCCGAGTCGGCCACCTCGTGCTCGGCCAGCCGGGTTGACGTCGGCGAGCCGTGCCGCCGGCCGGGTCGGTGACCCCGACCGCGTCGTCCACGTAGATTACCGACGCGGGTCGCCACCTCGGGCACGACGTCGGCACGTCGTGGGTCCGGGCTCCGCTCGTCAGCCAGACCACAGTTGCTGCGGCCAGCTCGGCCAGCAGCTGGGTCGCGCCGGCGACGAGCGCGCCCAGCCCGTCGACCGTGGGCGGCGACCGGATCGGGTCGACGCCACCGCCGTCGGGCGTGACGACATCCAGTTCCGGACGAGTCGACGGTGAGGGCGGTGCGGCGGTGCCCCAGTCACCCGGGAGTGCGACGGCAGCGGTGAGCGTCCCGGCCGGGGTCACGTGGCCGTCCTGGTCGAGGTCCGCGGCCAGGTCGATGGTCATCGTCGCCACCTCGGCATCGCCGGGAGCGTACCGGTGAGGCTGACCGCCAGGGGGTCGATCCCGGCCGCCGCTGAGCAGGTCGCCGCCCGGGAGGCCGGCCCGTCGGTCGCGTCGGATCCAGCGCCCCGGCGATCGTCTCCAGCAGCACGTTGATCTTGGCCCCGTCGAGGTCGCCGTCGTCCCAGCACGTCGGCGCGACACAGCCGTCCACCGGGTCGCGCAGCAACGCGTCGATCGGCCCGATCGTGGCGCCACCCGGGCGCCGAGAGTGCGGTTTCACCGCGGCGGGACCGCGACCCTCGGGGCGAGCGTCGGTTCAACGCGTGCTCGACCGCACCCGGGTCGTAGGGGCGGAGGGTCAGGTCGTCCAGCCACGGCAGGAGAGCGCTGATCGGACAGCGTGCCCGTCCGAGTCGGCCGACACGGCGCACCGGTCCGGCGACCACGCGCCGCGGTCACAGTACCCGTCGGCGAGCGGTCGCGAACTACGCGTCCGCCGGGCGCCGAAGGGAACGGCGAGGTTCGACGTCGGCGAGGGTACGCAGCCGCAGGAGGCCGGCCACGGGTCGAGTGACGGTTCCCCATCCCGAGATCCCCGAAGGGAGTGAGCGATCGGTCCGGGAGGCAATCGCCAGCGCCACCGTCGCGCCGCGACGGCTCGTCGCGCCGTGCCCCGAGCGTCTGCCACGGCGAGTTGGACGGCGCGGCGAGGTCGGCCATCGACGTCCGGACGCCGTCGGCGGTGTCGGCGCACGTCCCCCGGCGGCGCGGAGGAGGCCGAGGAGGACGCCATCGGCCAGGCCCCGTTCCCGACGGCGGCGGCGTCGAGTGCCACGAGGACCGCGTCGAGCTCGCCGACCGTCATGTCCTCGAGGGTGGCGGCCCTCGCCGGCTGGCCGCCGACGCTCGCCTCGACCAGCCGGACCACGGCTCGACGGACACCGCGCCCGGATCACCGGGTCGGACCGGCGGCCTGCGTCCGGCCGGCGGATCCGGGCCGGGGCCGCTCGCCGTCGAGCACAGCGTCGCCGACGGCCGCCGCCCGGCCGGTCGCGACACTCAGCTCGACGAGAGCCGCCGTGGCGGGACTCCCCAGGCCTCTTCACCGGCGCTCAGCCTGACCCGGCGACGTCGACCCGGGCGTGGGCCGTCACAGCGATCTCACCCGCCGGGGCCGGCGGCAGGTCGAGCCGCGTGCGGAAGCCGATGGCGAGGTCGCTGGACGGGGGCGCCCGCCCGGGGCACCAGCGACGCCGCTCCTGCGAGCAGTCCGGACAAGGTCGCCGCCAGTGCCGAGCCGACCGCGTAGGCCGGGGCAGGTCTCGACGGCGCGGCCCAACAGGGGCCCCATCAAGGTGGCCAGGTCGATCAGGCCGCCGAGGTTTCCGCCCGCGCCGCCATTCGGCAGCCGGCCAGCTCCCGCACCGTCGCACCGAGGGCAGTACGGCGGCCCGGCGCGACGAGGGCGGCGGCCACCCGCGCGGCATCAGCGACGCCGGCATGGGTCAGCGTTTCGAGCGTCGAGGTGATGTGTGGCGTACCCAGGTCAGCCATGCCGGCGGCCGGCTCGGGATAGGGTACGGCGAGCATCCGCGCCCACGACCCCCGCCGTGCGGATCGCCCACCAGCACTGCCGAGGTCGCACCGGTCGACGCCAGGACTGGGCGGACCACCCGTTCGAGTTGATGGATCTGGGGGCGGGTCGAACATGCCCAGGAGATCAGCGGTGTCGTGGCCGGCCACAGCCATCACCCCGACGTAGCCCTCCGCGGGATCAGGGAGTGCGCTGACCTCGAGGTGCGCGCGGCGGTCAGGAGGGCGAGTGTGGCGAGCAGCTCGGTTCCAGTCCTCGCGCCGCCGAAGCGTGCCGCCACGAGGACGACGGGGAGTTCGTCCACCGACAGCCCACGTCGACAGCTCCAGCCACGGTTCCGCGATTCACCGCTGGGTTCGCGCGGTGTACGGGCGTGCGGACGGCGACGATCAGCCCATGTCAGCCGGTCGGCACCGGTCGGCACCTGGGCGGACGGCGGGACGGCCCGTCACCGTCGGCGGGCCAGTGGCTGAGCACGTCCAGCAGGCCGAGGTTGGCGATGACCAGCCGGTCAGCAGCATGGTCAAGGTCGCCAGCGCGGCACCGAGCCCCTGCGGCACCCACCAGTCCGGCGCCCGTCGACGACGCCGGCCGCCTCCAGGGCGGAGAGGGCCGAGCGCCCGGTCCGACGGCGTCCGGCCCGGTTTCGGCCAGGTAGGGAGGTCGGCGGAGGCGTCGCACCCAGCAGGGGCCGCAGGCTCGGCCAGGGATGGGCATAGCGACCGGCTCCCGGTGATCGCGACGTGGACGTTCCAGCGAGTGCGGCCCAGCGCGACCCACGAGCCGGAGCAGGGCGCCAAGGATGCGCAGCGCCTGGACGGCGAAGGGCGCAGCGGCATCGAGGACGAAGGTCTGGGTGACATTGGTTGAGCTGATGGCGCGGCGCGGCCGCAGGGTCGGCGAGCAGCTCCAGGCGTCCGCCCCGTCGGCAGGCTCGGATTCGATGGTCCCCGGGCAGCGACGGCGGCCCGCGGTGGATGCCGAGCAGGCCGCCAGCACGTGCTCCACGTCGCCCGCCAGCCGTGCCAGGCCTCGCCCAGGAGCAGCCGAGCATCCCGACCGCCGCACCGCCGAGATCGAGATCGGCGCGAACCAGAACGTGCAGGTCACCGGGCGTCCGGCCTCGTCGCCGCCGCGTCGGTGACGTCGGTGAACCTGCAAGACTGCCGGGGGGCGGGGCCCAGGAGCGGCAAGGCCGACGACAGCCCCGCGCCAGCCATCCCGCCGATGAGGCGTGGGTACGGTGCCGACCAGCAAGGTGCGGGTCGCTGCTGACGTCCAGAGCAGGCCGACAGCTACCGGCCCACCTTCGGGGAGGTCGAGGGCGGGGTTTCCAGCGGCAGCCGCTACGTGAACGGGGCGACCTTGGCGCGAGCCAGCGGTCCGATCCGGAGCCGTTGCTGGCCCAGCGGCGTCTGGGCGTCGAGGTCCGGCGGCCAGCGACCGCCCGGCGGTGGCGATCGTCACGCACCACCAGGTTGGCCGAGTTGCTGCTGCAGGTCACCCTGGCCCGGTCGCCGAGTACGGCAAGTTCGGCGAACATGTGCGACCAGCGGGTCTGGTCCACGCATCCTCGAGTCTGCCCGGTGTCACGCCGCCGATCGCGCCGTCGGCCACGTCCGCGACCGCGGGATCCGCGAACAGTGCGGTCCAGCGGGATCCGGGACTGGTGTTGCTGCCGGAGCCGAGGAATCGAGGAAGAGGCGGCTGGCCAGCCGGTGAGCTGCTGCTGTCACCTGCCATTGATCCAGCGCCTCGCCAAGGAGCAGCCGCACGGCCGCGAGGAGGCAGATCGGGTCCAGGTCGTGGCTGTCACTGTCATGCTCCACCCGGCCCTGCTGCCGAGGCCGATGCCTGGCCAACCTGCACCAGGATGCCCTCGGGACGCTGTGCCTCGATGTCCATGGTGAGGTGGTGCGGCACGCCTGCACGGGGCCGCCCGGCAGGTCCCGAGTGACTCCAGGGCGACTCATCGTGATTGGCGCCCTTGTGCTGCGGGGTGATTGGGCCCCGAGCCCCCACTTGCCCACAGTCCCATCAGCGGCAAGCCACCTCTCCCTGATCCGGCTGGCGTCCACCTGGTCTGCTCGGGAGACGGAGGAGCGAGCGCACGCTTATCCACGTTGCCCTCGACGGTGAAGGACGCCGCCCCAACCTTGGTCAGAACGGTGCAGACTGCTGCACCGGGGTGAAGGAGCTGGTCACATTGAGAGAGAGAGCTGTGCGCTGGAGGGGGCTCGCAGCACCCTGCTGGGCTGCACCCATCGGGTCTCGCTGTCCACCAACGCGGCCATGGGCGTCCGTGTTGGGCGAGCCGACGACCGCCTGCGTGACAGTTATGAGGTGGCGGGATTGAGACCGATGGACAGGCTCATCGCGGGCCTCCGCCGTCAGACCGCTACCTCCAGATCGAACGTGACCGGCGTCCATCTCAAGCTGTCCGCGATGACATGGTCGGGATGCGCAGACGCACACGTGAAGGTTGCGGCCCGTGCACGTAGGGTTATGGGGATTATGAGATGGTGCTGGGCCACCAATCTGGGTTGTTCGGGTCTCAGGGCCAGCAGGTGATGTGATGGGGGCCAGTCAGATCCGGGCTGGGGAGGACTCCATCTTTGCTGTGAGACGCTGTGCGAGGCTGGTGCCCGGATGACGATGGCAGCTCCACACCCTCTGTGTCCTGTGACAGGACCCTGGGGCCCGGGATGGAAGCACTCCCTGTGCGTCCGGTGGACACCACCTGACGTAGCCTTCATGCATGTTCACCGGGGTTGCAGTGCGTGGCTGTGCCACCGCAGGCGGCTGTACTGGTTTGTGCTTAGGAATGTGTTGAGCATCCCTGAGAGGTGGTTCAGGTCGTGCCATGCGGGGAACATGATGCTGCCGTTGCATTGGCTTGGGCCACGGGCGGAGCGGGGTCAGGCCTGAGGCCTGGACACCGGACCAAGTGGGCGATGTCGGGGTGCCCGGGTTGGCTGCGCCCACCTTGTGGAGCCTGGTCAGGGGGTGGTGCATGATCGCCGGCCAGAGTGTTGGCGCCCCTGCTGCTGTGCAGCATTGTGACAGTGTGGTGATGCTGCCTTGGGTTCGGGCTTGCCGGGGCGTCGAAGCCGAGGCCATGCGCCCGGCTCAGGTCGTCGACGAGCCGCGCGCGGGTGACCGTGGCGCTCGCGGCCTCCACTGCCGCGACCACTCCTGCCGATGCCGCGCATGGCGGAGCGGACCGCGCCAGGATGGAGCCACGGCGGCGACGACGTCGGCCGAGCCCGGTCCAGCCGCCCATCACCGTCGTGGCCCCGAAGGCCCGGGTGAGCAGCGCTTTCAGGTCGTCTCCTGTGATCGGGTCCGGATGCTCGCGGAGGATCGCCTCCAGGGCGCCGCGACCGCTCCTGATGCCTGGCGGCGCGCCGGAACCAGTGCTGAGCCAGCCGCAGCACGTCGTCGGCGTGCGAGTGGAACGCGACCTCGACGTACCCGACCGGCACGTCGGGCGCCGCGCGGACAGGGCGTTGAGCGCCGCGTCCGGGGCCAGTTGGCCATCCGCACCGCCTGCACCGGGAACTGGATCTCGTTGGTCGTCGACATCGTGAACGCGCGGAAGTGGGTGACCGAGTCCGCGTACTCCCCGATCGGGTTCCCGTTGGCGAAAGACGCGCTTCTCGTTGGTGTGGCAGGGTGCGCAGGATGGCGTCCTGCAGCAGCGTCGCGTAACGCCTGCCAGTGCGTTCGCCTCGGCACCCTGCCGCTTCGGCGCCGGGGACGCGGATGTCGGGCGGATGTCGAGGTAGATGGTCGGTGCCGTGCGCGGTGGCGGCACCGCCGTTGGTGCGGAAGATCGCGACGAACGCGTCGACCGGCGCCACCGGGTCGGCCGCCAGCGCGCGGGAGACCATCGGGCAAGATCCGGCCACGTCGATGTCGATTGGTCGCGCTGTTGGGCGTGGCGATGTCACTCCGGGCGGCGCCGAGGACGAACTGCTGGGTGGGATTCGCCGTGTCCATCGGGTGGCGAACGAGTAGTAGGCGTTCTGCTGCCATAGCCGCGGGAATCGGATTGGTCGATGCCGCGAAGGCGTTCGCCGCGGTCTGGATGACACCGGCCTCGCGGAGGCGTCCGTCCATCTCGCGGGAGCCGGTGGCCCGGGCGCCGTTCGCCCGGACGGATGCGTACAGCGACCTCGATCGCGACGATCGCGGTTCGCCGCGAACTGGCTACCTGCCGGGGGCGGACCCGCTCGGCCGGGTCGCGCCGAGCGGGGGTTGGGCGAACAGACCGGGCCCGGGCGACACCATCAGATGCGCGGCGGCCGAAGGAGTCGGCAGCCAAGCGCCGGCGGCCGGAGCAGGGGACGAGTCGGCGGACAGGGTGCGGGTGCGAATGCGCGCCGGCCGGGAGCGCGTGCCGGCGAAGTCGCGAGCGTGACGGCGTCGATCCGCCACCATCGCCAGTCCGGGTTGTTCAGGTCGGCGGCCGCCAGGTCGGGATGCGTGAGCATCGTCTGCTCGAGCAGTCCGACGTTCGTGGCCGAGGCCCACGCGGTCTCGGTCAGGGCGATCGGCGCGCGTCGAGGACCCAGCGGGTCTGGCCGCGCAGGTGGCCGCGGAGATCGCCCGGTCGAGTTGTTGTGCAGCGTCCTGGTGGCCCAACGCGCCGCGCTCGACTGCTGGTCCGGAGGTTCGAACACGGGCAGCAGCGGCAGCGCCTCGAGGACGAGGCCGGTGTCGCGTCGGGACGGCGTGTCCAGCGTGATCGTCTCCGTGCCCACCATCGGCTGGGCATCCACCCCGGCCGGGACACGGCGGCCGGTCTGGACGAGCCGAGCCACCGGCGCGTTCCCCCACGCCCGGTGTTCACCACCCTGATCACCTCGAACGCCATACTCACGTCCTCGCCGAGCAAGGTGAGGGTGGTGTCGACGAGACCCGGCCGTGGGTGATGCGTGTTGCGTGATGCTGTTCATGGCGCGCACATCGTCACCCGAAGCGTCCGGACGATGACCTCGGGCAGCTCGGTCGTGGTGTCCCGGGGTTCTCCGTGCCACCCACAGCAGGTACTGCGAGCCGGACGCAGATCGACGAAGGAGATCTCGAACCGGCCGTCGGAGCCGGTCGGTTCGTCTGCGTGGGACGGTCCGGACGGCGGAGCGGAGCACGTCCGGGCGATGACGCAGCGCGGACCACTCGCGACGGTCCTCGGACGCTGCGCGAGCGAGGCCCCCGCGGGAGCGGCACGGCATAGACCCGGCGTCGCACGAGAGTGAGGGGGACGTTCGCGGGGTTCGCGACGCGGTCCGGCCACGTCACCGTCCCGGACAGGCGGTGCACCAGCGCCCGCACGTCGAGCCCGATCGGGACGGCGTCCTGATCGTCGACGTCCGTCGCGACGAGGCGGTCTGCAGGATCGCCCCGGCGGCATCGGCATCGGTCAGCGTGACGTCGAAGCCGCCACCGTCGTGCTGGGCGACGCGCACGTCGACCCGGCGGGAATCGACTCCCGGCCGGGCGATCGTCATCGGTGACGTCCCCAGAGGAAGGTGGCGTCGATGACGTAGTCGCCCTCGGCCGAGGTGCAGCGCGACCACCGCGCAGCGTCACGATCGCGCCAGGAATCGCCTGGGCGTCGTCGGCGGCGGCCGGGACGGAGTCGAGGACCCGGCCGAACAGGCGGACGTTCGCCCCGATCTCGGCCGGACCGACCTTGAGCGGTGCGGTACTGCTGTCGCGGAGACCGGGGATCTCGGCCACGAAGTACAGCGACGGATCGGCCTCGTCGATCCGCTTCGTGCGCCACCACGCGATGACGTGGGTGCGGCCGCTCTCGGGCAGGTCGGTTTCCCGGACGACCAGGACGCCCTTCTCGTAGTCGTCGGCATGCCGGATCCGGTACGCGTCGACGACGTCGCGCAGCGTCCGCCGGCCGGTGAAGTCCGACTCGCTGACGAGCCGCTCGAGGATCGTGAAATCGCCTGTCGGGGCGGGCGCGCCGGGGGTCGTCAGACTCGACACCGGGTCGTCGAAGCCGCCGCTGAACAACCAGTCGAACTCGAGGATGTCGAACCGGAGTCCAGGATCGGGCGGGAGCACGTGATCGTGCTCCAGGCTGACGTGGAGTTCGACGAGCTCACCGGCGGCCACCACCCGGCTGCCGATCGGCTCGAGGTTCTGCGTCCAGGTCGACGTCACTCCCGCGGTCTGGACGGTATCGGAGGTGATCAGGTGGAAGCGTTCCCAGAGCAACCCGATGGACGCCAGGAGCGAATCCAGCGTCGACATGCGCACCTCACACTCAGCCCATCGTCAGGCTAGTGGTGCCGGTCACCGCCGGTAAAGGAGATCTTTCGTCCCGTGACCCCGGAGCCACCGCGGTCGTGCGCCGCTAGGCTCGACGTCGTGAGCAGCCCGGCCCGACCAGACTCGGCACGATCATCAGCAGGCTGACAGCCGGCGAGGGACCCGCACCTGCGCAGCGGGTCGCTCTCGGCCGCCTGGCGCGCAAGCAGGTGCCACGAAGCGCGCTGGGTGAGTGGTCCGCGGACAGCCGGACCGCGCCCGCGCTCGACATCGTGCTCGGGCCGAGCTCCGAACGGCTGCCGGAACTCGCGCCGATCCGCACCGCCCGGATGGCCACCTCGCCGTGGCACTTCTATCGCGGCGCCGCCGCTTTGATGGCCGCCGATCAGGCCACCGGTGCGCACACCGAGCTCACCGTCCAGCTCTGCGGCGACGCCCACGTCCTCAACTTCGGGCTCTGGGCCACGCCGGAACGGCACCTGGCGTTCGACCTCCGCGATTTCGACGAGACGCTGCCCGGCCCGTTCGAATGGGATGTCGAGCGGCTGGCCACCAGTCTCGTCGTGGTGGCCGAGGCCAACGGCCGTCCCGAGCTGGCGAAACCGGCGGTGGCCGCGGCGCTGGCCTCCTACCGTGCGCGCCTGTCCCAGCACGCACACGCACACGAACTCGACGTCTGGTACGACGCCACCCACGTCGATCGGTTCCTCGACGTGTTCGCCGAACCCGAGGTGCGCGAACGGGTGGCGGCACGCATCCAGAAGCAGCGGGGGAAGCGCACGAGCCGGGGTGCGCTCGAGAAGCTCAGCGAGCTGGTCGACGGCAAGCCCCGCATCACCGAGAACGTCCCGTTCCGCGTGCATCTCGGCGACGCCGAACGCGCCGCGGTGGCAGCCGCGTTCGAGGGCTACCGGGACTCGCTCGACGAGGACACCCGGCACCTGCTCGACCGGTTCACCCTCGTCGACGTCGTCCGTCAGGTGGTCGGCGTGGGCAGCGTGGGGATGCGCGTCTACCTCGCCCTGCTGGAGGGCCGAGGCGGCGACGATCCCCTGCTCCTGCAGCTCAAACAGGCCGGGGCGTCGGTGTACGAACCGTTCGTGGGAGCCAGCCGGCACGCCAACCACGGGCAACGCGTCGTCGTGGGCAAACGTCTCATCCAGAGTGCGACCGACATCTTCGTCGGCTGGACGCAGGTGGGCGACCAGCACTTCTACGTGCGCCAGTTCCGGGACATGAAGATCATCCCCGACAGCGAACGGCTCTCACCGATCCTGGTCGACTTCGCGTCCGCCTGCGGATCCGTCCTGGCGGCGGCCCACGCGCGAACCGGTGACGCCCTGGCCATCGACTCCTACATCGGCCGCGGGCGGGCCTTCGACCAGGCGATCACCAGCTTCGCGTTCGGCTACGCCGAGCAGAACACCCGCGACCACGGCGAACTCGCCGCTGCCGTCGCCCGGGGTGAGGTCGCCTCCGGGCCTGCGTGGTAGGCGACCTCTCCGTGGTGGTCAGAGGCCGGCCGGGTCCTCGTCCGTGAGGATGCCCTGCGCCGCCTCGGCACCGGCCTTGGTGGCCTTGCCCTTGAGGATGAACTCGAACGCCACCGCCAACAACGCACCCACGATCGGGCCCACCAGATAGATCCAGTAGTCGGTCAGGTTGCCACCGACCAACTCCGGCCCGAACGAACGAGCCGGATTCATCGACGCCCCCGACACCGGAGCACCCCACACCGACACCAACCCGATATACGCACCCACCGCCAACGCACCGTTGATCCCCACGTTCCGCGCACCCGACGCCGTCCCCAAGATCACGCTCACCAACCCGAACGTCAACACCGCCTCGGTCAGCATCGCCACCCAGATACTCACCTGCGGCGTCGGCTGAGTAGCACCATTGATCACATGCCCGTACATCCACTGCAAGAACAACGACGCCAACACCGCACCCACCACCTGAGCGACGATGTAACCCGGCACCCGCCGCCACGGGAAATTACCCCGGACCGCGAACGCCAACGTCACCGCCGGATTCAGATGCGCACCCGAAATCGTGCCCATGAAGAAGATGATGCCCATCACCATCATCCCCGGCGCCAACGCCTTCATCGCCAACGTCAAACCGCCCCCGAACGCGGTAGCACCGATCACCCCACCACCCGCCGCCACCAACACCAGCAAGAACGTGCCCCACACCTCACTGAACAACCGCCGATACTCCAACCGCGGATCATCGAACTCCACATCCCGAGCCCGCGCCACCGCCGTCCGCCGCTCCAACCACGCGATCACCGGTTCACCACTACGTTCGTGAGTCGTACTCATCGTCGTCCGCTCCTCGCAGTCCAACCGACCGAGACCGGTCGCGTGGATGTCAGCGTATTGCGAAGACGGGTACAGACGTGGGATGCCGAATCCGGCTCATCCCGCGCCCGACCGCGGGCGAGCCGCCACGTCGTCGCCCGACCACGCCGCGTGCGTCCCCAACAGCGGAACGTCGATCGTGTGCGATGACCGCCGGACTTTCGTGGCCAGGTAGCCGGCGTTCGCGGAGGACAGGTGTACGCCGGTGGGAACGCGCTCGGTGATCGTCATACCGAGGCGTTCGAGCTGGCCGGCCTTGTCCGGGTTGTTGCTCAACAGCGCCATCCGCGTCGAGCCCAGCGCGGTCAGCATCTGCGCGGCGACGGTGTAGTCGCGTTCGTCCTCGCCGTAGCCGAGGGCGAGGTTGGCCTCGTAGGTGTCGAGCCCGGCGTCCTGCAACGCGTACGCGTCGAGCTTGGCGTACAGGCCGATGCCACGGCCTTCCTGCCGTAGGTACAGGAGGAATCCGCCGACGCCGGCGATCTTCTCCACGGCTTCCCGCAGCTGCGGACCGCAGTCGCAACGCTGGCTGCCGAACACGTCGCCGGTGAGACATTCGCTGTGGGGCCGCACCAACGGCGCCGTGTCGCCCGCGTGGGCACTCACCGGCAGCGCGCGGTCGCCGAGTCCGAAGGCGAGATGTTCCCGCCCGTCCACCAGCCCCTCGAACGAATACACCCGAGCGGTGGTGGCGTAGCCGTCGGCGAAGCGCAACGGCAGCGTCACCTGGGTGCGGATCGTCGCCACCGCGACGGTGACGGCTTCCTCGTCCGCGCCGTTCTCACGCATGGTCGACCTCGAAGCGCGAGGACAGGGCATAACGCAGGACGGCCACGTCGCCGACGGCGCGGACCTCGGCGAGGGTGCCGCGCCGCTCGGCACTCCAGGGATAGTCGCCGTCGTCGACGAACCGTCGCGCGTGGCTGTCGCCGACGAACACGGGCGCGACGGCGAGCTGTAGTTCGTCGGCGAGCCCTCGGGTCAGGAACTGTGTGAGCACGCGGGCCCCGCCCTCGACCATGAGCCGCCGGACCCCACGGACGTACAGGTCCGCCGCGACCCAGCCCACGTCCACCGACGTTCCGGCGTCCACGAGCGTGGCCACCCGGCCGAGTCGCTGGCAGGCGGGTGCCAGCCCGTGCCGCTCGCAGTACACGAGCTTCTCGCCGTCACCCGCTGCGAAGAAGCGGGCGGACGGATCGAGCCTTCCGGCGGACGTGACCGTGACCTTGACCGGTGTCGGCTCGAGCCCGCGGCGCACCCGCTCGGCCCGCCGTACCGGCTCCCGCACGAGCAGCCGGGGATCGTCGGTGCGGATGGTGGCGGCGCCGACGAGGATCGCGTCGCTACCGGCCCGGAGCTCGTCGACCCGGTCGAGGTCGGCGTCGTTCGACAGGACGAGGCGCTCACCCGAGGCGGAGTCGAGATACCCGTCGAGCGAGATCGCGCAGCTCAGCAGGGTGTACGGGCGATCAGCCACCGACGCCACCCCCGCCGGTGCCGGCCACGATGTCGACGAGCGGCGGCTCCGCCGACCCGACCGGAGCCGGGGTACGGGCGCCCCGCCGACGCGATCCGGCGACGAGCACGAACGCACCGGGCAGCGTGGCGACCAGCGCCATCACTCCGTAGACGACCGCCGTGGACAGGCCCTGCGTAGCCCCGAGTCCCGCGGCGGCGAACGACCATGCCGCGACGCCCTCGCGCGGTCCCCAGCCGCCGATGTTCGTCGGGACGCTCATCGCGAGCAGGACGAGCAGCGCGAGTGGCAGAAGGCGCGGCAGGGAGACATCCGCACCCGCCGTCCGCGCGGCGATCAGGAACGTCGCCGTGTGACCGGCGACGACGAGCACCGACGCGACGGCGACGCCCGGCCATGCCCCGCTCGCGAGCAGTCCGTACCGCACGTCGGCCGCGGCCGCGCGGCATGTCCTCGCCCACCGCGACTGCCGGACGCCGCGGCCCGATCGCGCGACCAGCAGGGCTCCGAGCACGGCGGCGACGACGACGATCCCAAGCAGCGGCGTCCATCCGCGCACCGGCGACGGGAAGACGGACAGGACGGCGATCGCGACCACGAGCTGCACGACCTGCCCGGCCGTGCGCTCCCACCCGACCGAACGGAGGCCGCGGCCGACGTCGCCGGCCGCAACGCCGTGCCGAACTCCGCGGTGGACATCGCCGAGGACGCCGCCGGGCAGCGCGGTGTTGAGGAACTGCGAGCGATAGCAGGCGGCGACCGCCGACGGGAACGAGAGCTCGACGCCCAGCCCACGCGAGACCAGCTTCCAGCGCCACGCGCAACACATCGTGGTCAGTGCGGCGATGCCCGCGGCCGCCGCGAGCGACCATCCGTCGACGAGCCGGAGGCCCGCCACGAACGGGCCGGTTCCCCACCGCCAGACGAGGAGCCCGAGGATGGCCGCGCCGACGAGCACCCGTCCCCACCTCCACAGCAGCGCGGTCATCGTGGCCGCGCCAGGAGGTCGAGATGCCGCACGGTCGCGGTCAGCCGGCCGCCCGAGGCCTCGGCCAGCCGCCGGCGGCGATAGCTCTCCGCCGCGGGCGTGAGGTCCGGTCGCTGTTGGCAGGCGGCCTGCACCCAGCCGTCGAGCCACTCCGCGGTCAGCGCCGCGTCGCTTGCCGCCAACCGCCAGTCGCTGGGTCGCAACTCGACGTGGTAGCCGCTGCGGTCGAACGCCTGTGCCGCCGCGTGGACGGCGTCCGGCCCGAGCAGGTGGCGCCCGCCGGTCGTGCGGCGCTGGTGGCTGTTGAACGCCTCACGGATGGCCTCGTCCATCGGGTCCGCCGGGTCGAGGTCGACGCGGCCGGTGACCGAGATCGTCAGCAGGACTGGGCACCCGGGTGAGGCGCACGAGGCGACGAATCGGTCGAGCTCGTCCGCAGAGAACATGTCGAGCAGGGCCGATGCGGTGATCAGGGACGCGCCGGCCAGATCGTCGGCGGCCAGCCGGGTGATGTCGCGTCGGCGGGTCTCCACCGTGACGGCGGAGCCGTCGGAAGCCGTCGCGGGCGCGGTGGCGGCCGCGTGCTCGAGCAGGTCGATGTCACGGTCGACGAGCACCCAGTGCTGCGGGCCGGGCAGCCGGGGCGCGAGCCATCTCGGCATCGATCCCGTGCCGCAGCCGAGATCGTGGACGACCATCGCACCGGGGCCGAGGTGCCGTGCGAGCTCGTCGACCAGCTCGGTCGACCGCGCCCGGGCGTCCGCCGGTTCGCGTAGGTCGAGCCACGCCGGGGTCACCGGCGCCTGCGGGGCACTCATGCGGCCGCCCCGGCGAGGACGTCCGACACCGTCGCCGCCGTGGCGGTCCAGCGCGCGAGCGTCGGTCGACGGTCTCGAGCCGAGCGGCGAAGCCGGTCCCGGAGCGCCCCGTCCTCGAGCCACGAGCGCATCGCCGCGGCCAGGGACACGGGGTCGGCCGGTGGCACCAGCAGCCCTGGTCGGCCGTCGCGCCGGTCCCAGCCCAGCGCTTCCGGCAGCCCGCCCACGGACGTGGCGACGACCGGGAGTCCTCGCGCCAGCGCCTCGGTCACGACCATGCCGTAGGTCTCGGCCCGGGACGCGAGCACCGTGACGTCGGCGGAGGCGTACGCCGCGGCCAGGTCCGGGCCGACCAGTGGCCCGGTGAACCGGATCCGTTCGTCCAGCCCGTACCCGCGCACCTGCTGCCGGAGTTGTTCCACGAAGGCCGGCGCCCGGTCCGTCGAGCCGACGAGAGTGCACCGCCAGGTCAGGTCGGCGAGCATCGAGAGTGCGGCGACGAGCACGTCGTGACCCTTCGTCGGCGTGATGGCTGCGACACAGAGCAGGTCGGTTCCGGCGCACGTCCCGGCCGCCTGGTCCGCCGGGTCGACCCCCGGCTCGGCGACATGGACCGCGTGCGGCGGGAGGTCGTAGTGCTCGAGGAGCCACGAGCGTGTCCACCGGCTCGTCGTCACGACCGCGACGCTCGCCGCCAGCACCGCGCTCTCGGCACCGGCGGCAGCGCCGGCCGCGTCGGTTCCGTTGGCATCGCTCGAGGAGCCGTGCCCGAGCGGCATGTGGACCAGGACCACGAGTCGCAGCCGTTCGGCGTGCGGCACCAGCACATCCGGCGCGGCCGAAGCGATGCAGCCCGTCGAGCACGACGACGGCCGCACGAGGGATCGCCGCGACCATCTCGGCGAGGGTGCGGCGATCGGCGTCGGTCGGCGCCGGCCACCGGCCCGGTACCCGGTGCTCGCACACGATCCAGCCGAGCGCGCCTGAGCCCGTCGCAGAGCCGGCGGTCGTAGGTGTTGCCGCCGCTGGGCATCGCGACGTCGTCGATGCCGGCGGGCACCACGACGTGCACGAGCGTGCCGGTCATGGCGACTCCCCCAGCGACCGTTCGTAGCTGGCCCAGGCCACGGGCGACTCGCGCAGCAGGACGACGATGCCCGCCAGCGCCCCGGCGTCCCGGCCGAGAGCTCCCGCACGGACCCGGTCGGCCAGGCGATCCGCGATCACCCGCGCCAGTGACTCCGTGGAGGTGTTCGACCCGGCGAACGCGGCCTCGTCATCGAGGTTGCGGTAGTTCAGTTCGTCGACGATCACCCGCAGCTCCGCGGCCGCCCGGCCGATGTCGACGACGATGCCGTCATGGTCGAGCTCGGCGGCCCGGAAGGTCGCCTCGACGACGTACGTGGCCCCGTGCAGGCGCTGGGCCGGGCCGAAGACGGCCCCGCGGAAGCTGTGGGCGATCATCATGTGGTCGCTGACGGTCACGCTGAACATGTCGTCCTCAGGCCTCGTCGTAGGCGATCGTGTGGCACAGCGCCGGCAGCCGACCGTCGGCCAGTCGGGCCATCACATCGGGTAGGTCGTCGAATCGCGACCGGCCGGTGAGCAGCGCGTCGAAGGCCGGGTCCCGGAGCAGTTCCAGCGCGAGCGCCAGGCGATCCGCCGTCGTGCGGCGGGCCGACCGAGCGGGCGACACCGTCCCGACCTGGCTGGCTCGGATCGCGAGCCGCCCCGAGTGGAACGAACCGCCGAGAAGGACCTGGACCGCGGCGTCGCCGTACCAGCTCAGTTCGATCACGGTTCCCTCGGGACCGAGCAGGTCCAGGCAGCGTTGCAGCCCCGCGGACGTCCCGCTCGTGTGGAAGACGAGGTCGAGACCGCCGCGGACGTGGTCAGGCGTCGCGAAGTCCGCACCCAGCGCAGCGGCGACCGCAGCACGCGAAGCATCGACGTCGACCATCGTCACCCGCACCCCGGGGATCCCGGCCAACAGTCGGCCCAGCACGCACCCGACCATCCCGGCGCCGACCACGGCCACCCGGTCGCCGACGAGCGGCGCGGCATCCCAGAGGGCGTTGACGGCCGTCTCGACCGTCCCCGCGAGCACCGCGCGCTCCGCCGGGACGCCGTCGGGAACGAGGACGACGGACGTGGCCGGCACGGCATAACGGGTCTGGTGGGGATGGAGGCAGAAGACCGTGCGATCGACGAGCTCCGATGGCCCGCGCTCGACGACACCGACGTTGAGGTAGCCGTACTTGACCGGCCCCGGGAACTCGCCCTCCTGGAACGGCGCTCGCATCGTCGCGTACTGCCCCGGCGGCACGCGACCGTCGAACACCAGCGTCTCGGTGCCCCGGCTGATGCCCGTGAACAGCGTGCGCACGACGACGTCACCGCGCCGCGGATCGGGCAGCGTGGACGATCGGATCTCGCCCCGGCCGGGTTCGCACAGCCAGAACGCGCGCGCGTCGGTGCACACCGGCCTCATCCTCCCCGTGCCCAGGACGGTACGAGCATCAGCCGCGCTCAGCTGATACCCGTACGCCACAGACAACGCAGGTCACCCCCGGGCGGTTCAACCGGCTGCGATCGACGATGCTGAACCAGGATGGGGTGGCGGCCGTGCTGGTAGCGGGAGCACACCGATGGAGGGAGGACTCTGTGTCCGGAGTCGCTCGCGCGCACCGGTCACGTGCCCGCGCGATCGTGTCGGTCGTCGTCACGATCCTCGCCGTCGTGCTCGTCTGGGTCGCGCTGATCGCCCCGGACGAGCTCACGCGCCTCGAGTACCGCGCGTACCTCGGCCTTCCGCTCGAAGGCGTGCTGATGCTCGCCGTCGTGCTCGTGCTGCCGCGCCGCGTCGGACTGGTGCTGTCCGCGGCGGCCGGTGTCTTCCTCGGACTGCTCGCGATCCTCAAGGTGCTCGACGTCGGCTTCTTCTCCGCCTTGGGCCGCCCGTTCAACCCGGTGGTCGACTGGAGCTACTTCGGCTCGGCGGCCGGCGTGCTGGGCGACTCGATCGGCCGCCCCGGTGCGGTGGCGGCGATCGTCGCGCTCGCCGTCCTGGCGCTCGCTGTCGTCGTGGTCCTCCCGCTGGCCACGGTCCGTCTCACACTCGTCGTCGGCCGGCATCGAGCTGGATCGACCGGTCTGGTCGCGGCGGTCGCGGCACGTCGCGATCGTCGGTGCCGTGGTCGGCCTGCAGGTCGTGCCCGGGACGCCGGTCGTGTCCACGAACGCGGCCGGCCTGACCGTCGACCGGACCCGTCAGATCGCCGCCACGGTGGCGAACGAGCAGTCGTTCGCGAGGACGGCGACGATCGACCCGTTGCGCGAAACCCCTGGTGCCGGCCTGCTGACGGGCCTGCGGGGCAAGGACGTCATCGTGGCGTTCGTCGAGAGCTACGGCCGGGTCGCCGTGCAGGACTCGTCGTTCGCGCCCCAGGTGGACGCCCTCCTCGACGCGGGGACCGGGCAACTCGCGGCGTCCGGGTTCTCCGCCCGCAGCGCCTTCCTCACGTCTCCGACCTTCGGCGGCGTCAGCTGGCTGGCCCATTCCACGTTCCAGACCGGCCTGTGGATCGACAGCCAGCAGCACTACGACCAGATCGTGACGAGCAACCGGTCCACCCTGAGCGACGCCTTCAAGCGCGCCGGTTGGCGCACCGTGGGCGACGTTCCCAGCAACCGTGAGGACTGGCCGGAGGGCACTGACTTCTACCACTACGACCAGATCTACGACGCGCGCAACGTGGGCTACCAGGGTCCCGCGTTCAGTTACGCCGCGATGCCCGACCAGTACATCCTGTCCGCGTTTGCGAAACGGGAGCTGGCGAAACCGCACTCGCCGGTGATGGCCGAGATCGACCTCGTGTCGAGCCACGCGCCGTGGGCGCCGCTGCCGCACCTGATCGACTGGAACGCGCTCGGCGACGGTTCGGTCTTCGACGAGATGGCCGCCGACGGCGACTCCCCCGACGCCGTCTGGCGGGATCCCGATCGAGTCAGAGCGGCCTACGCCGAGTCGATCGAGTACTCACTGAGCACGTTGATCTCGTTCGTGCAGACCTTCGGCGACAAGAACCTCGTGCTGGTCGTCCTCGGCGATCACCAGCCCGCGACGATCGTCTCCGGTCGCGGGGCCAGCCACGACGTGCCCGTCAGCGTCGTCGCCGCCGACCCGGCCGTGCTCGACCGCGTCTCCGGCTGGGGCTGGCAGGACGGACTCCGCCCGGACCCGGGCGCACCGGTCTGGCCGATGAGCGACTTCCGGGACCGGTTCCTGAACGCGTTCGGCCCGAGACCGCACTGAGTCGGCGTGCCGCGCCCGCGCCACTGGCGCGGGCGCGACCGGCCGGTCAGGAGTCCTTGGAGTCGTCCTTGGAGTCCTTGTCAGCTTCCTTGGCCGCGGCTTTGATGTCCTTCGCGGCCACGTCGTCGACAGCGGACGCGACGATCGCGTTGGCGGCGTTCAGTGCCTTGCGGACCTCCACGACACCGGGATCGGACACGAGGGCGACCAGGCCGGAGTGGCCGGGCTCGATCGCGTTCTCCAGATCGTCGGCGAGTTCGCTCTTGTGGTGGATCTGCCGAAGCTTGCCGGTGGCCGCACCGGCCGCACCCACCACCGCGGCACTGCCGATGATCGACGGCGGGAAGATCACACCGAGCGCGATACCGCCCACGATGCCCCACTTCAACCCGGACCGGGTGCTGTGGTCGGTGGCCTGCTGGACCTCGAGCTTCCCGTCGGCGTCACGCTTGACGACGATCACGCCGTCGATGGCGATCGTGCGGCCGTCCTCGACGGACTTCAACGCCTCGTAGGCCTCCTGGGCGAGCTTCTCGTCGGAGAAGTCCGCCACCAGCAGCGTGTACGCACCGTCGCTCGCCGCCGCGATCACAGCCTCGTCGGCGGGCGCGTTCGCCTCGGTCGAGGTCTCGGGGGATTGGTCTGCCATGTCGACTCCTATGTCGGTTCCGATGCCCGAACCCGGGCGGATTGAGACAGTACCGCCGCGGGCGGCTCGGCAGCCACGATTCGGCGGTCGGGCTGGTGGTGAGTCGGCCAACACGAGGCGAACAACGGCAGAACGCTGCGTGCCGGGCTCAACCCGTGCGAGGGTGCACCGTGAGGATTCCGATCCTGAGCTGGATCCGTACCTACGACCGGCGCTGGTTGCGCGGCGATGTCATCGCGGGCGTCACCGTGGCCGCGTTGATCGTCCCCAAGAATCTCGGCTACGCGGGGATAGCAGGTATCCCCTTGCAGAACGGGCTGTACGCGGCGGCCGCCGGCGCCCTCCTGTACGGCATCTTCGGCACGAGCAGACAGATCTCGATGGGCCCGAGCTCCGGGTTGGCGGCGGTCGCGGCGAGCGCCGTCATCGCCGCCGGGATCACCGACGAGAAGGACATCGCATCGTTCGTCGCCGGTGTCACGCTCGCATCCGGGATCCTCTTCTTCCTGCTCGCGGTCCTGAAGATGGGCTGGATCGCCCAGTTCCTCTCTCGCGCCGTGGTCACCGGGTTCTTGTTCGGTGCCGCCATCGACGTCGTCATCGGCGAACTGCCCAAACTCACCGGCACGAAGGCGGACGGCACCAACTCGCTGCAGGAACTGTGGTCCTGGTTCGGGACTCTGGGCGACACCCAGACCGCGACCCTCGTGGTCGGCGTCGTGGCGCTCGTGGTCGTGTTCGGGCTCCGCCAGGTCGCCCCGCGCGTGCCGGGGGCGCTCGTCCTGGTCGTCGGCGGGCTCGTGGCGTCGTGGCTGTTCGACCTCGGCGCTCACGGCGTCGCCCTCGTGGGCGACGTCCCTCGCGGGCTGCCGTCGTTCGATCTCCCCGACGGTTCCCTCATGTGGGATCACGTGGTCACGGTGGCGATCGCGGCGGTCGCGCTCGTGCTGATCGGCTTCTCGCAGACCGCCGGCGACGCCCGCGCGTTCGCCGCCAAGCACCGCTACCGGATCGACATCGACCAGGAGTCGGTCGCCCAGGCGTTCGCGAACTCCGGAGCCGGGCTGTTCCAGGGCATGCCGGTATCGACCAGCCTGTCGGCGAGCTCGCTCAACGACCACTCCGGAGCGCGAACCGGGCTCGCCTCCATCACGTCGGGCATCACGGTGCTGTTGACGCTTCTGGTGCTGGCGCCGCTGTTCTCCGACCTGCCGAAACCGGTCCTCGCGGCCCTCATCATCGAGGCGGTGGTGATGGGCATGATGGACGTGCCCGAGATGCGGCGGCTGGCCCGGGTGAAGCCGTTCGACTTCTGGATCGCGGTGGCCGCCATCGCCGGAACGCTGATCTTCGGTGTCCTGGCGGGTGTGATGATCGGCATCGGGCTTTCACTGCTCTGGCTGATCTCGGTCGCCACCCGGCCGGGCATCCCGGTGCTGGCCCGCGAGCCGCACACGCAGGTGTTCCGTGATCACGACATGTACCCCGACGACGAGCTCGTGCCGGGGGTCGTGGCGATCAGGATGGACGGCGGTCTGTTCTTCGCGACCTCGGACGCCCTCGACGACCGGGTCCGGGGCGTCATCGACTCGACGCCGGGACTGACCGGGATCGTCCTGGACTGCGGCGCGATCAACTTCGTCGACTCCCAGGGGGCGGCGAAGCTGGGCGACATGATCGACGTGACCGCGTCCTCCGGGGTCAGCCTGCGCCTGGCTCGGCTCAAGCCCGCCGTCCGGTCCACGCTCGAACGCCAGGGCGTCCTCGAGCGTCTGGGCCCCGACCGGGTCCACGGCAACGTCTTCCGGGCGGTCGAGGCGCAGCTCGAGAACCCGACCACACCGCCGGGAGCACCGACGCCCTAAGGCCCAGACGTGGTCGTCGTGCTCGGCGGCGTGCGATGGCCGCGTCGCCGGCTCCAGACCAGATCGAGCACCACCGCCAGCGCACCGATGACGATCATGCCGACGAAGGTCTGCGGCTCGTTGAACAGGGTCTGGATGCCGAACACCACCAGGACGACGGCCGTGGACATGACGGCGGCGATGATCATGGGCAGGCTCGAGTGCGTCTCGCGGCGCAGCTTGAGCGCCGCCACCGACACGATCAGGAAGATGCCGAGCGCGACGACGCTGCCGAGCGAGGCGATCGCGGACAGGTCGACGAGGTTCGCCAGCAGGAGCACGACGGCGGTCGTGATCGTCAGTCCCCTCGTGCCGCCCACGATGGCGCGGTGGCCGAACACGGGCGGGAAGAGACCCGACTCCGCGAGTTTGGCGGTGCTGCCGACCGCCGCGTAGATGTTCGCGTTCACCGATGACGACGTGGCCAGCATGGCGGCGATCGCCATCATGGCGAACCCGGCCTGCCCCAGTGCGGGCTTCGCCGCGACCGCCAGTGCCGTGTCGCCGTTGGCGATGACCTCGTCGACGGTGAGCGTGCCGAAGACCCCGAGCGAGACCAGCACGTAGAGGGTCACGGTGACGGCCAGCGCCAGGTACATCGCACGCGGCAGGTTCCTGGCGGGCTCCGGCAGGTCGCCGCCGGTGAAGCTGATGACGGCGAAACCGAGGAAGGCGAAGAAGGTCAGCGCGACGCTGGAGACGATGTCGACGGCCGGCGGATACGTCGACGGCGCGAGCAGGCTCGGATCGATCTGGCGCAAGGTCACCACGATGAAGACCGCGAACACGGCCAGCAGGATCACGACGATCCAGGTCTGGATCTTGTCGATGAAGGTCGCCCCGGCGATGTTGACGGCGGCCACCGCGACGATCACGGCGGAGGTCAGTACGTGGGACCAGATCGGGTCGGCGCCCTCGCCCACGAGCAGGCTCGACGCATAGTCACCGAAGGACACGGCCACCATCGACGTGACGATGATCGAGGCGAAGTACAGGAGCCAGGACGTGATCGCGGCCAGATGCCCTGGGCCGAAGCCGCGCAGGAGGAACGTCACGATCCCGCCGGACGACGGATACGTCGCGCCGAGTTTGGCGACTGCGTAACCCTGCAGGGTCGCGACGACTCCAGCGATCAGGAACGAGAGCCAGACCGCGGAACCCGCCACCGCCCCGGCCTGGCCGAGGAGTGCGAAGATGCCCGCCCCGACCATGGAACCAACGCCGAGGAACGCAGCACCCCGGACCGTCATCGCCGGCTTCTGGCTCGTGGACGACGCGGTGTCACCCATGGCGCCCGGCTACATGCCCGTCGGTGGTGCCGGTCGCAAGGTCGCCGTCAGGTCGGCAGCGACGGCAGCGAGATCGCGGGACACCTCGATCGCGTTCGACTCGGCGACCGCCCGGATCCGCCCGCGGGCCTGACGAACGGCGTCCCGGAGCTCGACCGCACGGGCCCGGCCGGTGTCGTCGCGTGCCGCCGCCGCGAGTGCGGTGAGGCGATCCTCGACGGCCACGACCCGAACCTCGCCGATGTTCCACCCGCCGCGAACCTCCGCGGCGGAGGACGCTTGCTGCAACTCGGGCAACAGCACCTGCGCGAACCATTCGACCTCGTGCTCCGCCCCGGCGAGGTCCGCCCGCCACGAGCGAGTCCGGCTCGAGCGAACCAGCAACGGGATGGCCACCGCGGCGGCGACCACGAGCAGTGCGAGCAGCCACCACACCCAGGTGGTGCTCGAGTCGGTGGCCGTCGCATCGTCCGAGGACGCAGACGCAGCCGGCGAGCTGTTCGACGACGGCTCGTCGGATTCCTCGGGTCGCTGGGTGGGAGACGGTTCCTCGGTCCGCTCCGGGACCGACGGTGTGTCCTCCGTCGAGGGCTCGGGTGTCGAGTCCTCGGACGCTCGTGCAGATCTGGTCGGCACCGTCACGCCCGAGCCGCTGGCGCTCGACGTGGGTTCGAGCGACGAGGTCCGCGAAGGCGAGGCCGATCCGGACCCGGCGCCACCGCAGGCCGCGAGCAGGAACAGCGCCAGCGTCGCGGCGCCGACCCGCAAGGCCTGGGACGCGGTCGTTCGAGGGCGGTTCATCGCTGCGCTCTCCCGCCGGTGTCGGATTGGCCCCACGGTTCCACGAGTGCGGACGGCTCGATATCACCCTTGCAGGGTGGGATCGCTGTGACCCCAGGTGGTGACATGATCGAGGCGACGCCGCGATGCGCGCGATCAGCCTACTGACGAGAGCGAGCCGTCCGTGTCCGTGCATCGTGTGCCGCAGGGCGAATCGGGCGGGTTCGGGCGTACGTGCCCGGCCTCACCGTCGTCTCGACCTACGAGCGCGCGTGGTTGCCCAAGGACGTCGTCGCCGGGCTCGTGCTGTCGGCCCTCCTCGTGCCTCAGGGAATGGCCTACGCCGAACTGGCCGGACTGCCGCCGGTCACCGGCCTGTACACCTCGATCCTCTGCCTGATCGGCTATTCGATCTTCGGACCGTCGCGGATCCTCGTCCTCGGACCGGACTCCTCGCTCGGACCGATGATCGCGGCGACGATCGCGCCGCTGGCCCTCGCCGACGGTGATCCGGCGCGCGCGGTCGCCCTGGCCTCGGTCCTCGCGATCATGGTCGGACTCGTCATGGTCATCGCCGGCGTCGCCCACATGGGCTTCATCGCCGACCTCCTGTCGAAACCGACCCAGATCGGCTACATGAACGGGCTGGCGCTGACGATCGTGGTCGGACAGCTGCCCAAGCTGATGGGGTTCTCGGTCGACGCCGACGGGCTGTTCGACGAGGCGAAGGCGTTCGTCAGCGGCATGCTCGACGGGGACGCGAACACCATGGCCGCCGTCGATCGGCATCGCTTCGCTGGTCGGGATCCTGTTGCTGTCACGGCTGGTGCCGAAGATCCCGGCCGTCCTCGTGGTCGTCGTCCTCGCGTCGCTGGTGGTCAACGGCGTGGAACCTGCAGGATCGAGGCGTCGAGCACGATCGGCGTCCTCCCGCAGGGCTTCCCGCCGTTCACCATCCCGTCGGTCCACTGGTCCGACGTGTCGACGCCTGTTCCTCGGCGCGATCGCCATCGCGGTCGTCGCGCTTGGCCGACACGATGTCCACGGCCTCCGCGTTCGCCGGCCGGCGTGGCGATCGGGTGCACGGTGACCAGGAGATGGTGGGCATCGGTGCGGCCAACATCGCCGCCGGCCTGTTCCAGGGCTTCCCGGTGAGCACGAGCGGTTCGCGGACGGCAGTGGCGGACCAGGCCGGTTCGCGCACGCAGGTGACCGGGCTCGTCGGCGCGGCGGTCATCGCCTTCGTCCTCGTGTTCGCCACCGGTCTGATGCAGTACGTCCCGCAGGCGACCCTGGGCGCCATCGTCATCGCGGCCGCGCTCTCACTCGCCGACATCCCCGCCACCCGGCGACTCTGGCACCAGCGCCGGACCGAGTTCGCGTTGTCGTTCGCGGCGTTCCTGGGCGTCGCCCTCCTCGGTGTGCTCCCCGGCATCCTGCTGGCCATCGCGCTGTCCATCCTCAACGTCTTCCGCGGGTGTGGTGGCCGCACCAGGCCGAGCTCGGCCGGGTCGACGGCATCGCCGGGCTGCACGACACGTGAGCGCTACCCGGACGCGAGCGTCCTGCCCGGCCTCGTCGTCTTCCGGTTCGACGCGCCGCTGATCTTCGCCAACTCGCGCATCTTCGGCGACGCCGTCCGCGCCCTCGTCGACCGACGACCCGGACGTCCGCTGGGTGCTCGTCGCGGCCGAACCGATCACCGACGTCGACACGACAGCCGCCGACATGCTCGAGGATCTCGACGGCTGGATGAACGGACGGTCGGCTTCGCTCGTCTTCGCGGAGCTGAAGGATCCGGTGCGGACAAGATCGAGCGCTACGAACTGACGCGCACGATCGACCCTCACCACTTCTTCGCCGACGCTCGACGAGGCGGTGGCCGAGTACGCGAAGCAGACGGGCGCGACCTGGAGCCCACCGGAGAAGACGGAATGAGCATGAGCAGCGGCACGCGGACCTGCGTCCCACCACGCCGCCGGCGCGTCATGGCCTGGCTCGCGCTGCCTGGCGGCGGCGGCGACCGTCGTCTTCCTGGTCACCCAGGCCGTCCGCCGGTGGGACGTGCTGCTCGCGACCCTCGTGTCGATGGCGGTGCTCGTGGCGGCCGCCTGGGTCGCGGTGAGCCGGACGGGGACCCAAGCGCGTCGCGGCGATCGGCGTGGTGGTCGTGGCCCTGGCGGCGTTCGTCGTCGTCGTGGTGGCCAGCGAGAGCGTCCGGGTGCTCGTGGTCGCGCTGGTCCTGGCGGGCGCGGCGGTGGCGGCGACTCGTGCGAGCCTCCCCGCCGAGTCCACGACCGGGGCAGCCGAACCGCAGCGCGCCGCCCGGGCCACCCATCCGACGCTGATCATGAACCTGCAGTCCGGAGGCGGGAAGGCCGAGCGGTTCGCCCTCGTCGAGCGGTGCCGGGAACGGGGTATCGAACCCGTCGTCCTCACCCCCGGGTCGGATCTCCGCGAGCTGGCCGAAGGACGCCGTGGCCCGTGGCGCCGACGTCCTCGGCATGGCCGGTGGTGACGGCTCCCAGGCCCTCGTCGCCTCGGTGGCCGCCCAGCACGGTCTCCCGTTCGTCGTCGTCCCGGCCGGAACCCGCAACCACTTCGCCCTCGACCTCGGCATCGACCGCGACGACGTGGTCGGGCGCGCTCGACGCGTTCACCGACGGTGTCGAGCGGACCATCGACCTGGCCGAGGTGAACGGCCGCGTCTTCGTCAACAACGCCTCGATGGGGGTCTACGCCGAGATCGTCCAGTCCGACGCCTATCGCGACGCCAAGCTGCACACCACCGTCGCGATGCTGCCCGACCTGGTCGGCCCGGACGCCACGCCGCTCGATCTCCGGTTCGACGCGGCCGGACGGCACCCAGGCGTCGACGGCGCAGCTGCTGCTCGTCTCCAACAACCCCTACCGGCTCGGTGGGCTTCCGGGACGGCTTCACGCGGAGCCACCTGGACGACGGGCGTGCTGGGGGTGGTGTCGCTCGTGGTGACGAGCATTCCCGACGTGCAGGCGTTCACCGCGTTGGAGGCCGTGGGCCAGGGCGCCCGGTTCAGCGGACTCGACGAGTGGTCGCCGGTCGAGTTCGAGGTCGAGGTCGTCCGGACCGATCGAGATCGGGGTCGACGGCGAGGCCCTCACCCTCGAGCCGCCGCTGCGATTCCGGAGCCGCCCGCGCGCGCTCACGATCCGCCTCCCGCTGGCAGCGGCAGCGGGCGCCGGCGCGGCGCCGGCGGTGCACATCATCGTCCCGGGACACGATCGCGGCGCTGTGGCGCACGGCACTCGGACGGCCGGTGGCGCCGTGACCGGCCGCGTTCGCCCGGAGCCCGCCGAGGACGGACCTCGCACGCCGGACGTCGAGCCCTCGTCGTCCTGGCAGCGGATCTCGGCACGCGCTCGGTTCCTACGACCGACAGCGCGTATGTGCGGTCGCGCGGATGTCGACGCCACGTGCTGGACCAGCCGTTGAGCCGGCTGTCGAGCCTTCGCGAACCACTCCAAGCCGTGGTTCCTGGCCGCGGGTGCTGCTCGCGATCGTCGGCGGCCCCACGGGTCGGCGGGCCGCTGCTGACGGGCGTCGCCGCGATCGGCGCGACGTCGCTGGTCGTCAACCAGCCGATGAAGCGCCTGCGCCGGCGGCGTCCGACCGGCCCGCCACGAACTCGAGGTCCCGCAGGCCCGCTGGGTGCCGATGCCGACCTCGACGTCGTTCCCGTCGGGCCACTCCGCGTCGGCGGCAGCCTTCGCGGTGGCGGTCGGCGACGGTCCTCCCGCACTGCGGTGGCCGTTGCGCGTCGCGGCCGGCGTCGTCGGCTTCTCCCGCGTCTACACCGGCGTGCACTACCCGGGCGACGTGATCGCCGGGGCGACCACCGGCGCCGTCCTGGGTCGGGTCACGGCCCGCGTCGGACGGCGCCTGACCCGCTGACCCGACCACGGCCGGCCCGTCGTTCGCAGGGCCGGCCGTCGTCGATCAGATGTCGAACCGGTCGGCGTCCATCACCTTCACCCAGGCCGCCACGAACGCGGCGACGAAGCGGTCCTTCGCGTCGTCACTGGCGTAGACCTCGGCGATCGCCCGGAGTTCCGCGTTGGACGCGAACACCAGGTCGACCCGGCTGCCCGTCCAGACGAGGGCACCGGACTCGTCACGCGCCTCGAACGTGTCGGCTCCTTCGGCGGCCGGGGTCCAGGTGGTGCCGAGGTCGAGCAGGTTGGCGAAGTAGTCGTTCGTCAACGTCCCCGGGTTGGCCGTGAGGACACCGAGTGACGACCCGTCGTAGTTCGCCCCGAGGACCCGGAGCCCACCGACCAGCACGGTCATCTCGGGGGCGGTCAGGGTGAGCAGGTTCGCCTTGTCGAGCAGCAGGTATTCGGCCGGGAGCCGGGTGCCCTTGCCCAGGTAGTTCCGGAAACCGTCGGCGGACGGCTCCAGTGGCGCGAACGACTCGACGTCCGTCTGCTCCTGCGACGCATCGGTCCGGCCCGGCGCGAACGGCACCTCGACGTCGACGCCGGCTGCCTTCGCCGCCCGCTCGATGCCGACGCCACCGGCCAACACGATCAGGTCGGCGAGCGACACCTGGCTGCCGCCGGCGTTGAACGACTGCTGGATCCCCTCGAGAGTGCGCAGCACGGTGGCCAACTGTGCGGGATTGTTCACGTCCCAGCCGTTCTGCGGTTCCAGCCGGATGCGCGCACCGTTGGCGCCACCGCGCTTGTCACCACCCCGGAACGTCGAGGCCGACGCCCAGGCGGTGGAGACCAACTCCGAGACGCCCAGACCCGAGTCGGCGATCTGCTGCTTCAGCGCGGTGATCTCCTGGGCGGACACGAGTTCGTGGGTGACCGGCGGTACCGGGTCCTGCCAGATGAGCACCTCGGACGGGACCTCAGGTCCGAGGTAACGCTGGATCGGGCCCATGTCGCGGTGGGTCAGCTTGAACCACGCCCGGGCGAACGCGTCGGCGAAGGCGTCCTGATCCTCGGCGAACCGCCGGCAGATCGGTTCGTAGATCGGGTCCACCCGCAGCGCGAGGTCGGAGGTGAGCATGCGCGGCTCACGCCGCTTGGAGGGGTCGTGCGCCTCGGGAACCAGGTCGGAGCCCGCGCCACCCTTCGGCCGCCACTGCTTGGCGCCCGCCGGCGACTCCATCAGCTCCCATTCGTAGGCGAACAGGATGTGGAAGAACTCGTTGTCCCAGCGGGTGGGGTGATACGTCCAGGTCACCTCGAGACCGGACGTGATCGCGTCCGCTCCCTTGCCGGAGGCGTACGACGACTTCCAGCCCAGCCCCTGCTCCTGCAGCGGTGCGGCCTCGGGCTCCGGGCCGACGGCCTCGGCCGGTCCGGCACCGTGGGTCTTGCCGAACGTGTGGCCGCCCGCGATGAGCGCGACGGTCTCCTCGTCGTTCATCGCCATCCGGCGGAAGGTCTCACGAATGTCGCGGGCCGAGGAGAGCGGGTCCGCATTGCCGTGCGGGCCCTCGGGATTGACGTAGATCAGACCCATCTGGACGGCGGCCAGCGGATTCTCCAGGTCACGATCGCCGGTGTAACGCTCGTCGCCGAGCCACTCCGCCTCAGGCCCCCAGTAGACGTCGTCGTCGGGTTCCCACACGTCTTCACGTCCGCCCGCGTAGCCGAACGTCTCGAAGCCCATCGACTCCAGGGCGACGTTGCCGGCCAGGATCAGCAGGTCCGCCCACGAGATGCTCTGGCCGTACTTCTTCTTGACCGGCCACAACAGTCGGCGAGACTTGTCCAGGTTGACGTTGTCGGGCCAACTGTTGAGCGGAGCGAACCGCTGCTGCCCCGCGCCCGCACCGCCGCGACCGTCGCTGATCCGGTAGGTGCCGGCGCTGTGCCAGGCCATCCGGATCATCAGGGGGGCGTAGGTACCGAAATCGGCCGGCCACCAGTCCTGCGAGGTGGTGAGCACCTCGGCGATGTCGCGCTTGACGGCGGGGAGATCGAGGCTGGTGAAGGCGGCCGCGTAGTCGAAGGTCGCTCCCAGCGGGTTCGCCTCCGCCGGGTTCTTGGCCAGGACCTTGAGGTTGAGCCGTTCGGGCCACCACTTGGCGTTCGCGTCACCGCTCGTGGGATGCGGCGACCGCTCGTGGATCACCGGGCATTTCGCTTCGACTTCCTCCGCAGGGCTCTCGTCGTTCAGGTCGGCCAAGACGGCATCGTCGTGCTGATCAGGCATGGTGTTCCTTCCGGTCTGTGACTGTCGGATGCGCGGTGTTCGTGGGTTGAACGGAGTTCGCGGGCAGGGCGGCGCAGGTCGGGCAGAGCCCCCAGTAGACGACCTCGGCCTCGTCGACGAGGAAGCCGCCGTCGTCGGACGCCACGAGGCACGGCGCAGCGCCGACGGCACAGTCGACATCGGCGATGACGCCGCACGAGCGGCAGACGAGGTGGTGGTGGTTGTCGCCGACGCGGGATTCGTACCGCGCGACGGACCCGGTCGGCTGGATCCTGCGGACCAGGCCGGCCTCGGTCAGCGTGTTCAGCGAGTCGTAGACGGTCTGGTGGGACACGGTGGGCAATTCCGCTCGCGCGAGCGCGATGATCGACTCGGTCGTCGCATGGGCGTGGCCGGACACGACGCCGAGAACCGCCAACCGGGGCTGGGTGACTCGCAGCCCGGCGGTGCGCAGGAGGCGCTCGCGCTCAGCCGTGGTGCTCACACCCGCACTCTGTCGGGTTTTCTGGAAAGAATCAAGAAGGCGCCGGTGACGGCCAGATGGCTGCGGGTCCCGGACGAGAGAAGGGCCCGGAGATCCGAGGATCTCCGGGCCCTGGTGGTAGCGGGGGCAGGATTTGAACCTGCGACCTCTGGGTTATGAGCCCAGCGAGCTACCGAGCTGCTCCACCCCGCGTCGCGTTCGCAACCATACCGGCTGCCTGTGTGGGTGCCAAAACGAGCCGGGCGTCGGGGGGAATCGGCGCGCCGTCGGCGGCGGCTGGCAGGCTCGGTGCCGTGGACGACGACGAGCGAGTGGCACCGTGGTGGGTCCTGCACGTCGATCTCGACATGTTCCTGGCGGCGGTCGAGATCCTCCGCCGGCCCGAACTCGCCGGACAACCCGTCGTCGTGGGTGGAGACGGCGACCCCACCCGGTTGCGGCAGGTCGTATCGACGGCGTCCTATGAAGCACGGGCGTTCGGGGTGCACTCCGGCATGCCTCTCGCGGCGGCCCTGCGGCGGTGCCCGACCGCGGTGTTCCTCCCGGTCGACAAGCCGGCCTACGACGCCGCTTCGGCTGAGGTTATGGGCACGCTGCGCAGTTTCCCGGTCGAGGTCGAGGTGTGGGGCTGGGACGAGGCGTTCGTCGGTGCCGCGGTGGAGGAACCGGTCGAGCTCGCGCACGACATCCAGCTGGCGGTGCGGCAGCGCACGCGACTCTCCTGCGCGGTGGGGATCGGTGACACGAAGCTCACGGCCAAGACCGCCACCGGATTCGGCAAGCCCGGCGGGGTGGCCACGCTCACCCGACAGCACTGGCTCGAGGTCATGGGCGAGAAGCCGACGGATGCGATCTGGGGAGTCGGGAAGCGGATCGCGGCCCGGCTGGCGGCACTCGGCCTCGACACGGTCGCCGACCTCGCCGCCGCGGACTGGACTGTCCTCGCCGCGGAGTTCGGTCCACGGACCGGCCCGTGGATCGGCAGCCTGGGCCGTGGTGGCGCCGACAGCGACGTCAGCTCGGCACCGTGGGTGGCGAAGGGACGCAGCCGCGAGACCACCTACCCGAGCGACCTGACCGCGCGCGACGACGTCGTCCGGGAGGTGACCGAGTTGGCCGAGCAGGTGACCCGGGACGTCGTCGGCGAGGATCGGGTCGTGGTGCGGGTGGCTCTCAAGGTCCGCACGGCGAGCTTCTGGACCCGCACGAAGATCAGCAAGCTGGCCGAGCCGACGCAGGACCCGGCCGTCGTCGCCGGTCGCGCCGTCACGCTGCTGGACCGGTTCGAACTCGACCGTCCCGTGCGTCTCCTCGGCGTTCGGGTCGAGTTGGCGCCACCCGACCCGACCGGCTGACCGCGTCAGGGCTTGACGCTGGGCTTCGGGGTCGGGCTGGGCGTCGCAGTGGCCTGCTCGGCCTTCTGCGCCGCCGCCACCGCCTTCTGTGCACGGGCGATCGCATCGCCGTACGCGCCGAGGTCGCCGGCCTTCAGTGCCTTGTTCGCGTCGGCGAACGCCTGCGCAGCCGCATCCAACTGCTTCTGCACCTCCGGTGAAGGCTTACCGGTCGATGTACCCCCGGTGTCGCCGGTGGTCGGCGTACCACCGTTCGTCGCCGTCTCGTCCGTGGTGGCCCCGGAATCGCCGGAGAACAGCGAATCGAGCGCCTGCTGGAGCGACGGGCCCGATGCGACCTTGTCGCCGAACTGCACGATCACCAACCGGAGCAGCGGATACGAGCCGGTGTTCGTCCCCTGACGCTGGGCATAGTACGGCTGCACGTAGAGGAAACCACCGCCCATCGGCAGGGTCAGCAGGTTGCCCGGGATCGCCTGACTGCCCGATCGCTGGAGCGCGAGCAGCGTGTTGCTCACCGCCTGATCGGTCTGCATCGACTGCGCGACCTGGCCCGGCCCGTTGACCTGTGTCTCGCCGGAGAGCTGGAGCACGCGCATCTTCCCGTAATCGGAGGTGGTGGCATCCGAGTCGACGGCGACGAAGGCGGCCAGGTTCTGTTTGTTGTAAGGGATGTAGGTGGAGGTCAGGGAGAAGTGGGCATCGTTCTGCCCGGGCATCTTCACCGACAGGTAGTACGGCGGTTGGCGCCTGGCCTGGGTGGAGTCGGTCGGGTCGTTCGGCACCGTCCAGCGCTCGGTGCCCTCGTAGAACGTCTTCGGGTTCGTCACGTGGTACTGGCCGAGCATCTCCCGCTGGACCTTGTACATGTCCTCGGGGTACCGCACGTGCGCGAGCAGTTCCTTGCTCATCGCGCTCTTCGCCTGCAGCATGCCGGGGAAGACCTTCGTCCACGTCTTCAGGATCGGGTCGTTCGTATCCCAGGCGTACAACGTCACCGTGCCGTCGTAGGCGTCGACGGTCGCCTTCACCGAGTTGCGCATGTAGTTCACCCCGACGCTCGGGACGGACCCGCCGCGCCGGGTCGTGAGGGTGTCGGCGGTGGCCTCGTCGAGGTCCACCCGCTGAGAGTTCGGGTAGCTGCTCGTCGTCGTGTAGCCGTCCACGATCCACACCGTGCGGCCGTCGACCACGCTCGGGTACGGGTCGGAGTCGACTGTGAGCCACGGTGCGATCTTCTGCACGCGCTCCTCGGGGTCGCGGTCGTAGAGCAGCTTCGAGTCGGAGTTGATCCGCTGGGACAGCAGGAAGTTCGCGTCGGTGAACTTGGCCGCGTACAGGGCTCGGGTCCACCACGAGCCGATCGGCACGCCGCCCCTGCCCGTGTAGGTGTAGGCCGACTGCTTCCCGTCGGTGTCGCCGGGCACGTCGAGCTCGACGGGCGCGGCGCCGGGCGGACCGCCGACGATCGAGTAGTCGGGTGACTTCTGGCCGAAATAGATGCGCTGCTCGAATGTGCCGAGCTGGCCGACCGAGGGCAGGTCGCGCTCCATCCACACCGGCGCGCCGTTGCTCGCGGCCCGGTTGCCGTAGGCCGAGACGACGCCGTACCCGTGGGTGAAGACGGTGTGGTCGTTGTTCCAGTTCCGCTGCGCGGCCGGCAGGCCGGAGAGGTCGACCTCGCGGGCCGCGACCACGGCGTCCTGGGTCTTGCCGGCGATCTGGTACCGGTCGACATCGAGCACCGATGGGAACGAGTAGAAGCCGCGGACCTGCTGGAGCTGCTCGAAGCTCTCCGAGACCAGCGTGGGGTCCATCAGCCGGATGCCGGGCACGGCGTCGGCGTCGTCGCGGAGCTGACCTGCGGTGGCCGTGGTCTTCGCCGAGTACTGGTCCACCTGCGAGTCAGCCAGATCGAACGAGCTGCGGGTCGCGTCGATGTTGCGGCCGATGAAGGTGCTCTCGCGATCCGGCTCGTTGGGGCGGACCTGGAACTGCTGGACGATCGCCGGCCAGAGCCAGCCGAGCAGCACGGCAGCGAGGACGAGGATGGCGAGGCCGAGCCCGGGGAGCAGCCAGGTGCGCCGGAAGACGTTGGCGAAGAACAGCACCGCGCAGACCAGGGAGATCAGCATGAGGATCGTCCGGCCGGGGAGAACCGCGTGCTCGCCCGCGTAGGTCATGCCGGTGAACGAGAAGCTCGAGATGCGGTGGTCCTGGAGCACGAGGCCGTACCGGTCCAGCCAGTAGCCGAGCGCCTTGAGCCCGCAGAAGACGCCGAGCAGGATCCCGAGCTCGATGTGGGCGGCGGCGGTGGCGCGCTGTCCACGTGCCCCGAGCCGCACGCCGCCGTACACCACGTGGGTGACGAGTGCCCCGATGATCGCGAGGATCACCATGACGAACGCGAAGCTGAGGACGAAGCGCAGCCACGGATAGGTGAAGACGTAGAAGCTGGCGTCCTTGCCGAACTGGGCGTCGACGGTGCCGAACGGCGTCCGGTTGCGCCAGGCCAGGTAGGTCTGCCACCGCGACATCGCCGAGGCACCGGCGAACAGGGCGACGATGATCGTCGGGACGATCAGCATCAGCCGGCGGTGGGCGTCCACTGCCTCGCGATAGCGCTCGACGACGTCGTTGGGCCGGCTCGGCATCGACATCACGCGGAACCGCCACGCGATCCAGCAGGCACCGCCCACCACGAGCACCGCCACCGCCGCGAACACGACGAAGAGCAGTACTCGCGCGACGATCGAGGTCGAGAACACCTCGCCGGCCGCGAGCGTGTCGAACCACAGCTTCGACGTCCAGACCGACGACAGCGCGAAGAACGCGATGACGAGGCCCGCGATGACGATCAGGGTGGGAACGAGCGGCCCTCGTCGTCGGGGTCCGCGTCGCCGGATCGGGACCGCGGTGGCGGCGTTGCTCATCGTGATTCCAGCTTTCGTCGTGTCATGAGCGACCGCAGGTGGCCACGGTGACGGGCTTGTTCTGGTTCAACTCGGTGAGCACGTCCACCGAGTCCTGGAGCTTCTCGATCCGGTAGACGGTGATGCCGTCCACCTGGGCCGACCCGGCACTGTCGCAGTCCGAGGCCGGCGCGAGGAACACGGTCGCTCCGGCCGCCTTCGCCCCGTTGACCTTCTGCTGGATGCCGCCGATCGGACCGACGGTCCCGTCCGGGTCGATGGTTCCGGTGCCCGCGACGGTCCGGCCGCCGGCCAGCGGTCCCGGCGTCAGCTTGTCGTAGAGAGCGAGCGCGAACATCATCCCGGCGCTCGGGCCACCGATCTGTTGCGGAAGATTGACCGACACGTCCACGCCGGAGTCGTAACCGATCGCCGGCGTGATGCCGACCGCCGCGACCTTCGGGTCGTCCGGTGCCGGGCCGGCCGTGACCGTCTCGGTCATGGGCGTGCCGTCACGCTCGATCCCGAACCGGATCCGCTCCCCCGGCTGGTGCGCCCGGATGTCCGCCCGCAGACCCTCGGTGCTCGACACCTGCTTCCCGTCGACCGTGAGGATGAAGTCGCCCGCCTTGAGGTGCCCGAGCGCCGGCGCGTTCTCGGCGATGGCCTGGACGACCACCCGGTCGGTCACGGTGACCCCGGCCTGGCGCAGACCAGCCGCGACCGCCGTCTCCTGCGAGCCCGTCATCTCCTCCGCGTTGAGCTGTTCGACCTCGCTGACCGAGAGCGTCGGCGGGTAGATGTAGCTGCTGGGGACGATCGCCGTCTTCGGGTCGATCCAGCCGGTGAGCAGGGCCACCAGCGGCAGCCGTTGACCGGGTGCGGTGATCGTCACAGTCGTCAGGTCGAGGCGCCCGGTGGTCGCGAAGGTCGGGTGACCCTGGACGGTGATGAAGTCCTTGCCGGCCGCCGAGCCGAGCGTGTCGACCGCCGGCCCTGGGCGCATCTGGACGAACGGCACCGGGAGCAGCCAGGCCAGCGTGACGAGCAGGAGCAGCAGGACGGCAGCCACGATCAGGGTGAGTTGGCGGCGGATCATCCCGGCGGAGCGGTCACGTGCGTGCATCGGGATCCCCGGCGGCCGCAGCTGCCAGACCGGCGCGCATCGGTGTACCCGGGCAGTCGCGAACCGGGCGAATCATGCGCGAAGCCTAGGTGACGGCGGCGACCGCGGCCTTCACAGTCCGTCCACCCACTCGCTGGTGCCGTCCGCGAACACCTGCTCCTTCCAGATGGGGACCGTGTGTTTGAGCTCGTCGATCAGCCACTCGCACGCTGCGAATGCGGTTCCCCGATGCGCCGCCGACACGGCGGTCACGACGGCGAGGTCGCCGATGCGCAGAGCACCGGTGCGGTGGGCGGCCGCTGCGACGACCACGCCGGGACGTGTGGCCGTGGCGGCGACGACCGCGTGCAGCCGTTCGAGCGCCGACGGATGCGCCTCGTACCTCAGCTCGGTGACCTCGCGCCCGCCGTCGTGGTCGCGGACGGTGCCGATGAACACGACGTGACCGCCGGCTGCAGGGTTCTGGACGCTGGCGACGACCTCGCCGACGTCGAGGGCCTGGCCCCGGATCGCGACCAGTCCGACCCGGCCCCGGCCCGCGTCGGCACCCTCGGCCGGCGCGTGTTCGCGGGAAGACGGCGGCTGGTCGGGCATGACGGAGACGGTAGCCCCCGGCAGGCGCACCCGCTTCGGGCGTGTCCGTGCGCCCGCCCACTACCGTTGGCCACGACATCGCCGTGGCACCACCGCCTGTCCGGCCACGGCAACGAGCCATGCGGAGGTACGACGTGTCCGGCACACCCCCCAACCAAGGCCCTGGTGGCTTCGGTGGGTTCAATCCGTCCGATCTGGGTGCGATGTTCGGTCAACTGTCGCGCATGTTCTCCGGGAACAACGACCCGCTCGACCCGGCGAACCTCGCCACCCTCGCACGCCAACAGCTCGCGCAGTTCGGGCCCGACCCGTCGGTCGTCGATGCCGAGCGGCACGCCGTCCGGGCCGCGGTCGATCTCGCCGACCTCTGGGTCGACGCGGCGACCGACATGCGCAGCAGCGTCGGCAGCGCACACGCGTGGAGCCGGGCCGAATGGGTCGAGGCGACCGTGCCCTCCTGGCGGGAACTGCTCGGACCCGTGATCTCGGGCATGCACACCCAGTCGCTCACCGATCTCGGCGAGGCGTCCTCCGGGCTCGCCGGTGAGGGTGCCGACGCCGTCGCCCCCGGGATGGATCTCGGTGCCCTGCAGAACATGATCGGCCCGATGCTCGGCGCGATGCTGGGAGGGCAGGTCGCGAGCGGCATCGCCAAGCTCAGCAGCGAGGTGCTCGGCGCGGCCGACGTGGGGTTGCCGCTGACCCCGACGGGCGACACCGCACTCGTGCCCGCGAACGTCAAGGCGTTCGCCGAGGGACTGGAACGTCCGATCGACGAAGTGCGCCTGTATCTCGCTCTTCGCGAGTCGGCCCATGCCCGGCTGTTCGCGTCCACGCCCTGGCTGACGTCGACGATCGCGTCGGTGCTCACCTCCGCGGCGGCGGGGTCCACGCCCAAGTTGGGGAACCTCACGGAGTTGATGGGCTCGATCGACCCGCAGAATCCGGAGGAGGCGATGCAGACCATCGCCGCCCGGATGGAGGAGTCGACCGACACCCCGGAACAGCACGCCCGCGAGAGCCAGCTGGAGACGGTGCTCGCCCTGGTCATCGGCTGGGTGGACGACGTCGTCACCTGCGCAGCGGCGGGTCGGCTACCCGCAGAGCCCGCCCTGCAGGAAGCGCTGCGTCGCCGGCGTGCGAGCGGTGGTCCGGCCGAGCAGGTGTTCGCCGAGATCGCCGGACTCGAACTCCGGCCCCGCCGCGTCCGCGATGCCGCCGCGCTCTGGGCGAAGCTGCGGGAGGCCGGCGGCGAGGCCGCGCGGGATCGGGTCTGGTCTCACCCGGACTTCATGCCCAGCTCGGCCGACCTCGACGACCCGGACGCGTTCGTGGCGTCGTTCACCGGCCCTCAGCTCGACTTCTCCGCGCTCGACGAGCTGACCGGCCCGGACGGCGACCCCGGCGCGCGCGCTTCCGACGATGCCGGCGAGAACGATGCCGGCGAGAAGATGCGGGCACGAACGACGGTGGCGACGACGCCGCTGGACCGACCGGCCCTGTCTCGACGTGAGTGACGTGTGCCTCCTCGGGGGCATGGAGCGCCTGCACGCCGACGTGGTCGAACGGCTGCGGGCCTTCGAGGCGGTCACCCCCGCGGAGGCCCAGGCCCGCGCCCGGACACTGGCGTTCCTCGCCACCCATCCGGACGGAGTCGAGGCGAGCTGTCGGGCCGGCCACGTCACCGCGACCGCACTGGTGCTGTCCGACGACGGTCGGCGCACGCTGCTCACCCTGCACGCCCGCATCGGTGAGTGGCTCGAACTCGGCGGGCACCTCGAGCCCGACGACGCCGACCTCGCCGCCGCGTCCCTGCGCGAGGGCATCGAGGAGAGCGGCATCACCGGCCTGCGCCAGCAACCGGGCATCCTGACCGTCGCCGTCCACGAGAGATCTGCCGTGTCGACGAGCGCCGGGCACCACCCACTACGACGTCTACTACGTGCTCACCGCACCGAACGACGCCCGCGAACGCATCAGCGACGAATCGCTCGATCTGGGCTGGTTCGACGTCGATGCACTGCCGGAGCCGCTCGCGCCGGGGGTCGCCGAGGTGCTCGCCCTCGCTCTGGAGCGACGGCCGCCGGCGCAGCCGACGTGCGGATCCGGGGCGACCTCATGACCGACGCACCGGCGCCGTGGCCGCTCGAACTGGATCGCAGCGACCTCCAGCTGCCGCCCGGACGGCTGCTGCCGATCGTGCGCTGGGGAGCCGCCATCATGCACCGGCCGCTGACCCCGGTGCACCACCTTCGACGATCAGCTGGCTCGACTCGCCGCCGACATGTTCGAGACGATGGACGCCGCGGACGGGGTAGGGCTGGCCGCCAACCAGGTCGGCGTCGACCTGGCGATGTTCGTGTTCGACGTGCGCGGCGCCGGCGAGTCCGACGAAGCGGTCGGCGTCGTCTGCAACCCTGTTCTCACGGTGCCCGCAGTCGATGATCCCGACCACCCTGGCCAGGAGTTGATCGTCGACAGCGAGGGCTGCCTGTCACTGCCCGGCGCCTTCGTTCCGTGCAAACGACCGCTGCTGGCTTCGGTGGCGGGCGTGGACCACACCGGTGCGGCCGTGACGTTCAGCGGTAGCGGCCTGCTCGCGCGATGCCTGCAGCACGAGAGCGACCACCTGCGCGGTGTCGTCTTCGCCGACCACGTCCCGAGCCGGCTGCGGCGCAAACTCCAGCGCCAGGCCGAGCGATTCGCCCCGGAGTTTCCCGACGATTGGCCGGTGACCCCGCGTCACGAGGTCGACGACTGAGGTAGCCGGCACGTTCGCCCGCTCAGTCCACGGCCGCCGTGGGCCCAGGAGTGGTCGCGTCGGGCGCCGTCTCACCCGGCAGGGACGATCCAGCGAGGCCCGCGGCGGCAACCCCGGTGTCGTAGCCGTCGAGAAAGCCCTGGGCACGCTCGGTTCGGGGATAGCGGGCGACGAAGGCGTCGAAGCGCGCGTTGTGATTCGACTCGAGCAGATGCGTCAGCTCGTGGACGATCACGTAGTCGAGCACCCAGTCGGGCATACCGATCAGCCTCGACGTCAGCCGGATCGAGCGGTCGAGCACGGTGCACGAGCCCCATCGGCGCAGTTGGTTGTCGACGTACCGGATGCTGCTCGGCTCAGGGGCCTCGGGCAGGTAGCGCCCGCGCAGCGCCCGAGCGCGATCGGCGAGGTCGTCGTCGCTGAGCGGGGAGCGAGCCTGTCGGCGGGCGAGCCGAGCGAGGAGGTCGTCGACGTGCCGTCGTTCCTGAGCCGCCGACAGACCAGCGGGCATCAACACGACCACGGTGTCGCCCTGGCGGTAGGCCGACACCGTCCGCCGCCGCCGGCGACTGCGGCGGATCTCGACCTTCGGCTCGTCCATGGGTCATTCCTACCCGGGGCCGCCGACAGGGCGCTGCCCTCTGACCACCGAGACCACTCGGCGTGCCGCGCGTGACCCGCACCGATGGGATTGACGTGTCGGATCGGTGGTCGTACCTTCCTCGCACAGCCCCCGAGCGGCGGCCGGTCGAGTTCGCAGGGGAAGGCAGACACGACCTGGCCCCTCGGGGGCCCTTACGTTCCCGGGCAGCGGTTCGCAGCGCCGGGCGCATGCCCGTGGCGTCCCCCAGAGCTGGGCTCGCGCCCGACACTGCGTGCTCGCCTGGTCACCGCATCCCGCCGCACGCTCCCGCGCTGGCGTATGGTGGCGCAGCCGGGGTCCCAGTGCGGACCCTCGAGTGGTCCTGACCTGAGCACGTCCCGACCCGAGTACATCCCGACCCGAGCACGAGGAGGGCCTCATGGCCGACGAGTACACCGGTGAGTTCTACTGCGTGAAGTGCAAGGCGAAGCGCGAGGCAACTGGCGAGATCAAGGTGAACGAGAAGGGCACTCGCATGGCCAAGGGAAAGTGCCCCGTCTGCGGCACCAACCTGAACCGGATCCTCGGGAAGGTCTGATCGGCGCATCCGCGGCCTGATCGCAGAATCAGCAGCATCGTCCGAGGAGGGCGTCGGCGGCCACCCGGCCGCGGCGCCCTCCTCGTGCGTCCAGGCCTGTGGACGAAGGCCGGCGCACCGCGCCCGGACCTGAGAGCCTCGCTCCCACTGCCGCGCTCGGCGGCGTGGCTTTCGGGATGCAGGAGGTCTGGCGGGTGCGTCCGTACCTGAAACCCGGGGTAGGGCGCTTCTGGCGCGACTCCGCGACCATCCAGTTCGGACTCGATCCCGACCATGCCGTCGTCCTCACCGACATCGACCCGCCGGTCGCACGGTTCATCGCCGACCTGACCGGCCACGACGAACTGGCCGCGTCGATCGAGCGGGCCGCCGCCGACGGACTCGACGCCGGACTCGCCTCGTCGGTCCTGCGGGTGCTGGCGGACGCCGGCGTCCTCGACGACGCCGACACCGACACCGGTCCGCTGCGATCCCTGACGCCGGCCGAGCGCGAGCACCTGGCCCCCGACCTGGTGGCACGAGCGCGGTCGAGTCGACAGCCGGGAAGCGGCTTGCGAACGCTGCGGGTGCGCCGCGCGGCGACCGTGTCAGTCGAAGGGTGCGGGCGCGTCGGGGCGGCGGTGGCCGCGCTGCTCGCGAGCTCCGGGATCGGGCATCTCGTCCTCGGCGACCAACGGGTGGCTACGGGTGCCGACGTGTCGCCGGCCGGACTCGAGGCCGCCGACGTGGGCCAGGCACGCGCCGCCGGGGTCCGCCGGGTGATCGCGATCCGGGCGCCGTCGACCCGCGTGGCGCGGCGGTCGACCGCTCGGCCCGACGTCGTCGTCGTCGCGCCGGACGGCGAGCCCGACCGCGCGCTCGCGATCCAGCTCGTGCGCGACGGCGTCCCGCACCTGTTCGCGGGCGTGCGGGAGTCGGTCGGCGTGCTCGGCCCACTCGTCGTCCCGGGCTCCAGCGCCTGCCTGCACTGCCTCGACCTGCACCGAACCGACATCGACCCGGTATGGCCGTCACTTCTCGCGCAACGTCACGCGGCACCGGAGGCGAGCGCGGCCGAGGTCAACCTGTCCACTCTGGTCGCGAGCATGGCGGTTCTGCACGTCCTCACCTTCCTGGACGGTGGCGAACCCGCCACGATCGACGGCACTCTCTCGATCGGACTCCCCGACGGTCTCGTGCGACGGCGGACCTGGTCCCCGCATCCTGGATGCGGATGCACGTGGGAGAGCCTGGCCACTCCCGTCGGCGATCCGACGGACCGGGTGCCCGGCAGGCGGCCTCTGCGTCGCGACGACGAAGGCCCGGACGCCTGAGCGTCCGGGCCCGTGTCGGCACCGCCTACCAGATGCGGGCGGGGTGCTGTGCCGCCATGTCCCCGGCGCCACGCCGTGACGTGGTGCCGGAGCGGCGGATCTTGGTGGCGCGTGCCCGCTGGCGAGACTCTGCCAGCCGACCTTCGATGTGGGCACGCGCGAGGTCGTTCTGCATGTACTGCATGGTGACTCCCGGGCTACTGGATGAGGTGGCATCGCCTCTCCGGTGCGCCCTGGAGCGTCCGGTCAAGCGGCGATGGTCGTGCGCGGATGGAAGGGATCGGCCCGCAACGGGTCGATGTGGACGGACTGCGCGCGGGTCATGCGACCGACGCGTCCTTGCGGGGACGGCCACGCGGCCGCTTGCGAGCGACCACGACGCCGGAGACGAAGAGCTCGCCGCCCCAGACGCCCCACGGCTCGCGCCGCTCGAGGGCGCCCTCGAGGCAGGTCTGACGAAGCGGGCAGTCGAGGCACAGGGCCTTCGCCGATTCGACGTCACGCGGTGACTCCGCGAAGAACAACTCCGGATCGCTGACACGACAGGGGAGCTGGTCGACGTCGATCACGCGCGGGCGATCGAGAGTGCTGACGGACACGTGTGTCACCTCCTTGTGACGCGGCGCGGTGCGCGGACCCCTCGACGGGGCCGGCGTGCCGCGCGAATCAGGACTGCGGAAACCGGTGGTGCGGGTGGTACCGGCATCCGGACTGCGGGATGCCGAACTGCGGGCTGACGAGGTGCGTGAAAGAGTCATGGGTTGTCCTGCCGAAGACGCTGGAGATAGGAAAAGGCCGCGGATCCCGGTGTGGGGGTCCGCGGCCTCGATAGCCTTCTGCAGCGTAGAAAACCTACGAATGCGGCTCCGAGAAGCGGACCGGAACGTACGGGGCGGCGTTGGCGCCCATGGACCCACCGGTGGCCCGGACATCGCCGATGCGCGCACGTGCAACTGCACCCGTCACGGACAGACGGGTGCCTTCGAGAGTGCGCAGAGCGAAGCCGTGACCAAAGGTCGGGCTCGTCAGCTTGCGGTTGGTGATCTCCATCGAAAGGCACCTCCTCGGTCTGTCCTGGTAGTGACGGGGCATCTGCACATGTCCCGTGGTGTTCACCAAGCGTACGGCGCGGCCACCGGCAAGGTCCAACGAATAAACGAAAAAGTTCTCAGAAGTTGTCGCACGGCACGTCATTCGACCGCCGGCGGCTGACCATCGCGGAGAAATCGCTTACCAGCAAGGGATCTCACCGCTGCGTCGATCTCTCGCCGCCCGTGATGTCAGCCCGGTGTCAGGTCGCGCAGATCCCGAGCACGTCGGCTCCGAACTTCTCCAGCTTGTGCACGCCGACACCCGGGATGGCCAGCATGCTGGCGTCGTCGGTCGGCTTGCGCTCGGCGATCGCCGTGAGCGCCGCATCGGTGAAGATGCAGAACGCCGGTTGCTTGAGCTCGCGCGCCGTCTCGAGCCGCCACGCCTTGAGCCGCTCGTACAGCTCGTCGTCGAGATCGCTCGGACAGCTTCGGCATCGCCCGAGTCGTCGCTCGGCGGCCTCGGTCAGGGGCGTGGAACAGACGCGGCAGCGCGGGACCTTCGCCGATGCGCGGCTACGCGAACCATGGCCCGGTGCGTCGACGCCGTCGCGCCCGGACGAGCTCGCCGGGCGGACGCCGTCGAGGAACCGGCTCGGCCGCCGACGGCCGGCTCCGCCGGGGTTGCGCGACAGTGACCACGACAGCGCGAGACCCTGCGCGGCCCGGGTCATGCCGACGTACAGCAACCGCCGCTCTTCGTCGACCTCCGCCGGCGTCTTGGCCTGCACCGACGGCAGCATGCCCTCGTGGAGCCCGACGAGGAACACGTTCTCCCACTCCAGCCCCTTCGCGGCGTGGAGCGTGGACAGGGTGACGCCGTTCAACCCGGGCGCGTGCTGGGCCTCGGCACGATCGGCGAGCACCGTCACGAACCCGCGCAGCGTGGCGACCCCTGATGCCGCGGTGTCGTCGGCCAGGTCCACGAGCGCGGTCAGCGACTCCCACCGCTCCCGCACCCGGCCGGTGCCCTCCGGCGGTGAGGTGCTCCAACCGGCGCCCGACAGGATGGCCCGGACGACCGCGCCCAGTGGTTCGTCCGGTTCGTCGCCTTCGGCCACGGCCGCGCCGCGCAGCAGGGCGACGGCCTCGCGCACCTCGCGGCGGTCGAAGAAACGTTCGCCACCGCGAACCTGGTAGGCGACGCCGACGTCGGACAGCGCCTGCTCCACGGCCTCGGACTGCGCGTTGATGCGGTAGAGAACGCTGATCTGCGACGCCGTCGATCCCCCGTTCACGAGCGCGCGGATCCGGCCGGCTACTGCCGCCGCCTCGGCCACCTCGTCGGGGTACTCGTCGAACGTGACCGCCGGCCCCGGGGCGCGCTGGCTCTCGAGCGGGACGTGGCTCCGCCGGGTCGCGGCGTCGGCCCGCACCATCAGGGCGTTGGCCGCGCGCACCACTTCCGGCGTCGATCGGTAGTCGCGTCGAAGCTTCACCACCGTGGCGTCGGCGTAGCGGGTGGCGAAGCTGGTGAGGTAGGTCGACGTGGCGCCCGCGAACGAGTAGATCGTCTGGGTGGGATCGCCTACGACACACACGTCGCGGGACCGGCCGAGCCACAGATCGAGCAGAGCCTGGGCGAGTGGCGAGACGTCCTGGTACTCGTCGACGATCAGGTGCCGGTACTGACCACGCACGGTGGCGGCGACCCGTTCGTCACCGGCGATGAGACCGGCTGCGCAGAGCAGGACGTCCTCCAGGTCGATCCGGTCACGATCGCGCCGGAGTTCCTCGTACCCCGCGAAGACGTGGGCGACCGCGGCTGCGTCGACGCCGGCCACCGCGCGACCGGCCTCGGGCGCGCGCATCGGATACGTCTCCGGCGAGACGTTGCTGACCTTCGCCCATTCGATCTCGCTGGCCAGATCGCGACGTCCGTTGTTGTCGATCGACACCCGCGCGCGGGAGGCCGCCTCGGCGACGAAGGGGATCTTCGAGTCGAGGATGGCCGGCAGCTCGCGGCCGTGGACCTGAGGCCAGAAGAACCTGGCCTGACGCAGCGCGGCGGAGTGGAACGTGCGGGCGGAGACGCCGCCGACGCCGAGGGCGGCGAGCCGCGTGCGCATCTCGCCCGCAGCGCGCGTGGTGAACGTGACAGCCAGAACCTCGCGCGGCTGCCAGATGCCCGCATGAACGGCGTACGCGATGCGATGGGTGATCGTGCGGGTCTTGCCCGTGCCGGCACCGGCGAGGATGCACACCGGCCCGCTGACGGCGGTGGCGGCCGCACGCTGCTCGGGATCGAGGGCCGCGAGCACGGAGTCGGCCGTCACCTCGGCTCCGGTTGCCTGCTCGATCTCCCGGGTGTCGACCACTCGTCCATCTTCGCAAGCAGGGCCGACAGTTCGTCCACGGGCACGACGGAATGAGACGTCGACTCCTCCGGTTGAGCCGAGGAGACTGCCAGGAATCACGTCCGCCCACGAGAGGCCATCACATGCTTGCCCCGAACCCGCCCGGTGCGAACGACGTCGCTCCCCCGATCGTGTACACGACCTCCTGGTGCGGCTACTGCGCCCGGTTGAAGTACTCGCTCGACGCCTCCGAGGTGCTCTACACGGAGGTCGACATCGAAGCGGAGCCGGCAGCGGCCGAGATCGTGACCGCCATCAACCACGGGAACCGGACGGTGCCGACCGTGGTGTTCGCGGACGGCACGAGCATGACGAATCCGCCGGCCACGCAGGTGGAGGCGAAGATCCGGGAACTGGCCGGAGCCTGAGGATCCGGCCGTCCGGGCGTTCGGCGAGGGAGAGCCCTCAACCCGTCGCCACCCAACTGGAGAAGGTCCGGTACGCCGGCGCCCAGTCGATCACGTTCGGGCCTGGGACCGCGTAGTAACCGCGGACGGCGACGCGGACCTTGGCCGGCGTGCCGAGGCAGCTCCTGGGGACCTTGAGCGTGACGAACTCGGAGCCGTAGACGTCAGCGGTTCCACGCAGACCGTCGCATGTCGTGCCCTTGCCCTTGTCGTTGAACGACCCGACCCGAATCACCGGGCGCTCACCGATCTCGGAGTTCGGGTAGAGCGTGACCTTGTACTCGGGACCGGCGTTCTTCGGCGCGGTGTCGAACCAGAAGGTGAAGTAGCTCCCGATGGCCATCGGCCCGACATCCGCCTTGACCTTCACGTTCGCCGGCCCGTGCGTGAGCACGACGGTGGTCAGGTGCGGTGCCTTGTCGTGGACGGTCGTCGTGGCGGCACTTGCCGGTGCCAGCACTGACGCGCTGGCCAGCAACGCGGCCGAGACGACGGCGGCTGATCTCCGGATGCTGGTGCGGACCCAGCCTCGACTGGCCGGCGGCATGGACATCGTCATGATGGCTCCCCCTGGGGACTCCGACGGCACGGTCGCCGTCGCCGAGATGTCCGGAAGAGAGTGACCGGCCGGCGGCGAGATACATGCTGTTGGCAGACTCGACGACGTGAACGACGTGGACGACGTGGACGACATCGCCCCGGCGGCGGTCGGTGCCCAGTACCTGCACCGGCATGTCGACCCGCGGTCCGTCGATCGCATCTGGCGGCACGGCCGTGCCACGGTGCTGCTGCCCCAGGTGAAGCCCGACGACGATGGCCCGGGGCTCACCTGCCTCGGCGAGACCGACGACCTCCGGGTGGCGCTCCGGGCCTGCTCCGACCAGCTGACGGCGCCGCCTGTGCGCCTGTCCGTCAACTCCGACGCGACCGCAGCGCTCCCGGCCGGCTGGTGCGTGCCCGAATGGACCGGCTGGGTGGCCTTCTCGATCGACCACGTCCCGGAGATCGCCGGGATCGACAGGGTCGTGCCGCTCCCGCTCGACCGGTGGGCCGGCGAGATCGCCGACCTGCTCGACGTGGCCAGCCCGCGGGCCTGGGGCCGACCCGGTCGCGACAGCTCGGCCTGGTGGGGCATCGTCGACCCGACCCGCCGGCGACTCGAGTCAGTCGGTGCCGTTCGCACCGACCTGCGGCCATCGGCGCACCTGTCGGGCATCGCCACGCATCCCGCAGCGCGTGGACGGGGTCATGGCGGGGCGGTCACCGCGGCGCTCACTCGCGCGGGGCTGGCTGCCGGCCTGCCGTTCGTGACGCTCGACGCGTACGCCGACAACACCGCCGCGCTGCGGATGTACGAGCGACTGGGGTACGCGCTGGACGCGAGATTCCGCTCCGGGGTGCTCGATCCGCCGGAGTCTCTGTCAGGCAGCTGACATCAGGCGGCTGAGCTCGATCCGGCGAGGGGTCAGGACGGCCCGACCGGGAGTGGGCCGCCGTACCAGTGCTTGATCAACTGGTGGGAGATCGACAGCCCACTGGACGTGCGGATGCGGCCGGCCTCGACGTCGGCCCGGAACTCCTCGCGGGTGAACCAGCGCGCCGCCGTCACCTCGACGTCGTCGGTGCGGATGTCGGTCGACGTCGCGGTCGCGAAGTACCCCAGCATGAGGCTCGCGGGGAACGGCCACGGCTGACTGCCCATGTAGGTCGGGTCGATGACGACGATGCCGGCCTCCTCGCCGGTCTCCCGGATGACGGCCGCCTCCAGCGACTCACCGGGCTCGACGAAGCCCGCGAGCGTCGAGTACTGACCGTCGACCCACGCGGCCCCGTGGATCAGCAGGGCCCGGTCGTCGGCGTCGGTGATGAGCACGATGATCGCCGGGTCGGTGCGTGGGAAGTGCTGGGCACGACACGACGGGCATCGGCGCGTGTGGCCCGCGCTCTCGACGTCGCTGGGGTGGCCGCAACGGGCGCAGAACCGGTGGTTCTGATGCCAGCGCGCAAGCGCCAGCGCGTGGACGACGAGACCGCCCTCGGTGGCGGACAGCAGCAGGCCGACGTCGCGGACGGCGCTCTGGACGGTCTCCTCGTCCGGGTTTCCGGTGGCGGGCATCGGCTCGTCCGGGCCGGTGAACACCGCGAAGTACGCGACGCCGGTGTCATGGGTGTCACCCGCATCGGTCCCGACGCCGAGGAAGACCGGGCCGATGGTGCCCTCGCCCGCCTCGGCCGGGGTGAACCATGTGACGGACGTGGCGTCCGCGCTGACGAGGACGTCGAAGCCGCGCAGGACCATGACCCGGGTGGTGGGGTCCGCGAGCCTGGCGGACAGCCAGTCCGGGTCCTCACGGCGGTCCGAGGCGAAGTCGACGGTTCCATCGCTGAGGGGAAGGTGGGGAAGCGCTGGCACGATGCGCAAGCCTAGTCAGCGCTCGGCAGATCCTCGGGCAGCCGCGTCGCTAGGGTTCCCCCGTGAGCATCCACATCGCCGCCCAGCCCGGAGACATCGCCGACACCGTCCTCATGCCCGGGGATCCGCTGCGCGCGCAGTGGATCGCCGAGACGTACTTCGACGACGTGGTCTGCTACAGCAGAACGCGCAACATGCTCGGGTTCACCGGCAGCTACCAGGGCAAGCGATTGTCGGTGCAGGGCTCGGGGATGGGCCTGCCGTCGTTCTCGATCTACGCGAACGAGCTGTTCTCCTCCTACGACGTCCAGACGATCGTGCGCGTCGGTACCTGCGGTGGCCTGAGCCTGGACCTGAAGCTGCGCGACGTCGTCCTCGCCATCACCGCGTGCACCGACTCGGGCATGAACCGCAATCGCTTCCACGGCTGGGACTTCGCGCCGTCGGCCGACTTCGGGCTGCTGCTGGCCGCGTACCAGGCCGCGCAGGCCGCGGGCCAGGCCGTTCGGGTCGGGCCGGTGCTGTCGTCCGACGCGTTCTACCAGCCCCGCCCCGAGATCACCGCGCTGATGGTCGAGCACGGCGTGCTCGCGGTCGAGATGGAGGTCAGCGCGCTGTACACCCTGGCCGGCCAGTACGGCCGTCGCGCGCTCGGGGTGCTGACGGTGAGCGACCACGTCACGACGGGTGAGTCGACGAGCTCAGACGAGCGCGAACGGACCTTCGCCGAGATGATCACCCTCGCGCTCGCCGCGGTCACCGCCGAGTAGCGCACGTCGCGATCCTCGACGCGGCTAGTCCACGCCCATCTTGACCGGCTGGGCCGTCGACTCGAGGACGCTGAGCCAGAGATCGCCGTCGGGTGCCACCTGGTTGCGTTGGGAGACGACCAACGAGATCGGGACGTGCACGAAGCGGTTGTGCCGTCGCCCGACGACCATGTCGGTGCGGCCGGCCATTCCGGCGTGCACGGCCGCTTGCGCGAGCCGCACACAGTAGACGGCGTCCGGGGCGTCGGCCCGCACGGATCGGATCGCGTAGCCCGGGTCCACGTACTTCAGCGTCAGCGGCTGTCCGCGACGGTCGAAGTCCTCGGTGATCGCGGACCGGAGATAGCCGCCGATGTCGGCGAGCCCGGCGTTACCGGAGGGATCGGTGGCGCCGGTGCTCGTGAGCAGCTCCTGACCGGCCCCCTCGGCCACGACGACGACCGCACTGCCGAGGTCGGCCACTCGTTCGGCCAGCGCGCTCAGCAACCCGTTCTTCCCGGAGAGCCCGAATGGCACCTCCGGGATCAGTACGAAGTCCGCGTCGTGGTTGGCCAGGGCGGCGTAGCAGGCGATGAAGCCGGAGTGCCGGCCCATCAGCTTGACCAGGCCGACGCCGCCGACCGCGGCACGCGCCTCGACCATGGCGGCGTTGATCGATCTCGCAGCGACGGTGAACGATGTCTGGAAGCCGAAGCTCTGGCCGATGTAGGGGATGTCGTTGTCGATGGTCTTCGGGATGCCGATGACGCCGATCGGGGCATCGCGGGCCCGCAGCGCGCCGGCGATCCGGGCGGCACCACGCATCGACCCGTCGCCGCCGATCACGAAGAGGATGTCGATCCCGACTTCGGTCAACCGGTCGGCGATCAGCTCCGGGTCCTGGGCACCGCGGGAGGTGCCGAGAATCGTGCCGCCCTGCTCGTTGATCGTCCGCACCGAGTCGACGGTCAGCGCCACGGTGTCGTACGAATTCCCCGGCACCATGCCGGCGTAGCCGTACTGGAAGCCGACCACCTCGGTGACCCCGTAGTGCTGGGCGAGTTCGACGACCAGGCCGCGGATCACGTCGTTCAGGCCCGGGCAGAGACCGCCGCAGGTGACGATGCCGACCCGGGTGGCTCCGGGCGCGAAGAACAACCGGCGCCGGGGGCCACCGGGCTCGAGGCTGGGGACGGAAGTGGCGTCGAGGCCGCGTCGGTAGAGCCGGTCGATCGTGTCGTCGTAGAGGACCCGGTCGTCCTCGTCCACGTAATGCTCGTTGGTGATGCGGCCGGCGACGTAGCCCGCGAGCGGTGAATCGTGGCGCGGCTCACCGAGGGTGGTCACCATGAGATCCGCGAGTCCGGTCACCGGTCCAGCGTGGCGGGTGCGTGTGACGCGGGCGTGACGATCAGATCACCGCCTCGACCGCCCCGCCGGCTCCGTCGTGGCCGCGGACCGAACCGACCGGACGAGCCCGAGGAGGCCGTCCCGATCGAGGAGGTCGGTAGGGCGGGCGGTCAGGTCGTGGGCGACGTAGTGGAAGGCGGCGCCGACCTCGGTCAGCGGCAGGTCCAGCAGGTGGGCGAAGGCCAGCCGGTACGCCGCGAGCTGGACGGCCGCGTTGCGCTCGTCGCGCCCCGGGGCCGGTGGCACGCCCGTCTTCCAGTCGACGACCTCGACCCCCGTCTCGGTGGCGAAGACCGCGTCGACGCGGCCCCGCACGACCAGGTCGTCGAGGACCAGCTCGAAGGCCGACTCCACCTCGATCGGTCGACGGTTCGCCCACTCGGAGGCGAGGAACGCCTGCTGCAGCTCGGGCAGCTGCTCGTCGCCGACGCTGCCGTCGTCGGCCGAACCGGGGAGCTCGGTCACATCGAGCAGTGCCGGTTGCCCGAAGCGCTGCTCGAGCCACGCGTGGAAGGCCGTGCCCCGACGGGCCAGCACGTTCGGCTGTTGCGGCAGCGGGCGGCGCAGCCTGCGGGCGAGGCCCTGGGGATCCCGTCCGAGTTCGACCAGGGCACTGACGGACAGGTGTTCGGGGAGTTCCACCACGACGTCTCGGGCCGTGGCGCGCTCGGCCAGTTCGGCGAGGAGCAGGTCGACGTCGCCCGACCACTCGGCGGCCGCACCCGCGATCTCGGGATCCTCGACCTCCTCGGCTGTGTCCCCGTCGAGGCCGGGCTGCTCGAACGGCAGCGTGTCCGACGCTTCGACGAGGCGTTCCCGCGCCGCGCGGACCAGTGCGGCACCTGCCTCGACCTGTCGGCGCCGGCCGGCCATGCCGTCGTAGGGCCAGCGGGCGTCGTGGAGCACCGGCGGCGGATGCGGGGCCACGACGGCGAGCTGCGCGTCGTCGCACCAGGCCAGCACGTCGCCCGGCAGGCCGGCGTCGGCCAGTGCGGTCACCTCGTCGTGCACCAGTGTGAGCAACGAGCTGATGTTGCGGGCCGTCTTCCCGCCGGCCCAGCGAGATCCGGTGCACACGAGCAACCGCCGGGCCCGGGTGAGCGCCACGTAGGCGAGCCGCGTCTCTTCACGCAGGTTGTGATCGCGACACGCCTGGTCGAACTCCGTGAGCCGCTCGTTCGCGGCCTTGTGGTCGGTGACACCGCTGAGGTCGAACACCGGCAGGTTGTCCGCGTCGCCCCGGAGCTCGTACGGGAGCTGCCCTTCGACCGTCGTCCACTTGGACGTGTTCAGCGTCGACGGGAACACCTTCTCGGCGATCCCGGCCACGAAGACGGCGTCCCATTCGAGGCCCTTCGCGCCGTGCACGGTGACGATCTGGATCCGGTCGTCGGAGAGCTCGACCGAACCCGGTTCGAGTCCGTCCTCGTTCTCCTCGGCGGCCTCGAGATACGCGAGGAACGTCGTGACCCGGCTGTCGTCGGTGTCCTGCGCGAAGTCGGCGACGACCTGGGTGAACGCGTCCAGGTCGACCCTCGCCGCGGTGACGTCGCCGGTCGCGGCGGCGACCTCGATGTCCAGGCGCAGCGCCCGGATCACCTCGGCGACCAGGTCCGGCAGTGGAGCACCGGCGCGCTTGCGCAAGGTGTCGAGCTCGGCGGCCAACCGGGAGACGCGTTCGTGCCCGGTCGGCGAGAGGCCGTGCACGTGCAGGACGTCGTCGACGGCGTCCACCAGCGTGACGGCGTCGGCCCGGTCGGGTGCGACCAGCCCGTCGAGCTGGGTGTCGCGCGCGAGTTGCCGCGCGTGCCGGCCGAGCACGGTGATGTCGCGCGCGCCGAGCCGCCAGCGTGAGCCCGTCAGCAGCCGCATCATCGCCTCGCCCTTCGACGGCTCCGCGACGACCCGCAGGGTGGCGACGACGTCGGCGACGGCCGGCGCGTACAGGAGTCCGCCGAGCCCGACGACCTCGACGGGCAGACCACGGGCCCGAAGTGCACTCGCGATGGCCTCCATGCCTCGTCGCTTACGCATGAGCACGGCGATGCTGCGTACCTGTTCCTCGTGTCGCCACAGCTGGTCGACCCGATCGGCGATCGCGTCGGCCTCCTCCTCGGCGGTCGCGTAGAGCCCGACCTGCACCAGTCCGGGGTCGTGTTCGGGTTCGAACGCGACCAGTGGCCGCACGTCCGACCCGTCGTCGGTGCGCAGCCGACCGGTGACCGCGTTGGCCACCCGGAGGATCGACGGACGGTTGCGGAAGCTGGTCGACAGGGACTGCAGCGCGGCCGGCTGGTCATCGGCGTCGCGGAAGTGCTCGCCGAATCGCAGCAACGTCCCGGCGCTCGCGCCGCGGAAGCTGTAGATGGCCTGGAACGGGTCGCCGACCGCGGTGACGGCATGGCCCTCGCCGAACAGGCCGCGGAGCATGACGAGCTGGCTGTGCGAGGTGTCCTGGTACTCGTCGAGCAGGATGACCCGGTAACGCGCCCGTTCGGCCAGCCGGACCTCCGGGCACTCGACGGCGATCCGGGCGGCCAGTTCCGCGAGATCGGCGAAGTCGACCGCGTCGCGCGCACGTCGTGCGTGGCCGAACTCCTCGACGATCGGGAGTATCTGGAGGCGCTCCTGCATCGACTTCAGCAGCTTCTGCACGGCTGCGTACACGCCGTTCTTCGCACGCGGCGACGGCGTGAGCGCCATGAGCCGCGCCGTGAGCCGCTCGTGGTGCGCACGGACGGCGGCGGCCTCGACCAGGTGGCCGGCCATCTGGTTGTGCAGCGACAACGTGTCCTCGAGGATCGTGATCGGCGCGCTCTCGTGCGCGTCCATCGGCCCGTCGTAGCTGTTGACGACCCGCTGCGCGTACTGCCAGGCGACGGTCGGGGACAAGAGCCGGGGGTTCGGCTCCCGGCCGATCCGCACGGCGTGCTCGGCCACCACCCGCTGGGCGTACGAGTCGTAGGTGGCGACATTGGCCTCACCGTCCAGGTCGAGGTCGGCGACCACCCCGCGGGCCCGCAGCTGGCCGAGCCTGGTCCGGATACGACCGGCCAACTCCCGCGCGGCCTTGCGGGTGAAGGTGAGCCCGAGGATCTCTTCCGGACGGACGTGGCCGTTCGCCACCAGCCACACCACTCGCGCGGCCATCGTCTCGGTCTTGCCGGACCCCGCACCCGCGATGACGGCGACCGGCCGGACCGGCGCGCTGATGACCACCGACTGCTCGGCCGTGGGCAGCGGAAGCTCCAGCGCGACGGCGATGCGTTCGGGCGTCAGCTCCCCGCGAGGCGGCTGCTCATCGGTCACGACGTCACCTGTCCGCCCTCGGGTCGGGCTGGGCAGCACCACCGCACCGAGCACCTGTCGCACCACTCGTTCGGGCGGGCCTCGAACGCCGCGGCGCCCACCAGGTCGGCAGCCTCGGCGAGCATCGACGCGGCCCACGTCGGGTCGTCGGAGTCGGCGAGGGGCGGTTGCGCCTGCTCGAGCTGCCTGGCGTCGCGGCCGAGCTGCACGAGGGTGGCCCCGCCCGAGCGGTTGCCCTCGTCGAAGGCACCGGCCTCCACCGCCAGCTGGTAGATCCCGAGCTGAGGATGCACGTCGACGTCGGCCGCCGTGGCCCGGGTGGACGAGGTCTTGAGGTCGACGACCACGAGCCGGCCCGCGTCGTCCCGCTCGAGCCGATCGACCCGACCGGCCACCCGGGCCCGCCCGATGGTCACGTCGAAGGCCCGCTCGGAATCGAGCACGTCGCGGCGGTTCGCGCGGACCCAACCCTCCAGCCGGTCGACCATGTCGCGAGTGCGCTTGTAGTGCCGTTCGGCGACCCAGCCCTCGCCGGCGTCGACCGCGCGCCACAGTTCGTCGAAGCGGCGCCTGGCCTCGCTCGGCGGCAGTCCCTGCGACAGCTCGTGGCCGAGTTGGTGGATCAGGGTTCCGGTCTGTTGCGCGACCGACTCGGCGCGCTCCCCCACGTGCCGTTCGAGGACGGACTTGAGCGGGCAGCGCAGCAGCCCGTCGACCTGGCTGGGCGAGACACGCACCGTCTGATCCGGGTCGGCGAGCGGCGACTCGTCCGACAGCGCAGCGATGCCGTACCAACCGCTCGGATCGGCTCCCGGGACGCCGGCGGCGGCCAGCCTGGCCAACTGGTGGGCCGCCGCCGCCCGTCGGGTGGGTGGAACATCGGCGGCGTCCGCGTCCGCGCACACCACGCTCCGCAGGTGCGCGACCAGCGAGCCGACGTCGAGACCGCGTGCCCCCCGCTCGATCGGGCGGCCGGACGGCGCGGAGGCGGCCAGCGCGCGGTCGGACCCGAGCGGGTCCAACTCGTCGAGGAAGCGGGACGGCGACGTCTCCTCGTCGGCCGTCGCCGTGACCACCAGTCGGCGCTTCGCCCTGGTGACGGCGACGTAGAACAGCCGCCGTTCGTCGGCCAGGACGGCGGACAGCGTCGCCCCCGGTGTCTCGTGCAGCCCGCTGAGCCGGTACGTCAGGTCACTCGCGCCGAGAACCGAGTCGCGTATCCGCAGATCCGGCCAGACGCCCTCGGTCACGCCGGCGACGACGACCAGATCCCACTCGAGTCCCTTGGCGGCATGGGCGGTGAGCAACGCCACCGTCTCCCGTGGCGTCGCCGTCGGAGCGAGCGTGTCGGCGGGGAACTGCTGGCCGGCGACGTGATCGAGAAAGACCTCCGGACCGGCGGACGGCAACCGGTCGACGAAGCGGGACGCGGCGTCGAACAGGGCGAGGACCGCATCCAGTCCGCGGTCGGCGGTGGCAGCACCGGGCCCGCGTCCGACGGCCTCGTCGGCCCACCGTCCCCCCACCTGCGACGCGGACCACATGGCCCACAGCACCGACTCTGCGGTGGCGGCCGGTTCCAGCAGGCCGGCGCGTCCGGCGGCCAGGATCCGGGCGACGGAACGGGCCGGCGACGCCAGCGCGGGCGGGAGTCCGGCGAGCTGGTCGAGGTCGTCGAGCGCCTCGACCAACAGTTGCCCGGAGTTCGGCTCGGTGTCGGTGTCAGAGTGCGTGTCGGTGTCGGTGTCGGCCGCCACCGTGCCGCCGGTCTCGGCGTCGGGCGCAGCGGCGCGTTCGCCCGTTCGGCCCGGTCGACCCGCAGCCGCCGGCGCAGCCGCCGCAGCGCGAGCGCATCCGCGCCGCCGTACGGGCCGGTCACGAGGTCGAGCGCCAACGGCGCGTCGAGCGGTCGACGGCCCAGGGCGACGTCCAGGAGCCACAGCAACGGACGAACCGCGGGCTCGTCGGTGAACGGCATCGCCTCGACCTCGACCGACACCGGGACGCCCGCCCCGGCCAGCGCCCGTCGCAGGGTGCCGAGCTGGCGCGAGGTGCGGACCAGCACCGCCATCGACGACCACGGCACGCCGTCGCGCAGATGAGCCGCGCGGAGGACACCCGCGATGTGGGCGGCTTCCCTGGTGGCCGACCCGAGCACCGTGACGGTCACGGGGTCGACGGCCGTGGCGTCGCCCGGGCTCAGCGTCGGCGCTCACGAGCTCCCGGTGGGTCACCGGGCCACCGAGCCGTTCGGCCACCCGCCGGCTCGCGGTGAGGACCGCCGGCGGCAGCCGGCGGGACGTCCGGAGCGCCACGGTGCGGGCAGGGGTGCCGTCCGCCGCCGGAAAGTGATCGGGGAAGCGCCTGATCACGTTCACGTCGGAGCCGCGGAACGCATAGATCGACTGGTCGGGGTCGCCGACCACGACGAGGTCGCGACCGCCGCCGGCCAGGAGTTGGAGCAACCGCTCCTGAGCAGGATCGGCGTCCTGGTACTCGTCGACGAAGACCACGCGGCGCGCCTGCCGTTGGCTCGTGAGCGCATTCGCGTCGGCCGCCAGGAGGTCACCGGCGGCTGCGACGAGCTCCGCCGGGTCGTACGCGGCGACCGGCGAACGCAGCGACGTCACCTGCTCGTACTCGGTGAGGAAGGCCGCCGCGGCTCGCCATTCCCGGCGGTCGAACTGGTCGGCGTAGGACTCGATCTCCTCGGGCCCGAGGCCGCGCTCGGTGGCACGCATCAGGAAGTCGCGCAGGGCGGAGGCGAACCCGTAGGTGCGCAACGCCGGCAACAGCGACGCCGGCCACTCGACCGTCTTCTCCTCGAGGTCGCCGGCCAGCAACTCGCGGATCATGACGTCCTGCTCCGGTCCGGCCAGCAGGCGCGGCGGCGGGGCCCCACGCACCACGGCGTCGGCTCGCAGCAGGGCGAAGGCGTAGGCGTGGAAGGTCATGGCGGACGGCTCACGGACCGTGACGCCGAGCCGGGCCGCGATCCTCGATCGGAGCTGTGCGGCCGCCCGGCGACTGAACGTGAGGACGAGCATCTGATCGGGGCGCAGCCCGTCGCGGGTCACACGATCGACCACCGCCTCGACCAACGTCGTCGTCTTGCCCGTTCCCGGACCGGCGAGCACCAGCAGCGGACCACCGCGGTGCTCGACGACCGCACGCTGCTCCTGATCGAGCTCCGGCGGGCGCACCGGGGAACGCTCGGGACGGACCAGGCGGTAGCGGGGCACGCGAGCGATTCCACCACGTGCGGCCGACATCTCCTCGGCCCTGTTGACTGATCCACCCCTGACCGAGCTGTGGACGACGACGGTGAGCGACGCAGACGTCCATCAGCTCCGGGTCACGAACGGCGAGGCGGGCCGCCGACGTCGAGCACGACGGCCAGGAGTTCCGCCGCAAGCCGGCGGAACTCCGCCGTCTCGGCTTCCTGCTCCGGGTACTCGGCGTGCCCCGCCGACGTCACGAACACCGTCGTCGGTCCGGCGAAGGCGTTGGCGACCGCGAACTGGCCCGGTGGCGGGACCGCCGGATCCGCCAGCGCGGGCGCCACCAGCACCGGGATGCCGATCCGGGCCGCGCAGACCGCCGCGTCGAAGTACCGCAGCGTGTCGATCACCTCGGGATGTGCGGCCGCGTACCTGCGGACGGACTCGCCGCTCCCCTGACACGGCACCCTCAGCCGGAGCGGGTACTGCCCGAAGCTCGGGACCTCGAGCACGGCCGCCCCGAACCGGGCGTCGACCTGAAGGGCCAGCGGGCCGATGCCGCCACCGAAGCTTCCACCCCAGTACCCCAGCGGTCCGGTCACCCCCGGCTGGAGCTGCGTCAGAGCGGTGGCCGCACACCAGATGTCCGCCGCGCACCCGCCGTGGATGTAGCGGTGCCGGTCCTCGATCCCGACCAGCACGTGCCCGTCGCTCTCGGACGGGATGCCCGGCAGCAGGCTCCTGGTCGGCAGCCCGCGCGAGCACGGGAAGATGCCTGCCGTGCGCGGCGGGAGCAACGTCGGATCGGGTTCGTCGCGGCCGCCGTACCCGTGGCTCACGACCATGCCCGCCTGCACGTCGCCGTCACGCGGGACGACGAGCCAGCCGCCGATGCGGACGTCACCGACCGAGGTGTAGGCGACGTCGTGGATGCGCCATCGGCCGTCGTCCAGGCCCGGCCCGATCGTCGGTGCGACGTCGATCCGGTCGGCGGCGGCCTTGAGTCCGGCCCAGAAGTCCGCGAAGTCGTCGGGTGCGGCCGGGGCCTCGATCCCGAGCAGGGCCTCGAGGTCGTATCCGTAGGTGGGGTCGAAGGGGGGCGCCGGATCGATGGCGGCCGCCGTCGTGGAACCGTGAACCGTGTGCGTCACGACGAGCGACGCTAGCGCCCGGCCACGCACCGACGTTCGACGCCACCCGGCACACTGGCGCGATGCGCCCTTCCCGCATCCTCGTCGTCGACGACAGCGAGGTCATCCGCCTGGCCGTGTCGACAGCCCTGCGACAGCACGGCCTCGACGTGACGTCCCGCGCAGACGGTGGCGACTTCGAGCGCGACCTGCACGACCTGCAGCCGGATCTCGTGATCCTCGACGTCATGCTTCCCGGCCGGGACGGGTTCGAACTCCTCGCCACCGTGCAACGAGTGTCGCTGGCCGGGGTCCTCATGCTCACGGCCCGCGATGGCGTCGACGACCGTCTACTCGGGTTGCGGCGAGGTGCCGACGACTATCTGGCCAAGCCGTTCGCGATGGCCGAACTCGTGGCACGGGTGCAGGCGATCCTGCGGCGGACGCGCGCGGGCAGCGTTCGTCAGGCCGTCGGCGATCTGGTCCTGGACTCAGCGAGCGACATGGTCGAACGCGGCGGGCGGCCGGTGGCCCTCACTCCCACCGAGCGCGAGGTCGGTCAAGCTGGGCTGCCCACCGTGGAAGCCGCCGCGAACGCCGTTGCCCAGCACGAACATCGGACCTGCGGTTCCGTGGTCGGTGCCGTCACTCGCGTTCGCCGTGACACGGCGCCCGAACTCCGAGTAGACGACGACCACGACCTGCCGCCCCCGATCGGTGGCTCCCATCCGCACCGCGAAGGCGCTGAGGGCGGAGTCGAGCTCGGCGAGCAGGCGCTGCTGGGTGCCGCGTTCGTCGGAGTGGGTGTCGAAACCGCCCAGCGACACCGAGTACGCGCGGGTCCCGACGCCGGCCTCGACGAGCGTCGCGACCAGGTCGAGCTGGGCGGCGAGCGCGCCCTGCCCGCCGGCGGTCGAGGCCGGCAACGACGCCGCAGCCGGATCGTCGGGGTCGCTGGCCGCCGCCCCCGGTGAGACCGTCGGGGTCGGGACGGCGCCGACGGCGGACCGGCGCTGACCCTTCCCGGTGTGGACAGGCGCGGATGGCGTCCCCGCGGGGCCCAGCACCTGTGCGGCCCGGCCGAGGTCGGCGTAGGACTTGGCGACCCGCGCCGCCCACGGCCCGTCGTCCGCCGTGGCGCTCGCGAGCCCGCCGAGAGCACGACCCACGGCGCCCGGCGGCATCGTCAACCCACGCACCGGGCACGACGCGGCTGCGGTGGTGGCTCCCGCGAGGAGCGGCGGCAGCACCGGGTCGATCGACACGGCTCGAAGCGGGTCGTCGCCGGTCGCGTCGAGCCATCGTCCGAGCCAACCCGTCGGCACCTGCGACTGCGGCGACGCGGTCTGCCAGATCGCCATCGAGCGGAAGTGGCTGTGGTCTGGCTGCGGGTACCCGACCCCGCGCACGATCGCCAGTTCGCGCTTCTCCCACAACGCGTGCAGCCCGGTCATCCCCGGGTTGAGGCCGAGCCCGTCGCCGAGATCGAGCACCTCGTCCGGCTGGTAGGCCAGGTCGGGCCGCGCCTTCTGGTACGCCGGATCGGTGGACGGCACGACCGTGTTGAGACCGTCGTTGCCGCCGTAGAGCGTCACGACGACGAGCACGGCGTCGTCCGGGTCGAGCGGGTAGCGTTCGGCGGCGCGGAGCAGGTCGAGCCAGCTGACCTGCGTGGCTCCGACGGCGAGCGCCCCGGCCGCGGCGACACCGCTGTAGGTGAGGAACCGGCGTCGGGTGAGGGGACTCAGTGGCATCGGGGACTCCTGTGGGTCGAGCGGCGGACGGCAGGGTTGGCGGCGGTCACCTGCTCACCACGTATTCCGGGCTGCACGCAGCGGCCGCCGCCAGCGCCACCGGGTTGGCGGCGGCGCCGTCGAGAGCGTCGTGCGTGCGTGCGGTCAGACCGTGCAGGCCGAGGACCCCGGCCATCGCCGCCACCCGGTTGGCGCGGCTCGTCGTGCGCAGCTCCCCGAGATCCGCCTTCCCGGCCACGAGCATGGCGGTGTGCGTCCGCGCGAGCGCGGCCGACGTGGTCAGCCAGGCGCCGCCGGCCGGCCAGCCGCCGACGCTGGGCGGGAGGAACGGGATCTGGCCCATCCCGCGGAGGCCGACGAGGAGTTGGTGCTTCGTCCGCGCGTCGAGCACCGACGGGCGGACCCGGAGCGCTCGCATGAGCCCGACGAGCCATTCGACTGGCTGCTTCACCAGCGCAGACTCGCGATCGCGGAACGCATCCGAGCCGACGATCGCGCGCAGGACCGCGGTGAGGTCCCCGGTGGCCCCGCACGCGGCGCGGAGGCGTGCGGCCGTCGCGGCCGGCGCCGGCGTCGGCCCGACGAGGCGGAACCACAGCCGCGAGACCACGTAAGGGGCACACGAGGGCTGCCGGAGCACCACGTCGACGAAGCTCTCCGCGTCGAGTTTCGCGGTCGAGCCGAACAACGTGATGACCGACGAGTGGTGCCGTTTGCGCACGAACCGCGCTGCACCGGTGCCTCGGTTCACCTTCCAGCCGGTGAGCGCTTGCGCCGCCGCACGCACGTCCCCCTCGGTGAACGCGCCGTGCCCGAGCGTGAACAGCTCCATGAACTCACGGGCCAGGTTCTCGTTCGCGGCGCCGACCTTGTTGTCGTTGCCGTCCAGCCAGATCAGCATGGCCGGGTCGACGACCATCGCGTGCGCCAGCGCTCCGAACGTTCCGACGCCGAGCCGGCGCAACGTCTGGTTCTGGGCGAGCATCAGCGGGGTCGACCCGCACCTTCTGCAGGCTCGTGGCGAAGTGGCCGTGCCAGAACCACGTCATGCGTTCACCGAGGCGTGCCTCGGCCGCGACCATCCGGTCCAACCACCACATCGCCAGCTCGACCAGCTGGCTCCGCCGCTGCCTGTTCGCGGCCTGTTTGGCGGACTTCTCGGCACCCTTGCCCGGGCGTTCGATGGCCGCGAAGGCGGGCGCGGGCGGAAGGGTCGTCGGCTGATCCTTCGACGACGCCAGCAACAGGGCGACGCTTGCGTCCCAGCCGTCGCGTCGCGCCGCGGCGAGCTGCGCCGCGTCGGCGCCGAAGGCAAGACGGTCGAACAGTCGGCCGATGGCGGCGTCGTCGTCGAGGGTGGCCATGGCGATCACCGTGCCCCGCCCATACGGCCATCGGGCCATTCCGCGCGGTTCCCACAGGTGACCTGCAGGTTGGGCTCGGGGTGTCGGCGTCAGTCGTGCCGGTGGAGGACCAGGCGCTCCGGCGCGAGCCGGGCCTGCGCGAGGACGACGCGGCCGTCCCGGATCGGGACTCCCTCGGCGCGCAGCCGGGCGAGTTGCTCGTCGGCGATGTGCGGCGCGCAGCGCCCGTCGGCACGCAGGACGCGGTGCCACGGCGCGGGCTCGACGCCACCGCTGAGCACCCGGCCGACGATGCGGCCGGAGTTGAGCCCGGCCGCTTCGGCCACGTCCCCATAGGTCATGACCGATCCGGGCGGGATGGCCTCGACGATCTCGATGACCAGATCGGCCGTCGTCGGCGGCCGATCCGGGCGTTCCCGACCGCCGGACTCAGTAACTGGGCTTGTCCGGCTCGATCTGGCTCACCCAGGCGAGGACGCCGCCACCGACGTGGACGGCATCGGCGTAGCCCGCGCCCTTGAGCACGGCCAGGGCCTCGGCGGAGCGCACCCCGGACTTGCAGTGCAGCACGATCTGCTTGTCACGCGGCAGGTCCGCGAGCACCTTGCCCGACGTGAACTCCCCCTTGGGGATCAGCTTCGCGCCCGGGATCGAGACGATCTCGTACTCGCCCGGCTCGCGGACGTCGATGAGCTCGAACTCGCGCGTGCCCGCGTCGCGTTCGTCCAACCAGGACTTGAGGGTCCGCGCGTCGATCGTCGAGTCCACGACCGCCTCGACCGCGTCGTCGGACAGCACACCGCAGAACGCGTCGTAGTCGATGAGCTCGATGATCTTCTCCGCGTCGGGGCTCTTGCGGATGTTCAACGTCGTGTAGCGCATCTCCAGCGCGTCGTAGATCATCAGGCGGCCCAGCAGCGGGTCGCCGATTCCCGTGATCAGCTTGATCGCCTCGGTGACCATGATCGAGCCGATCGACGCGCACAGCACGCCGAGGACGCCGCCTTCGGCACAGGAGGGAACCATCCCGGGCGGTGGCGCCTCCGGGTAGAGGTCGCGGTAGTTCAGGCCGCGGCCGTCGGGCGCGTCCTCCCAGAACACCGACACCTGACCCTCGAACCGGTAGATCGAGCCCCACACGTAGGGCTTTCCGAGGAGCACCGCAGCGTCGTTCACGAGGTAGCGGGTGGCGAAGTTGTCGGTTCCGTCCACGATCAGGTCGTAGCCGCCGAAGATGTCCAAGGCGTTGTCGTTGTCCAGGCGCGTGTTGTGGACGATCACCTTCGTGTACGGGTTGATCTCCGAGACCTTCTCCTGCGCGGACAGGGCCTTCGGCCGGCCGATGTCGCTCTGGCCGTGGATGATCTGACGCTGCAGGTTCGACTCGTCGACCACGTCGAAGTCGATGATGCCGAGCGTTCCCACCCCGGCGGCGGCCAGGTACATGAGGGCAGGGCTGCCCAGGCCGCCGGCCCCGACGACGAGGACCTTGGCGTTCTTCAACCGCTTCTGCCCCGACATCCCGACGTCGGGAATGATCAGGTGGCGGCTGTAACGGCGGACCTCGTCCACCGTGAGGGAGCCGGAGTCGTCGACCAGCGGCGGCAGTGCCATGGGGTTCTCGCTCTCCATCGAAGATCCTGTGCGGTCGCGTGACGGTGGCCGGCACGCGTTCAGGACCCATCAAACACAGGGCCCGGCGAGAATCGTCCCTCCCGTGTCCAGATGGCGGATGGTCGTCCCGAATAACGGACGCGCCGGTGCTGACCGGCCCTCCCACGGGCGACTGCTGCGCCTGCGCGGCGTCACCTGCGACGATGGGGCATGCCCGCGAAACCGTCCGACCCCGCTGCCAACGCCGACATGCGCGCGAGCATCGACGGCCGCACCGTCAAGCTCACGAACCTCGACAAGGTCCTCTATCCGGGCAACGGGTTCACCAAGGCAGAGATCCTCGACTACTACGCGCGTGTCGCCGAGACGATGCTGCCGCACCTGGCCGGCCGCCCGGCGACGCGCAAGCGATGGCCGAACGGCACGGCGGAGATGTCGTTCTTCGAGAAGAACGCACCCCGCGGAACGCCGGAGTGGGTCCGCACCGTCACCCTCCCCGTGCCGGGGAGCACGAAGAACCGCGACACCATCGACTACGTCCTCATCGAGGAGACGGCCACGCTGGCCTGGCTGGCGAATCTGGCCGCGCTGGAACTGCACGTCCCGCAGTGGCAGGTCGACCACGACGGCACCGCGCAGCCGCCCGATCTGCTCGTCCTGGATCTCGATCCCGGCGCCCCGGCCACCGTGGTGGAGTGCTGCGAGGTCGCCCGGGCAGCGCGCGCGATCGTCGAGGCGGAAGTGGGCCCGTTGTTCGCGAAGGTGTCCGGTTCCAAGGGAATGCAGCTCTACGCCGGCTGGCCCGGAACGTTCGACACCACCGATCCCGGCGACGGGTCGTCCAGCGCGGACTACGCCCACGAGCTGGCCGAGCGACTCGAGAAGGAGTTGCCGAAGCTCGTCGTCTCCCGCATGACGAAGACCCTGCGGCCGGGCAAGGTGCTCGTCGACTGGAGCCAGAACAACCCGGCGAAGACGACCATCGCTCCCTACTCGCTCCGCGGCCGGGAGATCCCGACCGTGTCGGCTCCGGTCAGCTGGGCGGAGGTCGAGGCATGTGCCGACGCCGCCGATCTGATGTTCGGTCCTGCTGACGTGCTGTCCCGTGTCGCCGAGGACGGCGACCTCTTCGCCGGTCTCCTCTCGAAGCCGGCCTGATGGCCGAGACCGTCCGACCCACCCGGATGTCGCGTGACGCCCGGCGGACACAGCTGCTGGAAGCCGCACGGTCGGTGTTCGTGACGAACGGCTACCACGCGGCGGCGATGGACGACATCGCCGAGAGCGCCGGCATCAGCAAGCCGGTGGTCTACCAGCACTTCGGCAGCAAGCTCGACCTCTACCTCGCGCTCCTCGACGAGTCCACCGAGGCCCTCGTGGCCACGGTCGGACGGGCGATCGCCTCGAGCGAGGACAACCACATCCGGGTCGAGGCCGCCATCGCCGCGTACTTCGCGTTCGTGGACGAGGGCAGCGAGGACTTCCGGCTCGTGTTCGAGTCCGACCTCGGCAACACGACCGCCGTCCGCGAACGCGTCGAGCAGTCCGAGCGTGCCTGCGCGGCCGAGATCGCTGCCGCGATCGGCGAGGAGACCGGGCTCGCCTCGGCCGAGGCGATGCTGCTGGGCACCGCCCTCGTCGGGACCGCGCGGGTCAGCGCACAGGCCTGGTTGAGCGCGGGCCGGCCGTTCCCGCGCGAGCATGCGTGCGCCCTCGTGATGTCGCTGATGTGGCGGGGGCTCGCGACGTTCCCGGTGACGACTGCGCCGGTGCCGGCACCGACCGGCGACCACGTACGTTAGGCAGACCGCAACCAAGGAGTGAAACATCGATGGAGATCAAGGTCGGGATCGTCGACACCGCACGTGAGTTGACGATCGACACGTCGGAGACCACCGACGACATCATCAAGGCCGTCACCGAAGCCCTCAACGCCGACAGTCTGCTCGTCCTGTCGGACTCGCACGACCGCAAGGTGATCATCCCCGCCGGCAAGCTCGCCTACGTCGACCTGGGCGACCCGCGCGAACGTCGCGTCGGTTTCGGCGCTTCCTGAGGCACCGAACACAGAGAACACGCACGAGCGCCGATCGCCGGCTCCGGGCTGGCCCGCGAGCCGGCGGCCGGCGCTCAGGACTGCAGGCCCAGCGTGTTCATCCGCACCACGTGCTGCTCGGTGAGCCGGGCGAACATCCGTCCCACCGACGCGAGGTCGAGGCCGGGCTGATCCACCCCACCCATGAGCAGCGCCGAGAGCACGTCGCGCTCGGCCACCACCCGCTGGGCCTGCGACAGCGCCTCGCCGACCAGCCGCCGCGCCCACAACGCCAACCGACCGGCCACCCGTGGATCGGCCTCGATCGCTGCACGCACCCGGCTGACCGCGAAGTCGGTGTAGCCGGTCTCCGAGAGCGCCTCACGCATCACGGCCTCGGTCCGTTCGTCCACGTAGGCCGCGGCCTCGCGGTAGAAGTCCGCGGCGATCCCGTCGCCGACGTAGGCCTTCACCACACCCTCGATCCAGTCCCGCGGCGCGGTGTGGGCATGGAACGAGTCGATCGCCGGACGGAACGGCTCCATCACCGTGACGGCATCGGCGCCGAGTTCGACGATGCGGTCACGCAATCGGGTGAAGTGGCCGAACTCGACGACCGACAGCCGGGCCAGTTCGGCCTTGTCCGCCAGCGACGGCGCGAGCTTGGCGTCGTCGACCATGCGCTCGAAGGCCGTGAGCTCGCCGTAGGCCAGCGCTCCCAGCAGATCGAGGACACCGTCGCCGCGCTCCAGAGCCATGGACCGGACCCTATCGAGACGCGCTGCCGCCGATGACCGCGTGCCGATGACCGGCGGCGACCCGACCGCCGGCCGGCTCTGCGCCCGGTGACCGCTCACGGAGCTCGCACGTCCGGTCCCGCAGAGCGGCGATCGGCGGTCGCGCAGCCCGGTTCAGGCTAGACTCGGTGGCTGAGAGCCGTCGAGGCCGCACCCGATCCGATCGCCGAATGTGATCCGTGTCCTGTGCTTGCCGGCCAGGCGGCGCACGGAGAGGTCACCAAACTGAGCAGTTTCAGCGACTTGGGCGTTGCATCCACCATCGTCGACGCCCTGTCCGGCAAAGGCATCACCACCCCCTTCCCGATCCAGGACATGGCGATCCCCCTCGCCCTGACGGGAACCGACCTGATCGCGCAGGCCCGCACCGGAACCGGCAAGACGCTGGCGTTCGGTGTGCCGCTGCTGCAGCGCATCATCACGCCCAGCGACGTCGACTACGACCAGCTCGACGCGCCCGGCAAGCCGCAGGCGCTCGTCATCGCACCGACCCGGGAGCTCGCGCTCCCAGGTCTCGGAAGACATCGCCGTCGCCGGCAAGATCCGCGGCGCCCGCGTGCTCACCGTGTACGGCGGCACCGGTTACGACCCGCAGCTCGACGCGCTCGCCAGTGGCGTCGACGTCGTGGTCGGTACCCCGGGGCGACTGCTCGACCTGATGGACCGCGGCGCGCTCGACCTGCGTCACGTCAAGATCCTCGTCCTCGACGAGGCCGACCGGATGCTCGACCTCGGCTTCCTCGACGACGTCGAGCGGCTGATCGCGCGCACGCACGAGATGCGGCAGACGATGCTGTTCTCGGCGACCATGCCGGGCGACATCGTCGGACTCGCGCGCCGGCACCTTCGGCACCCGGTCAACATCCGCGCCGAGGCGGCCGAGGACTCCCAGACCGTCCCGGCGACCGCGCAGTTCGTCTACCAGGTCCACGACCTCGACAAGCCCGAGATCATCGCCCGCATCCTGCAGGCGGAGACCGCCGGCCGCGTCATCGTCTTCTGTCAGACGAAACGCGCCTGTCAGCGGCTGACCGACGATCTCCGCGACCGCGGGTTCACCGCGGCGGCGATCCACGGCGACCTCACCCAGGTCGCCCGGGAGAAGAACCTCGACCGCTTCCGCAAGGGCACCATCGACGTGCTCGTCGCCACCGACGTGGCCGCGCGCGGCATCGACGTCGAGGGCGTCACGCACGTCATCAACTACACGTGCACCGACGACGAGAAGACCTACCTGCACCGCATCGGCCGCACCGGCCGCGCGGGAGCCACGGGGGTGGCCATCACGTTCGTCGACTGGGCCGACCTGCCCCGGTGGCGATCGATCAACAAGATCCTCGAACTCCCGTTCCCCGACCCGCCCGAGACGTACTCGACGTCGGAGCACCTCTACCACGATCAGGGCATCCCGGCCGGTACGAAGGGTCGCAAGGCCGGTGCCGTCTCGCTCGCACCCGAGGGTGGGCAGCAGCTGGCCTCCGCCCGCGACGGTGGTCGTGACGGTGGGCGTGACGGAGCCCGCGGCGGTGGCCGTGGCGGCAGCACGCGTGGCGGTCGCAGTGACGGCCGCTCGGGTAGCGGTCGTTCCAGCGGTCACAGCGACTCCCGATCGAAGACGTCCGACCCCCGGAGCGCGGTGTCACATCCCGCCGACGGCGACACGGCGACCAGCGCACCGGCGGCGGCCGGCACGACGACCCCGCGGGCCGATCGGCCGGCGCGCAACCGTCAGCGTCGTCGCCGTCCGCGAGACGAACAGCAGCAGCAGACCGGCTGACGGGACGCAGGTCGGCCCCGGTCGGTGCCCGGCGGGTGCGGTCAACCGGCGGCGATGAAGGCGGCCACCGAGTCCGCGACCAGCTGGACCGCGATCGCCGACAGCAACAGGCCGGCGATGCGCGTGACGAGCGTGACCCCGCCTTCGCGCAGGACGCGCATCAAGATGCCCGAGCAGCGCATCACGAGCCACAGCACGAGGTGGATCGCGACGATTCCGACGGCGACGGTGACGAGCGCGGCCGGGGTGTGCACCCGCTGCGCGAACACCATCGTCGCCACGATCGCTCCCGGCCCGGCCAGCAGCGGGGTCCCCAACGGGACGAGTGCGACGTTCGTGCTGGCCGTCGGGGACGGCTCGTCCGCCCGGCCCGTCAGCAGCTCGAGCGCCACCAGCAACAGCAGCAGCCCGCCGGCGCCCTGGAGCGCGGCGAGCGAGATGCCGAGGTAGCCGATGATCGTCTGCCCGAACAGGGCGAACGACACGATCACCCCGAACGACACCAGGACCGCCTGGCCGGCCAGCCGCTTGCGCCGGCCGTTCGTCTCCGATGCGGTGAGGCCCAGAAAGATCGGGACCGTCCCCAGCGGATCCATGATCACCATCAGCGTGATGAAGACCTCGCCGAACAGGCGTGGGTCGAAGACGCCGCCCACGTCAGCGGGGCGCCGGTTGGCGCTCCAGCAGTGCGGTGAAGGCGTCGGCGTCGGTCAGGTTGCTGCCGAGGTCGTGATCGACCTTGCCGGTGCCGTGCCAGTCACTGCCGCCCGTCGCCACCAGATCGAGCTCACCCGCGAGTTGCGTCAGTGCCCGCTGAGTGGCGGCGTCGTGATCGTGGTGGTGCACCTCGAGGCCCGCCAGCCCGAGCTCGGCGAGCTCGGCGACGAGATCGGGCGTCATCGTGGCCCGGCTCTCGCGACCCCACGGGTGCGCGATGACGGGTATGCCGCCGGCCCCGAGGATCATCGTCACGCCGTCGACGACGTCGGGGGCGTACCGGGAGATGTGGGCCGGCCGGTCCTCGGCCAGCCACTTGTCGAACGCCTCCTTGCGATCCGAGACGTAACCGGCGGCGATCATGGCGTCGGCCACGTGCGGTCGACCGAGCGATTCCGCCGATCCCGCCGAGGCCCAGACCTGCTCCTCCGTCAACGGCATGTCGTGGCGGGCCAGGGCTGCGAGCATGGCCGGCAACCGATCGGTTCGACCGGCCCGGATGGCGATCAGCTCGTCCTCGACCCCGGGCGCGGACGGATCGATCAGGTAGCCGAGGACGTGGATGCTGGCCGCACCGCGTGTGCAGGACAGCTCGACTCCGGGGACCACCCGGATGCCGTACTGCACGGCGGCGGCCTGTGCTTCGGGCCAGCCTCCGACGCCGTCGTGATCGGTGATCGCCACCACGTCGAGCCGGGCGAGTTCGGCAGCCTGGCGGACGAGTTCGCGCGGGGTCTCCGTGCCGTCGCTCACGTTGGAGTGAGCGTGCAGATCGATGCGCAAGAGGCTCAGCCTTCGAGCCCGGCGGTCCAGGCGCCCGGGCCCAACGGGACGGTCGCGCCGATCCCGCGCCAGGGCGCCGACCAGCCGTCCACCCGCGCGTCGTCGACGCCGTCGTCGGCCGGTGCCGAGGCGACTGCGCTCAGCACCGCGACCAGCGCGGCCAACTCCTCGGCGTCCGGCTGGCCGGCGACCACCTGGAGCGCCGGCACCTCGGGCAGTGGATCCGGGCTGCCCGTGCTCTCCACTGAACTGTCCACTCACGGCACGCTACGTGCCATCGAGAGGCAGCGTCCATCTGACGCGCCCGCAGCTCGCGCGCGCCCGTTCAGCCGTTCCAGCTCGCCAGCGTGGGGGTGTCGTGCTCGTGCCCGAGGACGCTGAGCGTGGCCACGCCCAGTTCGAGGTGAGCCCCGAACGCAGGCGGCCGCCCGAGCCAACGGGCGGCGAGCACGCGCAGCGCATGGCCATGGCCGACGAGCAGGGCGTTCTCCACTCCCGCCGCCGCCACCCGGACGAGAACCCGGTCGGCGCGGGCGCCGACCTGATCGGCGGTCTCGCCGTTCGGGCACGCGCCGGTGAACACGGTCCAGCCGGTGACCCGCTCCCGGATCTGCGCGGTGGTCCGGCCCTCGTAGTCGCCGTAGTCCCATTCGACCAGGTCGGCGTCGACGGCGAACTCGGTGACGCCGGCCAGTTCGGCCGTCCGCCGCGCGCGCAGCCGCGGGCTGACCAGCACGAGGCCGAACGACCGGCCGCGCAGCCGGTCGCCCAGCGCGCGGGCCGATGCGACGCCGCCGTCGGTGAGGTCGAGGTCGGTGACGGAGGTGTGCCGCCCGGTCTCGCTCCACGGCGTCGCACCGTGGCGGGCGAGGTAGAGGCGTGTCACGCAACCAGGCCTAGAGATTCCCGGCGCGCAGCGAGTACTGCGCCAGGATCTCGCGGGCCTGCTCGGCATGCTGGTGCTCGCACAGCACGTCGTACTGGGAGGCGACCACCTGGGTGGCCGAGGTGAAGTCCCGGCGGCCACCCGTGCTGCGGTAGAGGAACCACCCGTTGAGGATGCCGAAGATCGCTCCCAACGGGATGGTCACCAGCAGCGAGTACAACCCGTTCGACGCGAACAACGCGAAGATGAAGCCGATGAACAGGCCCCACATGGCGCCGGTGAGGCCGCCGGCGCGCATCGCCTTGCCGGAGTCCCACCGCCCGGTGACCCGCTCGACCTGGCTCAGGTTCTTCCCCACGATGATGAGGTGCTGCACCGGAAAGCCCTTGTCGGACAGGTGATCGACGGCGGCCTGGGCCTGCTCGTACCGGTCGTACGTCCCGACGGGCAGTCCCGTGGGCGGCTCCGGGAACGACATCGGCATTCGCATGGACATGGCGTCTCCAGCTCTGATCGGGCGGTGTGTGCGCAGTGCGGCGGCGGCACCGGTCGTCGGCGTCGCTGCCAACGCTACCGTCGCCGACCGCAGGCGGCGCCCATGTCGTCGAGGGAGCCGGCCCGGTCGGGGATCGGTCAATCCGCACGCTGATAACCTGATCGGCGGTCTCGAGACCGCCGACCACGAGGAGGAAGCCATGGCTGGAAACCCGCCTGCCCGCATCTTCGTGGCCCGCTTCGCCGGTACCGAGGTGTTCGACCCGAACGGCGATCACGTCGGCCGGGTGCGTGACGCGGTCGTGACTCTTCGCAGCGACGACCAACCGCCGCGCCTGCTCGGGCTGCTGGTCGAGGTCCCCGGGCGCCGGCGCATCTTCGTGCCGATGACCCGGGTGACGCGGATCGACACGGGTGCCGTGATCACCACCGGCCTCGTCAATCTCCGTCGCTTCGAGCAGCGGTCGACCGAGACGCTCGTGCTGGCCGAACTGCTCGATCGTGCCGTCACGCTCCGCGACACCGGCGAGTCGGTGCTGGTGTTCGACGTGGCCTTCGAGCAGCAGCGGTCGCGGGACTGGCGGGTCGTGAAGGTCGCCATCGCTCAGAAGGGCAAGCGATTCCGCCGCCGGGGTGCCACAGCGGTCCTCGACTGGGACCAGGTGGCCGGGCTGTCGATCGAGACGGAGGATCAGGGCACGACCCACCTGCTGGCCTCGCTGGAGGAGATGCGCCCGGCCGACCTCGCCGACCTGCTGCTGGACCTCAGCCCGAAACGGCGCGGCGAGGTCGTCAACGCCCTCGACGACGAACGTCTCGCGGACGTCCTCGAGGAACTCTCCGAGGAAGCCCAGGTCCAGATCATCGAACAGGTGGGGTCGGATCGTGCCGCCGACGTGCTCGAGGAGATGTCGCCCGACGACGCGGCCGACCTGATCGCCGAGTTGCCGCCCGAGCGCGCCGAGCAACTCCTGCAGCTGATGGATCCCGACGAGGCCGGGCCGGTGCGGCGCCTGATGACCTACGCCGATCGCACGGCGGGCGGGCTGATGACGAGCGAGCCGGTGATCCTGCCGCCGGACGCGACAGTCGCCGACGCGCTGGCGACCGTCCGCAACCCGGAGCTCTCCCCCGCGATGGCCGCCTCGGTGTTCGTGTGCCGGCCGCCGCTGGAGACGCCGACCGGCCGCCTGGTCGGTGTCGCCCACCTGCAGCGACTCCTGCGCGAGATGCCGTCCGAGCTGGTGTCCGGGGTCGTCGACGCCACGCTCGATCCGCTGTCGCCACAGACCACGCTGCACGAGGTCGCCAGCTACCTGGCGGCGTACAACCTGCTCTCGGCGCCGGTGGTCGACGACGCCGGCCGGCTGCTGGGTGCCGTCACGGTGGACGACGTGCTCGACCACCTGCTCCCCGAGAACTGGCGCGACGCCCGGGACCGGGATCCGGTCACCGTTCCCGGCTTCGGCACGACGACACCACGGAAGGCGGTCGACGATGGCTCCTGAGGATTCCGGCCGCGCGACGCCCTCGTCGCGTCGCCCGCGCACGACCCGTCGGCTCGACGTCCCGACCACGCGCCGGCGCACCCTCTCGGACTTCCGTCCGGACCCGGAGTTCTTCGGCATCTTCTCCGAGCGGTTCGCCCGGTTCATGGGCACCGCCCAGTTCCTCGTCGGGATGACCGTGATCATCCTCGCGTGGGTGGTCTGGAACACGTTCCTGCCGCAGGAGTGGCGGTTCGACCACTACCCGTTCATCTTCCTGACCCTGATCCTGTCGCTGCAGGCCAGCTACGCCGCGCCCTTGATCCTCCTGGCCCAGAACCGGCAGGAAGGCCGTGACCGGGTCCAGTACGACTCCGATCGCGACGTGCAGTTCCGGACGCGAGCCGACATGGAGTTCCTCGCCCGCGAAGTGGCGGCGTTGCGGTCGGCGATCGGCGAGGTGGCGACGAGGGACTTCCTGCGCTCGGAGCTGCGATCGGTGCTGGCCGATCGTGACGAGCGCGAGCCGGTGTCGTCGCGCGGGGCGGACGAGGGCTAACGATCTGGAGGGCGCTAGAGACCCTGCCAGTCCGGCTTGTGCTCGTAGCTCTGCCGGTAGTAGCCGGCCAGGGTCAGCGACGTCGCGGCAGCCTCGTCCACGAGCACGGTGACGTGGCGGTGCATCTGCAGGATCGACGCGGGGCAGAAGGCCCGGACGGGCCCTTCGACGAGTTCGGCCACGACATCGGCCTTTCCCTCGCCCATCGCGACGAGCACGATGTGGCGGGCATCGGTGATCGTGCCCAGACCCTGGGTGATGACGTGGTGTGGCACTTTCGCGATGTCGCCGCCGAAGAACCGGGCGTTGTCGGCGCGGGTCTGCTCGGTCAGCGACTTGATGCGCGTGCGCGAGGTGAGGGCGGAGCCGGGCTCGTTGAAGCCGATGTGGCCGTCCGTCCCGATGCCGAGGATCTGCAGGTCGATCCCGCCCACGGCGCGGATGGCGGCCTCGTAGGCCTCGCACGCGCCCGGGATGTCGGGGCCGGAGCCGTCGGGTCCGTGGACGTTGGCCGGATCGATGTCGACCCGCTCGGTGAACTCGCGGCGGACCACCTCGCGGTAGGACTCGGGATGCCCGGCGGGGAGCCCGACGTATTCGTCGAGGGCGAACCCGTGCGCGCCGGAGAAGCTCAGGCCGCGGTCGTGCCGGCGGGCCAGCTCGTCGTAGACCGGCAGCGGGGACGAGCCGGTGGCGAGCCCGAGCACGGCGTCGGGTTTCGACCGCACGAGCGTCTCGATGGCATCGGCGGCGACGGTTCCGACGGCCTGCGCGTCCGCCAGGATGACGATCTCCACTGCGGTGGCTCCTCTCCCTCGGCTCGACCCATGGCCCGCGTTCGCGCTGCCGGTACACGCCAGGTCCGAGGCAGAACCTACCGATACGACCGCGTCGGGCGATGCAGCCGGACCCACGTAGCCTTGGGCACATGCCCGTGAGCACACCGACAAGTCTCGCCGATGAGGTCCGTCAGCAACTCTCGACGGTCCTCGATCCCGAGATCCGACGACCCATCACCGAATGCGACATGGTGGAGAGCGTCGTCGTCGACCGTGCCGGCGTGGCGCGGGTGACGATCCTGCTCACCGTCTCGGGCTGCCCGATGCGCGATCAGCTGACCGAGGACGTGACGAAGGCCGCCGTCCGGGTCGAGGGTGTGCACGAGGCCGCGATCACCTTCGGCGTGATGACGGAGGAGCAGCGCAAGAACCTGCAGGCCAAGCTCCGCAACGGCGCCCCGGCCCGGGAGAACCCGTTCGTCCGGGCCGACTCGCTGACCCGGGTGTTCGCGATCGCGTCCGGCAAGGGCGGCGTGGGCAAGTCGTCGGTGACGACCAACCTGGCGGTCGGCCTGGCGGCGCAGGGCCTCAAGGTGGGCGTGCTCGACGCCGACATCTACGGGCACTCCATCCCGGTCATGTTCGGGGTGGCCGACGAGCGCCCGACCCGGGTCGAGGAGATGATCATGCCGATCACCGCCTACGGCGTCCGGCTGATCTCGATCGGCATGCTCAAGCCCAAGCGCGAACAGGTCGTGGCCTGGCGCGGGCCGATGCTCGACAAGGCGCTCGCGCAGATGCTCTCCGACGTGTACTGGGGTGACCTCGACGTCCTGCTCCTCGACCTCCCGCCGGGAACGGGTGACGTCGCGATCTCGGTCGGGCAGCAGCTCGGCAGCGGCACGGAGGTCCTCGTCGTCACCACACCCCAGGACAGCGCAGCCGAGGTGGCGGAGCGCGCCGGGACGATGGCATCGATGCTCGAACAGAAGGTCGTCGGCATCGTCGAGAACATGTCGTACCTGGTCTGCCCGCACTGCGGTCCCGAGCACAAGCTCGAGGTGTTCGGCTCCGGCGGTGGTGACCGCGTGGCCGCCACGCTGACGGGCCGCCTCGGCTACGACATCCCCGTCATCGCGCGGATTCCGCTCGATCCGCGCCTCGGCGCGGGTGCCGACGCCGGCATCCCGCTGGTGCTCTCGGATCCGAGCTCGCCGGCCGCGATCGAACTGGCGGGGGTGGCCGGTCGGCTGGCCGGGCGCTCACGCGGGCTGCTGGGCCGTCGCCTGGGGCTCACACCGGTCTCCAGCTGACACGGCTCCACTTGACGCCGGCCGGACAGCGCTCGAAGAGCTGCTCAGGTGCCTTCGGGGTCGAACGGCGGGCGCATCCAGAACTCCAGCGGGTCCTTCTCCTTCTCGTCCAGCGCGACGCTCACGTCCGCCTTCGAGAGGCCGATGTCGTCCTTGATGGTGTCGAGCCCGGTGCCCTCGATGAGGTTCTTGCGGATGAACGTCCGCGGGTTGAGGTCTTCCAGCGACAGGTTGCCGAACTCCGGACCGAGCTCGTTGGTCAGCTCGGCGCGCGCGTTGGTGGCCATGTTGCGAACCTGCTTGAGCAGCTTCGCCGCCTGCGCAGCGGCCTGCGGCAGTCGCTCCGGCCCGAAGATGAACAGGGCGGCAACCGCGAGGACTGCGAACTCAGGAAGGCCGATGTCGAACATGGTGTCGTCAGAGTACCCCGGTGGGCTCAGCCCTGTTTCGAGCCGAGTGTCACAGTCAGGTCACTGGTGTTACCGGATCGAGACACGACGATCCGTACCTTCTGGCCCGGCTGGTGCTTGCGGGTCTCGACGATCAGGTCGATGCCGCTCGTCACCGGTGCCCCGTCGAACGTCGTGACGATGTCGCCCGACTCCACCCCTGCCTTCTCCGCGGGTGAGCCGCTCTCCACCTCCGCGATCCGGGCGCCGTCCCCGGTGTAGCTCATGTCGACGTTCGCGCCGATGACGGGGTACACGGCGTGCCCGGTGGCGATGATCTGGTCGGTGACGCGCTTCACCGTGTTGATCGGGATGGAGAAGCCGAGCCCGATCGATCCCGACTGGCCGCCCTGGGCGGACCCGAGAGTCGCGATCGCCGAGTTCACACCCACGACCTTGGCCGTCATGTCCACGAGCGGTCCGCCGGAGTTGCCGGGGTTGATGGCGGCATCGGTCTGGAGCGCGGAGATGTAGGAGTTGTCCCCGTTGCCGCCGGTCGTGACGGGACGGTTCTTGGAGCTGATGATCCCGGTCGTGACCGTCCCCGAGAGACCGAGCGGCGAGCCGATCGCGACGACGGGATCGCCGATGCGCAGGGCGTCGGAGTTCCCGGTGACGACGGGCTTGAGGTTCGGGTGCCCGTCCACCTTGATGACCGCGAGGTCATAGGACGGGCTCCGGCCGACCAGTCGCGCCGGAGACTTCGACCCGTCGCTGAACGAGACGGTGATCTGGCCACCGCTGACGGCGTCGGCGACCACGTGGTTGTTCGTGGCGATCATCCCGTCACGGGTGAGGACGAAGCCAGAGCCCGTGTCGCCGCTGTTCGAGGTGACGACCCGGATCTGGACGGCGGAAGGGAGCACGGAAGCGGCCACCGTGACCACGTCCTGGGGAGTGGCGAACCCGCCCGGCGGCGTGGTGGTGGTTCCCGTGCGGCCGTCGTGGACGGCGAGGGTGGCCGCGGTGCCGCCGACCGCGCCGAGCGCACCGGCGACGACAGCGATCGCGATGCCCCCGGCCACCATGGCGGCGCGTCGTGGACGGCGAGGCCGCGGGTCCGACTGGTAGCTCGGTGGATACAGGTCGCTCGGTGGGTAGAGGTCGCTCGGCGGGTACAGGTCGTTGGCGTACTGCTGGGTCGCGTACTGGCCGTTCGAGGCATACGGGTCGTGGGCCGGGTACGCACCGCCCGGCCAGTACGTCCCGCCCGGGTCGTCGTGACCGTCGTCGACGACGGGCCCACCGCGTTCACTCATGAGCTGCGAACCTCTCCTGCACGCACGAGCACCGTCGAACTGCGGTGCTGCCACCCGCATCGTCTCAGGAAATCGGGCTCAGCCAACCCGCAGCCCTGTGCATGCCGTGCCCGACTCGTGCCCATCCGCCTCGTGCGGGGCACACGTGCGGCAGCTGGGCGGAGACGTCGTCGAGGCTCCGCGCCGAATCGCCGACGACCGTGTAGGTCACGTCGCGACAGGTCCAGACCTGGTAGTTCGGCGTGCCGAGCCGGCGATGCAAGGTCGCGCCGTCGAGGTGGTGGGTGCTGAAGCCCGGCAGACTCTTGGCGTCGAGCCGGCCGGGCTGGCGGAAGACCGACACCCACGCCGAGCCGTCGCGGTAGATCGAGGCCGCGAGGTCATCGATACCAGCCACGTCGTCGGAGGCCACGAGGGTGAACGATCCGAGCGTCGCTGCCGGGGCGGACGCCGTCGCGGTGAGCACGAGCGAGGCGGTCTCGGTCCCGGTGCGCTTCGCCGTGCTCGCCGACACGCTGGTGGGTCTCGCGGCACCGGCGGCCTCGGCCTGGGCATGGTGGGTCCCCAACGCCGCCAGCTGAACGACCGCCACGTGTGGACGTGCGTCACCCCCGACGACGAAGGCGATCGCGCACACCAGACCCGCGCCGAGAACGGAGAGCGCCAGGCCCTTCGCCGCGCGCCGCAGCCGGCGGCGGCGCTGCCCGGGCAGCTCCCCCGGCCGACCCGGGCCGGTCGAGGCGGATGGATCCGGCGGGGCGCGAGCGACCGTCGGGCGCCGGTCGCGCTCCTGAGCGGCTTCTCGGTCGAGGCCGGACCGAGCGCGAGCAGTGCGGCGACCAACCCGACCGGTGCACCGACCGCCGATGCATGGTCACCGGCGACGGCGGCCTTCGCTGCCCGTTCGTGCCGGTAGAACGCCCGGCAGTCGTCGCAGCCCATCACGTGCGCGAGCACTGTCTCTCGCTCGTCGACGTCACATTCCCCGTCGACGAGTGCGGAGATGCGGGCGCGATCGTGGGTCATGACGAGATCGAGGCACTTTCGACGATCCGGTCCGCGTCGTGGGCGACGGCTGGACGTGGGCTGCGGTGCGACAGGGCGTCGCGCAGCTGGGCCCGGCCGCGGTGGATGCGACTGCGGACGGTTCCGAGCTTGACTCCGAGCGTGGCCGAGATCTCCTCGTAGGACAGGCCTTCGACGTCACACAGGACGACCGCGGCCCGGAACTCCGGCGGAAGACCGTCGAGGGCGGTCTGGATGTCGGCATCCAGGTGATGGTCGTCGTACACCTGGGCGGGCGACGGTTCGTGGCCGGCCATCCGTTCGTGCGCCTCGTCGGTCAGGGCGTCGAAGCGGATGCGCTGCTTGCGCCGGGCCTGGTCGAGGAAGAGGTTCGTGGTGATGCGGTGCATCCAGCCCTCGAACGTGCCCGGGGTGTAGCTCGACAGCGAGCGGAACACGCGGACGAACACCTCCTGGGTCAGATCCTCGGCGTCGTGGGGGTTGCCGGTGAGACGGTAGGCCAGCCGGTAGACCCGGGCGGAGTGCACCCGGACGATCTCGTCCCAACTCGGCGCCACCCAGGGGGCGACCGCGACGTCGGACGGCTCGGTCGAAGACGTGGCAGACCCGGCGGTGCCGGAATCGGTGCGCTGTCTCATCGGGGATCCTTCTGGTCGGCTGGGTGGCCCTCCACGCCGGCACGTCGTCGGACGACATCCCACGGGCTCAACGGTGTGGACGCGCCGGAGGTTCCAGAGGTTGCCTGCGACCTGTGTGGCTCCGGGCACACCGGCGCGGCCACTAGGCTGTGGCCGCTCGCCGTTCGCAACGTTCGGCGCCGATCTCCGGAGGCTGATGACCATCGCCGCGATGAAGCCCGCCACCTGGGCGTACAGCGAGAACTTCATCGGTGAGGACGACGTGCTGGCCGCTGCCCGTGCCCGCGCGGCCGACTTCCCGGCGCCGCCGATCAGCCCGGGCGGAGGCGCTGCGCTGCGATTCCTCGCGGCCACTCTCGATGCGCGCAACGTCGTCGAGATCGGGACCGGGTGCGGCGTCTCCGGTACCTGGCTGCTCCGCGGGATGCGCCGCGACGGCGTTCTCACCAGCGTCGATGTGGCGGCCGAGCACCAGCGGTTCGCTCGACAGACCTTCACGGCCGGCGGGTTCGCACCGCAGCGGGCCCGCCTGATCACCGGTTCAGCGCTCGACGTGGTGTCCCGACTGACCGACGGTCACTACGACCTGGTCTTCTGTGACGGCGACAAGAGCGAGTACAGCGAGTACCTCACCGCGGCCGCGCGACTCCTGCGCGTCGGTGGTGTCGTCGCATTCGACAACGCGCTCTGGCACGACAAGGTGGCCGACCCGTCCGCCCGGGACGCGGACACGACCACCATCCGCGAGGTCGGCCGTCTCATCGCCGAGTCCGAGGAGTGGGTCGGCGTGATGCTCCCGGTCGGCGACGGCCTGCTCTGCGCGGTCAAGCGCGGGTAGTCAGCGCTCGACGCGTACGCCCTTGCCGATCGCGGTCACGCCACCGGCCGACACCGTGTGACCCTTCTGCCGCTCGACCAGCAGGTCCTCCCCGATGACCGCCCCGTCGGGAACGACGACACCCTTGTCGAGGACGGCATTGCGGACGACCGCGTTGCGCCCGATCACGGTGCCTTCCATGATCACCGAGTTCGTGACGTGTGCACCGTGGGCCACGCGCACGTTCGGAGCGATGACGCTGTGGTCGACGAGCCCGCCGGAGACGATGGCGCCGGCGGAGACGATCGACTCGTGCGCGCGGCCGCCCTCCACGAACTTCGCGCCCGGAACCTGGGGCGGCAGGCTGTAGATCGGCCACTTCGAGTTGTACAGGTTGAAGATCGGGTCGATGGACACCAGGTCCATGTGGGCCTCGTGGTAGGAGTCGAGCGACCCCACGTCACGCCAGTAGTCGCGGTCGCGTTCGGTGCTGCCCGGCACGTTGTTGTCGGCGAAGTCGTACACGAACGCCTTCGCCTGGCTCGTGAGCATCGGAATGATGTTGCCGCCCATGTCGTGCACGCTCTCGGACTCGCCGGCGTCGGCGGCGATCGCCTCGAGCAGCGCCGAGGTGGTGAAGACGTAGTTCCCCATCGAGGCGAACGCCTCGTCCGGCCGGCCGGGCACACCTGGCGGATCCGCCGGCTTCTCCAGGAACGCCGCGATCCGGGCGCTCTCCTCCGATCGCTGGATCACCCCGAACGCGGTGGCCTCCTGCCGGGGCACGCCGATTCCGGCGACCGTGACCGCCGCTCCGGACTCGATGTGGGCGTTGACCATCGCCGTCGCGTCCATCCGGTAGACGTGGTCGGCGCCGAAGACGACGACGTAGTCCGGCCGCTCGTCGTAGATCAGGTTGAAGGACTGGAAGATCGCGTCGGCGCTCCCCTGGTACCACCGCGGTCCGAGCCGTTGCTGCGCCGGGACAGGCGTGACGTAGTTGCCGAGGAAGGTCGACATGCGCCAGGTCAGCGAGATGTGCCGGTCGAGGGAGTGCGACTTGTACTGGGTGAGCACGGCGATCTGTCGGATGCCGGCGTTCACCAGATTCGACAGCACGAAGTCGACCAACCGGTAGTGACCACCGAACGGGACGGCCGGCTTCGCCCGGTCCGCCGTCAACGGCAGCAGTCGCTTGCCCTCGCCGCCGGCGAGGACGATGCCCAGGACCTTGGGCTGATGCCGCATGCCTGTGAGCTCCACCATGGCTCGAACCCTAGTGCTCCCGCGAGCCGCGGGGCGAGCAGCGGCGGGTGCCGCAACAGGCCTACCGACCACCGGCGCGACAGGGGGAACCGGGTGCGGAAGGATGTCCGACCATGCTCGACGACATCCGCCTCGTGCGCCCGCTCGCCGCCGTCCGCGAGAGCTACCTCGACGCCTCGCGGGAGTTGCGCGACGTCCACGGCCCGGACACGCCGTGGCCGGGCAACCGGGTCGTCCCCGGACTCGAGTTCACCGACGACCAGCTCGCGACCGAGGTGGGGTTCGAGGCGTTCGTCGACGCGGTCCGCGGTGAGGCGGATCGGTCCCGGCCGCTGCCCGCCGACTGGGTGCACGCGACGATGCTCTGGCTGGTCGACTTCTCCCAGTCGCCGCCGCGCTACCTCGGCCGCCTCTCGATCCGGCACGAGCTCACGGAGTTCCTCCGAACCGTCGGGGGGCACATCGGGTACGTCATCCGCCCGTCGGCCCAGCGGCGGGGACTGGGTACGCGGATGTTGGCCATGGCGTTGCCCACGGCCGCGGCGTACGGCATCGAGAACGCACTCGTCACCTGCGACGACGACAACGTCGCCTCCGCGAAGGTGATCCTCGCGAACGGCGGCGTCGAGGACACCGGCTACCGGCGCAAGCGCCGCTTCTGGGTGCCGACCCGACCACGGCTGGCCGCGCTCGAACCCGATCTGCGCGGGGTCCTCACTGCCCAACTCGACGCCGTGACCCAGTGGGCGCGCACCGTCGATCGTGCTGACGAGGCCCGGCCGAGTGTGCTCGCCGGGTGGACGGTGGCCGACCTCCTGGCGCACCTGGCCCGTTCCGGCGGGACGCTGGCACAGCTCGCACCGTCCTCGGCCGATCCGCTGCCGATCTCGACCTACGTGTCCGCGTACGCCGCCGCGGCCGCCGACATCGCCGAAGGCACCCGGGCGCTGGCCGTCGAGACATCGGCCGACCGTGTCGGCGCCATCGAACGCGCCTGGCGGGCCGGGTTGGCCGGCCTCGACGCGTTCGGCTCCGCGGACCCCGTGGTCCAGGCCGCGCGCGGCCCGATCCTGCTGTCGGACTTCGTCGTCACCCGGTTGGTGGAACTGCTCGTGCACGCCGACGACCTCGGCCGCTCTCTCGATCGACCGGCTGCGCTCGACCCCAGGGCCGAGGCCGTCGTGGCAGCAGCGCTCATCCAGGTCTGGGCGGACCGGTGCCCCGGCCGGGCGATCCCGGTGCTCGACGACGACCTCGGCTGGATCCGGGCGGCCTGCGGCCGAGGCGCTCCCCCGGTAGAGCACGCCGGGTTGCCCTTGCTCTGATCGGCTCCGCGGGCTGCGGGCGCCACGCTGCCGGAGCGTCGGCCGGAGCGGGCCGTCGTCGGTTCCTGGTCGGGAACGGCAGCTGCCCTACTGTGTCAGGGAAGTAGGCCCCGGTATCAGTGGGTTTCAGACACCGACGAGGAGTGCGCGCACATGCAGACGCCGCGAGATCGACACCCCGCTGCGTGCGTGGCTGGCCGACCAGGGTCTGACGGACGTGGCGTCGATGACCGACGAACCCTTCTGAGGCCCACGTGTCCGCGCGGCAGCACCTGGCTCGACCGCGCTGGTGCCGATCTTGACGCTGGCCGTGGGAGAGGCCGCGGCCTAGCCTTCGGGCCATGCGAATCGCCCTGCTGACACGCGAGTACCCACCGGCCGTGTACGGCGGCGCCGGCGTCCACGTGACGAATCTGGCCGCAGCTCTGCGCGATCCGCGATTCGACGGAGCCGTCGAGCTCGACGTCCACGCGCTCGGCGACCCGCGACCGGGGGCGGCGAGCTATCCGGAGAGCGATCCGCGGCTGACCGCGATCGACCCCGAGGTGAACCCGACGCTCCCGCTGCTCGCGGCGAACCTGTCGATCGCCACCGCCCTGCGCGACGCCGATCTCGCGCACAGCCACACCTGGTACGCGAACTTCGGTGGCCGCGTGGCTGCGCTGGTGCACGGTATCCCGCACGTCATCACCGCCCACTCGCTCGAACCCCGCCGGCCGTGGAAAGCCGAGCAGCTCGGCGGCGGGTACCGCGTCTCGAGCTGGGTCGAGCGGGACGCCTACGAGAGCGCGGACGCCGTCATCGCGGTGTCGGCGGGCATGCGTGCCGACGTCCTCGACTGCTATCCCGGTCTCGACCCGGATCGCGTACGGGTCGTCTACAACGGCATCGACACCCAGCGGTACCGACCCGACCACGACACCGACGTCCTCGACCGGCTCGGGGTCGACCCGACGCGCCCCTACGTCACCTTCGTCGGCCGCATCACCCGGCAGAAGGGCGTCGGACATCTGCTCGCGGCAGCTCGGCACTTTCACCCGGATCTGCAGATCGTGCTCCTCGCCGGTGCCCCCGACACGCCGGAGATCGCGGCCAGCACCAGCGCTGCCGTGGAGGAGCTGGCCCAGACGCGCTCCGGCGTGATCTGGGTGCAGGAGATGCTCCCGGCCGAGCAGGTGATGCAGGTCCTCACCCACGCGATCGTCTTCTGCTGCCCGTCGATCTACGAGCCGCAGGGCATCGTGAACCTCGAGGCGATGGCGTGCGAGACCGCGGTCGTGGCCAGCGACGTGGGCGGCATCCCCGAGGTCGTCCGGGACGGCGAGACGGGACTGCTCGTCCACTACGACGCGGGCGATCCGGCGGGCTTCGAGATCGCGTTCGCCGAGGCCGTCAACGAGGTCGCCGGAGACCCGGGACGCGCCGCCGCGATGGGGCTGGCCGGGCGCGAGGTGGCGGTGTCGGCGTTCGGCTGGGCCGCGATCGCCGATGCGACGGTCGAGGTCTATCGCTCCGTCTTGAGCTGACGGCGGCCACTCACACCCGATTCGTCCGCGCAACACCGAGGCGGATTCGAGCGCTTCCACGCTCGGCATGACAGATTGTCGCCGTGCGCGCGCGATCCGTGATAGCAGTGATGGTCTCCGTGACGGCGGCGGTCGCCGTCGGTGCCGGTGGGTTGGCGTTCGCGCAGGCCCGGGGCTACCTGCCCGATCGCACCACCACGGTCAGCGGTGAGGCTGCGCCGACGTCGACGCCGAGCGCGGTCGCGTCACCGGCGGCCGCCACGACGCCCACGCCGAGCCGGTCACCGGCGCCCCACGTCACGCCGACCGCGAAGCCGCCGGCGAAACCGGCGAGCTCAGCGAAGCCTGCGCACCCCTCGCCCACACCGACCCCGACTCGCAAGGCCAGCCCGAGCCCGAGTCCCACACCGAGCCCCAAACCGACGCCCAGCGCGACGCCGAAACCGACGGCGACGCCCAAGCCGCTGCCCGTCGCGCTCTACCAGCCGGGCGCCACGTCCGATCGGATCCGCGAACTGGAGGCCAGGCTGGTCGCGATGGCGTGGCTCGACAAGAAGTGGGTCGACGGCTTCTACGGCACCAACACGGCCACCGCGGTGAAGGGCTTCCAGGCCAAGCGTGGTCTGCCCACCCTCGGTTACGTCGACGCTGCGACGTGGTCCGCGCTCACCGCGCGCACGACGACACCGACTCATGACGAGCTGTATCCGCCCAAGAAGGCGCCGGCCGAGACGGTGCCCGTCACGAAACTCGACCAGCGGTGCCTCACGGGCCGGGTCATCTGCATCGACAAGAGCACGAATGCGCTGCGCTGGGTCGTCGACGGAAAGGTCGGCAACCAGATGGACGTGCGTTTCGGCTGCGTGTCGAGCACGCCCACCCGCGAAGGCACGTTCTCGCTCTACGCCAAGGTCCGGCACGAGTGGTCACGGCTCTACGACTCGTCGATGCCGTTCGCCATGTACTTCGACGGCGGCCAGGCCGTGCACTACTCGTCCGACTTCGCCGCTCGGGGCTACGCGGGCTGTTCGCACGGCTGCGTCAACGTGCGTAACCACGCCGCGATCGAGCGGCTGTGGGGTCAGACCCAGGTCGGCGACAAGGTGGTCGTCTACCGCTCCTGAGGCGTGGTCGGGCCAGGAGATGCTGGACTCGGGACAGCAGCGAGGGGCGGGTCCGTGCCGATGGCACGGACCCGCCCCTCGCTCTTGTCTGGCTTGCTGTCCGTCGATCCCCTGTCAGACGACCGGCGGCGCGACCACAGCCTTCAATGCGTCGCCGAGTTCACCGGCCTCGGCCTGCGTGAGCTCGACCACGAGACGCCCGCCCCCCTCGAGCGGAACACGCATGACGATGCCGCGTCCCTCCTTGGTCACTTCCAGCGGACCGTCGCCTGTCCGCGGCTTCATCGCCGCCATCCCGTACCCCTTCCTGGGTCACTCACGTCGGGTCGTGCGCGTCATTATCGCCGATCCGTGTGGTCTGCGTCGCCTTGCCCACCGTCGACGCTGCCCTGTTCCGGCACGTGACAGCCCGACAGGTGGTCGTCGACCATGCCCGTGGCCTGCATCAGTGCGTACGCGGTGGTCGGTCCGACGAAGCGGAATCCCCGTCGGCGTAGCTCCTTCGCCATCGAGGTCGACTCCGGCGTGATCGCCGCGACGTCGCCGACCCCCCGGGGCCGTGGACGCGCCGGCGGGGCGAATGACCACAACAGGTCGGGAAGTGGCGTCTCGAGGGTCGCGATGGCTCGGGCGTTCGCGATCGTCGCGGCGATCTTGCTGCGGTTGCGCACGATCCCGGCGTCGTCGAGCAGCCGCAGGACGTCGACGTCGGTGAACTCCGCGACGGCGACCGGGTCGAAGGCGGCGAACGCCGACCGGAACGCCGGACGTTTGCGGAGGATCGTCAGCCAGGACAGGCCGGACTGGAAGGCTTCGAGGCTGAGCCGCTCGAACAGACCGCGCTCGTCGAACCGGCCGGCCCCACTCCTGATCGTGGTAGTCCCGATAGAGCGGGTCGGACAGGCCCCAGGGGCAGCGGGCGAGACCGTCGTCCCCGATGACGAGGCCACGGGCCGGCTGCTCGCTCATACGGTAGGGCCGACGTCAGTCGACGCGCGCAGCGGAGCCGAGTCGTGCTCGATGGGGTCGTCCGGGTCGTCGGTCGGCGGGTGGAGCGGGGTGCGGGCGGCGGGCGCTTCCGCGGCCGGCTCCGGCGCCGGGCGCGGGACCACCGTCTGCTCGAGCGGTGGCCGCCGGGTCAACTCGATCCGCACCCGAGCGATCAGGTCGTCGACCTCGTCCATCGCGTAACCACGCAGTGCTTGGCTGAATCGCACCTGCGCCAAGTCGTCCGAGGTGAGTTGACCGGCCGGCACCTGCGCAGCGGGACGGTCCGGCGCGACCTCCGGCATGGCACCGCCGCGACCGACGACGAGAGCGATCGCCGCACCGATCACCGCCACGATCACCGCGATCCAGAGCCAGGTCATGGGCGCGATCGTATCGGCGGCGCTCCGACACCGACGTCGGCGGGACGGGCCGGTGGGACACCGGGGCCCTAGGTCGCGCAGGTCGGGTTGGATGGCGTGGTGACCGCGCCGACGTTGCTCCTGGGCGAGCGCAGCTTTCCGCCCGGTCGGTTCGCCGTGATGGCGATCGTGAACCGCACGCCGGACTCGTTCTACGACGCGGGCTCCACATTCTCCCTCGACGCGGCGCTCGCCCGGCTCGACGCCGTGGTCGCCGAGGGCGCGGACATCGTCGACGTCGGTGGTGTGAAGGCCGGCTACGGCGACGCGGTCTCTGCCGAGGAGGAGCTGGAGCGGACACAGGAGTTCGTGGCGGTGGCCCGCGCCCGACACCCGGGCCTCGTCCTCAGCGTCGACACCTGGCGCTCGGAGGTCGCGGCTGCGCTGTGCGAGGCGGGCGCCGACCTGATCAACGACACCTGGGCGGGGCACGACCCGGAGGTCGCGGCGGTCGCCGCCCAGTACGGCGTCGGCCTGGTCTGCTCGCACACCGGCGGCCTGCCGCCACGCACGGACCCGCACCGGGTGCACTACGACGACGTGATGGCCGACGTCATCGCAGGCGTGAGCGCGCTGGCCGGCAAGGCGGCGGCCGCGGGCGTGCCGAGCAGCCGCATCCTCGTCGACCCGACGCACGACTTCGGCAAGAACACCCGGCACTCGCTCGAACTGACTCGACGCCTCGACGAACTGGTGGCCTGCGGGTGGCCCGTGCTCGTGGCCCTGTCCAACAAGGACTTCGTGGGTGAGACCCTCGACCTCCCGACACCCGAGCGGCTGCCGGGCACCCTGGCGGCCACCGCGGTCAGTGCCTGGCAGGGCGTCCGGGTGTTCCGCGCGCACGATGTCGCGCCCACCCGGCAGGTGCTCGACATGGTCGCGTCGATTCGGGGGGACCGGCCACCGGCGGTCAACCGCCGGGGCCTGGCGTAGGTCCCGGTCGGGCGCCTACTCCGGGCGCGTGCGCTCGACGGTGTCCGGGCCGGCGTCGACCGTCTTGATCACCGCCATCACCTCGTCGGCCGTGTCGACGACGCTGAACGCCTCCAGATCGTTAGGTGACGCCTTCCCTCCGGCGATCACCGTGTCCCGCAGCCACTCGACCAGCCCGCGCCAGTACTCGCGGCCGACGAGGACCACGGGGAACCGGGTGACCTTGCCGGTCTGGACGAGCGTCAGCGCCTCGAACAGCTCGTCGAGCGTCCCCACGCCGCCGGGCAGAACCACGAAGCCCTGGGAGTATTTGACGAACATCGTCTTGCGGGCGAAGAAATACCGGAAGTTGATCCCGAGGTCGATGTAGGAGTTGAGCCCGGACTCCATCGGCAGCTCGATCCCCAGGCCCACCGAGACCCCGCCGGCCTCCCAGGCACCCCGGTTCGCGGCCTCCATGGCCCCCGGCCCCCCGCCGGTGATGACCGCCCAGCCCGCGTCCACGAGCCGGCCCGCGATCTCCCGGCCCAGCTCGTACTGCGCGTCCCCTTCGCGCGTGCGGGCCGAGCCGAACACGCTCACGGCCGGACCGAGCTCGGCCAAGGCGCCGAAGCCCTCGATGAACTCGGCCTGGATCCGCTGAACCCGCCACGGATCGGTGTGCAGCCAGCCGGTGTCGCCCGACTCCGCAGTTCCTCGGGTGTCGAGCAGCCGCTGGTCAGTCGTCGAGGCACGGACCTGACCGCGCCGGACGGTGATCGGGCCCTCGTGCCGCACCGGTCCGGACGGCACCGGCCGATCGGTCACTCGAGCCACCGTCGCAGGGCCGCGAGGCACTCGTGCAGCGCGTCCAGGGTGACGAACTCACCGGCCGAGTGCGCGAGGCCCGGGTCGCCGGGGCCGTAGTTCACCGCCGGGATTCCGAGCACGGCGAACCGGGCGACATCGGTCCAGCCGAACTTCGCCCGCGGCGTCCCCCCGATCGCCGACGCGAACGCCGCTGCCGCCGGCCGGTCGAGACCGGGCCGGGCGGCCGGGGCCGAGTCGTGCAGTTCCAGCTCGTATCCCTCGAAGACCTCCTCGAGGTGGGCGAACGCCTGCGCCTCCGTCCGGTCCGGGGCGAAGCGGTAGTTCACGCCCACCCGGCACTCGTCCGGGATGACGTTGCCCGCCACGCCGCCGCTGATACCCGTCGCGTTCAGGCCCTCGTGGAAGGCCAGTCCCTCGACGACCGGCTCGCGCGGGACGTACACGCTGAGCCGGCGCAGGACCTCGGCCTGGTCGTGGATCGCGTTGTGACCCCACCACGAACGCGCACTGTGGGACCGCTTGCCCCGCGTGATCACCTCGACGTGCAACGACCCCTGGCAGCCGCCCTCGACGACACCGTCGGTCGGCTCGCACAGCACGGCGAAGTCGGCCGCCATCAGCTCCGGCGCGGACGCAGCGAGCTTGGTCAGGCCGTTGGCCTCCGCCTCGATCTCCTCGCACTCGTAGAACAGGTACGTGACGTCGCGGTTCGGCTCGGCCAGTTCGGCGGCGAGCTTCAGGCCGATCGCCACACCGCCCTTCATGTCGCACGCGCCGATGCCCGCCAGGGCCCCGTCGGCAATCCGGGCGCCGACGTTGCCCGCCGGCGGCACGGTGTCGAGGTGGCCGGCGATGACGACGCGCTCGGGCCGGCCCAGCTCCGTGCGTGCCACGACGGTGTGACCGATGCGGACGACGGTGAGATGCGGCACCGCGCGGAGTGCGTCCTCGACCAGGTCGGCGATGCGTTCCTCGTCCCGGCTCACCGAGGGGATGTCGACCAGAGCCGCCGTGAGGTCGACGATGTCGGCCGACAGATCGAGGGCGGCGCCGGTGGAGATGACGGCGGAGTCGTGCCCGGTGCGGCTGGGCGAGGCGGCTGGCGAGGTCATGTCTGGCACCCTAAGCGCGTGACCGAATCGACGCACGCCTGGGGCCACGGCCTCGCCACCCGCACCGCCGACGGCGCCGTCCTGGACTGCTGGTTCCCCGAACCGGCCCTCGGTAGCGCCCCCACCGGGGTCGAACCGGAGGCGGTGCTCATCGCCGGCGAGACGACCGACGAGCTGCGCGGCGTCAGCACCGAGGTCGTGCTGGTGGAGACCGAACTCGCCCAGGCGCCGGCGGACACGATGGACGCCTACCTCCGCCTCCACCTGCTGAGCCACCGGCTCGTCACGCCGCGCTCGATCAACCTCGACGGCATCTTCGCCGTCCTGCCCAACGTGGTGTGGACCTCGGCCGGCCCGTGTGCGGTCGACGGCTTCGAGCACACCCGCGCCCGGCTGCGCGCCTCGGGCCGGACCGTCGCCGTCTACGGAGTGGACAAGTTCCCCCGGATGACCGACTACGTCGTCCCCTCCGGTGTGCGGATCGCCGATGCCGACCGCGTCCGGCTCGGCGCGTACCTGGCGTCCGGCACGACCGTCATGCAGGCGGGTTTCGTGAACTTCAACGCCGGCACCCTGGGGACGGCCATGGTCGAGGGGCGCATCACCGCCGGGACCGTCGTGGGTGCCGACTCCGACATCGGCGCCGGCTCGTCGCTGATGGGCACGCTGTCGGGCGGCGGCACCCAACAGGTGACGATCGGCGAACGCTGTCTCATCGGCGCCAACGCCGGGATCGGGATCAGCCTCGGGGACGACAGCGTGATCGAAGCCGGTTGCTACGTCACGGCGGGGACGAAGGTCACCCTCCCCGACGGGTCGCTGGTCAAGGCGCTCACGCTGTCGGGCCAGCCGGCGATGCTGTTCCGCCGCAACTCCGTCACCGGCGCCGTGGAGGTCCTGGCCCGCAGTGGCCCCGGCATCTCGCTCAACCCCGCCCTCCACGCGACGGCGTGAGTCGTTCCCGCTCCGGGTTCGCGCTGATCGTCGTCCTCGTCGTCCTCGTCACCGGCGTCGTCGTGGTCGCGCTGCTGGGTCGGTCGGGCAAGCAGTTGTTCGCCGGCGACCAGTGCACCGCCGTCGTCAACGGCGCGGACGCCACCCTCGACCTCGAGCAGGCGCGCTACGCCAGCATCATCGTGGCGGGGTCGGTGAAGCACGACATGCCCCCGCGCGCGGCCACGATCGCCCTGGCCACGGCCTTCCAGGAGAGCGGCATCCGCAACCTCGACCACGGCCATCACGACTCCCTCGGGCTGTTCCAGCAGCGTCCGAGCATGGGGTGGGGCACCGAGGCACAGATCATGGACCCGTACTACGCGACGGACCGGTTCTACGCCGCGCTGGCGAAGATCGCCGACTACTCCGACCTCGCCGTCACCGCCGCAGCGCAGCGCGTCCAGCGCTCGGCCTACGGCGACGCGTACGCCAAGCACGAGAGCCGCGCCCGCATCCTCGCGTCGGCGATGACGGGACAGACGCCCGCCGCCTTCACCTGCACGGTCGCGCACGCCGGCCCGACGTGGACAACGGGCGAGCTCGTCGACAACGCGGGTCGCGCCTTCGGCTCCCGGATCGCGGCGTCGGTCGCTGCGGGCGGTGCGACGGTGCGCGTGCCGGCGGCGAGTGCCGCCACGGCCGCCGAACGCACGCAGGTGCGCTGGGCGGTGGCGCAGTGGGCGGTCGCGAACGCCGCCCAGGCACCGATCGCGACGGTCCGGACGAACAACCAGGTGTGGACACGCACGAGCGCCGCCGACGGCTGGAAGCCGGACCCGGGTCAGCGATCGCCGGGCCGGGTCACCATCGAGGTCAGCGGGCCGTGACCGGCGTCAGCGCGAGCTGAGCGGCACGTAGTCGCGTTCGGCCTCGCCCGTGTAGATCTGGCGGGGCCGGCCGATCTTCGTGGCCGGGTCGAGCATCATCTCGCGCCACTGGGCGATCCAGCCGGGCAGTCGGCCGATCGCGAACAGCACGGTGAACATCCGGGTCGGGAAGCCCATGGCCCGGTAGATGAGGCCGGTGTAGAAGTCGACGTTCGGATAGAGCTTGCGCGACACGAAGTAGTCGTCGGTCAGCGCGATCTCCTCGAGCCGCAAGGCGATGTCGAGCAGCTCGTCGTTGGTGCTCCCGACGATCTCGTCGGCGTGGGTCTTGATGATCGCGGCACGCGGGTCGTAGCTCTTGTAGACGCGGTGGCCGAAGCCCATCAGCCGGATGCCGGCTTCCTTCTTCTTCACCTTGTTCATGAACGACGACACGTCGCCGCCGTCGGCCTTGATCTCCTCGAGCATGTCGAGCACCGCGGCGTTCGCCCCGCCGTGGAGCGGTCCGAAGAGCGCCATGATGCCGGCCGAGATCGACGCGAACAGATTGGCCTGGCTCGAGCCGACCATCCGCACGGTCGAGGTCGAACAGTTCTGCTCGTGGTCGGCGTGGAGGATGAACAGCAGGTCCAGCGCCTTGGAGATCTTCGGGTCGACCTCGTAGGGCTCGGCCGGGAACCCGAACGTCATCCGCAGGAAGTTGTCGACATAGCTCTGCGAGTTGTCGGGGTAGAGCAGCGGCTGGCCGACGGACTTCTTGTAGGCGTAAGCGGCGATGGTCGGCAGCTTGGCCAACAGCCGGATGGTGGAGACGTCGACCTGCTCGGTGTCGAACGGGTCGAGGCTGTCCTGGTAGAAGGTCGACAGCGCCGACACGGCACTCGAGAGCACCGGCATCGGGTGCGCGTCGCGCGGGAAGCCGCCGAAGAACTCCTTGAAGCCCTCGTCGAGGATCGTGTGCCGCTGGATGCGGTGCGTGAACTCGGCCAGCTCCGTCTCGGTCGGGAGCGTGCCGTAGATCAGGAGGTACGAGACCTCCATGAAGCTGCTGCCCTTGGCCAGCTGCTCGATCGGGTAGCCGCGGTAGCGCAGGATGCCCGCGTCGCCGTCGATGTAGGTGATGGCCGACGTGCAGGAGCCGGTGTTCGTGTAGCCGGGGTCGAGGGTGACCATCCCGGTCTTGCCCAGGAGCGAGGTGATGCCGAACCCGCTGGACCCCTCGGTGGCGGCCGTCACGGGCAGGTCGAGCTCGGTGTCTCCGACGGAGAGCTTGACGTCGGTCATAGGTCCTCCAACCTCATGGGTCCAGCTGTGGATGCTGCAGAGTCGAGCCGCCGAGCGGCAGCGGCGATGCGTTCGTCGCTCGCGGTGAGCGCGATCCGGACGTGCCGCGCGCCGGCGGTGCCGTAGAAGTCCCCCGGCGCTGCGAGGATGCCCAGGCCCGCCAGCCAGTCGACGGTCTCGCGGCACGGTTCGCGCGGGTGACCCACAGGTAGAGGGCACCTTGCGAGTCGTCGATTACGAAGCCGGCCCGGCGCAACGCCGGGACCATGACATCGCGCCGCGCGCGGTACCGGCCGACCTGGACGTCGGCGTGGGCGTCGTCGCCGACGGCCGCTTCGAGTGCCGCCTGGACCGGGGTCGGGACCAGCATCCCCGCGTGCTTGCGCACCGCCAGCAGCGCGTTCACCACCGCGAGGTCACCGGCGACGAAGCCGGCCCGGTAACCGGCCAGATTCGAGCGCTTGGACAGCGAGTGCACCGCGAGCACCCCATCGGTGGAGCCGCCGTTCACCCGCGGGTCGAGAACCGACACCGCCTCGACCCCGGGCTCCCAGCAGAACGGGAGGTAGCACTCGTCGCTGGCCAGCAGCACGTCGTTGGCCCGGGCCCAGTCGACCGCCCGCGCGAGCCCCGCGAGGTCGGTGATGCGGCCGTTGGGATTGGACGGCGAGTTCACCCAGACGAGCGCCGGCGCAACCGTGCCTGGCCAGCTCGCGATGTTCCACGGCGCATCCGAGGTCACGACCGGACAGCCCGCGAGCTGCGCGCCGACGGCGTAGGTGGGGTAGGCGAGTTCAGGGATGACGACGGCGTCGCCCGAGCCGAGCCCGAGCAGCGTCGGCAACCAGGCGACGAGCTCCTTCGACCCGATGGTCGGGAGCACCTGATCCGGGGTCAGCGAGACCGATCGAGCCGTCCGGGCCAGGTAACCGGCGATCGCGGTGCGGAGCCCGACCGAGCCGGTGGTCGTGGGATATCCGGGAGCGTTCGAGGCCGCGATCAGCGCCTGCGCGATGACAGCGGGTGTGGGGTCGACCGGCGTGCCGACGGACAGGTCGACGATGCCGTCCGGGTGGGCAGAGGCACTGGCCTTGGCGGCGGCGATCGTGTCCCACGGGAAGTCGGGCAGCCCGGTGACGCCGAACCCGCGCCGCGGCCCGTCGCCGGGGCGCACGGACTCCGGCGCGGACACCGACGTCCTGGTCGTCATCAGGCTTCGCGCCGGCAAGTCACTCGTTGTGTTCCTGGGGCGGTAGTGCCGCCACCAGTTCGTGGTCCTTGTCGACGACGCCGAGCTTCGCCGCGCCGCCGGGTGAGCCGAGGTCGGTGAAGAAGTCCACGTTCGCCGTGTAGTAGTCCTTCCACTGCTCGGGAACGTCGTCCTCGTAGAAGATCGCCTCGACCGGGCACACCGGCTCACAGGCACCGCAGTCGACGCACTCGTCGGGGTGGATGTACAGCATCCGGTTGCCCTCGTAGATGCAGTCGACAGGACACTCGTCGACGCAGGCGCGATCCTTCAGGTCCACGCATGGTTCTGCGATCACGTAGGTCATGTCACTCCTTCAGCAAGCGCGGTCTGGTCGTCGTGGCACGGATGGGTGGATCAGGAACGGAGCGGGGCGGCGGCCATCGCCAACCTAGTATCCCGGGGTCATCCAGTGCACATGCGTGAGGGGTCGCCGAATGGCGTTTGTGGGCAGACTCACGCCGGCCGACGTGGGTCGGCGGGTCGTGGTCCGCTACCGCCGACCGGCGGACGGCGGTCCGACGCTGACCGACGTCGTCGGGACGCTGGAGACCTTCGACGACGTCGCCCTGACGGTCCGCGACCGTCGGGGGGTGGCGGTGCGGGTGGCCGTCGCGGACGTGTTCCTCGCGAAGCGGGTGCCGGAGCGGCCGCCGCCGCGACGCGGCGACGGCTGACGGCGGGCTCCGTGGTCAGGCAGACGGTCAGCCCGTACAGGTGATCGAGTCCTCCGGGCTGTACGCGACGGTGTACATCTCGGTCTTCACGTGCTTGCCGGCGCGGGCGATCCGGCGGGTGATGTCGACGTCGAAACCCGAGCTCCCGATCTGGTCGACGCACCCTGACCGTGAGTCGACGATCGTGGCGGGCGCGCGGTAGCCGTAACGGTCGGACGTGGTCGTGGTCACCTGCCAGTACTTCGTGCTCCACAGCGTCACCGTGAGGACCCCCTCGCCACCGGGAGCCGCCCTGTCGATGTCGGCCTGGATGTACACGCCGTACGGGGTGTTGTTGCCGAACTTCAGATCGAGCGACCCCCAGTAGACGGTCGCCTCGCGACCGACCGGGTAACGATCGATGTAGAAGGCGTGCGCGCGGTGCTCGACGTCGGTCATCCCGGCGAAGAACGAGGCGTTGTAGAGCGTCGTCGCCATCTGCGAGACGCCGCCACCGAGTTCCTCTCGCAGCCGCCCGCCGTTGATGACGAAGCCGGTGGTGAACCCGTTCGCCTTCGTCCGCTCCCCCACCCGCTTGTTCAGGCTGAACACCTGACCCGGTCGAAGGAGAGCACCGTCGACCAGCTCGGCAGCGCGCCCGATGTTCGTGTTGCGGTACTCGGCGTAGGGGTAGCGGGTGGTGAACGTGCCGACCTTCTCCTTCACGCCCAGGGCTTCGAGCGAAGCCGGACCGTTCTTCGACGGTGTCCGCTGGACGTCGACGACGGCCGTGCGTTCGTCACCGGACTTGGTCAGCGCGGCCATCACGGCGTCGGCGAGCTCGGTGGTCGACGCCAGCACCCCGTCCGTACCGCCCACGATCACCGGTCGGCCCTTCTCGATCTCGAACCGGGCCGCGGTCGGCTTCGTCTCGGCACGGCTGACACGGTCGCCGAGCGCCTTCCGGAGGGCGGCCGGGTCGATCGTGGGCTTCAGTGCCGATCCGTCCGGGGTCAGCCTGAGCGCCGGCGAGAGCATCGCCGGGGTCGCGTCGAACGATCGCGGCCCCACCTTCACGCGGACGGGCGCCGACATGGCGGGGGCCGCGAATCCGCTGACCGCCCGATCGATGACGGTCTGGCTGATCGCGGGCTGGGTGTCGGTCGTGGCGAGTGCCAACGGCGAGGTGACCGTGCCGCCGCCGGTCTGCGCGGCCGCCAGCACGGCGGCCCGGGCGGTGGCCGGATCGAGGCGGTGTCCGACCACCGGATCCTTCGTGACCACCGTGCCGGCGTCGAAGCTCACGCCACCGTCGACCGGAGCGACGGTCGCCATCTCGGCCAGGGCGGCCGTGGCCTTCGCAGCCACGGCCGCGTCCAGAGTGAGGACGGGCGTGATGTCGTCGCCGCCCACGACGGAGTTCCAGACCCGCGCCGGATCGAACGTGCCCTCGTCGCTGTGCACGGTCGACGCGGGATCGAAGCGCACGCCGAGGTCGGCCAGCGTCGTGTCGAGAGTGGCGTCGCCCGCCTGGACTCTGATCGGCTGCGCGAGCCGCTCGGCCATGGCCGCGGCGGCGACGGTCCCGGCGTCGGCCGGTGACCGGCCGCCGACGTCGATGCCGGCGACGGTCGCCCGGTTCGGCAGGTCACCGTCGGTGGAGAGGGCGGCGACCACGTACGCACCGATGAGGAGGACGACGACTGCGCCGGCGCCGGCGAGGATCGGCCGACGTCGCCGGGACCACAGGTCGGCCGTTCGTCGTGCAAGGCGGGTGCCGATGCCGGTCGGGCGCACGGGCTCGCTCGGGTCGTGGGGCGCGGACAAGGATTCCTCGCGTCTCGTGAGGGGCCGCGAGGAACTCGGACTGCGCGGACGGGAGCTCCATGGTAGGCGGCGGAGCCTGGCCTGGCGGCCACGTCCGCACTCTCGACGTGTCCGAGCGTCGGGATCAGGCGGACGCGATGCTGCCCGCGACACCGTCCGGGCCGTCGATGTAACGCAGGGGGTGGAAGCCGCTGCGGAAGTGCACGAGCGGCCCTGCGCCGGCCGGCGGCTCGCCCGCGACGACGTCGACCATCTCGCCGAGGATCAGGGTGTGATCGCCGCCCGGCATGCGGTCGGTGACTCTCGCGCCGATGCCCGCCAAACCGTCCGGAAGCATCAGGCAACCGTTCGACATGCGGCGCGTGACCATCCCGGCGAACTGGGTGGCCAGATCCCGGCCGCTGCGGGCGAAGTGCCGGGCTCGCTCGGTGTGGTGGTCGGCCAGGAACGTGACGCCGAAGTCGTCCGCTGCCTCCAGGGCGGCATGGAAGCGTGATTTCCGGTCGACGCTGACGAGCAGCAGTGGCGGGTCGAGTGACACGGCGATCACCGCGGTCGCCGTCATCGCGTGGTCGATGCCGTTCGCCTGGCACGTGACGAGACACACGCCGCCGCCGAGATGGCTCATCGCGTGCCGGTAGACCTCGGCGGAGACAGAACCCATGACGGCGACGCTATCGGTGGGACGCGCTCACCCTCGCCGCTGGTCCACGGCAACCACCCGCCGGGCACAATCACCGACGTGCCACCCCTCGCCGCCGCCCGAACCCGCGTGCAGGAGGCCGTGTTCGGGCTCGTCGCCGGGCCCGACGGCCCCGCCACCCGGGCCCGGGTGCACTCGACGCCGGGTCCGCGGTGGTTCGCGCCCGGTTCGCCGATCCGCCGCGTCCACGGTGACGCGTCCATGTACGTCGGCGGCATCCGGGCGCTGCTCCTGCAGTCCCTGCACCCGCTCGCCATGGCGGCGGTCGCGGACCACTCCGGCTATCAGGGCGATCCGTGGGGACGCCTGGCCCGCACCAGCGCCTTCCTCGCCACGACGACGTTCGGCACCGCCGAGGACGCCGACCGCGCGATCGCGATCGTGCGTGCGGTCCACCGCCACATCGCGGGGACGGCGCCCGACGGCCGGACCTATCGAGCCGACGATCCGCATCTCCTCCGCTGGGTGCATGTCGCGGAGGTCGACAGCTTCCTCGCCGCCCACCAGCGTTACGGCGTGGACCCGCTGACGCCGGCGGAGGCCGACACCTACGTCGCGCAGGCCGCGGTCGTGGCTCGGGGCCTGGGCGCCGACGACGTGCCGGAGTCCACCGCGGCGCTCGCCGACGCTCTCGACGGCTACCGCGCCGAACTCGGATCGACCGAGGCGGCTCGCGCGGCCGCCCGCTTCATCCTGGTGAACCCACCGGTGCCGATGGCCTTCCGGGTGCCGTACGCCGCGCTGGCGGCGGCGGGCGTCGGCCTGCTCCCACGCTGGTCGAGGCGGCCGCTACGACTGCCGTGGCTCCCGGTGACGGAGGCGACGGTCGTCCGGGCCGCCGGTCTGACCGCGGTCGGCTCGCTGCGATGGGTGATGGGCGGAGCGCCCGTCCCGACGGTCGACGAGCACGGCGCCGCGGTCAGACCGCGGACCGCGAGCGAGCCAGCTCCCGGATGACCACGACACCGACCGCGACGACGCCGAGGCCGAGGAACGCGACGCCGAGCCAGTCCGAGCCGATGAGCTGATCGCCACCTGGGCTGACGAGCACCACCGCCCCGACGGTGCCGAACCATCCGAGGGCGACCGCGAGCGCTCCCCCGAAGCCGGCGAGTCGCGCACCTCCGAGCGTCACCGCCACCGTGGTGGCGAGCGTCAGCACGAGTCCCCACGGCAGGAGCGTGTGCCCGACCACCGAGCCGGCTCGGGCGACCAGGAATCCGGCCAGTGCCGTGACGATGCCGACGGCGGCGAGCGCCACCTTTCCGAGCACCGCCCCGGCGCCCCGAACCCGGTCGCGGTCAGTCGAGGCCGGCAAAGAGGTCGTCCTCGATCCCGTCCGGAACCCCCGAGCTGCCCTTGGCGAGCCGGTAGGACTCCACCGGGAGCACCAGCGCGCCGAGGTTGTTCGACAGCGCGTAGAGGTCCCCGTGCACGGTGATCTGGGTGGCGTGGGCGGCCATCGCGGCCTTCTTCTGCTCGACGAAGGTCCGGCCGTCGATGCGTGCGGCGACCGCGTCGTCGGGACAGGTCCGGTGCGCCAGGTAGCTCTCGAGGTCGGGCAGGTCGATCCCGTCGGGGAGTTCGCCAGCGGCTTCGGCGGCCTCCAGTCGAGCGGTCTGCGCGTCGACGTCGGCGGCCGGGAACGCGTTCCAGTAGATCTTCGGGACGTCCCAGGCAGCGCCGAGATCGCGCCGGTAGCTCTCGACGGCGGCGAGTGCGGCGGCGTACGTGCTGACGCGATGAGCCTGGATGTGATCGGGGTGCCCGTAGCCGCCGTGGTCGTCGTAGGTCACCAGCACCTGCGGACGGAGCTCCCGCAGCAGCTCGACGAGGTGGTCCGCGGCGTCGTGCAGGTCGGCGGACCAGAAGGCGCCGGGCGCGCTGTTCGGCTCGGTTCCCATCATCCCGGAGTCTCGGTAGCGGCCCTCGCCGCCGAGCCAACGGTGGTCGGTGACCCCGACGGCCGCCATGGCCTCCCTGAGCTCGCCGATGCGGTGCCCGCCGAGCTCGTCGTCACGATCGCTGGCGAGGTGCGCGAGCTCGGCCGGGATCACCTCACCCTCGTCACCCCGGGTGCAGGTGACGAGTGCGACGTGGACGCCTTCGGCGACGTAACGGGCCATCGTGGCCGCATTGTTGATCGACTCGTCGTCGGGGTGGGCGTGCACGAAGACGATCGAGCGGGCGGAGCGCGGCGACATGGGCACCAACCCTAGTCAGCGCCGACGGCCGGGCCGGATGTGAGGATGGCGGCGTGACCGAAACCTCGACGCCGCCCGTCTCGTTCCCACGCCTGTCCGCCCGCACGATGAACTTCCAGCTCGGCCTGCCACGGGGCTTCGTGGTCAGCCCGGACGGCGGTCGGGTGGTCTTCCTGCGCACGGACTCGCCGACGTCACGGACGCACGCGCTGTGGGTGTACGACGTCGCGACCGCCACCGAACGCTGCGTCGCCGACCCGGTCGACCTGCTCGCGAGCGGCTCGGAGGAGCTGACGGCGGAGGAGCGTGCGCGACGGGAGCGGATGCGGGTCGGCACCGCCGGTGTCGTGGCGTTCAGCACCGACGACGCCGTCACCCGGGCGGTGTTCGCCCTGTCGTCCCGGCTGTTCGTCGCGGACCTCGCCGGCGACCAACCGGCGCGCGAGCTGCCGGTGAGCGGACCGGTGATCGACCCGCGCATCGACCCGACCGGAACCCGGGTGGCGTATGCGGACGGGCGCTCGGTGCACGTCGCTGACATCGACGCCGTCGACGCGCGCGACCGGCTGATCGCGGGCCCTGCCGACGATGATCCGGCCGAGGTCGTCTGGGGACTGGCGGAGTTCATCGCCGGCGAGGAGCTCGACCGGACCCGCGGATTCTGGTGGGCGCCCGACGGGGGCTCACTGCTGATCGAGCGCTATGACGAGACGCCCGTCCCGGTCTGGTACATCAGCGACCCGGCGAACCCGGCTTCGGCGCCGAACGCGGTGCGGTACCCCCAGGCGGGTACGTCGAATGCGCTGGTCTCGCTGTGGCTCGTCGACCTCGACGGGACGCGCACACCGCTCGACTGGAGCTCGGACGCCGAACTCGACGGTGTCGTGCTCGAGTACCTGGCCGAGGTGACGTGGGCGCCGGGCTCGTTGCTGCTCGCGCTCCTCACCCGGGACCAGAAGCGGCTCGAGTTCCGCGCCGTGGACACCGGGACCGGTGCGACCACGCTGCTGCGGGCGCTCACCGACGACGCGTTCGTCGAACTCCTGCCCGGCACTCCGCGCCTGCTCCCCGACGGTCGGTTGCTGCATGGCCTGGACCTCGGCCAGACCGCCCACCTCGCGATCGACGGCGAACCGTTCACCCCGCCCGGCTTGCAGGTGCACGGAGTCGAATCGGCCGACGCCCTCGGCGTGGTGGCCACGGTCGTCCCGATGATCGGTTCGACCGCGGTGGCCCGCCTCGGCTTCGACGGCAGTGTGGACCTGCGGAGCGAACCCGGAGGCGTGGCGTCCGGTGCGTCCGGCGGCCAGACGACCGTGGTCTCTCAGCGCACGTTGGACGCACCCGTGGTGTCGACCGTGGTCCGTGCCGGCGGGACACCGGTCGGCGTGATCGCCTCGAACGCCGAGGCGCCGCCGATCAGCCCGCGCGTCATCTCGTTCGTGAGCGGGTCCCGCGACTACCCGACCGCGGTGCTCTTCCCGAGCGGTCACGCGCCCGGTTCGCACCGGCTTCCGGTCCTGATGGACCCGTACGGCGGCCCGCACGGGCGCCGGGTGACGAACTCGGCCTTCGCGTACCTGTCGCCGCAGTGGTTCGCCGACCAGGGCTTCGCGGTGATCGTCGCCGACGGCCGGGGCATGGCCGGTCGGGGTCCGGCCTGGGACCGGCTCGCGAAGAACGACTTCGCCGGCACGATCGAGGACCAGGTCGAGGTGCTGCACGCCGTGGCGGAGCGGTTCCCCGACGACCTCGACCTGACGAAGGTCGGCATCCGCGGCTGGTCGTTCGGCGGCTACGTCGCCGCCCGGGCCGTCCTGGCACGCCCCGACGTGTTCGGCGCCGGGATCGCCGGAGCACCGGTGACCGACCAGGCGCTCTACGACACGGCCTACTCCGAGCGCTACCTCGGCCGTCCGGACGAGAACCCCGAGGTCTACGCGGCGACGAACCTGATGCCGCTGGCCGCCGGGCTGTCGCGTCCCCTGATGCTGATCCACGGACTGGCCGACGACAACGTCGTCATGGCCCACACCCTCCAACTGTCGAGCGCACTGCTGGCGGCCGGCAAGCCGCACGAGGTGCTGCCGCTGTCGGGCATGACGCACATGGCGAACGACGAGGTCGTGGCGGAGAACCTCCTGCTCCTGCAGGTGGACTTCCTGCGCCGCTCGCTGGGGATCGCGACTCCGGAGGCAGCGGCGAGCGACTGACCCCGGCCGGCGTGGGTGGCTACGCGTCGGCTCCGACGAACGGCGACGAGTACTCGTCCTGCGGCAGCCCCGACAGGACGGCCTCGGCTTCCTCGACGGTCATGCCCGCCCGGTCCTTCTCGGCCTGGATCACCTTGGCCAGCAGCCGGGTCTCGCCGGCCGTGGCCAGCCCGGTGACCTCCGGGTGTCCGTTGAGCAGCCAGGTGATGGCGGCCGTGATGAGGCGCTGCTCGTCGAACGGCTCGTACCAGGTGGAGTAGCGCCGATCGCCGTCGCCCCATGGCCGCTTGGCGATCATCTTGATCGTCATCAGCGCGGCGTCGGCCTCCTTCACCGCGGCCACCAGCGCCTCGAACGACTCCTGGTAGCCGGGCTCCTGGAAGAGCCGATGGTTCAGCGGCGTCAGGATGCTGTCGAACGGGAACCGGCGCAGGCCTTCCAGGTGGACGGTCGGGGCGCGGTGGGTGTGTCCGGTCAGCCCGATGGCCGAGACCAGCCCTTCGTCCTTGGCCCGGATGGCCGCCTGCAGCGAGCCTTTCGGCCCGGTGACGAGATCGAGGTTCTCCATGTCGCACACGCCGTGCATCTGGATCAGGTCGAGGCGGTCGGTCTGGAGCCGCTCGAGCGAGGCGTTGATCTGCGCCCACGCGGCTTCCTCGTCGCGCTCGCCGGTCTTCGTGGCCAGGAAGATCTTGTCGCGCAGCTCCCCCATCATCGGGCCGAGCCGCAGCTCGGCGTCGCCGTAGGACGCCGCGACGTCGAAGTGGTTGATGCCCGCAGCCAGTGCTTCGGCGACCGAGGCGTCGGCGGTGTCCTGATCGACGTCACCGAGCGATGCGGCTCCGTAGATGAGGACCGAGGACTGGTGTTCCAGGCGGCCGAGGCGGCGCGTTTCCATGCGGGTCTCCTTCGTCGTCCGATACCGGCGAGCGATGGTCACCGGCCCTCCACCGAAGGTGCGGCGTCGGCGATTTCCAACTTAGTCGTCGTGTCGAGCACCGTCTCGGGCGGCTCGGCGCCAGGGCCAGGATGCGAGCGCAAGGCGGCCGCGAGCTCGGGCAGTCGGGCGACGAAGCGCCGGTGGGCCGCCCAGTTCGCTGTGAGCTGGCCGGAGCGCACGAGGTTGCGCATGCCCTCGTCGCCGTCGTCGGCCGCTGCCTCGATACGGCGGTAGACAGCGGCCATGTGTGGCGCCGTGGCAGCCAGCACCTCGGCGGCGTCGAGAAGGCGAGGGCCGGCGGTCCCGACGTCACCGTCGGGCGACGGCTTGCCGAGCCGACGCAGCGCGTCGTCATAGCTCGCGGTCAGGAGTACGAGCTTGTCGACCGCGGTGGCGATCGGCAGGTCGGCGTCGGCGAGCGGGATGAAGTTCCAGGCCGCGAAGGCGACGTCGGCGAGGGGGTCGTCGGGGCCGGCCACGTCCCAGTCGATCACGGCGGCGATCCCGGTGACGTGGTCCGGTCGCCCGCTCATCACCAGGTTGTACGGCCCGATGTCGTTGTGACAGATCACCGCGCCCGCGTCGCCGGCCGGCCCGTCGGTGAAGCGCCAATGCAGGTCGGCGAGGTCGGGTCCCTGGCCGCTGCCCGAGCCGGACAGGAAGCACGCGGAGGCGACGTGGAACCGGGCCAGCCAGCTCATCACCTCGACGATCGTCTCGGTAGCGAAGGTCCAGGTCGTCCAGCCGAGCCCGTCCACGGTGTCGGGTGTGACGCCGTCCACCCACTCGAGGACCTCGCGGCCGAAGCCGTCGACACCGAGCGGCTCCGGCACGAACGGGACGCCCTGGGCTCGCAGGTGGGTCATGAACGCCTGCACGGTCGGCGTCCACCGGCCCGCCGGGCGCCGCACGGTGCCCCGCACCAGCGTCGCGCCACCGACGTTTCCTCCCGGCAGTCGCACCCCGGCGTCGAACGCCGCCGTCAGCGCGGGAACGAGCTCTCGATCGGCCGGTAACCAATCGACTCCGCCGAGTTCGCCGGGGCGCAACCAGCGCAGGGCGTCGTGGTCGGCACCGGCGACCGGTTCGCCGGCCCGGAGCCAGCCTTCGAGCAGCCAGAGCTGGGCACCTGCACCGAGTGCCGACACCCCGATGGGCGCGGGTGCCACGGCGATCGTGCAGCCCAGCTCCTCGGCGATCTCCCGCACGGCGGCCTCGGACGGCGTCTCGCCCGGCTCGACCGAGCCGCCCGGGAACTCCCAACCGTCCGGTCCGGCGTGGTCGCTGCGGCGGCCGGCCAGCACCCGGCCGTCACGAACCAGCGCGACGGCGACGACGACCCGGGCTTCGCCGGTGCTCGCGGCTCCCCCGGTGCTCACGGCTCCCCCGCGCTCTCGATGGCCGAGCCGATCACCGAGATCCCGGCCGGTAGCGGGTCGTCACGCAGGTGATCGTCCAGGGTCTCCCGCAGCGCGCGCACGGCACCGACGGTGGCCTGACCCTTCCGGCGGGCCAGACCGATGGTCCGGGTCATCCCGGCCGCGTCGAGTCGGTAGCTCACCAGTCGGGCCCGCTGGGCGACGCTCGTCGGCAGCAGGCACGCGCCTACGCCCGCTTCCGCCAGCGCCACGATCGCGTCCAGTTCGCCGCCCTCGACGACGAGCCGTGGCTCGAAGTCGGCCTGCCGGCAGGCCGACTCCAGGGCGGTCCGGAGGTCATAGCCGCGGCGGGTGGTGAGCAGGGGGTGACCGTCCAGGGTGGACATCGGGATGGGGCCGCGTTCGGGTGCGCCGAAGGCCGGCTCGGCCATCGCGAGCACGAGATCCTCCCGGAGCAGGGATCGGGTGACGAGGCCCTGCTCCCGCGCCGGCAACGGCAGGATCACCAGCGCCAGGTCCAGGTCGCCGTCGTCCAGCGCGCGGACCAGGTCGCGCGATCCGCCTTCCCGCAGGCGCAGGGTGACGCCCGGATAGCGGGTCCGGAAGTCGGCCACGACTGCGGGCAGGAGTCCGGTGCACAGACTCGGGGTGGCCCCCAACCGGACCCGCCCACCCTGCAGCCGCACCAGCGCCGAGACCTCCTGCCGGGCCGCCTCGATGTCGGCGAGCACCCGCTTCGCGATCGGCAGCAACGCCTCGCCGGCGGCCGTGAGCGTCACGTTGCCGCGGGTGCGATGGAACAGCGGCGCACCGAGTTCGGCCTCCAGTGCGCGGATGGACGCCGAGAGTGAGGGCTGCGCGACGTCGAGTTCTTCGGCCGCCCGGGTGAAGTGCCGGTGATCGGCGACGGCCACGACGTACGCCAGCTGCTGCGGCTGCATGAGGCGACCCTAACCCGCTATAGCCACTGCCTATCGAGTGCATACCTTCGATCACTTGGACCGATGGAACGCCTGCGCTCTAGGCTGATCGCTCGTGAGCACCCAAGCGCCGGCGCGACCCGCCCCCGGGCTGTCCCGATCGACGATCGGACTGAAGGCCCTGATGGCCGGCAGCGGCCTGCTGTTCCTGCTGTTCCTCGTCGCCCACATGATCGGCAACCTGAAGATCTTCTTCGGGCTGACGACGTTCGACCACTATGCCGAATGGCTGCGCACCATCGGGTCGCCGATCCTCCCGCACGGCTGGTACCTGTGGATCCAGCGCGGTGGTCTCGTCGTGCTCCTGGTGGTGCACATCGCGTGCGCGTGGATCCTCACCAGGCGAGCCCAGAAGGCACGTCCGGTCAAGTACCAGCACCGGTCGAAGGTCCGCGGGGCCTACGCGGCACGCACGATGCGCTGGGGTGGCGTGATCGTCCTGCTGTTCGTCATCTACCACATCCTCGACCTGTCGACGCTGACGCTGAACCCGAACGGAGTCCGCGGCGAGGCGTACCAGAACGTCGTCTCCGACTTCAGCAACTGGTACGTCACCGTCATCTACATCGTCGCCATGCTGGCGCTCGGCTTGCACGTGGACCACGGGTTCTGGAGTGCGGCCCAGACCCTCGGGGTGAACAAGCCGAGGACCGAGCGGGTGTTGAAGACCACCGCGCACATCCTCGCGGCCGTCCTGACCGTGGGCTTCATCATCGTGCCCGTGGCCGTCCTGATCGGAGTGGTGAGCTGATGACCCAGCACCAGATGCAAGGCTCGACGACCGTCGCGCAGACGACGACCGCGCCCGTCGAGGCCCCGGCGGAGCCCGTCGGCGACGCCGGCCGGTACTTCCTCGGCGAACCGGTCGCGGACACCAAGGCGCCGACCGGGCCGATCGACGAGCGTTGGGACACCCGGAAGTTCGAAGCCAAGCTGGTGAATCCCGCCAACCGCCGCAAGTTCACCGTGATCATCATCGGCACCGGACTGGCCGGCGGCTCGGCCGGCGCCACCCTCGGCGAGCAGGGCTACCACGTCAAGCAGTTCTGCTACCAGGACTCGCCTCGCCGGGCCCACTCGATCGCGGCCCAGGGCGGCATCAACGCGGCGAAGAACTATCGCAACGACGGCGACTCCATCCACCGGCTCTTCTACGACACCGTCAAGGGCGGCGACTTCCGCTCCCGGGAGTCGAACGTCTACCGGCTGGCGCAGACGAGCGTGTCGATCATCGACCAGTGCGTCGCGCAGGGCGTCCCGTTCGCGCGCGAGTACGGCGGTCTTCTCGACACCCGTTCGTTCGGCGGCGTCCAGGTGCAGCGCACGTTCTACGCCCGCGGCCAGACCGGTCAGCAACTGCTGCTCGGCGCGTACCAGGCGCTGTCGCGCCAGATCGACGCCGGGACCGTGGAGATGCACCCGCGCACCGAGATGCTCGATCTCATCGTCGTCGACGGCCGGGCTCGCGGCGTCGTCGTGCGCGACCTCGTGAGCGGCGAGATCTCCACCCACACAGCCGATGCCGTCGTCCTCGCATCCGGCGGGTACGGCAACGTGTTCTACCTCTCGACCAACGCCCGCAACTCCAACGCCACCGCCATCTGGCGCGCGCACCGGCGCGGCGCGCTGTTCGGCAACCCGTGCTTCACCCAGATCCACCCGACCTGCATCCCCCGATCGGGTGAGCACCAGAGCAAGCTCACGCTGATGAGCGAGTCGCTGCGCAACGACGGGCGCATCTGGGTGCCGAAGAAGGGCGGCGACCAGCGGGCCGCGGCCGACATCCCGGAGGCGGAGCGCGACTACTACCTCGAGCGGATCTACCCCGCGTTCGGCAACCTCGTCCCTCGCGACATCGCCTCCAGGGCAGCGAAGAACGTGTGCGACGAAGGCCGTGGCGTCGGCCCGGGCGGCCAGGGCGTGTACCTCGACTTCGCCGATGCGATCGCCCGCCTCGGCCGCCCCGCAGTGGAGGAGAAGTACGGCAACCTGTTCGAGATGTACGCGCAGATCACGGCGGAGAACCCGTACGAGACGCCGATGCGCATCTACCCGGCCGTGCACTACACGATGGGCGGGCTGTGGGTGGACTACGACCTCCAGTCCTCGATCCCGGGCCTGTTCGTCATCGGCGAGGCCAACTTCTCCGACCACGGGGCCAACCGGCTCGGGGCGAGCGCCCTCATGCAGGGATTGGCCGACGGCTACTTCGTGCTGCCGTCGACCATCAACGACTACCTGGCCCTTGGCGGCCTGCCGGCCGTCGACGCCGGGCACGCGGAGGTCACCGCCGCACTGGACGAGACGACCGACCGCATCGAGAAGCTGCTCACCATGGGCGGGACCCGCAGCGCCGACTCGTTCCACCGTGAGCTCGGCACGATCATGTGGGAGAAGTGCGGCATGGCCCGCAACGCCGAAGGCCTGACGGAGGCGATCACGCGGCTGCGTGCTCTGCGCGAGGAGTTCTGGACGAACCTGCGGGTGCCGGGCACCGGCGACGAGCTCAACCAGTCCCTGGAGCGTGCGAACCGCGTGGCCGACTTCATCGAGCTCGGCGAGCTGATGTGCCTGGACGCCTTGCATCGTGAGGAATCCTGCGGCGGCCACTTCCGTGAGGAGAGCCAGACGCCCGACGGCGAGGCCGCGCGTGACGACGAGCGGTTCTCCTACGCGGCGGCCTGGGAGTACACCGGAGCCGGTGAACCACCTGTCCTGCATCGAGAAACGCTCGAGTTCGAGTACGTCCACCCGACCCAGCGGAGCTACGCGTGAACCTGACCCTGCGCATCTGGCGCCAGACCGACGCCGACGACCGCGGTGGCATGCGGACCTATCAGCTCACTGACGTGTCGCCCGACATGTCGTTCCTCGAGATGCTCGACATCCTCAACGAGAAGCTGACGATGGCGGGCGAGGACCCGGTCGCGTTCGACAGCGACTGCCGGGAGGGCATCTGCGGCGCGTGCGGTGTGGTGATCAACGGCAACCCGCACGGGCCTCAGCAGACGACGACGTGCCAGCTCCACATGCGCAGCTTCCGCGACGGCGACACGATCGACATCGAGCCCTGGCGCTCCGGCGCCTTCCCCGTGCTCAAGGACCTCGTCGTCGACCGCGGTGCGTTCGACCGCATCATCGGGGCCGGTGGTTACGTCAGTGCCCCCACCGGCTCCGCACCGGAGGCCCACGCGACGCCCGTACCGAAGCCGGACGCGGACCTCGCGTTCGAGAACGCCACCTGCATCGGCTGCGGAGCCTGTGTGGCTGCCTGCCCGAACGGCTCGGCGATGCTCTTCACGTCCGCCAAGGTCACCCATCTCAACCTGCTCCCGCAGGGCGGGCCGGAGCGGGAGTCGCGGGTGCTGGACATGGTCTCGCAGATGGACGCGGAGGGCTTCGGCGGATGCACCAACACGGGCGCCTGCACGCAGGTGTGCCCGAAGGGCATCCCGCTGGACTCGATCGCGAACCTGAACCACGAGTACCTGCGGGCTCTGCGCCTGCAGGACTGAGCACTCAGTTCGTCGACAGCCCGACCACGAGGTTGATCGTGGACGCCAGGATCACCGAACCGAACAGGTAGGACAGCAGGCTGTGCCGCAGCACGGTCGCGCGCATCGTCCGTCCGCTCAGGTTGGTGTCAGACACCTGATACGTCATGCCGAGTGTGAACGACAGGTAGGCGAAGTCGAGGTAGGCCGGCGCCTCGTCCTGGTTGAAGTCGATGCCACCGACCGGGTCGGAGTAGTAGAGGCTCGCGTAGCGCAGGGTGAAGAGCGTCTGCACGAGCAACCACGAGCACGCGACACTGACGACCGCGAGACCCGCGAGGACACCCTGATAGGCCCCGTGTGCGGACGCCGCGCGCCAGAGGACGTAGCCGACCGCGACGAGGCTGCCGACGTTGGCGCACAGCGTCAGCGTGTCGATCATCACCCGGCTCGGGTCTTCGGCCGTCGCGTGGCGCATGGTCTCGGTGGCATCGAACCGGCCGAGGCCGAGCCAGACCCAGGCCGAGAACGACGCGGCTGCGGCCGCCCAGCCGACGACCGGGGCGAAGTCCCAACCCCAGGCCAGCCCGGTCACGATGCCGGCGATCGCCCCGGTGACGCAGAGTCCGGCGAGGCGACCGCGGGAGTGTCGCCGCATGAGCCGTTGGACCACCGGCCGGGTCGGTGCCGTCGACGGGGACGGCGCGCCCGCGCCGCCCGACGGCTCGCGCACGGCACCGTCACTCATGGCGCCAGTGAACCACGGAGCCGAAGCCGTCATCGTCGTCCTCGCGAACGAGCACGTCGAGGAAGGCCGTGTGGAGGAAGAGGCGCTCGCGACCGATGCGCAGGTCGGTCAGGATGCCGTGCTCGACGAGATCGTTCAGCCAGCCCGTGGCGGTCGGACGGGAGACGTCACACCGCTTCACGACATCGGCGATCCGGCAGTAGGGCTGGGCGAACAACACGGCGAGCAGGTCGGAGTTCCGGCCGCCCGTGGTGGCCGACCGGGCGCGTCGAGCGACGTCGGACTGCAGGGTCCGGACCGCTGCGATCTTCGAGACCGTCGACGTGGCCGTCCGGGTCACGGCCGCGAGCATGTAGACGATCCACGGTTCCCAGGCACCGTCGCTCGTGACCGCGCGGAGCAGCCGGTAGTACTCCACCTTGTTCGCGATGATGAAGCGGGACAGGTAGAGGATCGGATCTCGGATGAGACCTGCCTCGATCAGCATCAGGATGTTGAGGATCCGCCCGGTGCGACCGTTGCCGTCGGCGTACGGGTGGATCGCCTCGAACTGGTAGTGCGCGATCGCCATCCGCACCAGCGGGTCGAGGCTGTCGGAGCCATGGACGAAGCGCTCCCAGTTGGCCAGCCGGTCGGCGATGACGGCCGCACCCTGGGGTGGCGAGTAGACGACCCGGCCGGTGGCCGGATTGCCGATCCGGGTGCCCGGTACCCGTCGCAATGCCATCTCCCGCCCTTGGACCGCCGAACAGATCCGGGTGGCCGTCCGGGCGGTGAGCGGCCTCGACCGGATGGCCGCCACTCCCTCCAGCAGGGCCGATCGGTAGCGCAGCGCCTCCTTCGTGGAGGGATCGGTCGCGGTGGCCGTCGCCGTGGAGTACCGGAACAACTCGTCGGCGGTCGTCATGATGTTCTCGATCTCCGAGCTCGCCTGTGCCTCGAGCAACGGGATGACGTTCAACAGGACGGTCGGATTGGCGAGCAGGTCGGCCGCCTGGTCGAGTCTCGCCAGTGCGGCGCGGGCCTCGATGGCCGCTTTGAGGACGGTCTTCGTCTCGACCTCGATCGGCGGCGGAACGTCCGGCAGGTCGTCATACGGCACCCGCGGGTCCCAGGACATACGTCAAGTCTCCTGACAGGTGAGTCGGACGTGGAAAGTATTCGCGTCAAACTTTACACGTTTGCAGTCCTGAGGTGGGGGCCAAACGTCAGCGCGGCATCAGCCGAGCAGGTCGTCCACGTAGCACCAGCGCCAGGCCTCGCCGATCTCGAAGCTTCGCATTACCAGGTGACCCGTCTCCCGGAAGTGGGCCGCGGCGTGCTTGTGCACGCTGGAGTCGCAACAGCCGACGTGCCCGCAGGTCAGGCACAGCCGAAGGTGGACCCACTCGGTCCCGTCGCGCAGGCACTCCTCACAGCCTTTAGGCGTGTGCGGCTTGGTGTTCGTCGGCGCATCGCGGAGGTGCTCGCACCCGCCGGCTCCGACCGTGCCGGCGCCGTCGAGTTCGTCGTCGCGCGTCGACGTGTCCACCGGAGCGGCCCGGTCGAGCATGGCCTCCTCCACGTCCAGCGCGGCGAGCACCCGGGTGAGCACGGCGGCGTCGACGGCACCGGAGTCGCGAACCCGCAGGACCTCCTCGCGCTCGGACGTGAGCATCTCGATCCGCACTCGCGCGTACACCTGGCTCGGGGTGTCGTCGCTGCCGCCGAGGCGCTCCCAGACTGCGTCGGCGCGCTCGAGGCTGCGGGTCCGGAGTCGCTTCAACACCTCCGGCGGGATCTCGGCCCGCTCAGCCTTTCGGTGGCCGCCCCCGCCGCCGGCCGACTCGCCGTTGCCTCCGGTGATCTCGTCCAACCGGGAGAGCCCGGCCCCGACCGCGGCCTGGTAGACGCTCGCCTCCGCCAGCGCGTCCGACGCCGCATCCGGGCCGACCAGCCCGAGCCGGCGAACGAGCGCCGGCAACGTCGAGCCCTGGATGAGCAGCGTCCCGGCTACGACGACGAGCGCGATCAGCACGAGCACCTCGCGGTACTGCACGTCGGCGGCCAGGCTGAAGGCGGCGGCCAGCGTGACGACGCCGCGCATGCCCGCCCAGCCGAGCACGAGCGGGACGCGCCAGTTCGGTGCCGGGTCGCGCTCGGCGATCCGTGGCACCAGCCGGGTGACGTAGGTGGCCGGGAAGAGCCAGACCATCCGCAGCACGATCACGGTCACCAGGACAGCGACGCAGGCCCAGACGATCGTCGACAAGGGGAGGTCGCTGTCGCCGACGGCGGACACGATGGCGCGTGCCTGGAGCCCGATCATCGCGAAGACGCTGTTCTCCAGGACGAAGGCGATCGTGCTCCAGTTGTTCTGTTCGACGATCCGCCCGGGAGCGGACTGGATGAGGAAGGCCTTGTGTCCCAGGAGCAGGCCCGCCACGACGACCGCCAGCACGCCCGAGGCGTGCAACTCCTCCGCGACGAGGTAGGCGACGAACGGGGTGATCAGCGAGATCGAGGTGTCGATGAGTACGTCGTCGACCCGCTTGCGCAGTTGACCGGTGACCCAGGCGATGCCCACGCCGACGAGCGCTCCGCCCACGCTGGCCCAGACGAAGTCGAGGGCCACGTGCCACGTGCTGACGGCGACGGCCACGGCCGCGACTGCGGTCCGCAACGCCACCAGGGCGGTCGCGTCGTTCACGAGGCTCTCGCCTTCGAGGATGGTCACCAGCCGCCGGGGCATCCCCACCCGTCGGGCCACCGCACTCGCGGCCACCGCGTCCGGAGGAGCCACGATGGCGCCGAGGGCGAAGGCGATCGGCGCCGGGATGGGCAGCACCCACATGGCGACGAACCCGACCCCGACGACGGTGAAGACCACGAGACCGACCGACAGCAACAGGATCGGACGGAGGTTCTGGCGGAAGTCGACCAGAGAGGTGCGGATCGCCGCCGAGTAGAGCAGGGGTGGGAGTAGCCCGACGAGTACCAGTTCGGACGAGATCGTGAAGTGCTGCAGGAGCGGGAGGTAGGAGAGCACGAACCCTGCCACCACGAGCAGCAGCGGCGGCGAGATCCGGTAGCGGGCCGCCACCCCGGCCACGGCGGTGACGCCGGCGACCAGGACGACGAGGACGAAAGCGGTGTGCACGGCGTCAGTGTCCCAAGTCGGCCGCGGCGATGCTGTCGCCGTCCGTCGGCGCGACCTCGCGCGTCAGGGTCGGGAGGCCGTCTCGGCCAGGAGCGCGAAGCTGACCAGCCAGTGGGTGGACATGAAGTGCCCGGAGGTGACTTCGGCCTCGGCGAACGCGACCTGCCGGTCGGCCGCCTCGGCGAGGACGACCCGGAGCTCGGGGTCCGGCAGCACGGCGGCGAGTCCGCGCAGGTGCCCGCCACGCGAGAGCGCCAGGCCGAACAGATGCACGAGCTGGCCGTCGGCCCGGTCGAGGACGACCGGCGTGCGGAGCAGCTGCGCGTGCCGCGGCGACCCCAGGCCGGGGAGGAAGGCGGCGAGCCACTCGGCGAACTGTGCCGCCGGCAGCACGCGGCGCATCAGATCGGCCTCGGCGAGCGCCGGTGAGAGGAAGTCCGACCCGGACGGTTCGAACGTCGTCTGCATGTCCCGGTCGGAGCCGAACCACTCGATCGCACGGCCACGGCAGGCATCCACGACGTCGGCCCGCCCGAGATCCACGAAGGCGTCGAGGAGCAGACCGAGCGCGAACGCGGAGTTGGAGTGCACACCGTGACGGACCGGGTACGCCTGCCGGGGCAGCCAGTCGAGCACGCAGGTCGCCACCGCGTCGGCGAGCGGTCGCGTCGCCGAGGCCCAGCGAGGAGCCATCGGGTCGCCAGCGGTGTGACTCGCCGCCGCCAGCATCGAGGCCCACGCCCATCCGTACGGACGCTCGAAGCCACGTCGATCGAGCAGATACGCCGCCTCGACGGCCACGTTGTCCTCGCTCAGACGTTCGGTGAGCAGTGTGCGCGCCCGGTCGGCGAGTCCCGATGCGGTGAGTTCGTCGGGCGCCAGCGTCAGCAGCCGCACGAGCGACCACTGCATGTGGGCGCTCGAATGCCAGTCCAGGCACCCGTGGAACGCCGGGTGCAGGCGGGCCGGAGTCACGTCGACGTCGTCGGGCGATCGCGACTGGTGCGCCGCGCCGTACGGAAACGGCGTGCCGAGCACCGACAGCGCGAGCTCGGCCCAGCCGGCGGCGTTCTCCGCGACGGACACGCGGGCCTCCATCCCGGATCTCGTGCCGGATCCGCGGTTCGGCCGGGGCCGCCACGATAGAGCGTGCGGACCGGAAAGGACCCGCCTCAGCCGGGCGTTGGCATGTGCGGCGCCTCAACCCGGCAGAACCCGCCTGCGACGAACCGGAGCCGACGCCATCGAGGCTGCGTTGGCGGCGGCCAGACGGCCCGGACGCTGATCGCGGAGCCGGCGGTATGCGGTGGACACGTCCGCGACCACCCGACAGGCTAGGTCGTGAGGCAGAGTGTCACCCCACCACCGAGAGCCGGCACCCCAGCACCCACAACGCAGTCGGGAGGAGCGCGATGACGACGATCGACATCAACGCCGACACCGGCGAGTCCTACGGCCGCTGGAAGCTCGGCGACGACGACGCCATGTTCGAGTTCATCAGCAGCGCCAACGTGGCCTGCGGATTCCATGCCGGGGACCCGCTCACGCTGCGCACGGTCTGTGCGAGCGCCGTCGACTCGGGCGTGGTGATCGGCGCCCAGGTGGGCTATCCCGACCTCGCGGGCTTCGGCCGCCGGTTCATCGACATGGATCCCGACGAGCTGACGGCGGCGGTCATCTACCAGATCGGCGCCCTCGACGGACTGGCGCGGGCCGCGGGCGGGCGGGTGCGTTACGTCAAGCCGCACGGCGCGCTCTACAACACGGTCGTCCACCATCAGAAGCAGGCGCGGGCCGTGGTCGACGCCGTGCTCGCCTACGACGCCGACCTCCCTCTGCTCGGCCTGCCCGGATCGACGATCCTGCACATCGCCGAGGACCTCGGGCTGCGAGCGGTTCGCGAGGCCTTCGCGGACCGCGCCTACACCGCGGACGGCGGCCTGGTGGATCGGCGTGTGCCCGGGGCGGTGCTGCACGACCCGGAGGTGGTCGCCGGACGCGTCGTGCGGTTGGCGGTCGAGGGGTGGGTGGAGGCGTTCGACGGCACGGACCTCGCGTGCGAGGTGGACTCCATCTGCCTGCACGGGGACACGGCGGGTGCGGTCGGTCTGGCGTCTGCGGCCCGTAAGGCGCTCGCCGATGCCCAGGTCGACGTCGAACCCTTCGTCCGAATCCAGCGAGCAGATCGCGACTGATCGAGCCCGATGCGCATCCTGCCGTGCGGTGGGCACGCCCTGCTCGTCGAGTGCGAGCGCGACGCCGACGTCCTGGTGCTCGCCCGAGCGGTGGAACGCTCCGCCCGTGAAGGAACCCTACGGGGCGTCGAGGAGCTGGTGCCGGCCGCGCGCACGCTGCTGCTGCTGTGTGCTCCCGGCGCGGACCTCGCCGAGATCGCGGCTTCGGTGCGGCTCCTCGACCGGGCCGTCTCCGACGTCGCCGCCGGCGGCGGACCGGAGCCCGAGGACACCGCCGGCGGCGAGGTGGTCACGCTCGACGTGGTCTATGACGGCCCCGATCTCGACGAGGTGGCCGCCGTCACGGGCTCCACGCCCGAGGCGGTCGTCGCCACCCACACGGCCCTGGTCTGGACGGTCGCCTTCTGCGGCTTCGCACCGGGATTCGGCTACCTCCGGGCGCCCGGCGACCCGCTGGTCGTCGGACGGCACGCCTCGCCCCGGACGCGGGTACCCGCCGGATCGGTGGGACTCGCCGGACCGTACAGCGGGGTCTACCCGACGCCGAGCCCGGGCGGCTGGCAGCTCATCGGCCACACCGACGCCGCGCTGTGGGACGCGGCCCGAACTCCGCCGGCCCTGCTCGTCCCCGGTACGCACGTCAGGTTCCGGTCCCTCCGGTGACGTCGTGACCGCCACTTTGACGATCGTGCAGCCCGGGCCACTGGCGCTGATCGAGGATCTGGGGAGACCGGGCCATGCCGCGATCGGGGTCACCCGTTCGGGCGCGGCCGACCTGGGCGCGTTTCGACTGGCGAACCGGCTGGTGGGTAATCCCGAGTCGATGGCGGCCCTCGAGGTCACGCTCGGTGGACTGGTACTCGAGACGGACGCGCCGGTGCTGCTGGCCGTCACCGGAGCCGACGTGAGCCCGGTGGGTGCGTCGGATGCCGCGCTGAACCAGGTCTTCACACTCCTGCCCGGCGAGCGGCTGCGACTCCGGACGCCGGCGGCCGGGCTGCGGAGCTACGTCGGCGTCCGGGGTGGGATCGACGTCGAACGGGTGCTGGGAAGCCGGTCCACGGACGTCCTCGCCGGTCTCGGGCCACCCCGGTTGCAGCCCGGTGCCCGGCTGCCGGTAGGGCATGGCATCGGCGACGTACCGGCCGTGGACGTCGCCCCCGTCGCGCGGCCCGCCGACGGGGTGGTCGTGCTGGCGTTGACGATGGGGCCGCGTGACGACTGGTTCACCGAGGCTGCCCGCTCGCTGTTGACGTCGACGGACTGGACGGTCACGGCCGAGCTCGACCGGGTCGGCATCCGGCTGGCGGGACCGGCGCTCGAACGCGCGCGGCCGGCCGAGCTGCCGAGCGAGGGGATGCCGCGCGGGGCAGTCCAGGTGCCGGCGAACGGTCAGCCGATCATCTTCGGCGCCGATCACCCGACCACCGGCGGCTATCCGGTGATCGGCGTCCTGACCGCTGGCGCCGGCGACCTCGCGGCGCAGCTCAGACCGGGACAACACGCGCGCTTCCGCGTGTGGCGTGGCCGGGTCGCATCTCACATATGAGTTATGGTGCTCCGCATGGCGGACTTCTACCTCGAACGGATCGGCACCATGATCCGTGACGCACGCGGCAGCAAGGGCATGACCCAGAAGGAGCTCGCCGAGGCCATCGGCACCTCCCAGAGCGCCGTCGCGCGCATCGAGCAGGCCAAGCAGAACCTCTCGATGGAGATGGTCTCGCGCGTCGGCGACGCGCTGGGCATCGAACTGGTGCAGGTCGGCACGGCGGCTCCGCTGCACCTGCGCATCCGTGGTGGCGCGAAGCTCGAGGGGTCCATCTCGGTTCGCAGCAGCAAGAACGCCGGCGTCGCGCTGCTGTGCGCGTCGCTGATCAACAAGGGCCGGACGACGCTGCGGGGACTCGCGCGCATCGAAGAGGTCAATCGCATCGTCGAGGTGCTGAACAGCATCGGCGTCCGCACCCGCTGGCTCAACGACGGCACCGACCTGCAGATCAACCCACCGCGACGGCTCGAGCTCGACGCCATCGACGAGGATGCCGCCCGCCGCACGCGATCGGTGATCATGTTCCTCGGCCCGCTCATGCACGACTATCCGGAGTTCGCGCTGCCCTACGTCGGCGGGTGCCAGCTCGGCAAGCGCACCGTCGAGCCGCACCTGTCGGCGTTGCGTGCGTTCGGTGTCGACGTGGTGGCCCACGACGGGCACTACCAGGTGACGGCCGACCGGTCGATCTCCCCCGGCAAGCCGATCGTGCTGATCGAGCGTGGCGACACCCTCACCGAGAACGTGCTCCTCGCCGCCGCCCGCAACCCGGGCGTCACGATCATTCGCAACGCGAGCCCGAACTACATGGTCCAGGACCTCTGCTTCTACCTGCAGCGGTGCGGGGTCCGGATCGACGGCGTCGGGACGACCACCCTGACGGTCTACGGCGTGGACGAGATCGATGCCGACGTCGACTATTCACCGTCGGAGGACCCGATCGAGGCGATGAGCCTGATCGCCGCCGCCATCGTCACGAAGTCGTCGCTGACCATCACCCGGGCACCGATCGAGTTCCTCGAGATCGAACTCGCGATCCTGGAGGAGATGGGGCTGCGCTACGTGCAGTCGCCTGAGTACTCCGCCGAGAACGGCCACACCCGGCTCGTCGATCTGGAGATGATCCCGTCCGAGCTGCATGCGCCACGGGACAAGGTGCACCCCATGCCGTTCCCCGGGCTGAACATCGACAATCTGCCGTTCTTCGCGCTCATCGCCGCCTGCGCGACCGGCCAGACCCTCATCCACGACTGGGTGTATGAGAACCGCGCCATCTACCTGACCGAGCTGACGAAGCTGGGCGCGTCCGTCACGTTGATGGATCCGCACCGGGTGATGGTGGCCGGACCGACCCGATGGTCGGCCAGTGAGGTCATCTGCCCGCCCGCCCTGCGGCCGGCGGTGGTCGTGCTGCTCGCGATGCTGGCCGCGCCGGGCACCTCGGTCCTGCGCAACGTCTACGTCATCAATCGCGGCTACGAGGATCTCGCTGCGCGACTGAGCGCGCTGGGCGCGTCGATCGAGCCGTTCCGCGACCTCTGAGGACTCGGTCGCCGGCATGCAGCGATGGGCGGGGTGGGTGCTGCGTCACCGCGCCCTGGTCGTGCTCTTCTGGGTCGCTGTGGCGGTCGCGGGCGGCATCACGGCCCCGAAGACGGTCGACTCGCTGACCTATGAGTTCGGGCTGCCCGGACAGCCCGCGTACGAGGCGAACGAGCAGATCGTCGACGACTTCGGCAGCGGCGGACACACGGATCCGCTGATCCTGACGGTCACGCTCCCGCCGGGCACGCCGTCCGCGGACGGGGCCGACGCGTTCGAGGACGCGGTCGCGACGATTGCGCGCGCCGCCCCGGGCGCGCGGATGGCCACCCCGCGAACCACCGGCGACGGCGCACTCGCGTCCCCCGACTCCCGCACGCTGGTGGCCGTTCTCTACCCGAAGGTCGTCGGTGGGCCGGATCCCTACGCCGCCGCCCTGCCGGCCGTGCAGGCAGCGGCCGCATCGACCACGGTCGCGGGCGTTCCCGTCGTCGTGACCGGGGTACCGGTTCTCCAGTCGACGTCCGCCGGCGGTGACCGCGGCGTCCTCGCGGAGATCATCTTCGGTGCGTCGGGGGCGTTGATCGTCCTGGCGCTGGTGTTCGGCTCGCTGCTCGCGATCGTGCCGCTGCTGATCGCCGCGGTCGCGATCCTCGCCACGTTCCTGTGCCTGCTCGGGCTCGCGCAGGTGACGGACGTGATCTTCGTCGTCCAGTTCCTCGTCGGGCTGATCGGCCTGGGGGTCGCGATCGACTACTCGCTGCTCATCGTGATGCGCTGGCGCGAGGAGCGCGCGGCCGGGGCGGACAACGACACCGCGGTTCGCACCGCCGTCGCCACGGCCGGCCACTCGGTGGTGTTCAGCGGCGTCACGGTCGCGGTCGTCCCTCGCCGCCCTCGTCGTCGTCCCGTTGCCGTTCCTGCGGAGCATCGGCCTCGGTGGCCTGCTCATTCCGCTGATGAGCGTCGCCACGGCGGTGAGCCTGCTCCCGGTGCTGCTCCACACCGTCGGACCGCGGCTGCAGTGGCCGCGCCGTCGCTTCACCGACCCGACCAGCCGGCGGTGGGGGAAGCTCGCCGGATGGGTGGTCCGGCATCGGCTGGTCGTCGCCGTCGTCGCGACCCTGATGCTGCTGGCGATGGCGCTGCCGGTCCTGGGTCTGCGCCTGGGGTCGCCCGAGCTGACCGCCTACAGCGCCGACACCCCAGCCGCGTCGTCCGTGCGCGGAGTCCTGGACGCGGGGATCGCGCCGGGTGTCCTGAGGCCCACCGAGGTCGTCGTCTTCACCTCGGAAGCCGCGCGCACGACCTCGGCGCTGGCCGCGGTCCCCGGCGTCGCGCAGGCGGTCACGCCCGACGCGGCCGGCTGGAAGGCCGACGGCACCACGCTCGTGCAGGTCTGGACGTCCGACGACCCGGCCACGGCCGCCGGTGAGCAGACCCTCGACGAGATTCGCGAGCTCGTGGCGGCCAGCGACAGTGGTCAGGTCGGTGGCACGCCGGCCGAGGACCAGGACTTCGTGACCGCCGTGTACTCGAACGCCCCGTGGGTGATCCTCGCGATCGTCGTTGTGACGTTCTTCCTGCTGGCGCACGCCCTGCGGTCACTGTGGCTGCCGGTGAAGGCGCTCGTCCTCAACGTCCTCTCGATCGGCGCCGCGTACGGCCTCACCGTGCTCATCTGGCAGCACGGGTTCGGCACTCGACTGCTCTTCTCGACCGACCCGGCGGGGACGATCACGACGTGGGTGCCGATCGCGGTGTTCGCGTTCCTGTTCGGGTTGTCGATGGACTACGAGGTCTTCATCCTGTCGCGGATGCGCGAGTCGTTCGACCGGCAGGGCTCGACCGACCGAGCCGTCGTCGACGGGATCGCGAGCACCGGCCGGTTGGTCACGTCGGCGGCGCTGATCCTGTTCCTGTCGTTCGTGGCGCTCTCGACGGTGCCGTCGGTCGACGTCAAGATCCTCGCCACCGCGCTCGCACTGGGGATCGCGATCGACGCGGTGATCGTGCGCAGCTTCCTGACCCCTGCGCTGGTGGCTCTGCTGGGCCGGGTGAACTGGATCCTGCCGGCCGGCCTGGCTCGGGTGCTACGGGTGGAGCCGTCCGGCCCCGACGCGAAGCAGCCCGATGCCGAGCTCAGACCCGGCCGTCACCGCGCGAGCTGAGCGGTCAGCCCGGCGGTCGCCGGGCCGTGATCGCGTCGAAGGTGAGGCTGGGATCGACGTCGTGGTCGCGCGGCAGTTCGGCGAGCCGGTCGAACAGGTCCGCCGCCGAACTCGAGAAGCCGGACGGCACCCCGACGTCGTCGAGGAAGGCGGCGGCTTCGCGCATCTCGTCGCCGAACCGCCAGGCCTTGCGTCCGATCGTGCTGGCGCCGCGGTCGACGTCGGCCGCGAGTCCAGGTTGCGTGCGCTCCCACTCCGCGAGCAGCGACTCCTCCACCCCGGCTGCCCGGGCGGCGGCTCGGGCGGCGAACATCAACGCCGACCGCGCCTTGCTGGTCAACGCGTAACTGGCCTTGAGCGCCGACGCAGCGCCCACCGGACCGGGCAGGATCCGGACGGTGATCCGGGTCGGGGCGAACAGCGCCGCCGCCTCCGCAGCGTCTGCGCCGGAGAGGTAGAGATGCCCGGATTCGGTGCTCGGGCCGCCGATCACGGCGCCGTCGACGAGGTACGCGCCCGGCAGTGCCTCACCCACGGCCGTCACCGTCGCGGGACTGACGGCGTTGGCGTCGATGTACAGACCCGGCATAGCCGGTGTCCGCGACCCGATTGGCCAGCTCGAGGGCTCGGCCGGGCGGACAGATCGAGACGATCGCCTCCGCCACGGCGCACAGGTCGTCGAGCCGCGGGTACGGGGTGAGTGCGGCGGCGCGTTGCCGGGTGGCGTCCGACCGCCCGTCGCTCACCCAGGCGGCGTCGTGCTCGTCGCTGACAGCGGACGCGAGGAAGCTTCCCATCGCGCCCGGATGGAGGATGCCGACGACTCCCATGTCAGGCCACCTCGTCCCGGGCCTGGACGAACGCCTCGACGGCACGCTCGAGGTCGGCACGGGTGTGGGCGGCCGACATCTGCGTGCGGATCCTCGCCTTCCCCTGCGGGACCACCGGGTAGGAGAACGCTCGCACGTAGATTCCCTTCGTCAGCAGGCGATCCGCCATCGCCGCGGCTTCGGTCGCGTCACCGATCATGACGGGCACGATCGGATGGTCGGACGTTGGCACCGTGAATCCCGCGTCGGTGATGGCGCGCCGGAACCAGGTGGTGTTGTCCCGCAGCGTCGTCAGCAGCTCACCGGACGCGGCGAGCAGGTCGAGCACCGCGATCGACGCCACGGTGATCGACGGCGCCAGGGTGTTGGAGAAGAGGTAGGGCCGGGATCGCTGGCGCAGCATCTCCACGATTTCGGCATGGGCGGCCGTGTAACCCCCGCTGGCACCTCCGAGCGCCTTGCCGAGTGTCCCGGTGACGATGTCGACACGATCCTGGACACCGAACAGCTCGGGGGTGCCCGCGCCGGTGGGCCCGACGAAGCCGACGGCGTGCGAGTCGTCCACCATCACGAGCGCGTCGAAGCGCTCGGCCAGCTCGACGATCTCGTCGAGCGGCGCCACATAGCCGTCCATCGAGAACACGCCGTCGGTGGCGATCAGGCGGCGACGTGCGCCGCGTGCGTCGGTGAGCTGCTGCTCGAGGTCGGCCATGTCACGGTTGCGGTACCGGTACCGGCGTGCCTTGCAGAGCCGCACGCCGTCGATGATGCTCGCGTGGTTGAGCTCGTCGGAGATGATCGCGTCCTCGGCCGTCAGGAGCGTTTCGAACAAGCCGCCGTTGGCGTCGAAACACGAGCTGTACAGGATGGCGTCGTCGGTGTGGAGGAACCCGGCGATCCGCGCCTCGAGGTCCTTGTGGATCGAGAGCGTCCCGCAGATGAAGCGCACGCTGGCCATGCCGAATCCCCAACGCTGTAGCGCCTGTTGGGCGGCCTCGATCAGTCGCGGGTCATCGGCGAGCCCGAGGTAGTTGTTGGCACAGAGGTTGAGGACCGGCGCATCCGTGCCGGTCACGCCGATCGACCTGGACTGCGGTGTCGTGATCACGGCTTCCTGCTTGTACAACCCGTCGCGCCGGATGCCGTCGAGTTGGTCCGCGAGGTCGTCCTTGAGGGTCCCGTACATCCGTGCTCGCTCCGTCTCCGCGATCGCCTCCGCCCGGGGATCAGTCGCCGCCGGTGCCCACGTCGCGTCACCCGAGGCTAGTGGATGCTCTGGGCGGCCAGCCGTCCACAGGCGGTTCACAGACCGCACACAGCGCAGCCTTGGCCGGGCAGGTCAGTCTGTCGACATGAGCAGAACCGACATCCCACCTCCCTCAGCCGGTCACTCGCACGGACCCGACGAGATCCCTGACCACGATCGTGGTCTCGGGTTCGACCTGCAGACGTTGCGAACTCGCCGGAACGCCCTGCGGCTGTTCGCGGGCGCGGGTGCGTTCCTGATCGCCGGCTGCGCGAACGACGAGGACGCCGCCGACGTGGCAGCGGCCGAACCGACCACGCCCGCCGCATCAGCCACGCCGACCGCGTCGGCGTCGTCGTCCACCGACTCGTCGACGGCGGTCGGAACCTGCGAGGAGATCCCGGCGGAGACCGCTGGTCCGTACCCGGGCGACGGCTCCAACGGGCCGAACGTCCTCACCGAGAGCGGCATCGTTCGCAGCGACATCACCACCAGCTTCGGGTCGTCGACGACCCGGGCCGCCGGGGTCCCCCTGACCGTGGAGCTCACCCTCGAGGACACCTCCGACGGGTGTTCCCCGCTCGCAGGTGCGGCGGTGTACCTCTGGCACTGCGACATCGCCGGCCGCTACTCGTTGTACTCCGAGGAGATCGCCGACGAGAACTATCTACGCGGAGTCCAGGAGAGCGACGCGGCGGGCGTCGTGCGCTTCACCAGCATCTTCCCCGCTGCGTACTCGGGACGGTGGCCACACATCCACTTCGAGGTCTACGCCTCACTCGACGCGGCCACCTCGGCCGGGCCGATCAAGGCCACTTCGCAGCTCGCGCTGCCTCAGGCCGTCTGCACGACTGTGTATGCGACCGACGGCTACGAGCAGAGCGTGCGCAATCTCGCCCAGAGCTCGTTGAGCACCGACAACGTGTTCGGTGACGACGCCGGTGTGCATCAGCTCGCGACGATGAGCGGCTCCGTCGACGCCGGCTACACGGCCCGCCTGACGGTGCCGGTCTAGGCGGCGCTGGCGGTGCAGGCGGTCTAGACCGACTCCCAGTTCATGATCACCTTGCCGGCGTGCCCGCTCCGGGCGGCGGCGAACGCCTCGACGTGCTCGGTGGCGTCGAACCGGTGGGTGATGACCGGCGAGATGTCGAGGCCCGCTTGAAGGAGTACCGACATCGCGTACCAGGTCTCGTACATCTCCCGCCCGTAGATCCCCTTGATCGTCAGCATGTTGAGAACCACGGTGGCGAAATCGACCGGGATCTCGCGCGACGGCAGCCCGAGCATGGCGATCCGGCCGCCGTGGGTCATGTTGGCGATCATCTCGGTGAGCGCACTGGGCTGGCCCGACATCTCCAGTCCGACGTCGAAGCCCTCGCGCATCCCCAGCAGGCGTTGGGCATCGGCGATCGAGGACGACGCCACGTCGACGGTGAGATCGGCACCCATGCGCCTGGCCAGCGCGAGCCGCTCGGTACTCACGTCGGTGACGACGACGTACCGGGCGCCGGCGTGCCGGGCGACGGCGGCGGCCATCAACCCGATCGGCCCGGCTCCGGTGACCAGGACGTCCTCGCCCAGCGAGGGGAACGTCAGCGCGGTGTGCACGGCGTTGCCGAAGGGGTCGAAGATCGCCGCGACATCAGGATCGACGGGGTCGCGGTGCACCCACGCGTTGGCCGACGGCAGGGTGACGTACTCGGCGAAGGCGCCGGGCACCTGAACACCGATGCCGCGGGTGTTGACGCACAGGTGACGACGCCCGGCGCGACAGTTGCGGCAGCGTCCGCACACGAGATGACCCTCGCCGCTGACGACGTCCCCGACGTCGACGTCGGTCACCGCCTCCCCGACCTCGACGACGGTCCCCGTGAACTCGTGCCCGATCACCATCGGCGGTGTGACGTGAGCCTGCGCCCAGGTGTCCCAGCTGTCGATGTGCAGGTCGGTGCCGCAGATGCCCGTGCGGGTGACGCGGATGAGCACGTCCTGCGGCCCCGGCACCGGCTCGGGCACGTCGATCAGCGAGAGCCCCGGAGCCGGAGCGGTCTTGACGAGAGCCTTCATGCGGCCATCATGTCGAGCCCGCATCGAGGCGGGCACGCCGGGCACGGGCGCTCAGGCCGATCCGGCCTTGTCGAGCGCGGCGTCGAGGTTGACGGCTGAGCTGATCAGCGCGAGATGGGTGAACGCCTGCGGGAAGTTGCCCAGCGCCTCGCCGGACGGACCGATCTCCTCGGCGTAGAGGCCGACGTGGTTGGCGTAGGTGAGCATCTTCTCGAACACCAACCGCGCTTCCCGGAGCCGACCGGCCTTCGTCAGCGCGTCGACGTACCAGAACGAGCACAGGTTGAAGGTGCCCTCGTCGCCGGCCAGACCGTCGTGTCCGGTCGATCGCGTAACGGTGGACGAGGCTGTCCGAGACCAGTTCCTCCCCCATCCGGTCCAGGGTGCAGAGGAAGCGGGGATCGGTCGGCCCGGCGAAGCCGACGATCGGCATGAGAGCATCGAGGCGTCCAGCTTGTCGCTGCCCGGATACATGACATAGGCGCCGAGCTTCGGATCCCAGCACTCGTTCTGCACGAACTGGTACGCGCTGGCCGAGCCAGCCGGCGCCAGCTTCTCCACCGGTGCCGGGAGCCCGCGGTCCCGGGCCAGCCGCTGGGCCCGATCGAACGCCACCCAGGTCATCAGAGCGGAGTAGGTGAAGCGCTGACGCGGACCGCGCACCTCCCAGACGCCTTCGTCGGGTTCCTCCCAATGCTGGGACAGCCACTTCAAGTCGCTTGGACAGCGCTCGTCCACATGTCGTAGGAGATCGGGATTCGACCGGTTGTACAGGTAGACGGAGTCCATCAACTCGCCGTAGACGTCGATCTGCCGTTGACCGACCGCGCCGTTCCCGATCCGCACCGGACCGGATCCGCGATACCCCTCCAGATGATCCAGTGTCGACCTCGGGAATGTGCTCGACTGCCGTCGATCGAGTACATGATCATCACGTCGCGTTCGAGCGGTGGCCGATCTCGCAGCGCTTGCTGGACCCACTCCATGAACGACCGCGGCTTCCTCGCAGGAAGCCGAGGGTCATCAGCGCGTAGACGGTGAAGGCCGCGTCGCGTAACCAGCTGTAGCGATAGTCCCAGTTGCGGCCGCCGCCGATCTGCCTCCGGCAGCGACGTCGTCGGCGCGGCGACCAGCGCGCCGGTCGGGTGGTAGACGAGCAGCTTCAGAGCGAGCGCAGAGCGCTGGACGTGCTCGCGCCAGCGGCCCGCGGTACCGTGACTGGCGAGACCCAGTCGCTGCCAGAACTCGGCTGGTCTCGGTTGAACAGCGTCGTCGATCTCGCCGCGGTGCAGCGGACGGACCTCGCCGTTCCATTCCAGTTCGATGTCGACGGACTCACCCTGGTCGAGGCTGAACGTCGCGCGGGCGGCGTCGCCGTCGCGGATCAGCGGGACCTCGCACCGCAGGACGCAACGCCCGACCGACGACGTGAAGACCGCGCCGACGCCGTCGATGATGTCCACGGTGTGCGGCACCCGCGCATAGTCGAAGGCAGGCTGCAGACGAGATCGAACGTCGCCCGCCCGCGCACTGCGGTGGCCCGCCGGACGAGAAGATCTCGTGGCGTCGAGACGATCCGCGCGGTCGGCACCATGAAGTCGACGACCTCGCCGACCGCGTCCGCGGCGAGGAATCGGGTGAGCAGGATGTTCGTGTCGGCCAGGTAGAGCTGCTTCGGCCGGGTGGCGGTGCGCCCGGAGAAGCCGAAGTAGCCACCCTTCTCGGAGTCGTCGACGCGACCCGTTCACACCCAGATCGAACGGGCATCGAAACCGCAGCCGGGCAGTGACCAGCCCCGCTCTTCGGGCGGACCCGCAGAACTACGTGTACCGGCGGGCCGGATGGCCGGTTGCTGGCATGACCAGAACAATTACGACTACACGTACTCTGGTCGGCATCGCGATGACGGTCGGGGGCTATGCGGAGTTACGCTCGAGGCGTGGTACGGTCCGCGATGCGACGGGTGAGGCCGGGTGGCGACATCGCAGGTGGCACCATCGCACAGCGGTGAATGAGGGTAACCTAACCTTCGACCTGTCCAGGACTCGAGGAGCCCGTTGCCCATGCCAGATGCACCACGACCGAAGACCCGTCCCGCGCCGCTCCGGATGGAGGTCGTCGATTCCGAGCGGATCACGCCGCACATGCAGCGGGTGGTTTTCGGAGGTCCTGCGTTCGAGTCGTTCGCCGAGCGCCTCAACGAGCACACCGACAAGTACGTGAAGCTCACGTTCATCCACCCGGACGTGGCGTACGACGAGCCCCTCGACATCGAGCAGTTGCGGACGACGCTGCCTTCCGAGCAGTGGCCGGTGGTGCGGACGTACACCGTGCGGGCGGTCGACCTGGTCGCCCGGACCCTGACGATCGACTTCGTCGTCCACGGCGACGAAGGTGTGGCCGGTCCGTGGGCTGCCGGGTCCCGTCGTGGCGACGTCCTGCATCTGACCGGGCCCGGGGGCGCCTACTCCCCCGGCGACGACGCCGACTGGCACCTCCTGATCGGCGACGAGGCCGCGCTCCCGGCGATCAGTTCAGCACTCGAGGCGATACCGGCCGGGGTGCCGGTACGTGCCTTCATCGAAGTCGACGGGCCCGACGAGGAACAGAAGATCGACTCGGCGGGCGACCTCGAGATCACCTGGCTGCACCGCAACGGCGCACCGGCCGGCAGCACCGACCTCCTGCCGGATGCCGTGAAGGCGCTCGACTGGCCGGCCGGGCGCGCGCAGGTGTTCATGCACGGCGAGGCCGGCCTGTTGCGCTCGTTGCGGTCGTTCCTGCTGACCGAGCGTGGAGTCGAGCGTTCGATGGCCTCGATCTCGGGATACTGGCGGGTCGGGAACACCGAAGAGGGCTTCCGGGTGTGGAAGTCCGAGCAGTCGAAGGTCGAGTAGGGCAGCGCCGCCGATCACCCCAGACGGCCTCGACCCCGAGTGGTCCATAACTCACGCCCACTCGGCGCGTCTCGTCACGACACGCCCACTCCGCGCACCGCTCCTGGCCCGGCCCACTCGGCCCTACTCGCTCGCGTTCAGCTGCCCGATCCGGATCGCGTTGCCGAACGGGTCACGCAGGCCGAAGTCGATCCCGTAGGGGCGCTGCGTGGGTGCGTCGGTGACCTCGACGCCGCGTTCGACCAGCGTGTCGTAGGTCTTCTGCGCATCGTCGGTGGTGAAGATCAGCCAGCCACCCATGGCACCTTTGCTGACGAGTTCCCGAACCTGCTCGGCGGTGGCCGCGTCCATCGCGGGCGGCCCTGGCTTCTCCAGCAGGACTTGACGGTCCGGCTGTCCGGGAACGTTGACGGTGAGCCAGCGCATGAAGCCCAGGTCGACGTCGGTGTTCACCTCCAGCCCGAGCTTGCCGACGTAGAAGTCGAGGGCGGCGTCCTGGTCGAGGACGAAGATCTGCGATTGCGTGAGCGCGTTGAACATGCCGTCGACGCTAGCCCGGCGGCCGATCCATTACTTCTCCGAAACTGCTCGGTCGCGTCCACGCCCGGGTGAAGCACGTCGGAACCGCGACGAGCGGGCCACGACGCCGGTAGTCGCGCGGCGACTCGCCGACGATCTCGCGGAAGGTGCGGCTGAACGTCCCGAGGCTCGTGAACCCGACCCGGAGACAGATCTCGGTCACGCTGTCGTCGGTCTCGCGCATCAGGGTCATCGCACGTTCGACGCGACGACGCTGCAGATACCGGTGCGGCGTCTCGCCGAAGGTCGCCCGGAACGTCCGGATGAAGTGTGCCTGCGACGTGTGCGTGAGGCGTGCCAGCGCCGGGATGTCGAGCGGCTGGTCGTAGTCGCGATCCATCGCGTCCCGCGCCCGCAGCATCCGGCGGTTGGAGTCCTCGACCGCGCGACTCACCGCGGCATCGCTCCTACCGCTGGGCCGGCCGTCCGCATGGGGCGATCCAAGCACGCACCCGTGGCCGACGATCCGGCTGGACGCGTCGTTCACACGGCGAAGTCCGGGGTGGCCGACCGTGCGGCAGCTGCCCGCCCCTTCGGCTCCTCCCATTCCTCCTGCCGGCCCAACGCGGTGATGTCGAGGAAGTTGTACGCGCCGCCCAGTTGTTCGGTGCCACGACCGAACGTCGAGTACGTGTGGAAGATGTCGTCGCCGTCGCGGAGGAAGCTGCTGATGCCGGGCTGCTCGGACGGCCCGTCGGCGATCCACCCGAACCCCGCAGCCTCGAGCTCGGGCAGGTCGCGGTAGTTGAACTGGATGGGCGCCTTGGCCGCGTCGAAGCTGACGTGGAAGTCGTAGTTGAAGTCGTTGTCGTACGAGGAGTACCAGGGGATCGTCCAGCCCTTGCGGAGCCGGTAGGCATCGAGCTTGGCCAGCGGCGCCCGCGACACGATCGCGAAGCTCGTCTCCCTAGCGCGCAGGTGGGCGAGCAGGCCCTCGGACATCTCGTCCACACCGGCGGAGCAACTGGCGCACCCGTCGTCCCAACTCGGATCGAACATGAAGTGCTGCAGGATCAGCTGGCGCCGGCCGTCGAACATGTCGGCCAGGGTGACGTCGCCGTCGGGGCCGTGGAACACGTACTCCTTGTCGACGCGCACCATCGGCAGCCGCCGCCGGTCGGCGTTCAACTCGTCGCTCTGGCGGGTGAGCGCCTTCTCGCGAGCGAGCAGGTCCTTGCGGGCGGCGAGCCACTGCTCGCGCGAAACGACGTCGGGAAGGGCCATGGGGTTCCTCCGGGAGCTCGGATCGATCGGGATGCTGTCACCTGTACGACACTCGACGGACGGCCGGATCGACAGGTTCGTCGGTCGTATCTCCGGTTCAAGACCGAAGTCGCCGGCCCAACTCATCGGCGGCGACCGGGCACATCGGGCGGATATCCTGCCGGTGTACGGGCAGACCAGACGAGCGCGGGCAGCTCCGGGAGGCACCAGGTGGTCACGACCGAGTCGACCGACCAGGATCAGATCGTTCACGTGTACGGCAATCCGGACGCCTCGACGTGTGTCGTCGAGTTCGGGGACTTCGAGTGTCCGTACTGCGCCGGCGCCGCTCCGGTCCTCAGGGAGCTCGTCACCTCATCGGAGGGGCGGGTCCGACTGATCTTCCGCCACTTTCCCCTGTTCGAACCGCACCCGCACGCATTGACAGCCGCGCTGGCGGCGGAGTCGGTCGCGCACTCCGGCGGCCCGGAGGCGTTCTGGCGGATGCACGACAAGCTGTTCACCCATCAGAACCGGCTCAGCGACCCGGATCTTCGGCTGTACGCCGAACTCGTCGGCGGTGATCCCGAACTCGCCACCGGGACGAAGGCTCAGGAGTTCGCCCCGATCGTGCAAGGCGACTACGCGGCCGGGCTGGAGGTCGGCGTGTCGTCGACGCCGACGCTGTTCATCGACGGCGTCGGCTACGAGGGACGGATCGACCTTCCGTCGCTCCAGCGTGCGACCGGCGTCGGCCCGTCATCGACGGAACGCGTCCGCCGGCGAGGTCCACGGTAGCGGCGGTAGGGCCGTCGGGGCGTCGTCTCCGGCCGGCGTGCAGAGCGACGTCCGCTCGCCCATCACGCGCAGGACCCAAGCCCCCACGACGGCTGCGATCAACGACCCGGTGAGGATCCCGATCTTCGCCTCGTCCCGCAGCGTCTCGGTGTGGAACGCCAGGTCGGTGATGAACAGCGAGATCGTGAACCCGATCCCGGCCAGGACGGCGCCACCGAACAGGTGGCTGTAGCGGACGCGACCGGGCAGCGTCCCGAGCCCCGTTCTCAGGGCCACCACCGAGAAGACCGTGATGCCCACGGCATTGCCGACGACGAGCGCGACGGCGATCCCGATCGTCACCGGCGAGGTGAAGGCCTCGCGGAGGATCGACGGTGACAGCGCGACGCCGGCATTCGCCAGGCCGAAGGCAGGGATGACGACGTAGGCCGACCACGGGTGCAGCCAATCCTGCAACCGCTCGTTGGCCGAGACGGTCGCCGACGCGGCCAGCGACGCGAGCCGCGCGCCCGAGGCCGACGGCTGCTCGATCAGGGCACGCCCGAACACGGCGATGTCGCGGGTCCGGCCTTCGGGCACCGAGGTTGCCGGGATGAGGAATCCGGCCAGGACGCCGGCGAGGGTCGGGTGGACGCCGGACGCGTACATCGCGAGCCACAACCCGATCGTGAGGAAGACGTACGGGGTGAGCCGCCAGACGCCCAGCCAGCGCGCGACGACGAACCCGAGCACGAACGCGGCGGCCACGATCAGGGCCACGACCTCGACATGGTCGGTGTAGAAGACGGCCATCACGCTGATCGCGCCGATGTCGTCGACGACGGCCAACGCCAGCAGGAACAACCGCAACTGATCGGGGCACTTCGGCCCGAACAGCGCGAGGATGCCCAGCACGAAGGCGGTGTCGCTCGACATCACGATGCCCCAGCCGTGCGCGGCCGGGCCGCTGGAGTTGACGAGCAGGTAGATGCCGATCGGAACCAGCATGCCGCCCAGCGCACCGCAGGCCGGGACGACCGTGGTGCGTCGATCGCGAAGTTCCCCGGCCGTCAGCTGGCGGCTGATCTCCAACCCCACCACGAGAAAGAAGACCGCCATCGCCGCGTCGTTCACCAGGTGCTGGAGATCGAGGTCGATCCCCCAGCTCCCGACGTCGAGCCGGATCGGCGTGCCCCAGAGCCGGAAGTAGCCGGCGGACCAGGGCGAGTTCGCCCAGACGAGAGCGATCAGCGTCGCCGCCAGCAGTGTCGCCGCGCTGCCCGCCTCGTTGGCGATGAACCTCCGCGCGCGGGGCGTGATCTGCGACGGGAGGAAGCGCAGGGGCGGCCCGGGGCGCAGGCTCCCGCTCGCTGTCATCCGGCGGCCGCCCGGCGCACGGCGTCCACCGACCGTGCCACATCGTCGGCGTCGGTGGCCCAGTTGCTCACCGACACGCGCAAGACGTCGCGGTCGTGCCACCGCGATCCCGACATCCAGGTCACGCCGTCGGCGAGCAGTCGCGCGACCACGGCCTTCGTCCGATCGTCGTCGCCGAACGCGACACAGACCTGCGTGTAGACGACGTCGTTGAGCACCTCGGCACCCGGGATCGTGGCGATGCCCGCGGCGATCGCCCGCGCCTGTGTCGTGAGGCCGTCGACGAGCCCGGTCACGCCGTCCCGGCCGAGCGAGCGGAGTACCGCCCAGACCGGCACACCGCGGGCGCGACGGGACAGTTCGGGAACCTTCTCGTAGGCGTTGCCCGGTCCTGTCGTCTCGTCCACGAGGTAGCTCGTGTGGACGCCGAACGTCGCGCGCATCGCCGCCGGCTCCGCGACCACGGCGATGCCGCAGTCGTAGGGGACGTTGAGCGTCTTGTGCGCATCGGTGGCCCACGAGTCGGCCTCGGCCAGGCCGGCCGTGAGATGGCGAAGGGACGGCGAGGCCGCGGCCCACAGCCCGAACGCGCCGTCGACGTGCACCCAGCCTCCTCGTGCATGGACGAGGGCGATGGCGTCGACGAACGGGTCGAACGCGCCGGAGTGCAGGTTCCCGGCCTGGAGGCAGACGATCACGGGTTCACCCGCCGGGATGTCGGCCAGCGCGCCGGCGAGGGCGTCGAGCTGGATACGACCCTGGGTGTCGGCCGCCACGACGGTCGGGCGACCCAGCCCGAGGTAGCGCAGGGCGAGGTCGACGGTGTCGTGCCGTTCGGCGCCGACGAGGACGTGCACGCGGGGGCTTCCGGACAGCCCGTCGCCGTGGACGTCCCACCCGGCCGCGGCGAGGACGGCGTATCGACCGGCCGCGAGCCCGGTGAAGTTGGCCATCGTCGCGCCGGTGACGAATCCGACGTCAGCCGTCGGACGGAACTCGAGGAGGTCGAGCAGCCAGCCGGCGGCGCCTTCCTCGATCGCGGCGACGGCCGGTGTCGAGTACCGCATACCCGCGTTCTGGTCCCACGCGCTGACGAGCCAGTCCGCGGCCAGCCCGGCGGGCAGGGTGCCGCCCATCACCCAGCCGAAGAATCGGCCCGACCCGATCGCCATCAGGCCGGGCTCGGCCCCGATCGCCAACAGGTCGACGACGTCCGCCGGGTCGGCTCCGCGCGAAGGCAGCGGTTGGCCGAACTCCGCCGCCAGTGCGTCTGCGGCGACGTCGGGGCCGACTGGCCGCTCGCCGACCGACTCGAGCCAGGAGCGAGCATGCTCGACCGCCCTGGCGAGCGCTGGGTCGTAATCCTCGCGGCGAACCGGCATGGACGACCGTCCTCTCGAGCGTCGGGATTCAGCGGCAAGCCTGTCAGCACCCGCCCGTCGCGTCACACGAGGACTCGTCGGGTGCTCCGCCCGAGCTCGCAACCCGTGACTGCAGCATCGTTATTATGGGTTAAGCTCGAAAGTCACAACAATGGAGCCGGGTGTCGTAGGTACGAGACGGTGGGAGGTCGAGGTGAGCGCCGGTACCGCCCCAGACGGCTGGCCGGCTCACGAGCACGTCACGGTGCCGTGGGCAATGTCGGGCCGGGGTCCGCGCGAGGACCGGATGGTGCGCGCGATCACGGCCGCCATCCCGCCGTCGATCGCCGGCCTCGACTACCGGCCGACCAGGGCGACCGCCGTCCACATCGACGACGCGACCGCGGCGGTGGCGGCGCTGGATGCCGGTCCCGGTACCCGGCTAGCGGCCATCGGAGGCTTCCTCCTGCGCAGTGAATCCGTCTCGTCGTCGCGCATCGAGCGCGTCAACGCCTCTCGTGACGACTTCGCTCGCGCGCTCGCCGGAGTGCGAGCGAGCCAGGATGCCCGCGCCACCGTGGCCGCTGTCAGTGCCCTGACGACGATGGTCGGCGCGGCCGGTTCACGCCGTCGCATCGAGCTGGCCGACATGCTGGCCGCCCACGCCGACCTCATGGCGGCCGACCCACAGGAGAAGCCTTACGCGGGCCGCCTACGCGACGTCCAGAACTGGATCGGCGGCAGCGACTACAGCCCTCGCACGGCGATCCACGTCCCGCCACCGGCCGAGCTCGTCGCCGCCCTGATGGCCGATCTGGTGACGTACGCGAACCGTGACGACATCACGACCATGGCCCAGGCCGCGATCGTCCACGCCCAGTTCGAATCCGTGCACCCGTTCACCGACGGCAACGGTCGGATCGGACGCGCACTCATCAGCGCAGTGATCCGTCGACGGGGCCTCGCCACCCGGACTGTCGTCCCGATCGCGTCCGCGATGTTGGCGGACACGGGCAGATACTTCGGCCTGGTGAACGCGTACCGCGACGGAGCGGTCGATGACTTCGTCGACTACGTGGCCACCTCGACGGTCGTCGCTGCCGAAGCCGCTGTGCAGTCGGCCCACGATCTGGCCGAGCTGCCCGACCAGTGGCGCGACCTGGCTCGGCCGCGGGGCGGCTCGACAGCGGCCGTGCTGATCGACCTGCTGCTGGCCAACCCGATCCTCGATGTCCGGGACGTCCAGAACCTCACCGGATCCTCGTACGCCAGCGCGAACGACGCATTGGCCCGGTTGACCGAGACCGGCGTCCTCGCCCTGCTCACCCGACGGGCGCGCGACCGGGTCTGGATGGCGCCCGAGGTTCTCGACGAGGTCGAGCGCATGAACGAGCGGATCGGCATCCGGCTGCCGCCGTCGCTCTGAGAGCAGCACCGGTGTCGACGCCGTAGGGTCGGGCGGACCGAGGAGAGCGGTGACATCATGAGCGCACGGTTCGCCGAACTGGGGTGGAGCGAGACTCCGATCGGCGAGATCAGTCTCCGCCGACGACGCGACGTGAGCACCGGTGTCGACATCTACGAGGTCAAGTTGGGTGAGGACTTCCTCATGTCGAGCCTGTTCACGGTGGCCGAGATCGAACTGGCCCGGCTGGCGCTGGCTCGGATCGACGGGATCGGCCTCACGGTCGCTGTGGGCGGGCTCGGCCTCGGGTACACGGCGGCCGAGGTCTTGGCCGACGCGCCGGGTCGACGAGCTCGTCGTCGTCGAGACGCTCGAGCCGGTGATCGCCTGGCATCGCGACGGCCTGGTGCCGGTCGGCCCTGTCCTCACAGCGGATCCCCGCTGTCGGCTCGTCCACGGCGACTTCTTCGCCATGACGAAGAGCTCCGGCTACGACCCCGTCACGGTGGACCGGCTCTTCGACGCCCTGCTCGTCGACATCGATCACTCGCCGCGGCACCTGCTCACCGCCGACACCGGCTTCTACAGTCCAGCCGGCGCAGGGCGTCTCGCGGCGCGACTGCACCCGGGCGGGGTGTTCGCCCTGTGGTCCAACGACCCTCCAGACGACGATTACGTCCGGGTGCTCGAGTCAGCCTTCACCGATGTCGCCGCCGAGGTCGTGACCTTTCCGAATCCCCTCCAGGGACGCGAGGCCACGAACACCGTCTACCTCGCGACTGTGCGGACCTGAGGTCAGCCGGCGCCGTAGTAGTAGCCCGCGACGAGGTCGGCGACGAGCCCTTGGTGCGTCGGCTCCCATCCCACGCCAGCCTGGCGGCAGAGGCGGGCATCGCCGTGCTGCGGGTGGCGTTCGAGCGAATGGACCAGCGAACCCGGGCCGGCTCAGGGCGAGCAGAGCCTGTGGCAGTACATGCAGGACTCGCTGGCGACGTTGAGGGTCGTGGCCGCAGCCGGGTGATCAGGACGGCCCATCCGGCCCGTTTCCGGTTCGTGCTCGACGGGCGACGAACACGAACTCGAGGCCGGGTCGATCCGGCGCGTCTCGTACCTCGTCCACGACGAACCCGTTCTCCAGGAGGGATTCCTCGATCTCCGACCGCGGTCGGAAGCGCAGCGTGGAGTCGGAGACGAGGACGGCACCGTCGGAGGCGAAGACGTTCGAGGATCGGAACGTGACGAACGGTTGGTCGACCTCGAGCAGGTCGGTCCAGGTCTCGACCAGTCCGACTCCGGCGATGTCCGTTCTCGAGTGGGTGTGTTCGCGGGTCCACCCGAGCCAGGCCCGACGGGCCGGATCGCGCGTCTCGAACACGAGCCGGCCGCCGGGCTCGATCGCGGCGTGCAGCCCGCGCAGCGTCGCCGTCCAATCTTCGTCGGTGAGGAACACCTGGGCGACGTTCCCGGTCATCGTGGCCAGATCGACCTGGAGCGACGGCAGCGTTGTCGCGTCGCCGTGGATCCAGTGCACCCGGTCGGCGGCGGGTTTGGTCCGGGCGACGGCGAGCGAGGCGGCCGCCGGGTCGACGGCCGTGACCTCGACCCCGCGCTCGGCCAGGAGGCAGGCGAACGTCCCGGTCCCGCAGCCGACGTCGAGGACACGGCGGGCACCGAACTCGTCGACCATGGCCGCATAGGCGTCGAGATCGCTGCGATCGGGGTCGAGCGGGTCGTAGATGGCCGCGAGTCGTGGCTCGTCGAAGATCGGATCCGGCACGGCCCGACCCTACGGAGCCGATACCGCGACGCCAACCCGAATTCCTCAGACCTGATCAGGAATCGAGAAGGTCCGCAGGGTCGGTCGGCCCTAGCCTGGGTCCAGTGGCCGGCACGTCGCCGAGCCCCGTCGGAAGGGACTTCACAGCATGCCTACGAAAACCGCCAAGCCCGGACCCGATGGCTTCAGCGCCGAGGAGCGCGCCGCCATGAAGGAGCGCGCCGCCGAACTCCGGGCCGAGGGCAAGAAGGGCGCGAAGAAGGCCGACGGCCTGCAGGCGGTGCTGGATGCCATCGCCGGGATGGATCCTGAGGATCGTGAACTCGCGGAGCGCGTCCACGTCGCCGTGACCTCGAGTGCGCCCGGCCTGTCGCCGAAGACCTGGTACGGCATGCCCGCCTACGCGAACGCCGACGGCAAGGTCGTGCTCTTCTTCCAGAACGCAGGCAAGTTCAAGTATCGGTACTGCACCCTCGGCTTCCAGGACGCGGCGAACCTCGACGACGGCGACATGTGGCCGTCGTCCTACGCGCTGCTGAAGTGGAGCCCCACCGTGGAGAAGAAGATCGTCGCGCTGGTGAAGGCCGCGGTGTCGTGACGACTAGACGTTGAAGCGGAACTCGACCACGTCGCCATCGGCCATGACGTAGTCCTTGCCCTCGATGCGGACCTTGCCGCGGGCCTTGGCGGCGTTCATCGAGCCGGCGTCGATGAGGTCGTCGAAGCTCACCACCTCGGCCTTGATGAAGCCCTTCTGGAAGTCCGTGTGGATGACCCCGGCGGCCTCGGGTGCCGTCGCCCCCTTCGGGATCGTCCAGGCTCTGGCTTCCTTGGGGCCGGCCGTGAGGTAGGTCTGCAGGCCGAGTGTCTCGAAGCCGACGCGCGCGAGGACGTCGAGGCCGGGCTGGTCGATGCCCATCTCCGCCAGCAGCTCCCGGGCGTCGTCTGGTTCCATCTCCACCAGCTCGGACTCGATCTTGGCGTCCAGGAAGATCGCCTCGGCAGGAGCCACGAGCTCGCGCATCGAGGCCTTGAGATTTTCGTCGGAGAGTTCGTCGGTGTCGCAGTTGAACACGTAGATGAACGGCTTCGTCGTCAACAGGAACACATCGCGCAGCGGCTCGGGATCGACGCCTGCGGCGAACAGCGTCCGGCCGTCCTCGAGCACCTCCACGGCTTCCTTCAGCGCAGCCACGGTGACCGCCTTCTCCTTGTGCAGCCGCACGTCCTTCTCCAAGCGGGGAAGGACTTTCTCGATGCTCTGGAGGTCGGCGATGATGAACTCGGTGGTGATCGTGTCGATGTCTCCGCGCGGGTTGACCTCGCCGTCGACATGGCTGACGTCGGGGTCCCGGAACGTCCTCGTCACCTGGCAGATCGCATCCGCCTCGCGGATGTGCGCGAGGAAGGCGTTGCCCATGCCCTCGCCCTTGCTGGCGCCGCGCACGATGCCCGCGATGTCGACGAAGCTGACGGTGGCGGGCACGATGCGGGCCGCCGAATAGAGGTCGGACAACACCTGGAGCCGGGCGTCCGGCACCCCGACCACGCCGACGTTCGGTTCGATGGTGGCGAACGGATAGTTCGCCGCCAGGACGTCGTTGCGGGTGAGCGCGTTGAAGAGGGTCGACTTGCCCGCGTTGGGTAGTCCGACGATGCCGATGGTGAGAGCCACGACAGACAAGCCTAAGGCGTCGCGGGGCGCCCGCCGACCGCGCCGACGTTCGTCAGCGCCCGAGCACCTCGTACGACTGCTCGGTCTGCGCCTTCGAGCGCAACCACCAGGCGGTGTTGTCGCGGTACCAGTCGATCGTGGCCGCCAGGCCGGCCCGGATGTCGCGATACGTCGGCTCCCAGCCGGTCTCGTCCCGGAGCTTGGTCGAGTCGATCGCGTAACGCATGTCATGGCCGGGTCGGTCGGAGACGAGATCGAACCAGTCCGCCGGACGACCCATCAACTCGAGCAGCAGCGACACGATCTGGCGGTTGTTCTGCTCGCCGTCTGCGCCGATCAGGTAGGTCTCCCCCGCTCGCCCCTTCTCGATGATGGTCACGACCGCGTCGTTGTGATCGTCCACGTGGATCCAGTCGCGCACGTTCGCACCCTGACCGTAGAGCTTCGGCTTCACGTCGCTCAGGATGTTCGTGATCTGGCGCGGGATGAACTTCTCCACGTGCTGGTACGGGCCGTAGTTGTTCGAGCAGTTCGACAGCGTCGCCTCGATGCCGAAGGAGCGGATCCAGGCCCTCACGAGCAGGTCCGCGGACGCCTTGGTGGACGAGTACGGGCTCGACGGGTTGACCGGGGTCGCCTCGGTGAACCTGGCAGGATCGTCGAGCTCGAGATCGCCGTAGACCTCGTCGGTGCTGATGTGGTGCAGGCGGACGCCGTGGCGCCGGACCGCCTCCAGGATCTGGAAGGTGCCGATGACGTTGGTCTCGACGAACGGGTACGGGTTCGACAGGGAGTTGTCGTTGTGCGACTCGGCGGCGAAGTGGACGACGACGTCGGTGGCCGCGACGAGCGAGTCGACGAGCTCGGCATCCGCGATGGACCCTTCGACGAACGCGACGTCGGGCACGCCGTCGAGGTTGGCACGGTCGCCGGCGTAGGTCAGTGCGTCGACGACCGTGAACTCCCAGTCGGGACGCCGGGCGCGCGTGCGCCGGACGAAGTTCGAGCCGATGAAACCGGCGCCGCCGGTGACGAGAACCTTCATGGAGCTGCTCCTTGGGTCGGGCTGGGGCTGGGGTCCGGGTTGAGACGAACTGCGTCGTCAGGTCAGGTCAGGGCGGGTCAGGTCGGCTCGACCACGCGCAGGCCCGGTGGCTCCGCGGCGCCAGCAGAGGTCCATCCGTGGAACTCGACCTCCAGGCTGAAGCGGTGGGCGAGGTAACGGTGGTCGGCGAGCGCGAGACGTCGCTCGTCGCCGGCCAGGGCGAGCCGGCGAACCAGGAGGAGGGGTCCGCCGGCGGCGATGTCGAGGGTGCGCGCGTCCGCGTCGGTCGCGATCCCCGCGGTGATCGTCTGCCGAACGGTCTCCACGACGTGACCGTCGCGGTGCAACGTCTGCCAGATGCCGTCGCGCTCGGCGTCGTCGCGGCTGATGCTCCCGGCGAACTCAGCCGGCACCCATTCGGACACGACGTCGAGCGGGACCTCGTCGACCGTCCGCACCGAGCGGCTGAACAGCGCGTCCCCCTCGAGGCCGAGGAGGGCGGCCGTCGCCGCTGGCGGCCGGTGATAGCCGAACTCGATCACCCGGCGGCTGGTGTGCCCACCGGCCTCCGCGACGGCGGAGGCCGCGTGCCGGAAGGTGCCGAGCGCGAGCTGCTGATGGAAGGACGCACCCACGACGAACCAACCCGAGCCGCGGCGCGACGAGACCAGGCCTTCGTCTCGGAGCAGCTCGAGGGCTCGCCGCACAGTCACCCGGCTGACCCCGTAACGCGCGCCGAGGCCGGCCTCGCTCTCGAGTTCGCCCGACTCGCCGACGTCGCCGAGGGCGATGCGTTCGCGCAACTCTTGGGCGAGCACGGCCCACCGTGCTGTCGTCATCTCGGCCGCCTTCGCTGGATTTCGAGTTGCGTGGTTCGAGTTGTCTGGTCGATCGCCCGAACTGTACCGCAAGTTGTCACTAAGTTGTATCGAACAAGATAGTGACCACTATCCGGCTCGCCATTTCCCAGGTCCCGGGCGATCTGTCGGCGCTTCCTGCGATGGTCCGGTCATGAGCCCCACCACGTTGCTGGTCGTCCTGCTCGCCCTCGCGCTCGGACTGGCCGTCGGCATCCTGATCGGATCCGGCCTCCTCCGGCGCGACCACGCGACAGTGGCCGATCACGTCGAGGCCACGGCGGTAGCGGCCGAGCGGATCGTGGCACCGGTCGGCCAGAGCCTGGACCGGTTCGAGATCCGGCTGCGCGAGCTCGAGCGCGAGACGGTGGCCGGTCGAGCGGCACTCACCGGGCAGCTCGACGCCGTGCGCCGATCGGGTGACGACCTTCGCCGGGAGGCCGCCGGCCTCACCGACGCCATGCGGAAGCCGCAGGCGCGCGGCCAGTGGGGCGAACTGCAGTTGCAGCGCACCGTCGAGGCTGCCGGCCTCAAGTCACGGGTCGACTTCGACACCCAGACCACCTACACCGACGCCGACGGGCGCCACCGGCCCGACATGGTCGTCCATCTGCCGGGCGGCAAGCACGTGGCGGTCGACAGCAAGGTCCCGCTGGCCGCTTTCATCGACGCGGGCGACACCGACGACCCGGACGAGCAGGCCGGTCTCCGCGCGTCGCACGCCCGTCATGTCCGGGCCCACGTGGACGGCCTGGCGTCCAAGCGGTATTGGACGAAGGTCCCGACGACGCCTGAGTTCGTCGTCATGTTCCTGCCCGGCGAGTCGTTCCTGTCCACCGCGCTCGACGCCGATCCGACCCTGCTCGAGTACGCGTTCAGCCGGAAGGTCGTCCCGGCCACCCCGACGACCCTGGTGGCGCTGTTGCGGACGGTGTCGCTGGGTTGGCAGCAGGCGGCGCTGACCGACAACGCCCGCGAGGTGTTCGAGTTGGCCCGGGAGATGTACGAGCGACTCGGCGTCTTCGCCGGCCATCTCGGACGTGTCGGCCGGTCGCTGGACTCGTCGGTCTCGGCGTACAACTCGGCGGTGGGGTCACTCGAGGAACGGCTACTCGTGAGCGCCCGGCGGCTGGCCAGCCTCGACATCGCCGACGCGGCGCTCACCGAACCGGCTCCCGTGACGGCGACGACGCGTCGGCTGTCGGCCCACGAATTGCTACGCGTGGCGGATCCGAGCGCTGTCGACCCGGCGCGGCTCGCCGATCTGGCCGATCTCGCCGACGATGCCAGTCACGACGGCGGCCCCGGTCAGGCCGGTGAGCGCAGGCGGAGCGTGAGCTGACCGCTCAGCGCACTCGCTTGTTGTGCACGGTGACGCGGGTCGGGTCGATGATCTCGATCCGCCGGGCGTCGCCGTCCGCGAGTTCCATGGCTCGGCGCCATACGAGCGGGTTGACCTGCACGACGTGTACGTCGCTGTCGACACCGTCATCGGTGCTGCCGGCCACGTCGGCGACTTCAGCGACCGGTTCGTCGTCTGGGACCTGCGGTGGCGGGACGGCTCCTCCACCGAGGGCGGCGACGCGTCCTCGTCCGCCGGAGGCATCGAGACGTCCGCGGCTGCGCTCGGGCCCGACCCGGGCTCGTCCACGAGATCGTCGACGACATCGACGGTGCCTGCCGCCGGATGCTCGGACAGCACCACCGGCGCCTGGTCAACGGGTGAGCGGCCCACCGAGAACGGATCCCACATCTGCCCGAGACTAGGTGACGCCGATCGTCCCGGCGCTCCGACGCCCCGACCGGGGCAGCAGTCGGTCGTTCAGCGCGTGCTGTGTCCGGCGTCCTTGAGGTCACGACGCAACTCGGGCGGAAGCGCGAAGATCAGGCTCTCGTCGGCCGTTCGCACTTCCTCGGCGGCGGGATAGCCACGCTCCTCGAGGAAGTCGAGCACGCCACGCACGAGCTCGTCCGGCACCGATGCGCCGCTGGTCACGCCGACCACGAACACGCCGTCGAGCCACGTCGGATCGATCTCACCGACGTTGTCGACCCGGTAGGACGCCTTCGCGCCGGCATCGAGTGCGACTTCGACGAGCCGGACCGAGTTGGACGAGTTCGACGATCCGACGACGATCACGAGGTCGGCCTGAGCCGCGATCTCCTTCACGGCGACCTGGCGGTTCTGGGTGGCGTAGCAGATGTCGTCGGACGGCGGGTCGAGCAGCTGCGGGAACTTGGCCCGGATCGCGTCGACCGTGTCCATCGTCTCGTCGACCGAGAGCGTGGTCTGGGACAGCCAGGCGACCTTCCCGGGATCCCGCACGACCACGTCGGCGACGTCGTCCGGTCGCTCGACGAGGGTGATGTTGGCGGGCGCCTCCCCCGCCGTGCCCTCGACCTCCTCATGGCCGGAGTGACCGATCAGCAGGATGTCGTAGTCGTCGGCGGCGAACCGCTTCGCCTCGTGGTGGACCTTGGTGACGAGCGGGCAGGTGGCGTCGATCGTCTTGAGCTGCATCGCGCGCGCCTGGGCATGCACCATCGGCGAGACGCCGTGCGCCGAGAAGACGGTGACCGAGCCCTCGGGCACGTCGTCGAGCTCGTCGACGAAGATCGCTCCGCGAGCCTCCAAGTCCGCGACCACGTGCTTGTTGTGCACGATCTGCTTGCGCACATAGACGGGCGCGCCGTGGATGTCGAGCGCACGTTCGACGGTGATGACCGCCCGATCGACCCCGGCGCAGTAGCCGCGCGGGGCTGCGAGGAGAACTCTCCGGCCGGCTGCGTCACTCATCCGTCCATCGTAGGCAGCCTGCGGCCACCTGCTCGACCGGTGCGCCTGACGTGGGCTGTGCACGACGACCGGCGGTGTCGACGGCGACGGCTAGGGTCAGGCGCCATGCCGGTCCCCAACTCCGCCGACGACCCGATGCCGGTCCGTCGAGTCTCGTCGGAGACGGCCCGGTGGATCGACAAGCTGGGCAGCGTCTGGATCGAGGGCCAGGTGGCGCAGCTCAAGAGCCGGGCCGGCTCGCCGATGGTGTGGATGACGCTGCGCGACACCGCCGCCGACATGTCCCTGCAGCTCACTGTGCGCCGCCAGGTGTTCGACGTCGTCGACCCTCCGGTCACCGAAGGCGCGAAGGTGATCGTGCACGCCAAAGCCGAGTTCTTCGCCACCCGGGGTTCGTTGTCGTTCGCCGTCCGGCAGATCCGCCCGGTCGGCGAGGGCCAGCTGCTGGCCCGGATCGAGCGCTCGAAGCGGTTGCTCGCGGCCGAGGGCTTGTTCGCTCCGGAACGCAAACGCCGACTGCCGTTTCTCCCGACCGTCATCGGCCTCGTGTGCGGGCGGGACTCCGCGGCCGAGCACGACGTCGTGCGCAACGCCGAGCTGCGATGGCCGGCCGTGCGGTTCGCGATTCGGAACGTTCCCGTCCAGGGTCCTCAGTCGGTGCCGGCGGTGATGGCGGCGTTGCACGAGCTGGACGCCGACCCCGAGGTCGACGTCATCGTCCTCGCCCGCGGCGGGGGTTCGGTGGAGGACCTGTTGCCGTTCTCCGACGAAGGTCTCGTGCGAGTGGTGTTCGCCTGCTCGACCCCGGTGATCTCCGCCATCGGGCACGAGACGGACATGCCGCTTCTGGATCTGGTGGCTGACGTCCGCGCGTCGACGCCCACCGACGCCGCCCGGCTGCTCGTGCCGGATGTCGCCGAGGAACTCGCCGGTGTCAGCGACGCCCAACTCCGGCTCCGGCGGGCGGTGACCCACCTCGTCGAGCGACACTCGACCGATCTCGCCTCGCTCCGGGCCCGTCCCGCCCTGAGCGATCCACACTCGCTGCTGCGCGCCCGCGACGGGGAGATCGGGGATCTGATCACCCGGGTCGGCAGCTCGTTGCGGAACCGGCTCGACCGCGCGGCCGACGACGTCGGACACCAGCGGGCCCGCGTCCGGGCACTCTCGCCCTTGGCCACTCTCGAACGCGGCTATGCCCTGGTGACCACGGGCCGGGGCGTCGTCGTCACCGATGCCGGCGAGGTCGTGAGCGGCGAGAACATCGACGTCCGGCTCGCCCGCGGCCGACTGACCGCGCAGGTGATCGACACCAGCGAGCCGACCGGGGCAGCCCGCGTCGGTCCCGATACCGACGTCCGACTCAGGAGCCCGCCCATGACCCAAACCACCGACGGCACCCCCACGCTCGGCTACGAGCAGGCGCGCGCCGAACTCGTCGACACCGTGCGACGCCTGGAGCAGGGCGGGAGCACGCTCGAGGAGTCGATCAGTCTGTGGGAACGCGGGGAGGAACTCGCCGGGATCTGTCAGACCTGGCTCGACGGAGCCAAGGCTCGACTGGACGAGGCGATCGCCGCGAGATCGGCGAACACCGAACGCTGACGGGCAGCCCATCCGGGCACGTCAATGGCCGAGCGACGGCTCGCCGACGAGGCCGTCTTCGCCGGCGCCGGCAAGGAGCGTGCTGATCGTCCGTGTCCCGTGCATCCGGTCGACGCCGAGCATCTGCGCGCACGCCGCCGTGGCCCAGGCGTGGAACACGCGGAAGCGGCGCACCATCTTGTGACCGTCGCGGCGGACCTCGACCCGCGCCACCAGTACTCCGGCCTCACGGGCGCGGGCTGCGAACGCGTAGGACTCCGCGGCCGACGTCACCGCATCGAGCGTCCCATGGGCGATGAACAGCGATCGGCCGGCCAGCGGCGCGACCGAGTCGTCCGGCTCGATCCAGGGAGCCAGCGCGACGACACCGACCACGTTCGGATGATCGGCGACATGGATCGCGGTGCGGCCGCCCATCGAGTGCCCGACCAACACGATCGGGGCCGACGGGTCGTGGTCGGTGATCCGCGTGAGCACCTGGCGCGCGTCGACGACCGGGTCGGGTACGGCCCCGTCCAGACCGTTCCATCCCATCACGCGATGGCGGACGAGGCTGACGACGACTCGGCGGAGCGCGAGCATCCGGACGAGGTGCCAGTACAGCCAGAGCATCCGGAGGTACCCGGGGTCGATCGGCCACTCCGGGATGATGCTGCGTTCCATCCCGCCGTGGAAGATGACGATGCGCGGCCGATCGGAGCGACGGCCGGGATGCCGCCTCGGCGGGCTGGTGATGACGGTCGGGTGCTGTCGAGCGGGCAGGAATCGCCGAAGGTCCCGGATCTCGCGCAGTCGCACGCCCCTACTCTGCACCCAGCTGCCGAGCGCCATGACTGTCGGTGCGCAACGGCATGATGGATCGTCACGTGAAGAGGAGATTTCGATGACACATATGGGCATCGTCCCGCCGTACGTCCTGTCCGCCCTGCTGTCGACGCTGTCACCCGACGACACCGACGCCGATCGCGTGATCGCCGATTCCCTGCATCGGGCGCTGGCCGGGACGGTCGACAAGCACAGCCTCGCCGAGACGCTGACGCCACCGACCGCACGCCCGACCGAGCCCGTGGCCGGATCCGAGAGCCCCCACCGGACGATCTCCACCGCCGCGAACACCGACACCCTTCCGGGTACGAAGGTGCGCGGCGAGGGCGAGCCGGAGACCCAGGACGCCGCGGTCGACGAGGCCTACACCGGGCTCGGGGCCACCTGGCAGCTCTACCACGATGTGTTCGCCCGCGACTCGATCGACGGGATGGGACTGCCGCTGCTCGCGACCGTCCACTACGAGGAGAACTACGACAACGCGTTCTTCGACGGCACTCAGATGGTCTTCGGCGACGGGGACGGCCAGTACTTCAATCGCTTCACCATTCCGCTCGACGTCGTCGGTCACGAACTGAGCCACGGTGTCGTGGCCGCGACGGCGAACCTCGAGTACGAGGGTCAGTCGGGTGCGCTGAACGAGTCGATGGCCGACTGCTTCGGCAGCATGGTGAAGCAGTACGACCTCGGTCAGGATGTCGACGAGGCCGACTGGATCATCGGTGCCGGGCTGTTCACCGACGCCGTCCACGGTGTCGGGCTTCGCAGCATGAAGGCACCGGGCACGGCCTACGACGATCCCGCGCTGGGCAAGGACCCGCAGCCCGACAGCATGGCCGGCTACGTCGAGACCACCGACGACGACGGCGGCGTCCACCTCAACTCGGGAATCCCCAACCGGGCCTTCTATCTCGCCGCGACCGGCATCGGCGGTACGTCGTGGACCGGCGCCGGCCGGGTCTGGTACGCCGCCCTCACCAGCGGCAAGGTCGAGTCGTCCGCACAGTTCGCCGACTTCGCCCAGGTCACCGTCGACACCGCCGCCGAGATCTTCGGCGCCGACTCCAGCGAGCACGGCGCCGTCGCGAACGCCTGGTCGACCGTCGGGGTTCAGCCCGAACCCGCCGTGTGACATCGTCGCCGACGTGACGTTGGCGGCGACGAGGGTCTGGCTGGTCGGTGCGTCGAGCGGGATCGGCGCGGCCCTGGCGAACGAATTGGCCGACCGTGGCGCCGTGGTGGCCGTGTCCGCGCGCCGACTCGATCTGCTCGAACAGGTCGCCGGTGACCGCATGCTGGCGCGACGATGCGACGTGACGTCGATCGAGGACGTCCACGCCGCCGCCGACGCGGTCGTCGATGCCCTCGGTGGGCTCGACCTCGTCATCGTGGCGGCGGGGATATCGCGACCTATCGACGCGCGGCGCTTCGACGCGAGTGCCGTCGCCGAGGTGATGAACGTGAACGTCGTCGGGACGGCGAATGTCATCGAGGCGACGCTGCCACGGCTGCTGGCTCAGGGATCCGGCGCATTCGCGGCGATCGCGTCGATAGCGGGCTACCGCGGCATCCCCGGGCTGGAGGCGTACGGCGCTTCCAAGGCTGCGCAGATCAGCATGCTCGAGTCCCTCCGCACGTCGATCCGCGGAAGCGGGGTCGAGGTCGTGACGATCACGCCCGGGTGGGTCGAGAGCGAGATGACAGCGGGAATCGGCCGCCAGTCGTTCATGGTGAGCGCCGACGAGGCCGCGTCCACGATCGCCGACGGGCTCGAACGCAACCGGGTGGAGATCGTTTTCCCGTTTCCCCTGGCGGTCGCCGGCAAGGTCGCGCGCCTCGTCCCGCAGAGGTTGTGGTCGGCGGCGTGGCAGAAGAACCGGCGGCGCTGGTCGGGCGGGCCCAGCTGAGGTCGTGGCTCGACGGTGGTGTCGGCGTCGCTGCTGTGCAGTGGCGACGATCGCGGGCCCGCGCCCAGACCGGGACCTTTCACCCCGTGCAGATGGTCGACCGTTCCCGGGCAGGTCGAAGGTTGGAGCGCGCGGCGCTCGCTCCGCCGCGGGTGCAGCGTTAGATGTCCACACCCCAGCGGTTCGCTGATTTCTGTTACCTGCTTGGGGATAACTCGGGACTGTCGGTGGTGCGGATTAGTATCGAACACATGTTGGAGATGACGGAAGCGGGACCGACAGCCCGGTGTCAGCGTGCGTCGATCGGCTGACCTGATTGAGCTGCGCTGCGGTGGTCCGCTCCGCTGACGATGATGGGGAGCGGATCGATCGGATCGGGCTGCTGGACCGGGCGCAGTCCGCGTTGGCCGCCGCGCAAGCTCTGGAAGCGGTCGACTTCGAGACCTCGCAACTTGCAGGTGCAGGAGTCGCAGGGTGTGCCGGTGCGGCGGCGGGGGCTGGGGATCGCGGATCAGATCGGCTTCGCCACCAAGATGTCCGCCGGCGTCGGCGTCGCGCCGGTTGGCGGACGCGCGGGTGCTGGTGACGGAGATGCCCGCCACGCTGCACGCGCTGGCGGCCGGGCGGGTGTCCGAACGGGGTGTGCGGGCGGCGATCACCGAGACGCGGTGCCTGACCCGGGAGGACCGCGGCCGGGTCGACGCCGAGCTCGGTCCGGTGGTGGAGACGATGTCGGTGCCCGGAGATCACCCAGGCGGTGCGGCGGCGGGTGATCGAACTCGACCAGGACGCCGCGGTACGTCGGGCAGCACGTGCCCGGGAGGACCGGTACGTGTCCATCCGACCCCTGCCCGACACGATGGCCAAGATCACCGCAGTCCTGCCGGTCGAACAGGCCGTGGCCTGCTTCGCCTCACTACGGCCGCCGCCGAAACAGCGAAAGCGACCGGAGACGAACGCACCAAGGACCAGATCAAGGCGGACACCCTCGTCGAGCGGATCACCGGCCAGGCCACCGCGGCTGCTATCCCGGTGGAGGTCCAGCTGGTGATGACCAGCGACGCCCTGCTGGGACGCTCCGAGGAACCCGCCCAACTCCCCGGCCACGGACCACTCCCCGCGTTCCTGGCCCGCCGCATCATCACCCGCGACCCGGCCACGCCAGCTCAGTGCCCGGGTGTGGGTCCGACGCCGGCTGCTCGATCGACCGACCGATCGACGACACCGTCGCCACCATCGACACGAAGCGACGCCGGTTCGACGGCGCGTTGGCGGTGTTGATCAACGCCCGCGACCAGGTCTGCCGCGACCCCTACTGCAACGCCCCGATCCGGGACCTCGACCACCTCCACAACTACGCCGATCGGTGGTGCCACCACGCGCCGACAACGGGATCGGCCTCTGCCAACGCGGCAACCTGGTCGACCAGATCCCCGGCTGGCACACCACCGGCACCGCCACACACCGGGTCGTGATCACCCCCACCGGACACCGCTACGACACCCGACCACCACCAGCCCTCGGACCCCGACTACCCAGAACCGGCAAACCCGGCGAACAACTCCCCCGAGCCGGCTAGCGGTTGCGGACGAAGAGCAGGTCGTCGACCGTCCCGCCAGACGACAACGGGGCTGGCATCGACCGGGTCCCGGCGAACACGAAGCCGGCCTTCACCGCCACCCGGGCCGACGCCCTCGTTCCGTCGGTCGACGATCGCTTCGACACGCTCGACGACCAGCGACCCACCGGCCAGGACGACGTCGCTCATCAAGCGCGCTGCTCGCGTGGCGACGCCTTGCCCGCGCCATGGACGCGCGACCCAGTACGTGAGCTCGACGGTTCGAGCCGCCCGCCGCTGGAGGCTCACGAGGCCGATGAGCGCGCCCGACGCGTTGTCCCGGACCGCTCCGGTCAGCCCATACGGCCCATCGAAACCGAGAAGCAGGCCATCGACGACCGCCGCGCTCCGCGAACGCGACAGCGCCTCGGCACCCGGGTCGAACCACAGGCCGAGACCAGAGGCACGTGTCCCGCACAGCAGCTCGACCTCACCCCGATCGCCCTCGGTCAGTCGGCGCACGGTGATGAACCGGTCGGCAGCGTCGAGGTCGACGCCGACGCCATCCACCTGAACGCTCACCTTTCATCCGCCGACCGACACAGCCTCACGCCTACGCTCCTGCCCTGTGACCCCGCGCCCCAAGCTCTCCGTCCTCACCGGCGCGCCCGGGTCGGGCAAGACCACCCTGCTCCCGTCACCTCGTCCGCCTGGGCAACGGCCTCGTCGTCATGGACATCGACGAACTGCTGGAGGACGGCGCGCTCCTCGGCGTCCCCATCGCCACCGACGACGCCGTCGCCGACTGGCCTGCCTACAACCGCTTGTGGCTCGGCATCATCGACCTTGCGCGCCGATCGGGGCATCCGGTCCTCTTCTGCTCGCCCCTCGTTCCCCACGAGTTCCCCGAGGCCGATGCGTGGGCGTTGCTCGACTGCGCCGACGACACCCGCCGAGCCCGGCTCACCGCCCGAGGGTGGAACGACCGGCCGCATCGAGGACGCACTCACCGACGCCGCCTACGACCGCACCGTCGTCCAGACCGCCTTCCGCAGCGACATCGAGGACCCGGCCAGCGTCGCCGCGCGCGTCGTGGCCTGGGCCACCGACTGACCTCACTCCGCCTGTCAGCCAGAACTCCCCGTGCTCCGTTGCTCACTGGCCGCTGCGCCTGGTCGGTGCCACGATGGCCCATGGTCACCACGTGGCCGCTGATCGGCCGCGACGCTGATCTCGACGTGCTCGAGCGACACCTCTCCCCGACCTCCTCGACCGCCGGCGTCGTCCTGGACGGGCCCGCCGGCGTCGGCAAGACCACCCTTGTCCGGGAAGCCGCCTCGAGGTGCCGGACAGCAGGTGCGACAGTCCGCTGGCTCGCCGGCACGCAGACGTCGCGATCTCTCCCTTTCGGCGCGGTGGCCCAGCACGTCCGGCTACCCGATGGTCTCGACGCCGCCCGTGCCCTGCGCTTCGCCGCCGACTCCCTCCTCGACCGTGACACCGAACGAGCCCTCATCGTCGCCGTCGACGACGCCCACCTCCTCGATCCCCTGTCGGCGACCCTCGTCCATCAACTCGCACTCTCCGGCGCAGCGCGACTGATCGTCTCGATCCGCAGTGGCGAGCCGGCACCCGATGCGGTCACCGCGCTGTGGAAGGACCGTCACGTCGAGCGCCGGACCGTCGGCCCCCTGACACCTCGGCAATCGGCTGCGGCCACCGAGAGCTACCTCGACGGCCCACTCGACCGGCAGAGCGCCCAGCGCCTGTGGTCGCTGTCGGAAGGCAACCCGCTCTACCTGCGCCAACTGGTCGAGAGCTGGGTCGAGAACGGGAGCCTGCGACCCGTGACGGGCGTCTGGCGCGCCACCGGTCGCAGCACCGTCAGCGGCGAGCTCGCCGACGTCCTCAGCACCCGCATCGGCCGGCTCGGCCCCGACGTCCAGCGCGTCGTCGCCCTCCTGTCCTGCTGTGAACCGTTGCCCGCCTCGGTCCTCACCTCCATGACCGTCGGTGGGGCGCTCGAGGCCGCCGAACGACTCGGTGTCGTCAGCGTCTCCCGCGACGGCGGCACGGTCCGGCTCGCCCATCCCTTGTTCGGCGAGGTGATCCGCAGTCGAACGCCGACACTCGCCGGCCGGCGGCTCCGCGGTGAGCTGGCGAGCGCGCTGGAGGCCGGGGCCGCCGCGACGGACGGCTCGGAACGGATCCGCCGCGCGACCCTGGCCGTCGACGGTGACGTGGACGCCGAGGTCGCATCGCTCGTGCAGGGATCGTGGGACGCGATGCTCCTCGGTGACCTCCCGCTCGGAGAACGCCTCGCTCGCGCAGCCGTCGGCAACGGCCGCAGCCCCGACAGTGACGATGTCGAGGAGGACTTCGAGTCCGTCCTCGCTCTCGGGTACGCCGTCAGCTGGCAGGGCCGGGGTCAGGAGGCCGAGGATCTCCTCGCCCCGTTGACGAGAGGTGCCGGCGACGAGGTCGACGACGTTCGGGCGACGATCCCCCGGGTCGCGAACATGTTCTGGACGATGCACCGTCCAGCCGCGGCCGACGAGGTCCTCGACAGCGCACTCGGACGGGTCAGCGATCCGGTGCTCCTCGACGAGCTCCGCGGGCTGCGGGCCGCGCTGACCTTCGTGCGTGGCGGTGCGGCCGAGGCCGCGGTCGCCGCCACCCGGATCCTGGCGGCGCCCGGACGATCCGACCGCGCCCGCACGTGGGCCGCTGCCGCCCTCAGCCCGGCACTCGCCGTCCTCGGACGCTGTGCCGATGCCGTCGAACTCGGGCGCCGCTCGAACCAGATCGCCACCTCGGGCGAGACGTCGGTGCTCCGGCAGAGCATCGCCACCGGCGAGATGCTGGGCTTGCTGACGCTCGGCGACGTGCGTGGTGCACGTGCCGCCACCGAGCGCCACACCGTGCTCGCGGCCGGCGAGCTGTGCGCGGGCGCGTTCGCGGCGATGTTCGCCGGCTGGACGGAGCTGGCCGCCGGACACATCGACAAGGCCGAACGCGCGCTGGGTGAAGCGGTCGCGGCCTTCAGCCTCGGCGATCCCGCCGACTGGACGTTCGTGGCGCGGACCGCTCTCGTCCGCGCGCAGGTGATGACGGGCCACGTCGACAAGGCACGCGCCACGCTGGCCCTGGCGGTCGAGGGCTATCGGGACAGCGCTGCGTTCTTCGGCCCGGAGCTCCTCCTGGCCCGGGGGTGGGAGGCGGCGGGCAGCGGTCGGCCGATCGAGGCACTCGCGCACACACGCCGCGCCGCCGACCTGTCGCGAGGTCGCGGTCAGTGGGGGCTCGAGGTGCACGCACGGCACACCGCGGCCCGGTTCGGGGATCGCAGTGTGGGCACCCGACTGACAGCACTGACCCGGCTCGTCCAGGGAACGGCAGTTCGGCAGCTGGCCGCACACGCCACCGCGCTGGCCGCCGGTGATCCGGTAGCCCTGCTGACGAGCGCACGGGGGCTCCGCGACGCCGACCTCGGTGCCGCGGCCGTCGACGCTGCCGCCCAGGCGATCGTCGTGGCCAGACACAACGGCGATCAGGTCGCCGAGACCGCGGCACGGACTTTCGTCGACGATCTCCTCTCGACCCTCGGTCCCATCGTGACGCCCGCGCTCGCGATGGTGCCTGTCTCCACGTTGACCGCCCGCGAACGTGAGGTGACCGTCCTCGTCGCCCGAGGCCTGTCCAACCGCGACATCGCCGCCCGGCTCGTGGTGTCCGTCCGCACCGTCGAGGGCCACATCTACCGGGCGTGCCACAAGCTGCAGGTCGAGGACCGCGCCGCGCTGGCTGCCCTGGCTCGACCACGTTCCGACATCGTTCAAGCACAGAAGGTGAACGAGTAGCGGACTACGCGTGACGGTATCCCTCGGATGCAGTGACGCTCCTCTTCGGACGGGCCGACGACCGGCCCTCCGGATGGAGCCAGCATGAGCATGCGCACGGACGGGCCCGCTCCCCAGGATCCCTCGCCAGGCTGGACCGGCGAGTGGCGGCTCCAACTCCTCGGGTCCTTCGCGTTGCGCGCGCCGTCGTGGGCAGACGAGGTCCCCAGTCGTGCCCAACGACTTCTGGCTCTGCTCGCGGTCAGCGGGCGACGCCTGACCCGGGGATTCGTCGCCGGGCGGCTGTGGCCCGACGTGGCCGCCGACCGGGCCAACGCCAGCCTCCGGACGACCCTGTGGGGGTTCTCGCGGTGGCCGGACACCCCGGTCCGCGTCGACGGCACCGTCCTGTCCCTCGATGCCCGCGTCACCGTCGATCTCAACGAAGCGTCCGGGTTCGCCTCCGCCCTCGTCGATCCGGGTACGTCGATGGCCGGGTCGCCAGGGCTCGCGACCGATCGCGACGACCTCCACCTGCTGGTCCACGATCTGTTACCGGGATGGTCCGACGAATGGCTCGTCGTCGATCGCGAACAGTTCCGTCAACTGCGACTGCACGCGCTGGAGGAGCTCGCCCGTCACCGCGCGGGTGCTCGTCGCTACGCCCAGGCGATCGCCGCGGCCATGGCGGCGGTGTCCGCGGAGCCGCTACGCGAGAGCGCCCATCGCCTGCTGATGCAGATCTACCTGGAGGAGGGCAACCGGTGCGAGGCGCTGCGGCAGTACCACGTGTACGCGCGGTTGTCCCGCACCGAGATGGGCGTCGGGCCCACCGACGCGATGGAGTCGCTGTTCGCCTCGGCCCTCGCGGAGGCCGATCACACCGGACGCCGTGCGAGGCCCGCGCGCGCCGCGAGCCGCGCGCCCGGGCTCGCGTGGCCGAGGCCGGTGACGCCACGGTGATGGGGCGATGACGACCCGTCCGACACAGTGACCGGGCATCGGGACCGACGAGACGGACGTGGGACGGGGTGACGGTGTGCCGGGCACGCATCCCTGGACGACCCTTCCCCGCCTGGTGGATCGCCTCGACACCTGCCTCGCCGGCGCGGTCGAACAGGCGACGCTGCGCTTCGGCTTCGGCCCCGGTGCGGACCCCTACCGCGGCCTGTACGTCGGCGACGACGAGGTCCGGCGGCTGCTCGCCGGCTCGCTCGACGAGGGGACCGCGGTGGACCAGTCGTGGCCAGGACTCATCGGCCCGGAAACCGACGACGAGCTCGACCCGTTCGATACCGCGGTCCTCATGCTGGCCGTCGCCCCCGAGGTCGATCTCAAGTACGAGCGCGTCTACGCCTACCTCCAGGACGACGTGAACCGTCGGCGGCCGAGCGTCGCGCTCGCGCTCGACCTGTTCTGCGCCGACTTCGAAGCGCGCGTCCAGGCGCGCGAGCGCTTCGCACCGGACGCGCCGCTCCGCGCACGCCACCGGCTCGAACTGATGGGAGGCGATGCCGATCCGCTGCTCGGGCGGGCGATCCGAGCCGACCCGCAGTGGGTGCGCCACCTGCTCGGCGGGACCGGCCTCGACGAACAGGTGGCCGCGGCCACCGAGCACGTCGAGCCGTCCATCCCGGTCGAGCACCTGCCCCTGCCCGCCGCGCTCGGCGCGATGCTGGCGGCCTGTGTGAACGACGTGCGGGCGGGTCGACCGACGCGGCTCTGTCTGCTGGGCGACGACATCGATGTGCTCTCGTCGATCGCAGCGGGCGTGGCGTCGTCGGTCCCGATGCCCTTGCTGCGCACGCGATCCGGGCACCCGCTCGACGCGACGGCACTGGCGAGGATCGAGGCCGACTGCCGGATGCTCGATCGTGCCCTCCACCTCACGCGAGCCACCCGACCGGGTCGAGGCCGGCAGCGACCACGCACCTCTTGTCATCGTCACGACCTCGGACGCCGAGGTCCGGACGCGGCTCGCGGCGGCCGGGTACCGATCCGCGGAGGTGCCGCGACCCGACGACGACCTGCGCCGGCGATGGTGGTCGATCGCCGCCGCCGACACGAACGCCGACGAGAGCGACCTCGACCGGCTCGCCGTGCGCTATCACCTGACGGCGACGCAGATTCGTACCGTCGTCGCGATCGCGGGTTCCCACCGCGGCAGCGATGCCGTCCGACCGGGCGGCGCTACCGATGCCGACGCCCTCACCGCGGCCGCGCGAACCGTGGCCGCCGCGCCGCTGGACGGCCAGGCGCAGCGCGTCCCGCGGACCGCGACCTGGGCCGACCTCGTGCTCCCCGACCTGGCCATGCGCCACCTCCGTGACCTGTGCGACCGGGTCATCCATCGACCGCAGGTGCTCGATCGCTGGGGAATGGGCACGCGGACGGCGGGGCGCCGTGGTGTGAACGCCCTGTTCGCGGGCGCGAGCGGCACCGGGAAGACGATGGCCGCCCAGGTGATCGCCGGCGAACTCGAACTCGAGCTCTACGCCATCGACCTGTCCGCGGTCGTGAGCAAGTACATCGGCGAGACCGAGAAGAATCTGGACCGGATCTTCGTCGCCGCCGAGCACGCGGACGCCGTCCTGTTCTTCGACGAGGCGGATGCCCTGTTCGGCAAGCGATCCGAGGTGAAGGACTCACACGACCGGTATGCGAATCTGGAGGTGTCGTACCTCCTGCAGAAGATGGAGAGCCACGACGGCGTGGCCATTCTCGCCACGAACCTGCGCCAGAATCTCGACGAGGCGTTCCTGCGACGACTGGCCTTCACCGTGCACTTTCCGTTCCCGGAGCCGGCCGAACGATTGCGTATCTGGGCGCAGATCTGGCCGTCGCAGGTCCCGTTGGCCGCCGACGTCGACATCGACGAGATGGCGCGCCGCTACACGTTCTCCGGCGGCAACATCCGGGACGTCGCACTGGCGGCGGCATTTCGGGCGGCGGCGGTCGGTGGGCCGGTGACGATGGCCGACGTCACGGCGGCAGCCGACGCCGAGTACGTGAAGCTCGGCGCCCAACTCGCCCCGCAGACCGTGCGCCGTCCCGTGTCCTGGTAGGCAGTCCTGGTAGGCAGTCCGGGTAGGCGGCGGCCGTTCACATCGCCCGCACCTTGTTCAGATAGCCCCAGGTGCCCGCCGGATGGTTCGCCTCGACCTCCGAACGCAGTCCCGCCTCTTCCTTGTACTTGTCCACGAGCCCGAACGTCTTCCAGTACAGCGTTTCCCACCCGTTCAGGGTGGCCCGCGCCTTCTGCAGACCCTCGGCTCCCTTGATGGTGTTGGACAGCCCGTGTTCGCGATACAGACTCTCCGCCTGACCGATCTGGCTCTGGGCCTCGTCGCGGCGCGCCACCATCTGCTTGATGTTGGCGCGAATCGTCGCGAGGTCGTTCTCCTTCTCCACCGCCTTCGCCGCCTCGAGCTGCTCAGCCGTCGGCCCCGCCGGCGTGGTCGGGACGGGGCTACCGGCCACCGCGGCCGCCGGCGCCTTCGCCATCATCGCCCGGACCCGACGGAGTTCGTTGACCGCCTCCTGCCGGCGACCGCCGATCCGACCCAGCATCTCGGTGTAGGCACCGGTGTCGCCGGTCTCCTTGAACTTGCCCGCGAACCCCCGTAGTGCCGCATCGAGCGTGCCGAGGTCGCTGTCGACCTTCTTCAACGCAGTCTCGGCATCCGCGAGCTTGCCCTGGCCCACGCTGGCCCGGGCGGCCTGCACGGGGTTCGCCACCACGAGGGTCTTGTACGAGTCCGAGAGCGACTCCGTGCCCTCGGGGAAGGCGTAGCCGATGCCGCCTTCCTCGGTGCCGGCAGGTCGCACGGTGCCCTGGATCGCGGCTTTGTATCCGTCGTCCTCCTTCGAGATGAGCGCCAACTCACGCTGCACCGCGGCCTTCACCTCCGGGGTTCGACGGCCATCGACGAGCTTCTGCTGGCCGAGAGCGGCGATCCGCGTCCCGGCCGCCAACCAGGCCGGCCGCAACCGTGGGCTGGCGACCCGGCTGCTCCAGGCCACCGGGTCGGAGGCCGTGGTGATGATCGATTCGAGTTCGGGATCGCCGCCTTCGAGGCCACGACTGTCGACGTTCTGCTTGACGTAGGCGGCCGGGTTGACGACGGCGCCGACCTCGCCCTTCGAGATCGCGGTCCCGAAGGCCTTGGCGGTCTTCGTGGCACTGAAGGTCTTGTCCTGCTCGTCGATCCGGCTCTTGGCGGCACCGGTGCTGTCCACCTCGCCGGTGTAGGACGACGTGCGCCCACTCCCCATGGCCGGAGCACTGCCAGCTGTGATGTTCCCGCCCCCGGTGTAGGAACCGGCGTACTTCCAGCTGTCGGACGCCTTGCCGCTCTTGTCGTAGGTGGTGGTCTTGCCGCCTTCGAACTCGCCCTTGCCTGCCAAGTTGAGAGTCACGCCGAAGACGCCGAACTTGACGCCACGCTCGCTGGTGGCGCCCTCGATGTCGCCACTTTCCCGCAGCGCCGCCCGGTAGCGAGCGGCGATCGCGTCGAGCGCGCCCACTGTCCTCGCGTTGCGGATCGCCTCCAACTCCCCGGCCGCCGTGGCTGGGAAGATCATGCCGACGATCCGGGTCCGCGACTTCCCTTCCGAACCGCTGACGCCACCGTTGACGAGGCCGCTCGAGACGCTGAGCGAGCCGCTCGTGTCACTGGCCTCCTTCACACTGACCCGGACGAGAATCCGGTCGCCCGACAGCATCGCGCTCTGCACGTCGACCTGGGTCGAACTGCTGAAGCCGAGGGATCCCCCGAGGCCGATGCCGCCCCCACTCTTGCCCTCCAGGCTGCCCTTGAGGCCGAGCGAGGAATCGTCGGTGACCTGGATCCGATCACCCTCCTTCGTCGGCAAAGCGGCCCCCGCACCACCCTTGAGGGCCAGCAGTTCCCGGCCCACCCCACCCCAGCCGATCGACGGTGCGCGAGCAAGGATCCGCAACTCCGGCCAGGACGGTCGGGCGTCCTTGCCGCCGGCCTTCACGGCGTCGCTGTAGACCTGCGCATCCTCGGCGGAGAGCACGTGACCGAAGGTGACGCTTCGGGCCGCGGTCGCCTTCCCTTCGATGGACGCCGACCCCGACTCTCCGCTCGCCTGGCTGCGCTCGGACGTCGAACTGACGGTGAGCCCACCTGACACCGCGATCGTCAGGGTGACCTCGTAGCGCTTGGTGCCGGCGTCGGGAGCCGCGTCGGGGTCCGGGTTCTTCCACTCGCTGACGTTGACGAGAACCTTGCCGCCGAACGCGACCTCCTTGCGCGTGGTCGTCGACATGCCACCCGTGCGGCCAGCGTCCGCTTCCCGTTTCCCCTGCGTCGTCTTGGGATTCGAGTCCGGTGCCCAGGACTTCTTCTCTTCGCTCGTCGTGTTCGTCGCGCCGAGCCCCACGCCCTTCGTCGGGTCCATGATCGCCGTGATCGCGGTGTCCGACTTCGTCGTCGTGCCGGACTGGAGTTCGCCGGTGCCCTCGGGACTGCCGTCGGTACTCGGCTTCTCCTTCCCCACCTTGGTCTCGCGGCTGGAGCCGTACGCCAAACCGTCGGCCGTCATCTTGACGCCTCTGGTGCTGGAGGTGTCGGTCAGCTCGTCGCCCTTCTTCACCACGTCGCGACTCACCTGTTGATACCCGCTCGCCAGCCCGATCTTCGTCGTGTCGGTGTGTTCGCTCGACGAGGAGTCACCGCCGGCCACGGCCTTCTCCCGCTTGTCCGTGGTCGTCACCTCGCGACCCAGCGAGGCCGGGGTGTAGGCCGTGGTCGTGCCGGTGGTGTGCTTGACCGTGTTCGCGCCGGAACTTCGTGTCTGCACGTTCTTGTCGGCCACCGAGTAGCCGCTCACCCCGAGCGATGTCGTTCGAGTCGCGTCCGTCTGCGCGTAGCCCACGGTCCCGTTGGGGCGCACGAACGCCCTGGACTCCGACGTCCCGGACGCCGCCGAGTAGTCGCCCTTGTCCGACACCTTCCCCCCGCGCATGCCGGTGCCGTCGAGGAGCGCCGCACCGGTCGGTGTGGTCGCCGTCGCTTCGGGGACACCGATACCCCGCCGTGCCGCCAGTTGCTGGATCTTCTGCCGGTCGAGGACACCCGAGTCGAGGAGGTCCAGATCGGCGTTCGCCGCTTTGATCTTCGCCGCCTGCAGGGCCGACTGCTTGCGCGCCGCGTCGAGCGCCGCCTGGTCGACGTCCGAGAGCTTCTGACGCTTCGCCACGAGCTGCGCCTCCCGGGCCTCGAGCTCCGCGATCGTCTTGTCCGGTTCGGCCCTGGCGCTCTGCGCGGCTGCTATCTCGGCCCGGAGCGTCGGTGTGTAGGTCGCGCGCAGCACCACCTGGGTGGCTGCCTCGGGCGGAGCGCCCGGATTGACCAGCGCGTCGTCGAGCACCGCGAGGTCGCGTCCCGTCCGGTCGAGCTCGGACCGATAGCGGCTGCGCTCGTCGCGGAGGTAGGACCGGAACCGCTCCTGCTCCGGGGTCAGCGGCAGGCGGAAGAGCCCGCGCTGTCGTTCCTCCGCAGCGATGACGTCGAGGCTCGCGTCGGTGTACCGGGCCATGGTGACCTGACCGGATCGTTCGTCCTGCAAGGCCTTTCGCACCCGAAGCACGTCATCCTGGGTGACGGCGCGGCCTGGTGGGGTGCCCTCGCCCGGTGGCGGACCCAGCGCTCGTGCCCGGGCCTGGTTGCCGACGGGGGCGGAATCGGTGCCGACAGCGGTGACCGTGGTCGGTGCGGCCGGATCGCGTGTCGCACTGTCGGCGCTCGCGTCGGCCCGCCGCTTCGCCTCGAGCGCAGGGTCGGCCATGCTCGGAGTCTCGCACCGCCGTAGCCCCCCGACCACGTCTCTCAGGTGGCGGTGACGATTCGATGACGCCCCGGTGATGCCGTCCGCGTTGAGATGTCGGCGTGTTCGAACAGGTCGACGACGTCATCCGCGCGGCGTTGACGACCGGTGTGCCCGGACTGGGGAGTTCTCAGCAGGTTCGGTTCTCCCCACCGGACGACGACTGGCGGACCACCGTCGCGAACCTCCACCTGATGGCGCTGAACGTCTACCTCGTGGATCTTCGGGAGAACCGCCGGCAACGCGAGACGGACTGGATCACCGAGTTCGGGCCGGACGGACCGCGCCGGGTCCCGCCGCCGGCTCGCGTCGACTGTCACTACCTGATCAGCGCGTGGAGCCCGGCGACCCCGACGCCGGCCGTCGAACCCACCCGGGACGAGCACGCACTGCTCTACGCCGCCTACGGCGTGCTGTCCGACCACGTGCCGCTGAACCCCAGTCGGGTCTACCCGCCCGGATCCGCTGCCCTCGCGGGAGTCGACGAGCTGATCCGCGACGCCGACCTCCCGGTCCAGATCGCCCCGAGCGAGGGCTGGCCGAAGCTGGCGGAGTTCTGGGGCGCGATGGGCAGCAACGACCGGTGGAAGCCTGCCATCTGGTACGTGGTCACCGTCCCCGTGGCGTTGCGGTCGACGGTGGCCGGACCGCCCGTCACGACCCGCATCGTCGAGTACCGGCAGACGGGACGACCGGAGAGCGCGGAGCGCTGGGCCCAGATCGGCGGCACGGTCAGCGCGCCGGCCGGTCCGGTCGCGGCCGCCACCGTGACGCTGACCGGGCCGGCCGGGCCCACGTCGGTGACGACCGACGACGACGGACGCTTCACGGCCGAGATCCCCGGCCCAGGCTCCTACGCCGCCGGCATCGCCGCGACCGGGCACCCCACCAGCACCGAAGCGCTCGACGTCCCCAGCGCGGACGGCACCTACGACCTCACCCTGACCTGATCCACCAACGACCCAGCAGACCCAGCACACGACAGGAGCCGACATGGCCGTACAGGTGAGCTATCCCGGCGTCTACGTCGACGAGTTCGCCCCCGGCGCCCCGATCGAGGGCGTCGGCACGAACACGGCGGCGTTCCTCGGTCTGGCCGAGCGAGGACCACGCAACGTCCCGACCCTGATCCAGAGCTGGGACGCGTTCGGCGCCACCTTCGGTGGATTCCTCGCCGACCCGAAGGCCTGGCTCGCGCAAGGTGTCTACGGCTTCTTCCAGAACGGCGGCACGACGTGCTACGTCGTACGGGTCAGTTCGGCCGAGTCGGCCGCGACCGCCTTGCCCGCCAGGAAGTCCGGCGACGCGATCGACGTCGGCGCGCTCGCCGAAGGCCCGGACGGCAATGGCATCTCGATCATCGTCGCCGACTCGAGTCGCTCGGACGATGCGGCGGCCGCGGCCATGACCCGGGTCATCCGCTCCGTGTCCACCGACCGGACGACCATCGTGGTCTCGTCCGTCACCGACCTCGCAGCCGGGGATCACCTGACCCTGCAACCCGCTGACGTCACCGCAGCCACGCAGGACGTCGTCATCGCGTCGATCACCGCGCCGGCGACGATCGTGCTGACCGCGGCGGCGACCGGGACCGACGAACTGCGCGGCGGCACGGCGGCCAAGGCCTTCGCGGTCCGGGTCGCCTACCACGAGTCGACGATCGGCACGGTGCCGAGCGCCACGTCGGTCACCCTCGCCGACGCCGCCCACGGCTTCGCCCTGGGCGATGCGGTGCTGCTGCGCAAGGCCGACGCGTCCGCCATCGCGACGGCGACCGTCACCGCGGTCAGCGGGCCGACCCTGAGTTTCACACCCGCCCTCGCGACGCCGGCCGATGCGGCCGGCGGGTCCGTGCGGACCGCCGATCTGGTGGCCGGCACCACCCGTTTCCGGCTCGACATCCCGAGCACGCTCGGAGTGGCCACGGCATTCCCGCCCGGCTCGCTGCTCGCCGTCACCCCGGACGCCGGCACTGCCGTCTACCTGACGGTCGTGGCCGCCGGCGGCGACACCGTCCAGGTCGCCGCGCCCGGCCTCCCCGCACCGCCGGCCCCGATCGCGTTGACCGACCAGGCCACTGCGCCGACGGTCGCGACCGCCGACTTCGACCTCACCGTGACCCCGGCCGGCGGTGGTCCGGCCGAGACGATGGCCCGGTACCTGGGCAGCGAGACCACCGGCAGCGCCTTCTGGGGAACGGTGACGAGTGCGCTGGTCGTGCTGACCGCACCCGAGATCCCGGGGGTACGGGCCGACGACGGTGACACCCGGCCGAAGGCGGGCGCCTACGTGACCGGCGGCGGTGTCGCCGACGAGCCCGCCACCTCGTGGACCGCGCTGGCCGACGATCCGGTCGAGTACCTCACGCCGCTCACCCGGCTCCACGACGTGTCGCTGGTGGCGATCCCGGGCGCGACCGAGCAGAACATCACCTCGGCCCTGATCACGCATTGCGAGACCCTGCAGGACCGCTTCGCGATCCTCGACTCCGACGCCGGCGCGGACCTCACCGACGTTCGCAACCAGTTCGCCCAGGTGCGGTCGGCCAAGGGCTATGCGGCGCTCTACTACCCGCGGATCACGGTCGTCGACCCCGCGGACGGCTCGGTGCGCGCCTGGCCTCCCTCGGGCCATCTCGCCGGCGTCTACGCCCGCACCGACAGCCAGCGCGGCGTGTTCAAGGCACCTGCCAACACGCCGATCGCGGGCGCGGTCGGGCTGGAACGCCTGCTCAGCGACGCCGAGCAGGGTCCGATCAACCTGATGGGGATCAACGTCCTGCGCACGTTCCCCGGGCAGTCCCAGCCGCAGGTCTGGGGCGCCCGTACCACCGCGGGCGACCTCGACCGGAACTGGCAGTACGTGAACGTCCGCCGGCTGTTCATCTACCTGGAGCAGTCCATCGAGGCCGGTATCCGGTGGGCCGTGTTCGAGCCGAACGATCTGTCGCTGTGGCAGAAACTCAAGCGGAGCATCACGAACTTCCTCACCCAGGCCTGGACGGACGGAGCCCTGTTCGGGGCCAAGGCGGAGGACGCGTTCTACGTGCGGATCGACGAGGCGCTCAACCCGCCGTCGACACGGGCGCTCGGGCGGCTCTACATCGAGGTCGGCGTCGTCCCGACGTACCCGGCCGAGTTCATCGTGCTGCGCATCGGCATCTGGGACGGCGGCAGCGAGGTGTCCGTCACCTGAGCCGGCGGCACCTCGCCGGGCTCGCCCGAACTGACGTCAGCCCACCCACCACGAAAGGACTTCGGCCATGGCCGGGAGGATCGACCCCTACTCCAGCTTCGCGTTCCGTGTCGAGATCGACGGCATCACCCGGGCCGGTTTCAGCGACGTCACGCGGATTCGACACCCAGATCGAGATGACCGAGTACACCGAGGGTGGCGACCAGCACACCAAGAAGCTGCCCGGGAAGGTGAAGTACTCCAACATCACGCTGAAGTGGGGCCTCACCGACGACCGCAGTCTCTACGACTGGATGCTGCAGGCGACCAAGGGCGTCATCAGCCGCACGCAGCGGGTCGATCATCGTCCTCGACCTGCAGGGCAACGAGAAGGTCCGCTGGAACTTCAAGGAGGCCTGGCCGACGCACTGGAAGGGCGCCGACCTCTCCGCGAAGGGGAACGACGTCGCCATCGAGTCGCTCGAACTCGCCCACGAGGGCATCGAGCGGGTGAGCTGACGTGTTCGTCACCGAGCACGCGTTCTCCCTGCCGATGGGATTCGTCGACGGCGACGGCACGCTCCGCCGCAACGGCTCCATGCGGCTCGCCACCGCGGCCGACGAGATCCTGCCGCTGCGCGATCCCCGGGTCACCGCGAACCCCGCCTACCTGATGGTCATCGTGATGTCGCGGGTGGTCACGCTCGACGGGGTCGATCCGGTGACGCCGCAGATGATCGAACGGCTCTTCGCCGCCGACCTCGCCTACCTGCAGGACCTCTACAACGAGATCAACCGGGTCGACGACCCCAACCGGTCGGTGATGTGCCCGAACTGCCGGCAGGCGTTCGACCTCGAGGTGGAGCGCCTGGGGGGATCCGCGGCTACCCCGTCGATCAACTGATCGAGGAGGTGGCCTTCCTGAGCTACCACCTGCACTGGCCGCACGACGAACTGATGGCCCTGGAGCACCGCGACCGGCGCGGCTGGATCCGTGAGGTGTCGGCGATCAACGAACGCATCAACACGACCTGAAAGACCCTACGCCAGCACCCGGACGACGAAGAGGAGGCGAGCCCGATGTCAGCACACGACGACCAGCGCGGCCCGATGCTCCGTCGTGCCGTCGAGTCCCCGAGCCGGTTCGCCGACGGCGTCCGCGGCCGCTACCTGCGCACCGGCGACCGGATCCGCGCTGCCGGCGGAACGCTCGTCGATCGGCCGACGTCGAGCCCGATCGAGCGCCACCATCACCATCACGCGTCGTTCTCGACGTCGACGGTATGGCAGCCGTCATTTGCCCTGCACGCCACCATGGTCATGCCGCCGGCGTCCGCCCGCTCGGTGGGGCCGGGACACCACTCGGCCAGCACCGACTCCCGCGCTCCTCCAGACCCGACTGGTGATACCGGCATCGTCACCGGGTCTCAGCACACGGACATCATTCGATCGCGTGCCCACGGCCACGACCGCCACAGCCGACCGGGCGACACTCACCCGCCCCGGTCGAGCCGCCCCTGGCACGCCGTTCGACGAGGTCCGTGCCACCCCTCGCATCCGTCGGGCCGAGACCGTCGTGGCCCGGCAGTCGGCCAACGCCGACGAGCGGGTCGCGCCGACGCACCGAAGCCGTGCGCTCCGCGGCCTCCGTCCCGCAGTCGTCCTCGTGGCCCACCACATCCCCCGGCCATGCGGTGCCGGTACCCGTCCCGCCCGCCGAGGTGGATCGCATCACCCGCCAGGTCATCAGCACGATCGACCAACGGCTCTCGGCTTATCGCGAACGCCAAGGCCGGGGGTGAACAGGTGGCCCTCGAACACGCGACCGTGACCAACACCGTGACCGGGCTCGTCGTCCCCGTCCAGTTCAATCCCGAGGAGTACGCGATCTCCAAGGAGGTCACCTACGCCCAGAGCGCGATCCCCGGCGTCTCCGGACCGCTGCTGCAGTTCGTGCACGGCAACATGTCGACGCTCGAGATGGACCTCCTGCTCGACACCCACGAGTCGCACCGCAGCGGGGGTCGCGTCGTCAACCAGGCCGGCGACGACGTGCGGGTGCTGGTGCGAGCGGATCACCGACCTGATGGCGATCGACTCGAGCACGCACGCGCCACCCGTCCTGCTGTTCACGTGGGGTTCGCTCACCTTCACCTGCGTGCTGGCGCGCGCGAACCAGAAGTTCCAGATGTTCTCCTCGACCGGGGTGCCCGTCCGCGCCCGCGTGCAGGTGACGTTCAACGAGTTCCGCAACATCGAACTCGAGGCGAAGGAGATCAAGCGGCAGACCGCCGACTACACCAAGCGCCGCGTCGTCGGTCAGGGCGAGACGCTCTCCGCGATCGCCGCCGACGTCTACGATGACCCGTCGCTGTGGCGCCCGCTCGCCGTGGCCAACGAGATCGACGACCCACGGACTCCCGCCGCCGGACTCGAGCTCGTCGTGCCCCGGCTGCCGTTCACGCGATCCCCAGACCGCGGCGGTGTACGGCATGAGCGCGGCGCCGGGCAGCAGCTACGCACCTGACTTCCGGGTGTCCATCAACGGGCGCCGAGATGCCGGCCCAGATGCGGGCCACGGTCACCAGCATCCGGTACGAGGACGGCATGAACGCCGCCGACCGGGTCGAGATCGGGCTGGCCAACCCCGATCTCTACTGGCTGCGCAAGCACATCCGCGGCATGGGCTTCGCAGCCGTTCCCGACGAGCGTGCCCGCACCGCCGGGGATGCCCGGGTCGATCGTGCCGGAGGGCCTCCTCGACATCGACAACACCGTCGACGCTGTCGATGGGATACGTGGGCGCCTGCCAGCACATGTTCAAGGGTGAGATCACCGGGGTGTCGGCCACTTTCCCCAACGGGGGCATGCCGACTCTGACGGTCGTCGCGCACGACAAGCTCAACCGGTTGGCGCAGGGCAAGGTGACGCGCGGGTTCGGGCTGCTGCCCGACTTCCTCATCGCCATGCTGCTGGCCGCGCGAGAACCTGATCATCCCGTTCATCGACCCGGCGATCGTGGCGAGCGTCGACGGTGGTGGCCGTCCTCCGTGCGATCTTCGTGGGCAGCGGGACGAAGCAGGAACCGGCCCAGTCCGACCTCGAGATGCTCGCCAAGATCGCCAAGAGCTACGACGCCGACTTCTGGGTCGAGGACGACGTCCTCTACCTGTCCCGCTTCATGAAGGAGCTACACGCCGTCGACGACGCTGCGCTGGCGCTCGTCGCTGATGGACTTCGCCCCCAAGCTGACGACCGTCGGGCAGGTGGCCGGGGTGTCGATGAAGTTCACGTTGCGCGAGACTGCCGCTGGACTTCCTCGTCAGCGTGTTCTGGGACTTCGACCACGAACGCCTCGGCATCTCGATCCTGCCCGGGGTGGCCGCGGCGGCCGGGCGGCGTTCACCGGCCCGTCGTTCACGATCGTCGACCGTCCGATCGCCTCGCCGGCCGACCTCGCCAACAGCGCCCTCCAGATCGTGCGAGAGCTGCGAACCCGACTCAACAAGCGGATGACCGGCTCCGGGACGGCTGTCGGCGATCCGAGCATCCGAGCGGGCGAACTGATCCGCGTCGACGGCCTCGGCCCCGACTTCAGCGGCGACTACCGGGTGTCCGGTGCGACCCACACGATCGACGGAAGCGGCTATCAGACGCACGTCGACGTCTTTCGCGAGTTGATCCCGTGACCGCTCCCGAACGCTCGACCATCGCCGGCCACGTCAACCCCCGAGGGAGATGCTGATGCTCGAGGACAGCCTGCAGGAGTTCGCCGAAGGCATGCTCGGCGAGAGCCACAAGGTGCACGGCGTCGTCGTCGGCACGGTGATCGACGTGCTGGATCCGCTCATGCTCGGCCGTGTCCAGGTGCAACTGCCGTCGCTCGACTCCGCCGACCTCAGCCCGTGGGCTCGGATCGCCACGCCGATGACCGGCCTGCTGTCCGGCGCCTACTTCATGCCGAACTCGATGGACGAGGTCCTCGTCGCGTTCGAGAACGGCGACACCAACGCCCCGTACGTGATCGGGTTCCTGTGGAACGCCCTGCAGCCGCCGCCCTACCCGTCGCCGCTCATCGGCGAACGCGCGATCCGTACTCCGCTCGGCAACCAGATCGGCTTCCGCGAGGCGCCGCCCGCGGTCACGATCGACCACCCCCGACATGACACTGGCGGCCGTCGGCCTGCCGCCCGGGATCACCCTCGCCTCGAACGTGATGATCACGCTGATGTGCGGGCCGACCCAGCTGGTGCTGACACCGGCGGGCATCACGATCACCGCGCCGTCGGTGAACGTCGTGAGCACGGGCCCGATGACGGAGACGGCCGCGTCGTCGCAGGTGACGGTGGCCGGCGCCGCCACCATCCAGGCCGGCGCCACCGTCACCGTGCAGGCCCCGATGGTGACGATCAACTGATGCCTCCTGCAGCGCGGCATCCTCGACCCCACAGCACATCCGGGTCTCGTCACCGGTCCCGGCGTGCCCAACGTCCTGATCGCGGGCATGCCGGCCGCCGTCGTCGGTGACCTGCACACCTGCACGATGCCGCCGCCGGCCGGCCCACATCCGCCGTCGCCCTTCCCGATGGGAAGCGTCACGGTGCTGATCGGTGGTCGCCCCGCACTGCGCATGGGCGACATGTCGGGTTGCGGTGCACCGATCGTCGCCGGTCAACCCACGGTCCAGATCGGCTGACGTGATGACGCAGCCGTCGATGTCGCGACCGCAGGTGCGGAACTCCGCGAGCTCACCCGACCGCGCGTTCCTCGGCGTCGGCTGGAACTTCCCGGTGCTCGCCGCGGCCGACGGCGACGTCGCGATGGCCCGGTACGACGACGACGTCCGGCAAGCGGTGCTGATCATCCTCGGCACCGTCGCCCGGCGAACGGGTGATGCGCCCGACGTTCGGCGCCGGGCTCGCCGACCTCGTCTTCGAGCCGATCACGACCACGCTCATCGCACTCGTCACGCACCGGGTGGAGACGGCGCTCATCACCTGGGAGCCGCGCATCGACGTCGAGGCCGTGACGGTGACCCCGGATCGCCCGCGCCGGCCGGCTCGACATCCGCGTCGACTACCAGGTGCGGGCCACGAGCACGTTCTACAACCTCGTCTACCCGCTGTACCTGGTCGAGGGCGGTGGCCAGTGACCGCAACCGATCCGGTCGCATCGGTCGGCCCGTTGGTCGAGACCCGCACCGCCGACGACTTCACCGCCGACCTGCTCGAGCGCGTCGCCGGTTACCTACCGGGGGTCACGATCCCGCCGACCGGCCCGGCCGCGGCGCTCCTCGGCGTCTACGGCCACTTCGCGGCGACCATCGGCAACCGGCTCAATCGCGCACCGGACAAGAACGAACTGGCCTTCCTGGACATGCTCGGGCTCTCGCTCCTCCCGGCCCGGGCCGGACGCGCACCCGTCGTGTTCGCCCTGCGCCCCGGGCTCGGCGACTCACGCGCGCCGGCCGGATCACAGGTCGGAGCGAGCGTCGCCCGGTGTCGCGGGCCCGCTGATCTTCTCGACCGAACACGACATCGGCCTGGCGGCCGCACACCTGACGCAGATCGGCTGCACCTGGCCCGGAGCCGACACGTGGAGCGATCTCAGCCCGGCGCTTCGCCACCGCGATCGGCGATGACCCTGTTCACCGGCATGCAGCCGATGGCACACGACCTGTACCTGGCGCACGACACCTACCTCGACCTCCAGGGTCGATGCGAGGTCCAGGTGAGCCTCGCTCTCTCGTCCACGGCGCAACGCCGGATCGACGTGGCCTGGGAGTACTTCGACGGCACCGAATGGACGGCCATTCGCTCCGTTCGTCGACTCCGTCCGGGCCGGCGCCGACGACAGCATCGACGGGACGGCCGGCTGGACCCGTAGCGGCACCGTGGTGCTCCGGACCCCGTTCGCGACATCGGCACCAGGCACGGTCAACGGCCGGACCTCACGCTGGATCCGCGCCCGGCTGGCCGAACCCCTCACCGGCGACATCGCGGCCGCACCACCGACCGTCGCCCACGTCACGCTGTCGACGCTCGTGGCGCCACCGATCGGGTCGCTGCCGCGGCACCGTCGACGGCGAGGACGAGACCGGCGCCCTCTACCTCGGCCTGTACGACCTCGACGACCTCTCACCCGATCTGTCCACGGCGACTGTGACGCTCGTGTGCACCAGCGATCCCGACGTGCCCACCGTTCAGCGCTCGCTCGCCTCCAAGCACACGCTCCTGCCGGCTGTCCACAGCGGCGAGTTCGAGGTGCGGGTGGAGGTGGCCGGTTTCACCACGTATACGCGCGACGATCACGATGTCGACCACCGGCAATCAGCGCTATCTGGGCCTCGGGCCGACGATCATCGGGCTGCCCGCGGACCTCGCCTTCGCCGGCACGCTGCCCCTGGATCTGACCAAGCCGTTCTACCCGTTCGGCGCCGCCGCCGGTGCCGGCAACGTCGTTCGCCATCGCCTCCGACGAGGCATTCGGCAAGCCGGGTGCGCAGGTGACGATGGTCTTCGAGCCGGCCACGACCGGTCGCGAGGTGTCGGCCGTCACAGCCTCCTTGACCTCCGCCGACTCCGTCACCATCCTCTCGCCGACGCTCATGCTCGAATACTTCGACGGGCACGACTGGACCGGTCTCGACTCGAACGACCTCGGCGTCGAGCTGTTCAGCGGCGGCTACCACCCGACGATCCAGTTCACCGTGCCCGACGACCTCGAACCGACCGAGATCAACGGACAGCTCAAGCGATGGGTGCGGATCAAGATCACCTCGGGTTTCTTCGGGGTGAGCCGCACGACGGTCTGGAAGGACAGCGCGGGTACGACCCACCAGTTCGACTCGAAGGAGGCGATCCCGCCGGCCCTCGACCGGCTCCGGCTGGCCTACTACTTCCGCTCGGATCCCGACGTGCCGGACGCCGTCTTCACCGACAACGACTTCGCCTGGGTCGACGCCGACGCGGAGTCGGCCACCGCGTCGACCCAGGTGCCGTTCGCCCCGTTCACGCCGACCGACGACCCCACCCCTGGCCTCTACCTCGGGTTCGACGCCCCGCTGCCGGTCGACCTCGTGAGCCTCTACGCCGGGATCGCCGAGGTCGCGGGGGTCGAGACCGGACCGGACCTCGTGTGGGAACGCTTCGATCCGGGGCCCAAGACGTGGGATCGGGTCGAGGTCGACGACGAGACCGCCGGCCTCGCGCTGCCGGGCATGGTCGAGGTGACCTGGCCGGGCGCCACGATCCTCCCGTCCGTGAACGCCGTGCACGGAGGCGGTGACACCCTCACGGCCACCGATCCCGAGGGTGCGGCCGGCTTCCGACCCGGCGATCCCGTCGTCGTCACCGACGGCACCGACACCCGGCTGGCCACTCTCGGCGAGGTCACCGGCGCCCGGCTCGTGCTCACCACCGCACTCGACAAGACGTTCCCGCGCTGCACGGTCACGAAGGCTGGACTCGCCCGGTTCGGCAGCCCGTGTCCGGCCTGGTTGCGGGCCCGGTTGCGGACGGACGGCGACCCGCCCCAGGCGAGGTTGGAGAGCGTGAACCTCAACGCCACCTGGGTCTCGGCGTGTCAGACCTATCGGGACGAAGTGCTGGGCAGCGGCGACGGCAACCCCGGTCAGAGCGTCGCGATGAGGTACCCGCCGGTGCTCCCCGGGCAGGTGGTCGAGGTGCGAGAACTCTCGGGTCCGCGGGCGGCGTTCGACGTCTCGGCCCTGCGCGACGAGATCATCGCCGCCGGCGGGTCCGACGACGACCTCCGCGTCGAGACGGACAGCCGCTCGGGGGCGGTGACGGCAGTGTGGGTCACCTGGACCGAGCGTCCGAACCTGTTCTTCTCGGCCCCGGCCGACCGGCACTACACGATCGAGCGCAGCACCGGCACCGTGTCCTTCGGCGACGACCTCCACGGCCGCACCCCGACGGTCGGCATCGACAACATCGCGGCCCGCGCCTACACCGGCGGTGGGGGGGCGATCGGCAACCTCCCGGCCGGCACGATCACGCAGTGCCTGTCGGGCATCCCGGCGGCCTCGGTGACGAACGTGCGGGCCGCCGAGGGCGGTGCGGACTCGGAGTCGTTGAACGCCGTCCTGACCCGAGGGCCGGCGTCGGTGGCCGGACGGAACCAGGCGATGACCGCGGCCGACTACGAGTCGCTGGCCCGCTCCGCGTCCCCCGCGGTCGCGGTGGCCCGGGCGATCCCGACGATCGACACGAACGGCGTGCACCGTCCCGGTCACGTCCGGCTGGTGGTCGTGCCGGGGAGCACCGAACCGCGTCCGGTCCCGTCCTTCGAGCTGCGCCGGGAGGTGACGACCTTCCTGCGGCGGCGGGCACCGGCGTCGATGGCCGACGGCGTGGTCGTCGTCGGGCCCACCTACCAGTCGGTCGGTGTGGCCGCCCAGATCGGCGTCGTGGTCGGGACCGGCCCGGGCGCGGTCGTGGAGGCGGTGACCCGGGCCGTCGAGGGATTCCTGCACCCGCTGACGGGCGGGCCGGACGGCACCGGTTGGGGGTTCGGGCGCAGCGTGTACGCCTCCGACCTGGCCGCCGTCGTCGAGGGGGTGGCCGGGGTGGACCACACCGTGACCCTCGAACTCCGCGTCGACGGCACCTCGGTCGGCGACGTCGCGACCATCCCGGACGGCCGGACGGTCGCCGCCGGCCGCGTCGTCGTCTCCCTGGCCGGAGGAGGCTGACCATGCCGCTCCCACTTCCCGACCTCGACGACCGCCGGTGGGCCGACCTCGTCGAGGAGGCCCGCGCGCTCCTGCCGCGGCTGGCTCCGACATGGACCGACCTGAACTACTCCGACCCCGGCATCACCCTGGTCGAACTCCTGGGCTGGGTCACCGAGGCCGATCTCTACCGGGTCAACCGCATCCCGAGACGGCACCGCCGCATGTTCCTCGCGCTGCTCGGGATCTCGCCCGAGCCGGCGGTCCCGGCGCGCAGTGTCGTCACCGTCCGGGCAGACGGGCAGCCGACCCTCGTCGCCGGTACGGCGATCGACGCCCTGCCGCCGAGCGGACGCGACCACCACGCCGACGCCGATCGGTCACCGGCTCGACGCGGACGCTCCAGGTCCTCGGCTGCGCGCTCCGCGCCGTGCGGATCGCGACCGTGCCGGCGACGGCCGGCGGCGCGGGGTCGGTCGCGGTCTCGGTGGATGTCACGGCGGCGCTGGCACACGGGCAGCCCATCGCCGCGTTCGGCGCGGACCCGTGCGGGTGCGCGCACGATCCCGATGCGCCCGCCCTGCTCCTCGGTTTCGACGCCGACACACCGCTGCCGCCGACCGCGAGCCTGTCGCTCTGGCTGACGTTGGACGACGCGGCGACGGCGGACCTCGCCGCGGTTCCGCCCGATGCGCCGCACCACGCGATCCGCACCGCGTGGGAGTACTTCGACGGAACCGCCTGGCGGCCGTTCGACGACGGTGCCGTCGACGACACCACCCGCTGTCTGACCCGCTCGGGCGCCGTCGTCGTCCCGTTCGACGCCACCCTCACCGCACCGGCAGTCGTCGGGGACAGTGCCGAGCTCCGCTGGCTGCGTTGCCGACTGATCGGCGGACGACCGGACACCACCCCACGCGTGTTCGCCGTCGCGACGGACACCACCTCGACGACGCAGGGAGTACCGGTCGCCACGCTCGAGGTCGGCCGCAGCGACGGGCTGCCCGGCTTCGCGTGTCTCCTACCCGGAGCGCCGGTGCTGGCGTCCTCGGTCGAGCTCAACGTCACCACGGCATCCGGCACCGAGCCGTGGGTGGTCGTCGACGACCTGGCCCGCAGCGGTCCGGCCGATCCCGCCGTCGCGCTCGATCCCCCCTCGGGGCTGCTCACGTTCGGCGACGGGAGCCACGGCCGGATCCCACCGGCCGACGCCGTGATCGCCGGGGCATACCTGCGCGCGGTCGGCGCCGCCGGCACCGCCCGCGATCGCCAGGTGTGGCGGGTGGCGTTCCCGGCCGACCCGTCCCTGACGGTGAGCGCGCGCAGCTGGATCGACGGCCTGGACGCCGAGGACCTCGACCACGCGGAGGGTCGGGCGGCCGATCGGATGTGGGCGCACGAGCGGTTGCTCGAGATCGCTCCGGCCGGTGACACCCCCACGCTCGACCAGGTCGATCCGATGCTCGTCACGAGCCGGTCGCGGCCCGAGCGCGCCGTCACGACCGTCGACCTGGAGCGGATCGCGCTCGACGTGCCCGGCACGGGAGTCCTGCGTGCCCACGCCTGGGCCGGTGTCGACCCGGCGTATCCCACGTGGTCCGCGCCCGGCACGGTGACCGTCGTCGTCGTGCCCGGGTTGCCGATCGGTCGACCCGAGCCGACGCCGGAACTCCTCGGGGTGGTCCGCGCCTACCTCGCCCCTCGACGCACCCTCGGCACCCGGCTGCTGGTCGTCGGGCCGGCCTACCGCGAGGTGTCGGTGACCGCGACCGTCACGGCTCGTCGAGGCGCCGATCCGGATCGCGTGCGCACCTCCGTGCTGACGCGCCTGCAGACGTTCCTCGACCCGCTCACCGGTGGGCCGGCCGGCCTCGGCTGGCCGTTCGGTCGCGACGTCTACCGCGCCGAGATCCTCCAGCAGCTCGACATCGTGCCGGGCGTCGACCACGTCGACACACTCGAGCTCGTGGCCGGCGGCACGGAACCCGGCTGCGGGAACGTCTGCGTGGGGCCGCTCGAACTCGTCGTGTCCGGCCCGCACGCGATCGTCGTCGACTCAGGCCGGGTGACCCGATGACGACCCACGTCCCACCACCGGAGCTCGATCGGATCGGCTTCTGGCCCGACCAGGTCCTGGCTGCCCGCGATCTCAGGTCGAGTGCCGACCGGACCCGTGATCTGCTCCGTGTGCACACCGCCTTCGGTCACGGCGTATGGGGCGTGGCGACGGGGATGACCTGCATCGCGACTCCCGACGGTGTCCGCGTGCTCGCCGGGGTGGCGTTCGACCGCGCCGGCCGCACACTCCGGTTGGCGGACGACACGCTCGTCGGCTATCCGACCGCCCCGAAGCCGCCGACCCCCGGACTGCCGCTGCCGCTGCCCGGGCCGGCGGGACCGCCGGCCACGACCGGCTGGTGGTGCTTCGACCTCGTGGCCCGCTGGGCGAGTGACGCCGAGCTGCGCGCCGACCGACCCGTCGCCGACGACGCCGGCTCCGTGCCCGACCGTCCGTCACTGCGATGGGAATCCGCCGGCGGCGCGCCGATCGGTCGGGCCGGGAACGCCACCGACCCGCCCGGTTCGGACCTCCCGTTCGGGCCGAACGTCCACTACGGGCTCGACATTCCCCTGGCCCGCTTGAACGTCCCGGTCGGCGACGACACACCCGACCCCGCTCGAACCGGCGGCACGCGCGACCCGAGCGTCGACCTCAGCCGGCGGCCGGTCGCGCACGGACTGGTCCGGCCGCGGATCGTGCACGCGACGATCCCGGCTGGTCGGGCCACCGTCGCCGGCCGGGTGGTCGACTGGTCGTTGACCGTGGACACGTCGTCGGCGGGTTTCGCCGCCTCGGCCGACCCGGCGTACTTCGTCAGCCTCGGTGCGCACCCCTTCGGGGACACCGCCAACCTCGGTGACGAGGGCGAGGGCAACCTCGCTCCGGCTGCGGCCGGTCCCGACCTCGCCACCCGGCTCTCGACCGGAGTCGGGCCGTTCGTCAGCGTCGAGCAGTCGTGGAGCACCGGGTTCGTGCTGCACGTCCGCACGTACGCACCGCAGGCGTGGGGCAGCTGGGCGTCCAGCGTGACGCCCGGGGCCGCCAGCGGCGGCGCGATCACGGTCAACCCGGTATCGATCGACTGGGTCGGCGTCGACACCCCCACCCGCCCGTTCTGGCTCCCTGCCGACGTCCTCTCCGTGTACCGGCTGCCGTTCCTCGCCCGCTGGAAGGTGAACACATGACCGCGTCGACGCCGACGAACCGACCCGAATTCTTCAACGGGCAACGCCTGTCGGCCGCTGATCTGAGCGCCGCGCAGGACTACCACCGCGAGCTGCTCTGGCTGCACCAGCGGACCCTGCACGGCTGGGGGATCACGACGGGCCTCGCTGCCGCCGGTTCGAAGGGTGACCGCGCGGTGACGGTGGCGCCCGGGGTCGCGGTCGACAACCAGGGCCGAACGATCGTCCTGGGCGCACCCGTCAACCTGCCGGTGCCTCCGGTGGCGGGCGATCCCGGCGGTCAGCCGATCGGCTACCTGCTCACCGCGTCCTACATCGACGACCCCGACCTCGCGGCGGTCGACCGGGACGGCACCTGCGGCAGCTTCGGCGCGGTGCGGCGGCCCGAACACCCGCTCATCCGCTGGCAGCAGCAGAGCGACACCAACCCCGAGTCCATCTTCCGCAGCGGGCTCGACATCGTGCTCGGCTCCATCACCGTCCTCAACTGCCGGCTGACGGCCACGGTTTCGGGAACCGGTCGCCGCAGCGCGCTGCCCGATCACCAGCCCTACGTCTACGCGGGTGAGAGCATCCGACCCGACTGGAACGTGTGGCGGGCGGACCCCACGAACACCGACTCCGTCGTGCTCGGGCTCGTCGCGTCCGTCGACACGAGCGAGGCCGGCTTCGCGAACGCACCGCTCTACCAGGCCCACGTCGTGGGGTCCCGGACCTACCTGGCCCCGACGCCGGGTGCCGAGATCTCCGCGCTGATCGACGGGTTCGCCGACGTGGTCGACGCGACAGCGGCCGGCTTCGACCTGCGGGTCACCCTTCCGCCGCTCGGCCAGCGTTGGAACCCGCCGGAGCTGATCCTGGCGACGACCGCTCAACGGCTGGGCTGGTCGGTCGTCTGGCTGGGGGTCGAACGATGACCACACCGTCGGCACGCGACCGGCTGCCGCGCTACCTCAACGTCGACGGTGGCTGGCTCGGACTGACGGGCGAAGGACTGGAGGCCGCCGCCGACGGATCGCTCGTACTCGCCCGCATCCCGGACGTGGGCGTCGCGATCGGACCGTCGCTCTCCGGTACCGATCCGCTGGCCGGGCCGGGTGGTCTCGCCGTCGTCGGCGCCGTCGGCGGGTTCGTCAGCGACCCCGCCGCGAACGTGGTCTGGGCGCTGGCGCCCTGCGCGCCGGAACAGCCGGTGAGCGGACCGGACGACGCCACCGATCCCACCGGCATCCTGTGGTCACAGCTGAATCCCGGATCGTTCGGGTCGCCCCGCGGGTTGTTGCTCGGGCCGCGCGGGCGCCTGTACGTCGCCGACACGGGTCACGACCAGGTGCAGCTGCTCGAACCGTCGACTGGGGCGCTCGTGGGTCGGTGGGACGGGTTCGCTCAACCCTGGCAGCTCGGAGCCGACGCCGACGAACGCCTGTACGTGCTCGACCACGGCGGGCCCGAGGGGACGGGTCGGGTGCAGCGCTTCACCGCCGACGGTGCCCTCGACCCGGGCTTCTGGACGTCCGCCGCCTCGACCGCGGCACTGCGATCGGTCGTTCGGTTGGCCACGACCGGATCCGGTGCCGGGTGGCGACTGCTGGTCGTCGACCGTGGCCCAGACCCGGCCGAACCCGACCGCGTCGTCGTTGTCGATGCGGCTGGTGCGCTCGATGCCGTCCTCACCGGGGCGTGGTCGCAGCCGGCTCGACGCTCTCGGGATCCCCGGACCGGGCTCGCCCTCGACACGCCGGTTCTGCGCATCGGCGGGGTGGCGGCCGCCGGAAGCTCAGACGGGACAGACCGCCTCTATGTCGTCGACGCCGTGTCGTCCGAGCTCCTGGTCTTCGACGCCGGCGGTCGATTCGTCGGTGCGGCACCTGCGCAGGCCGGTGAGCGAGTCGCCGAGGTCCACGCAGCCGCGGACGGCCGACTCTGGACGTACCCGGCGGCCGGCCCGATCACCTCGACGCCGTCGCCGGCACCGCAGCTCCGGCGAGTCGATCCGGTCGGGTCCCGGGTGCGACGCGGCCTGTTCGTCGCCGGACCGGTCGCCGTCGATCCCGGCGACCATCGGCTCGGCGAGGTCCGCATCGACGCCGACAGCGCCTCCCCCGCTCATCTCGCACTCGCCAGCACGACCACCACGGGCGTGCGCCCGGAGCCGACCGGACTGCCCGGGATCGCCACCTGGGCGAACCCCGTGGACCCGGCCGGTCCGTGGACGGCATTGCCGTCGGGATCACCGGTCACACTGCTCCCACCTGGGCCCGGCACCCAGTGCTGGATCGGCGGAGTGCTGAGCGGTGACGGGCTCGTCACGCCAGTGGTCCGCCAGGCCGCCGTGGTCGTCGACCCGACCTCGTGGCTCGACCACCTGCCCGCGATCTACCGCGACGACGCTGCCGGCGCCGACTTCCTCGAACGCTTCCTCCGGGTCATCCGCAGCGTTCAGTCCGAGGAGAGCTCCCGCGCCGACGACCTGGCGCTCCTGTTCGACCCTGCGACGGCGCCCGACCTCTCGCTCGCCGGCGAAGGCACCGCGCTCGACCGGCTCGCCGGCTGGCTCGACGTCGACCTCGACGAGGCGTGGTCGGAAGCCAAGCGCCGCGAGGTGCTCGCGTCGACGTTCGCGCTGCAGGCCGTGCGCGGGACGCCGGACGGCCTGCGCCGCGCGGCAGTCGCGTACCTCGGCGTGGACATCACCATCAGCGAACCGGCGACCGACGCCGTGCTCTGGCAGCTCGACGTCGCCGGCCTCGACGACGCGACGATGCTCGCTCCGGCACCGTTCGACGGTGCCGTGCTCGGCCGCACGGCAGTGGTCGACCAGTCGACTCTGACCGCCGGCGACGAGCCCGGGTCGCCGTTGTTCGCCGACCTCGCGCACAGGTTCTGTGTCCGTGCACTCGCCGCGGACGTCGTGCGAGCGGGCGGCGCTGCCGCGCTCACTGAGCTCGTCGACCGGGAGAAGCCGGCCCACACGGCCTATCGCGTCTGCCTGGCCGACGCCGACATGCGGGTGGGCATGAACGCCCGTGTCGGTGTCGACAGCATCGTCGGCGGCGCACCCGAGACGCTCCGGCTCGACACCGCCGACGGGTCACTCGACGGCGCTCTCCTCGCGCCGCCGACCGGCCCGTCGGCCCGCGTCGGCGCCATCACCGTCGGCGGGTTGCGACTCGCATGACCGGTCCCCCACCGCTCCGATCCCGGAAGACCCAGGCTCCGCGCGCATCACACCAGCACAGGAAAGGACGAGACCGTGGCTGATCAGACCATCTCCGAGGCCACCCTCCGAGGGCTGGCCGCCCCCGAGCGGAACCGGTACTTCTACGGCAAGCTGCTCGACGACCGGCACCTCACGATGGAGCAGTGCTACGCCCTGAAGAAGCGCTGGATGCTCAACCGGCTGACCCTGGGCACCGGCGTGCTCTGCGGGCTGCGGGTCATCGCCTGCGCGGACGGGTCGATCGCGGTCACGGCCGGGGTCGCGATCGACGGCGTGGGTCGGGAGATCGTCGTGCCGGCGAGCGCGATCGTCGATCCGGCCCAGCCGACCGACAGCTGCGGCCTCCCGGTCGGTGAACGACTGACGACCGGACAGACCACGGTCTCGCTGTGCTACACCGAATGCGGCGCGGAGCCGGTCCGCGTCCTGGCCGGTGACTGCGACACCACCGCGGCGATGGCGGACAGCACCGTCGTCGAACGGTTCCGGATCACCGTCGGCAGCGGGCTGCCGTCGCCGGTGCCGGACCTGACCGCCGACCAGCTCGCGGCGATCTATCCCAGCGACCCGCCCGATGCGTTCTCGCGGCGGATCGCCACCGAGCAGGCGCTCACCGGCGCGCCGACCGCCGACCCGCCGTGCCCCGCACCCGGACTCGACCTGCGTCGTCCTCGCCACCGTGACGCTCGCCGACGGCGAGACCCCGATGGCGATCGACGAGTTCACCTACCGGTCCGAGGTGTTCAGCAACACGGTTCTGTTCGAACTGATCGCCGGGTTGGCCGCGCGGGTGGACGCGTGCTGCAAGGCACACGAGACGCCGAGCTACACCGCAGCCGTCCTGGACGGCGACGGCCAGGTCGGCGCAGCGGCCACAGCGCTGGCCGCTCAGCTCCGGGTGCTCGTCTCCGACGGTGACGCCCAACCGGCGGCCGGACAGACGGTGACGTTCACGGTTCCGACCGGCCGACCCGTCGGCCGGAACCGTCAGCGCCGACGGCACCACCTGGGGACCGTCCGCCGCCGTCACGACCGGCGCCGACGGGATCGCTGCCTGCTCCTGGACTCTCGGCACCCCGGCGGACGCGGCCGGCGCCACCCAGACGGTGACCGCCCAACTCGGGTCCGGGACACCGCTGACGTTCACGGCGTCCGTCGAGCAGGTCCAGCCGCCGGACCCGCCCGCTCCGCCGCCACCCGTGGTCAAGGAGCTCGACCCGGCCAACGGCGCCACGGTTCCCGTGAGCTGGCAGGACGGCAAGGCCCTGCGGATCGCGTTCGACCAGCCGATGCTGGTCGACGACCTCGCCGACCCGGACCCGTGGTTGCGAGCCTGGGCCATCCCACGGGCGGCCCAGGACCAGGCCCGGATCGTGCGGCTCAAGGTCTTCCGTACCGACGACGGTGGTGATGGAACCAGTGCGGCCTACGGCCTCGACGGCGACGCGCCCTTCCCGGGTGCGACGGTCGCGGTGATGATGCGATCGGCCGGCGCCGAGATCTCCTCCGGCGCCACGCCGTCGGCCGAACTCGACGCGGACTACCCGGGGACGAAGCTCGACGACGACCAGCTCGCCCGCCTGTGGGACACCGAGGTCGACACCCTCGACGCGACGTTCCTCCAAGCTCTCGTCGCCACCGACAAAGCCCCACCCTCGGGCGATGGCACGGCCGGCGGCACGTGGCACAGCATCTTCGGCATCTCGAGTGAGGACCAGTGATGACCAGTACAGCAACGGGATGCGGGTGCGGCGGCGCGGTTGCGACCGGCAGTGCCGACACGGGCTCCGACGGGCGTGAGCGAGTGCGGTACTTCCCTCGACAGCTCGTCGGCGCGGCCGACCTGACCCAGGACCAGCTCTACTTCCGGGAGAAGGCCCGCCGGCACAACCGCATGCTCCACGGCTGGGGCATCGTGTGCGGCATCCGGGTCGCCGCGATCGACGGGAAGCCCGGCTTCGTGGCCGTCGAGCCCGGCTACGCGCTGGGACCCTACGGCGACGAGATCCTGCTCGACGAGCGCCTCGAGATCGACCTCGGCGCCCAGGACGTCAACGGCGATGCCGCGAACGGCTGCGTCCCGGCGGATCCGTGGTGTGCCGACGTGCGTGCACCGGGACGCGGGGACAAGCCGGTGTACCTGGCGATCGCGTACGCCGAGTACCAGACCCGGCCGGTGACGTCGCCGACGTCGGGCTGCGGCTGCGGGTGTGACGACACGGGCTGCGAGTACAGCCGGATCCGGGAGTCGTATCGCATCCGCGTTCTCGATGCCCTGCCCAGCACGTACGACGCGGTGATGGACCCGCCGCTGTTCCGCGACTCCGTCTCCTGCATCCGGCCCCGGAACCCCAACGGCGAGGACGACACCACCACGCCGTGTGCGTGCCCGGCGTGCTCGAATTGCCCGACCGAACCGTGGGTCGTGCTCGCCGACATCACCCTGCAGGGGTCCGCGGTCACGGCCATCGACTGCGACGCGCACCGGCGTTACGTCGCCTCGTTCCGCGACTTCTTCTACGCCTGCGGCACGACGACCACGCCGATCGTCGGCCTTCCGGGCAAGCTCGCGATCGATCCGGACGCGATCCGACTGCTCAAGCCGTCCCTGCTGAGCCGGCTGACGGACGGCGACCTCACGACCGGCGCGGTCACCGATCAGGACGCGGTCGAACTCGCCGGCGTCACGGACCAGTCGGCGCTGGCCGCGAAGCTGGCCAACGTCTCCATCGCCCAGGTGGCCGGTGAGAGCCGGGACGCCTTCGTCAGCCGGATGAGCGAAGGGGTGACCGGTGCGGCGGCCACGGCGATCAACGCGTCCGCGGCCACCGTCTGGGACCAGGCCGCGTCGATGGTCGGGGTGCTCGCCCGCTACCGCTGAGCGCTCGCCGCCAGCGTGTCGAGCACCTCGATCGTCACGTCCCAGCCCATGCAGGCGTCCGTCACGCTCTGCCCGTACGTCAGGGACGCGGCACCGGCGGTGGCGACGTCGAGGTCCTGCGCGCCGGGAACGAGGAAGCTCTCGAGCATCACGCCGGCGACCGCGGAGCTGCCGCCCCCGATCTGCTCGGCCAGCTCACGAGCGACCTCCGCCTGCCGGAGGTGGCTCTTCCCGCTGTTGGCGTGGCTCGCGTCCACGACCACCCGCGGGTTCAGGGCCCCGGACCGCATCCGGTCGCTCGCGGCGGCCACGTCGGCGGCCCGGTAGTTCGGGCCGCTCTTGCCGCCCCGGAGCACGAGGTGCGTGTCGGGATTGCCGGCCGTGCTCACCAGCGCGGCGCGGCCGTCCTCGTCGATGCCCAGAAACGTCTGCGCCGCCGCGGCCGCCGAGCAGCCGTCCAACGCGACCTTCACGTCGCCGTCAGTGGCGTTCTTGAACCCGACCGGCATCGACAGGCCGGACACGAGCTGGCGATGGATCTGGCTCTCCGACGTGCGCGCTCCGATGGCACCCCAGCTGATCAGGTCGGCGGTGTACTGCGGGCTGATCGGCTCGAGGAACTCGGTGGCCGTGGGCAGGCCGAGTGCAGTGACGTCGAGCAGGAACCGCCGGGCCGTCCGCAGGCCGGTGGCGATGTCGTGCGTCCCGTCGAGGTGCGGGTCGTTGATCAGGCCCTTCCATCCGACGGTGGTGCGAGGCTTCTCGAAGTACGTGCGCATCAGCACCAGCAGGCGATCGCGATGACGATCGGCCTCGACCGCCAGCCGGCGGGCGTACTCCAGGCCGGCGACCGGATCGTGGATCGAGCACGGGCCGACGATGACGAGCAGCCGGTCGTCGAGGCCGTCGAGCACGGCCCGGACCTCGCTGCGGCCGCGCTCGACCACGTCGGCCTGCGCATCGGAGATGGGCAGCTCGGCCAGGAGGTCGCGAGGCGTGGGCAGCGTCTCGAACTTGCTGACCCGGAGGTTGGACGTCGAGGCGTGGGCGTCGGCCGTCGAGACGGCGGGTTGCAGTGCAGGGGACGTCATGGTGGGTTCCTGTCTGAGGTGGACGGGAACCAGTTCGGAGCCCGCCGGTGACATGGCGAAGGGCAGAGATTTCTCTCTGCCCAGGTCGGCTCTGAAGGTGGTCAGGACGCGTCAATCAGCCGCGGGCTCCTCCAGAGCCGACGAAAAATAGGCGCGCCAACGCTTGACCATGGCAGGGATCGTACGACACCCGGACCCGACGAGCCACCCTGGTTCGGGATCTGGCGCGAACGGCGCCACTACGGCACGCTCGATTCATGCGGAGCGCCCGGAGCACTCAGTGAACGCCGACGACCGGCTGTGGGTCGACCCCCAGCTCGCCAGCCTGACGAGCCGGCGTGTGTTCGAACCGGGCTGGATCTTCGAACGCAAGCTGGACGGGGTCCGAGCGCTCGCGATCCGGACCGGTGGCACGACGACCGTCTACTCCCGCAACCGGAACGACGTCTCGCGCAGCTACCCCGAGATCGTCGCCGCCCTGGACGAGCAGGTCGGTGGCGACACGTTCGTCATGGACGGGGAGATCGTCGCCTTCGACGGTGAGCAGACGAGCTTCAGCCGGCTTCAGCACCGCATCCATCTCACCGATCCCAGCGAGATCGTCGCGACCGACGTCCCCGTCTGGTTCTACGGATTCGACCTGCTCCACTTCGACGGTCACGACAGCCGAGACCTCACCCAGGTGGATCGCAAGGAGCTGCTCGCCACCGTGGCCGACTGGTCCGACGCATTGGTCTACTGCGAGCACGTCGTCGACCAGAGCCGGCAGCTCTACGCCATGGCCGAGGACTCCGGCTGGGAGGGTGTGATCGCCAAGCGGGCCGATGCCACGTACCGCAGCGGGCGAAGCGGGAACTGGTTCAAGCTCAAGATCGTCCGCGGACAGGAGTTCGTCGTCGGTGGCTTCACGGCCCCGGCCGGGTCCCGGCAGGGTCTGGGTGCCCTGCTCATCGGCTACTACGACGCAGACGGCGGATTCCGCTATGCGGGCAAGGTCGGAACCGGCTTCACGGCGTCGACGTTGCGCGAGCTGCGGGCTCTCCTCGCGCCGTCGGCCACCACCGACGCCGGCGTTCCTCGACCCGCCCCGGGAACCGACCGCCACCTGGGTGGATCCGAGCCTCGTCGTCGACGTCGCCTTCGGCGAGTGGACCGAGTCCGGACACCTGCGTCACCCGTCCTACAAGGGCATCCGCACGGACAAGGCCGCCGCCGAGGTCGTCCGCGAAGGCTGAGGATCGAGCCGCCGAGGTATCGCCGGTCGACGTATCTGCCCGCGATTGTCAGCACCCTTATGGCCACGCACCCACCGAAGGAGTCACCGTGGACCGTCTCGGCGTCGATCAGCAGCTGACCACCGGCGGCACCCTCACCGCTGCCAACGGAACCGTCACCCTCGTCATGCAGAGCGACGGGAACGCGGTGCTCTACCGGGCCCGCGACGGCCGGGCTCTGTGGGCCTCGGCGACGAACGGCCGGCCGGTCGTTCGCATCGTCATGCAGGGCGACGGCAATCTCGTCGCCTACGGCAGTGACGGGCATGCCTGGTGGGCCAGCGGGACGGACGGCCATCCCGGCTCGACGGTGGTCCTGCAGGACGACGGCAACCTGGTCGTCTACGACCCCGGCGGCACCCCACGCTGGGCGTCGAACACCGTCCAGGTCCGGCGGACCGGTCGAGTGGCGGGCTTCCGGCCGTCCACCCACGCACCCCTGTTCGCCAACGGACCATGGCCGGCCGGTACCCAACTCTCGATCTCGATCCTCGGGTTGCCGTCGGTCAACATCGACGTCACGAAGATGGGCCTGTGCGGTGGGATGTCCTTCCTCACCAGGGACATCGTCGAGAGCGGCACCCCGCAGTTGCGTGGGACCTCGGCGTCATCGATCCCGATCTCGGTCGCCCAACACATCCTGAACCGGCTCATCCAGAGCTTCGGCGGCGCCGGTGTCGTGCCGCGGTGGCTGTCGATGACGTCCGCCCTCGATCACGACACCGTGTTCCGCGGCAGCGGCGACTTCCATCAGAGCGTCAACGAGTGTGGGGCGATCATGGCCGACATCGACGCCGGCCGGCTGTGCCCCATCGGGCTGGTGCTCACCGAGTCGTTCGCGCCCTGGGACGTGTTCAAGAACCACGTCGTCCTCGTCTGGGGCTACGACGTCGACGGCGAGCAGCTCACCCTGCACACCTACGACTGCAACAAGCCCGGCCGCGACGACATCGTGATCACCCTCGACATCGACAGCCCGACACCGGCGAAGCCGATCACGACCAACGGCACCGACGGCGACGTGGCGGGCCGAGTCCGCGGCTTCTTCCGGCTGCCCTATCAGCACGCTGATCCGAGCCCGGCCTACGTGGACGACGCCAGTGTGTCCATCGCAGCCGCACTCCCCACGCCGATCGCGGCCGGTGCAACCGCTGTGGTCGCCGTGGACGCCACGAACACCGGGTCGACGACGTGGACCCAGGGCGGCGGGTACCGCCTGGGCAGTCAGAGCCCGCAGGACAACACCACCTGGGGGACGAATCGGCTGGAACTGCCGTTCGGACCGGTCGACCCGGGACGGACCGTCCGCTTCGGCTATGCGGCTACCGCACCGGGTGCGGGGCGTTACGGATTCGCGTGGCAGATGGTCCGCGAGAGCGTGCACTGGTTCGGACACCCGACCGGCACGGTGACGATCGACGTCGGTGCCACCGCCGGTGAGACGTGCACGGCGCTGGCGGCCCAGCGCGCTGGTCTCGAGCAGCAACTCGCCGACGTCCGTGCCGAGATCGCCGGACTCGACTGGGCCGACCCGTTCACGACGCGCCGCGAAGCCGCCGCGCTCAATCGGCAGGCGCAGGCGCTCGCGCGGCAGATCCGACAGGTGGAGGCGCAGCAGTTGGCGGCGGGCTGCGCCCCGCTCTGATCGGCGGTCAGGACTTCTCGACCGAGCTCTTGTCGGTCTTCGCCGGCTTGCGTTTGACGTCCACGCCGCCGAAGATCGCCATCCCCTTGACGTGCAGGACCGGCGCGTTCGGCGCGAACGTCGCCGCGCCACCCTTGCCATGGTCGAAGCCACCGAAGATCGGGATGCCCGACACGTGCACGATCACGTCGTCGGGAACGGTGATCTCGATGCCGCCGAAGAGACAGTTGGCGTAGAGCGTCGTCTCGGCCGCCGTGAACGTCGCGTCCGTGAAGTCGAGTTCGACGCCGCCGAACACCGCGAGCGCCGTGTACTGCTCGGCCACCGTCCAGGGGCCGGATCGGGTCGCTCCGCCGAAGATCGCGACCGACCCGGACGAGGTGTGCGACGACCCGCTGGAGAGTGGCTGCACCCGGGTACTCGGGGAGTTCGCCGGAGTCAGCGCCGCCTTCGGCAGCACCGCGGCCGCACCGGGAAGGTCCACGGTCACCGGGACCAGGTCGGCGTAGGTCTTGGCGCCGTAGACCGTCTCGATGCGCTCGTCGAGTTCGTCGATGGTCAGCCGGCCGTCGCCGGCGGCGTCTCGCAGCAGCTCGGCGACCTGGTGCCGCTCGGCGTCGGAGATCCGCAGCTGGGACGTGTCACCGTCGGTCGGCGGCACCGGGCCGCCGATCGGGCTGCGAGGGCTGGGCCGGAGTCGGGGGCTGGACACTCATGCGGCCAGCGTAGGCGCATCGCCGAGGTGCCGGACATGACATTCGGCAGGTGCTCGCGGTCCGGGCGCGTCCGCTCCGTCGCCGTTGGCCGCGGCTGCCCGCTGCCCGATACCGTCGGACCATGACCGATACAGCCACCGCGGACGAGCAGCAGTACCGCATCGAGCACGACACCATGGGCGAGGTCCGGGTCCCGGTCGACGCACTCTGGCGCGCGCAGACGCAGCGCGCCGTCGAGAACTTCGCGATCTCCGGATCCACCATCGAGTCCCGTCACATCCGCGCCCTGGCCCTCATCAAGTCGGCCGCGGCGCAGGTCAACGCCGAGCTGGGCCTGCTCGACGCCGATGTCGCGGACGCCATCAGCGCCGCCGCCGACGAGGTGGCCGCCGGACAGCACGACCGCGAGTTCCCCATCGACGTGTTCCAGACGGGCTCGGGCACGTCGTCGAACATGAACGCGAACGAGGTGATCGCGACGCTGGCCAGCCGCCGGCTCGGGCGCGACATCCACCCCAACGACCACGTGAACGCGAGCCAGTCGAGCAACGACGTGTTCCCGACCTCGATCCACATCGCCGTGGCCGACGCCCTCGTGAACGACCTCCAGCCCGCCCTGGCGCACCTTCGCGACGAACTGGGCGCGAAGGCCGCCGAGTTCGACGGCGTGGTCAAGTCCGGCCGGACCCACCTGATGGACGCCACCCCGGTCACCCTGGGGCAGGAGTTCGGGGGGTACGCGGCCCAACTCGGCTACGCCGGCGACCGGGTCGCCGTCAGCCTCCCCCGCGTGTCCGAGCTGGCGCTCGGCGGTACGGCGGTCGGCACCGGCATCAACTCCCCGGCCGGCTTCGCCGGGGCTGTCGTCGGTCGCCTGACGCTCCTCACCGGCCTTCCGCTCACCGAGGCGGCCAACCACTTCGAGGCCCAGGGCAGCCAGGACTCCCTCGTCGAGCTGTCCGGCCAGCTCAAGACGATCGCCGTCGGCCTCTTCAAGATCTGCTCGGACCTGCGCTGGATGGGTTCGGGGCCGCGCGCCGGGCTCGGCGAGATCGCGATCCCCGACCTTCAACCCGGCAGTTCGATCATGCCCGGCAAGGTCAACCCGGTGATCTGCGAGGCGACGGCGATGGTGTGCGCGCAGGTGATCGGCAACGACGCGACGATCGGCTTCGCCGGCGCGGTCGGCAACTTCGAGCTCAACGTGATGCTGCCGGTCCTCGCCGCCAACATCCTGAGTTCGATCCGGCTGCTGGCCAACGCCTCGACCGCGCTCGCGGACAAGTGCGTCGCCGGCATCAGTGCGAACGCCGACCGCTGCCGCGAACTGGCCGAGTCGAGCCCCTCCATCGTCACACCGCTCAACCGTTACATCGGCTACGAGAACGCCGCCAAGGTCGCGAAGACCGCGCTGGCCCAGAACACGACGATCCGCCAGACGGTGATCGACCTCGGGTTCGTCGACGGGGAGCGACTCACCACCGAGCAACTCGACGCGGCGCTGGACGTGCTCTCGATGACGAAGGCGGCCGTGTGAGCGGGCGCGAGCCGGCCGACGCTGGGGACAGGCGAAGCGACGCCACCGCCGGTCCGGTCGAGACGAGCTACTGGCAGCCGGGCGAGCAGATCCACTGGATCTACCGCCGCCCCGCCTGGACGCCGGGCGACCCGCAGACCGTGCATCCGATGACCGTGGTGCGAGACGACGCCGACGGTCTCGTCGCCTGGCTGGCCGGCGACACCCCGATCCTGGTCCCCCGTCTCGAGGACGGCACGTCCCTGCGATCGGGAACGGCGCGGACGATGTTCCGGTCGCCCCGGATCCAGGGCCGCGGCATCTGGCAGGGCAACGGCACCCTGCGGATCACACAGCCCGGCACGCCGTGGTCGGTGTGGCTGTTCTGGAACGAGGACGGCGAGTTCAAGGGCTACTACGTCAACCTCGAGGATCCGCACCGGCGCGACGGCCGCGCGACCATCTCGAGCGACCACGTCCTCGACATCGTCGTCGGCGCGGACCGCACGCATCGCCGCAAGGACGAGGACGAACTGGCCGAGGCCGTCCGGCAGGGGCGGTACACCGCCGCCGAGGCAGCCGCGATCGAGGCCGACGCGAGCGCGGCCGAGGTCGCGATCGCCGAGTGGGGAACGCCCTACCGCGACGGCTGGGAGTCGTGGACGCCTGATCCGAGTTGGCCGGTTCCGCCGCTGCCCGAGGACGCGGCCTTCGCCGTGGACGTGATCGAGTGACGTTCGGTTCACGTCCGGACCGAATGGGTGACGATAGCTAGATCACAACGCGCCGGGTTGGTGAGGCGCCGATCGTCGGGTCTACAGTCGACTCTTGGTTAGGTGAGCCACACCAAACCGAGGTATCCCGTCCGGGATGGCCTGCGACTCCGATCGAGGCGGATCCAGCATCGTGCTCGCCAACTATCTCATCGGCCTCCGTGAGGGCCTCGAGGCCTCGCTCGTCGTCAGCATCCTCATCGCCTATCTCGTGAAAACGGATCGTCGCGCCCTGTTGCCGCGGGTGTGGCTGGGCGTGGCGGCCGCGATCGTGGTGTCGCTGGGGTTCGGTGCGCTGCTCACCTTCGGACCCCGCGGTCTGACGTTCGAGGCGCAGGAGATGATCGGCGGCGCGCTGTCGATCGTGGCGGTGGTGTTCGTCACCTGGATGGTGTTCTGGATGGCGCGGACGTCGCGGACGCTGTCCAGCGACCTCCGCGGCCAGGTCGACGCCGCGGTGGAACGCAACGGGTGGAGCCTGGTCCTGGTGGCCGCGCTCGCGGTCGGGCGGGAGGGCCTGGAGACGGCCCTGTTCCTGTGGGCGGCCACCCAGGCCACCAGCCGGTCGCAGAACCCCAGCCTGGAGCCGTTGATCGGGGCCGCGCTGGGCGTGGTCACCGCCGCGTTGTTGGCCTACCTGCTCTACCGGGGCGCGTTGAGGATCAACCTGGCCCGGTTCTTCGCCATCACCGGCGGCATCCTGATCGTCGTCGCCGCCGGGGTGCTGTCCTACGGCGTCCACGACCTGCAGGAGGCCGGCGTTCTGCCCGGCCTGAACAACCTGGCCTTCGACGTCTCCGCCACCATCCCCCCGACGTCGTGGTACGGGACCCTCCTCAAGGGCACCCTCAACTTCTCCCCCGCGACCACCGTCCTCGAGGCGACGGTCTGGGTGCTCTACGTCGTCCCCACCCTGTTCTTCTTCATCCGCACCGTCCGTACCAAAAAGCCTGCCGCACCCACCGCGTCCCCTCGCGTCCACGCCAGCTCCGGAGGCAATGCATGACCCGTCCCGACGGCACCCGCCGCCGACTGTCCACCTTCGCCGCCGGCACTGCGGTCGCGGCCCTGGCCCTGGCCGGTTGCACGTCGAACACCAACGCGGACGACACGGCTTCCGGTGGTGCCAGCGCCTCCCCGGGCACGCTGACCGTGGCCGCGACCGACGACGCCTGCGGGGTGTCCGCGGCCACCGCGCCGTCGGGCAACCTGGTCTTCAACGTGACGAACAACGGCGACAAGGTGACCGAGTTCTACCTGCTGGGCTCCGACGGGCTGCGCATCATCGGTGAGGTCGAGAACATCGGACCGGGCCTGTCCCGCAATCTGGTCGTCCAAGCCGGGCCCGGGAAGTACTTCACCGCCTGCAAGCCCGGCATGGTGGGCGACGGGATCCGCGCCGACTTCACCGTCACCGACTCCGGCACCAAGTTCGAGCCCGTGGGCGACAACAAGGAACTCATCGACACCGCGAACGCCCAGTACGCCGCCTACGTGCGTGACCAGACCGAGCAGCTGATCGCGGTGACGAACCAGTTCGTCGCCCTGTACAAGGTCGGCAAGGACGACGAGGCCCGAGCCCTGTACCCCGCCGCACGGGCCCATTACGAGCGGATCGAGCCGGTGGCCGAGTCGTTCGGCGACCTCGACCCGAAGATCGACTTCCGCGAGGCCGACGTCGAGAAGGGCGACCGGTGGACCGGCTGGCACGTCATCGAGAAGGACCTCTGGCCTCAGGCCGCGAAGAACTACACCGCGCTCACCCCGGCCCAGCGCACGGAGTACGCCGATCTGCTCGTCGCCAACACCGCCCAGCTCTACAAGCGCACCAAGACGATGGACTTCTCCGCCACCGAGATCGCCAACGGCGCCCAGGGCCTGATGGACGAGGTCGCCACCGGCAAGGTGACCGGTGAGGAAGAGATCTGGTCGCACACCGACCTGTGGGACTTCCAGGCCAACGTCGAAGGTGCTCGCGTCGCCTTCGAGGGCCTCCGGCCCCTGCTGGCGAAGAAGAATCCCGAGCTGGAGAAGCAGATCGACCAGCGGTTCACCGAGCTGCAGACCGAGCTCGACAAGTACCGCAAGGGTGACGGTTTCGTGCTCTACACCGACCTCTCCAAGGCCCAGGTCAAGGAACTCTCCGACGCGGTGAACGCCCTCTCCGAACCCCTCTCGAAGCTCTCCGGAGCCGTGACGCTCTGACCGAGACACCAGATGAAGACAACCCTGGCCCGACCGACGCTGCGGCGCCGGCCGGACGGGGGTTGTCGCGACGCGGCCTGTTCGGCCTGGCCGGCACCGGCGCGATCGCCGCTGGTGCCGGTTTCGCCGTCGGCCGGCTGACCGACGCGGATGCCGCGACCGCGTCGACGCCGGCTCCGGCCAAGCCGTACGCGTTCTACGGCGAACACCAGGCAGGCATCGTCACCCCGGCTCAGGACCGCCTGCACTTCGCGTCGTTCGACATGTCGACGACCTCGCGCGACGACCTCATCTCCCTGCTGAAGCAGTGGACCGACGCTGCCGCACGGATGACGCAGGGATTGCCCGCCGGCGAGTACGGCGCCGCCGACGGCCCGTACGACGTCCCGCCCGATGACACCGGTGAGGCGCAAGGGCTGCCGGCATCCGGGCTGACCCTGACGTTCGGGTTCGGGCCGTCGCTGTTCGAGAAGAAGGCCGGATTCGGGCTGGAGGGCAAACGTCCCCAGGCACTGAACCGGCTGCCGCACTTTCGCGGGGATGCGCTTCAGGAGCAGCGATCCGACGGCGATCTCTGCGTGCAGGCGTGTGCGGACGACCCCCAGGTGGCCGTGCACGCGATCCGCAACCTGTCCCGGATCGCGTTCGGTACGGCGCCGCTGCGCTGGTCCCAGCTCGGGTTCGGCCGGACCTCGTCGACGTCGACCAGCCAGGCCACGCCGCGTAACCTGTTCGGCTTCAAGGACGGCACTGCCAACCTCAAGGCCGAGGAACCGGTGCTGGTCGAGGACAACGTGTGGGTGGCCGGAGCCGACGACCCGGGTGCTGCCTGGCTGGCGGGCGGGTCCTACCTTGTCGCCCGGCGCATCAACATGACGATCGAGATCTGGGATCGGCAGGCTCTCGGTGAGCAGGAACGCGTCATCGGCCGGACCAAGGGTGCTGGGGCGCCCCTGTCGGGCGGCACGGAGTTCACCGAGCCCGACTTCGCGATGAAGGGCTCCGGGGACAAACCGATCATCGACGTCGGGGCGCACATCCGGATCGCGCACCCCACTCAGAACAAGGGCGTGCAGATCCTCCGGCGAGGCTACAACTTCGCCGACGGGAACGACGATCTCGGGCGCCTCGACGCAGGGCTGTTCTTCATCGCCTACGTGCGCGACCCGATCACCCAGTACGTGCCGATGCAGTCGCGGATCGCCCGGCTGGACGCCATGCAGGAGTACGTGCAGCACACCGGGTCGGGGCTGTTCGCCGTCCCGCCGGGGGCGGCGCCGGGCGAGTTCATCGGCCAGCACTTGTTCGACTGACCGGCCGAGAGTCGCCCGCGTCGTGCCCTTACCGACGGCAGCTTCGCCCGATCGGCACGTGAAACCGCCGATCCGCCCGATCTGCCGTCGGTTCGGGCTCAGCTCAGCGCATCCAGCGCCGCGGCCAGTGCGCGCCCGTCGTCGCCGCGCACGATCGGCACGTCGACCGGCACTTCGCGCCGGCGGGTCGCGGCCGGAGCCGGCGCCGGTGTCCCATGGGCCAGCACGTGCTCGCCGGGCGTCAACTCGCGGATGCCGATGGCTGCGATCCGATCCGGGTGCACGGCGGCGAACTGCGTGTAAACGAGCGGATCCCGCTGACCGTCGTCGCCGACGAGCAACCACCGGGCCTGCGGGAAGTCGATCGCCAGCTGCGCCAGTTCGGCACGCTTGTGTGCCGCCCCGCTCCGGAACCAACCGGTGTTGGTCGGGCCCCAGTCGGTCATCAGCAGCGCGCCGTCAGGATATCCGTGCCGCTCGAAGAACCGGCTCAGCCACGGGACGGTGTTCCAGGCGCCGGTCGAGAGATAGAAGGTCGGCGCACCCGGGTGCTCGGCCAGCCAGGACCGGTAGAACTCCGACATCCCCGGCACCGGCCGGCGTGCCTGGTCGTGGACGGCGAACGTGTTCCAGGCGGCGACGAACGGCCGGGGCAACGCCGTCACGAGAGCCGTGTCGTCGATGTCGCTGACCAGCCCGAAACCGACCTCGGAGTCGATGACGTGGACACGCCCGACGGACGTGGCACCGTCGCCCACCGCGAACTCGACGTCGTAGCGGCCAGGCGGCAGGTCGGAGTCGACGCGGAGGTCGAAGTAACCCTGCCGGTCCGACTCGATCTCATACGTCCGACCCTCGACCGTCACGTGGATCGGCGCCTGGTGGAGCGGAGCGGTGACGAACGCGCGCCAACCCCGGGAGGTCAACGGCGGGGTCGTGCCGGGTTTGATCGGCCGGCGCAGGACGGCCCGGCCCAACAGCCGGAGCCAGCCGGGCGCGCCGTAGGCGGGGTACGGGACGACAGCCGGGGGCCAGCCGCGCCGGCGCAACATCGATTCGACCGCCAGGGTGACGCGGTCCTCGGCTCGAGCCGCGAAGGCCGGCCGGTCGGGGAGACTCACGCGCGGCTGCTCAGGGGAAGCTGACGACCTGGCCGGCGTAGGAGAGCCCGCCGCCGAACCCGAAGAGCAGGACTGGGCCGCCGGCCGGTATGGCCCGTCCCGCCAGCAGCTTGCTGAACGCGATCGGGATGCTCGCCGCGGAGGTGTTGCCGGACTCGATGACGTCCTTCGCCACGACGGCGTTCACGGCGCCCAACTTCGCCGCCAAGGGCTCGATGATGCGCAGGTTGGCCTGATGCGTGACGACGCCGGCGAGGTCCTCCGGCTTCACCCCGGCCAGGTCACACGTCTGCGCGGCGATCTTCGGCAGCACCGTCGTGGCCCAGCGGAACACCGATTGGCCCGCCTGCTCGAACGTGCCGTCACGACCCTCGATGCGCACGGCGTCGGCCATCTCGGGCACCGAGCCCCACAACACCGGGCCGATGTCCGCGCGAT